>CAMCVH010000001.1 GCA_945881875.1 Polynucleobacter meluiroseus
CAATCACTCTTGCAAGATAGTGACGACCGTAGGATGCGACAAGTAAGGCTTTGAATGATTTCATTAACAGTTATCTTAATCCCTTAGTGTGCAAGCTTTTGTAAGTGCGCAATTCTTAATGGTGCTGGCGGATGAGAATCATAAAATTTGGAATACAAAGGATCCGGCGTTAAGGTTGCCGCATTATCTTGATAGAGCTTGACCAATGCACTAATTAAATCATGAGCAGAAGCTTTTTCTGCTGCAAAAGTATCCGCTTCGTATTCATGTTTGCGTGAGCCCATGCTGTTGATCGGCGTCAAGAAAAATCCAAAGACTGGCATGACCAACATAAACAAAACCAATGCTAGACCAGCGTTGTAGCCATTCAAATCAGGCATAACGCCTAAGCCTAAATAGAACCAAGCTTGAGTGGATATCCAACCCAACAAACCTAAAACTACAAAACTTAAAGCAAAAGACTGGATCAAGCGTTTACGAATATGTTGGCGTTTGAAGTGACCTAACTCATGAGCTAAGACAGCCTCGATTTCTTGTGGGTTCAGGCGCTCAATCAAAGTATCAAAAAACACAATGCGCTTAGCTTTGCCCATCCCAGTGAAGTAGGCATTGCCATGAGCACTTCTTTTGCTACCATCCATGATGAATAGACCCTGGCTGGTGAAGTCACATCGATGGAGTAATTGTTCAATACGATCTTTTAAAGGACCATCCTCTAATGGTTTGAACTTATTAAATAGAGGTGCAATAAAAGTTGGGAATAGCCACAATAAAAGTGCATTGAAGCCTACCCAGACAAACCAAGTCCAAATCCACCAATATTGACCGGCTTCAGTCATGAGAGATAAAACAAACCATAGCAAAGGCAAACCAATGACTAAACCTAAAAGAATGCCTTTGATGGAGTCCATGATGTACAGCTTGGCTGTCATGCGATTAAAACCAAATTGCTCCTCAATACCAAATTGGCGATAAAGAGAAAAAGGCAGATCAATGATTCCGGTAATGACGCTGATTAAAACCAGTAGGGCGATTTGTTGAGCAATCCCAGGGCCTAATAACTCAAGGCTTACATTGTGGATGATCTGTATGCCACCTAAAAGAGTAAAGGCAATCAAAATGGCTGCAGAAAGACCGATTTCAAATAAACCTAAGCGTAATTTAGCCATTGTGTAGTCAGCGGCTTTATGATGCTCAACTAATGAGACTTTGTTAGCAAAGTCGCCAGGCACTTGGTCCCGATGCTTAGCAATATGCTTAATTTGGCGACCTGCTAAGTAATAGCGGGTTGCGGTAGTTAGGACCAAGCCTAAAATAAAGATTAATGTAAATGTCATGAGAAGATTATAGGGATGAGTACAACAAGAAAGAATGACCGTTTAGTTTGGGTGGATATGGAGATGTCTGGTTTGATGCCTGACACCGACCGAATTCTAGAAATAGCCATGATTGTGACAGATGGCGACTTGAACATTATCGCTGAAGGTCCGGTTTTGGTCGTTCATCAAGAAGATGCTGTTTTAGATGGCATGGATTCTTGGAATAAAGGAACTCACGGAAGATCTGGCCTAATTGATAAAGTGAAAGCATCAACCCTCACTGAGGCTGAGGTAGAGGCTCATTGTATTGCTTTCCTCCAACAGCATCTTAAAGCGGGTATCACGCCAATGTGTGGCAATACGATCCATCAAGACCGCCGTTTTATGTACCGCTATATGCCTAAGCTGGAAGCTTATTTCCACTACCGTAATATCGATGTTTCAACGATTAAAGAATTATGTAAGCGTTGGCAGCCAGAGATTGCCAAAGGCTTTTCAAAGCAGCAGGCTCATACGGCGCTGGCTGATATTCTTGAGTCCATTGAAGAATTGCGTTATTACCGTGAAAAATTATTTATCCCTACTGTGGGTGACGCACCCATCGCTGAAGGTAACTAAATGTTTTTAAAAATTGCTGCCATAATCACGCCAGTCGTTTTAATCATCCTTGTTGGTTGGTTATATGGCCGCAAAACTCATCCTGATATGTCAGGTATTAATAAAGCAACGATTGATGTCATTGCACCATTATTGGTGACCTCAGCTTTTATTAGTAGAGACTTTGTCTTGGTAGACCATTGGAGCTTATTGCTCTGTGGGGTTGCGATTGTGGTGGGTTCAGGCATCTTAGCTTGGCCGATTGCCAAGATCTCAGGCATGGATCCTAAAACCTTTGTGCCGCCCATGATGTTCAATAACTGCGGCAATATGGGTTTACCTCTAGCCGTCTTTGCTTTCGGATCAGTAGGGTTAGCGCCGGCAGTAGCCTTGTTTGCGATCTCTAATTTATTGCATTTTACATTGGGCGTTAAGCTGGTTAATCCAAAAGCTTCAGTCAGTGGTGTCTTTGCTAACCCCATGGTCATTGCCACCATTCTTGGAGTCTTTTTATCGAGCACTAAACATCTCTACACCTTACCTGAGCCTCTTTACCAGTCGATCAAACTTTTAGGCGATGCCACAATACCTCTCATGTTGTTCTCTTTGGGTGTGAGGATGAAAGATGCCAACTTAAGACATTGGCGTGAAGGTTTCTTGGGCGCCGTGATTTGTCCTATCACCGGCATCACCATTGCCTTGCTGATTTCACCTCTGATTGAAATGACCGAATTACAGCGAGGCTTGTTATTTGTGTTTGCCAGCTTACCGCCTGCGGTACTGAACTTCCTAGTAGCCGATCGGAACAAACAAGATCCAGAACTGGTGGCATCGATTGTCCTACTCGGCAATCTCTCCGCTATGTTCTTTGTACCAATCGGTCTTTATTTAGGCTTGAGACAAACTTAGTCAACAAAGATAAAACGATCTAGCTTTTAGCCCTAATCGCTGACTTAGGTCTAAAAGCTTTGAGAACCGCTTCATTCGTTTCAATGTAAGGTCCACCAATCAAATCAATGCAATAGGGTACTGCTGCAAAAATGCCTGGCATGATCGATTTGCCATCACTGTCTTTCAGACCTTCCAATGTTTCTTGAACAGCCTTAGGTTGTCCCGGTAAATTAATAATCAGGGCTGCATGGTCATCAATCTCTCTAAGTGCAGCAACCTGCCTAGATAAAATAGCCGTAGGAACGAATTTAAGGCTGATTTGGCGCATTTGTTCACCAAACCCAGGCATCTCACGGGTTGAAACCGCCAAAGTCGCCTCAGGCGTCACATCGCGTCTTGAGGGTCCTGTACCGCCAGTGGTGAGAACCAAGTCACAGCCCACCAAATCAATCAACTCAATAATCGTTTTAGATATGAGTTCTTTTTCATCTGGAATGAGGCGAGACTCCATATGCCATGGAGACAATAGAGTTTTGCTGAACCAATTTTCCAAAGCGGGGATACCCTCGTCTTGGTAAACGCCACTGCTGGCTCGGTCAGAAATGGAGATCAAGCCAATCCAAACTTCATCAGGATGTTGGCGATTCTTATTTTTCGAATTTGTAATATTTGTACTCATATCTCAATTCTAGCTATGATTGCGGTATGTTTTCACATACACCCCAACAATTACAAGAATTAGTTTCTTATTTATTGTCTGAAGCCAAGGCTTTGGGCGCCACAAATGCCGCTGCAGAGCTCTCCGAAGGTAATGGTTTATCTGTCTCCGTTCGTAAGGGCGATATCGAAACCATTGAGCAAAATCTAGATAAACAGGCAGGCGTCACCGTTTTTATCGGTCAGCGTCGCGGTAATGCAGGCACCAGTGATTTTTCTAAAGAATCACTGAAGGCCAGTGTCCAAGCAGCCTTTCATATCGCGCAACATACTGCAGAAGATGATTGTGCTGGATTAGCCGAAGCTCATCTATTTGAAAAAAATCCAAAAGATCTTGATTTGTTCCATCCATGGAACATTACAACAGCTGATGCGGCTGAGATTGCCAGAGATGCTGAACAAGGGGCTTTTGCAGTCAGCAAGAATATCTCCAATAGTGATGGCGCCTCCGTGTCTGCTCAGCAATCGCACTTTATGTTGGGAACTAGTAATGGTTTTATGGGAGGCTATGCTATTTCAAGGCATTACATTTCATGTACGCCAATTGCTAGTGCCTCTAATAAAAAAGGCGCTGCTATGCAGCGTGATGATTGGCACACAACGTCAAGGGCGCCAAGTGATTTAGCTGACCCAAAAACAATTGGTGCCTACGCTGCCAAAAGAGCTCTCGCCCGATTAGGTGCTCGTTCTATCTCAACACGTCATTGTCCGATTATTTTTGAAGCACCATTAGCAGCTGGATTATTAGGTGCCTATGTACAAGCGACATCTGGTGGTCCTCTTTACAGAAAATCAAGTTTTTTATTAGATAGCATCGGCCAGCAAGTTTTTCCGAAGCACATCGACTTGTATGAAGAGCCACACATTCCTCGTTTAACCGGCAGTGCGCCGTTTGATGAAGAGGGTGTTAAAACTCGATCTCGTAAAGTGATTGATGCGGGAGTGGTGCAAGGATATTTCTTATCCACTTATTCAGCTAGGAAGCTGGGCATGAAAACTACGGGTAACGCAGGCGGATCCCACCAGCTTCAGTTAAAGAGTCGTCTCACAAAACCATCTGATAACTTGCCAGCACTCTTGAAAAAGATGGGTACTGGTTTATTGGTAACTGACTTAATGGGTCAAGGCGTTAACTCTGTCAACGGCGATTATTCTCGTGGGGCATTTGGGTATTGGGTTGAAAACGGCGTGATCATTCATCCTGTTGAAGAGATCACCATTGCTGGCAACTTAAAAGATATGTTCAAACAAATCGTGGCGATTGGTTCTGACACGATTGTTAGAGGCACTAAAGAAACAGGCTCGATACTGATTGAGAATATTGCGGTCGGTGGTCGTTGATTAACTAAAGCAGCTAATTAACTAAGCCAGCCAATTAAGCAAGCCAAGTAATTATTTAAAGATTACTTTCGTAAGTCACAAAAGCAAAACCTATTTGACCATTGTGATGTTCTTCTCTTGACACTTCTTTCCAAAGCATCTCGTCAACATTTGGGAAGTAGGCGTCACCATCAACTTCGATATCCACTTCAGTGATGATTAGCTTATCAACATAGATGAGAGCTTCATCGTAGATTTGTGCGCCACCAATAATAAAAGCCTTGTCACTGCCTGAGCACGCATCAATGGCATCATCTAATGATTCAAATACTTCTGCGTCAGCAGCTTCATAATCAGGATTGCGACTCACCACAATATTTCTGCGACCTGGAAGCGCTTTACCGAGAGATTCCCAAGTATTGCGACCCATGATGATAGGGTGACCTAGAGTCGTATTTTTAAAATGCTTAAGATCTTCAGGTAAGCGCCAAGGCAAGGTATTGTTAACGCCAATAACGCCATTTTTAGCGCGCGCGACAATGATGGCTAATTCCAAAATAATTCCTTAAAACTTAAATAGCCACAGGGGCTTTGATCTGGTCGTGATGTTTGTAACCCACCAACTCAAAATCCTCGTACTCATAATCAAAGATAGAGGCTGGTTGACGGTGGATTGCTAGTTGAGGAAGGTCAAGGGGCTCACGTGAAAGCTGAAGCTTCACTTGCTCCATATGATTGGTGTATAGGTGACAATCGCCACCGGTCCAAACAAAGTCACCTGGCGTTAAACCAGTTTGCTGGGCAATCATATGAGTGAGTAATGCATAGCTGGCGATATTAAAAGGTACGCCTAAGAAAATATCCGCACTGCGTTGATAAAGTTGGCAAGACAGCTTGCCATCAGCAACATAAAACTGGAAAAAAGCATGGCAAGGTGGCAAGGCCATACGTGGAATCTCAGCGACGTTCCACGCGGAAACAATCAGACGACGAGAATCAGGATTATTCTTAATTTGTTCGATCAGTTGGCTGATTTGGTCAATGTGCTCGCCATTAGGCGCAGGCCAAGAACGCCATTGATAACCGTAGATCGGACCTAGTTCACCATCCTCTTTGGCCCACTCATCCCAAATGCTTACGCCACGTTCTTTTAACCAATTGTTATTGGTACTACCTTGTAAAAACCAAAGCAACTCAACAATGATGGATCTGAGGTGAAGTTTCTTAGTCGTAACAACCGGAAAACCCTCTTGTAAGTTAAAGCGCATTTGGTGGCCGAAGACAGAAACTGTGCCCGTACCTGTGCGGTCTGATTTATGAGTGCCGTTGGCCAAAACATGGCGCATGAGATCTTGATATTGCTTCATAAAATGATTCTACTACTTCTAAGATTTGCTAAATGTAACAACGTGATCAGCTACCAACTTGATACCAATCTTTTCACCAATCGCATGATCGTGATGACTTGGCACCATGGCCATAATCTCTTGACCCGATTCAAGCGCTAATGTGTACAAAAAGTCACCACCCCTGAAAGCTTTACTAACGACTTTAGCTTGAAGGGAGCTGTCATCATCATGAATAATATCGTCAGCTCTTAAAAGAACATCCACTTCTTCACCAGGTAATCCGTAACTAGATTGAGGTAACGGTAAGCTGCCTAACTCAATTTCAACTGAGGGGCCCGCTTGCGTTGTGCCAGGCACAAATACGCCATAGCCAACGAAGTCTGCAACAAATCGCGTTGCTGGTCGGTGGTAGAGGTTGTAAGCACTATCCCATTGCACTAGTTGACCATCAACCATCACACCAATATCGTCAGCAATCGCAAATGCTTCAAATTGATCATGGGTCACTAATAGAGCGGTTGTGTTGTTCGTCTTTAGTATGTCTCTGACTTCACCTGCTAAACGCTCACGTAAATCCACATCTAAATTAGAAAAGGGCTCATCCAGTAATAGAAGCTCTGGCTCTGGAGCCATGGCTCTTGCCAAAGCCACACGCTGCTGTTGGCCGCCTGATAACTCATGAGGGTAGCGTGAACCGATATTGACCAAGCCAACGCGCTTTAACCACTCTTCTGCTTTTTCTAAAGCCTCTTTTTTTGAAAGATCTCTCAGGCCAAAGGCCACATTTTGCGCATTGGTAAGGTGTGGAAATAGGGCATAGTCCTGAAAAACAACCCCAACACGCCTTTTTTCAGGGGCAAGCGTGAAGTCTTTTGAGCTGACCAATTGCTTATCAATCGATATTTCGCCAGCTTGAATAGGTTCAAAACCACAAATAGCTCGAAGTACGGTTGACTTGCCACAGCCTGATGGGCCCAGGAGGCAGCCAATTCTGCCATGTCTTAATTGCATGGTGAGACCTTGGACAGCATCGTTCCAGCTACCAGACTTTTCGCCCGGATAGCTCACATGAATACCCTCTAGATTTAAATGTATTGGCGGCGTATCGATAATCATTCTTATAATTGTCGCATCTTGCGACCACGTTTAACACCCATACTCCTATCATTGATATTGGCTTTGCCAATATTGGGTATTTTTGCAGGCCTATTGAGCCCACAATCTACCAGTGGGGATGTACTTTCACATCTTATCAACACCATCTTGCCGGGCTATGCTGGCACCACTTTAATTCTGGCCATCGGCGTTGCAGTGGGTGTCGCCAGCATGGGCATCATCACCGCCTGGTTAGTAGCGACCTGTGATTTTCCTGGTAAGCGTGTTTATGAATGGGCATTGATTTTGCCTTTAGCTATGCCCACTTATGTGATGGCCTACGCTTACACCGACTTCTTTCAGTTCTCAGGTCCCATTCAAAGTTTTTTAAGAGAGGCCTTGGGCGTCTCTAGGTTGGATTGGTTTCCAGATC
Organism: Polynucleobacter meluiroseus; assembly: GCA_945881875.1. Classification (GTDB taxonomy): domain Bacteria; phylum Pseudomonadota; class Gammaproteobacteria; order Burkholderiales; family Burkholderiaceae; genus Polynucleobacter; species Polynucleobacter meluiroseus_A. Next base: position 7,722 of record CAMCVH010000001.1, read on the forward strand.
CTCGTTCTGTTTGGGGCGCCATCTGCGTTCTTAGCTTGGCGCTTTACCCTTATGTCTATCTACTTTGTAGAACTGCTTTTTTAGAACGTAGTCCTAGACTATTGGATGCTGCTAGAACTTTAGGCGCTGGTCCTTGGAGTGCTTTTTGGCAAGTGGCTTTGCCAATGGCAAGACCAGCCACCATGGCAGGTGTTGCACTGGCATTGATGGAAGCTGTTGCTGACTACGGCGCCGTATCTTATTTTGGTGTGCAAACCATGACCACCGGTATCTATCGCGCTTGGTTAGGTATGGGGGATCGCATTGCTGCTGTTCAATTATCAGCAGCACTATTAGGCGTTATCTTTTTATTATTGATGCTAGAACACGCTAGCCGCCGTCAAATGCGTTTCGCATCCACGGGTCAAAGATTTCGCCAAATCATGCCTTGGCGTTTGAGTGGTAGAAAAGCTTTTTGGGCGAGTCTCGCTTGTGCCTTGCCACTATTTTTTGGTTTTATATTGCCTGTGATCATCATGGCGCATTTGGCTTTTTCAAGTCAGGAAACACTCAATGCACGTTATTGGAGTTGGTTGACGAACACCTTAACTCTTTCGACTGTTACAGCCATTATTGCGGTCATCATTGCAGTTTGGTTGGCTTACAGCGCTAGGATTGCTAAGGGTGGATTGCAATTATTCGCCAATCGCATGGTCAGTCTTGGCTATGCTGTGCCTGGTGCTGTTCTGGCTGTGGGCATCTTGATACTTCTTGCACAGTTAGATATTGCTTGGCTTCTTTCCGGTTCATTTTTAATTCTGATTTATGCCTATCTCACTCGTTTTCTATCTTCAGGTTTGCAAACGGTGGAAGCTGGCTTGAGCAAAATTACGCCTAGTATGGATGCCAGTGCCATGAGTTTAGGTTCTGGTAAGTTGGAGCTGCTGACAAAAATTCATTTGCCGCTTTTAAGAAGAAGTTTGCTAACAGCAGGGCTTTTAGTATTTGTTGATGTGATGAAAGAGTTGCCAGCAACTTTGGTCTTAAGACCATTTAACTTTGATACTTTGGCAGTGATTACTTTTCAGTTAGCTTCTGATGAGCGCTTAGCTGAGGCCGCTTGGCCGGCACTCACGATTGTTCTAGCAGGCTTGATTCCGGTTGTGATTCTATCTAGGGCAATGTCTAAAGACTAAACGCTAGGACTAGACCCTAATCCATATTCAAAATTAACGAGCTAGTTCTTTCAACTTACCCTTAACTTCTTTCCATTCATCGGCATCAGGTAATGGAGATTTAGATTTTGTAATCGATGGCCAGTTACGAGCCAACTCCACATTGAGTTTGATAAATGCTTGTTGGTCACCTGGTACATCATCTTCTGCGTAAATGGCGTTAACAGGGCACTCAGGAACGCAGACAGCGCAATCGATACATTCGTCAGGATCGATGGTTAAAAAATTAGGACCTTCGCGAAAACAGTCTACTGGGCAGACATCAACGCAATCGGTGTATTTGCAACGAATACAAGCTTCGGTAACTACATAAGTCATGACGAGGTTCTCAAAATGAGTCAAAAGCGTATTTTATCTCAGGCAGCCAACTTGCTGCTAATAAGCTGAGAAGACCTTAAATTTCAATCAGAATGCCAATCTCAAGTTGCCTGAACTGATGGCATACAATCATCAAATCAGTCCTCAAAAATACAATATAAGCCGGAGATCCAGATGTCGCAAACCAATCAAAAACCTAAAATCTTAGTCGCAAGAGCCATTTTTCCTGATCTTTTGGCCAAGCTCGAAGAAGTGGCAGAAGTTCAATCTAACCAAACTGATGCTATTTGGAGTTCGGCTGTGCTGAAGGCAGCCATGATTGGTAAGGATGGTGCAATCGTTACTGGCGGAGAAAAGGTCGATGCGGAGATTCTTAATGCATGCCCTAATCTGAAGATTGTTTCCAATATTGCAGTGGGCTATAACAATTTAGACATGCCAGCTTTTAAAGCGCGTCAGGTGATGGCTACCAATACTCCTGATGTGTTGACTGAAACAACGGCTGACTTTGGTTTTACATTATTAATGGCAACAGCCCGTCGCGTGACTGAGAGCGAGCGTTGGTTAAGAGATGGCCACTGGAAAAAATTCTCGATATGTGACACGCCTTTAGCGATGGATATTCATCACAGTACTTTGGGCATCATGGGTATGGGTCGTATTGGTCAAGCTATAGCTAGAAGAGCATTGGGTTTTGGAATGAAAGTGCGTTACTACAATCGTTCACGCTTATCACCTGAGTTGGAAAAAGAGTGCGGTGCTACTTATGTCGATCGTGAAACGCTCTTAAAAGAATCTGATCACATCATTTTAGTGATGCCTTACACCCCAGAAAATCATCACCTCTTTGGCGAAAAAGAATTAGCGATGATGAAGCCAACGGCTACATTAGTTAACATCGCTCGCGGCGGTATCGTTGATGAGTTGGCGCTTGCAAAGGCATTGAAAGAAAAACGCATCTTTGCTGCTGGTATTGATGTATTTGAAGGAGAGCCTTCTGTTTGCCCAGAATTATTGGAGTTAAAGAACATTGTCTTGGCTCCCCACATTGCGAGCGCTACCGAGAAAACTCGTAGAGCTATGATTGAGTTAGCTATTGAAAATTGTTTAGCGGGTATTGCTGGTAAGACACCACCTAATTTGCTGAGCTAAACATCAATGGCAGGTTGAGTAATTGAAAATTTAGCGATTCAAAAACAAAAAAGCGAATCTAGATGATACGCTTTTTTCATATCCACCACCACATCGATGAAAAATTTTAGTCTTGTGCATCTGTACTTTTAGTTTCAACCACAGTCGTTTCTTTAACTGCTACTTCGATGCCACCAAAACGTTCTGCGACCACGTTATAAACTTTGCAAGCAATCCACAGCAAACCAAATCCAATTAAGGCATTTAGTACAAGCGCTGAAATAACCGTAAAGCCGGGAAGTTCGCCCTCTCTCACAAATGCCACGAATAAAACTAATAAAACAATAGGTAGAGAAAAGCAGAGGTACACCAATACCAGCGTCTTCGCTGTATGTAATGGATCAACATAAATGATCTCTTTTTTGGTAAGTTTAGTGCTTGAAGAGCTCGGCATGGTTATTGTGGCTTACAGGACAGTTTTATAAGGGATTTAACAACTATTGCCGCAATTTTATATCAAGTAAAAAATTTTTGCGGCATTGCAACACAAATTACTTATAAAAGACCTTCAAATAAAACAACATTAACCAGATCACCTGCTTGAATAGTGCCTTGATCATGCTCAAGAATAATGAAGCAATTTGCCTCACTCATTGAACGTAAGACCCCAGAGCCTTGAGCTCCTGTAATACTTACAGTGTTAATGCCATTGCTATCAGATTTGATGATTCCTCTTTGGAACTCTGTGCGGCCAGGACGTTTTCTAATGTTTTCTGATGCGCGAGCTTGCATGGCTTGGGGCGCTAATTCAGTAGCGCCAGACATGGCCAATAAAGCATTTCTGACAAATTGATAGAAAGTCACCATCACTGCAACGGGATTACCAGGCAAACCAAATAAAACAGCTTGATGACCATTCGATTGAATCGAGCCAAAGGCCATTGGTCTGCCAGGGCGCATATTAATTTTCCAGAAGGCTATATCACCCAGTTCACGCATGATTTGTTTGGTGTAATCCGCTTCACCAACAGAAACGCCACCTGAAGTAACGACAGCATCACACTGTGCAGCAGCATCAGAAAATGCGCGACGCATATCTTCTGGATTATCTCGAACCACGCCAAAGTCTGTGATCTCAACACCAAGACGAGAGAGCATGCCAAAGAGGGTATAGCGATTACTGTCATACACACAACCAGGATCAAGATCTTGTCCGATCGAGCGTAATTCATCACCGGTTGAGAAAAATCCGACGCGCAGACGACGCTTCACAGCCACTTCACCCATACCCAAAGATGCGATTAAGCCAAGATCCGCAGGTCGGATCACTTTTCCAGCAGTCAATGCAGGACTACCGACGCTCAGATCTTCACCTTTGAGTCGGCGGTTATCTCCAGCTTTGACCGATGTTGAAATAAATTGAACTTGTTCACCATCGACTTTTACTAACTCTTGCGGAATGACTGTGTCACAACCGTTGGGCATGATGGCTCCAGTCATGATGCGAACACATTGTCCAGCTTCAACATCGCCAACAAACGCATGACCGGCAAAACCTTTACCAATCATCTGCAAACTGGTGGATGCATCAACAGAGAGTGATGAACCTGCAAAAGCATAACCGTCCATTGCAGAGTTATCAGCTGCAGGCACATTAATAGGAGAAACAATATCTTTGCCTAAAACGCGTCCAAGAGATTGATAGATGCCCACTGTTTCTGTTTCGAGGGCGTTAGCACCGGGACGAACAAAATCTTGCACGATTTGAAGTGCTTGATCTACTCTCAAGGACTCAGGATCGTAGTCTGATTGACAGGTAACAACTGAGTTGAGAGTTGGAAGTGAAGGAAGTGATAACTTCGTCATGAAATTGTTTCTATATGAGTGAGATAACTAGCCACCGATATAAGACATCTCAACTTTTGCTTTGTTGGCTAATTCTGGCGAGCCTCGTAACTCTGAGTAACGATCTACTCTATGTGACCACACTTGTGCGATGGCATTGCTGATTTCTAAATCGGTGCGACCTTCGCGAAGTAGGGCTTTCAGATCATGCCCCTCTGTTGCAAATAGACACAAATACATCTTGCCTTCGGTCGAGAGGCGAGCTCTTGAACAATCTTTACAAAATGCTTGGGTCACACTTGAGATAACGCCCACTTCACCTGAGCCATCCACATATCTCCAGCGCTCAGCAACTTCACCAGGGTAGTTTGGATCAATATTGGTTAATGGAAAAACTTCGTGAATTTTTTTAATCACTTCTGCTGATGGCACTACTTCAGACATATTCCAACCATTCGAGGCGCCGACGTCCATGAACTCAATAAATCGTAGAGTGACACCAGTGTTTCTGAAGTAACTGGCCATTGGAATGATTTCTTGATCATTGCAATTCTTTTTAACAACCATATTCACTTTGATATTTTCAAAGCCAGCTTCACGTGCGGCTTCGATGCCATCCAGAACATCGGCCACTGGGAAGTCAACATCATTCATCTGACGGAAAATATGGTCATCGATGCCATCAAGGCTGACAGTTAAGCGAGATAGTCCGGCATCTTTTAAAGATTGGGCTTTTTTACGTAAAAGGCTGCCATTTGTTGTAAGCGTTAAGTCGAGTGGTTTGCCACTGCGAGTTTTTAAAACAGCCAACATCTCGATGAGTTTTTCAACGTGCTTGCGCAAAAGAGGTTCGCCACCTGTGAGGCGAATCTTTTCAACGCCATGCTCAATATAAATTTTTGCTAGACGAGTGATTTCTTCAAAATTAAGTAAATCACTATGAGCTAGATAAGGGTAATCTTTATCAAATACTTCTTTAGGCATGCAATAGGTGCACCTAAAGTTACAGCGATCTGTCACTGAAATTCTTAAGTCGTGAAGAGATCGACCACGCTGGTCAGCGAGGAGGCCGTCAGGATTGAGTAGCTGTGCCGGTATCACCGGCACATGGCTACCAATCTTTCTTTGACGCTCATCAATGAGGGGAATAACTCTTTCGGACATATTTCCCTATTGTAGGACTAAGTTTACTTTTCTACGATCTGCTCTTTACCACCAGTTTCAACTAAAACCATGGGCTCTGTTGAAAGCTCAACAGCTGGTTTAGGTTGGCGTGGTGGGTTGCTAACAACCGGCTCAGCAGCAATTTGCGCACGAACTTCTTCCAATTTGCTGTTATCAGTATTAACCCAAACCATTCCTGCAGTGGCTAATACAGAATCTAGCTCAGCTGGTTGGAGTGCTTTGAATTCTACTTTTGGCAATGGAGCCGGCGCAGCTTTTACAAGTTCTAGAGCAATTGGTGCGGCAGCAACAGGAACAACAACAGGTGCAGCAACAGGTGCAACATAAGCAGGCGCTAAATTAGCAGGTGCTGAAATTGCTTGAGTATCACCAGCTAAATCAATACTGCTTTGAGCTGACTCAACTGCATCATTGTTCTCTGCATCATTTTCAGGACGGTCCGTACGATCACGACGGTTACGTCCGCGACGATTACGACCACGTGGACGATCTTCACCATCTGCTGACTGTGCTGGGCGATCACCGTGCGTTAAGGCGTCTTTAGATTGCTCTAATTTTGTTTCTTCGCCTTCTGGCTTGTTTTCACGAGGTTGACGTGGCTCACGTGGCTGACGTGGATTACGATTTTGCTGAGGACGCGCTTCTTTAGTTTCAGCTTTATCTTCACCTTCGCGAGCAGGTTTATTGCTTTCACCACCCTCTGTTTTGTTACGGCCACGATTACGGTTATTACGATTGCGACCATTTCGATCGTTGCGATCACCACGATCATTGCGATCACCACGATCATTGCGATCACTACGTTCGTTGCGACCATCGCGTGTGGGACGACTATCAGAAGAAACTTCCTCTTTCGCACCGAACAGCTTCTTAATAAAACTGATCAAACCACCAGAGCTTGCTTTTTCACCAGCAGTCTTGCGCTCAGGACGAACAACACCGGTTGGCGCTGGTTGACTTGGGCGAACACCTTTAACAGCGGCTTCTAATCTTGGCTTAGCTTCTTCAGCTTTGCGACTCAAGATCGTGTCTGATTCAAGTTCTTTGCTAGCTTCTTCAGCCATAGCGTAACTTGCTTTTGGATCATCAAGACGAGGGTCATCATGACGCAGACGCTCTAACTTGTAATGAGGTGTTTCTAAGTGTTTGTTTGGTAATAAAAGAATATTGACCTTGAAACGACTTTCAATTTTGATCACTTCAGCACGTTTCTCATTAAGAAGGAACGCTGCAACATCCACTGGTACTTGGCAGTGAATAGAAGCAGTATTTTCTTTCATAGCATCTTCTTGAATGATGCGAAGAACTTGAAGGGCTGAAGATTCAGTATCTCTAATATGACCCGTACCGTTACAACGTGGGCAAGTGACGTTACTGCTCTCAGAAAGAGCAGGGCGTAGACGTTGACGTGACAACTCTAAAAGACCAAAGCGAGAGATCTTGCCCATCTGAACTCGGGCACGATCGTGGCGCAAAGCATCTTTAAGGCGTTGCTCGACTTCTTTTTGATTCTTAGTAGATTCCATGTCAATGAAGTCAATCACGATCAACCCACCTAAGTCACGCAAACGCATTTGACGTGCTAATTCGTCAGCTGCTTCTAAGTTCGTTCTTGCTGCAGTCTCTTCGATATCTGAGCCACGAGTAGAGCGCGCAGAGTTAACGTCAACAGAAACTAAAGCTTCTGTATGGTCAATCACAATCGCGCCACCAGATGGTAATGAAACAGTACGTGAGTAAGCAGTTTCAATTTGGTGTTCGATTTGGAATCTTGAGAAGAGAGGTACATCGTCTTGGTAACGTTTAACGCGAGACATATTGTCTGGCATCACCACTGACATAAATGCGCTGGCTTGTTCGTAAATCTCATCGGTATCGATCAAGATCTCACCGATATCAGGCTGGAAGTAATCGCGGATAGCGCGGATGACCAAGCTTGACTCTAGGTAAATGAGTAGAGGCGCTTGGTTGCCAGTAGCAGCTTCGTCAATGGCATTCCAAAGCTTCATTAAGTAGTTCAGGTCCCAATCTAATTCTTCAGCAGTGCGTCCAATACCAGCAGTTCTAGCAATGATGCTCATGCCATCAGGAACTACTAATTGACCCATCGCTTCACGAAGCTCAGTACGGTCATCGCCTTCAATACGGCGAGAAACGCCACCACCACGAGGGTTGTTAGGCATTAAAACCAGGTAACGACCAGCCAGTGAGATATAGCTTGTGAGGGCTGCACCTTTGTTGCCGCGCTCATCTTTTTCTACTTGAACAACAATTTCTTGACCTTCACGCAAGGCATCTTTGATGCCTGCATTTCTAACATCTGTGCCATCTTTGAAATAAGCTCTAGAAACTTCTTTAAAAGGTAAGAAGCCATGACGCTCTTCACCGTAGTTCACGAAGCATGCTTCTAGGGAGGGTTCAATGCGTGTGATTACGCCTTTGTAGATATTGCCTTTGCGTTGTTCACGCCCAGTTGTTTCAATATCGATATCGATGAGTTTTTGACCATCAACGATCGCTACGCGCAACTCTTCTTGTTGGGTAGCGTTAAATAACATTCTTTTCATAAAATACTCCGTACTGCGGCTTAGCAGCCATCGCGGGACGCGAAACGGAATTGAAGTGATTGTGCGAGACAACCTTCTGTGACAACTTCTTCACTACACTCGCTGACTTATTCTTATTGGCGGGTCAGCGCGCGCTTAAATTCTTTTATCAGTTTCGCAGTTCGCGGCACTATGCCAGCCAACCTTGCGTCTCGTTGCTTCAGGGGAGAGGCGAACCCTGGGAATATCATTCGGCTATTCCGGACCTACCTTGGCGCACGATTTTCAAATCAGAAATTTGATGTTGCGCAACAAGATAGTCCATTATATGACATATGAACGGTAATTCGGTAACCCAACACGTTGTTTTATTTGAGGAAGCTGGCCAAAGGCTAGATAATTTCCTATTTCGCATGGCCAAAGGGGTACCCAAAACCCATATTTATCGAATTATTCGGTCTGGAGAGGTCCGAATTAACAAAAAAAGAGCCGATGCTAGCCAAAAAATCCAAGAAGGGGACGTTTTACGACTTCCTCCAATCAGGGTTTCCGAGGTCAAACCTGTCGATAATGAGTACCTTTCCAGCAAAATTAGCTCTGAAATTGACATTTTGTTCGAGGATGACAGCATATTAGTTGTCGATAAACCGTCCGGAATTGCTGTACATGGTGGTTCAGGCGTGTCTTTAGGGCTGATTGAGGCCATGAGAGCGCAAAGACCTGACGCTAAATTCTTAGAATTGGTCCATCGCCTGGATCGTGACACTTCTGGCATTTTGATGTTAGCCAAAAAACGCAGTGCTTTGGTTCACCTCCACGAGCAAATTCGTGAAGGGAAGATGGAAAAACGCTACTTATTAGTTGTTCATGGCCAATTACCTGTCTCTAACAAGTCCATTCCGCTGAAATACCCTTTATTAAAGTACTTACTACCTAATGGCGAAAGACGAGTCAGAGTAGCGACCGATGGTGGTCAGCTTAGCCATACCAACATCAGAGTTAAAGCTAACTATCTAGATGGTTTATGTACTTTGGTCGAAGCGCAGTTAAAAACCGGCCGAACTCATCAAATTAGGGTGCACCTCCAAGCTTACGGTCATCCTATTTTGGGTGATGATAAATATGGCAATCAAGAGTTGGATAAAGCTATCAGGCCGAAACGTCTTTTATTGCATGCGCGACACTTAAGCTTCATTCATCCTAAAACTGAGCAAAAAATGACTTTTGAGGCTCCCATTCCTGAAGCCTTCGAAAAGTTTGAAGAAAATTAATCCAAATAACAATTAAATCTAAAATAAGTTCACAAGAAAACCTATAAGGAAACTTCATGAAGTTAGCCGTATTCCAATATCAAACGCAGCGTTATGTTGGTCTCGTTTCTAAAGATCTCCAAACAGTCATTCCTTTTCAGCTAACAGAAGAGCAAGCTAGTCGTGGTGCCTTGACGGTGATTGAGATGATGGCCGAAGGTAAAGCGCTGCCAGCACAGAGTGCGCCATTCGCCATAAAAGATGTTTGTCTTTTGGCACCAATCCCTCAACCGCGTAGAAATATTTTTTGCGTTGGAAAGAATTACTTAGATCACGTTAAAGAAATCAAAGATAGCAAATTAGGTGAAGCTCAAGGTAGCATGGCTAACGTAGCAAAGGCACCTGTCATTTTTAGCAAAGTACCTGAGACAGTCATCGGTACTGGCTCACCCATCGACAGTCACGCAGGCGTTAGTCAAGAAGTCGACTACGAGGCTGAGTTGGCAATAGTGATTGCTAAAAAAGGTAAAGGTATTAAAAAAGAAGATGCACTTCAATATGTGTGGGGATACACCATCGTCAATGATGTGAGTGCGCGCGATTTACAAGCCAAGCATGTGCAGTTTCATGTGGGTAAAAGTTTAGATACTTTTTGTCCGATGGGTCCATGGTTGGTATCTGCTGATGAGTTGGATGCCAGCTCAGCGTCAATCCAATGTTGGGTTAACGGTGAGTTGCGTCAGAGTGGCTCAACAGAGCAAATGACTTTTGACATCCCAACGATTATCGAAAATCTCTCTGCTGGCATCACGCTTTATCCTGGTGATGTGATTGCAACTGGGACGCCGAGTGGGGTTGGTATGGGTATGAAGCCACCACAGTTCTTGAAAAAAGGTGACACGGTCAAAATAGAAATCGCAGGTATTGGTACTTTAGAAAACCCAGTTATTTAATTTCTATCAACACCTTTTTAAAATATACAGAGAAAGCTTACTTTGAAATACGAATTAATTGTTTGGGACTGGGATGGCACATTGATGGATTCAACGCCAACGATTGTGCGTTGCATTCAGGAGTCTTGTCGTGATTTAAATTTACCAGTACCCAATGACTCGATGGCGAGTCATGTGATTGGTTTGGGTATTCAGGAAGCCTTACGCAGAGCCGTACCAACCGTTACAGTTGAGGATCATCCTAAATTAGTAGATCGCTTTAGGTTCCATTACTTATCAATCGATCACGAATTGAATTTGTTCGAAGGGGCTAAGGATTTACTTTTTAGTCTAAAAGACAAGGGTCATTTACTAGCCGTTGCCACCGGTAAAAGCCGTAAAGGTTTAGACCGTTCTTTAGGTTTTCATGGCTTACAGGAAGTCTTTGTGGATAGCCGAACACCTGATGAGACTTTTGCTAAACCGCATCCGGGTATGTTGTTGGAACTATCCGAAGCACTCATGGTGCCTATGGAAAAGATTCTGATGATTGGTGACACAACTCATGATTTGTTAATGGCGAACAATGCTGGAGCAGATGCCGTGGCAGTGACTTATGGCGCTCATCCTATTGATGTGCTGAGAACAGAAAACCCTCGTACTTGCTGTGCCAACGTTAAAGAGCTGGCAGAGTGGTTAGCCGAACATGCATAGACGCTCAAAATAAAAGATAATTAGTAATCAATAAGTAATAAACAACTTAAACGAAGTAATTCACAAAATAACTCAGAAAGTACTGCATGTCAGACGAAAAAGTTTGGGAGCGTCAAGCTTTAGAGCACCTCCTTCTAGAAAATATGAAAGAGCAGCGACGCGGTCGTCGCTGGAGAACAGCACTTCGTCTGATGACCTTGGTTGTTTTTGTAGGTATTGCTATTAATGTGTTTGATTTCAACCTTGGGGGCCAAGCAAAATTAGGCAAACATACGGCCTTGGTTAATTTGCAAGGTGAAATCGCTCCCAATACAGCTGCTAGTGCTGAGGCAATCAATCTAGCTCTTAATGAGGCATTTGAAAATCCAGAAAGCGTGGGTGTGATCCTTCGCATCAATAGTCCCGGTGGTTCACCTGTGCAGTCTGGAATTATTTATGACGAGATGATTCGTTTGCGTGCCTTGCATCCGAAAAAACCACTACATGTGGTTGTTGAAGAGCTTTGTGCATCCGGTGGCTATTATGTTGCTGCCGCTGCTGATCAAATCTATGTTGATAAAGCGAGTTTGGTCGGATCGATTGGCGTGATCATGGGTGGTTTTGGTGTCACCGGTCTGATGGACAAATTGGGCATTGAGCGCCGCGTTATTGCTGCTGGCAAAAACAAGGCATTGTTAGATCCTTTTTCAAAAGAAGATCCTAAGCAAAAAGCGTTTATTCAAGAAATGATTGTGGAAGTTCATGAGCAATTTATCAAAGTGGTTCGTGATGGCAGAGGTGCGCGTCTAAAAGAAACACCTGAAATGTTTTCTGGATTGGTATGGAATGGTGCGCGCAGTATTGAGTTAGGATTAACGGACGCTACTGGTACTGTTGATTCAGTTGCGAGAGATGTTTTGAAAGCACCTAATATTGTTGATTACACCACTAAAGAAAACTTAGCGGAGCGAGTGGCTAAACGCTTTGGCGCTGCAATGGGTGAGGGCGCCACGAAGGTTGTCTTGCGTGACGAGTTTTTACGTTACGGCAAGTAATTTAAAAACCCAGAAAAACTACGCCAATAATAAAAACACGGCAGGGCGTTGATGAAGAGCTTGGATTAATCCAGGCTCTTTTTTTATCGATGCTTGCCATGAAGCAACCGTATGAGATTTGACCCACTCTGTTGGTAAGCTCAAGTCAGCCGCCACACAAATTTGAGTATTGGGATGAAGACTTTGCAGCATGGTTTCAATCATGGCACTATTGCGATAGGGTGTCTCAATCCAAAGCTGAGTTTGATTTTTTCTTTTGGATTCTTGTTCAAGTTGCTTGAGTGCATTGACTTTGTCAGCTTGGTTCACAGGTAAGTAACCATGAAATGCAAAGCTCTGACCATTCATACCACTGGCCATAAGCGCCAGTAATAAAGAGCTCGGCCCTACTAGGGCTCTCACTGTAATACCCAAGCGGTGAGCAGCATTCACAATATCTGAACCAGGATCGGCAATTGCTGGTAAACCTGCTTCAGACATCAAGCCCAAATCGTGGCCATCCAAGAGAGGCTGTAATAATTTTTTGAGATCGACCGCTTCATGCCCTTGATGTTCTTTACCCGGGCCACGCCACTCTGACATCACCATTTCTTGCATAGGGCAAACAAGTGTTGCTTGAGTTGAAACTGCTTTTAAAAAAGATCGAGCAGTTTTAGCGTTTTCAACAATCCAGTAACGCAATTGCGCCGCACGCAAAATGGTGTCGATCGGTAAAACACTGGAGAGTTGTTCTTCTCTTGCTTCATCGCCTAATGTATTTGGGATTAAATAAAGGGTGCCGCTCATACAACTCTTGGGATTTGAAAGCCAGCATCTCGCAAGAGAGTGCAGACTGCAATGAGGGGTAGTCCAATGAGAGCCGTTGGATCATCACTTTGAACTTTTTCTAATAAGCAAATACCCAAACCTTCGGACTTGGCACTACCGGCGCAGTCATATGGAGTTTCAGCAAGCAAATAAGCATTTAAGGTGGCGTCGTCTAAATCTCTAAAAGTCACATCAGTGATGACATTCATGACTTGAGAGATAGAACCTTTTGCTAAGCAAACGGCTGTGTGGAATTGCACAGTCTTGCCTCGTAATGTTTGCAGTTGCTTCAAGGCTTTTGCATGGTCGCCAGGTTTACCCATAGCAACACCCTGAAGATCCACTACTTGATCTGAGCCAATCACCCATGCATCTGGCTCAATTTTAGAAATAGCCAAAGCTTTTGCCTCAGCTAAACGCAAAGCCATTGCCATCGGGCTTTCTCCAGTGAGTGCTTGCTCATCTACGCCAGGTGAAACACATGTAAATGGGACTCCTAAGCGCGTTAAAAGCTCTTTTCTATATTTTGACGTGGACGCCAAAATCAATTTTTGTGCCCCTTTGGGCAAAATAGTTGATAAATCACTTGGGCTAGGAACTGCGCTCATTTATGCTTTCGGTATGAATTCAAATAAAACAACACCCCATATTTTGCCGAATAATCCCAAAGATCTTCAATCTATTGATCTGAAATCTGGGAGTACTTTTGTCGGCCAGGGTGCCTTGGATTTATCTTCCTTTCCTAGATTGTCACAGGAAATAGCCTTTGATAGCAATTTAAAGCCATCCCAAGTCCATTGGGAGATGAGCACTTGGTTTGAAGAACGTTTAGGTGGAATTCCCATACAATACATGCACTTACGACTAGCAGTCGACCTTCCATTACATTGCCAGGCGTGTTTTCAGCCTTACATGGAGTCTTTGGATTCGGATAGGGATTACATCCTTTTTGATAGCGAAGAAGAGGCTGAAGAGTGGGATATGGATGAAGAAAACCAAGACAATGAAGATGCTTTGGTCTGCTCGGAAACCTTTAATTTACTGGATGCAATGGAAGATGAGCTACTTTTAACCCTACCCCTATCAGCTCGGCATGCACCAGGAGAGTGCAAGACTGAGGATTTGGCAAAAGTCACTCAAAAGCTTAAAACAGGGTCTGAAGAGATCATTATCAAGAAGCCCAACCCATTTGCAGTACTAGAAAAGCTCAAGAAACAATGACTTTGTGCTACAATTTCTGCTTCGTTTAGGAGTAAAACCATGGCTGTTCAGCAAAACAAAAAATCACCATCAAAGCGTGGCATGCACCGTGCCCATGACTTTTTGACACCACCTTCATTGGCAGTTGAGCCAACGACTGGTGAGGCGCACTTACGTCACCACATTAGCCCAAATGGCTACTATCGTGGTCGTAAAGTCATCAAAACTAAGAACGACTAATTTCCCACTGGAAAAAGATTAAGCGGCACCTTGAGTAGCCGCTTTTTTCTTAATTAAGAATCTTAATGAGCGTCACGCTAGCTGTTGATGCGATGGGTGGAGACCACGGAATAGTGGTCACAGTACCCGCCAGCACAGACCTTCTGGCCGAGTTGCCAGACTTAAAAATACGACTTGTTGGAAACGCTGATTTAATCAATCAAGCGTTGGCAAAAGTGTCTCCTGAAATTAGGGAGAGGATCACCGTTGTTCACGCATCTGAAGTGGTGACCATGGATGATTCGATTGAGGTGGCACTTCGCAGAAAAAAAGACTCTTCCATGCGCATCGCTGCTGAGCAAGTTAAAGATGGCTTAGCTGATGGCGCAGTTTCTGCTGGTAACACCGGTGCCCTCATGGCCATTTCTAGATACGTTCTTAAAACACTCGATGGCATTGATCGTCCTGCGATTGCAGCACCCATGCCGAATCAATTAGGTCGCGGAACCACCATGTTGGACTTGGGTGCGAACGCTGATTGTGAAGCCATCCATTTGGTTCAGTTTGCTCGCATGGCAGATGTCATGGCACGTGCAGTAGATGGTATTGCTAATCCAAGCATCGGCCTTCTCAATATTGGTGAAGAAGTCATCAAAGGTAATCAAGTTGTTAAAGAGGCTGCTGAACTACTGCGCCAAAGTAATCTCAACTTCTACGGCAACGTAGAAGGCAATGACATTTTTAAAGGCACGACAGACATTGTTGTTTGTGATGGTTTTGTAGGTAATGTGGCGCTGAAAACAACCGAGGGTTTGGCGCACATGATCTCGGATTTAATCAGAGAAGAATTTAGTCGTAGCTGGTTGACCAAGCTCATGGCTTTGGCAGCCATGCCTGTCTTGTTACGCTTTAAAAATCGCGTGGATCATCGCAATTACAACGGTGCTGTACTGTTAGGTTTGCGAGGTTTAGTATTAAAGAGTCATGGTTCAGCTGATAAAAAAGCTTACATAACAGCCCTTCGTAGAGCGTATGAGGGCGCCAAGAATAATATGGTTGGTAAGGTGGCTGAAGCCTTTAAGGTAGCTGAAGCATTAAATGCTTCTCGGTCTACGCAACAGGATTCGGAGGCAGTATGACGCAGAATATGACTCCAAGAATTTACGCCAGAATCATGGGCACAGGCAGCTGTTTGCCGGCTAACAAAGTGACCAATGCTGACATCACGGAAAGATTAGCCAAAGATGGTATTGAAACCAGTGATGAATGGATTTTTTCTAGAAGCGGTATCAGCTCTCGTCACTTTGCAGCCGATGGTGAGCTGACCAGTGATCTCGCACTGAAAGCTGCAGAGCAAGCCCTTGAAGCGGCTGGTATGGCTGCCAATGATTTAGACCTCATCATCTTAGCGACTTCGACACCAGATAATTTAGGTGGTTTTCCAAGTACAGCTTGCGTACTGCAAGATAAATTAAAAATTAATAATGGTTGCGCAGCATTTGATGTCCAAGCAGTTTGCTCAGGATTCGCATATTCATTAGCGGTTGCAGATAACTTCATCCGCAGCGGCATGTATAAAAAAATATTAATTGTTGGTGCAGAAACTTTTTCAAGAATTCTGAACTTTAAAGATCGTGGCACTTGCGTGCTATTTGGCGATGGTGCTGGCGCTGTAGTGATTGGTGCTAGTGATGAGCCAGGTATTTTGGCAACAGCCATGCATGCTGATGGTAGTCATCGTGACATTCTTTGCGTTTCTGGTAGAGCTGATAATGGTGGACTGGTAGGCTCAGCATTTTTAAGCATGGATGGCAAAGCCGTTTTCAAACTAGCCGTCAAAGTTTTAGAGCAAGTGGCTCAAGAAGTATTAGAAAAAGCCAATATGAAGCCAGAAGATATTGATTGGTTGATTCCGCATCAAGCCAATATCCGGATCATGGAAGGCACTGCCAAAAAATTAGGTATCGGTTTAGATCATGTGGTGGTAACAGTTCAAGATCATGGCAACACATCAGCCGCATCTATTCCGCTAGCACTTGATACAGCGATCAGAGCCGGTCAGATAAAACGTGGTCAACATCTTCTGATGGAAGGTGTCGGCGGTGGCTTTACATGGGCTGCGGCCCTTGTTAAATATTAATCAATTGAATTAACAGGAAATTGAATGAAATTTGCTTTTGTATTCCCGGGTCAAGGTTCGCAAGCTGTAGGCATGTTGAACGCATGGGGTGATCACTCAGAAGTTAAAAAAACATTGGACGAGGCATCTGAAGCGCTTGGCGAAGATGTCGCTCAATTAATTTCTGAAGGTCCTGCAGAAGCTCTATCGCTCACAACCAACACCCAACCTGTGATGTTGACAGCTGGCGTTGCTTGTTATCGCGCCTGGCTAGCTGAAGGTGGTCCAGAGGCTTCTGTCATGGCGGGTCACAGCTTAGGTGAATATGGCGCTTTGGTAGCATCTGGTGTGATTGCATTCAAAGATGCAGTGCCAATGGTTCGTTTCCGTGCGCAAGCGATGCAAGATGCAGTACCTGTTGGTACAGGCGGCATGGCAGCTATTTTAGGTATGGATGATGATGCAGTTCGCCAAGTTTGTGCTGATGCACAAGCAGCAACTGGTGAAGTGGTAGAGGCTGTGAACTACAACGCTCCTGCTCAAGTGGTGATAGCTGGTTCAAAGGCCGCTGTTGAAAAAGCATGCGAGTTAGCTAAAGCAGCGGGCGCCAAACGCGCATTACCGTTACCGGTTTCAGCACCATTCCATTCTTCATTGTTAAAGCCAGCTTCTCAGAAGTTAGAAGTTTATTTGGCAGATAAATTATTTCAGGCGCCACGCATTGATGTGATCAATAACGTTGACGTCACCATTTTAAAAGATCCAACAGCGATTAAGAATGCTTTAGTCAGACAAGCGGCCTCACCAGTACGTTGGGTAGAAACAGTTCAAGCAATGGCAGGCCAAGGCGTAACTCATGTGGTGGAGTGTGGTCCAGGTAAAGTGTTAACGGGTATGACCAAACGCATCAATGGTGATTTAAATGGTTTAGCCGTTTATGATCCTGCTACCTTAGCTGAATCACTCGCTGTGATCAAAGCATCAATTTAGATTCAAAGTTAAATAAGAAACCAAATAACAAACCTAATAACAAAAGACGGTCGGAGATACTTGTGACAACACTAACAGGACAAATTGCTTTAGTAACAGGTGCATCAAGGGGCATTGGACGTGCGATTGCTATGGAGTTGGCTAAGCAGGGTGCAACAGTCATCGGCACAGCCACCAGTGAAGCTGGTGCTCGCGATATTGACGCAGCATTAAAGGCAACTGGTGGTGCGGGAGTTGTTTTGAATGTGAACGATGTCGCAGCTTGTGACGCCTTGATTGACTCCATCGTTAAAGAGCGCGGC
The DNA here is from genome assembly GCA_945881875.1 of Polynucleobacter meluiroseus. Classification (GTDB taxonomy): domain Bacteria; phylum Pseudomonadota; class Gammaproteobacteria; order Burkholderiales; family Burkholderiaceae; genus Polynucleobacter; species Polynucleobacter meluiroseus_A. Next base: position 25,528 of record CAMCVH010000001.1, read on the forward strand.
GCATTGAACATTTTGGTGAACAACGCTGGAATCACTCAAGATAATCTGGCCATGCGGATGAAGGATGAAGAGTGGTCTTCAGTGATTGATACCAACTTAAGTGCAGTTTTCCGCTTGTCACGTGGCGTTTTGCGCCCGATGATGAAGGCCAAGGGTGGTCGAATCATTAATATCACTTCCGTAGTAGGTAGCAGCGGTAATCCTGGTCAAGCTAACTACGCGGCAGCTAAAGCAGGTGTGGCTGGTATGAGTCGTGCTTTGGCGCGTGAGATAGGCAGCCGTAATATCACGGTGAATTGCGTGGCTCCAGGCTTTATTGACACCGATATGACTAAATCCCTGTCAGAAGATCAACAAAATTCATTAAAAGCTAATATTCCGCTCCAACGCCTTGGAACTCCTGAGGATATTGCTCATGCAGTAGCGTTTTTGGCCTCTCCGGGGGCTGGCTACATCACTGGAACAACGCTTCATGTCAATGGCGGACTATTTTTGAACTAAATTGTCCAAATAAGCTGATAAAATCTCATTTCAACATTTTTACAACAACCCTTGGGGGATTACATGGATAACATCGAACAACGCGTTAAGAAAATCGTAGCTGAGCAATTAGGTAAAGACGAAGCTGAAATCAAGAATGAATCATCTTTCGTTAATGACCTAGGCGCTGATTCTCTAGACACAGTTGAACTAGTCATGGCATTAGAAGATGAGTTCGGTATCGAGATTCCTGATGAAGAAGCTGAAAAAATCACTACAGTGCAATTGGCTATCGATTTCGCCAAATCCAAGCAAGGCTAATTAGCTGTGAGTCAGTTGAAGGGGCAGCGCCGAGTTGTTGTCACAGGGCTAGGATTGGTTTCTCCTGTTGGTAATACAGTGGGCGATGCTTGGGAGAATTTATTAGCGGGTCGCAGCGGTATCGCCACCCTTACTAAATTTGACCACTCTGGTTTGTCTGTGCACTTTGGTGGCGAAGTCAAAGGTTTCAATATCGAGGATTACATCTCCGGTAAAGAAGCTCGCCATATGGATACATTCATTCATTATGGTGTTGCCGCTGGTACTCAAGCTTTTCGTGACTCTGGCTTAACAGTTACTGAGGCTAATTCTGAAAGAATTGGTGTCATGGTGGGTTCAGGCATTGGCGGCTTGCCAATGATTGAAGAAACCCATACCGAATATGTCAATCGTGGCGCACGCCGCATTTCACCGTTTTTTGTGCCTGGGTCCATCATCAATATGATTTCTGGGCACCTCAGTATCAACTTGAACCTTAAAGGTCCTAACGTTGCTGCTGTAACGGCTTGTACAACCGGTTTACACAGTATTGGATTGGCTGCACGCTTGATTCAGTATGGTGATGCTGACGTCATGTTGGCAGGCGGTGCAGAGTCGACTATCTCTCCATTAGGAGTAGGTGGTTTCGCAGCTGCACGTGCACTATCAACTCGCAATGATGACCCTGCTACTGCATCTCGTCCTTGGGATAAAGACCGTGATGGCTTTGTTCTAGGTGAGGGTTCAGGCGTAATGGTCTTAGAAGAATATGAACATGCTAAAGCTCGCGGCGCCAAGATTTATGCTGAGCTAGCTGGCTTTGGTATGAGTGGTGATGCTTATCATATGACTGCACCTAATATGGATGGCCCACGCCGCTGTATGGTCAACGCGCTTAAAGATGCAGGTGTTAATCCGGATCAAGTGCATTACGTAAACGCCCACGGCACATCGACACCTTTGGGTGATAAGAACGAAACTGAGGCCTTAAAAGCTGCTTTAGGTCCTGCTATTAAAGGTGTTGTAGTGAACTCTACCAAGTCGATGACGGGTCACCTTTTAGGTGGTGCTGGTGGTCTTGAGTCAGTATTTACAGTTTTGGCACTTCACCATCAAAAATCGCCTCCAACTATCAATATCTTCAACCAAGATCCTGAATGTGATTTGGACTACTGTGCCAACACAGCTAGAGATATGAAGATTGATGTCGCGGTTAAGAACAACTTTGGCTTTGGCGGCACCAACGGAACGATCGTTTTCCGGAAAATTTAAGCCAAAACTTGTTAAAAATCAGTCAATGCCATAAAGGTCTCTCTTGAGGCCTTTATTTTTCAGAAAAGACCCTATTGATGGGTGGCTTAGGGCAAGTCAAGCAAAGAGTCACTGAATCCTCTAAAGTAACGTTTATGAAAAAACAACTATCTGCAATTTATTTATTGGGCGCCACATTGGCCGCCTTAGGCTTAATCAGTGGGCCGACGCTAGCGCAGGGGAATGGCGCTAAATCAACGGCTGCGCCAGCGGGCTCGACAGCACCCGCTGCAACCCCAAGAATTGGTCCTGATTTTGTGGATTTAGTTGAAAAAGCTAATCCTGCAGTGGTTAATATCAGAACAACTGAAAAAGTGAACGTCAGACAGTCACAAGGCGGCATCCCAGGCATGCCTAATATCCCAGGAATGCCTGGTATAGACGAAGATCAAGCTGAATTTTTCCGCCGCTTCTTTGGTATTCCTTTGCCAACTCCAAAGCAAGGCCCTAATAACAATAAGCCCCAGCAAGAAGAGCAAAACAGAGGTGTTGGATCAGGATTCATCATCGAGAGCAACGGTTTTATTTTGACGAATGCTCACGTGATTGAAGGCGCAACAACCATTTATGTCACCTTGCCTGACAAAAGAGAATTCAAAGCTAAATTAATCGGTACTGATAAGCGTACCGATGTTGCTTTGGTCAAAATTGAAGCCACTGGTTTACCCCGTTTAACAATTGGTGATTCATCCAAAGTTCGCGTGGGCGAATGGGTTTTGGCGATTGGCTCACCGTTTGGTTTAGAAAATACTGTGACTGCTGGCATTGTGTCAGCGAAGAGTCGTGACACAGGTGATTACTTACCGTTTATTCAAACAGACGTTGCCGTCAATCCAGGTAACTCAGGTGGCCCTTTGTTGAATACACGTGGTGAAGTGATTGGTATCAACTCTCAAATCTTCTCCAGATCTGGTGGCTACATGGGTATCTCATTCGCCATTCCCATGGATGAGGCTATGAGAGTTTCTAATCAACTTAAAGCCAGCGGCAAAGTCAGCCGTGGACGTATTGGCGTGGCCATTGCTGAAGTCAGCAAAGAGGTTGCAGAGAGCTTAGGTTTACCTAAAGCTCGCGGCGCGTTAGTGCGTAACGTAGAGTCAGGTGCTCCAGCAGATAAAGCTGGCGTAGAAGCGGGCGACGTGATCTTGAGTTTTGATGGGCGCTTAATTGAAAAGTCATCTGATCTTCCAAGAATTGTTGGCGACACAAAAGCGGGCGCAAAAGCTCAGATGGAAGTTTGGCGCAAAGGTGCTCAAAAAGAATTATCAGTAACAGTCGCTGATTTAGAACCTGCTGAAAAGGTAGTGGCTAAAAAGGCTGATCCTGAGACAGCAGCAGCACCCAACAACAAAAACAATTTCAAAGTGGGTGTTGTTGAGTTAACAGATGCCAAGCGTCGCGAGTTAAGTATTAAATCAGGCGTTGAGATTCAGAACCTAACTGATGGGCCCCTTTCAAAAGCGGGAGCAAGAGTGGGTGATGTGATTGTGCGAGTGGCAGATGTTGATATCACTACAGTCAAACAATTTGAAAATGCCATAAAAGCTCTACCCAAAAACAAATCGGTCGCTGTATTTATTCGAAGAGCCAATAGTACGATTGTGATTCCTGTAAAACCAGGTTCAAACGAATAAAACTCAAATAACCCTCTGCTTGATTGGCCTTTATTGGAAATTCAAGCTTAGGGTACGTAGCGACTACAATAGACAAAAGAGGCGTCTTATTGCAGTGCAATATGGTGTTGCATTGCGGCAAGCCGTTTTAAGGAATCCATGGATCACATACGTAATTTTTCTATTATTGCCCACATCGACCACGGTAAATCGACCCTAGCAGACCGGATTATTCAGCTTTGTGGGGGTCTTACAGACCGTGAGATGGAAGCCCAAGTCCTTGATTCAATGGACATTGAAAAAGAACGCGGCATCACCATCAAGGCCCAAACTGCTGCACTGAGCTACAAAGCTCGTGACGGCCAAATTTACAACCTCAATTTGATTGATACCCCAGGACACGTTGACTTCTCCTATGAGGTCAGCCGTTCCTTGTCAGCCTGTGAAGGTGCGCTCTTAGTGGTTGATGCCAGCCAAGGTGTTGAGGCTCAAACCGTAGCGAATTGCTATACAGCGATTGAATTGGGTGTGGAAGTTGTTCCAGTACTCAATAAGATTGACTTACCGCAGGCAGATCCAGACCGCGCTAAGCAAGAGATTGAAGATGTCATTGGTATTGATGCCACTGATGCGGTGTCTTGTTCTGCTAAAACTGGTCTAGGCGTTCAAGATGTTATCGAAGACCTGATTAAAAAAATCCCAGCCCCGAAGGGTGATGCCAAAGCACCGTTGCAAGCTTTGATCGTCGATTCTTGGTTTGATAATTACGTGGGCGTTGTGATGTTGGTACGTGTGATCAATGGCACATTAAAACCAAAAGATAAAGTTTTATTGATGGCTTCTGGCACCCAACACTTAGTAGAGCACGTCGGTGTCTTTACACCTAAGTCAATTGATCGTGCTGAACTGTCAGCAGGACAAGTGGGTTTCATCATTGCTGGTATTAAAGAATTAAAAGCAGCCAAGGTCGGTGATACCGTGACGCATGCACCCGGCCAACAAAATAAAACACCATCAGCAGAACCTCTGCCAGGCTTTAAAGAAGTTCAGCCTCAGGTCTTTGCTGGACTGTACCCGGTTGAATCAAATCAATATGAAGCCTTACGCGAATCATTAGAAAAACTAAAACTCAATGATGCAGCGCTCATGTATGAGCCAGAAGTATCTCAAGCTTTAGGCTTTGGTTTCCGTTGTGGATTCTTAGGCCTATTGCATATGGAAATTGTGCAAGAGCGCTTGGAGCGCGAGTTCAACATGGAGTTGATTACAACAGCTCCTACGGTTGTTTACGAAGTTGATCTCAAAGATGGGACTAAGCTGGTGGTAGATAACCCAGCGAAGATGCCTGATCCAAGCCGTATTGAAATGATCCTAGAGCCTATCGTGGTGGTGAACTTATTCATGCCACAAGAATATGTGGGCGCTGTCATTACTTTATGTACTGGTAAACGTGGTATCCAAATGGATATGCAATATGTTGGACGCCAAGTCAGACTTACTTACGAAATGCCCATGGGCGAGATCGTATTAGATTTCTTTGATCGCTTGAAATCCATTTCACGCGGTTATGCATCCATGGATTATGAATTCAAAGAATACCGTGCCTCTGATGTAGTGAAAGTCGACATTTTGATCAATAGTGAAAAAGTTGATGCACTTTCCATCATTGTTCACAGAAACAACAGTCAATACCGCGGTCGTGAAGTAGTCGCAAAAATGCGCGAGATCATTCCACGTCAGATGTTTGACATTGCTATTCAGGCAGCGATTGGTAGCGGCATCATTGCTCGTGAAAACGTTAAAGCTTTGCGTAAAAACGTTTTAGCGAAATGTTACGGTGGTGACATCACTCGTAAGAAGAAATTATTAGAAAAGCAAAAAGCGGGTAAGCGACGCATGAAGCAAGTGGGTAACGTCGAGATTCCTCAAGAGGCATTCTTGGCTATTCTTCAAGTGGAGGATAAATAATGAACTTTGCATTGATCCTGTTTATCTTGGTCGTGATCACTGGTATTGCATGGGTTGCTGACAAGCTTGTTTTTGCACCTGCAAGAAAAGCTGCTGGCATTCATCGTATGCCACTTTGGTTGGAATACACAGCCAGCTTCTTCCCGGTTATTTTTGCTGTATTCTTTTTACGTTCATTCTTGTTTGAGCCTTTCAAGATCCCGTCTGGATCCATGATCCCATCATTGATGATTGGCGATTTCATATTGGTTAATAAATTCACTTATGGTGTTCGTTTACCTGTTCTCAATCAAAAAATCATTGAGATGAACGCGCCGCAACGTGGTGACGTCGCTGTATTTCGTTACCCTTCAGACGAGTCGATTGACTACATCAAGCGTGTCATCGCTTTACCTGGTGACGTAGTTTCTTATCAGGACAAGCGCTTGTCATTGAACGGTCAGCCATTGGCTTATGAGACCAAGCCAGACTTTTTAGATCCTGAGTCTTTATCTTATGTGAAGTTTTATCGCGAAACATTTCCAAAAGAGTTTGGCGGTTACTCGCATCAGATTCTTAATCATGCCGAGCGTCCAGGCACTATCTTCAATCCAGCGCCTTTTCCATATTCAGAAAACTGCCAATACACCATCTCGGGTGTGACGTGTACTGTCCCACCGGGTCATTACTTCGTCATGGGTGATAACCGTGACAATTCAGCAGATTCTCGCTATTGGGGATTCGTTCCAGAAGCTAACTTAGTCGGTAAGGCCTTCTTTGTTTGGATGAACCTGAGTGATCTAAAACGGATTGGGCGTTTTGAGTGAGCAAGATAGTTAAGGCTGAGCCAAGCGCTCGCGTCCCACCAGACCTCAATGGTCTGCAGGAGCGTTTGGGCTATACATTTATCAAGCCTGACTTATTAGTTCAAGCTTTAACGCACCGCAGTCACAGTAAAAAAAATAATGAGCGTTTAGAGTTTCTAGGCGATTCCGTTCTAAATTGTTCGGTTGCTGAAATTCTTTATGAGCGATACACCAGTCTTGATGAGGGTGATTTATCACGTGTTCGCGCTAACTTAGTGAAGCAACAAGCGCTTTATGAAATAGCCCAAGCTCTGCAGTTATCTGATTGTTTGCGCTTGGGTGAGGGCGAGTTAAAAAGTGGTGGATTCAAACGCCCATCTATTTTGGCAGACACATTCGAAGCTATCATTGGCGCCATATTTTTAGATTCTGGTTTTGATGCTTCTAAGAAGGTTTTAAAGAAGTGGTACTCACAAATATTAGAGCATGTTGATCCAAAGACTTTAGGTAAGGATGACAAAACCCTTTTGCAAGAATACTTGCAAGGTCATCAACTACCTTTGCCTGTCTATAACGTCATTGCAACAACGGGTGTGGCGCACAACCAGCAATTTGAAGTGGAATGCTCTATTACTAGCCTGAAGGTCATCTTGAGCGGTAAGGGAGCCTCTCGCCGAGCCGCCGAGCAGGTGGCTGCCAAAATTTCATTGGAGGCGGCTCAGAAAATAATCTCTCAAAGTGGCCGTCAACCGAAAAAAACAAAAGCAACTAAGAAGAAAGCTTCTTTAATTACAAAGCCTGATCCAACTGAAGATCAGCTCAACTTGAAGCTCAAGTCGGAATAATAGGAATAAAAATACATGACATTTAGATGCGGAACGATTGCCATAGTAGGACGACCAAACGTTGGTAAATCAACTCTGCTCAATGCTCTTGTAGGACAAAAGGTCAGCATCACTTCACGTAAGGCCCAAACAACTCGTCATCGTATCTTGGGCTTACAAACCACTGAAACAGCCCAGTTTATTTTGGTGGACACGCCAGGATTCCAGACGAAGTACAACAATGCGATGAACAAAGTCATGAACCGTACAGTGAGAACTGCCATGGCTGATGTGGATCTGATTTGTTTTGTGGTGGAGTCTGGTTACTGGAGTAAAGCCGATGAGCAAGTGCTTGAGCTGCTACCCAAAGATATTCCGGTTATTTTGTTAGCTAATAAATTAGATGTATTTGCTCAAAGAGCTGATGCTCCTGAAGACCGTGATCAAAAACTATTTACCTTCATGCGTGAGATGAGTGAGAAATTTGAGTTCTCAGAGATCATTCCCATGACTGCTAAAAATGCTGAAGATGTTAAAAGATTACTCAACGCTATGGAGCCTTACTTGCCAGAGCAAGAGGCTATTTACGATCCTGAAATGTTGACGGATCGTAGCGAGAAATTTTTAGCAGCAGAAATTCTTCGAGAAAAAGTATTCCGTTACACAGGTGATGAGCTCCCTTACTCCAGTGCTGTTGTCATTGATCAATTTAAGATGGATGGCAAGATGAGGCGCATTGCCGCGACGATCTTGGTTGACCGTGAGAGTCACAAAGCGATGGTCATTGGTGAGAAGGGCGATAAATTAAAGCGTATCTCCACTGAGGCCCGTATTGATATGGAAAAACTCTTTGACGGTAAAGTTTTCCTTGAGACTTGGGTAAAAGTCAAAGGTGGTTGGGCTGATGACCGAGTTATTCTGCGTGAGCAGGGTATCGAGTAAGAGAATTCAGTATGGCGATCCGTGTATCAGACGAACTAGCCTATGTACTTCATAGCATTCCCTATAAAGAAACCAGTCTTATTCTGGATGTCTTCACCCGTTCCTATGGGCGCATGGCTTTAATTGCCAAAGGTGCTAAAAGACCTCATTCTGTTTTACGCCCTGTATTACAAAGATTCCAACCTTTAGCAGTTTCTTGGAGTGGGAAAAGCGAATTAAGAACGATGACCAAAGCTGAATGGTTAGGTGGTGTACCACCTTTGGTAGGAGATGCCTTGTTATGTGGCTTTTACCTGAATGAACTATTAGTTAAATTTACAGCCCGCGAGGATTCTCATGAGGATCTGTACGACGAATACTCCAAAACTGTTCACTTGCTTGGTCAAGATCCAACGGATCTTGAGCCCATTCTTAGGCCTTTCGAAATCACTCTCTTAAAAGAGACTGGTTTTGCTGCCGCCTTAGATCGCTGTATTGATAGTCATGATGGTTTTGAAGATGATGAGCACTACATCTATCAGCCTGAGCGTGGCATCAGAAAGATACAAGCGGATGACCCTGGCCATTGGCCAGTCATGACGGGTAAACACCTGCGTTGTATGAACGCTCAGGACTACAGTGATAGTGATACCTTGAGCCAGAGTAAATCCTTAACGCGCTTCATCCTGGGCCTGCACCTTCAGGATCAAACCATGATGACCCGTCAGATTTTGATTGATTTGAAGAAGATTTAACTTTCTTTCATAGGCATAATTAAGTCATGTCATTACAACCTAAAAATATCATTGATCTAGGCATCAACATCGATCACGTGGCCACTCTCAGAAACGCCAGAGGCACGGTTTACCCTGATCCAATCAAAGCGGCTCAATTGGCAGAGCAATACGGTGCCGATTTAATTACATTGCACTTAAGAGAAGATCGTCGACATATCAAAGATGCTGATTTGATCAATATGCGACCACTCATAAAAACGCGTATGAACTTAGAGTGCGCCGTTACTCAAGAGATGATTGATATTGCTTGTCAGGTGAAGCCTCATGATGTTTGCTTGGTACCAGAGAAGCGCCAAGAGGTGACTACCGAAGGTGGCTTGGATGTCATTGGACACTTCGAGGCTATCAAGAAAGCCACACAGCAACTCATTCAAGCGGGTATCACTGTATCGATTTTCATTGATCCAGATGAAAAGCAAATTGCTAAAGCTAAAGAAGCTGGCGCCACAGTCATTGAGTTGCATACCGGAAAGTATGCTGACACCAGTGGAGCAGAGCAAATTTCAGAATTACAGCGTATTAGAAAAGCTGCTCAATATGGCCAATCTATTGGTTTAAAAGTTAACGCTGGACATGGTTTACATGAAGGCAATGTCCAAGCTATTGCAGAAATACTAGAAATAGCAGAATTGAATATTGGCCACGCCATCATTGCTGAAGCTGTTTTTAAAGGTTTGCAAGCTGCGATCCAGGATATAAGAGCTCTGATGTTTGCTGCTAGAGAAAAAGCCATGAAGGCTCAGAAATGAAAGTCCATTCATGATCGCTGGCGTTGGTACGGACATCTTAAAGATGGATCGCTTGATTGCTAGCTATCAGCGGACTAAAGGCCGCTTAGCAGAGCGCATCTTAGGCCCTGATGAAATGCTGGTCTTCAAAGCCCGCTTAGCTCGAAACGAATCTAGGGGCATGGCTTACTTAGCAACTCGGTTTGCTGCTAAAGAAGCATTTTCAAAAGCAATTGGTTTGGGCATGCGAAGTCCTATGTCTTGGCGTGTCATGCAAACACTGAATGATCCAAGCGGTAAACCAGTTATCAAATGCTCTGGCGCTCTTGAGAAATTCATGCAAGATAAATTTTATTCAGCACAGGTCAGTATCAGTGATGAAGTCGATATGGCCATAGCGTTTGTTGTGGTTACCTATGGCACGTCCGTTGTCACTGGTGCAACAGACTATAAAGACCTCGGCGGTTCTTGAATAAAATAAATCACGAAACAAACAAAAAACATCAAACCAAACTAAAAATCCATCATGACTAATAAACAAGATTACAAAGCAGGTCCAATCGTTCTTGATGTTGTCGGTAAGATTCTCAGCAATGAAGACATCCGCCGAATAGCGCACCCTAAAACGGGTGGTGTTATTTTATTTGGTCGTAATTATCAAGATCGCAAGCAACTAACAGCTTTAACAAAAGCTATTAAAGCGGTGAGATCCGATGTCATGATCAGCATTGATCATGAGGGTGGTCGTGTTCAGCGTTGCAGAACCGATGGGTTTACCCATTTACCCGCTATGAAGAAATTAGGCGACATCTGGACCAATCATGGCAAGAAGGCTGATGCAGAGCATGCTTTGTTAGCGATGAATGCTGCCACCTCTGTTGGCTTTGTCTTAGCCAGCGAATTAAGAGCTTGTGGCGTTGATTTCAGTTTCACACCCGTTCTTGATTTGGACTTTGGAAGAAGTGGTGTGATTGGAGATCGTTCATTCAATAGGGATCCCCAGATCGCCGCTACTTTAGCCAAAAGCTTGAACCATGGTTTGCAATTGGCAGGTATGTCTAACTGCGGTAAACACTTCCCAGGGCATGGTTGGGCTGAAGCAGATTCTCATGTAGCTATTCCGGTGGATGAGCGCTCTCTCAAACAGATCATTAATGATGATGCCAAACCCTATGAGTATTTAGGTCTGAGTTTGGCATCTGTTATGCCAGCCCATGTGATTTATCCAAAGGTGGATAAAAACCCGGCTGGATTCTCAAAGGTTTGGTTACAAGACATCCTCAGAAAGCAATTACAGTTCACGGGAGTCATCTTCAGTGATGATTTATCGATGGAAGGTGCTTCGGTTGCAGGCAGTGTGGTTAAAGGTGCTGAGATGGCCTTAAAAGCCGGCTGTGATCAGGTTCTCATCTGTAATCGCCCTGATTTAGCGGATCAACTTCTCAATGACTTGAATTACGATAAAAAATCATTTGAAGTATCGAGAGCCCGCCTACAAAAACTCATGCCAACATCCAGTGCTCTTGATTGGGATGGACTACAACAAAGCCCAGACTATCAACGAGCCATACAACAGTTGAAAGATTTAAAGTTAATCAGTGGGTAATTAATCACTTAAAGGACACAGTATGGTTTTGCATCACATCCCAAATTTTAATAAATCGAAACTAATTAGATCTTTATATTCAGTTTGCTTAATTAGTTTAGCGAGCATTTTGAATCAAGCTCATGCTGCACATCCTTTGGTATCTGAAGATACTGGAACACAAGGAGTGGGTGGGTATCAGGTAGAAATTAATACCGACTGGTTAAAAGATGAGGGAGTTAAAACTAGGATTGCTACAGCAACACTTACTAGAGGTGTTTTAGATAACCTAGATACTTTTATTAATCTCCCTTATACGCTCTCAGAGCCCAATGGTTTCAATGATATGAGCATTGGCCTTAAGTGGCGATTTTTGGAGGTAGATGGGTTCTCAATGGGTTTAAAGCCAGAGTACCGATTAGCAACAGGCGATCAACAAAAAAGCTTGGGTGATGGACGTTCAGGTGAAGCATTAACGCTCATGACTCAGTATGAGTGGGGCGCATTCACATGGCTCTTTAATATTGGTAGTGAGCGCCATCGTTATTCAGATCCTACAAAGAATCAAGAGTCTCGCAAGTACATTCACAAATCATCCGTAGCTATGTTGTATGCCATTAACGACGAATGGACTGTACTGATTGATTCGGGAGTGAAATCTCACAGTGCTAAACAGGAAAAGACAGAACCGCAGTTCGCTGTTCTAGGTTTAATACATCAAGTCAATGATGATCTTGATCTTGATATTGGATATAAAAAATCTTTGAACCGCTCTGAAACCGACAAACAGATTGGTGTAGGTATTACCTATCGCTTTAAGTAAAAGAGAGTATAAGAAAGTAAAAGAAAAAACGATCTCAAACACTTGGGCGTTCGCCCAAGTCGTTAATTTCAAATCTAACTCAGTGAATACTAAGTGAATTAAGCTAAACGAACTTTAGCTGTCAGATACTCTTTATCGCCGTGCTGGACTTCTGCTAGGCGAAGCGCTTCTCTTTCAAATTCAACAATGCCTGAGTTGAGCTGTTGGCGATCAAGGGAGATCACGTAAGTCCAAACAAGACTGCGGTCTTTTCTTTTAAATACGTCTACTATTCTTCTCATAATTGTCTCTTTTTCTAACTCTGCTAAGTTACCACCGAGTTATTACAAATTTACTACAAACTACTATATTTAGTTATCAGTATTACCCCTTACCCCTAGCTATTGTATTTTTGACAAGATATTTGACATTTAATTCCCTAATAATATATAATTAAATATAATATTAGGGAATTAACTAATAAGTGCCTGTAAAACAAGGGGAAATACAAAATGACTCAAGAAAACACAATGAACAATCCAAAAGAAGGGACCTTACTTGATAGTAGACCTGGTTGGAGTCCTTATATTGCAGGCGCCTTAGTTGGTATTCTGGGGATCTTGTCTGTGTACTTAACAACGATTTTGTTGGGTAAATCCACCTACTTAGGTGCTTCCACGACATTTGTTAGAGCAGCTGGTTTTTTATTCCAAAGCGTTGATCCCGCTCACGTTGCTGAAAATGCTTACTACCTAAAAGAGAAAATTAAAGTTGACTGGCAATTCATGCTCCTCATTGGTATTTTCTTCGGGGCATTTATTTCTTCTGTTACTGATAAGAGTTTTAAATTAGAAGGCGTGCCACCAATTTGGCAAAAAAGATTTGGACCATCAGTCTTAAAGAGAGCCGTATTTTCATTTTTAGGCGGAATTGTTGCGATGGTCGGTGCCCGATTAGCCGATGGCTGTCCGAGTGGTCATGGACTGAGCGGCTTAATGCAGTTATCAGTTAGTGGCTTTGTTGCTCTAGCTATGTTCTTTGGCATCGGCGCCATCGTTGCTAACTTTATTTACAGAAAGGCTTAATCATGTCAACAGAGCAAATTTTAGGTTTGGTAACCGGTTTGGCATTTGGTTTCTTTTTACAAAAAGGCAGAGTGCTTCGTTACGACAAACAAGTCTCGGCCATGTTGTTCAAAGACATGACTATTTTGAAGTTCATGCTGTCAGCCATTATCGTTGGCATGTTTGGTATTTTGGCGTTGAATGATCTAGAGATCATCAAGCTCAGCCACAAAGCCATGAACGTTGGTGGCGTTGTCATTGGAGGAGCCCTATTTGGTATCGGTTGGGCTGTGATGGGCTATTGTCCTGGAACATCCGTAGGCGCTATTGGTGAAGGACGCTGGCACGCCATCTTTGGTGCGATCGGAATGATTGCGGGCGCTGCTGTTTATGCTGAATTATTCCCATTCTTCAAATCAACAGTTTTAACTTGGGCAGACTTTGGCAAGATAGGCTTACCTGAAGCCCTTGGAGTGAACCATTGGGTAGTAGCTGTGATTTTCACAATCATCACCATTGCTATGTTTAGATGGTTTGAGAAAAAAGGTATTTAAAACATCAGATCTGCAAGAAATTCATCAATCAACTAATGATTGTTACGCAACCAAAATCAGGTATATCAATTCAGTGATGTACCTGATTTTTATTGCACCAAAATAGCGTTTATTAATTGACCCAACAGCTGAGTTATCCACAGAAATTGTTTATAACCTCTCTAAGGATGGCTATAAATTCACCAAAAACAAGACGCTAGGTTGATTGCTTAAAAAAGTGGCAGCATCAAAATCAATCAAAAAATCAGATCCAAAAATACAACAAACAAAATAATAAATATAGAAAAAATTAGAAAATTGAGGTATGAAAAAACCACCCGAAGGTGGTTTCTCAAAACTAAATAAATAAATTAATTAGTTAGCACGACTGCGATATTCACCAGTGCGTGTATCAATTTCAATCTTGTCACCTTCACCACAGAACAATGGCACTTGAAGTTCATAGCCTGTAGCAATTTTAGCGTTCTTTAAAACACGACCAGAGCTGGTATCGCCTTTAACAGCAGGCTCTGTGTAAGTGATTTCGCGAACAACAATCGTTGGCAATTCAACTGAGAGAGCTTTGCCTTCGTAAAACACAACCTCAACAGGCATTGCTTCTTCTAGGTAGTTAAGCGCATCACCCATATTGTCTTTTTCAACTTCGTACTGATTAAATTCTGTATCCATAAATGCATACATAGGATCGGCAAAGTAAGAGTAAGTACATTCTTTGCGTTCCAAAATCACTACTTCAAATTTATCGTCAGCTTTGAAGATGCCCTCATTAGGAGCTTCAGTGATCAAGTTCTTAAATTTCATCTTCACAACAGATGAGTTACGACCTGAACGGCTGTATTCTGATTTCTGAACAACCAAAGGCTGGCCGTTCAACATAATGACGTTACCTACGCGGATTTCTTGAGCGGTTTTCATCGCGATATTTCCTGAGATTTCACAAAGTCTAGAATTTTAACCTCTAATTGCCCCAAAGCCCTCAACTTATCAGACCATTTTGCAGAATGGGCAGTCCATTCTTCCATCAAACCCCACCATTCATGGGGATCGGACCATTTCATAGCTGTTTTTCCCTGCTTTATCAATGAGCTAGATGCACCCTCAAAGTAAAGATTTAAAAAGGCATCTAATTTAATTTCATGAGCCTGGTCAGATTGAGGGTAGATATCCCAAATAAATGGTTTGCTTGCCCATTGAGCTCTTACAAAAGAGTCTTCACCACGAACTAAGTTCAAGTCACAACGTGACAACAACCAGTCATAGTCCTCTTGAGGAATAAGAGGCAGTTGAATGAATCTCAATGGTGAATCTTCTAAAGATTGAATGAACTCATTAGAAATATTTTGATTGGCACAAACATAAACATCAATTAATTCACCATTGCTTTTAGCCACATCAGCCAAACTTCTCAGCCATTTCTCTAATGGGGTGTGACTATAATTAAAAATAGATATGCGACGCATACCTAAGCTCTCATCCCAGAAAGGCACTAATGATGCGGGTACAGATTGAGTGGTGGTTACTTCATCCCAATCTCCTAAAGTAAGCCCACCTGTTTTTTCTGTGAAGCCTGGGAAGTAAAAATACTTATTGAGAGCATTATTCTGTGGGGATGGCATCAGATGCATCTCATCTGCCCAAGGCTCAGCTGTGAGGTACTCTAAATTGATCCACAGAGGCTTTGAGGAACCTGAGGACCCTCTACCTGCCTTCAAGCGCATGGCATCAACATAAGCATCAGGGATCTTGCAAGCGAACGCCTCAATCACCACATCACCCACCGCATCACCCACCGGATCACTAGCACCTAAATCATCAAGAGACGTCCAAGGTAAAACTTCAATACCCAAGGCTGCGCCGGTTTTGATGGCATCACCATGGGCTAATTTGTCTAAAACTTTTAAATCGTCGCAAAATAATCGAATGCGGATATCATCTCTATTAGACAAACTTCTGGCTAGACGCCAGCAAACGCCAGCATCACCATAGTTATCCACGATTTGACAGAAAATATCCCAGCGCATGTCGAGTAAGACTCCTGAAGCTCTCATTGATGAAGTAAAAAAATTACCAGGGTTACCTGGTGTGTATCGCTTTTTTGATGAAGCAGGACAGATCTTATACGTTGGTAAAGCCAAAGATCTAAAAAAGCGAGTCAGTAGCTATTTTCAACGAAATCTCTCGTCCCCGCGGATCGAGAGAATGGTGACAAAGATTGTTTCATTACAAACAACCGTCACCCGTACTGAAACTGAAGCACTTTTATTAGAAAACAATCTAATAAAAGAATTAGCTCCGCCTTTCAACATCTTATTCAGAGATGATAAGTCTTACCCTTATCTCATGCTCTCGGGTCATAGTTTTCCGCGCTTGGCTTACTATCGTGGCAAAGTCGATAAAAGACATCAATACTTTGGACCATTTCCTAACTCATGGGCAGTTCGTAACAGTATTCAAATACTGCAAAAAGTATTTCAAATAAGAACTTGTGAAGATACGGTTTTTAAAAACAGAAGTCGGCCTTGTCTACTGCATCAAATCCATCGCTGCAGCGCCCCTTGTGTTGGTAATATCTCTGAGCAAAACTATGCCGAGGATGTGACTAAGGCCATGAAGTTTTTGGAAGGCGACCACGCCAGTGTCATGGCTGATTTCGAAAAAGCCATGTTCACTCACAGTCAGAACATGGAGTTTGAACAAGCAGCCATGATGCGTGATCGCATTGCTGATTTATCACAGGTTCTTCAGCAGCAGTCTATGGATACGGTGGCTGAGGGTGAGGGTGATGTCGATATCCTGGCGATTGCTATGAAGGGCGGTATGGCCTGTATTAACTTGGCCATGGTCAGAGGCGGTAGGCACCTCGGTGACCGTGCTTACTTCCCGAAGATGGGTCGATTTAAAGAAGATGCCATGCCTGATAGTGATGAGGTCATGAACGCTTTCATCGCTCAACATTATTTAAGTGATGACGCTGAAGCCCTCAAGCTCATCCCCAAGGTCTTGGTCATACATGACTTTAAAGAAACCCCAGAGAACCAAGAACTTCAAAATCTTCTAAATGACAGAGCGACCCAGGCACTTCAGTCCAATCCGAACACTCAACATAAAACCAGAAAAGTTCAGATCCTCAAGCAGCCACAAGGACAAAAAAAACACTGGCTCATGATGGCGCAAAATAATGCAGAGCTGACCTTGACCAAACGCTTGGCTGAAGCAGGTGGTCAAGAAACACGAACCAGATCTTTGATGGAAGTACTCAACCTTGATATTGAAAATGCTGAAGATCTCAGAGTTGAATGTTTTGACATTAGTCATACTTCTGGCGAAGCAACTCAAGCTAGCTGCGTGGTCTATCACAAACACGACATGCAAAACTCTGAATACCGCCGATTCAATATCAATGACATTATTCCTGGAGATGACTACGCAGCCATGCGTCAAGTCCTTCACCGTCGTTATGCCAACTTTCAGGAGATCCCACCAGAGAAACAACCTCACATTGTTTTGGTTGATGGCGGTAAGGGTCAAGTGCAAATGGCCAAGGATGTATTTGATGAACTAGGTTTAGATATCCACATGATTGTGGGTATCGCAAAAGGTGAAGGTCGTAAAGTTGGTTTAGAAACACTGCTCTTTGCAGACCAAAGAGAGCCCATGATCTTAGGTCTTGAGAGCCCAGCACTTTTACTCACAGCTCAGATCCGTGATGAGGCGCATCGCTTTGCTATTACTGGGATGAGAGCCAAGCGCCAAAAAACGAGAAACGTTTCTCGATTAGAAGAGATCGAAGGGATTGGGGCTAAGCGAAGACAAAAACTCTTAGCCAGATTTGGTGGACTGAAGGGTGTTACGAGTGCCACGATTGAAGAGCTTCAACAAGTTGAAGGTATTTCCAAAGCTTTGGCTGAGCAGATATATAAACAGCTGCATTAAAAAATAACTCTCAACAATAAGCCTAAGTACTTCTATTACTTGGAAATTCCTTTATCCTTGTCAGATGCCGTTTAATTTACCCATATTTCTCACTTGGTTAAGAGTTGCCACGATCCCATTGGTCGTTGGTATTTTTTACCTTCCAGACTCATGGTTAAGTATTCAGGATAAAAACCTTTGGGCCACCATCTTTTTTGTTGGGGCTGCGCTGACTGATTGGTTGGATGGTTACTTAGCACGCAAATGGGGTCAGGTATCCGCATTCGGTGCCTTCTTAGACCCTGTAGCTGACAAACTTATGGTGGCAGCTGCATTACTAGTGCTTCTCAATTTTGACCGCGTGGGCGTATGGATAGCTTTCATCATCATCGGTCGAGAAATCACCATTTCTGCTCTCAGAGAATGGATGGCTCAAATTGGAGCTTCAAGAAGTGTGGCCGTTCATTTTGTGGGTAAGTTAAAAACAGCTGCTCAACTAATAGCCATTCCTTTCTTACTTTTTAATGACACTTTATTTGGTTTATTCCACACCTCTTTAATCGGCCGACCACTCATTTGGATTGCTGCTGCTTTAACTCTATGGTCGATGTTCTATTACCTTCAAAAAGCTTGGCCAATGATCAAAGCTAAGACTGAGCTTTAAAAAAACTTATCTAAATCAGTGCTTAAGCAAACCCAAGTACTTTGTAGTAAGCTAAAACTAACAAAGCCTCTAAGTTGTTGATTTACTCCGATTATTTGACATAAGCTGAATATGTGTTAAATTAACGGTCTTGTTGTTATGCGGGATTAGCTCAGTTGGTAGAGCGATACCTTGCCAAGGTATAGGTCGAGAGTTCGAGCCTCTTATCCCGCTCCAAATTACGAGGGAAGCTTAACCAGCTTCCCTTTTTAATTTAATACAACACATCCCTGGCGGGATGGCAGAGTGGTTATGCAGCGGCCTGCAAAGCCGTGTACCCCAGTTCGATTCTGGGTTCCGCCTCCAAATACTCTTATTGATCAAAACATAAAAAAATCCACGCTGAACTACGCGTGGATTTCATTTCGATAGCTCTATCAATAGAGCTAGGACTTCTTGATTCAGCTATTACTGAACGCCAACAATTTTTTTGGCTTCAGCTAATGTATTCATTGATTCTGTATGTTGACCTGCTTTATGTTGCTCTTCACCTTTAGCGCGAAGTTCTTTAACTTTGGTCATATTTTGAGGTGTCAATTTTGCAGCTGGTAGGGCATTGTCGATTTTTTTCATTTCGCCAGGGCAACCGTGAGCCATAGCAAAACTGGACATACAAATAAGAGATGTAGCGATAACTAATTTCTTCATTTTGGTACTCCTTTTTAGGTTGGAGCAATTACATTATCACTAAATTAGATTCTGTGTTTTCCCGAACATTAAGCCCCTTTTATATTTCATGGTGTAGTATTTTGTAATACAAAATACAAGATCAATATGGAATCAGTCACCCCTCCTAAGCCCCAAAGTCTCAGAAGTTACGTTGAAGACTACCTGCGGCAAGCCATCCTTGCCGGAAAATACAAGGCTGGAGATAGGCTCGTTGAAAGAGAGATTTGCGAAATCTTAAATGTCAGTCGTCCTCCAGTCAGAGAGGCATTACGACAGCTAGAAGCAGATAAGCTCATTTCAAATGAAATGCATCGTGGCCCCATTGTTTCCTCGATGTCTTACGAAGAAGCAGAAGAGCTATATAAATTCCGAGCACTTTTAGAAAGCTTTGCAGTTGCAGAGTTTTCTCGTCTGGCAACATATGAACAAATTAATGATCTTGATTTAGCCATTCAGAAACTTCATGAAGTTTCTGATAAAGGAGATAAACAGTTATTACTCACCGTCAAAGCTGATCTCTACAACGTCATATTAAATGGGTGTGGTAATCAGTTAGTCAAAGAGAGCTTATTGAAGTTATTGGACAGAGTGAGTTTGCTAAGAGGAACATCCTTGGTACAGCCCAATAGAATGACTCAGAGTCTTAAAGAGATTGATCAAATGTTCAAGTTCATCAAATCTAGAAATTACGAGGCTGCTAAAGTTGCAGCCTATAACCACATTCAGGCAGCTGCCAAAGTCGCCTTAGCTGTTATTGCAGCAGAGAAAAATAAGTAAAAGCTATAAAGAAAAAAGGCGCTGAGGCGCCTTTTTGTTTTTCTTACAAGCAAACAGGGTAAACCACTATCGTAAGATTGTAACTTTGTATTACAAAGCAGTGTACTATCACTGAGATGTTTTAATTTTGAAATATGACACATGTGGAGCAGAAATGAACAAAGAGTCTTTTGAAAAAGGTTTAAAAACGCGCAAAGAAGTTTTGGGTGCGGAGTACGTTGAGAATTCAATAAAAAATGCCGATGATTTCAACATGCCGATGCAAGAACTGGTGACTGAATATTGTTGGAATGAAATTTGGAATCGTCCTGGTCTTGATAGAAAAACCAGAAGCTTTTTAAATTTAGCCATGATTGCTGCGCTAAATCGCCCACATGAATTGAAGCTACATGTTCGTGGTGCCATTAATAACGGTCTTACCAAAGATGAAATAAAAGAAGTATTTATGCAAGTCGCTATTTATTGCGGCGTACCGGCAGCCATTGACAGCTTCCGAGTTGCAAAAGAAGTATTCAAAGAGATGGGTATTTAATGAAACCGTCAGAAACTCCAATCACATTTATTGGCCTGGGTTTGATGGGTGTGCCCATGGTCAATAATTTATTGAAGGCTGGATTTACAGTAACGGGTTTTGATTTAAATGCTGAGGTAGCAGAAAAATTTTCAGGACAGCAAAATTTTAAATTCTCAAAAACTCCAACTGAAGCAGTCAGCGATGCATCGGTCACTATTTTTATGTTGCCAGATAGTTCGATCATTGATGGCGTTCTCTGGGGTAGAGCTGGACAGGAAGGTATTGCAACTCATCTAAAAAAGGGAAGTTATCTTTTGGATATGAGTTCTGCAAGCCCCGTGTCTTCTAGAGATAACAATCAGAAATTAAAAGAACTTGGTATCAAGTATCTTGACGCTCCCGTATCAGGCGGTGTTAAGAAAGCCATTGATGCAACGCTTTCAATCATCGTGGGTGGTTTGGCTGAAGATTACGAAAAAACATATGCTCTGCTCGAGTTCATGGGTAAAAGCATCACTCACGTTGGCGCAGCGGGTGCAGCTCATGCTGTCAAAGCCTTGAATAACTACATCTCAGCTGCTGGATTAATTGCTGTGAGTGAGTCATTGATCGCAGCTGAGAAATTTGGACTTGATACCCATGTGGTCAATAAAGTTTTCAATGCCTCAACTGGCAAAAATAATACAACCGAAAACAAAGTTGAAAACTTTATGTTGAATGAAGCTTTTAATTCTGGGTTTTCATTGGCTTTAATGAGCAAAGATGTGCAGATTGCTTTGAAGTTTATAAAAGATATGGAGTGCTACTCTGATTTAGCTCAACAATGTGTAAAAACATCAGAAGAGGCAAATCAATCATTAGGTAAGGGTGCTGACCATACAGCTGTTTTTAAATACGTTAAATCTTTTCAATAGAAGTAATTACATTTAATAAGGACGGAATGATGAAAAATTATCAAAAATTTATTGTTGGTTTATTTTGCTTAGCAAGTTCAACAGCATTTGCGCAATTCCCAGACAAACAGATAACAATGGTGATCCCTTACGCACCAGCAGGATCTACTGATGTATTAGGCAGAATACTTGCCCAAGTGATGACAAAAAACTTGGGTCAACCAGTCGTCGTTGACAACACGGCTGGTGCTGGTGGAACGATTGGTGCGGGTCGTGTAGCAAGATCGAAGCCGGATGGTTACACCATCCTTTTCCACAACATGGCTCAATCATCAGCCCCAGCTCTTTATGCCAAATTGGCCTATGACCCAGTGACTGACTTCGCTCCTATTGGTATGGTCACAGAAGTGCCAATGGTGCTTGTTGCAAGAAAAAACTTTCCAGCTAATACTCTTCAAGAATTTATTGGTTATGTCAAAGCTAATCCAGGAAAGTTAAATTTTGCAAATGCTGGAATAGGCGCTACATCCAATTTATGTGAAGCACTCATTAAGTCTTCACTATCTGCAGAGTGGTCTTCAATTTCATACAAGGGCACGGGTCCGGCGTTGAATGATATGCTGGCTGGCCAAGTAGACGTCATTTGCGATCAACCTGCCAGCACCTTGAACCACATCAAAGCGGGTACTCTTAAGGCGATCGCTGTAGCCACAAAAGACCGTATTAGCTCTTTACCAGATACACCAACATTTGGGCAATCTGGCATGACTGGATTTCAATTGGCTGTATGGCATGGCATGTATGCCCCAGCCGGAACTCCTAAGGCGGTTGTTGATCGTTTAAATGTGGCACTGAATGCGGCTTTAAAAGATCCACAATTGTCACAAAAGTTCAATGATATGAATGCTGTGTTAGCAACCCCAGCTACAGCAAATCCTAGCTACTTACTCAATTTCACAAAGTCTGAGATTGATCGTTGGAAAGTGGCTATGAAAAATGCTGGAGTTCAGCCTCAATAATGCTAAATTAACTAATCATGACAATCAATACTTCTGCATCAACAACTTCGGGTTTTGCCGTTAGCAATCCAGCTACCGGCGAAATCATTCAGCATGTCCCTAATATGGGGGTTAAAGAAGTAGAGCTTGTCATTCAAAAAGCAGCTCATGCTTTACCTGCTTGGCGTTCCAAAACAGGTAAAGAGCGAGCTGCTCTTTTGCGCAATTGGTTTGATTTAATAAAAGCTCATGCAGATGAGCTGGCTCACTTGATGACCAGTGAGCAAGGCAAGCCTATCAAAGAAGCGATGGGTGAAGTCATGTACGCCGCATTGTTCATTGAATGGTTTGCTGAGGAAGCTAAAAGAGTTACCGGAGCCATACCTTCATCGACATGGTCGGATAAAAGGATGTTGGTTTTAAAGCAGCCCATTGGTGTCTGTGCTGCTATCACGCCTTGGAACTTTCCCTTAGCGATGATCACCAGAAAAGCTGGCCCTGCGCTTGCTGCTGGTTGTACGATCATCATCAAGCCAGCTGAGCAAACGCCACTATCAGCATTGGCATTAGCAGATTTAGCAAAAAAAGCAGGTATACCTGATGGTGTCATTAATGTTGTCACTTGCGATTCTGCCAATTCAATTGAAGTAGGTAAGTTAATTTGCGACTCTCCAGTGGTTAGACACCTATCGTTTACCGGATCTACCGCTGTTGGAAAAATACTGATGGCGCAATGTGCCCCAACAGTCAAAAAGATTGCCCTTGAATTGGGCGGTCATGCACCATTCATTGTTTTTGAAGATGCTGACTTAGATGCTGCTGTTGAAGGCGCTATCCAATCAAAATACAGAAACTCTGGTCAAACCTGCGTTTGTTCAAACCGATTCTATGTTCATAAAAATCTTTATGAACAATTTGTTGAAAAGATGGCTCTAGCTAGCAAAAACTTGGTAGTGGGTAATGGCTTGACTGAGGGCGTTCTTCAAGGACCATTGATTGATGAAGCGGCGGTATTAAAAGTTGAATCACACATACAAGATGCTGTTAAAAAAGGTGCTCGTATTGTTGTAGGCGGAAAAAGACATACGCAGGGTGGTAGCTTTTTTGAGCCTACAGTGCTAGCTGATGTTAACGAGAGCATGTTGGTCATGCATGAAGAAACTTTTGGTCCTGTTGCAGCGATTAAATCTTTCAGCTCTGAGGAAGAGGTGATTGCTGCTGCCAATAACAGTGAGTTTGGATTGGCCTCCTATTTCTACAGTAAAGACATCAGCAGGATCTGGCGTGTTGCTGAAGCGATGGAATTTGGCATGGTGGGCGTTAACACAGGAATCATCTCTAACGAAGTCGCGCCATTTGGTGGTGTAAAACAATCCGGTTTAGGGCGTGAAGGTAGTAGCTGGGGTATGGATGAATACCTAGAAATGAAATACATTTGCCTTGGGCTCTAAAGATAGCCTATATTCTTAGGATAAGAAAGAATATCCTAGAGAAAAAGGCAAGCAATGACAGAAGCACTTAATGTATTGGGCCAACCACTCAAAGACTGTAGTTTTGATCCTCTGACGGGTTACTTTAGAGATGGTTGTTGTAAAACTAGCTCTGTGGATACGGGTAGTCATGTGATCTGCGCGCGAGTGACGCAGGAGTTCTTAACATTCAGCTTGGCACAAGGTAACGATCTGATGACACCAAGACCTGCTTATCAGTTTCCAGGTCTTCAGCCAGGTGATCAATGGTGCTTGTGTGCCATGAGATGGAAAGAGGCATTTGATGCAGGTGTGGCCCCACCTGTTGTCTTAGAAAGCACCAATGAACGTGCTCTTCACTACGTCACCCTAGAGCAACTCCAACAACATGCAATAAGTGCATAAAAAAATCGGTTAAATAAAGTGCAGATCCACTTTATTTAACCGACTAATGACTAATTTTTGACAGATTGAACTAAAAAACAGAAGATTACTTATCTTCTTCTTTCTTTTTGTTTTTCTCGTCACTGAACTCTCTGACTGTTAGAACTAAACCGATCACCATCATGGTAAAAACCAATACTGCTGTTACGAACATGGTGTCATTGAAGCTCATTTTCTGCTCCCCATCAAAGCACACAACTTAAAGTAAATGCCGAATGTGAAAATGGCCGGGATCCAAATGGCTGTAAATATCGCCTGCTGTGGATCTTTTTCAACAAACCAAAAATAAGCAGAAATGATAAAAGAAATCATTACAGCCAAAATAATAAAAAAGTCTGATTTTTTGAACATTTACTTCTCCTTACATTACTGTTGTTTAGATAACTCTAAGAAACCATAACTCAATGCATTGAGCATGCAGCCAGCTATGGCAAATGATCCAACGATACGTATACCGGAGGATAGGCCGAACGAAAATAGATCTAAGTCATACAAATCTGTAAAGCTCAATAGAATAATTAACAGGCTGATGCCAATTAAGAGATTTCCAAGAAGAATGAGGTTTTTGACCATTTTTTTTAATAAATTTGCATCGCAGTTGCGTAATGTTACCCCTTTTGGGGATTTTCAACCGAATACCTAGACAAAGGCATTAACCATCTATATCAACGAGATATTCAAGTAGTCTTCCTTAATAAAAATGACATATAAATGAGTAAGTAAAGCTATGCCAACTTTTTTGTATTGAGGGATCTTTTTATAAGCTCAGAAGCTGGGATCCTGACGACCTTTCCATCAACAGATGTAATGATTGCAGTATTGGTTTGGATGGCCAAGTCTACAGCAGATTGTCTAGCACGTTGCATAGCGTAGTAAGAACCTGATATATCCGGGTCAGGCGAATTAATGATGTAAAAGTCTGGAGTTGGAATCATTTTTTTGGTTTCAGTCATAGTCAGTATTTTAACTAGATATCAGTTTAGTAAATGCATTGATCAACATATCCGATGGTTGGGCACCTTGCAAAAGATACTGATCGTTCACGATCAGTGAAGGTACAGAATTAATTCCCATAGATTTGTAATGTTGTAACTCTTGCTTCACACCTTCTACAAACTCATCACTAGACAAAATCGCCCGAGCTCTGGCTTCATCAAGACCTGCTCTGACCACGGCATCAAGAATATTTTTTTCATCATCCAAACTCACGCCTAAGCAAAAGTAGGTATTAAGTAACTCTTTTTTAAGAGCAGCTTGCTTCTTAAGATCTAACTCATGCGCTGCCCAAAACAATAAACGATGAGTATTAAAAGTGTTGTAAACCCTTTTTCTACCATCGGGATGAAAGTTAAAGCCAACTTCTGCGGCTCGCTCTCTTATTTGAACTTGATTGGCTTTGACTTGATCTAAGCTCAAGCCATATTTCTCCATCAAATGTTCCATCGCATCTTGACCACCAGGCGGCATATGTGGATTTAACTCAAAAGCTCTAAAGTGAACTTCAAAATCAGCCTTATCGCCAAACTCAGCGATGGCCTTATTGAGATTACCCAAGCCGACTGCGCACCAAGGGCAGGCCACATCTGATACGAAATCAATTTTTATCAATGGTTTCATAAGGACATTCTAATGCTTGGAGTTCAAGCGCATAGGAACCCCTATGACATAAGCCTTTAGGAGCAGTCCCTGTCGGAATTTCAGTAAAGCATTAGTATGTCTCTATTCAGACACATAAAGGAAGACCATGAACACATTTGACGCTATCCGTGAACGCAGAGCCATCAAACACTTTGATCCTGCTCATCAATTCACTCAACAAGAATTTGATCAATTGATAGATTTAGCAATGTTGTCACCTTCATCATTCAATATCCAACACTGGCGCTTAGTTAATGTGACTGATAAAGCCTTAAGAACAAAATTACGTGAAGCAGCTTTTGATCAAGCCCAAGTAACCGATGGATCTTTGTTGTTCGTCATCACAGTTGATCTCAAAGCTTGGGACAAAGATCCTGCGCGTTATTGGGTCAATGCTCCTAAAGCTGCACAAGATATCTTGGTGCCTTGGATCAATCCTTTCTACTCAGGTAATGAACAGTTACAAAGAGATGAAGCTATGCGCTCAGCAGGCATCATCATGCAAACCATGATGCTCTCAGCCAAAGCCATGGGCTATGACTCTTGCCCAATGGTTGGTTTTGACTTCAACAAAGTATCAGAATTAATCAACTTACCAAGCGGTCATGCATTAGCAGCCATGTTGGTAGTGGGTAAAGCCACTCAAACAGCATGGCCTAAGCCAGGCTTTATTGCAAAATCAGAAATGGTTATTGAAAACCACTTTTAATAGTTACTTAATTTAAATGAGCCAGCAGTCTAATCTTGAGATACGAGTCATCAAAAGTATCAGGGCGATTTCAGGAGAAGACTGGGATCGCATCCTACCGAAAGATGCTGGCCCATTTCTGCAACACGCTTTCTTATCCCTCTTAGAAGAGACGGATTGTGTTTCTATTGAAACTGGTTGGGATCCATCACATATAGCACTCTACTCAACAGAAGATGATCAGCTCTTAGGCGTCATACCGCTGTACTTAAAAACCCATTCTTATGGCGAGTATGTCTTTGATTGGTCTTGGGCAGAAGCCTATGCCGTGAACGGTCTGAACTATTACCCCAAGGCCTTGTCAGCGATACCCTTTACTCCGGCAACAGGATCTCGCTTACTGGCTAAGTCTGCTGAACATCAAGAATACTTAATCAACGGCTTATTACAGTTTTTAAATCAATTCAACATCTCATCAGCACACATTCTCTTTCCACAATCAGAAGATGCCAAATTGCTAGAGAAGGCTCAATTCCAAAGAAGAGATGCTGTTCAGTTCCATTGGCAAAATCAACAATTTAGTAATTTTGATCAATTCTTAGCCAGCCTCACCATGAAGCGGCGCAAGAACATCAAACGAGAGCGGCAGCAAGTACAAGATGCAGGCATTACTTTCTTGAACGTTCCTGGTCAACAAATGACTGAAGACCAAGTTCTATTTTTCTATCGTTGCTACTCGGCTACCTACTATGAGCGACGCTCATCACCTTATCTCAATCAACTGTTTTTCCAAAAATGGGTTCAGGCTATGCCTGAACATTTGCACTTCATCATTGCCCAAAGAGACAATCAGCCGATTGCAGCTGCCTTATTAGTAGTGGATAAGGATCAGCAAAAAGCCTATGGCCGTTATTGGGGTGCGCTAGAGCACCACCCATGTCTTCATTTTGAAACCGCCTTCTATCAATCCATCGAATACTGCATTGCTAATGACATTCAAACACTGGAGGGTGGGGCTCAAGGAGAACATAAAATGGCCAGAGGCTTCATGCCACAAACCGTTTGCTCTTATCACTACCTCACTGACCCTCAATTTGCAGATGCTGTCCAACGCTTCCTAGAGCGTGAACGCCAAGGCATCTCGAACTACCGAGACGATCTGGCTGAGCACAGTCCCTTGATTCAAGATATCCGAAGAAGCCTCTAAAATTATTGATGAGACATTTAATTGGAGTATTAGTTAATAATGATCATTACAACCAATTGATATACAGCGATGCACCCATGAAAAAACCACAACTCACCAAACTAATATTTTTAGCACTTTTCACCCTGACCTTTGTCGGTTGCGCCACATTGACTCCACAAAAAGTCACACAGCGCTTAGAGACCATGAACGAATTCGAACTATGTCTTGCAGTTGAGGCGGGGATGGATAAACAAACCTTTGAGCTTGATCCTCTGATAGTGGCAGCTGCCAAAGAGAAGGTAGCTCAAACAAAACTAGATTGCTCAACTAAAAAAGACGAAATCACCCGTTTTCTAGTGCGCTCTTTACGTGAAGAAGAGCGCCGCAATTTAGACACTCGTATGAGATTTGGTTTTGGTATTAGAGGCGGCTGGTAAACCTCTTAAGCGTTAATTGCGCCATCAATCAATTCTGGCGTAACCAGACGGATTCTTTGGTCTACGTAATAGCCACCATACTCTGTATATCTTAAATACATCTGAGTGCAGTTCTGACACTGATACACGTCACATTTGTTGTAAGGATGAAAGTTAGGTGCAATAGGAGCATCTGCTGACCAGATCTGAGTATTCTTAGGGTGATACTCATTCCAAGACTCTTCATTCTCAGACTTCAATGTACCTATTAGATTCAACTGATCTTGATTGAAAGAGCTTGGCATCGTTTCCCAGCCAGGGCAGGCTAAGTCTTTGCAATTAGGGCATTTCTCATCTTTGATGATGGACTTTGCTGCCGCAATCAAGTCTTCAGTATTAAATGCTTTTGTCATTGATATTGTTATTAGTATGGTTATTGAAGCCTTTTCAGTAGTTTATCTTTTTTAAAGGTTTTTGACTTCAACTAAAAAGACGATAACTTGATAAAGTAATGTTATTGAACAAGAAATAAAATAAGTAACAAAAAAGGAATCACATGATCAAGTTAAGAAAATCAGATGAGCGTGGCTACGCTCATCATGGTTGGTTAGAAAGCTATCATTCATTCTCATTTGCCGGCTATTACGACCCTGCACACATGGGGTGGGGCAACTTACGTGTCATCAATGATGATCGTATCGCCGCAGGCTCGGGCTTTGGTAAGCACAGCCATAAAAATATGGAAATTGTTACTTATGTACTTGCTGGTCAACTGGCTCACGAAGACAGCATGGGTAATGTGGTGGGTATACCGCCAGGAGATGTTCAGAGGATGAGTGCTGGTACAGGCGTCACCCATAGCGAATTCAATCACGCTAAAGACCAAGAGACCCACCTATTACAAATCTGGATTGAGCCTAATGTTCAAGAGATACCTCCAAGCTATGAACAAAAAACAGTTCCTGAAGTGGAAAAGCTACAGAAGCTTCGTTTGATTGCATCACCGACTGGAGAAAATGGGGCAGTCAAAGTTCATGCGAACGCCAACATCTACGCAGGCATCTTTGATGGTGGTGTGCCATTTCAGTTTCCTTTAAACCCTAAGCGCAAAGCCTACCTCCATTTGATCAAAGGCCAGATGCAAGTCAATGGCCTAGATCTCAGTGGCGGTGATGCACTTCTTATGGATGGTGAAAGTGAATTAACTTTAACCAGAGGCAAAAATGCAGAAGTCCTATTGTTTGAACTAGACCCTGCATAGAAGGGAAGAATCCCTTCTGTGTAGAAAATAACATCCTCCTATGACCCCTGAATCACTTATCAAACTCGTCACGATGAAAATGCCATTTGGTAAACATGCTGGAACAGTCCTCTGTGACCTTCCGGCTAACTACCTCTCATGGTTTGCTCGTGAAGGTTTTCCGAATGGTGAGATTGGTCAACTGCTGCAACTCATGCACGAGATCGACCACAACAACCTTCGCCATCTACTCATGCCAATTGGTGCACGCCCCCTCAAACAGTAATTAATAAATGAACAATCTAATCAAAAAATCTAATCGCGAGATTTGATTAAAGTGGCAAATCGTTCTGTTGATCTTTTCTGAGTAAGAATGAGTTTTGCATCTTGATCGAAGTTTCTCTTCGACCAGGGATAACTGTGATTATGTCA
Source organism: Polynucleobacter meluiroseus (assembly GCA_945881875.1). GTDB lineage: Bacteria > Pseudomonadota > Gammaproteobacteria > Burkholderiales > Burkholderiaceae > Polynucleobacter > Polynucleobacter meluiroseus_A. The sequence continues at coordinate 55,242 of CAMCVH010000001.1, forward strand.
CCTGCTTGGATATGACCCACTTGATTCACTTGTAAGTACCAACCTGACTTACCAGATTGAATCATGGCTTTGGATGACCCCTTGTAAGCCATACGAGCATTAAATTTAAAACAGGGCTCTCGAAGTTTGGTGACCTGAAGCTCTACCTCACCGATTTGCCAAATATCACCGACCCAAACATCCGCCTCAGAAAAACCTTCTACGCTTAAATTCTCACCAACAAATCCAAATCCAATCGGCGTTGATCGCTTGGTTTCACGAAGAAGTAGGTCATTCCAGAATGGGTAATGTTCTAAAGGGTAAGCGTAAATAGCTTTTTCTAAACCACCATGCACACTAAAGTCAGCCTGCTCATCACCTACTAAACCAACTTTTGTTACTTTGATAGGCTCGGGTTTCTCTAAAGTGCTTACCGGGAGTTTTTTGATACCTGAATTAACGGTTTTGTAGTCTGGGTGATCAATACCAAATAAGGGGGAAACCGTGGCTACTGAAATAGAAATGATGCGCATGACATAATTAAATCACTTTATTTAAAAACGAGTACAAATTCATGCCGCGCTTTTCCGCTAACCTTTCCTTACTTTACGCAGACTTGCCGTTTTTAGAACGGTTTCATGCGGCTAAGGCGGATGGGTTTGAAGTGGTGGAGTGTCAGTTCCCTTATGAATCTATGACAGGCTCTAAGCTTCACGCAATCAAAGCCGTCATGACTGAGTTAAATCTCAAGATGGATCTACACAATCTTCCGGGTGGCGATTGGGCAAGAGGTGACCGTGGCTTTGCTTGCGATCCCGCTCGAGGTGAAGAGTTCAAGATTGCATTACTAGAAGCTATTCAGTACGCCAAGATACTGTGCGTTCCACATCTGAACTGTTTAGCAGGCAAACTTCCAGAGGGCGTTTCATTTGAACAAGCGCAAAGTGCTTTTGTATCGAATCTAACTTTTGCAGCAGAAGTACTCAAAAAAGAAAACATCAAATTACTGATTGAACCGATCAACACCTTTGATATGCCCGGCTTCTTTTTATCATCCAGTCAGCATGCCGTTAACACCATCATGGCGGTTCAATCTACCAACCTCTATCTCCAATACGATGCCTACCATATGCATCGCATGGGCGAAAACATTCTTGAGATCGAAGATCTCATGCCTTTTATTGATCATGTGCAAATAGCAGATCACCCCGGCAGGCATGAGCCAGGCACTGGCGAAATGCCTTACGCTGATTTCTTCATGCTCTTAGATGACCAGGCTTATGAGGGTAGGGTAGGTTGTGAGTACCATCCTCTAAACCACGCTAACTTCATGAAGGCTGAGTAGTTCAAAGCCCAGCAGATGCAATATCCTCAAAAGTACATCTTGAGCGCATAATCAATCTAATAGATTAATTTAATAAATATACTTTAAATGATTCTTCACCCACCTTATTCAGAACTCTCAGAGTTAACTCAGCAAATTCAAAAAAACGGTTATTCGGTTTTAGTGCCCCATGACGTTTACCAATTGAGTCAGCACAATGAAGCTGAGTGGCAACAGGCTGGAGATTTTTGGAACAACTTACCAGCTGATAAGTATTTAAAAGACGGCGGGAGATATCGCCAGCGCCGTCATTCTAGTTTTGTTGTTAATCAGTCCACAGTTACCGCTGTCCCTCATCGCGCGCATTGGCAGCCTCTGTCATACAACGCATTGCATGGTGGGATTGATCGCTGGTTTGAACCTTGCGAGCCAGGCTTTATGAACTCACCTGTGCTTCATGATTTCTTATTGCATTTGGGTGAGCAATTTAATCAGCTACCTACACAACAGATAAACAAAGAAAAACCTTGGTACGTAGAAGTTCACCAGTTTAGGATTGATACAACCGATGGTATTGGTAGACCAACACCTGAGGGCGCTCATCGCGATGGCGTCGATTACGTTGGCGTACTCATGCTGAATCGTCAATTAATCAAGGGCGGTGAGACAAGGGTATTTGAATCAGTAGGACCACAAGGTCAGCGTTTCACGCTGAACGAACCATTCAGTCTTTTGGTATTGGATGATGCAAGAGTGATTCACGAAACCACTCCGATACAACCCATTGATCCAGAGGGTCACTCGAAAGCTTGGCGCGACACTCTAGTCGTTACTTTCCGTCGAGAAGCTTTCCAAGATAGCCCTCTTAAGTCTGAATAAAAACTTAATCCAGCTTAACTAGACGATGCGACACATACTGACCCTTTGGGGTGACCTGAACTAAAAGCATTTGACCTGAACCAACGCCTTCACCTGTGAAGGCTGAGATATTGACTTGGTGTGTCACCAACATCAGTGGTTTGTTATTTTTAGTCATTAGTTCTGCTTGGATTTTCTTTTGAAGCGCTAGGGTTTGTTCTCTGGCATCACCACGGTTTTCAAAAAAAGAACCCAAAGAATTTTCTGAACTAACTGGCCCAATATTTAAAAGTGTTGCTGTATCCATACAGCGACACCAAGGACTACTTAACACTCTCGCATCTGCGACACCACGAGCTTTGAGCCATTGACCAATTTCGCGAGCTTGTTTTTTACCAGTCTCACCTAAATTTCTTTGAGTTGAACAATCTTTGACATTAAAGCCTGCTGGATCGCTGTAGCCTGGAGCATCCGCATGACGCATCATCAGAACGTGCTGATTGCCACTTAACAGATTGCTCAATTGATTTTTAGTATCAGATGATGCATGCGCATCATGACTAAAAACACCTAAAAAAAGAGTAGTGATATATGTAAAAATAATTGAATTCAAGATTCGGCTTTGATTAGTATGGGATGACATCACATGCTTTCATTTTAGTAATTCAGTTTATTTTCTCTTATCAATAATTTTGACATGTTCTGGCTTTTTATTCTTATTCGGTAAAAGTGTCGCTGTATAAAGAATGTTATTAGGTTTCATGGTCAGTTGGATATATTCTTGCTTTGACCAAGTATCAGCAAAGTTACTGTAATAACGACTATTCACCCAACCTGATTGTCCCGTTTGATAAATGAACTGTGATTTATCTAAATCTGAAAGATCAAAAATCGTTCTTAAGCTAGCAGCCTTTGTTACTTTAAATGGATTGCTTGAATTGCCTAAATCCATAAATCCAACATTGATCGTAAATCCATCACCAGGTGTTGGGCGACTCACTTCAAAGCGTTTCTTCAAAAGATCTACTTGGCTAAATGGTCGATGTTGTGCAGTGGCAATATGAACTTTGCCCCATAGCCAAGTGGCGGGTTTGCCACCCAGGCGTTTTGATAATTGAGTCAGAGCCTCGGTGTATGAGGTATTGATTAATTCTTCACAGGTTTCAACGGCTGCAGTGCTGGTCACATCACACCAGTAATCTGCCTCTGATTTGTCATTGGCATGTAAGTTCAAAATGTGATGAAGACCTGCACGGAAATCTCGTTTGCCATAATCAATCGCGAAACTTTCACCTAACTTCTCTGAGAACATCAAACGGGTTAACTGATGAGCCCATTCGTTATAAATAGTGGCTCCTGCACTATTCAAAGCCATATTGCCATCAAAGCGATCTAGGATTTTTTTTGCTTCAGCATCCAAAGGGTGTTCTGATTTGGCATTTAATAAAAGTGGCAAAAGATCTTTAGCTGAAAGTGAAACTGTATCCGTTTGGATGGCTTTCATACTGTTCACATCATGTTTCTCTGTTGCTCCCAAAAGAGAAGCAATTCGATCATGACGATAGGGCATATGCCAATCATCAGTGAGGGGATGAGGATCATTAGCGGCGTGAACCCGCTGATTAGCTGTAGCGATCCAGCCTTTGGCTGGATTATTTTCTTTTGGAAGAACATCTGGATTGAGATAAGGTCCCCAGTCGTATTGGCGTTCCCATCCTAAGCTCGGCGCTGATCCAAATAAACCTTGTCCTCTGGTTCTTTTAGGAGCTACTCCGGCGGCGCGATAAGCAATCTGACCTTCTTGGTCTGCCATCACAACATTTTGCATGGGTGCGTAATAGTGCTTCAGTGCATCTTTGAACTGATCTAACGTTTGCGCTTGGTTCATCTTAAAACCAGCCACTAATGTTTGGTTGGCTGTATCTAGAGCTGTCCAGCGCATGGATATAGCAAAGCGTTTGGTATCAATCAGATTTTGAGCGCGCTCATAAGCATCTGAGATCACCGGACCATGTCTTGTTTCTCTGGCAATAAAACGAATGGGTTCTTGCCCCTTTATAGCAATGATTTCTTCACGAAGAATAAATTGCTTAATGCCGTCCGGCGTTTTATAGCTATTCGAACGTTCTGTATCTAAAGCCTCGATATACAGATCCTGAACATCGGGATCTGTATTGGTAAATCCCCACGCCAATTGTTTAGTACGACCAATCACCACTCCAGGTATGCCTGGCATGGTGGCTCCCATGACATTGAACTCGGGAGATTCAATATGAGCCATGTACCAAATGGCGGGCGCAGTAAGTCCCAGATGCGGATCATTAGCTAGAAGCGGTTTACCGCTGACAGTTTTATCGCCTGACACCACCCAATTGTTGGAGCCCAAACCATCGACACCACCCGGTAGTAGTTGAGCAAATTCTTGTTGTTGCACAACGCTTGCTGAACTCTTTGATGGTTCTTTGTTAAATAAACCAATCTCTTGGTACATTTTTGAAAAATTGACCGAGGTGGGAGGGCTTTCACCAGCGTAAGGGGGTAGCACTTCCCAAATGCGTTGAGTTTCTAAATTTTTGGATAGCTCTAAGCGAATGAACTCTTTGTGCCAATTGCCACCTAGATCAAGCGCCTTCATCAATGACCAGGCAACTGAGTCAGCAGGTCTCCAGGCAACAGGCTTGGCGCCTAAAATCATGAACTCAGCTGGTAAGGCCCAGCCTAGTCGACTGTAACCATCATTGACACCCTCGGCATAAGATTGAAGTTGTCGCTTGTACTCAATGGGGTAATTCTCAAACTGTTTTTCAGCAGCTCTTCTGATACCTAATGTGCGAATAAATTTATCCAGAGGGACTGTCTTAGGGCCTAAGATTTCAGATAGTTTGCCTGAAGCTAAACGGCGATTGAATTCCATCTGCCATGGTCGTTCCGTCGCATGCAATAAACCCAGGCTATACCAAGCATCTTCGGTACTTTTAGCATTTATGTGAGGAATGGCATTTTCATCAAATTTAATGATGACCGAGGAGCTAAGACCTTGAGCCAGCACTTCACCATCTAATTGATTTTTAGTGGATAGGAAGTAAACACTGAGCCATATGAGTACTAATACTAAGGCGCCACTGAGTAGGATAAATAGCCATTTACCGCATAGCATCAGATTTTGATACTTCTTGTTCATACTGATGCCCATATTAGGTAAAACCCCTAGCAAAAAACACGTTTATATAGATGCGTATTTTTTCACAGAGTGCTAAATTAGTCTTAACTTATGGAAACTATTTTCCGGGGTTGTAATTATTGTAAATAACAGAGGAGACTTTAATGTCAGAGATCAAAGTTCAATCGCGTCGTAAGTTTATTGCGACCACTACAGCTGCTGCAGCTGGCGCCGGTACACTAGGCTTCCCAATGATTGCAAAAGCGCAAACAGTTAATTTGCGTTTCCAAAGCACATGGCCTACAAAAGATATTTTCCATGAGTACGCACAAGATTTCTGCGACAAGGTCAACAGAATGTCTTCAGGACGTCTAAAGATTGATTTGTTGCCAGCTGGTTCAGTAGTTCCTGCATTCGGTTTGTTAGACGCAGTTAGTGCCGGTACATTAGACGGTGGCCACGGTGTGGTTGCATACTGGTACGGTAAGAGCCCAGCGTTAGCGCTATGGGGATCAGGTCCAGCTTTCGGTATGGATGCCAACATGGTTTTGGCATGGCATGAGCATGGAGGCGGTAAAGCCATGTTAGAGAGCATCTACAAGTCGTTGAACATTGACGTGGTTTCATACCTATATGGCCCAATGCCTACACAGCCTTTGGGTTGGTTCAAGAAGCCAGTTGTTAAAGTCGACGACATGAAGGGTCTAAAGTACCGTACTGTTGGTCTTTCAATTGATATTTTCAAAGACATGGGTGTTTCAGTTAACGCGCTTCCAGGCGGCGAGATCGTTCCTGCGATGGATCGCGGTCTATTGGATGCTGCTGAGTTCAACAATGCTTCTTCAGATCGTCTACTAGGTTTCCCAGACGTATCAAAAGTATGTATGTTGCAATCATTCCACCAGTGTTCAGAGCAGTTCGAGATTCTTTTCAACAAGAAGAAGCTAGATTCAATGCCTGCTGAACTACGTGCCATGATTAACGTTGCTGTTCAAGCGTCTTCAGCTGAGATGAGCTGGAAGGCTATTGACCGTTACTCAAAAGACTACGCAGAAATGCAATCTAAACAGAACGTTAAGTTCTACAAGACGCCAGATCCAATCTTGCGTGCTCAGTTGGCAGCTTGGGACAAGATCATTGCTGCTAAGTCAACAGAAAATGCTGACTTCAAGCGTGTTCTTGAGTCTATGCGTACTTTTGCTCAGCGCGCTTGCCGCTGGCAGAACGACACTAACGTTGATTACAAGATGGCTTATAACCATTACTTCGGCCGCAAAGCTCCAGCAGCGAAGTCTTAATCTCGTTTTTGGTAATACCAGCACCCGCCCAGATATAATGGGCGGGTGTTGTTTATTTATAACTATAAAAAGATTCTGGAAGATATATGCAAAAACTTCTTTTAACTGTTGATAAGATCTCGACAATGCTCGGGCAATTTTCAGCATGGTCGATTGCAATTTTGACAGCTGTTATTTGCTGGGAAGTTGCTTCTCGATACTTCTTCAATAACCCGCATGATTGGGTTTTTGATACAACTTATATGCTCTATGGAGTTTTGTTCATGATGGCAGGTGCTTACACCTTGTCAAAAAATGGCCACGTACGTGGTGATGTGCTTTATGGATTTTTTACTCCTCGCACACAAGCTACTCTTGATTTAATGCTGTACTTCATATTCTTCATTCCAGGCATTGTTGCCTTGATCTATGCTGGTATCTCATTTGCGTCGATATCTTTAGCGATTAATGAGCATACGACTCAAACTGCTAACGGCCCACCGATTTGGCCGTTTAAATTCATTATTCCAATTGCTGGCTCTTTGCTACTCATGCAAGGATTCGCAGAAATTATCCGTTGTGTGATTTGCATAAAAACTGGCGTGTGGCCAAAGCGCGAACAGGACGTTGAAGAAGTTGACGTTGATAAATTAAAAGCCATGGTAAGCCATGATGATGAAAAGAAGGGCGCTTAATCATGCGTAAGGAACTCTATTTCGGTTTTAGTATTATGGCGGCGATTGTCGTCGGCACTTTGATCTACATGCCATCTTTCTCGGACATGACCAATGGCCACTTAGGCTTGTTGATGTTAAGTTTAGTGGTTGTAACTATTATGTTGGGTTTCCCAACAGCCTTTACTTTGATGGGTATGGGCATGATCTTCGCATTCATGGCTTTCCATAACCAAGGCGAGGGTGATGCACAAGCGATCAAGCGAACGCTTGACCTGATGGTTCAAAGAACATTCTCGGTGATGACTAATGACGTATTGGTTTCCATTCCGTTGTTTGTGTTCATGGGCTACTTAGTTGAACGTGCCAACTTAATTGAGAAGCTATTCAAAAGTTTGCACCTATCTTTAGCTAGGGTTCCTGGAGCACTCGCAGTTGCCACATTAGTTACTTGCGCCATTTTTGCTACAGCAACAGGTATTGTTGGTGCGGTTGTGACATTGATGGGTTTGTTGGCACTACCAGCTATGTTGAAATCTGGCTATAACGTTAAGTTATCAGCTGGTGTTATCACTGCCGGTGGTTGCTTAGGTATTTTGATTCCTCCATCAGTGATGTTGATTGTGTACGGAGCTACAGCTGGTGTATCAGTTGTGAAGCTTTATGCAGGTGCGTTTTTTCCTGGCTTGATGTTGGCATCTCTTTACATCGGTTATGTGATCATCGTTGCAAAGCTGAAGCCTGAATGGGCTCCGCCATTGTCAGAGAAAGATCGTCACGTTGATTTAACACCAGCGTCACAGAAGCTTGCAAAATTTGGCAAATTGGCTCTACCAGCAGTTTTAGCTGCTGCTAAGGGCCGCGCTGCTGCAGGTATCAGCACCGCAGAATTACTCAAGCAACTAGCTATCATTGTCGGACCACTGTTGTTATTTGTGGTGATGATGACAATGATTCATCGCGGTGCTACAACACCGATTGAACAAGCTGCCCTTGTTACGATGGAGAGTGATGGCGGCATGATGAGTCTTGAGGAAGTTGCTGCCCCATCACAAGAAGGTGGTTTAGCTTTACCTTCTGGCGCTGATGAAGCACCAAAAGCAATGGGTATTGCTTTACCTCCTGGTGCCGAAGAGACGCCAGCGCCGAGTGCTGCTGCAAATGCTCCAGCCGCTGCAGTTCAACAAGATCAAGAGCCAGCTGAAAGACAGCCAACTCCGATGTGGTTCTGGATCATGTTGGGCATTGGCTTGGCAATTGGTGCTATCTTTTATTACACGCTCACCATGGCACGCCTTGAGATTTTCAAGATGTTATTGGGTTCATTCTTCCCCTTAGCAGTGCTGATCTTGTTTGTATTGGGAACCATTGTGTTCGGCTTAGCAACTCCAACTGAAGCAGCCGCGGTAGGCTCTTTGGGCGGATTCATCCTAGCTTGGGCTTACAAACAGCTAAACATGAGCGTGGTGCGCGAGTCAGTCTTCTTAACGGCTAAGACTAGCGCTATGGTCTGCTGGTTGTTTGTTGGTTCATCCATCTTCTCAGCGGCCTTTGCTCTTTTAGGCGGTCAACAGTTAATCGAACAGTGGGTATTGAGTCTTGGTCTAACAACATTCCAGTTCCTAGTGCTATCCCAAGTTATTATTTTTTTGTTGGGTTGGCCTCTAGAGTGGACTGAGATCATTGTGATCTTCATGCCGATCTTTATTCCTTTGTTAGTGCATTACAACGTTGATCCACTATTCTTCGGTTTATTGGTTGCCTTGAACTTGCAAACAGCTTTCTTATCACCACCAGTAGCGATGGCTGCGTTCTACCTCAAAGGTGTAGCGCCACCACACGTGACACTCAATCAGATCTTCGCCGGAATGATGCCGTTCATGGCTATTCAGGTGTTCGCCTTGGTTATTTTGTATGCGTTCCCTGCGATTGGTATGTGGTTGCCTGGAGTGCTTTACAAGTAATTGAAGTACATCGAAGCACAGCAAAACAAAAACAAACCCCGCTTTTCGCGGGGTTTGTTTTTTTGTATGTAAAATGTTCACTTCGTTGAAAGTTACTCAATGAATTGAAGTAAACAAAGCATTAAAAAATACTGTAGAAGTCATTTAGATGTAAGTAAGAATTAAGAAATACACCTATTTACGATTACAATGTCAAAAGTTCTACTGCCCGAGTGACGAAATAGGTAGACGTAAGGGATTTAAAATCCCTCGGCTTAAACAGCCGTGCCGGTTCGATTCCGGCCTCGGGCACCATGTCTTATACGACAAGGGTACTTTATGATGCAAAGACAGAAAACTAAAATAACCGCACGAGCTCTCAAGAGTTTGGCGGTTTTTTTATTGGTGAGTATTACTGCTTCAGTATCTTGGTGGCAAAGCGTCAGTGCTGAACCTCAGCCTGCAGAAATTCTGGCAATTTATTTCACGCCACCTGCAGGAAGTGCAGGGGGATTGATCAAACACATTGATGCATCTAAAAAAACAATCAAAGTCATGGCTTACGGTTTTACAGCCATGCCTTTAAGTGATGCACTCGTCAAAGCACATCGTCGTGGTGTCAAAGTACAACTGCTACAAGATGAAAAAAGTGCAGGCAATAACAGTGATGCTGTTAATCAATTAATTACAGCGGGTATTGAAGTACGCAGTGATGGCAAGCATGCCATTCAACACAATAAAGTGATACTCTTGGATGATGACATCGTCATCACTGGCAGTTACAACTTCACCAAATCAGCGGAAGTCCGTAATGCTGAAAATATCATAATTCTTAAATCTGCTTATGCTGCCAAACGTTATGCTGATAACTGGGTCACTCATTGGGCGCATGGTGAAGAAGTATCTGAAAAACCCTCCAAAAAGCCTCGTAACTAAGAAGATATAGATATTCCTCAAGTAGAATATCTATATCTTAACTTTGTGTAAGTTCATTTTAAAAAATGTACGCATGCAGCCATTCATTAATATTTAGAGACCCAGTATGAACCCAACAACTATTCAATTAATCGCATCGATCTTGTTTGCTATTGCAGTGGTGCATACATTTGCAACGCCTTATTTTCAAAACCTTGCACACAAGCATCCCAATCATTCGGGCCTATTACATTTATTGGGGGAGGTAGAAGCGGTATTTGGATTCTGGGCTTTGATATTAGTCTTAGCCATTGCATTCATGGTGGGTGGCACAGCTTCAGTTGAATATTTAGAGGGTCGTAACTACACAGAACCTTTATTCGTTTTTGCCATCATGGTGGTGGCAGCTAGTAAACCAGTATTGGTTTTTGCAGCAACCTTGGTTCATTTCATCACGGTGTTCATTAGTAAAGTATTCAAACTGCCGCATCATATTGTTAATTACTTTATTACTCTCAGTATTGTTCCGCTTTTGGGTTCATTTATTACTGAACCTGCAGCGATGACCTTGGCGGCATTACTTTTAAAAGATAAAGTTTTTGTTAATACCAAAAATATCAAAGTGATGTACTGGACGATTGGTATTTTGTTCGTCAACATCTCTATAGGTGGTGCGCTAACAAGTTTTGCTGCGCCTCCGATTTTGATGGTAGCTCAAGCTTGGGGATGGGACAGCTTAACTGTATTCAAGCTCTTAGGCTCTAAAGCTATTATTGCTGTGTTTGCTAACGCAGCTTTAGGCACATTGTTATTGCATAAAGATATCCCAAGCTTTAGCCTTAAAAAGGTTGATCAATTGATGCCTGCCTACGTTCAAGTGATTCACTTATTGTTCCTGGCTGGCGTTGTCATCTTTGCTCACCACCCAGTGGTGTTCATCAGCTTGTTATTATTTTTCATCGGCTATACAACAGCCTATGCCAAATATCAAAGTCCATTACTTTTTAAAGAATCACTCATGGTGGCTTTCTTCTTAGCTGGCCTTGTGGTGTTGGGTGGCCTTCAACAATGGTGGCTCCAACCTGTCCTTGAGGGTATGAACACAACCTGGGTTTATTTTGGAGCAACAGCATTAACGGCTGTGACTGATAACGCTGCTTTGACTTATTTGGGCTCATTGGTTGAGGGTACGACACCAGAATTCAGATACGCTCTTGTAGCAGGTGCCCTAACCGGTGGTGGCTTGACTGTGATTGCTAACGCACCGAACCCTGCAGGTATGGCTATTTTAAAAGAGCACTTTCCTGACGGAAGCGTTTCAGCTTTGTACTTATTCTTAGCCGCCTTACCGCCCACCATCATCACCATCCTCGCATTCCAATTCTTATAAGCGATGATTGATTAATGGGCATGCGTAAAAAATCAGACTTACCCACTAAAACTTGCGTCACTTGTAATCGACCCTTTACGTGGCGCAAAAAATGGGAAAAAGTCTGGGATGACGTTAAATACTGTTCAGACCGTTGTCGCATGCAACGTTCCTCAAAATAGAAAGTAAGTTTTTGAAAAAGCCCGTATTAGATCCCGCTGATATTTCTCGCATCGTTGAGATGGCCTGGGAGGATCGCACACCATTTGATGCGATTGAGGCAAGCTATGGGCTCAACGAGTCTCGTGTGATTGACTTGATGCGCTCAGAGATGAAGCCCAGTTCATTTAGGATGTGGCGTAAACGAGTCACAGGTCGTGGCACTAAGCATGCCTCTCGTCGCCCTGATGAGGTCAAGCGCGCCTATTGCCCAACGCAATACAAGCCTAAGTAATACCTTCCCAGAATTACCCTAATATATTCGGCACTTTTGATAGATTTGTCAGCTAGACATATAATTTCTCAAGTTTAATTAAAAGAGCTTGAGATGCTTCTTTGGTTTGTCATCATCTACTGGGTTATCTCTATAGGCATCGGCCTATGGGCTGCTTTGCGGGTCAAGAACACCGCTGACTTTGCAGCAGCGGGTCACAGCCTTCCGATGTACATCGTGACAGCGACTGTCTTTGCCACATGGTTTGGCTCTGAGGCTGTTTTAGGTATCCCTGCCACCTTCTTAAAAGAGGGTATGGGTGGGATTGTTTCTGATCCATTCGGATCATCCATGTGCTTGATCTTGGTCGGTCTTTTCTTTGCCCGTCACCTCTATAGTAAGAAGTACCTCACCATTGGAGACTTCTTTAAAGAAAAGTATGGTCGTACAGTTGAAGTCTTAATCACTCTTTGTATTGTTGTTTCTTATTTGGGTTGGGTATCTGCCCAAATTAAAGCTCTCGGTTTGGTATTCAATGTGGTCTCCAATGGTGGCATCACACAAGAGTGGGGCATGATCATTGGTGCGGCTAGCGTATTGATCTACACATTATTTGGTGGCATGTGGTCAGTAGCGATTACAGACTTCGTACAAATGATCATCATCGTGATTGGCATGCTCTACATTGGCTATGAAGTGGCTGGCATGACCGGCGGTGTTGACGTGGTCATTGCACACGCTGCTGCTGCAGACAAGCTCAATATCTTGCCGGATTGGAATACCGCGGCAGTGCTGGGATTCTTGGCGGCCCTGCTGACGATGATGCTGGGGTCCATACCCCAGCAAGACGTGTTTCAAAGAATCACATCTTCTAAAAATGCCGACATTGCGGTTAAAGCATCGATCCTCGGCGGCGTGCTGTATTTCTTATTCGCCTTCATTCCGATCTTCTTAGCTTATTCAGCTACCTTGATTGATCCACAGCTAGTAGAAAAATATCTCAATACGGATTCGCAACTGATATTGCCTAATCTGATTCTCAATCACGCACCATTGTTCGCTCAGGTTTTATTCTTTGGTGCATTGCTCTCAGCGATTAAGAGTTGCGCCAGTGCCACCTTATTAGCACCTTCAGTTACTTTTGCAGAAAATATCATTAAAGGTTTCTTTAAGCATTTAACAGATCAACATCTCTTAAAAATCATGCGAGTGACTGTTCTGGTTTTCACAGTCCTAGTTACCTTGTTTGCGCTTAACTCAGAGCTCTCTATTTTCGAAATGGTAGAGAGTGCTTATAAAGTCACTCTAGTGGCAGCTTTCGTACCTTTGGCATTTGGAGTCTATTGGTCTAGAGCGAACACCTTAGGCGGTTTGCTAGCAGTTCTATTTGGTTTGATCACCTGGATCACTTGCGAGCTGATCTGGCCTGATGGCACCATGCCGCCACAGTTGGCAGGCTTGTGTGCCAGCATCATCGGTATGTTGATTGGTGGCTTGGTGCCAACGCAATTCTTAAAAGCGGCGAGATAGTCTTTTACAAAGCAATCAAACTACCTAGCATCCCAAAAGCAACCAGCACTGCGCAGTACCGTCAGAACCGTTAATGCATCAAGGTTCTGTTACAAAACCAATTTTCGTTAGACCTGCTCTTTTTGCTGTTGATAAAACTTGAGCAACAGTTTCATAACGCACATTCTTATCAGCGCGCAGTTGAACTTCAGGCTGAGGAGATTTCTTAGCAGCTGTTTGGGCATAGATGCTCAAAGCATCTAGATTAATTGCAGAATTGTTCCAAAAGATCTGACCATTGGCAGTGATGTTGATATTGATAGATTCTGGTTTCACATCATTCTTTTGACTACTAGCCTGTGGCAACTCTACTTTGACAGCATGTTGCATCACTGGAATCGTGATCATAAAAACAATCAATAAAACTAACATCACATCCACTAAAGGTGTCATGTTGATTTCAGCCATCGGTGGGCTGTCATCATCTCCTAGAGGTTCATTGCCAAATGACATAAAGAACTTTATTTAGTTTTCTCTGATTGGCCAACACGTGCACCAGTGATAAAGAAAGCATACAAGTCATTACCAAATCGATTGAGTTCAGCAATTAAAACTTTATTGGTGCGACTGATGGCGTTGTAGCCAAGAACTGCAGGAATGGCAACTGCTAAACCAAGAGCGGTCATGATGAGCGCTTCACCAATAGGGCCTGCTACTTGATCAATGGTTGCTGTACCTGTGCTGCCAATGCCAATCAAAGCATGGTAGATGCCCCAAACCGTTCCAAACAAACCAATGAAGGGCGCTGTGGCGCCTGTGGAAGCTAAAAACGTTAAACCTTGTTGGAGCTGACCCACTGACTTATCAATGCTGACCTTAAGGCAGCGTGTTAACCAGTCTGAGGGGCTGATGGTTTGATGCAGTTCACCACGAGTACCAGATTGTTGGTCATGGTGTTTCATGGCCTCTTGAGCGCTTTTAGCTAATTCACAATAGGGATTGTTATCAGGACTCATTTGACCCAAGGCCACATCAAAAGCTGGGGCATGCCAAAAGCACTCCACCTCTTTGGCGATATTCTTAGTTTTATAAAGACTGATAGCTTTGGTCAAAATGATCACCCAAGTGATGATCGACATCACCAACAGAATGACGGCCACAGTTCGAGTGACTGCGTCACCTTGGGCCCACATATTGCCTAAACCAAAAGCTTGATTCATGAATTATTCCAGTCTAAAAATATAAGGTTGTATAGCTGTTACTTTAATGGCTTTTCCAGATTCTACAAAAGGTCGACAACGGATCTTCATAGCAGCCTCTAAAGCCGCTTGATCGAGTCTTTGGATGCCACTACTTTGAGAGAGTGATACTTTATCAACTATGCCACTCTCATTAATAAATAATCGAACCGTGGCTTTACCAGCTTCACCCATTCTTCGGGCGAGGCTTGGATAAAACGGCTCAGGAACACTGCATTGTGCTTGACTGATGGAGACGCTTTTCAATTCTCCAGTACTGCTACCCCCAGCGCTACTAGGCGGTGTTGCACTAGCTGAGTCTATAGGTGGCGAAACAGAAGAAGAGGGGGAAGTAGAAGCGGCAGTTATTGCAACACTTTTGGTATTTTCAACTTTAGGCTCAACCTTTTTCTCTGGCTTGGGAGCAGGTATAGTTTTCTTCTCAAGTTGCGGATTAGGATCGAGCAAGCTAGCCACCACAAGATCACCCATATTATTAGCAGTTGTTACTCTTTGGGGACTTAGTTGAAATCCTACCAGTAACAAAACATGTAAAGCGATAACTAAAACTGCGATCTGTGATTGCAAGCTCATGGCTTTCATCATCGACTTCAGAGAATTGATTCTATCTTTACTCATCACTTCGATTAAGAAATAAACACAGTCGATGTTTCAATCGAGTGTTGTTCTAAAGCTGTTGGTATCAATTGTTTAGCCAGCCCAACTAAGGCATCGGCATCCGATGTTGAATAAAAGCGAATCACTCTAGGAGGAGCTGATTGTAATAACTGAAATTCTTCCAGCTTACGAGAGAGTTGTTTGACCACTGCTTCACTGGTATCAATGATCTGAATCTCTGATCCTAGAATTTCTCGGATCAGTGGTGTTAAGAATGGGTAGTGGGTGCAACCTAAAACTAGGGTATCAATACCAGCCTCTTCAAAAGGCTGTAGATGTTCACGCAGTAGGGTATTCATTTCAACACTATCCAGTTGACCCGATTCAATCAGAGGTACTAGACCTAATCCAGCCTGCGGAATCAATTCGCAATCAGAATCAAGACTCTTTAGAAGCGCATTGAACTTATCACTTTTTAAAGTATTTTGAGTCGCTAGAACACCGACCTTGTGATTAGCGCTTTGTGTCACTGCAGGTTTGATGCCTGGCTCCACACCAATGATTGGAATAGCCGGCATCTCTTGACGAATACTCTCAATGGCTTCAGCTGTTGCCGTATTACAAGCGACTACCAATGCTTGGCAACCTTCACGAACCAACCAATGACAGAGATCCAGACTTCTCTTGGTGATCCATTCAACAGATTTTTCACCGTAAGGCGCGTTGGCTGAGTCCGCCAGATACGTATAGTGATGGGCAGGCGCTTGGCGCAAAGCCTCATTGAGGACGGTAAGTCCTCCAATGCCTGAGTCAAATACGCCAATAGTTGCCAAAAGTTTCCTTTAACCTAAAACCCTAAGCCTAAAACCTTAAGCCTTAACGACTGGAATTTTTCCAATCTTAGCTTGCCACTCTTGAGGACCTGTTGTGTGAACAGAAGTTCCTTTCGAATCGACAGCAACCGTCACTGGCATATCTTCAATCGTGAACTCGTAAATGGCTTCCATACCCAAATCAGCAAAGCCAACTACTTTAGATGCTTTGATAGCTTTAGATACCAAATAAGCGGCACCACCGACTGCCATCAAATAAGCAGATTGATGCTTTTTGATCGCTTCGATAGCGACAGGGCCGCGTTCAGATTTACCGACCATGGAGATAAGACCTGTTTGAGCCAACATCATCTCTGTGAACTTATCCATGCGTGTGGCTGTTGTTGGACCTGCTGGACCCACCACCTCATCACGAACTGGATCGACTGGACCAACGTAATAGATCACACGATTTTTAAAATCAACTGGAAGTTTTTCACCTTTAGACAACATGTCAGCAATGCGCTTATGTGCGGCATCGCGACCAGTCAACATTTTGCCGTTCAATAACAATGTTTGACCGGGTTTCCATTTCGCTACTTCTTCAGGTGTCAAGGTATCTAAATTAACGCGCAATGACTTTTCTGTATCAGGTGCCCATGCCACTTTTGGCCAATCTGACAAAGATGGTGGAGTTAGGATGGCAGGGCCATCACCATGTAAATGGAAGTGAACGTGGCGTGTTGCTGCACAGTTCGGGATCATGCCTACTGGTAATGAAGCAGCATGCGTTGGGTAGTCAAGGATCTTCACATCCAACACGGTTGTGAGACCACCTAAACCTTGAGCGCCAATGCCCAGCGCATTGACCTTATCCATAATTTCTAAACGGAGTTCTTCAATACGTGTTTTAGGACCTCGAGCAATTAACTCATGGATATCGACAGGACCCATTAATGACTCTTTAGCGAGCAGCATGGCTTTTTCCGGAGTACCACCAATACCAATACCTAAGATGCCTGGCGGGCACCAACCAGCGCCCATCGTTGGCACTGTCTTAACAACCCAATCAACAATCGAATCAGATGGGTTCAACATCACCATCTTGCTCTTATTTTCTGAGCCGCCACCCTTAGCTGCGCAAATGACCTCAACACCATCACCTTCGACGATTTCATAATGAACCACAGCAGGTGTGTTGTCTTTGGAGTTCGTGCGTTTACCAGCAGGGTCGAGCAATATAGAAGCGCGCAGTTTGTTGTCGGGGTTCATATAAGCCCGACGCACACCTTCATTCACCATCTCTTGGACGCTCAGCTTGGCGTCCCATTTCACATGCATGCCCACTTTTAAAAATACAACAGCAATACCCGTATCTTGGCAAATAGGGCGCTTGCCCTCAGCACACATCCGGCTGTTAGTCAGGATCTGAGCAATCGCATCTTTAGCCGCAGGACTCTCTTCACGCTCGTAGGCTTTGCCTAATGCAGTGATGTAGTCCAAAGGATGGTAGTAAGAGATGTATTGAAAACCATCAGCAATACTTTGGATAAAGTCGTCTTGGCGAATTGTGCTCATATTGATATTTTTTATAAGTGGTTAATCAGAAGTTATTCATTTTACCTAGGGGAAAGTTCTAGTCTAGTAATTGCGACCATGATTCA
The DNA here is from genome assembly GCA_945881875.1 of Polynucleobacter meluiroseus. Classification (GTDB taxonomy): domain Bacteria; phylum Pseudomonadota; class Gammaproteobacteria; order Burkholderiales; family Burkholderiaceae; genus Polynucleobacter; species Polynucleobacter meluiroseus_A. The sequence continues at coordinate 73,015 of CAMCVH010000001.1, forward strand.
TGTAAGCTTTTGTAAACAGTGGGGCATTGAATAATTGGGAGATATAGGGATAACCCTGATTTGGCCTAAATATGCAAAGAATGTTAGTAAAATGAGGATCGGTCTACCTCATATCAAAGTTTGTATAAAAATACCCAAGAAAGCAGGAGAAGAGTATGTCTGGAATGGAACAATTATTAGTTGAGAATCGCGTTTTTAATCCACCCAAAGCTTTTGCTAAGCAAGCTGCTATTACCAGCATGCAACAGTACAAAGCCATGTGTCAGTCTTTTGAAAAAGACTTTAACGGCACTTGGGCCAGACTTGCAAAAGAGAATCTTTTTTGGAAGAAACCTTTTACGAAGGTTTTAGATGAATCTAAAGCACCATTTTATAAATGGTTTGAAGATGGTTTAACCAATGCTTCTTACAACTGTATCGACCGTAATATTCAAAATGGTTTGGGTAAGAAGGTTGCTCTTGTTTTTGAAGCTGATGACAAAAAAGTTACAAAAGTAACTTATCAAGAATTACATGACCGCGTTGCTACATTTGCTAACGGTCTTAAAAAGCTCGGCATCAAAAAAGGTGACCGCGTTGTTATCTACATGTCCATGTCAGTTGAAGGTGTTGTGGCGATGCAAGCTTGCGCTCGTATTGGTGCGACCCACTCCGTTGTTTTCGGAGGCTTTTCTGCTAAGTCACTACAAGAACGTATTGTCGACATTGGCGCAGTGGCATTAATTACAGCTGATCAACAGTTACGTGGCGGAAAAGCATTGCCACTTAAAACAATTGCTGATGAAGCTCTTGACTTAGGCGGTTGCGAAAAACTCAAGCACGTGATTGTTTACAAGCGTACTGGTGGTGACGTGCCCATGAAGGCAGGTCGCGACAAATGGATGCATGATGTTTCCGCTGGCCAAGCAAAAGTATGTGAGCCAGAATGGGTCAGTGCGGAGCACCCATTATTTGTTTTATACACATCAGGCTCAACTGGTAAACCAAAAGGTGTTCAGCACGCAACGGGCGGTTACCTCTTGTGGGCGATGTTGACCATGAAGTGGACTTTTGACATTCGTAACAAGGACATCTTCTGGTGTACAGCTGATATTGGTTGGATCACTGGCCACAGTTATATTGCATATGGCCCATTAGCTTGTGGCGCAACACAAGTCATTTTTGAAGGCGTGCCAACCTACCCGAACGCTGGTCGTTTCTGGGAAATGATTGAGCGTCATAAAGTATCAATTTTCTACACAGCACCAACAGCGATTCGTTCACTCATCAAAGCTTCTGATACAGATCCATCTGTACATCCTAAGAAGTACAACTTGAGGAGCTTGCGTCTACTAGGTTCTGTCGGTGAGCCGATCAATCCAGAGGCTTGGATGTGGTATCACAAGAATATTGGCGGTGAGAACTGCCCAATCGTCGACACTTTTTGGCAAACAGAAACAGGCGGTCACATGATCACGCCATTGCCAGGTGCCACACCATTGGTACCAGGTTCATGCACCTTGCCTTTACCGGGTGTCATGGCAGCAATTGTGGATGAAGTCGGTGGTGATATGCCTAATGGTCAAGGCGGCATTCTAGTTGTGAAGCGCCCATGGCCTTCTATGATTCGTACGATTTGGGGTGACCCAGAGCGCTTTAAAAAGAGCTACTTCCCTGAAGAATTGGGTGGTACGCTTTACTTGGCGGGTGATGGTGCCATCCGTAATAAAGACACAGGTTATTTCACGATCACGGGCCGTATTGATGACGTGTTAAACGTATCAGGTCACCGCATGGGTACGATGGAAATCGAATCATGCTTGGTAGCAAATCCTCTTGTAGCTGAGTCTGCCGTCGTAGGTCGTCCAGATGACATGACCGGTGAGGCGATTGTGGCTTTCGTGGTTCTCAAAGGTAAGCGCCCAACAGGTGATGATGCTAAGAAGATGGCAACTGATCTGCGTAACTGGGTGGCAAAAGAAATTGGACCTATCGCTAAACCAAAAGAAATTCGTTTTGGTGACAACTTGCCAAAAACGCGTTCTGGAAAAATCATGCGTCGCTTGCTGCGTGTTCTAGCGAAGGGTGAGGCGATTACTCAAGATACATCAACGCTTGAAAATCCAGCGATTTTGGAACAACTGAAAGATGCGATCTAAGGGTGTTAATTAAGTTTTAAGTTTGATTAGCTAGTCTTTGCAAGGCCGGAAGCTCCATGAGTCTCCGGCCTTTTTTGACTTTAAAAAATCTCAGTCGATTATTTAAAAAGCTTTTTCCAACCTTCAATACCCAGCTTTTGCATCGTAGCAATATTCGTTTCAAAAATAGCGTCGGCTTCCGGAAAAGCTTCAACTGCTTTATCCAGACTATCTTCACGCAGAATATGTAAAGTGGGATAGGGTGAGCGATTCGTGAAGTTGGTGATGTCGTCAACTTCAGTACCTGCAAATTGGTATTGCGGATGGAAGCTAGCAATTTGAAGCTGACCATCTAAATCCAATTGCTCCAAAAGCCCATCAGCCAAATCTAAAAACTCGTTGTAATCCATGAAGTCTTGCAAGACATGAGGATGTATCAACAAAGTTGTATCTGTTTTTTCTGCTGAAGTTTCAGCCAAGTGCTCTAACTCTTGGGCGAGATCCTCTAGAAGTGCTTCAACTGTCGTAGCTTGGCTCACGGTATAACGGATTTGTTCTTTCACATGCACGGATTTAGCAAAAGGGCATAGATTTAGACCGATCACGGACTTGACGAGCCATTCTTGCGTATCGTTCACGTATTGAGTATCTTGATTTGTCATTTTTCAACCTTTTATTAAAGCATTGTGTATCGTATAGCCCATGATCCGTATTACTGAACTGCGCTTGCCTATCAATCATGCTCCAGAAGAGCTTGAAGGTGCCATATTAAAGTGTTTGAACATCCCTGCAAAGGATTTGATTCAGTTCAGCATTTTTAAGCGCAGTCATGACGCTCGTAAAAACACAGCCCTATCTCTGATCTACACCATTGATCTTTCTGCTAAAAATGAAGAGCAGTTATTAAAAACCCATGGGCACAATCAGCACATTCGTTTAGCACCAGACACCAGTTATCACTTTTTAGCACAAGCACCGGAACATTTATCTTTAAGACCTGTGGTTATTGGTTTTGGCCCGTGTGGAATTTTTGCTGCTTTACTTCTGGCTCAAATGGGCTTTAAGCCGATTGTTTTGGAGCGAGGTAAGCAAGTGCGCGAACGCACTCAGGATACCTGGGGATTGTGGCGTAAAAGTAAACTCAATCCAGAATCTAATGTGCAATTTGGTGAAGGTGGAGCGGGCACTTTCTCGGACGGTAAGTTATGGAGCCAGATCAAAGATCCTAAGTTTTATGGTCGTAAAGTCATCCATGAATTTATCAAAGCAGGTGCTCCTGAAGAAATTGCTTATGTCGCTAAACCGCATATTGGCACGTTTAGATTGGTGGGCGTTGTAGAAAAAATGCGCGAAGAGATTATTCAGCTGGGTGGTGAGATTCGTTTTCAACAAAAAGTCAGTGGCTTTGATGTTCAAGATGGACAAATCAAAGGCATCCACTTAGAGAGCGGTGAAAAAATAGAAGCTGACCAAGTGATTCTGGCTTTAGGACATAGTTCACGCGACACCTTCCAAGCATTGCACGATGCAGGCGTCTACATAGAAGCTAAACCCTTCTCGGTGGGATTCAGGATTGAGCACCCTCAATCTATGATTGATAAAGCTCGCCTTGGCCCTCACGCTGGTAATCCGATCATTGGTGCTGCTGATTACAAACTCGTGCACCACGCTAAAAATGGCCGAGCCGTCTATAGTTTTTGTATGTGTCCAGGCGGCACAGTCGTTGCAGCCACATCTGAAGAGAACCGCGTAGTAACGAATGGTATGAGTCAATACTCTCGTAACGAGCGCAATGCCAACGCAGGTATCGTCGTCAATGTTGATCCTGAAGATTATGGTGGTGGTCCTGATAACCCACTCGCTGGTATCGACTTCCAAAGGAAGTTAGAGTCACATGCCTTTGAGTTGGGTGGCCGTAATTACGAAGCACCTGGACAATTGGTAGGTGATTTCATAAAAGGCACACCTTCAACTGCTTTTGGTACGGTGATCCCTTCTTACAAACCCGGCGTTCATTTAACCGACTTAGCGACCGCTTTACCTGATTACGCGATTGAAGCGATGCGTGAAGCCTTACCTGCATTTGAAAAACAGATTCCGGGTTTCTCAATGCATGATGCTGTATTGACTGGTGTAGAAACCAGAACGTCTTCGCCGCTGCGTATCACGCGCGGCAATGATTACCAGAGTCTGAATGTCAAAGGTTTGTACCCAGCTGGTGAAGGTGCTGGATATGCTGGCGGTATTCTGTCAGCAGGTGTGGATGGTATTAAAGTGGCTGAAGCATTGGCACTGAATATCTTGCACAAGGCAAAATAAAAAATATGCAACTAGATACCTACTAAATACCTACTAGATACCCACTAAGGCTACCCTTTTTAAATGACGGCTGAGCCAAAATAATCCGGCAGCAGTTAAAAATAATGGGAAGATCGAAACCCAATTAAGTAACGCCCAACCTTGGGATGTTACTAAGGCACCTGAACTCAATGAAGTAATAGCCATTGTGCTAAAAACACAAAAATTAATTAAACCCTGAGCTTTATCCTTTTCCGTAGGTAAGTAGGTTGACAGTGCCAGAGTGGTGGCACCAGTAAATAAAAAATTCCAACCAATACCTAAAGCCAGCATTGCCCAAAAGAACTGATGTATCTCCATACCAGATAAAGCAATGGCAACACAAGCGGCATTAAGAGCTAAGCCAACCCACATAATCGGAAAGCTACCCCAGCGCTTAATCAAATGACCTGTAAAGAAACCTGGTGCAAACATGCCGATCACGTGCCATTGAAGAACCATGGCTGCATCAGAGAAGGGATAGCCACAAACCTCCATGGCGAGTGGTGTGGCGGCCATGAGTAAATTCATAATCCCGTAACTGAGTGCGGATGTCATCACTACAACGATAAACATCGGTTGTTGAGCAATCACCATTAGAGATCTACCCACATCAACTGAAGGAGACCCATCAATCTGATTGAGACTCTCAACAGACTCTTTAGGGAACTCAATCTTGCCCATCACATAAACACCGATACACCCCGCAATAGCCAAAGACAGATAAGCCCCTAAAAAAGGCGTATCAAAAACATTCTTGGTCCATGAGGCGAGGTTAGGTCCTATCACGGCTCCCAATAAACCACCTGCTAAAACCCAAGAGACGGCTTTTTCTTTAAGGCTGGCATGAGTGAGTTCTGCAGCAGCAAAGCGATAGAGCTGACCATTGGCGCTGTAAAAGCCAGCAATAAGAGTCGCCGTTGTTAGTAGCCAAAAATTCTTATGATAGGCAGCGATCGCACAGATGATCGCTGAGACAACTGCCACCACTAAACCCAATTGAAATGATTTTTGGCGACCATAGCGTTTTTGTACTTTAGATACCAGGCCAGTTGATAAGGCCCCGCCAACCACATAGCCCATGATGGGTAAAGTCGCCATCCATGGAATAGGGGTGAGGCTCATACCTACTAGACCATTAATGGCAATAAAGGTCACGTTATTCGTTAAGAACAAGCCCTGACAAATAATCAGGAGAAGTAAATTCTTATTAAATAAACGTGGGGAGCTACTAGTTTGATTCATTAATTGGGTAATTGACTGCGTATTCCGTTGAATAGTTGATAGCTCGATTATCTAATCAATTTATAAAATTGACAGATATAAAAAATGGCCGGTTAAACCAGCCATTCTTTTATGTACCTTAAGGACTACTAATTACTTATTGCTATCCAAAATCCACTGAACAACGGTTTTAGCATCAGCATCGCTAATTCTGTTATTTCCTGGCATAGGTACTGCGCCCCAAACACCACCGCCACCAACTTTAACTTTCTTAACTAATTTATCCACTGCATCAGGTTGACCTTTGTACTTGGCAGCAATATCTTTATAAGAAGGCCCAACAACTTTCTTATCCATCGCATGGCAACCCATACAAGAATTTTTGCTGGCGATTTCTTTTGAAGCAAATACTGGTGCTGATACAGACACCATCAATCCTGCTGTGATCAATGAACTGATTAGTTTCATCTTCTATTTTCTCCGTTTAATTCAACAAAAGTACTGTAACTGGCGTAAGTATATAAAAATCACTCAAACCATGCGTATATTGAATATCCACCTTTCAAAACATGCCTTTTGCTCATGGGTTTAGAATAGACCCAATTCCACGCATCCAACAATCAATAAAAAACTAACAAAAACCCATGGCCAGTTATCAAACCGAAACAGTTTTAAGTGTTCAACACTGGAACGACACCCTTTTTAGCTTTACGACCACGCGTAACAAAAGCCTGCGCTTTCGTAACGGTCATTTCTTAATGATTGGTTTGGAAGTAGAGGGTAAGCCTTTGGTCAGAGCCTACAGCATGGCTAGTGCTAATTATGAAGAGCATTTAGAGTTTCTCAGCATCATTGTTGAAAACGGCCCACTCACATCCAGACTTCAAAAAATTAAAGTGGGTGATCCCATTCTCGTGAGCGATAAATCAGTTGGCACTTTGGTGATTGACGATTTGAACCCAGGTAAAAATCTTTACTTATTCAGTACGGGCACTGGTTTAGCACCATTCATGAGCATCATTCGTGATCCTGAGACTTATGACAGATTTGAAAAGGTTATCTTGATCCACGGTGTTCGTTTGGTCAGTGAATTAGCTTATGAGGACTACATCAAGAATGAATTACCCAATGATGAGTTCTTGGGTGAGATGGTTCGTGAAAAGCTCATCTACTACCCAACTGTTACTCGTGAAGCATTCAAACACACAGGCCGTTTAACAACAGCGATTGAAAACGGTCAGTTATTCAAAGATATTGGTTTGCCACCTTTAGATCCAGCAACAGATCGGGGCATGATTTGCGGTAGCCCATCGATGTTAAAAGAAATATCAGGAATGCTAGACGCCAAAGGCTTTATCGTTTCACCAAGCTTGGGCGTTCTTGGTGACTATGTCTACGAAAGAGCTTTCGTAGAGAAGTAAAAAGATTAAAAGTAGTCATTAAAAAAGCCCTCAATCGAGGGCTTTTTACATTTGGCGGAGAGGGCGGGATTCGAACCCGCGGTAGGCTATAAACCTACGCACGCTTTCCAGGCGTGTGACTTAAACCGCTCATCCACCTCTCCGGATAAGAAAGCGATTATATACCTCGCCCTCAAATTGATTGGTGGGGCTTATTCAGCCTCTGACATACCACCGACGACGTGACTAAAGCCACCATCGACGTAAGTGATCTCGCCTGTAATACCGTTGGCTAAATCTGACATCAAGAAAGCAGCTGCGTTACCCACATCATCAATGGTCACATTGCGACGTAAAGGTGCATTAGCTTCTACGAAATCCAAAATCTTGCCAAAACCTTTGATGCCTGATGCTGCTAAAGTTTTGATCGGGCCTGCTGAGATACCGTTACAACGGATACCCTTAGGACCTACTGAATTCGCTAAGTAACGAACACTGGCCTCTAGAGAAGCTTTGGCTAAGCCCATGGTGTTGTAATTAGGAACCACCATCTGTGAACCGAGGTAAGTCAAAGTCAATAGGGCGGCTTTGTCATTCAACATCGGTAAAGCTGCTTTGGCCAAAGCTGGGAAGCTGTAGGCGGAAATGTCATGAGCAATCTTGAAGGACTCTCTGGATAGACCTTCTAAAAAGTCACCAGCGATAGCTTCACGTGGTGCAAAGCCGATGGAATGAACCAATCCGTCAAATTTAGGCCATGTGGCTGATAGATCAGCGAAGAGTTTGTCGATCTGAGCATCATCACCCACATCGCAGTCAAAAATGAGCTTGCTGTTGAATTCTGTAGCAAATTCAATGGTTCGGTCCTTGAAGCGGTCACCTACATAAGTAAAGGCTAATTCAGCGCCTTCTCTATGGCAGGCTTTAGCGATACCATAAGCAATAGAACGGCTAGAAAGAAGACCTGTTAGAACGATTTTTTTACCAGCTAAGAAACCCATTTTTACTTCCTTTATTCTTTTTGATGCATTTGTTAATGTCTAATTACAATTGTCACACATGCTAATGAATAGACCTTTACTTTCACCCGTCATTTTAAGCCTATTGCTTTTGATGGGGCTTGCTATTCATTCTGAGCATTCTGAAGCTAAACCATCCCATGGCTTTGCCCAATATGGCGATTTGCGCTACCCGGCAGGGTTCAAACACTTTGACTACGTCAATCCAGATGCGCCCCAAGGCGGCACCTTACAACTCCCGAATCCCGATCGCAGAACCAGCTTTGACAAATTTAACCCTTTTACTCTTAAAGGGGTCACTGCACCGGGAGTAGCGCAACTCATGTTTGAAAGTCTATTGATCAGCAGTGCCGATGAAGTGGCTTCTGCTTATGGTCTATTGGCTGAAAATGTAGAGGTAGCTAAAGACCAGTTATCCGTTACTTTTAAATTAAGAGAATTGGCTCGCTTTAATGATGGAGCCCCAGTTCTTGCAAAGGATGTGAAGTACTCCTTTGATATGTTGATGAGCAAGTTGGCTAGCCCTCAATTCAAAACTATTTATGCAGATGTGAAGCAGGCTGTTGTTGTTTCTGATCTTGTCATTCGTTTTGACTTTCATCGCAAAAATAGCGAACTGCCCTTAATTGTTGGCTCACTTCCTATCTTCTCTGAGAAGTGGGGCAAGAGTACAGACGGCACTGGCAAAGATAAATTATTTAATCAAATCACTTTTGAGTATCCGATTGCTAGTGGTCCTTACTTAATTGAAAAATACGATATTGGTAAAACGATTACCTTTAAAAAGAATCCTGACTACTGGGGATCAGATCTTAATGTGCGCCTTGGATTTTTCAACTTTGACCGAGTCTCCTATCGTTTATACAAAGACGACACGGCTCGCCTAGAGGCACTTAAAGCTGGTGAGTTTGATACCTTGGTTGAATACCGAGCTAAGAACTGGGCCAAGAGTTATGTGGGGCCTAAGTTCAGAGACGGTACGCTTAAGAAAACTTACTTTCAGCATCGCAATGGCGCCGGTATGCAGGGTTTCATTATGAACATGCGCAAGCCAGTCTTCCAGGATCAGAGAGTGAGAGAAGCTCTCACTTTGGCTTTGGATTTTGAATGGATGAATCGCCAACTCTTTTACGGCCAATACCATCGCATTGATAGTTATTTTGCTAATAGTGATTTAGGCGCTTCTTACGAAGCTGGCAGTGTGCCAAGCGCGCAAGAGAAAAAACTATTAGAGCCATTGCAAAAAGCTTACCCGCAACATTTTCCGGAAAAAGCGCTGGGTCCTATGCTCTTACCTGTGAGCACTGAAGAGCCATCTAGCTTGAGACAAAACTTAAGAAAAGCTAGAGAGCTTTTAGCGAAAGCCGGGTGGGTTTATAAAGACGGCGCTCTCAGAAATGCTAAAGGACAAGCACTTGAATTTGAAGTGATGGACGATGGTGGAGCCATGGTTCGTTTAGTAGCAGCGTATGTCCGCAATCTACAAAAGCTAGGTATTCAAGTTCAAATTAGAACAACTGACTATGCGCTTTATCAAAAACGTTTAGAAGAATTTGACTTTGACATGACCACTATGAAATTCCCGGATTCGCAAAGTCCTGGTAATGAACTATGGGATCGCTACGGTAGTGAGTCTGCAGCCACCAAAGGATCAGACAACATCATTGGCGTGAAATCACCCGTGGTAGATGCGCTCGTAGGACACATTGTTAAAGCCCAATCTAGAAAAGATTTAGTCGCTGCCACAAGAGCATTGGATCGTGTTCTGACTCACAGTTATCACGTGGTACCTCATTGGTACAGTCCAAGCCATCGCGTGGCATATAAATCAAATTTAGCATTTGCGAAACCGCCGACTTATTACCAAGCAGAGTCTTGGATCTTGAGTACTTGGTGGCGTGCACCCACTGATGCGAAAGGTGCCAAATGAACAGCGCCTTATTAAGATACATCGTTAAACGTGTGTTGTTGATGATCCCTACGCTTTTGGGCGTCATCACTTTGACATTTGCTGTGATTCAGTTTGTGCCCGGTGGTCCGGTTGAGCAAATGATGCTAGAAATCAAAGGCCGTGGTGATGCCAGCGTAGGAGCAGGTGAGTCATCAGGTGGTGGTTCTAGCAGTAGCACTTATCGTGGGCGCCAAGGTATTGACGAAGAGCGCTTAAAAGAAATCAAAGCACTCTATGGTTTTGATAAGCCACCGATTGAGCGCTACTGGCACATGCTCAAGCGATTCGCGATGTTTGATTTGGGGCAAAGTTATTACCAACATAAGAGTGTTTGGGACCTGGTCATTTCTAAACTTCCAGTCTCTATCAGCTTAGGTCTGTGGACCTTTTTAATCACTTATCTCATATCGATACCTTTAGGTATTAAAAAAGCTGTTCGTGCAGGAACAAGATTCGATACAGCAACGAGCGTTGTGATTTTGATCGGCTATGCGATCCCTGGATTTGTTTTAGGTGTTTTGTTATTGGTCTTATTTGGTGGGGGCAGTTTCTTTCAGTTATTCCCATTACGCGGTTTAACTTCTGACAATTGGGAAGAGTTAAGTCTCATTGGCAAGGTCATGGATTACCTATGGCATTTGGTATTGCCGATCACAGCATCTGTACTTGGCAACTTCGCTGTCATCACCATGCTCACCAAAAACTCATTTTTGGAAGAGATCCGTAAACAATATGTGATCACTGCAAGAGCAAAGGGCTTGAGTGAAGACATGGTTTTATGGAAGCACGTTTTCAGGAACGCACTCATCCCATTGGTCACAGGTTTTCCGGCAGCATTCGTTGGAGCATTTTTTACTGGCTCACTTTTAATAGAAACACTATTTTCTTTAGATGGGCTTGGTCTACTGTCTTATGAGGCCGTGATGAAGCGCGACTATCCAGTGGTGCTGGGTACGCTTTATTTATTCACACTCATTGGCTTGGTGACCAAACTCATTTCTGATATTGCTTATGTCTTAGTAGATCCTCGGATCCAGTTAGACAGTCAATCGGGGGGACGATAATGGCCTTAGTGACATTACCCTTCACCAAGAAACTGCAAGAAAGTCATCAATGGCAGCGATTCAGAGCTAATAGATTAGGCTATTGGAGCCTATGGATTTTTGCTGCTTTATTTGTTTTAAGTTTATTTGCTGAATTAATCGCTAATGATCGCCCCATCTTAGTTCGCTATCAGGGTGACTTTTATGTACCGATTGTTAAAGATTATCCAGAGACTGCTTTTGGTGGTGATTTCCCAACGCCCACTGATTATCTAGACCCCGATATCAAGAAGACTTTTGCCAAGCCAGGTAACTGGGCGGTATACCCACTGATTACTTATAACTACAACACACTCAATTACTTTGCTAAAGAACCCAACCCAGCTTCGCCGTCAAGAGATAACTTATTGGGAACTGATGATCGGGGCAGGGATGTCGTAGCGCGTTTAATTTATGGTTTTAGATTATCTGTTCTCTTCGGACTTTGCTTAACTGTCTTAGGCGTGATCGTTGGCGTTTTGACCGGTGCTCTCATGGGTTACTTTGGTGGCAAAGTGGACTTGGTCACGCAGCGCTTCATTGAGATCTGGAGCTCTATGCCAGAACTTTATTTATTAATCATCTTCGCTTCGATATTTTCTCCAAGTATTGGATTACTAATTATCTTATTGTCGCTTTTTGGCTGGATGGGTTTATCAGATTATGTGCGTGCGGAGTTTTTCAAAAACCGATCGCTTGAGTATGTGCGTGCTGCTGAAGCTCTGGGCTTATCCAGCTCTCAGATTATGTGGCGTCACATCTTGCCTAATAGCTTGACGCCAGTGATTACATTTTTACCATTTAGGATGAGTGCATCGATTTTGGCATTAACCAGTTTGGATTTCTTAGGCTTGGGTGTGCCGCCAGACACCGCTAGTTTAGGAGAGCTTCTCGCTCAAGGTAAGGCTAACTTAGATGCATGGTGGATTTCTTTATCAACCTTCTTGGTGTTAGCCATCACGCTCATGTTGTTAACTTTTATGGGTGATGCTTTAAGAGACGCTTTTGATAATCGCCGTTCAGCTGGAGAGATCAAATCATGAGCCAGGGTATGAAAGAGCATAGTCAAATGCCTTTACTGAACATCCAAAACTTAAGTATTAAGTTTGGACGTAAAACAGTTGTTAATGATTTAAGTTTATGCATTGCTCCAGGTGAACGATTGGCCATTGTTGGTGAGTCTGGTTCTGGTAAAACTTTAACGGGTTTGTCTCTGATTGGATTGTTACCGGAGAGTGCTGAAGTCTCTGGAAAAATCGAACTGAACTATAAAGACCAGCATCAAGCGCAAACTAAGCAAAGCTCTACACACGATATCCTCAGTATGAGCGCGACAGAGCTGCAGGCAATTCGTGGCAAAGACATTGCTATGATTTTCCAGGAGCCCATGACTGCTCTTAACCCGCTTTATACGGTTGGCAATCAAATCACGGAAGCTGTTCAATGTCACAATCCACTATGGAGCAAGGTGGAATGCCATGATCGTTCGGTGGCTCTTTTACAAAAAACCGGTATTTCCAATCCATCAGAACGATTTTCTTTTTACCCGCATCAGTTATCAGGTGGCCAACGTCAGAGAGCCATGATCGCGATGGCCTTGGCATGTCAGCCTAAACTTTTGATTGCGGATGAACCGACAACCGCGCTTGACCCTAGTTTGCGTTTGCAGATTCTGGATTTATTAAAAGAACTACAAGAGGATGCCAAGTCTCATGGCGGTATGGCGGTTATCTTGATCACGCATGATCTCAATATGGTTCGCCATTTTGCAGAGCGAGTTGGTGTGATGCATCAAGGTAAGTTATTAGAGTACGGTCCGACTGAGCAAGTCTTTAACAAGCCAGAGCATGCCTATACAGAAAGCTTGGTGCACAGCGAGCCCGTTAGAAACGTTATTCCGATTGTTCCAATTGCTCCGGTATTACTCAAAGCTCATGATTTAACGGTGGCTTATCCTAAAGTAGGTGGTGGTCGATTCCTTGCAGGATTTAAGAAATTCTTGAAAGGCTTTCATTTCTCAGATCTATGGCATCAAGAATACGATGTGGTGGTGAAGAATATTGATCTGGATCTTCGTCAGGGCGAGACGCTCGGTTTAATCGGTGAGTCCGGTTCTGGTAAATCAACTGTAGCAATGGCGCTACTCGGCTTGCTCGGACAAACAGGTGCAAAAACATCAGGGCATGTTGAGATTTTGGGACATGACTGGTTCAAGATGTCTCAAAAAGAGTGCCGCCCATTAAGAGCATCCTTTCAGGTGATTTTCCAAGATCCATTTGGATCACTTTCACCAAGGATGACGGTGGGTCAGATTGTGGGCGAGGGTCTTCTTTTACATCAAGCAGACCTATCTGCTGAAGCGCTTAAATCCAGAGTCATTGATGTCCTCAAAGAGGTGGGTCTGGATCGAACCGCCTTTAATCGATACCCTCATGAGTTCTCTGGTGGACAAAGACAGCGCATCGCGATTGCTAGAGCGCTTATCTTGAAGCCTCAAATATTGGTTTTGGATGAGCCCACATCTGCTCTTGATGTGACCATTCAGAGGCAGATTTTGGAGCTGTTGTCTGATTTACAGCACAAATACAATATGGCTTACCTATTGATCAGTCACGATCTCAGCGTCGTTAGAGCCATGTCTCATCGGGTCATCAGCTTGAAAAAAGGTATAAAAATCAAGGAAGAAGCCCTTTAACTAACATCAAAATGACCTCATTTTGTCTTAGGTTACAATAGACCCTTATGTCAAAAGCCTCACATTCCTTATTTGCAGCCCTTATCTTGCTAGCCTCTTTGCAGGTGGGCCAGTCTATGGCGCAAACGGTTGAGCGTTCAAATGGCGATGCACTAACAGAACCAAGTACAAGTTTAGAAGCGCCGGTTAGTCGATTCAAGGCAGCGACCAATAAGTTAACGAGCAGCGTCAATAGCATGAGTGCTTCTGTCGTTGGTGGTACCGAATCATTGATTGATAACGCCATGCAGTTGATTGGTGTTCGTTATCGTTGGGGTGGTAACACCCCTCAAAGCGGTTTAGATTGCAGCGGTTTTGTGCGTTATGTATTCAATGACACATTTGGCTTTTTACTCCCACGCAAATCTTCTCAAATGAGCAAAGTGGGACTCGTAGTTGGTAAAGAAGAATTGCGCCCGGGTGATCTCGTATTCTTCAATACCATGCGCCACGCTTTCTCTCACGTAGGAATTTATGTGGGTGATAACAAATTCATTCATGCGCCATCTAAGGGCAAATCAATTCGCGTTGACGACATGACCAAGGTTTATTGGGAAAAGCGTTACAACGGCGCTCGTCGCATGGAAGGTTTCGAAGCTTTGAATGATGAGCAACGTATCCAGCTCTTAAATGACTTCCAAGATCGTTTAGACAATACCGGAAAACTTTAATTTCGATTGAAGTTTATCCCTGAAAAAAAGACCTTCACAAAGGTCTTTTTTTATATCTGTTATCTAACAAAACTATCGGATACCTAATTTCGATTTAATTTGATCCATCTGTAAAAGAGCGGCTTCTTCACCAGCAAGGATGGCATTACTTCTAGACTTAAAGTCAGTGCCTCTCATGCCTTTGAGTTCTGGACGAATCACGACTTGGGCACGTTCTAATTCAAATTGATCAATACGTTGCCCCATGATGGAGATAGTTTGAAGAATGATGCCAACCGTGCCACTGCTATCTTGACTGCTGGGTTCCGTTGAGATGTTCACTGCTATGATAAAGTCCGCACCCATTTGTGATGCGTATCTAACTGGTACTGGGGAAACCAAACCACCATCCACGTATTCACGACCATTAATGATGGTGGGTTGAAAAATGCTTGGAATACTGCATGAGGCACGAACAGCTTGACCCATGTCACCTCTTTGGAAAAGTACACCTTGTCCTGTTTTTAAATCTGTTGCAACAATGCCCAAAGGAATCTTCGTACTTTCGATCGATTGGTTTTTGACCAAACGGTTCACCATGCTTTGCAAAGCATCACCTTTGATCATGCCACCAAATTTACCCGAGAAGGGTAGGGCCCAATCGGTAATTGCTGCTTCATCTAAGGTGAGGGCAATTCGGTTCAGTTCTGTACCTCTGTAACCTGAGGCATATAAAGCCGCAATCACACTGCCTGCACTTGTACCTACCACCAAGTCCGGTTTGATGCCGTTGGCCTCTAATGCTTTGATCACGCCAATGTGGGCAAAGCCGCGAGCAGCACCACCACCAAGTGCTAAACCAATCACTGGTTTTTTAGGGCTCACCGTACTGCAACCGGATAAACCAGCGAGACTTAATGAACCCATGCCGAGGAGGGTCAAGAATTTTCTTCGAGAAGTATGGTAATCTACATGAGAATTATTCTCATTAACAGCGATCATATCGTTTTGGGTGAGATGACCAGATTTATTTTTATGGAGATGCTTGTTCATGTTGTTAACTAAAAAATCCTTATGGCTCGCAGCGATCTTGGCTGCTGGTGTTTCTATTTCAATGCCGACATTATCTCAGCCTTCTGGAGTTTTGAATTTATATTCTGCAAGACACTACCAGACGGATGAGGCTCTCTATGCTGAATTTACGAAGCAAACGGGTATCAAGATCAACCGCATTGAGGCTGATGATAACGCTCTGTTTGAGCGCTTACGCAGTGAAGGTAAGAATAGCCCTGCTGATGTGATCTTGATGGTTGATGCTGCGAGATTATGGCGTGCTGAAGTAGAGGGCTTGTTTCAGCCGGTTCAATCAAAAATTTTAGAGTCACGAATTCCGAAAAATTTAAGATCAAACGATGAAGGGAAGGGCAGTCATTGGTTTGGTTTCTCAACACGAGCACGCATGATTATTTTTAACAAAGCAACAGTTCGATCCTCAGATGTCGACACTTATGAAAAGTTAGCCGATCCTATAAATAAGGGAAAGGTGTGTACGCGTTCAGGGTCACATCCTTATATGTTGTCAATGATTGGTGCGATGTATGAGCGTTCGGGTGAAGCAAAAACAGAAGCCTGGGCCAAATCAATGGTTTCTAATATGGCTAGATCTCCAAAGGGTGGAGATACCGATCAGATCAAAGGTGTTGCATCTGGTGAGTGCGGTGTGGCTCTAACGAACTCTTATTACTTGGCGCGCCTCATGCGCTCATCGAAGCCAGAAGATCAGGCCATCATTTCAAAAATTTCTTGGGTTTGGCCTAACCAAGCAACATCAGGGACTCATATGAACGTTGCGGGCGGTGCTGTGGCTAAAAACGCACCTAACAAAGCGGCAGCAGTTAAATTCTTAGAATATTTAGCAAGTGATCAAGCGCAGCGCTACTTTGCTGATGGCAATAATGAGTGGCCTGTGGTTAAGTCAGTCAAAACCAATAATCCTGCTCTTAGTCAATGGGGGAAGTTTAAAGAAGAGTCAATTTCGATTAGTGCCATTGGTACAAATCAAATTTATGCCCAAAAAATCTTGGATCGAGTTTCATACAGGTAAAAAGATGGCCGTTCATCTCATTAGAAATTAACGGCCTAAATCAACTTCTTTAGAATATCCAGAAACTTAAAAATCTATTCAACAAATAACAAAAAACAAATTAAAAACAACATCTTGCGCTTATCAGATGCTTATAAATAAGCTAATAGTTTTCCACGAAATACCCTCTTCAAATCTGTTGGCAGTTTGACTGCTAGCTAGAGGCCCCATTTGGCTAAATTCTTTTCAGTGTTGTTTTACCCCCACTTTGATCTACAATGTGGCTCTAATCGGTTAATAAGCAATACATGAATGTTCGGTGTCTAAATACCGTTCGTCCTTAACCCTAATATAAATACGTTTCCCTTTCTTAAAATATGAATCCTGAACAGCTCAAGCTGGTGCTTGAAACTGCACTCTTATGTGCAGACGAGCCAATGACAATTAATGACTTGCGTCGTTTATTTACGGAAGAAATTCCTGCCCAAGAAATTAAAAATGAACTCACCAATATTCAGGCCGATTGGTCTGAAAAAGGGATGGAACTACTAGAGCTGGCGACTGGATGGCGTTTTCAAAGTCGTCTTAACATGCGCGAATTCTTAGATCGCTTAACACCTGAGAAACCACCTAAGTACTCACGTGCCGTCATGGAGACCTTAGCGATCATTGCTTACCGTCAACCAGTGACTCGTGGTGAGATTGAAGAGATTCGTGGTGTGACAGTTAGCTCCAACATCGTCAAGCAGTTAGAAGATCGTGGTTGGATCGAAGTAGTGGGTCATAAAGAAACAGTAGGTCGCCCAGGCCTTTTCGCCACGACAAGACAGTTCTTAAATGATTTAAGTTTGACAACTTTGCATGAGTTGCCAATGCTCGATGATGCCGATGCTCAAGCTGAATCTTTGGCTCAAAAGGTCATGCAGTTCGAGGGTGATTACCCTGAATTAAAAGATGCTACTGCATCCAATGAACAAGAAGTAACTGATGTAGTAGATACATCAGAGACAACTGAAGCAGCTGAAGAAAAATCATCAGTTGATAACCAGAATAACGATAAAGCCTAATGACAACTCCTGAATTTGAATCTGAACAACCGGCATCATCTGATAGCCCCTCTGAAGAGGTTAGTGTTCCGAGTAAACGAGCCAGTCGTAGTCCTTACAACAAGACACGCAAGCCACGTGCTAAGCCCGAACCATCAGAACAGTCAGAGGCAAGTGGTGCATCTTCTGCACCTTCTGAATCTTCGAGTGATGATTCAAACGCATCTAGTTTTGTTGCTGAGAGTGCTAACGAGGGCAATACAGAAGGCGAATCAAATAATCAATCAAGACCACCTAGACAAAATCAAGGTCGCAATGGTCCACGCGCCCAAAGAGGTAAGCCTCAACGGGGTGCTGATAGATCTGGTCGTGGCGAGCGTCCACCGAGAGATCCACAAGAACAAAAACCACCTAAAGAAGATCCATTACTAGCTGAAGAAAGTAATGCTCTTTTTGCTTCTGTAGTTTCTGGAGAATTTGATGCTTCTTTAGATGCACCTGAAGTTGAGACTGAAGTAACGCATGACATGGTTGCTCAGGCTTTAGCGGATATTGAGGCGGAAGATCACAACTCTGAAGGCAATGATAAAGAGTCAAGCGCTGATGAGGACATGATGCCTGGTTTGCAATTCTCAAGCGTTGATGAATTGCCACTCAGTTTGCGTGATGAGGTGTGGTCTGATCTAGATGACGTTGAAGATGATCTAGATGACGATACCGTCAAGCTCCACAAAGTATTAGCAGACGCTGGTATGGGTTCTCGCAGAGATATGGAAGACCTGATTATTCAAGGTCGTGTTTCTGTGAATGGTATGCCTGCGCACATTGGTCAGCGTGTTGGTCCAACAGACCAAGTTCGTATTAACGGCAAGATGGTTCATCGCAAAATTCAGACGAAGCCACCAAGAGTGATCACGTATCACAAGCCGGCTGGCGAAATTGTGAGTCAATCTGATCCTGAAGGTCGTCCAACTGTTTTTGATCGTTTGCCAAAAGCCAAAACAGGTCGCTGGATTGCAGTAGGTCGCCTAGACTTTAATACTGAAGGTTTACTCTTATTTACTACTTCTGGTGAATTAGCGAATCGCTTGATGCATCCGCGTTACGGTGTGGAGCGTGAGTACGCCGCTCGTATCTTGGGCGATTTAGATGCTGAGCAAGAAAAGTTATTAAAAACAGGTGTCAATTTAGATGACGGTGTTGCTAAATTTTTACGTTTAGTGAGTGGCGGTGGTGAAGGTGCTAACCGTTGGTATCACGTTGCTTTGACTGAGGGACGTAACCGTGAGGTTCGCCGCATGTTTGAAGCAGTGGGTCACATTGTTTCTCGTTTGATCAGAACTCGTTACGGTTTATTTATTTTACCTCCAAGACTGCGTCGCGGTCGCTGGGAAGAAGTACCAAGTGATCAAATTGTTCAGCTCATGAAATTAGCTGGCTTAAAAGTTCCTCAAGGTATGAGTGAAAAATTCCGTCGTGAGCCTAGAGAAGGTGGCAATCGCGCCCCAAGGGAACATAGCGGTGGTCAACCAGATCCAATGCAAACCTCAGTTTCTTACTGGGGATCTAAGGATGCTTTACGCCAAGCTTCACCAACTACCCGTGGTTTTACTCAAGGTCATGCCTCAGAAAAGAGCAGTAACTACAAAGGTAAAAATCTCGGACGTTCAGGTGGTCAGCATGCCGGAAGACCTGGTGGCGGTCGAGGACCTGGCGGTCAAGATCGTGGCCAAGTCGGATATGCTGGTGGATCGAGTGCTGGCAGAGGACCGAGAGGTCCCGGCGGACAAGATCGAGGCCAAGGCGGTCAAGGTGGTCAAGGATTTGGACAGCGCCGTGATGAGGATAGCCAAGCAGGCGTTCACCACGGTAGCGGGTTTGCTGGCGCTGATAAGCCTCGTTCCGGTCAAAGATTTGGTAAAAAAGGCCCTGGCCAAGGTCCATCTAGAGGTGGTCCAGGCCAAAATAGGGGTCCTGGCGGTAAGCCAGCTGCCAAATTTGGCAAGAAATTCACAAAAAGCTAGTTAAATAGGGGTTTCTAGGGATCATTCCTTGGCAGTAAAGGGAAATTCCTATATACTTCTGTTATTTGGTAGATCCGGCTAAAGTTGCGTTCAACGTAAGTCGGGCATGTTCTCTTTGTTTAGGAATATGGGCTATATGCCCATTTTTTTTTGTGAAATGAAACGTAATAGCTTATGGCAAACGAACAAGTTCTGATTGCTGATGCGCTTAAAGGTTTGGGTTACCTACTTGTTGATATTGAACGAGAAGGCCACGGACTCCTGCGTGTAACGATCGAAAACGTTGATTTTGAGCGTGCCATTGATATTACTGATTGTGAAAAAGTTAGTCGTCATCTGAATTACAGCTTGCCTGTGGATAACGTTACTTATGATCGATTAGAAGTTTCTTCACCAGGCTTGGATCGTCCGGTTAAAACAGTTGCTGATCACATTCGCTTTGCGAGTTTGGAGGCCAATGTGAAATTACGGGTGGCCCATGCAGGCAGAAAGAACTATGTAGGTGTTTTACAAGGTTTGATCAGTGGTGACATTGATTCGGCTGATGCTAAATTGGGTTTGTTGATTAAGAACCCAGATGGTACTGAAGCCATGTTTGAATTTACTCTGGCCGAGGTTGAAAAAACTCGGTTGGTTCCCGTCGTTGATTTCAAAGGAAGAAAATCATGAGTCGTGAAGTCCTCATGCTAGCTGACGCTTTAGCACGTGAAAAGAACGTTGATAGAGATATCGTATTCGAAGCCCTTGAGATGGCCTTGGCCTCCGCAAGCAAAAAACGCTACGATGAAGATGTCGATATGCGTGTTTCAATTGATCGCGAATCTGGCGAATATGAAACATTCCGTCGTTGGTTAGTGGTACCTGACGAAGCTGGTTTGCAAGAACCAGACAGAGAGATTCTTTCTTTTGAAGCCAAAGAGCAGATTTCTGATATCGAAGTCGGTGATTACATCGAAGAGGTTGTTGAATCAGTTGCCTTTGGTCGTATTGGTGCACAAACTGCTAAGCAAGTGATCTTGCAACGTATCCGTGATGCTGAACGTGAACAAATTTTGAATGACTACCTTGATCGTGGCGAAACTGTCATGACCGGTACAGTCAAGCGTGCTGATAAAAATGGTTTGATTGTTGAATCAGGCCGTGTTGAAGCACTTTTACGCCGTGATCAAATGATTCCAAAAGAGAACTTACGTAGCGGTGACCGCGTGCGTGGCTTCATTTTGAAAGTGGATCGTGAAGCACGTGGTCCACAAATCGAGCTATCTAGAACTGCTCCTGAATTCTTAATCAGTCTTTTTGAGAATGAAGTTCCAGAAATGGAACAGGGTCTACTAGAGATCAAGGGCGCCGCTCGCGACCCTGGTATCCGCGCCAAGATTGCTGTAGTAACTCACGATAAACGTATTGATCCCATCGGTACTTGCGTCGGTGTTCGTGGTACTCGAGTGACAGCTGTTCGTAATGAAGTAGCTGGCGAAGCGGTAGATATTGTTTTGTGGTCTGAAGATCCAGCGCAATTTGTGATTGGTGCCTTAGCTCCTGCTCAAGTTCAATCGATTGTTGTGGATGAAGAGAAGCATGCGATGGATGTCGTGGTTGATGAAGAGAATTTGGCAATTGCGATTGGTCGCAGTGGTCAAAACGTTCGTCTTGCAAGTGAACTCACTGGCTGGCACATCAATATCATGACGCCTGAAGAATCTGCTCAGAAGACTGAAGAAGAATCAGTAAAGATTCGTGCTGTATTCATGGACAAACTAGACGTTGACCAAGAAGTTGCCGATATCTTGATCGAAGAAGGCTTCAACAGCTTAGAAGAAGTGGCGTACGTACCTTTGTCAGAAATGTTACAGATTGATGCTTTTGATGAAGATACAGTGAATGAATTGCGTACACGAGCACGTGATTCTTTGTTAACGATGGAGTTGGCAAAAGAAGAGCTTGTTGAAGGTGTATCGCAAGATTTACTTAGCTTGGATGGCATGACAACTGCCCTTGTTGCAAAGTTAGCAGAAGGTAATGTCCATACCCGTGATGACCTAGCGGAATTGGCTGTTGATGAACTAGTTGAAATGACTGGTGTCAACGAAGAAGACGCAAAAGCTTTCATCATGGCAGCTCGTGCTCACTGGTTTAACTGATTCATAAGGGGTTCGCATGGCGACCACGACCGTAGAAAATTTAGCAAAGGAACTGAAGCGTACTCCGGCAGAATTGCTGGAGCAGCTTCAGGCCGCAGGTATTAATAAAAGTACAGTAGAAGACAAGTTGACAGAAAAAGATAAAACTAAATTGCTTGAGCACTTACAAGTGGCTCATGGTACGGATGCGGGTGCTCGTAAAAAAATCACACTCACTAAGCGTGAAACTTCAGAGATTCGCCAGGCTGATTCAGCAGGTAAGACTCGCACAGTACAAGTTGAGGTTCGTAAAAAGCGCGTATTAGTGAAGCGCGATGATTCATCTACAGAAGCTGAATCTGTGCCAGAGCCGGTTATTGAAGTGCCAGCACAAGTTGAGGTGCCACAGAATATTGGTATTTTGGATGACGCAGAGCTTGCTAAACGTGAAGCAGAAGCCAAACGTCAGGCTGAATTATTAGCTCGTCAAGAAGCTGATATGAAAGCGGATATTGATCGTAAGACGCTTGAGGAAGCTGAAAAAGTTGCTGCTCAAGAAAAAACTAAAAAGGCGACTAAAAAATCCAAAGCAGCTTCAGCTGAGGAAGTTAAGGCAGTTGAAGATAGTGCTAAAAAAGCAAAAGCTGACATTGCAGCAGCAGCAAAAGCTCGTGATGATGAATTAGAGAGTATTCGTGTGCGTCGTGCCAAAGCTGAAGCAGAGGCATTGGCTATTCGTGACATGATGAATGCACCGGCGAGAGTTTTAAAAGCAGCTAATCCGCCAGAAGAAGAGAAAAAAGGAACTCTGCACAAACCAGTTAAAGCTGAAGGTGCAGAAGAGAAGAAGAAAGATAAACCAGGTGCTGTCAAGCCCGGTACAAAAACAATTAAGTCATCTGAATCCTCATCAACATGGAATGAAGATGGTAAGAAGCGTCCAGGTGGTTTGAAAACTCGTGGCGACACAACTGGTGGATCAGGAAACTGGCGCACAGGTGGTGGTAGAAAGAGAAATCAACAACAAGCCAGCGATGTTCCTACTAATTTCGTAGAACCTACTGAGCCAGTGATACGTGATGTGCATGTACCTGAAACGATCACTGTTGCTGACTTGGCGCACAAAATGTCTGTGAAAGCTGCTGAAGTGATTAAGTTGCTCATGGGTATGGGTCAGATGGTCACCATCAACCAAGTGCTCGATCAAGACACGGCAATGATCATTGTTGAAGAGATGGGTCATAAAGCATTTGCAGCCAAGTTAGATGAACCAGATACAGACTTAAGTACGGTTGAGCATGAAGCTGAATTAATCGCAAGACCACCAGTGGTGACAGTCATGGGTCACGTTGACCACGGTAAAACATCATTATTAGATTCGATTCGTCGAGCAAAAGTAGCCTCTGGCGAAGCCGGTGGTATTACTCAGCACATCGGTGCTTACCACGTTGAAACACCACGCGGCATGATCACTTTCTTGGATACACCGGGTCACGAAGCCTTTACGGCAATGCGTGCTCGTGGTGCTCAAGCTACTGATATTGTTATTTTGGTGGTGGCTGCTGATGACGGCGTTATGCCACAAACAAAAGAAGCGATTGCTCATGCAAGAGCGGCAGGTGTCCCTCTCGTTGTTGCAATTAACAAAATTGATAAACCAGAAGCTAATCTTGAGCGTGTTAAACAAGAGTTAGTAGCTGAAGGGGTTGTGCCTGAAGAATACGGTGGCGATGCGCCATTTATTCCAGTTTCAGCAAAAGCTGGTACAGGTATTGATGAGCTATTAGAGAACGTTTTATTACAAGCTGAAGTTCTTGAGCTGAAGGCTCCAAGAGAAGCTGCTGCCAAAGGTCTTGTGATTGAAGCGCGTTTAGATAAAGGTAAGGGCCCAGTTGCGACTATCTTGATTCAGTCTGGTACTTTGCGTCGTGGCGATATGATTTTGGCAGGATCTTCATTTGGTCGCGTTCGTGCGATGTTAGATGAAAACGGTAAACCTTGTAATGAGGCAGGTCCATCAATTCCGGTTGAGATTCAAGGTTTGTCAGACGTTCCTGCTGCGGGTGAAGAAATCATTGCCGTATCTGATGAACGCAAAGCTCGCGAAATTGCTTTATTCCGTCAAGGTAAGTTCCGTGATGTGAAGCTAGCGAAGCAGCAAGCTGTGAAACTTGAGAACATGTTTGAAAACATGGCTGAGGGTAGTGTTGAGGCCAGCTATTTGCCGATCATCATCAAGGCAGACGTTCAAGGTTCGCAAGAGGCATTGGCTCAGTCACTCATGAAATTATCAACACCTGAAGTGAAAGTTCAAATCGTTCACGCAGCAGTTGGTGGTATCAGTGAAACTGATATTAACTTAGCGGTTGCTTCTAAAGCAGTTGTGATTGGCTTTAATTCTCGTGCAGATGCATTGGCTCGTAAGTTAGCTGAGGCCAACGGCGTAGATATTCGTTACTACAACATCATTTACGACGCAGTTGATGAAGTTAAAGCGGCAATGAGTGGCATGTTGACGCCAGAGAAGAAAGAAGAAATCACGGGTATGGTTGAGATTCGCCAAGTGATCCAAGTTTCTAAAGTAGGTTCAATTGCAGGTTGTATGGTTCTTGAAGGTGTTGTGAAGCGTAATTCACGTGCACGTTTACTCCGTAATAACGTGGTAGTTTGGACTGGCGAATTGGATTCTTTGAAGCGCTTTAAAGATGATGCTAAAGAAGTTAAAGGTGGTTTTGAGTGTGGTTTATCACTCAAGAACTACAACGACATCGTTGTAGGCGATCAATTAGAAATCTTTGAAGTAACTGAAGTTGCAAGAACACTGTAACAGTGCTCTGTTATAACTTCGTCAGTTAAAAAGATAATCATTTATGCCAGTTAAGAACCATCGCAATCAACGCGTAGCTGACCAGATCCAAAGGGATCTGGCTGAGCTCATTCCGCGTGAGGTGCGTGATCCTAAAGCGGGGTTAATTACTTTGCAAGCAGTTGAGTTAACGACTGATATGGCTCATGCCAAAGTATTTTTTACTGTTTTGGGTGCTGAGCCTGAATATGCGCTAGCCGCTTTAAGAGAGAGGGCTGGTTACTTACATTCTTTATTGTTTAAACGTCTACATATCCACACAGTTCCAACACTGCACTTTCATCATGATGAGTCAGTAGTTCGCGGTGTTGAAATGTCACGATTGATTGATGAAGCGTTACAAGATAGTAGCAAGCCTTAAGTGAAGCCCCAAAGTATTCATGGGGTAATTCTTCTGGATAAGCCAGAAGGTATTAGTTCACAAACAGCTGTTACGATCGTGAAAAGAGTATTTCATGCTGAAAAAGCAGGTCATACAGGAACATTAGATCCAATGGCAACTGGCCTTTTGCCAGTTTGTTTAGGAGAGGCAACTAAGTATTCGCAAGATTTACTGGATGCTGATAAAACCTACTTAGCAACGATCAAGTTTGGTGAAAAAACCACCACGGGCGATGCTGAAGGTGAAGTAATAGAAACAAGAAGTGCTAATTTTGATGTCACTGATCAAATTCAGTTAGATGCCAAGTTAGCAGAAGCATTAGAAAAGTTTACGGGTGTGATCGAACAGATCCCGCCGATGTATTCAGCACTGAAGCGCGATGGTAAACCTCTTTATGAGTATGCGCGTGCAGGTGAAGTTTTAGAGCGTCAAGCTCGTCAGATAACTATTTACTCTTTAAAGTGGGTATCGGTGAACTGGCCAGTTTCTCAGTTGCAAGTGTCGTGTAGCAAGGGTACTTATGTCAGAACTTTGGCAGAAGATATCGGTGAATTTTTTGCATGTGGTGCGCACCTGATTGGTTTGCGTCGCGAGCAGGTAGGACATTTAACTTTAAGCCATGGTGTAACTTTGGATTTGGTTAAAGAAGAAGCAAATAACGAGGTAGCTAAGGCAGCATATTTATTGCCTGTGGATGCCTTAGTGCAAGAGCTTAATTCTTTGGGATTATCTGATCAAGAAGCTGATCGTTTAAGTTTGGGTCAGCGAGTGCCAGTGAGCAAGTCGGGTAGTGAAGAAGAGTTAATGAGGATTTATCGTGGCTCTATAGAGCCTTGTAATTTTATGGGTACAGCAGATTGGCGCAAGGGTGTATTACACCCACGTCGTTTGATGGCTCAAGCAGTAGTTGTCATGAATTTAAATAATTGAAAAAATGAAAGCAGAACTATGAGTATTCGCGCCTTAAGAAATATCGCCATCATTGCCCACGTTGACCACGGTAAAACGACTTTGGTTGACCAATTGCTACGCCAATCTGGAACATTCCGTGAGAACCAAGCGCTGACAGAGCGTGTGATGGACTCGAATGATATTGAAAAAGAACGTGGTATCACGATCTTGTCAAAGAATTGTGCAGTTGAATATGAAGGTACACATATCAACATCGTTGATACCCCAGGACACGCTGACTTCGGTGGAGAAGTAGAACGTGTTCTCTCAATGGTTGACGGTGTATTGCTATTGGTAGATGCGGTTGAAGGTCCTATGCCTCAAACACGCTTTGTAACCAAAAAAGCCTTAGCGCTTGGTTTGAAGCCAATTGTTGTGGTGAATAAAGTAGACCGTCCAGGTGCACGTATTGATTACGTTGTTAATGCAACATTTGAACTATTCGACAAATTAGGCGCAACCGAAGAGCAATTAGATTTCCCAGTTATTTATGCCTCAGGTTTATCTGGTTATGCAGGTTTAACACCCGACGTGCGTGAAGGTACGATGGCGCCATTATTTGAAACTGTTTTGAAATATGTACCGATTCGTGATGAAGATCCAGATGGTCCTTTACAGTTCCAAATTTCATCGATTGACTACAACAGCTACGTTGGCAAGATTGGTGTTGGACGTATCAGCCGCGGTACAGTTAAAACAGGTCAGTCAGTCATTTGTCAAAACGGTCCTGATGGCACACCATTCAATGGTCGTGTTAACCAGGTATTGAAATTCCAAGGCTTAGAGCGTGTTCAGGTTGATCAAGCTGCTTCTGGAGACATCGTTCTCATTAACGGTATTGAAGATCTAGCTATTGGTACAACAGTTTGTTCACCGGACAAAGTTGAAGCATTGCCGATGCTAAAAGTGGATGAGCCAACATTAACCATGAACTTCATGGTGAACACCAGCCCATTGGCTGGTCGTGAAGGTAAGTTCATTACAAGTCGTCAGATTCGTGATCGTTTACAACGTGAGTTGAAGTCAAACATGGCTTTGCGCGTTAATGACACACCAGACGACACCGTATTTGAAGTTTCAGGTCGTGGTGAATTGCACTTGACTATCTTGATTGAAAACATGCGTCGTGAAGGTTACGAATTAGCTGTTTCTCGTCCGCGCGTTGTTTTCCATGAAGAAAATGGTGTGAAGATGGAGCCGTTCGAAAACTTAACAGTTGACGTTGAAGACACCACACAAGGTGGCGTGATGGAAGAGTTAGGTAAGCGTAAAGGCGAACTTCAGGACATGGTTTCAGACGGTAAAGGTCGTACACGTCTTGAGTACAGAATTCCAGCGCGTGGTTTGATCGGTTTCCAAGGCGACTTCTTAACGATGACTCGTGGTACTGGTTTGATGAGTCATACATTTGATGCTTATGGCCCAATGAGAGAAGGTATGGTTGGTGAGCGTCATAACGGCGTTTTGATTTCTCAAGACGATGGTGAAGCTGTTGCTTACGCTTTATGGAAGCTACAAGATCGTGGACGCATGTTCGTAGTTCCTGGTGATAATCTGTACGAAGGTATGGTGATTGGTATTCATAGTCGTGATAATGACTTAGTTGTGAACCCGATTAAGGGTAAGCAATTAACTAACGTTCGTGCTTCAGGTACTGATGAAGCTGTTCGCTTAGTACCATCTATTCAGATGTCTTTAGAGTACGCAGTAGAATTTATTGCTGAAGATGAATTGGTTGAAGTAACACCAAAGAGCATCCGTATTCGTAAGCGTTATTTGAAAGAAAATGAGCGTAAGAAGGCGGGTCGTCCTTCTAGCGTTTAATTAGCAATAGAAAAAAACCATAAAGCCGCAACCATCAAGTTGCGGCTTTATGGTTTCTAAAACAGAAATTAATAAAACAAACCATCATGGACATTAAAAATGGCGTTGGTCCCAGTAAAGTATTTGTAAAAAATACTGAAAAGTCCTATATCTATTTAATTGATTTTTTTGTTGAAAAGTTTCCTCAAATCCCAAAAGTGGAATGGGCTAAGAGGATGGATCAAGGCCTCGTTCTAGATGAGGAGGGTATCCCTCAAGACTCTCAAGCGCCATGTCAAGAAAACACTTTCATCTACTACTACCGAAGTATTGAAATAGAGGAATCGATCCCATTTCAAGAATTGATAATTTACGAAGATGATCATTTATTGATTGCTGATAAACCTCATTTTTTACCTGTGACTCCTGCAGGACATTACTTACAAGAAACGCTACTCGTGCGCCTTAAAAATAAAACAGGTATTAAAGATTTAACTCCGATACATAGAATCGATCGAGAGACTGCTGGTTTAGTGGCTTTCTCAAAAAGAGCGCAAGATCGTAACCTCTATCAAGTTTTATTTAGAGAGCGTCAAATCAAAAAGACTTATGAAGCAATTGCGCCTTATCAAGAGCATCTGAAACATCAGTTCCCAATCGAGCGCATTAGCAGAATTGAAGAATCTGATATTTTTATTCAGATGCAAGAAGTTCCTGGTGAACCTAATTCAGACACGGTCATTCAATTGTTGGAAGTGAGCAAGCCGTGGGCTAGATATCAGTTAGAACTTGGTACTGGTAAGAAGCATCAATTAAGGGTGCATATGAATGCATTAGGGATGCCGATCAAACATGACAAGATTTATCCAAACATAGTCCCACAACCCAAAATGGGTAAAGATTTCTCAGAGCCTTTGCAACTCTTAGCTAAACAACTGAGTTTCAGAGATCCTGTGACTCAGATGGAACATCAGTTTCAGAGCTCGTTTGTACTTTCTCTATAAAATCGCATCATGTCAATTACTCCTAAACGTTTAGCCGTTGCCCCAATGATGGATTGGACTGATCGTCAGTGCCGAACCTTCCATCGCAGTCTGACTAAAGACGCAGTTCTCTATAGCGAGATGGTGACAACTGGCGCGTTGATTCATGGCGACGTACCACGTCATTTAGATTTTGATGAGGTTCAGCATCCCGTAGTTTTACAGTTGGGTGGTAGTGAACCTGATGATCTAGCCAAGTCGGCATTATTAGCTCAGCAGTGGAGTTACAACGAGGTAGACCTTAACTGTGGTTGTCCTTCTGAGCGAGTGCAACGTGGATCGTTTGGAGCATGCTTGATGGCTGAACCAGATTTGGTGGCGGACTGCGTTAAAGCAATGAAGGATGCGGTAGATATACCCATCACCGTCAAACATCGTATTGGCTTGAATGATATGGATGTTCTCAATCAAGCCAATGATTACCAATTCACATTAGACTTTATTTGTAAGGTGGCAGAAGCTGGTGCGAGCCAAGTATCTATTCATGCACGCAATGCCATCTTAAAAGGATTGTCGCCTAAAGAAAATCGTACGATTCCGCCACTACGATACGAGGTAGCGAAACAACTTCGCATCGATGCTCAAAAACATTTCCCCAATCTAAAAGTTTTGTTAAACGGTGGTCTTGAAACTAATGGTGACATTGCCAGATATTGGCATGACTTCGATGGTTTCATGATTGGTAGAGCGGCTTACCATACGCCTGGGATCATGTTGGATTGGGATGAAATGTTAAAAACGGATGGTCAAGCTTTTGGATCATTTTTTGGTGTTGATCAATGGAATCGCATTACTGAGGAATTAATCAAACAATGTACTCGTTGGTTAAATACTTGCGAGGCTAAGCAAGAACACTTTCACATGGCAGCTATTACTCGACATATCTTGGGCTTGGCTCACGGAAAGGGTGGTTCTAAGCATTGGCGCAGAAAGCTATCCGACTACCGCTTGTTGGGTGCAGTCAAGACTGAAGGGGACATCAGAGCCTTTTTTGAAGATGCCAACAAAGAATTGCGGATGTATGTTGAACAAGAGGACTCAGACGAGTTATAATTTCGATTCTCTATGGTGGCTGTAGCTCAGTTGGTAGAGTCCAGGATTGTGATTCCTGTTGTCGTGGGTTCGAGCCCCATCAGCCACCCCAAATAAAAATGGCCCCTTGCTGAGGGGCCATTTGCTTTATGGGAACTGTTTAGGGATTTTGATGAAAGTAAATCATTGCCACTATGGTGATCAAGCCAAAAGTTATATCTATAAGAATAAATCTAACGCTTAATTTTTTAATGATGCGGTTCTCAAAATTTAGAAAATCTTGTTTCATTTGTTTTTTTTCTTCAATGAATTTTTGTTGAAATTCTTCGTGCGTATTCATAATTAATAATGCCTTTAGCAATCGATTGACTCAAGTTAATTTATATTTTTTATAAGTTAATTGCAAATCATCAAAAATGATGCTGAGTAGGGCGTAAGGTTATAAAACCCTCAATCATGGGGTGTTCATGAGAAAATCTTCTTTGTGAAAACAATCATTAATCTTCTAGCGCACGCTTTATTGTGGTTCTTAGCAGTCATTCCATATTCATGGGTGGTAGCTATTGGTTATGGCATCGCTGCCGTAGCACCCAAGTTCTCTAAGTCACGCGTGAAGATTATTAATGCCAATCTAAAAGCTTGCTTCCCTCATCTAAGCCAAGAAGAGCGTGATGCTATTGCCGCAAAAAACTGGCGCTTGATGGGCAGAAGTTTTGCTGAGCGTGGTCGCTTGTGGTTAGGTTCAGAAAAATCGATCAATGAATTTGTAACAGTGATTCCGCAGGTTGACATGAATGACGGTAAGTCACGTATTTATGTCAGCATGCACTTGATGGGTATTGAAGCTGGGCTCATAGCTATCACCATGCACCTGAAAAAAATAAAAGCTGCACCTGGCATCACACTTTATATATTCATGAAGAACGATTACTTTGAGCCGCGCATTAAAAAATGGCGTGAACGTTTTGGTGCCAAGATGTTATTACGTGAACACCATGGTCGCGAATTACTTCGTGAAGCACGCAAGGGTACCTTTGTTTGTTTGTCACCTGATATGGACTTAGGTCGAAAAGATTCTGAGTTCGTCCCATTCTTTGGCGTTTCCACCAACACAGTCTTATCTGTTTCTAAAATGGCTAAAGTGGCTGGCGCTGAAGTGTGTCCAATCTTTACAGTTTTACGTGAAGATGGCTCTGGGTATGATTGCCACGTTGGCAAGCCTTGGGTAGATTTTCCGACAGATGATCCACTTGCAGATACTGCTCGTATGAATCAATCATTTGAGGACGTGATCAGACCACGAATTGCAGAATATTACTGGGTGCACAAACGATTTAAGAATCGCCCAGATGGTGAAGCTTCTATTTATTAAGAAGCTAAACCTCAATCACTTTAGATTAAAGACCGCCGGGTCTAATCAAACCGACAGCTAAACCTTCGATCGTAATTTCATCACGACGTGGATCAACCAAAATATTTTCAAAGTCTGGATTCTCAGCAATCAACTCAATCTTCATACCATGAGGACCTTTAGATTGTGACCAACGCTTTACGGTGACTTCATCATCCAAGCGCGCTACAACGATTTCACCATTGCGGGCTTCACTAGCCTTTTTAACGGCGAGATAGTCGCCATCTAAAATACCGGCATCACGCATACTCATGCCGCGTACTTGCAATAAATAATCAGCACCTTTGGTAAACAAAGATGGATCGCAGGGAACTTGTTTTTGAATATGCTCCACTGCCAAGATCGGTGAACCAGCAGCGACTCGACCAATCAAAGGAAGCGTTAATTGCTGAAGTGCTGCTAAAGGTAAGGTGAACTGCTTTGATAACTTAATGCCTCGTGAAGTTCCGGGCGTTAATTCAACATAACCTTTGCGAGCTAGGGCTCGAAGATGCTCTTCTGCTGCGTTAGCTGAAGCAAAACCAAGGCGCGTCGCAATTTCTGCTCTAGTTGGTGGTAAGCCACTTCGAGAAATGGCGTCCGAAATAAGCCCCAAGATTTCTTCTTGGCGAGCCGTCAATTTAGGTTTTGCTGTGTTTGTATCCATGCTGTGATTCTATACAGTGATTTCTAAAGATGCAATACCCATTGATAATGTTTTATATGAATTCTGTAAATTTATTAGTTTTGGGCATGGGCGGTACGATTGCTGGTTTAGCCAGTGACCCCCAAAAGCCCCTGTCATACCAGGCTGGCCAGATCTCAGCCCATGGTTTGGTAGAGGCTTTGGAGCTTGAAAGTGACTTTGGGCAAATTGAGACTATTCAAGTGGCGAATATGGATAGCCGCCATATGAACGAGGAGCTCATGATGCAACTGGCTTGGGCGGTTAAAGCTGGTCTACAGCGAGAAGACGTTACTGGCATTGTTATTACCCATGGTACTGACACCATGGAAGAGACAGGGGTCTTCCTTCATGCCACACTGGGCAAGCTTGCAAGCCATTTCAGAAAAGCGGTTGTTCTGACTGGCGCCATGTTGCCCGCCAACGCTGAGCATGCTGATGGCCCCACCAATCTGAGAGCGGCTCTTTATTTGGCTAAAGAAGCAAAAGAGGCCGAACAGTACGGTATTTTGGCTGTGATGGCAGGTAAACCTTGCTTAGCAAGAGACTTATCCAAACAACATACCCATGCCATGGATGCTCTAGTTGTTAACGCCAGAGAGCTGGACGGACCCATCCAAAAACGCCAAGCAGACTTAAATTTACCGACGCAAATGGTTTGGCCTTGGATTGAGATCATCACCAGTCATGGCGGTGCCAGCGGTCGTTTGGTGGACATGCTGTCAAGCCAGGGTGTGGAAGGAATCGTGATTGCAGGTACAGGGCAGGGCAGCGTTCATGAAAATCTAGCTCAACACCTGATTTTGGCCGCTGAAGCAGGTATTGCAGTCGTTCGATCCTCTCGAACTGGCGCCGGGGCGGTGTTTTCGGAGGTTTCCGAGCCAGATGTGGCTTGGAATTGGTTAACAGCAAGGGATTTGAACCCTGCAAAAGCCAGAATTGCCCTTCAATTGGCACTTTTAGAGGCAAATTCCAGGAAAACTGATGATTGGCAAAGTATTTTTGCTACAATATAAGGCTGTAGTTTTTTACCTTGTCACACTGGTCAATCGACTAATTTCAGTTGATTGAGACGCCCAGGTGACTTTTATCCATAAGGAGTTAGTAATGCGTCATTATGAAATCGTTTTTATCGTCCATCCGGACCAAAGCGAGCAAGTACCTGCCATGGTTGAAAAGTACACAAGTACTATTACAACTCAAGGTGGCAAAGTTCACCGCGTTGAAGACTGGGGCCGTCGTCAGATGGCTTACATGATCGACAAGCTAGCTAAAGCTCACTACGTTTGCATGAACATTGAGTGTGGCCAAACCACTCTTGATGAACTCGAGCACGGCTTTAAGTTCAACGATGCTGTATTGCGTCACTTGGTTATCAAAGCAAAGAAAGCTGAAACAGAGCCTTCAATCATGATGAAGCAAGTTGAACGTGAAGAAGCTCGTAAAGCTCTTCAAGCAACGGAGGCGCCTGCTGCCTAATTAGGCACTGAGCGGGTTTGGGTTGAATCATTTCATCCTAACTGCCGCCCTTGTCGCTCGGGAAGCTCTTAGATATACCCCTGCCGGAATACCTGTGATTGAATGCCAACTAGAACATAGTGGCGATGTTCAAGAAGCCGGTAGTGCAAGGAAAGTCAAAATGAGTATCGAAGCGATGGCTATCGGATCAGTTCACGAAAAACTTGATCAGATGGATTTGGGAAGGTCAGCTAGATTTGAAGGATTTTTAACTCATAAAAGCCTGCGCAGTCAGCGACTCGTCTTTCATATCACGCAAATTGAATTGTAAAAAGGAAACATCATGGCATTCGTAAAAAAAGGTGATGACCGCAAGAACAAGCGTCCAGCACAAAACCCATTATTCAAACGTAAACGTTTCTGCCGCTTCACAGCTGCAAAGGTTGATCAAATCGATTACAAAGATGTCGACACACTTCGTGACTTCATCGGTGAGAACGGTAAGATCACGCCGGCACGTTTAACTGGTACTAAAGCTTTGTATCAGCGCCAACTTGATACTGCTATCAAACGCGCGCGCTTCTTAGCTTTGATGCCTTTCACTGACCAACATAAGAACTAATCAGGAGTCACTATGCAAATTATTCTCCTAGAAAAAGTAGCTAACCTTGGTAACTTAGGCGACGTTGTTCGCGTTAAAGATGGTTTTGCTCGTAACTTTTTAATCCCACAACGTATGGCTCGCCGTGCAACAACGACAGCTATTGCTGAGTTTGAAGCCAAGCGTGCTGAGTTAGAGAAACTGGCTGCTGAGAAATTGGCTGCTGCACAAGCTGTTGGCGCTAAGCTAACTGGTCTAGTACTTCCAATCAAACAAAAAGCTGGTGTTGATGGCCGTTTGTTTGGTTCAGTTACTAACCATGACGTAGCTGATGCTCTAAAGGCCCAAGGTTTCACTATTGAGAAAGCTTCAGTTCGTATGCCAACAGGTCCTTTAAAGATCGTTGGTGAGCATAAGTTATCTGTCGCTGTTCACACAGACGTAGTTGTTGAAATTACTGTCCAAGTGATTGGTGAGCAGGCTTAATTAATCATAAAAACGATATCTCCTGATATCTCATGATTGATACAGCGGTTCAAGCTTTAAAAGTACCTCCGCATTCCGTCGAGGCCGAGCAATCGGTGCTCGGCGGTTTGCTTTTGGACAACTCTGCATGGGATAGAGTGGGTGATGTACTCACAGAAAAAGATTTCTATCGACCTGATCATGGTTTGATTTACCGAGTGATTGGTAAATTGGTGGGTGAGATCATGCCCGCTGATGTGATCACTGTTTCAGAGGCCATGAAAACTCAGGGTGGTGGTGAGACGATTGGCATTGATTATCTCAATGCCTTAGCTCAATCAACACCCAGCGCTTCTAATATTCGTGGTTACGCTGAGATCGTGCGCGATCGCAGTGTTCTGCGTCGCTTGATCCAAACTTCAGACAATATTGCGGGCAGTGCTTTCACACCCGATGGTCGCTCTGTTCAAACAATTTTGGATACAGCTGAGGCAAGTATCTTAGCTATTGGTGAAGAGGGCCATCGCGGTAAAACGGATTACTTCGAAATCGCACCCTTGTTAACTGATGTTGTAAAACGAATTGATGAGCTCTACCATCGTCAGGGTTCTACAGATGTGACTGGTGTTGCGACCAGCTTTATTGATTTAGATCGTCAAACTAGTGGTTTGCAAAAGGGTGATCTCGTGATTGTTGCTGGCCGTCCTTCGATGGGTAAGACCAGTTTAGCTGTCAATATTGCTGAGAACGTCGCGATTAAAGAAGGTTTACCAGTTCTTATTTTCTCAATGGAAATGGGCGCCTCTCAATTAGCATCTCGTATCTTGGGTTCAGTCGGACGTATTGACCAGTCTCGTATGAGAACAGGTAAGTTGAATGAAGATGAATGGCCAAAGATCACTGAGGCGATTTCTCGTTTGAATGAGGCCAACATCATGATTGATGAAACTGGCGCTCTTAGCAGTTTAGAGTTGCGCGCCAGAGCCAGAAGAATCTCACGAAAGTTTGGCACATTAGGTTTGATTGTGATTGACTACATCCAGTTAATGAGTGGTAACTCTGGCATTAGTGGTGAGAATCGCGCTACTGAAATCTCAGAGATTTCTCGATCACTCAAATCTTTAGCAAAAGAATTACAGTGCCCTGTGATTGCTTTATCTCAGTTAAATCGTGGTTTAGAGCAAAGACCTAATAAACGTCCGGTCATGTCTGACTTGCGCGAATCTGGCGCTATCGAACAAGATGCTGATGTGATTTTATTTATCTATCGTGATGAGGTTTATCACCCAGAGACATCGCCGGAAAAAGGTATTGCTGAGATCATTGTGGCTAAACAACGTAACGGCCCAATTGGTACGATCAAGATGAGTTGGCAAGGCCAATTTACTAAATTTGATAACTTGGCTCACGGTCAAGTTCAATCATCAGGCGGATACGAGCCGTTCTAAGCTTCTTAAGTTTTAATTCTTGGCGATCACGCGCCTAGCTTCTGTATATCTTTCTGACCAGTAAGGCGTTGTGATTTTTTCTAATCGCACAGTGCCTCCCTTGGATGGTGCATGAACAAATCGACCCTTGCCTACATAGATACCAACGTGTGAGTGAGAACTACCATCAGTATTAAAAAATACCAAATCTCCCGGAGCAGGCGTTTGATTACCTAAGGATTGACCAGTCTTCGCAATCTCTGCTGTTGTACGAGGTAACTTCTTATCAGCGGCATTGTTGTAGACATAGCCAATGAGGCCGCTACAGTCAAATCCACCTTTGGGTGTATTGCCACCGTAGCGATAAGGGATGCCAACCAAGCCAATTGCTGCAATGGATACATCCTCAAGTCCTGCTGATACTTCTTTACTGAAATCCGGTAGTGAAGACATCCTTGGAAAAATGGCACAAGCAGAAAGAATACTTAAGCTTGTGCCAATCATCAAGATGCGCTTCATGAACTGAAGCGCTGTCAACAATGAGGGTGGGCTTGAGAGTCTTAAAATCACAGCGCCCTCACTGTTTTAAAGAGCCTCTGCTGCGTGATCAGCCAAACGTGAACGCTCTCCACGAGCCAATGTAACATGGCCGCTATGACGCCATCCTTTGAAGCGATCGACTACGTAGGTTAAGCCTGATGAGCCCTCGGTTAAGTATGGCGTATCAATCTGAGCGATATTGCCCAAGCAAACAATCTTAGTACCTGGACCTGCTCGGGTCACCAAGGTCTTCATTTGTTTTGGTGTTAAGTTTTGTGCTTCATCGATGATTAAGAACTTACTAACAAAAGTTCTACCACGCATGAAACTCATACTCTTTACTTTGATACGAGAGCGGATCAATTCTTGAGTAGCTGCTCGACCCCATTCGCCAGCACCATCCTCATTGCGCTGAAGTACCTCTAAGTTATCGTCAAAGGCACCCATCCAAGGTTGCATTTTTTCTTCTTCGGTGCCTGGTAGGAAACCAATATCTTCACCAACCGGTACGGTTGCACGAGTGATGATGATTTCTGTATAACGCTTGCTATCAAGCACTTGCTCAAGAGCTGCTGCTAAAGCTAGTAAAGTTTTACCTGTACCAGCTTGCCCAAGCAAAGTAACAAAATCAACATCAGGATTCATTAATAAATTAAGAGCAAAGTTTTGCTCACGGTTGCGTGCTGTCACACTCCAAACATTATTCTTCTGATGAGAAAAATCTTTCAGAGTTTGAAGAAGCGCTGTTTTACCCTGAATTTCTCTAACTTGAGCGTAGAAGGGTGAGCCACCATCAGAATTTTCTTGGTAAACAAATTGATTCACCATCATATGAGAAACAGTCGGTCCTGTGACTCGATAGAACATCGTGCCTGATTTGGTGTCACTCCAGCTTTCCATATCTTTGCCATGCTTTGGCCAGAAATCAACTGGCAACTGAAGCACTCCGGAGTACATCAAGTCACGGTCTTCTAAAACCTGGTCATTAAAATAATCTTCTGCAGGCAAACCAAGAGCACGGGCCTTGATACGCATATTGATATCTTTTGATACCAGTACAACTTGGCGATCTTTGCGGCTCTTTTGTAGCTCTCTAACCACTCCCAAAATCATATTGTCAGCTTTACCAGTAGGTAAACCCTCTGGAAGGCTGATGTCATTCAGTTCGATTTGGAAATAGAGGTGACCAGTTGCTTCCTTGTTACCTAGCTTATTAAGCGGAATACCATCCTCTAAAACACCCTTGGTGTTAGAGACCAACTGATCCAAAGAGCGGCTGATCGTACGAGCATTGCGAGCGACTTCACTCATTCCTTTTTTGTGGTTATCTAACTCTTCAAGAGTCATCATCGGTAGATACACATCGTGTTCTTCAAAACGGAAAAGAGCAGATGGGTCATGCATCAGCACATTAGTATCTAAAACAAATAAGCGGATAACACCATCATCGGGTATGTTTCTAACACGAGTGGAAGGTTTTGTAACAGTCGCTACGGAAGCCTTTTTAGGCTTCGTGTATTGCATCTTTTCAATAGCAAGATCTGCTAGAGAATAGCTGCTCAATTCATCAGTATCCATAGAGAGGTCATCGCTGACCTGAATTTCTGATATTTCTAAATCTTCAACTTCAATATCAGACTCAACCTCAACTCTTTTAGGGCGCTTTTTTAAATTGGCTTTTACTTGCTTGCTAATATCTAATTTATCGGCGGCTTGGGTTGGGATTGGTGGCAAAGGCATTCCGGAGGTCTCCTAATAAAGAAAAAACCGCCTACCTAGGGTGGTGGCGGTTATCGAGGTAAGGGTGTTTTTTAACATCTGTGAGGTAAGTTATCTTAATTTGTATGACAAATCAATCATCTTGATTATATTGGTAAAAATTAAATTACAAAGATTGAGCAGCCTTTAAAACATCAGCAACGTGCCCTGGTATTTTGAGACCACGCCACTCATGTCTGAGAACTCCTTCTTCATCGATCAAAAAGGTACTTCTTTCGATACCACGGACTTGCTTGCCATACATATTCTTCATTTTTATCACGCCAAACATCTGGCAAAGAACCTCTTCTGTATCTGCAACCAATTCGAATGGCAATTCAATCTTACTTTTGAAGCTCTCATGAGACTTCAGGTTATCCCTAGAGATACCAACAATGAGCGTATTAGCTCTCGTAAAGTCATCAATCGCATCCCTAAATTCCATTGATTCAACAGTACAGCCCGGAGTCGCATCTTTGGGGTAGAAATACATCACCACTTTACGACCTTGGCATGCGTTTGGATTAAATACCAAATTGCTCGTGGCTGGTATTTCAAAGTAAGGGATAGGTTTTCCAAGTACAGCAGTCATACAGGCTCCAAATTTCTAATTTATTCTGACTATAACTGTATTTATATCAGAGTTAGCAACGAAACTCTTTGATTTATATCTTACTTATCCATGATCAAGGCTGCTAGAACATTGCGTCCTTCAGCCATGAGGACGTTGTAGGTGCGACAGGCGGCCTGTAAGTCCATGGTTTCAATACCAATTTTTGCTTTTATCAGGGGTGCAATTAACTCAGGTCTTGGAAATTGGATCTTTGAGCCACTACCAAAAATGACTAAAGCAGGCTTTTTTAAAGCAATGGCTTCAAAATCCTGAATAGTAAGGTCGTTAAAGCTTCGACATGTCCAGCTCGTAACGGGTCCCTCTGGCTGCAAAATCAGAGAGGTTTCATAGCGCGTGGCATTAATTTCGATGTAATTAGGGCCGTAAGCAGAGACTGTGTTGAGGGTGGGCTGGCGATCTGGCTGTAGTTTCATTTGGGTATCCCCTCAGGCTCTGTCATAATTGTAAAATTATAGATAAATTAAGACTTTATAGTGTTCTTATTAGATTCTGAGTGGCTATTGTGAAAGAAATTAAAAAATCCTCCAAGTTAAATAATGTCTGTTACGACATTCGTGGTCCAGTGCTCGAGCTCGCTCAGCAGATGGAGGAAGAGGGCCAAAAGATCATCAAGCTGAACATTGGTAACGTTGGAGTATTTGGTTTTGATCCTCCAGAAGAGATTCAGTTGGATATGATCCGCAACTTACCGAATTCTGCCGCTTATTCTGATTCAAAAGGTATCTTTTCTGCACGCAAAGCCATCATGCATTACTGCCAAGAGAAAGGCATCGATGGCGTGACCTTAGATGACATCTATACAGGTAATGGTGTATCAGAATTAATTGTCTTGGCAATGAACGCACTTCTCAACGTCGGTTATGAGGTTTTAGTTCCAGCGCCTGACTATCCACTTTGGACTGCTGCTGTGAGTTTGTCAGGCGGCACGCCTAAACATTACTTGTGTGATGAGTCAAAAGAATGGTCACCTGATATCGCTGATATCAAATCAAAGATCACTCCTCATACCAAAGCAATTGTTGTTATTAATCCTAATAATCCTACTGGGGCGCTCTACAGTAATGATGTCCTTGAGCAAATCATCGCACTGGCTCGTGAACATGGTTTGATCATATTCGCTGATGAGATTTACGACAAAACTCTTTACGATGGTGAGAAACATACCTCTATTGGTTCATTGTCGAAAGATGTAGTGACTGTTACTTTTAACGGGCTATCAAAAAACTAT
This sequence comes from Polynucleobacter meluiroseus, assembly GCA_945881875.1. GTDB lineage: Bacteria > Pseudomonadota > Gammaproteobacteria > Burkholderiales > Burkholderiaceae > Polynucleobacter > Polynucleobacter meluiroseus_A. The sequence continues at coordinate 113,065 of CAMCVH010000001.1, forward strand.
CGCTCTTGTGGTTATCGCTCGGGTTGGATGGTGATATCTGGCGATAAGAGCCGCGCTCAAGACTACATCGAAGGCCTCAATATGCTTTCGTCCATGCGCTTGTGTGCCAACGTCCCAGGGCAATATGCCATTCAAACGGCATTAGGTGGTTATCAGAGCATCAATGATTTGGTTGCAGAGGGTGGACGTTTACGTCGTCAACGTGACCTTGCTTGGGAATTGGTTACTCAGATACCAGGTGTTACCTGTGTCAAACCTAAATCAGCTTTATATCTTTTCCCAAAATTGGATCCGGATATGTATCCGATTATAAACGATCAAGAATTCATCGCAGATTTCTTACGCGAAGAAAAAGTTTTATTAGTTCAGGGTAGCGGCTTTAATTGGCCAAAACCAGATCATTTCAGAATTGTTTTCTTGCCGCACGAAGATGTATTGCGTGAGGCTATTGGTCGCTTAGCTAAATTCTTAGAGCGCTATCGTAAGAAGTTTGGCAAGAAGTAAGTTACAAGTAATAAGCTAGAAACCTATTTATTCACATTTATTAAGTAAGAGCATTTATTCATGAAACCTATTCAAGTTGGTCTATTAGGCATTGGTACTGTTGGTGGTGGAGTGTTCACTGTTTTAGAACGTAACCAAGAAGAGATCAAGCGACGTGCTGGCCGTGGTATTCAAGTCCATACAGTTGCTGATTTAGATACCAAGCGCGCGGAAGAGTTAGTCAAGGGACGCGCTAAGGTAGTCAATGATGCCAAAATAGTTGTTAATGATCCTGAGATTGATGTGGTGGTTGAGTTAATTGGTGGTTATGGCATTGCTAAAGAATTGGTGTTGGCTGCCATCAATCAAGGTAAACATGTGGTCACAGCTAATAAAGCTTTGTTAGCTGTTCACGGTAACGAAATTTTTGCAGCTGCTCAAGCTAAGGGCGTGACCGTTAACTTTGAAGCGGCTGTAGCTGGCGGCATTCCGATCATCAAAGCTCTTCGCGAAGGTTTAACAGCTAATCGCATTGAGTGGATTGCCGGCATCATCAATGGCACAACCAACTTTATCTTGTCAGAAATGCGAGACAAGGGTCTTGATTTTGATGTTGTTCTTAAAGAAGCGCAGCGTTTGGGTTATGCAGAGGCTGATCCAACATTTGATATCGAAGGTATGGATGCTGCTCATAAAGTAACGATCATGAGTGCGATTGCATTTGGTATTCCGATGCAATTTAATAAAGCTTATGTTGAGGGCATCACCAAGCTTTCAGCGGTAGATATCAAATATGCTGAGCAACTTGGTTACAGAATCAAGTTGCTGGGCATCACTAAGAAAACAGATGATGGTATTGAGCTACGCGTTCACCCAACCTTGATCCCTACCAAGCGTTTGATCGCTAACGTAGAAGGCGCCATGAATGCTGTTCAAGTCATGGGTGATGCAATTGGTACGACTTTGTATTACGGTAAGGGCGCTGGAGCAGAACCAACAGCCTCGGCGGTGATTGCTGATTTGGTGGATGTCACACGTCTTCAAACAGCGGACCCAGATCATCGCGTACCGCATTTAGCATTCCAACCAGGTTCAGTGGTTAATACGACTGTATTGCCTATTGGTGAAATCACAACAAGCTACTATTTAAGACTCAGAGTAGCTGATGTCGCAGGGGTGTTAGCTGACATTACTCGCATCTTGGCTGATAACGGTATTTCTATCGATGCCATGTTGCAACGTGAAGCAGATGATGGTGAGAACCAAACTGATCTCATCATGTTGACGCATGAGACTAAAGAGAAGCGCATCTTGACTGCGATTGAAAAAATTGAGACCTTAAAAACTGTTGAGGGTTCAGTTACTAAGATTCGTTTAGAAAATCTGAGTTAAATCAAGAAATACAAATAACAAAAGTAATTAATAAATTCATAAAAAGAAAATCATGCATTACTTATCTACTCGCGGCCACAATGCTCAGCAAACTTTCTCAGAAATCCTATTGGGTGGTTTAGCTGCTGATGGTGGTTTGTTTTTGCCCGACCAGTATCCGCAAGTCAGTGCTGCACAACTAGATGCCTGGCGCGGCATGTCTTATGCAGATGTGGCATTTGAAGTTTTGAGTCTTTATTGTGACGACATTCCACCGGCGGATCTTAAAGCATTAGTTAAAAAAACTTATACGGCTCAAGTCTATTCCAATGGACGCTCTGATGATCGCGCTGAAGACATCACGCCGATTCATTGGTTGGGTGATGAGGATGGTACACGTTTAGGCTTATTGAGCTTGTCTAATGGCCCGACGTTGGCATTCAAAGATATGGCCATGCAGCTTTTAGGTAATCTTTTTGAATACACCCTCAATAAAAGAGGGCAAGAACTCAACATCCTAGGTGCGACATCTGGAGATACCGGTGGTGCTGCTGAATATGCAATGCGTGGAAAAAAAGGCGTGCGCGTATTTATGCTTTCACCTAAGGGAAAAATGAGCGCCTTTCAAGTGGCTCAAATGTACTCTTTACAAGATGAGAATATTTTTAATATTGCCATTACTGGCGTATTTGATGATGCCCAAGACATTGTTAAAGCTGTCAGTAATGATCTTACTTTTAAAGCCCAGCAAAAAATTGGCACAGTGAACTCCATAAATTGGGCGCGTGTGGTTGCTCAGGTGATTTATTATTTCCAGGGCTATTTGTTGGCGACTAAAAATAGCACAGAGAAAGTTTCTTTCTGCGTACCATCTGGCAACTTCGGTAATGTTTGTGCAGGGCATATTGCTCGCATGATGGGATTGCCGATTGAAAAATTAGTGGTAGCAACTAATGAAAACGACGTTTTAGATGAATTCTTTAAAACGGGTGTTTATCGCGCGCGGCAATCAGCGGAAACTTTCCATACAACTAGCCCATCCATGGACATTTCTAAGGCAAGCAACTTTGAGCGCTTTGTTTACGACTTAGTGGGTCGTGATGCAGCGCGAACAGCGCAAATGTTCAAGGATGTTGAAACTAAAGGTGGCTTCGATCTCTCTAATGATCCGGCCTACAAAACTATTGCTCAATATGGTTTTGTATCAGGTAAGAGCACTCATTCAAACCGCTTGGATACGATCAGAGACATCCATGCTAAATACAACGTTGTGATTGATACGCACACAGCTGATGGTGTCAAAGTAGCCAGAGAAAATCTTCAAAGCAACATACCGATGTTAGTTTTAGAAACTGCCTTGCCCATTAAATTTGCCGAAACTATTGAAGAAGCTCTAGGCCGACTCCCAGACTGCCCAGCAGCCTTCATTGGTGTTGAGGACTTGCCTCAAAGGGTTGTTGAAATGCCAGTTGATACCAATCAAGTAAAAACCTTTATTGCAACGCATACTGGCTTGTAATCTGCTCTATGAGTGGTCATAACATTAACTTAACTAATAACTCTGCCAATGATTCAGCTAATAAGAGTGGATCAAGCTCACCGTTCGCTTATCCAGTCATTGGTTTTGTGGCTTACTCAGGTACTGGTAAAACAACATTGATTGAAAAAGTTATTGCCGAGCTGACATCGCGCTCTTTGGTGATTTCAGCAATCAAACATACGCATCATCATTTTGATATTGATCGCCCAGGTAAAGATTCACATAGACATCGTGAAGCTGGCGCAAGAGAAATCCTTTTGGTTTCGGATCAGCGCTGGGTCTTGATGCACGAGTTGCATGAGTCAAAAGAACCGAGTATCCAAGAGCAAATCAGTCATCTTTCACCATGTGACCTGGTTGTGGTTGAAGGTTTTAAAGATGCTGAAATTCCTAAAATTGAATTATGGCGTGCTGAACATGAGCCTTGCGTCAGTAATCCATGCAAAGCCAATACCGATCAACATATTCAAGCAATTGCATTTCCTGGTGGCGCTAAAGCAAATCAACAACCAGCATTGAATCGTGATGTCACTGTTTTAGATTTGGATAATCATATAGAGATCTCTGATTACATCATCAAGATCATTGGTTTATCTGCAAAACAAGCTTAATGGCATTAGACTCATATTATGAACAATCAATCAACAGTACCTCAGTCAGTTAACTCAAAGCCACCTATGAAAATGGCAGCTGAAGCTCTGTCACATTTATTGAGTCAGGCGCATGCTGTAACAGAGATTGAGCTAGTTGCCACGCAAGAAGCATTAGGTCGAGTTCTTGCTCAAGATCTATTGAGTCAAGTGGATGTACCGCCCATGGATAACACTCAAATGGATGGCTATGCGGTCAGAGTCTCTGATATTCAAAAGATAGGTTGCTCACTTAAGATTGCTCAACGTATTCCGGCGGGACACTTAGGTAAAAAATTAGAACCTGGCACAGTGGCTAGGATCTTTACAGGTGCCACCATTCCCGAGGGAGCAGATGCGGTGGTCATGCAAGAGGTTTGCGAGCTCAATGGCGACCATGTCACTATTCAAGAATTACCAGAAAAAGGTCAATGGATTCGTTTGCAGGGTGAAGACTTAAGAGCAGGACAAGTTTGCCTCACAAAGGGAAGCTTCCTAAGGCCTCAGGAACTAGGCGTGGCAGCATCAGCTGGATATGCCCAATTACCTGTCTATCGAAAAATTAAAGTGGCGGCTTTCTTTACTGGTGATGAGTTAACTCTTCCCGGCAACCCTTTAAAGCCCGGCGGTATTTATAACTCGAATCGTGACACCTTATTGGCATGTATTCGCGCATTGGGATGCGAAGCGACAGATCTAGGGATTGTTCCTGACACCCTAGAAGCTACCAGAGATGCATTGCGACGCGCCAGCATAGGACATGACTTGATCATCACCTCTGGCGGTGTTTCCGTTGGCGAAGAAGATCACATCAAGCCAGCTGTTTCTGCTGAAGGTCGTTTGGATATGTGGCAGATTGCGATCAAACCAGGCAAGCCATTGGCTTTTGGTGCCATCCAACAAAAAGATGCCACAAAGGATCAAGCTGAAACTTGGTTCATGGGTCTTCCAGGTAATCCAGTTTCTAGTTATGTCACTTTCTTGCTATTCGTTCGCCCATTCATTACCAAGTTACAAGGTCGAACCAATCAAGTAACCTCAGCCATCATGATGCGTGCTGATTTTGATTGGTTAAAAGCAGATCGCCGTAATGAGTTTTTACGAGTTCGTATGAATCAGCAGGGCGGTTTGGATCTTTTCCCGAATCAAAGCTCGGGTGTCCTAACCAGTGCATCATGGGCCGACGGTCTTGTTGATAATCCAGCCGCACAAACGATTAAAAAAGGTGACTTAGTTAAATACCTACCTTTTTCAGGTATGTTTTAATTTCCTATTATGAAAATTAACCTTAAATTTTTCGCATCTCTTAGGGAAACCTTAAAGACTTCTCAAGAAGCTGTTGAATTGCCTGTAGGCATTTCTACAGTTAGTCAGCTAAGAGATTTCTTAGTAGCTCGAGGTGAGCCTTGGGCTGGTGCATTGGCACAAGGTAAATCTGTGCGAGCAGCTCTCAATCATCAAATGGTAGAAGACGATACGGCTCTAGTAGATGGTGCTGAAGTGGCTTTCTTCCCGCCGGTAACAGGCGGCTAGTTAATTAGTAAAGAATATTAAAGAAAGAATCATAGAGTCAACATGCCAGTTCGCGTTCAAACAGAAGACTTCGATTTATCAGCAGAGATTAAACAGCTCAGGCAAGGTGATGCCCGAGTTGGCGCTGTTGCTGCTTTTATTGGGACTGTGAGAGATCTCAACGAGGGTGCTGAAGTATCTAAGATGACTTTAGAGCATTACCCAGGCATGACTGAGAAATCTCTTGAGGAGATCATTGATCAAGCCAAGGCGCGTTGGGATATTTATGAAGTTTTAATCATCCATCGTATTGGCCCACTCGACATTGAAGACCAAATTGTTCTAGTTGCTGTGACAAGTGCCCACCGTGGTGAAGCATTTGCTTCTTGCGAGTTTGTGATGGACTATTTAAAGACGCTCGCTCCTTTTTGGAAAAAAGAAGATACGCCAGAGGGAGCTAGATGGGTGGATGCTCGATTAAGTGATGACGAAGCATTAAAAAAATGGGATTAATTTCTCAATTGCTCAAGCAAGCAGGCTATTACATCAATCGCTTAAAAGGCGGTAATCCGGCAATTAACTTTTTGCCATAAGGCTTAGTTTTTAAGCGCTTATCTAAAACAATAATCTTGGCTTTATCAGTTTCTGTTCTGATACCGCGACCAACCCATTGTTGTAACTTCAATGCCACAGCAGGAACACTGATTTCATAAAAAGGGTTGCCTTGATTTCTCTCAAGCCATTCGGCTTTAGCCTCTTCAACTGGAGAATCAGGTGGAGCGAAGGGCAGTTTCGTGATGACAACCACTTCGCAGAGTTTTCCGGGTAAATCCATGCCCTCGCCAAAGCTTTGCATTCCAAACAAAATACTGCGCTGATCATTCTCAATCCGCTTTTCATGATTAGCAATTAACTTGGAGCGAGTTTGGTCGCCTTGCATCAAGACATCTTTTAAAAAGTTTTCAGGAAGATTTTCATAAACCTGTTTCATCTGTTTCTTCGAGGTAAATAAGACCAAGGCACCATGTTTTAAATCGGCTAGCTCCCGTGGAATGACCTCTGATAACTCTTCAGTATGCCCTTGCGCATTTGCACTAGGGCATTCCAACATATCTGGAACAGAGAAAGTGCCTTGTTCTTCATAATTAAATGGGGACTCCGCTTCAAAAGTGCGTGTCTTAGGAAACCAATTAAGACCTGTTTGCCTCAAAAAGTATTCGAAGTCTCCCATTGTTCTGAGGGTCGCTGAGGTCAAAATAGCTGCGGAGCTTTTGGTCCACAGTGTCTGAGCTAAATTTTGGGCCGCACTGATCGGAGATGCGTGAAGCTTAAAGTCAAAGCTAGATCCTAAGTCTTGCCACTCTAACCACTTAGCAATAGGTGGGTCGGCTTCAGACTGCATCAAATGCCAAGTATTAGATAAATTCTCAGTCTTCGATTGGTAGCTTCCGATTTCTAATATGGAGGGGCTGAATGACTCTTTATCAATACTGTTATTTCTAAGATCATTCAGTTGCTGCAAGATTTTTGCAATGCGATTGTTTAAGCCACTAGCCAAGGGGCCAATGATTTCTGCATAACTAACAAATTCCTCTGATAGCTCACCATTTTTAAAGCGAGAGATGAGATTGTCATGAGTGACTAAATTAGACATTCTTAATGTGTTGATCATATCGCGGGTATGCATGATCAAACTCTCAACTAATTCATGCACCTCTTCAGCGATATTGCCACTTGACTCTGGTAGCAGGGCATCTGCACGTAAAACAGCTGACATGATCTTTTCTAGCCAGCGTGTGCTGGCAATCAAGCCAACAGAAGATGCAAAATGTTTAATACCGACAGAAGGTAAGTTATGCGCCTCGTCAAAAATATATAAGGTCTCTGTGGCATCCGGAAGAATTTTTGATCCTGATGCAATAGTTGATATCACCAAATCATGATTAGCAATGATCAAATCTGCTTTAACCAGATCTCGTCGGGCATTGAAATAAGGACAAACATTAAAGCGCTGACAGTGACGACCCAGACATGAGCTACGTTCAGCAGCGATTCTGCCCCACATCGTATCGGTCACCTCTTGAGGGGCGGTGTCTTTCTCGCCATTCCAGCTGCCATCATTTAAAGCGGTGAGGGCATCAGCAAATCGATCTTTGTCTTGTTCCTTTGGTGGCCCATCCCAATTAGCATCCTCAAATAAGGCGGATTGCTTGGTCTTGCCGCTGATTTGCTCGAGCCGGATATTACAAGCGTAACGTGCTCGACCTTTTGCAAGACCATAATTAAATTCTATAGGGGATATTTTGCTTAAAACAGGCAGATCTTTATTGATCAGCTGCTCTTGAAGAGCAATGGTTGCTGTACTGATGATCACGCGGCGTTGAAGTAGCTTGCTAAAAACAATCGCTGGGATTAAATAGCCCAAAGTTTTACCAACGCCAGTTTTACCTTCAATGACTAAAAGATTGTCACCTTCACGGTCATCTTTAGGATCTTTAGCAAGATTGAAAGTTTGCGCAATTTCATCAAACATTTGCTCTTGACCGATTCGTGGCTTAAAGCCTGGCCACTCGTTTTGAACGGCTTCGTAAAACTCTTGAATTTTGGCTTGTATTTCTTTTAACTCTGCACGGCTCACTTAAAGAATCCTAATTTATCGTTTTTTGCTAACTTTTTTACAAGTGATTCGGCAATGGAGGCCTCTGAGCGACTTTCGAACAGTTTGCTGGCTAGGAGCCGAACTGGGCCTCTACCGCGGGTATATTTCGCTCCAAGACCATCATTATGGGCTTTAATTCGCTTATCAAGATCGTTACTGATGCCTGTATAAAAGCTCCCATCAGCACATTCCAAGATATATAAAGTCCAAGTCATACCCACATCATAAAGGTGTGAGATTTATTTGATCTAAATCACTTGAAATAATGACTTTGATGACCATATAGAAACTATTGGATATGTGAGATCACTATGAGATTAGATAAATTGACCAGCAAGTTTCAGGAAGCCTTGGGCGAAGCCCAAAGCTTAGCCTTGGCATCTGACAATCAGTACATTGAATCAGAGCATCTGTTATTGGCCATGTTGCAACAAAATGAGAGCACTATTAAAGCCTTGATTAATCGTACGGGTGGCAATGTCGCTGCCCTAGAAAAATCGGTACAGGCTTTGATCGCTAAATTGCCTCAAGTTCAAGGAACTGGGGGAGACGTTCAAGTGGGGCGATCTTTATCTGCACACCTGAACTTAACTGAAAAAGAAGCTAGCAAGCGGGGTGACGATTTTATTGCTAGCGAACTATTTTTATTAGTGATTGCAGATGACAAAGGTGATTTAGGTAAGGCGATCAAGTCAGCAGGTATTAGTCGTAAAACATTAGAGGCTGCTATTGAAGCGGTCCGTGGAGGTCAATCAGTGAATAGTCCCGATGCAGAAAACCAACGTGAAGCCCTTAAAAAATACACTTTAGATTTAACAGAGCGTGCACGCTTAGGTAAATTAGATCCTGTGATTGGGCGGGATGATGAGATTCGTCGTGCGATTCAGATTTTGCAACGCCGAACTAAAAACAATCCCGTCTTAATTGGTGAGCCTGGTGTCGGTAAAACAGCCATTGTGGAGGGCTTAGCGCAGCGCATTGTTGATGGTGAAGTACCAGAGACATTAAAAAATAAACGCGTGCTGGTATTAGATATGGCTTTATTGCTAGCCGGTGCTAAATATCGCGGTGAGTTTGAAGAGCGTCTGAAGGCCGTTCTCAGTGATGTTGCTAAAGATGAAGGGCAAACAATCGTCTTTATTGATGAGCTCCACACCATGGTGGGTGCTGGTAAAGCTGATGGTGCGATGGATGCGGGCAATATGTTAAAGCCTGCTTTGGCTCGTGGCGAGTTGCATTGCATAGGTGCTACAACTTTAGATGAATATCGTAAATATATTGAAAAAGACGCAGCTCTGGAGCGTCGTTTCCAAAAAGTGATGGTAGATGAGCCCAGTGTCGAAGACACGATTGCCATCTTGCGCGGTTTGCAAGAGAAGTATGAGTTACACCATGGAGTTGAAATTACAGATCCAGCGATTGTTGCTGCCGCTGAGTTATCACACCGTTATATCACCGATCGATTCTTACCAGATAAAGCCATTGATTTGATTGATGAGGCAGCATCACGCATACGTATGGAGATTGATTCTAAGCCGGAGGTGATGGATAAGTTAGATCGTCGCTTGATTCAATTAAAAATTGAACGCGAGGCAGTTAAAAAAGAAAAAGATGAGTCATCTCAAAAGCGTTTAGGTTTAATCGAAGAAGAAATTAAACGCCTTGGTAAAGAGTACGCTGACCTGGATGAAGTATGGAAAGCCGAAAAAGGTGCTGCTCAAGGAACGGCTTCGATCAAAGAAGAAATTGATAAAGTCAGATCTCAGATCATTAAATTACAGCGTGATGGTAAGTTAGAGCAAGTTGCGGAGCTTCAGTATGGAAAATTACCAGAGCTAGAAGGTAAATTAAAAACTGCTGCAGTAGCTGAAGAAAAAGGCTTGGCTTCTGGCAAGAACAAACTCCTACGCACACATGTTGGTGCGGAAGAGATTGCTGAAGTTGTTTCTCGAGCAACAGGCATACCTGTTTCTAAAATGATGCAAGGTGAGCGCGACAAACTTCTCAAGATGGAAGACTTCCTGCATCGCCGCGTCGTAGGGCAAGAGGAGGCCATCCGTGCGGTATCAGATGCGATTCGTCGTTCTCGTGCCGGTCTATCTGATGAAGGTAAGCCATATGGCTCTTTCTTATTCTTGGGTCCAACGGGCGTTGGTAAAACTGAGCTATGTAAAGCCCTAGCCGAGTTCTTATTTGATACGGATGAGCACATGATCCGTATTGATATGAGCGAGTTTATGGAAAAGCATAGCGTAGCGAGATTGATTGGTGCTCCTCCAGGTTATGTGGGTTACGAGGAGGGTGGCTATCTAACGGAATTGGTTCGCCGCAAACCCTATAGCGTGATCCTTTTGGATGAAGTTGAAAAAGCTCATCCAGATGTATTTAACGTGTTGCTACAAGTCCTTGATGATGGTCGCATGACTGACGGTCAGGGTCGTACGGTGGACTTTAAAAATACAGTCATTGTCATGACAAGTAATTTAGGTTCTCAAATGATTCAGTCGATGAGTGGTCAGCCACAAGATAAGCTCAAAGCTGCTGTGATGGGCGAAGTAAAAGATCATTTCCGTCCAGAGTTTTTGAATCGTATCGATGAGATCGTGGTATTCCATGGTCTTGATCAAAAGAACATCACTTCGATTGCAAAGATCCAATTGAAACGTTTGACAGAGCGTCTAGCTAAGATGGAAATGGTATTGGAAGTGAGTGATACGGCTTTGGCTAAAGTGGCTGAAGCGGGATATGACCCTGTGTTTGGAGCGAGACCACTGAAGAGAGCTATCCAGCAATATATTGAAAATCCAGTTGCAAGATTGATCTTAGAAGGTAAGTTTGGACCTAAGGACATCGTGCCGGTGGATGTTGATAAAGATGGTGGTTTCTTATTTGATCGGGTTGTTCATTAACGTTTTCAGACTTCCGTTCAATATCAAGAAGTAGTAACATAGGCCGATGACCATTCGCAATGACGCGGAAGTCATCGGCCTTATCAGTGTGGCCCATGGCACATCCCACTTTTATCATTTAATCCTAGCGCCCTTATTCCCATGGTTGAAGGTTGAGTTCGGCTTGAGTTATGCCGAGCTTGGTTTTTTGATGACGATGTTCTTCATTGTCTCGACCATCATGCAAGCAGCAGCAGGTTTTTGGGTTGATCATTCAGGCCCATTAAAAGTTCTATTTTTTGGCGTGGGGATGTTGGCAGTTTCTGCGGTAGTTCTGGCATTTTCTAATGGTTATTGGACTCTCTTAATTGGCGCGTGTCTTGCTGGCTTGGGTAATGGTGTTTTTCACCCGGCTGATTACACCTTAATTAATCGACGCGTTTCACCTGAGCGGGTAGCCCATGCCTATTCTATGCATGGGGTATCTGGCGCACTGGGTTGGGCTGTTTCACCAGCTGTATTAGTTGCTGTGACGACTCTCTATGATTGGCGCACAGCTTTACTGGTAGCTTCTTTGATTGCCTGTGTGATATTGATCATTCTTTTTGCGAGACGCCATATTTTGATGGGGTCTCAAGAGCAAAGAGACATTGAAGAATCTGCTAGAAAAAATACAACGGTTCTTTCATTAGATTTTTTAAAGCTTCCCATGGTTTGGATGTGCTGGGGATTCTTTTTCTTAAGTGCTTTGGCTTTAAGCGGTGTTCAAAGTTTTGCGCCTACTGCCATGCAGTTACTTTATGACTTACCCATTGCTTTAACAACCACCGCCTATTCAACGTATATGTTGGCAAGTGCCGGGGGCATGTTCATTGGTGGTTTTATTGCTGTACGTGCGCAATTCCCAGAACGAGTCATTGCAGTTGGTTTGGTACTTGCCAGCGCTATTTCGATATTGATTGCTATGACCTTGTTATCTGGTTCAGCCATGATGACTCTTTTTATAGTTATGGGTTTTTGTGTGGGTATTGCAGGCCCATCACGGGACTTGATGATTCGCGCAGCAACACCCAAAGAAGCCTCAGGTCGAGTATTTGGTATTGTTTACTCAGGATTAGATTCTGGTTTAGCCATTGGTCCACTGATGTTTGGTTTGCTGATGGATTGGAAAATGGTTCCTAGCGTTTTCATCATGATTGCTGTATTCCTCATACTGGCGATACTCACTGCATACCGTGTGGGTGACAGTAACCGTGCCCATCAACTAGTTAAGAATGGATGACCAAGAGGGTCGCTATTTAAGTTATTTCATGCGATATGCTAAATGTTGCAACTGATGAACTAGTCCACCACAATATGAAAAATTGCAAATAAGCCATTGAAAATAATGGCTTATTTTATTTTATCTTCTTTTAGATAATGCTTGCATAGTTTGTCTTTAATACATAAACTCTTATATAAGACATAAGACTTTAATTAGGTCAAACAGTTCAGACCAACCAGAAGCCTTATATAGATTTTTATTGATTTTTATACGGAGAGAAACATGACAACACGTCAACAAGAAATCGACGCATTGCAAAAAGATTGGGATACCAACCCACGTTGGAAGGGTATCAAGCGAGGTTATTCAGCTGCTGACGTTGTCCGCCTTCGCGGTTCTTTCCCAATTGAGCACACATTAGCGCGCCGAGGTGCGGAAAAACTATGGGGCTTAGTTCATAGCGAGCCATACGTTAACTGTTTAGGTGCTTTGACTGGTGGTCAAGCGATGCAGCAGGTTAAAGCAGGCGTTAAAGCTATTTATCTATCAGGCTGGCAAGTTGCTGCTGATAACAACACGTATTCATCTATGTACCCGGATCAATCTTTGTATCCGGTTGATTCTGTACCTAAGGTGGTTGAGCGTATCAACAACACATTCCGTCGTGCTGATGAGATTCAGTACTCAAAAGGTATCGAAAAAGGTGACAAAGGTCACATCGATTGTTTCGCTCCTATCGTAGCGGATGCTGAAGCTGGTTTCGGTGGTGTATTGAACGCATTCGAATTAATGAAGGCCATGATCAAAGCTGGTGCTGCTGGTGTTCACTGGGAAGACCAATTGGCTTCAGTGAAGAAGTGCGGTCACATGGGTGGTAAGGTGTTGGTTCCAACACAAGAAGCATGTCAGAAATTGATCGCTGCTCGTATGGCTGCTGACGTATGTGGCGTACCAACATTAGTTATTGCTCGAACTGATGCTGAAGCTGCTGACTTGATCACATCTGATTACGATGAAAACGATAAGCCATTCTTAACAGGTGAGCGCACGGCTGAAGGTTTCTACAAGACTAAAAAAGGTATCGACCAAGCGATCTCTCGTGCGATTGCTTATGCTGAGTACGCTGACTTGGTATGGTGTGAAACTGGTACACCTGACCTTGAGTTTGCACGAAAGTTCGCTGAGGCAGTTCACGCTAAGCACCCAGGCAAGATGTTGGCATACAACTGCTCACCATCATTTAACTGGAGGAAAAACTTGGATGACGCAACAATTGCTAAGTTCCAACGTGAGTTAGGTGCGATGGGTTACAAGTATCAGTTCATTACATTGGCTGGTATTCATTCAATGTGGTACAACATGTTTGACTTAGCTCAAGACTACGTTGCACGTGGCATGACAGCTTATATTGAAAAAGTTCAAGAGCCTGAATTTGCAGCTCGTGACCGTGGTTACACGTTCGTTTCACACCAACAAGAAGTTGGCACTGGTTACTTCGACGAAGTAACGACTGTGATTCAAGGTGGTGCTTCATCTGTAACAGCATTGACTGGTTCTACAGAAGAAGAGCAGTTCCACTAAGCAAGTCATTGACTCTGGCGTACCCCGCCTTTGTTGATTAGCCTGGCCAAAAGCCGGGCTTTTTGTTTTTGAGCGAAAATACAATCATGAATACAAATTGTCCTTTATGTACGACTGATGGTGGTGAGCTTCTCTGGAAAAATGAAGAGATGCGTGTCATCTTTGCAGTTGAGCCAGACTATCCCGGTTTTTGCCGTGTTATTTGGAATGAGCACATAACAGAGATGAGCCAACTGACTGTTGATCAGAGAACACGTCTTCATCACATCATCATGCTGGTTGAAAAAGCGATGATTGAAGTGATGCGCCCTGATAAAGTTAATTTAGCTGCATTAGGTAATATGGTTCCTCATTTGCATTGGCATGTAATTCCTAGATATCAATTAGATGTTTGTTTTCCGGGATCTGTTTGGTCAGAAAAACTAAGACCATCAAATCAGGAGCATTTGAAAACACAACAAGCTAATGCCGTTCTCTTAAGGAAAAAAATACAAGAGATTTTGGGAGTGCTGTAAGTGGCAATGAACCCTGAGAAGCGCCGGGCTTTTTTTGAGGCTCTCAAAAGCAATAATCCAAAACCTACTACGGAGTTGGAGTACTCATCACCTTTTGAGCTGCTAGCTGCCGTTCTACTCTCTGCGCAAGCGACTGACATCTCTGTTAACAAGGGTACGCAGCAGTTATTTCCAACCGCCAATACGCCTGAAAAAATTTATGCTCTTGGTGAAAAGGGGTTGATTCCTTATATCAAGCATATCGGTCTTTTTAAAACCAAGGCCAAGCACTTGATTGAGACCTGTCGATTGTTGATTGAGAAACATAACAGCATTGTTCCCGAGGACCGCGAAGCACTAGAAGCTTTACCGGGCGTAGGCAGAAAAACAGCGAATGTCATTTTGAATACTGCTTTTGGCCATCCGACGATGGCAGTCGACACGCATATCTTCAGAGTATCTAATCGAACAGGTTTGGCTCCTGGTAAAGATGTTTTGGCTGTTGAAAAAGCCTTACTGAAGCGCATTCCAAAAGAATTCTTAATCGATGCGCACCATTGGTTGATTTTGCATGGTCGTTACACTTGTAAAGCAAGAAGTCCTGCTTGTGACGAATGTATTGTGGAACCATTGTGTTCATTTAAAGAGAAAAATCTCTCATCATGAGTTTATTTAATCCTAGTCGTGAAGAAGTGCGACAGTTTTTTTGTGAAGCTTGGGCTAAACAAATCAACTCGGGCATCCTGACACCTCTTGAGTCGATTGCAGCTAAGTGGATGGTTGAGCATCCGGAGTATCACGAGATACTAGAGCAGTTAGAAACAGCTCAAGCTACTGATTACACCCCTGAAAAAGGTAAGACCAATCCCTTTCTACATTTGGCCATGCATTTGTCAATCACTGAGCAAGTTCAAATAGATCAGCCCATCGGCATCAGAGAAGTGAGTCGTCAGTTAATGATGAAGTTGGATTCAGAACATGAGGCACAACATCGAATGATGGAATGCTTAGGGCAGGTAATGTGGCAAGCACAAAGAGATGGAACCCCTCCTGATATGCAAGCCTATATAGAGTCTATTAAACAACTACTTTAACTAGTCGTTAGGCTCTTGATCAGCTTCTTTTTGTTTTGCTTGAGCGCGAGCCATTGCCGCAGCAATAATGGCTCTCTTACGCTCGATCTCTATTTTTTGATCGTTATTAGTAGCGCTTTCAACATCCAAAGCTTTTAATTTTTTCTCTGCTTTACGTTTGAGTCGTTGATCATTGTCGGATTCTTCACGAATCAATCGATCTTGACGAGACACGTAACGCTTTTGTGACAACTTCGCTTCATCGGCACTCCACGCATTCCAACCTGTTTGATCGCCTGTTACAGGGATCATGGTGATGCAATCGACGGGGCAGGGAGGAATACATAAATCACAACCAGTGCACCAATCTTTGATGACCACATGCATTTGCTTAGATGCGCCAACAATGGCATCAACAGGACATGCTTGAATGCATAGCGTACAACCGATACATGCCTTAGGGTCTATAAAAGCAACAGGGCGCGGTCTTTCTACACCATTATCAGGATTAAGCGCTAAGGGTTTCTTACCTAAGATGTCGGAGAGGCGAACAATACCTTCAGCGCCACCAGGTGGACATTGATTATGTGACGCTTCACCATTAGACATAGCTTTTGCATAAGCCTGACAATCAGGAAAACCACATTTAGTACATTGCGTTTGGGGAAGTGCAGCGTATAGACGGCTAAACAGGTCATTTAGACCGTCTATGGATTTAGGCATTCTTCTTGGCTACAGGTTGTTTAGCTGTAGAGTTCCTTGCAGACTTTTTAGCAACCGGTCTAGCAGCAACCTCTTTACCGCCTTTAATAGCGTGCTTGCGGATGAACTGAGAAATCTCTGGGTAAATCATTTCACGCCAGCGAGTACCGGAGAATATGCCGTAGTGACCAGCACCTTTGGCTTCGTAATGCTTTTTCTTACGCTCAGGAATATTTTTACAAAGCGCATGAGCTGCACGAGTCTGCCCACTACCAGAGATATCGTCTAACTCACCCTCAATAGTTAAGAGTGCTGTATTCGTGATGTCTTGAGGTTTTACAAGTTTGCCATCGACGACCCACTTACCAGTTGGTAAAGAATGATCTTGGAAGACTGTCTTGATCGTATCTAGATAGTAAGCAGCATCCATATCGATGACAGCGTTGTACTCATCGTAAAACTTAATATGTGCCTGGGTATCGCCTTTATCCCCTTTAAGAAGATCTTGGAAGAAATCCCAATGAGATTGTGCATGTCGATCTGGGTTCATAGCCACAAAACCTTTGTGCTGTAGGAAGCCAGGATAGACGCGACGACCTGCACCAGGATGCGGTGGCGGAACAGCGAAAATCACATTATTTTCAAACCATTCAAAAGACTTATTGGTGGCTGTTGAGTTAACAACGGTTGGGCTCTTGCGAGCATCAATAGGACCACCCATCATGATCATCGTTCTGGGGGTCACTTCACCAGCAGATGCCATCAGTGATACAGCTCCCATAACAGGAACAGTTGGTTGGCAAACAGAAATAACATTGAGATCTTTAGCGCCAATGACGCGGATAAATTCTTGAATATAGTGCACGTAATCATCAAGACTGAATGTGCCATCTTCCAAAGGAACTAAACGGGCATCAACCCAGTCAGTGATGTAAACCTTATGGTCTTTTAAGAGAGCTGTAACTGTGTCACGTAAAAGGGTTGAGTGGTGACCTGATAAAGGTGCCACAACTAGTACAACTGGGTCAGTCTTTAATTTTTGAATAACTTTGACATCATCAGAGTAGCGCTTAAAGCGAATCAATTTACAAAAGGGCTTATCGACGATGGTTAGCTCGTTAATGGCTACAGATTTGCCATGAGCCATGACATTTTTAATTCTGAACTCTGGTTTTTCGTACTCTTTACCAATGCGGTATAGGAGTTCGTAGCCGGCCGCTATTCTAGTAGCGGAGGGTGTTAGAGAGAGAGGATTACTCGGATTGACAAAGGTTTTAGCTGTCGCTTGAGCCCATGCTGTTAATGGCTGAAGTAAGGCTTTTTGAAATTCTTGATATTGATACAGCATTGATTGATCTCCCGAAGTCTTAAATAGTCCAAAGATGCTTTTTTGAACAAGCGTGCATTAAGGCACTTTTTACACTAAGTTTGATTATCCTCAAAATCTGAGATTTGTGCAACGCAACAATTCGGTGCGCTAAAGCACCAAATTGTTAATTAAGTTATTGATTTATATAATTATAAGACCGTCGTAATGGCTTTGGCGACACCACCAATATTCTTACTATTGAGGGCTGCAACGCAGATACGACCAGTAGAAACAGCGTAAATGCCGAATTCAGTCTTAAGACGTTCAACTTGATCAGCTGTTAGGCCAGAATAAGAGAACATGCCTCTTTGAGAGTTAACGAAGCCAAAGTCACGCTTGGCACCTGATTCTGCCAGCTTGGATACCAAGGTATTGCGCATTAACTTAATACGATCGCGCATTTGTCCAAGCTCTTCTTCCCACATAGCGCGTAGCTCAGGACTATTAAGAACTGTGGCAATCACTGTACCGCCATGAATCGCTGGATTAGAGTAGTTGGTACGTATGACACGCTTTACCTGTGACAAGACACGCGTTGACTCATCTTTGCTAGCTGTCACCACTGATAGAGCACCGACGCGCTCACCGTAAAGAGAGAAAGACTTAGAGAATGAGCTTGAAACAAAGAAGCTTAGGCCAGCATCAGCAAATAATCGAACCGCAGCACCGTCTTCATCAATACAGTCCGCAAAGCCTTGGTAGGCCATGTCTAGGAAAGGAATCAACTGCTTTGATTGGCAAATATGGGCAACTTTTTTCCACTGCTCGGCGCTCATATCTGCACCCGTTGGGTTATGGCAGCATGCGTGGAGCAGGACGATAGATTTGGCTGGAAGAGCCTCTAAAGACTTAACCATGCCATCAAAATCGACGCCACGAGTGTTTGAATCGTAATAAGTGTAGTTTTGAACTTTAAAGCCAGCAGATTCGAAAATGCCACGGTGGTTTTCCCAGCTAGGGTCACTAATGGCAACAATTGCGTTAGGTTCGAGACGTTTTAAGAAGTCTGCACCGATCTTGAGGGCACCAGTACCGCCAACGGCCTGAGCAGTTACAACGCGACCTGAAGTTAATATCTCTGAGTCTTTGCCAAAAAGTAAGTTCTGAACGCCTTGGTTGTAGGCGGCCAGGCCTTCGATGGCCAAATAGCCACGAGCAGAAGATTTCTCCATCATGATTTTTTCAGCCGCTTGAACCGCTCTCAATAAAGGGATCTTGCCTTCATCTGTAAAGTAGACCCCAACGCCAAGATTTACCTTATCAGAGCGGGTATCAGAGTTATAGGCTTCATTGAGGCCAAGGATAGGGTCGCGTGGTGCGAGTTCAACGTTAGAAAATAGGCTCATAGTATTAAATATGTAAGAAAGTTCAAGCAAGCCTAGAATGATAGCCGAGATGCAAAAAAAGACACCTAAAAAATTAGAAATTCCAAGTTCGCCAACTGAGGAAAACGTCGTTCGTTTCCCTGGATCGCCGTTCCTACTTCATCAGCCCTTTCTGCCTGCTGGTGATCAGCCTGAGGCTATCAAGCAATTAGTAGAGGGAGTAGAGGACGGATTGATCTATCAGACCCTATTGGGTGTGACTGGGTCTGGTAAGACTTATACGATGGCTAACACGATTGCTCAAATGGGTCGTCCAGCAATTGTTTTCGCGCCAAATAAAACTTTAGCTGCTCAACTTTATAGTGAATTTAGAGAATTCTTTCCACAAAATGCCGTGGAATATTTTGTGAGCTACTACGATTATTACCAGCCAGAGGCTTATGTGCCGACGCGAGATCTTTTTATTGAAAAAGACTCATCGATTAATGAGCACATTGAGCAAATGCGACTGTCTGCTACTAAGAGCCTTTTAGAAAGACGTGACACGATCATCGTTTCTACAGTCTCTGCAATTTACGGTATTGGAAATCCGGGTGATTATCATCAAATGGTCTTGACCCTTCGTCAAGGCGATAAGTTATCTCAACGAGATATTGTGACTCGTTTGATTGCTATGCAATACGATCGCAATGATATTGATTTTTCTCGTGGAAGTTTCCGAGTTAGAGGCGATACGATTGATGTTTTTCCGGCCGAGCATAATGAGATAGCAGTGCGTATTGATTTGTTTGATGATCAAATCGATACCTTGCAATTCTTCGATCCATTAACTGGAAGGATCAAGCAAAAGATTCCTCGTTTCACTATTTATCCTGGCTCGCATTACGTCACACCTCGAGAGACTGTTCTTCGAGCCATTGAAACGATCAAAGCGGAACTCAGAGAGCGCTTAGATTTTTACGTCAAAGAGGGAAAGCTGGTTGAGGCACAACGTCTCGAGCAAAGAACTCGCTTTGATTTAGAAATGCTTTCGGAGTTAGGCTTTTGTAAAGGCATTGAAAATTATTCAAGACATTTATCGGGCGCCAAACCTGGTGAGGCACCACCGACCCTAGTGGATTACTTGCCACCCGACGCATTGATGTTCTTGGATGAAAGTCATGTGCTCATCGGCCAGTTAAATGGAATGTATAACGGCGACAAGGCGCGTAAATCAACACTGGTTGAATACGGCTTCCGTTTACCTTCAGCGATTGATAACCGTCCTCTCAAGTTTGAAGAGTTTGAGAAAAAAATGAGACAAGTGGTTTTTGTTTCTGCAACGCCAGCTAATTATGAAAATGAACACGCTGATAAAGTAGTCGAACAAGTAGTTCGTCCAACTGGCTTGGTAGATCCGATTATTCATGTGCGACCTGCAAGCTCACAAGTGGATGATGTCATCTCTGAGATTCATGACCGAGTTAAAAAAGGTGAAAGAGTTTTAGTAACAACACTCACTAAACGCATGTCAGAGCAGCTGACTGAATTTATGTCTGATAACGGTATTAAAGTTCGTTATTTGCACTCTGATATCGATACAGTTGAACGTGTTGAGATTCTGAGAGATCTACGTTTAGGCGTCTTTGATGTCTTAATTGGAATTAACTTGCTCAGAGAGGGCCTAGATATACCAGAGGTTTCTTTAGTAGCTATTTTAGATGCTGACAAAGAAGGTTTCTTGCGTTCAGAAAGAAGTTTGATACAAACGATTGGAAGAGCTGCGCGTAACGTTAACGGTACAGCTATTCTCTATGCAGATAAGATGACTGACTCTATGAAGAAAGCGATCGGAGAGACTGATCGTCGTCGCACAAAGCAGACAGCATTCAATAAATTACATGGCATCATTCCTAAAGGTGTCGTAAAAAGAATCAAAGATATTATTGATGGCGTTTATGATGTTGATGAGAAACGTTCTGAGCAAAAATTTGCTGAAGAAAAAGCTCGTTATGAAGACATGAGTGAAAAGCAATTATCTAAAGAAATTAAACAGCTTGAGAAACTGATGGTTGACCATGCTAAGAACTTAGAATTTGAAAAAGCAGCTCAGACACGAGATCAGTTACTAAAGCTAAAAACAATGGTGTTTGGTGCTGAGTTACATGACACAATTTAATAAAATGGAATAAGTAAAATGCAAGTTTTTAAAGGTGTGCGACAACTTTGGACTCGCTGGAAGGAATCCAAAGATGCTTATCAAGCCCTTGATAGACTACTTGTTATTCCAGACCACACAGCAGAATTAGCTGTTCGTAATATTTGGTTGATTGAACTTCTCTATTGGTTGCGTCGTAACTCTCGTAAAGATGTCAATGCTGCACCAGAGCTCGGAGTTCACCCGGAGCATGCCCGCTTAAGAGCACTTTTCAAAGTCTTAGAGCAGCGCAGCGATGTCAAACTGAAGATTGCACAATTAATTAGAAGTGTTCTGCGAGATAACGATTCTCTATCTTTGTTATGTGATGCGGGTGTTGCTACTAGACCAAGTTTTTGGGGCGAAATATTTGATCGTATTCGTAATCAGCTCGTTCCGCCACCACCGAATAAACCCGAGCTCTCTGTTCTTGTGGCTCTTGGTTTTGTCGGTTCTCATGACGCCAATTGGGTTCATGATCTAGATCAAGATTTATTACAACAGATTCATCAGCTCGTTCACTATCAAGAGGCATCGAGTGAGTACTATCGAATCTTCAATGATATTGCTGAATCTATCCATATCTTAATTAGCTACATTGGAGCTTCAGGTCTTAGCTATTCAGTTAGATCACGTTTAAGAGAAGTCAGCGGCCAACATTCACCTTTTTATAAGCTTGGGAAGTTGGCTGAAGAGATTTTGAAAGATAAGCCTCGTCTAAATGAGCATGTATATCAAGCTCACTTAAAAGATTTCAAAGATGTCTTAGATGCTTGCTATATGGCATGTGATGATGTGTATGTCCATTTGGATGATAACGGCGTCTCTATAGAGACTGTTTTCCAGGTTGAGACTATGCGTGTCCGTTTGGCGCGAGTTGAACTTTTGCTAAAAACTTGGTTAGAGCGCGATCAATCTCAAAACTATTCTCAGCTTGCAGCGGATCTTATTTTGACTGTTCAAGGTCATCGCAGTGTTAGGCGATTGGCTGAGCAATCCTTTGCATTGCTATCAAGAAAAGTAGTTGAGAGAAGCGCTGAAAATGGAGACCACTATATTGCTTCAGGCAAAAAAGAATATTGGTCCATGTTTAAAAAGTCCATGGGTGGTGGTGCAATCGTTGCCGGTACCGTTTACTTAAAGTTTTTGATTTCAGGTCTTGGTGTAGTTAGATTTTTTGAAAATCTTCTGCTGGCAATTAACTACGCTGGTAGTTTTCTATTAATTCAGTTTGCGAACTTCACTTTGGCAACTAAGCAACCCGCCATGACAGCTCCAGCACTTGCGCAACTTCTTGATCGTACAGATAGTGAAGAGGGACTGAAAGAATTTGTTGATAGATCAGTTGATCTCATGAGATCTCAAGCCGCATCTATTCTGGGTAATTTAGCCATGGTCATCCCCGCAGTGATTACGATACAGCTTGCGATTATTTTTATCATGGGTGATCCATCTATCACGCCGACAAAAGCTCAAAGTATTTTTAATTCCTTATCGCCGTTCAGTGGGGCATTGATCTTTGCTGCTTTTACAGGTTTTTTATTATGGCTCTCTAGTTTGATTGCAGGTCTGATTGATAATTGGTTTGTTCTGCATTCAGTTCAGGATGTCATTCGATTTAACCGTCGCTTGAATTTAGTTTTTGGCGAAATCAGATCAGCTCGTTGGGCCCAATGGTGGCGTGACAATATTTCAGTTGTAGCGGCTAACGTTTCTTTAGGTTTTTTGTTGGTATATGGCCCCACATTCCTTGGATTTATTGGTTTAGGTATGGAAATTCGTCACGTGACATTATCAGCCGGTCAATTTGCAGCTGCTTCGGTGGCTTTAGGATGGAAGGTCTTTTTGATGGCAGGTTTTTGGCTAGGTATCGTGGGCTTCCTCATGATTGGATTTATCAACGTTTTAGTGAGTTTTTCACTGGCTTTCAATATGGCCTTGAGATCAAGAGATCTTCCTTCTTTAGATCGTCGTAGACTTTATGTTGCAGTCAGAACGCGCTTGAGAAACAACTTCAAGTCAGTTCTATTCCCATCTAAATAATTGATTTTTATAGAGTAATTTAAAAAGCACTCTAACTTCCTAAGCGATCTCTCAGAGAGTAACCAAGTAATTTAGTCAGGTATCTGGTATAGTTGAGCTAAATGGTCGGGTATTGACCATAATACTTATTAACTATTCGAGGTGGAACATGAGACTAACAACTAAAGGACGTTTTGCTGTAACGGCAATGATTGATTTAGCTTTGCGTGAATCACATGGACCAGTGACGTTGGCTGGTATTAGCCAACGTCAGCATATTTCCTTGTCTTACTTAGAGCAATTATTCGGTAAGTTACGCCGTTTTGACATTGTCGAGAGCACCAGAGGTCCTGGTGGTGGTTACACCCTCGCTAGAAGAGCTAGTGAAGTGAGTGTTGCTGACATCATCATCGCAGTCGATGAACCATTAGATGCGACTCAATGTGGCGGTAAGGGCAACTGTGGTGGAGACGATAACGGCCATGGTCGTTGTATGACGCATGATCTTTGGAGCAACCTTAACCAAAAGATGGTGGAGTATTTGAGCTCAGTTTCTTTAGCTGACCTTACCAAGCAACAAGAAGGTCGAGTGTTGATTCATGACATGCGTGAATCAAGACCTAAAACTGAGTCTGTTAAACATGCAAAAGTCAGCACTGTGAATGTGACTAAAAAAGAAGTTGAGAAAAAGAAACCATTAGCGAATTCAGTATTCACGTTTGCTCAACAAATTAATTAAAGAATCTAAGTAAGCTAGACAATTAGTCAGCCCCTTTTATACAGTCCAATTTAGTATTAGAAAGAAACATATGAACGCACCAACACCTGTACCGATGTTTAGTCCTGAGCACTTCCCGATTTATATGGACTATTCATCAACTACACCTGTTGACCCACGAGTGGTTGACATGATGATTCCTTTTTTACGTGAGCAGTTTGGTAACCCTGCATCACGTAGTCATGCTTATGGTTGGAGTGCTGAAGAGGCTGTTGAAAATGCAAGAAATGAAGTAGCTAAATTAGTTAATGCTGATCCAAGAGAGATCGTTTGGACAAGCGGTGCTACTGAGAGTAATAACTTGGCTATTAAGGGTGCTGCTCATTTCTACAAAGAAAAGGGCAAGCACATCATTACTGTAAAGACGGAACACAAGGCAGTTTTAGATGCTTGTCGTGAGCTCGAGCGCGAAGGCTTTGAAGTGACTTACCTGAATGTTTTGCCAAGCGGCTTGATTGATTTTGAAGCTTTTAAAGCAGCCGTTCGTCCAGACACGATTTTAGTTTCAGTGATGTTTGTCAATAATGAGATTGGCGTGATTCAAGACATTCCTAAAATTGGTGAATTCTGTCGTGAAAAAGGGATTGTTTTCCACGTTGATGCAGCACAAGCTACAGGTAAGGTAGTTATTGACCTACAAACACTCAAGGTAGATTTGATGAGCTTCTGTGCTCACAAGACTTATGGCCCTAAAGGTATTGGTGCATTGTTTGTGCGCCGTAAGCCACGTATTCGTATTGAATCTCAAATGCATGGTGGTGGTCATGAGCGCGGAATGCGTTCAGGCACATTAGCACCTCATCAAATCGTTGGTATGGGTGAGTGTTTCCGCATTGCTAGAGAAGAGATGGCCACTGAGAGCGAAAGAATTCGTATGCTTCGTGATCGTTTGTGGAATGGTTTGAACACGATTGAAGAGGTTTACTTGAACGGTGACATGGATCAACGTGTGCCACATAACCTCAACATCAGCTTCAACTATGTTGAAGGTGAGTCAATGATCATGGCGTTGAAAGATATTGCTGTTTCATCAGGTTCAGCTTGTACCTCTGCATCTTTAGAACCTTCCTATGTTCTTCGTGGACTTGGTCGTAACGATGAACTAGCGCACAGCTCCATTCGATTCACAATTGGTCGCTTTACGACCGTTGAAGATGTAGATTTCACAATCAATCTTGTGAAGAGCAAAATTGCAAAATTAAGAGAGCTATCACCACTTTGGGAAATGTTTAAAGATGGTATTGACCTCAGTACGATTCAGTGGGCTGCTCACTGATAACCAGTTATTAAGAAATAGAGGAATTTAAAATGGCATATAGCGAAAAAGTAGTTGAGCATTACGAGAACCCACGTAACGTTGGATCTTTTGAAAAGGGTGATGATCACGTAGGCACTGGTATGGTTGGCGCGCCAGCCTGTGGTGATGTAATGAAATTACAAATCCGCGTGAATGATGCTGGCATTATTGAAGATGCAAAGTTCAAAACATACGGATGTGGCTCTGCTATCGCCTCATCATCTTTAGTGACAGAGTGGGTTAAAGGTAAAACCTTGGATCAAGCTTTAGAAATCAAGAACTCTCACATTGCTGAAGAATTAGCTTTGCCACCAGTGAAGATTCACTGTTCTATTTTGGCGGAAGATGCTATCAAGGCTGCAGTTAAAGACTATAAAGAAAAACATCCTAAATAATTATGGCTATCTCATTAACTGAAAAAGCTGCTAAACATATCACTCGCTATATTGAGCGTCGTGGTAAGGGGCTTGGCTTGCGTTTAGGCGTAAGAACAACGGGCTGTTCTGGATTGGCTTACCAGTTAGAGTATGTTGACGAAGCTTTGGCTGAGGATGTGATGTTTGAATCTCTTGGCGTGAAGGTTTTCGTTGATCCTAAAAGTTTGGCTTATTTAGATGGTACTGAATTAGATTACGCTCGTGAGGGCCTTAATGAGGGATTCAAATTTCAGAATCCTAATATGAAAGACGAGTGTGGTTGTGGCGAATCCTTCAGAATTTGAGGATTACTTCGCCCTTTTTCAAATCAAGCCACAATTTAAGATTGATCGGCAGGCTTTGGAGTCTGCTTACCTAACAGTGCAAAAACAGGTGCATCCTGACTTGCATGTCAGCGGCAGTGATGCAGAAAAAAGAGTCTCCATGCAAATGGCTACCTTGGCCAATACTGCTTATCGCACGCTTGGCCACCCTATTCAAAGAGGGCTTTATTTGTGCTCTCGGAATGGTGTGGATCCTCAATTAGAAACCAATACTGCGATGCCAGCAGCTTTTTTGATGCAGCAAATGGAGTGGCGTGAGACTCTCGATGAGGTACGCGGAGATCCTGTTGCGCTAGATCAACTTTTAGATGAAGTTGAGCAGGCTAAACAAAACGTTTTGAAGGAAGTGGAAGTGGCTATAGACGTTGCCAAAGATTTTGAAGTGGCATCTGAAAAATTACGAGCACTATTATTTATTGATAAATTCAGCCAAGAGCTAGAAGACGCGATCACAGCATAAAACTATGGCCTTATTACAAATTGCCGAACCAGGCCAATCTTTAGCACCTCACCAAAGACGTATTGCAGTTGGTATTGACTTAGGTACCACTAATTCTTTAGTGGCGGCTATGAAAAATGCTTTACCAGAAGTTCTTGCAGATGATCAGGGCAGAGCTCTATTGCCGTCTGTTGTGAGATATCTGCCGGGTGGATCGACACAAGCCGGTTATCAAGCATTACAAAATGCAACGGGTGATCCAAAGAACACGATCATTTCAGTTAAGAGATTCATGGGGCGAGGCATTAATGATGTCGCCAACAAAGAATCTATTCCTTACGAGTTTGTTGATGCTCCAGGCATGCTCAAACTAAAAACAGTTTCTGGTGACAAAAGTCCTGTAGAAATTTCTGCTGAGATATTGGCCAGACTCAGACAAAGAGCAGAAGACAGTTTTAATGATGAAATAGTGGGTGCTGTCATTACAGTGCCAGCTTACTTCGATGATGCACAAAGACAAGCGACTAAAGACGCTGCTAAATTGGCTGGCATCGAAGTGCTACGGCTACTAAATGAACCTACTGCTGCTGCGATAGCCTATGGTTTAGATAACTCCTCTGAGGGGTTATATGCGGTCTATGACTTAGGTGGCGGTACTTTTGATATTTCCATATTAAAACTAAGTAAAGGTGTTTTTGAAGTTCTCTCCACCGGAGGTGACTCAGCACTCGGAGGCGATGATTTTGATCACCGTTTGTATTGTTTTGTGTTGGAGCAGGCCAAGTTACAACTGCTATCGGATAAAGACACCCGCTTATTGCTGAATGCTTCAAAAGAAGTTAAAGAGCAGTTGAGCAAAAATCCTCTATCAAGAGTCCATGCCACTTTAAGTGATGGCAAGGTGATTAATGTCGGTATCAGTCAAGCTCAATTCTTTGAGTTAACTCAACACTTAGTTAATAAGACTTTGGTGGCTGCTAAGAAAGCTTTAAGAGATGCCGGTTTATCTGCAGAAGAGATCAAGGGCATTGTGATGGTGGGTGGCGCTACTCGTATGCCTCACGTTCAAAGAGCTGTAGGTGAGTTATTCGGTCAAACACCATTAACTAACTTAGATCCAGATAAGGTAGTTGCTATTGGTGCAGCGATGCAGGCAGATTTGTTGGCAGGTAATCAACAAAAGGGCAATGAATGGCTCTTATTAGACGTTATTCCACTTTCTTTAGGTGTGGAGATGATGGGTGGTTTGGTGGAAAAAATTATTCCGCGCAACACACCTATCCCGGTAGCGAAAGCTCAAGATTTCACAACCTTTAAAGATGGACAAACAGCTCTAGCAGTTCACATATTGCAAGGTGAGCGCGAAGTGGTTGATCATTGCAGATCATTAGGTAAATTTGAATTAAGAAATATTCCTCCAATGGCTGCAGGTGCCGCTCGCATTCGGGTCACTTACCAAGTCGATGCAGACGGATTGCTATCTGTAACTGCTAGGGAACAGCAGTCAGGAGTTGAGGCGCATATCGATGTCAAACCATCTTATGGTTTATCAGACTCGGACATTACCTCAATGTTGCAAGATGGCTTTAGTCATGCAACAGATGATGTACATGTGCGAGCTTTAAGAGAAGAAATCGTTGACGGTCAAAGACTTGTTGAAGCCATTGACGCGGCACTTAAAGAAGATCAAGATTTACTAGAGGCTGATGAGTTAGAAATGATTCAGCGCAAGGTAGAAGCGCTCAAAGTGTTGATCAGTGAATCTAAAGATGTTCAAGTGATTCGTCGTTCAGTAGAATCATTATCAAAATCAACAGATGAATTTGCTGCAAAAAGAATGAACAAAAGTATTAAGCTAGCTTTAGCTGGTAAAAAAGTAGAAGATATTTAATTAGGAACTCAAAATGCCACAAATCGTTATATTGCCTAATGCTGAGTATTGCCCTGAAGGCGCTGTTATTGATGCAAAGCCAGGAGAATCTATCTGCGTAGCCTTGTTAGAAAATGACATAGATATTGAACATGCTTGTGAGATGTCTGCGGCTTGCACAACTTGCCACGTGATCGTACGCGAGGGCATGGCAAGCTTAAACCCGTCAGAAGAGCTTGAGGATGATCTACTAGACAAGGCTTGGGGTCTTTGCCCTCAGTCCAGGTTATCTTGCCAAGCGCTCGTGGCTCAGACAGATCTAGTGATAGAAATACCTAAGTACACAGTCAACCACGCTAAAGAAGGTCATTAAAAAAAGGAGCCTAGGCTCCTTTTTTATTAGTCTTCTTTTCTCATATGCGGGAAAAGAATCACATCTCTGATGTTCGGTGAGTCGGTGATCAACATCATCAAGCGGTCAATACCGATACCGCAGCCACCGGTTGGAGGCATACCGTACTCCAATGCACGAATAAAGTCAGCATCAAAATACATCGCCTCTTCATCACCAGCCTCTTTTTGAGCAACTTGCGCTTGGAAGCGTGCTGCTTGATCTTCTGCATCATTTAACTCTGAGAAGCCATTGGCGATTTCACGACCGGTAATGAATAACTCAAAACGCTCGGTAATGCCTGGGTGTGTGTCAGATTCTCTTGCAAGAGGGCTTACTTCAATCGGGTAATCAATGATGTAAGTCGGCTCCCACAAATGCTCTTCAGCTGTGGCTTCAAATAGCGATAGTTGAAGTGCACCTAATCCAGCATTTTTAAGTGTTGGGCCATTGATATCTTCACCTGCTTTTTTGAGTTCAGCGCGGATGAATTCTTTATCTTCTAATTGAGCGGCTGTGAACTCTTTCTTGGAAAGAGGGGCGTATTTTAGGATAGCCTGGGCAATCGTCAAGCGTTGAAATGGTTTTGATAAATCCAGCGGCCTACCTTGATAAGTCAATACGGCGCTACCTTGCGCATCAATCGCCACTGCACGGATCAATTCTTCTGTAAAAGTCATTAACCATTTGTAATCGGTGTAAGCAGCGTAAAACTCCATCATCGTAAATTCTGGATTGTGACGTGGGCTAACACCTTCATTACGGAAATTACGATTCACTTCAAAAACACGCTCAAAACCACCAACAACTAATCTTTTTAGGTAAAGCTCTGGCGCAATGCGCAAGAACATCTGCATGTCTAAAGCATTGTGGTGCGTTGTAAATGGTTTTGCTGCTGCGCCACCAGGAATAGAGTGCAACATAGGCGTTTCAACTTCCATAAAGCCAGCATCTTGCATATGCTTACGGATCGATGACATACCTTTGCTTCGAGCTAAAAATGTTTGACGTGTCTCAGGAGAAACAATTAAATCAACATAGCGCTGACGGTATTTCAGTTCTTGATCAGCCAAGCCGTGGAATTTATCTGGAAGAGGGCGAAGAGATTTTGAGAGTAAGCGCAATTCTTTAACCAGAATAGATAGCTCACCTTTGTTAGTTTTAAAAACAATGCCTTCAGCAGCAATGAAGTCACCCATGTCCCAATGCTTAAAGGCATTATGAGTTTCTTCGCTGACATCAGCATCATTGATATAAAACTGGATTTGACCAGTGCGATCTTGAACGGTTGCAAAACTAGCTTTACCCATCACACGTTTGAGCATCATGCGACCAGCCACTTTAACGCTGATATTCTTTTCAGCTAAATGCTCTTTACCAATTTCACCATAGTGCGCATGTAAGTCAATAGCGTGGTGAGTTGGGACAAAGTCATTCGGAAAAGCAACTCCAGCTTTACGAAGGTTAGCTAACTTCTCTCTACGTTCAGCAATGATGTGATTTTCATCAACGATAGGGCTTTGTTGTTCTTGAGTCATGATGTTTCCAAGTAAGGCATGCTAATTAATAAGAATCTTTATTGAATAATTTAAACACCTTGTTTTAAGCTGGCTTCGATAAAAGCATCTAAATCACCATCTAAAACTTTCTGGGTATTCGATATTTCAACGTTAGTGCGTAAATCTTTGATGCGGCTTTGATCTAAGACGTAAGACCGGATCTGATGACCCCAGCCTACATCGCTCTTAGTTGCTTCTAACTTATCTTGTTCGGCTTGGCGCTTACGAAGCTCATGTTCATACAATCTAGACTTCAACATCGACATCGCTTCAGCTCTGTTTTTGTGTTGGCTTCGGTCATTTTGACACTGCACCACAATGCCTGTTGGAACGTGCGTTAAACGCACGGCTGAATCCGTTTTATTAATGTGCTGACCACCTGCACCCGAGGCGCGGTAAGTATCTGTTCGTATATCCGTGGGATTGATATCAATCTCAATTGAATCATCTACTTCTGGATAAACGAAAACGCTTGTAAATGAAGTGTGACGACCATTAGCAGAGTCAAAAGGTGATTTACGAACCAAACGATGTACACCAGTCTCTGTTCTTAAATGACCATAGGCATATTCACCATCGATTTTAATGGTGGCACTCTTGATACCAGCAACGTCTCCGTCTGAAGTCTCAAGAACCTCTGCTTTAAAACCTTTGCGTTCACAGTAACGAAGATATTGACGAAGCAACATGCTGGCCCAATCACAAGCTTCTGTACCACCAGCTCCAGATTGGATATCGATGAAGCAAGAGCTTGGATCCATTGGATTGCTAAACATACGGCGGAATTCAAGACCTTCAACTTGTAAGCGCATGCCACCAGTGTCAGACTCGATCGATAAGATCGTGTCAAAGTCACTTTCTTCTTTTGCCATTTCTAGAAGTTCTTGGCTAGCTGTGATGTTATCGGTTAAGAAGTTAATCGTACCAACCACACCATCTAATAGCTTTTTCTCTCGACCGAGAGCTTGTGCTTGTTTTGGATCATCCCAGATTTTAGGATCTTCAAGCGTCTGATTGATCTCGACTAAGCGTTCTGCTTTGTTATCGACGTCAAAGATACCTCCGAAGTTCATTCGTACGGGTACGAAGATCGTCGAGGGTATTTGTAATGAGATTTAGTTGTTCAGCTTCCATAGCCAAAGATTATAAAGCCTCGTCGAGTGCTTCTATGTGTAATTGCGCTCGCGCCACGCCCTGGTAATAGTCGGTGACGAGTCGATAGGCCAGTTTGGCTGGATTTGGGAGGGTTTGTGCCCTTGAGAACCATATGGCATTGAGAATCTTGGAGTCACTGACGCCATTTTCTTTAATGGCCTTGAGTTGTATTCTGAGATGCTTTTCTTGGATCAGGGTTTGACTTAAAACCTCAAATTCACCAAAAAATACAGGGGCAGGGAAGCCTTGACCCCAGGTTTCATTACCCAGCATGGCTCCAAAATCTGGCTCCATAAATTCAGGATCTAGAAAACCATCGTGAACTAATTGGCGCTGAAGAGTTTCTTCAGTCATTAAGTTTTTGGCAACTGTTTCAAAGCTATCTTTAAAAAACTCAAAACTATCCTCTCGAATGGTGAGACCTGCTGCCATGGCATGCCCACCGAACTTCAATATCAGATCAGGATACTTTTTTGAAACCACATCTAGAGCATCTCTTAAATGAAATCCTGTGATGGAGCGTCCAGAACCTTTTAAAACTCTCTCCCCAGATTCTTCACCAGGTGCAAATATCAAGGTAGGGCGGTGGTAACGTTCTTTTAGCCTAGATGCAACAATCCCGATGACTCCCTGATGCCAATCATTATTAGTCAAGCAAACAGTCGCTTGAGTACCTACTTGAATATCGACTAAGCTAGCCAAAGCAGTTTCTTGCATGCCGGCTTCAATGGTGCGTCGCTCGCGATTCATACGATCGAGCTCACGAGCTAGTTGAAGAGCTTCCTCTTGGGAATCCGTTAACAGACATTGAATACCCAAAGACATATCGGATAGTCGACCCGCTGCATTCAGCCTAGGACCAATGGTGAAACCCAAATCAAATGTACTGGCTCTGGATGGATCTTTACCTGCTGCTATATAAAGTGCTTGTATGCCGGGCTGTATCAAGCCATTTTTTATTCTTTTGACTCCGTTGGAGACCAGCACTCGATTATTACGATCTAAAGAGGCCACGTCAGCCACTGTTCCCAAGGCTACAAGATCTAAAAGATTCTCTAAGCGAGGTTGGTTTTCAGCGGTGAAGGCACCTCTGGTTCTTAACTCTGCCCTAAGAGCAATTAAGAGATAGAACATCACACCAACACCGGCTAATGCTTTACTAGGAAAGTTACAGTTGGGTTGATTAGGATTCACAATCCACGCCGCTTTTGGCAAAGTATCTGCGGGAAGATGGTGGTCAGTTACTAGGACCTCCATACCTAATTCATTTGCTCTTTGAACGCCAGCAAGGCTAGCTATGCCATTATCAACTGTGATCAAGATATCTGGTTTGTGTAAGCGCTCTGCAACTAAATCTACCACCTCAGGTGTTAAGCCATAACCCAGAGTAAAGCGATTTGGAACAAAGTAATCTACTTGAATATCCCAAGGAGCTCCGAGTGCTCTAAGACCTCTCATACCAACTGCGCAGGCTGTAGCGCCGTCACAATCATAATCAGCAACAATTAAAATCTTCTTATGATTCTGTATAGCCGTTGCTAAATATTTCGCAGCTTTTTCACAATGAGTCAGCTCAGATGGTGGAATTAGATTTTTTAGGTCAAGTGAGAGCTCTTGAACAGAACTAATCCCTCGAGCTGCCCAAAGTTTAGCGAGGACTGGGTGAATACCTGTCGCTTCTAATAAATCAGCCTGCTCTTTTGTGCAGCTTCTTTGAATCAGTTTCATAGTCATAGTGAGAGCATGTCCGCAAGAGAAGGAACACTAGGTTTTTTCCAAAATGTAAAACCTGATTTAGGTAGTTGATTCAGAGAGATCAGGCGACTACGTTCTTGACCCTCTGGAAAGTCGATCACTTGAATACCATCAATTTTTTTATCGATGAGATGATTGCATGCATATTCCCAGATAGCTTGAGCACTTTGATCTTTTAAAGAAATAAGAGAAAGCACATCGCTTAGATCTGATTGATGAATATCAAGCATGTGATCTTTATTTAAATGTCGGGCTATTACGCTCAAACAATTGTCAACGCTGTGTATTTTCTTGGCACCTAAAAGAGCTGCATGTGGCTCCACATCTTTGATGGATCCAATACCGCTGACCCAAACAGAATTAATCGCTAATAGTTCACGAGATTGTCTTTCCAAATTAACAGGATGATTGAACCAAATCATCTGAATTTCGTTTTGCCATTTGCGCCATTGACGAGCTAAGCCAGCAGTGCTGGTGTCAGATGGCATCCAGTGGTCAATATTTCTACCTTGAGCTTGTTCAATGCTCACTGTTGATAGTGAAGCTAAAGCTGGTGCTTCAATGAACCAGCGATTAGCTTCTGGTCGATGAACCTTATCAGCCATTTCAGAAAAGATATCTTTCACCGCATCGTACAGCTCATCTGATTCTTCAGGTGTGATGTCTAAAATGCTGGGATTGGTCAAAACTAGGTGATCTCTTGCAGCATGAATATGTATAGGTTCTATTCGAGCGATGCACGTTATATCTGACGGAAGTAGACCAAGAGCTTTTAGTTCAACAGGAGCACTGGCATTCTTCTGACCTAAAAGAAATTTTTCATAAGGAAGCCCCCTTTCTAAAGAGGCCTCTTCTTCCGTATCAGTTATTACCAATGTATATGTCATAACCTTGATTTTAGGTTGCAATTAGACCTTCTGTCCAAGAGACGGCTAAACTAGACCCATGATGAATTGGCCAATCGAACTTGAAATTGCATGGCGCTATATGAGCGCTAGGAAAAAAGCCGGTAAAAACAAAGAAACTGGCTCAAAAGACGAGTTTTTGTCATTTATCTCATCTGTATCAATGATTGGTATCGCTTTAGGCGTTGCGGCCCTGATTGTGGTCTTGTCGGTCATGAATGGCTTCCAAAAAGAGGTTCGGGATCGCATGTTGTCAGTACTTTCCCACGTTGAAATTCATGCACCTACCGGTTTAGGTGATTGGCAACCTTTGCTCAATAAAGTTCAAGAAAATAAGCAAGTCGTAGGCGTTGCCCCCATGATCATGTCTCAAGCATTGGTTACTCGCGGTGATGTCATGCGTGGGGTGGCGATTCGCGGCATTGACCCAGATCTCGAGAGTAGAGTTTCAGATATTCCCAAGCATTTCATTCAAGGGCAGGTGACTGAACTAAAGCCAGGTGAATTTGGTTTGGCCTTAGGCGCTGAGTTAGCGATGATTCTTGGGGTTCAATTAGGTGATCGCATCACCGTCATGGTTCCTGAGGGTGATATCAATCCATCTGGTATGACGCCTCGTATGAGAGCATTCAAGTTAGTAGGTATTGTTGATAGTGGCCACTATGAGTTTGATAGCACTTTGGCTGTTGTCCATTGGAAAGATGCAGCAGCTTTACTAAGATTAGATGGTCCATCAGGCTTACGTCTTAAATTGGCAAATATGCAGGAAGCTGCCAAAGTGGCTGACCAGCTTGCACCTCAATTGCCAGGATTGTGGATTAAAGATTGGACAAGACAAAATAAAAATTGGTTTGCAGCTGTTCAGACTGAAAAACGAATGATGTTCATCATTTTGACTTTGATCATTGCGGTAGCTGCTTTTAATTTAGTTTCAACACTGGTCATGACTGTGACGGATAAACGCGGTGACATTGCTATTCTTAGAACGATGGGTGCATCGGCTGGTTTGATTCAGAGAATCTTTTTTGCGCAAGGTTTTATGATCGGTGCATTGGGCACGATTGGTGGGGTTGTATTAGGTTTACTCATTTCTCTTAATATCGATGTCATTGTTCCGGCAATTGAAGCCGTCTTTAGAGTGCAATTCTTGCCACGAGACATTTACTTTATTTCAAGTCTGCCATCCGATGTCAGAAGTAGTGACGTCATCACAGTTGGATTAATGGCGTTTGGTTTATCTTTGTTAGCAACGCTCTATCCAAGTTGGAGAGCGGCTCGGGTTCAACCAGCCAGCGCATTGAGATATGAGTGACCCAACTATGACTAATCAAGCCATCACCCTCTCAGCAAGTAACTTATCCAAGACCTATGGAGAAGGAGAGACTGCGGTTGAAGTTCTTCAGAACATCAATTTAGAAGTTCAGGCTGGTGAGAAGTTGGCGATTGTGGGATCTTCAGGTTCAGGTAAAAGCACCTTGTTGCATTTGCTCGGGGGCTTGGATCATGCCACTCAAGGTCATGTGAGCCTAGCAGGCCAAAGTTTAGAAAATCAAACCGAAGCGCAGTTGAATGAAATTCGTAATCGCCATCTCGGATTCATTTATCAGTTCCACCATTTGTTAGCGGAGTTCAGTGCTTTGGATAACGTGGCTATGCCATTACGCATAAGAGGGCTCTCATCCAGTTTAGCCAGAGAGGCTGCCCAAGATATGCTCAGTAAAGTTGGCTTAGCTCATCGAGTGGACCATCGTCCTGCAGCACTATCAGGCGGTGAGCGCCAGAGAGTAGCAGTAGCGCGAGCACTTGTGACGAAACCAAGCTGTGTTTTAGCGGATGAACCGACCGGTAACTTAGATGCTGAAACCGCAGATACCGTTTTTGACTTGATGCTTCAGGTTGCAAAAATTCAGGGTACATCGTTTGTGATCGTGACTCATGATCCTTTGCGTGCCGCTAGATGCGATCGTATCCTACGTTTAGATCATGGCGTATTAAGAGCCCAATAAAATGGCTCTCTGTTTAGACACGCATTGTCATTTAGATGCATCCGAGTTTGAGCTTGATCGAGATCTCATGATCAAGAGAGCTTCTCTTAAGGGTGTTGATGGTGTTTTGATTCCTGCGGTAAGAGCAGCTGATTTTGAGTCAGTCAAAGAGCTGGCCCACCAAGCCTCCCAAGAAATGCCCGCTACCGTTTACACCTTAGGTATCCATCCTATATATACACCTGAAGCCAAAGATACTGATATTGATTTGCTAAGACATGCCATCGAGCAATCTTTGGATGACCCAAGATTTGTCGGTATTGGTGAAATAGGATTGGATTATTTTTTACCAGAGCTTGATCCTCATCACCAAGCATTTTTCTTCGAAGCACAGTTAGATCTGGCAGAAGAATTCAACCTGCCTGTGATCATTCATGTCAGGCGTTCTCAAGACGCCATCATTAAAGCTTTGAAATCTAGAAAAATATCAGGCGGTATTGCGCATGCTTTCAACGGTAGTTTTCAACAGGCTGAGAATTTCATCAAACTCGATTTTGTGATGGGCTTTGGTGGTGCTATGACCCATGACAGAGCATTACAAATAAGACGCTTAGCTAAAGAATTACCCTCGGAATCGATTGTGCTTGAAACAGATTCTCCCGATATCCCACCTGTATGGTTAGCAAAGAATGAGCATCCCAGAAACGAACCTGGTGAGTTGCCTCAAATTTCCTCTGTATTAGCCGAATTAAGAGGTGATCTTATTGAGCATACGCAGCACACATGTGCTGAAAACGCTCTTCGAGTGATTCCTCGCTGGGGTCACTTGATAGCATCATTACCTAAAGACTCAATCACCCATTAAAACTATTTAAACATTGGCTTTAAGGCGATTGTGTAAATAAAAGTATGGATTTTTGAGTATTCTTACTGGGTATCGCTATAATTGCGTATTACCCACTAAGCATATTCGATGACTAAATTCATCTTTGTTACTGGTGGTGTGGTTTCTTCCCTAGGGAAGGGTATCGCAGCCGCCTCCTTAGCCGCCATTCTTGAATCGCGCGGCTTACGAGTCACCCTCTTAAAATTAGATCCTTATATCAACGTCGACCCCGGCACAATGAGCCCTCTCCAGCATGGTGAAGTGTTTGTTACCGAGGATGGCGCTGAAACCGACTTAGATTTAGGACATTACGAGCGTTTTGTTTCTACCAAAATGCGTAAAAGTAATAACTTTACGACCGGTCAGATTTATGAATCTGTGATCCGTAAAGAACGCCGTGGTGAATATTTAGGTAAAACCGTTCAGGTCATTCCGCACATTACTAATGAAATTCAGAATTTCATTGAGCGAGGCGCCAAAGCTAGTCACGATGGACACACTGATGTGGCCATTTGCGAAATTGGTGGTACGGTAGGTGATATTGAGTCTTTACCGTTTCTTGAGGCAGCTCGTCAGATGAGCTTGAGATTGCCCCAAGGCGATACAGCGTTCGTTCATTTAACTTTAGTACCTTATATCGCTAGTGCTGGTGAATTGAAGACTAAGCCTACGCAGCACTCTGTTCAGAAGCTTCGTGAAATAGGCATCATGCCTAATGCACTTTTATGCCGCGCAGATCGCCCAATACCTGAAGATGAGCGCTCTAAGATTTCTTTGTTCGCCAATATGCGCGAAAAGTGTGTTATTTCAGTTTGGGATGTTGATACGATTTATAAGATTCCTCAAATGCTGCACGAGCAGGGTTTAGATGAGTTGATCTGTCATGAATTGAGATTAAGTCCTAAGCCTGCTGATTTATCTGTCTGGAATGGTCTAGTTCATAGTTTGGAAAATCCAAAGCATGAAGTAACTATTGGCATGGTTGGCAAGTACGTTGATCTGACTGAGTCTTATAAGTCCTTGATTGAGGCTTTGCGCCATGCTGGTATCCATAATGAATCTAAAGTAGGTATTCGTTACATTGACTCTGAAAACTTGGAGCACGGTGACATTTCAAGCTTGCAAGGCCTAGATGCTATTTTGGTCCCTGGAGGTTTTGGTAAGCGTGGTACGGAAGGAAAGATTTCTGCCATCCAATTTGCTCGAGAAAATAAAATCCCTTACTTAGGCATCTGCTTAGGTATGCAACTGGCAGTTATTGAGTTTGCGAGGCATGTTGCCGGTCTGAAGGGCGCTAATAGTACAGAGTTTGATCCTAACGGAGAACATCCAGTTGTTGCTTTGATCACCGAGTGGATGGACCGAGAAGGTCGTATTGAAAAGCGCGATCAAGCATCTGATCTTGGTGGCACGATGCGTTTAGGTTCTCAACGTTGCCCGATCAAGCCAAATACTTTAGCTTCAAAGATTTATGGCCCTGAAGTCAACGAGCGTCACCGTCATCGTTATGAAGTTAATAACATCTATGTGCCTAAGCTAGAAGCTGTTGGCCTGATCATCTCTGCAAGAACACCTAATGAAGAACTGCCTGAGATGATGGAGTTGCCAACGGGAACTCACCCTTGGTTCTTTGGTGTTCAGTTCCACCCAGAATTCACATCAACACCGCGCTATGGCCATCCGTTGTTCTCGGCATTTATCAAAGCGGCTTTAAATCAAAAGGGTGTTGCTTAAAGCAATATCTTGGATGAGTCCTAAAGGGAGTATCTGATGAAATTATGTGATTTTGAAATTGGTTTAGATAAGCGTTTCTTCTTAATCGCTGGTGCATGTGTGATTGAGTCAGAGCAAATGGCAATGGACACTGCTGGCGCTCTTAAAGAAATTACTTCTAGCTTAGGTATTCCATTTATTTATAAATCTTCTTTTGATAAAGCCAATCGTTCCTCAGGAACTTCTTTCCGTGGTTTAGGTATGGAAAAAGGGTTAGAGATTTTGGCAAAGGTAAAAAGGGATCTTGGCGTCAATATCCTCACTGATATTCATGATGTCAGCGAGATCAAATCAGTAGCTGCAGTCGTTGATGTTTTGCAAACGCCAGCTTTCTTATGTCGTCAAACAGACTTTATCCGAGCTTGTGCTCAGAGTGGTAAGCCGGTCAATATTAAAAAGGGCCAGTTCTTAGCTCCAGGAGACATGAAAAACGTCATCGATAAAGCCCGAGCTGCCGCAAAAGAAGTAGGTTTGCCTGATGATATTTTCATGGCTTGCGAGCGCGGTGCCTCATTTGGTTATAACAATTTAGTTTCAGATATGCGCAGCTTAGCCATCATGCGCGAAACCAACGCCCCAGTTGTATTTGATGCCACTCACTCAGTTCAGTTACCTGGTGGTCAGGGCACGACTAGTGGTGGACAACGTGAGATGGTTCCTGTCTTAGCCAGAGCTGCAGTAGCAGTGGGTATCAGCGGTTTGTTTATGGAGACGCATCCTAATCCAGCCAAAGCACTGTCTGATGGTCCAAATGCTGTGCCATTGGCTCGTATGAAAGAGTTATTAGCTACCTTAGTAGCGCTTGATAACGTTGTTAAAACAGGCAATGTATTCTTAGAAAAAGATTTTCAATAATTTTAGTCTTAAATAAATTTAATAAATTTTAGGGAGCAGTCATGAGTGCAATCGTTGACATTATTGGTCGTGAAATATTAGATTCAAGAGGCAATCCAACTGTGGAGTGTGATGTCTTACTTGAATCAGGCGTCATGGGTCGTGCTGCTGTTCCATCGGGCGCATCCACAGGTTCACGTGAAGCTGTAGAGTTACGTGATGATGAGCCAGGTCGTTACCTTGGCAAGGGCGTTCTAAAAGCAGTTGAAAATATCAATACTGAAATTGCCGAAGCTGTTATGGGTTTGGATGCCAGTGAACAAGCTTTCTTAGATCGCACTTTGATCGATCTTGATGGTACAGATAACAAATCACGATTAGGCGCCAACGCTACTTTGGCTGTTTCAATGGCTGTGGCTCGCGCTGCTGCTGAGGAAGCAGGTTTACCTTTGTACCGTTACTTTGGTGGTTCAGGAGCCATGCAGTTGCCTGTTCCGATGATGAACATCGTTAACGGCGGTTCACACGCTAACAACAGCTTAGATATTCAAGAATTCATGATCGTGCCAGTCAGCATGACTAGCTTCCGTGAAGCAGTGAGATGTGGCGCTGAGATATTCCATGCCTTGAAGAAAATTATTCATGATCAGGGTATGTCGACATCAGTCGGTGATGAAGGTGGCTTTGCACCTAACTTCAAGAGTAATGAAGAATGCTTGAACACCATTCTTAAAGCGATTGAAAAAGCAGGATATAAACCAGGTGAAGACGTTTTATTGGCTTTGGATTGTGCTGCTAGCGAATTCTATAAAGATGGTAAATATGACCTATCAGGTGAAGGTTTGCAATTAACTTCTGTAGAGTTCGCTGATTACCTAGCCAACTTGGTTGATAAGTATCCTATCGTTTCGATTGAAGACGGAATGCATGAGGGTGACTGGGAGGGTTGGGCGATTTTGACTGAGAAATTAGGTAACAAAATCCAATTGGTTGGTGATGACCTGTTTGTTACTAACACTAAAATTCTTAAAGAAGGTATTGAAAAGAATATCGCTAACTCCATTCTCATCAAGGTTAATCAAATCGGCACTTTGACTGAAACTTTTGCTGCGATTGAAATGGCGAAGCGCGCTGGTTACACAGCAGTGATCTCACATCGCTCTGGTGAGACAGAAGACAGTACGATTGCTGATATTGCGGTGGGTACTAATGCAGGTCAGATCAAAACAGGTTCCTTATCTCGTTCTGATCGCATTGCCAAGTACAACCAATTAATTCGTATTGAAGAAGACCTTGGTGATGTTGCAAGTTACCCAGGTCGCTCAGCTTTCTACAACTTGCGCAAGTAAGTCATCAACGCTAACGAAGAGATATAGAGAGCCCTATGCGTATCATTGTTTACGGTATGTTGGCTCTCTTAGTTATTATTCAGTACCCATTATGGCTGGGTAAGGGCGGCTGGCTCAGAGTGTATGAGCTTGACCGTCAAGTCAACAAGCAAATGGACAAGAATG
This sequence comes from Polynucleobacter meluiroseus, assembly GCA_945881875.1. Lineage (GTDB taxonomy): Bacteria > Pseudomonadota > Gammaproteobacteria > Burkholderiales > Burkholderiaceae > Polynucleobacter > Polynucleobacter meluiroseus_A. The sequence continues at coordinate 154,054 of CAMCVH010000001.1, forward strand.
ATGCATTGGCCGCACGTAACACTAAGCTATCTGGTGAAGTAAAAGATCTCAAAGACGGTACCAAAGCTATTGAAGAGCGCGCTCGCGCTGAGCACGGCATGAGTAAAGATAACGAGATCTTTGTTCAGGTTGTGCCAAGCAAAAAACCACAGAATGATCCCGCTAAGGATGCGGCAAAAAAATAAGTTTCTTAATGCTTTGATTTTGGCGGCTGCTTCACAGCATCCACAATGGTTGTGCTGGCAAAGATCTGTTTGCAGTCAACAGCATCAAAAATATAGACCTGACCACAAAAATCACAGTTAGTCTCAACAGCATCTTTTTCTATAAGAATGCTATTCACTTCTTCTTCGCCAAGCATCTTGAGCATGTCAGCGACTTTGAGGCGTGAGCAACGACAGCCAAACTGTATTGGGCGCTCATCAAAACTTCTTACTCCGTGATGAACAGACTCATCAAGATATAAGCGTTTCATTAGTACTTTAGGTTCTAAATTAAGTAACTCACTATTACTTACTGTATCTGATAGCGTTTGGAGTCTTGTCCATCCCTCTGCTGCCACTGCATCGTCCATATTTAATTGACCACCCATATTAGGAAGTCTTTGTAACAACAAACCTCCGCAGGATTCTTCGTCGCTGGCTAGCCATAGGCGAGTTTCTAATTGCTCAGAATCTCTCATATACAAAGTGATCGCTTCAGCAACACTTTTCACCGGTTCACCGTTGTCACTTAAAGCAACGATACCTTGATAAGGTGTTTGGCCAGGCTGACGATCTGCTGGATCCAGTGTGATAACTAATCGACCCATACCATCGGGATTGATCAAATCAGATAAATTAGCATCATCAGCTAAGCTTGATAAATCAATATCGTCATTTAATTTGGCTGTGGCACGAATCACTAAATGTTCGTTACATTCCAAAACCAATAAACGAATAGCGCCATTACCTTGAGCCTGAATGATCATGCTGCCATTAAATTTAAGAGTGCCACAAAGTAATACTCCAGCCGCTACCAAGTCCCCCAGTATTTTTTTGACGGCAGTAGGATAGTCTTTACGAGCCAAAATAGCTTGCCATGAGTCTCGAATATTGACGATTTCACCACGTACAGGTGCACCTTCAAAAACAAAAACTTGGAGTGAATCTGGGGAGTATTTATCAGTCATAACGTATATTGTAGAAACTTTATGGAATCCACACTTGTTTTCAAATAAACATCCTTTCTTAACTGCTATTTCCTTGGCCTTGGGCTCTGCTATTGCCTTGGGTTTAGCTCGTTTCTCATATGGGTTGCTTTTGCCGGTTATGAGGGAGGATTTAGATTGGTCTTACCTCGTTGCAGGCTCCATGAACACTGCCAATGCCCTAGGTTACCTGATTGGCGCTTTAAGCTCGCCAGCCATGATGAGACGTATGACCGTCCATCAGTTCTTTATTGCTGCTTCAATTATTACGGGCATATTCTTATTCTTATCAGGCTGTACAGATCAAACTGTTTGGTTGTTTGGTTATAGATTACTGACTGGCATCGCAAGTGCTTGGATATTTGTAGCCGGTGGGGTGCTGATTTCTCAACTAGGTAGCATTCACTCGAATCGATCAGGACTTTTGCTCGGCATTTTTTATGCAGGTCCTGGCTTAGGAATTGTTCTTTCAAGTATCGTTTTACCGTTTTTTAATGACTTAGGTTTCAAGATCAACTGGGAGCATTCTTGGCAATTATCTTGGTATGCTCTTGGAGTTATCTGTATCTTACTGACATTGATATTAATTCGTCCGGTGATATCGATCCCTGCGATACCACCCAAGCCAGCTGGACACGCAGCAACCTCTCTGAATAGCTACATCCCAGTTCTTGCCGGATATTTTATGTTTGGTGTCGGATATATAGGCTATATGACTTTTGTGATTGCCTTACTGAAGCAGCTAGGACTCTCTGCCAACACGCTTCATATTTTTTATGCTGTCTTAGGTTTTGCAGTCATGGCGTCATCCCGTTTATGGGCTCAGATGCTAGATCGTTTTAAGGGTGGACAATCATTAGCTATTTTGAACACCTTGTTAGGTATTGCAAGTTTGATACCAGCCTTAATTGCTATATATGATGCGCCATTAAGTCCACTTATCTTGGTGAGTATTTTCATTTCTGGCATATTGTTTGGCGGTGTATTTCTTTCAGCTGTCGCATCAACTACGGCTTTCGTTAAACACAATATGCCGCCATCAGACTGGGTGGGCGGCATCACAGCATTCACAAGCATCTTCGCCGCAGGTCAAATCATTGGCCCTACGATTGCTGGTTGGATTTCAGACGGGCAGGGGGGATTAGCACGAGGCTTATTGTTCTCCGGTATTGCTTTGTTACTAGGTGGTTTGATTGCTTCAAGACAAAAGCCACTAGCCCAACTAGAAAAATAAATTTTTCATCTCTCCAATGAGATAATGTCACCTATGACAGTTAGAACACGATTTGCACCCAGCCCAACAGGCTTTATTCACCTAGGTAACTTGCGCAGTGCCTTATATCCATGGGCTTTTGCTCGCAAGATGAAAGGTGATTTCATCCTTCGTATTGAAGATACTGATCAAGAGCGCTCTAGCCAAGAGGCTGTTGATGTGATCATTGAAGGTATGCGTTGGTTAGGTCTTGATATTGATGAAGGACCTATCTATCAAATGCAACGTATGGATCGTTATCGTGAAGTAATTAGTCAAATGCTCAAAGATGGTTTGGCGTATCAATGCTTCATGAGTGAAGAAGAGCTCAATACATTGCGTGATGCTCAAATGGCCAATAAAGAAAAGCCACGTTATAACGGCTTTTGGCGTCCTGAAGCTGGTAAAAATTTACCAGCGCCGCCTGAAGGTGTTAAGCCAGTCATTCGATTTAAAAATCCGATTGGTGGAAGCGTGATTTGGCAAGATGCTGTTAAAGGTCAAATTGAAATCAGCAATGATGAGTTAGATGATTTAGTTATTGCCCGTTCTGATGGCACACCCACATACAATTTCTGTGTCGTTGTAGATGATTTGGATATGAACATTACCCACGTCATTCGTGGTGATGATCATGTCAATAATACCCCGCGCCAGATTAATATTTTGAAAGCCTTGGGTGGCGTTTCCCCAATTTATGCTCATTTGCCAACAGTCTTAAATGATCAGGGTGAAAAAATGAGTAAGCGCAATGGCGCTATGAGCGTTCGTGATTACGAACGTGAGGGATATATGCCCGAGGCTGTTTTGAATTACCTAGCTCGATTAGGTTGGTCACATGGCGATGCTGAGATTTTCACAAAAGAACAGTTTGTAGAGTGGTTTGATTTAGATCACTTAGGTAAGTCACCGGCTCAGCACAATCCTGAAAAGCTGCTGTGGTTAAATCATCATTATTTGCAGCATGGTGATGCTGCTGAAATTGCTAGAAGAGCTCTACCTTTTGCGCATAACTTAGGCATCAAAACGGAGCAGGGCCCTGATTTTGTTGGTGTCGTTAATATTCTGAAAGATCGAGCCAACACATTGATTGAAATTGCTGAGGGAGCTCGGCTGTTTTATATGGATCGCCCTGAGTTCAGTCCTGCTGATCTCGAAGCCAACGTACCTGTAGCAACGCATGGAGCTCTTTCAGACTTTATGAGTATCTTGGGTGCATCGGATGGAAGTAAGGCTGCTGTTAGCGCTGCTTTTAAAGAAGTTCTTGCTAAACACGGCATGAAAATGCCTACTTTGGCCATGCCTGTGCGTTATGCTATGTTTGCTACAACCCATACGCCAGCCATAGATGCGGTTATTTCATTGATTGGTAAAGAAGAAACTATTCACCGCTTGCAAAGAAGCATCAAAATAAGCTAGAATTACGGACTTGATTGCTTGAGCTTGCTTATTTAAGATCATCTAATTAAGGGGCTATAGCTCAGCTGGGAGAGCGCTTGCATGGCATGCAAGAGGTCAGCGGTTCGATCCCGCTTAGCTCCACCAGAAGCTTTAAACAGTTGTATTTAGAAGTAAAAGTAGCAAATTGTAGTACAGTAAGTCCAGGGTCCCCATCGTCTAGAGGCCTAGGACATCACCCTTTCACGGTGAGTACCGGGGTTCGAATCCCCGTGGGGACGCCAAGTTTTTGGAGCGGTAGTTCAGTTGGTTAGAATACCGGCCTGTCACGCCGGGGGTCGCGGGTTCGAGTCCCGTCCGCTCCGCCAACTAAAAAGCCCTTGTCTGATGACAAGGGCTTTTTTTATTGTGCGATGAAAATTCAAGCTGCTTTTTTAGATTTTTCTTTTAAGGTCTTTTGATTTTGGCTTTGTTCTTCTAAGACTTCTTTTGCAATTATTTTTAACTCACCATCAGCAAATCTTTTAAGCGCCTCTCTCATTAAAGGTTGGTAGCCCATGCCATATTTATGGCCTAGTAATTTGAATGAGTTGATCAATTCTTTACTTAGCCTGATAGAAATCATTTGAAGACCAAGATCCTCATCCATTTCTTCAGTCGCTTGATCATCAACTGCTGCATATTTCTCATCGCAGCCAAGCTTTCCTGACTCCCAGGCATCATCGCTGCTTTCAATGAGTTGAATTTTTTTTGTATTAATTTTCACATGAATCCTTGGTTTTTTTATGACGCTATTGAAAAAGCTTTATTGATGTAAATCACTTTTTCTGCCGTGTTCGGTTCGAAAGCTGTTTTTAGGTAATAGGACTTTTCTTTTTTCACAAATACCACCTTAAGTAATCTGCCTTGGTGAGTTTCGGCAATAAACCATAGTGTTGGGGGATCAGAAAAATGTTCCTCTCTTATATCTTTTAAGACGCTCCCTGTTCTATTCAAAAAGCACTCCTCAATCTCTACTCTGCGTACATGGTGTTTAACTTTCAGTTTCTCCCCAATTTTGGGGCTGATGATCAGGTTTTGCATTAATGAGCTTTCGTAATGAATCATAAATTGTATATACAATAAAATCAAATTAAATATAATAAATATCAAAAATACGTTGAATTAATTGATTTTTATTATTTATAAAGTTCAATAAATGTATATACAAATTTTATCAGAATCAATGTGATGCCTCCAATAAAAAAGGGTCCGCGAACGAACCCCTTTTTATTGGAAGCCATCAGAAATAATTTTATAAATTATCTTTAAGCTTATTTTTTATGCAATCACTTACTGAGGCGCACTGCCTTTACTAGGACCTCTAGCTGGGCCTTTAGAAGGGCCTCTTGAGAAGTGACCAGGTTTTTGTGTGTTGGTCTTTCTATGAGTCTTTTTAGGTGCTGTCTCAGTTCCGTTGGATGGTTTGTCTTGGCCACTGCGCTTACCCTGATTAACTCCTCTAGGCGCTGCTGCATTATGTCTTGATTGACCATGTCGTTGAGGTGCTTGTTGGCTACGCAACTGTATTGGCTGAGCAACAGCATTAGGATCTGGTTCAAAACCAGCAATCACTTGTTTTGGTAAAGTTTGTTTGATTAAACGTTCAATGTCTTTCAGCATATCGTGCTCATCCACGCATACCAATGACACTGCGACACCGTTTGATCCGGCGCGACCTGTTCTACCAATACGGTGAACATAGTCTTCAGGCACATTGGGTAGGTCATAGTTAATCACGTGAGGCAATTGATCAATATCGATACCTCGAGCTGCAATATCTGTTGCTACTAAGGTACTAATCTTTCCGGCTTTGAAATCTGCCAAAGCTTTTGTTCTAGCTGTTTGGCTCTTATTGCCGTGGATAGCCATTGCAGTGATGCCGTCTTTTTCAAGCTGAAGAACTAATTTATTCGCACCATGTTTGGTACGAGTAAAAACAAGTACTTGTTTCCAGTCATTAGTCTTAATTAAATGCGCTAAGAGAGGATGCTTGTTACCGCGATCAACTGGATGCATCAATTGTGTAATGGCTTCATTCGTACTATTACTACGAGCCACTTCAATTAATGCAGGGGCGTTGAGTAAATCATTCGCAAGGGCTTTAATTTCAGCGGAGAAGGTGGCTGAGAACAATAAGTTCTGACGTTGCTTAGGAAGTGCTGCCAAGATCTTTTTAATATCTCTTAAGAAGCCCATATCGAGCATTCGGTCAGCTTCATCTAACACTAAGATTTCAACATGTTGTAATGAAATAGCGCCTTGTCCCATCAAGTCTAATAAACGACCCGGAGTAGCTACCAAAATATCTAAACCACTTTGTATGGCTTTGATTTGAGGGTTCGCGCCAACGCCACCAAAAATTACAGCTGATTTCAGTTGAGTATATTTGCCATATGTTTGAACAGATGCGTGAACTTGAGCTGCAAGCTCACGGGTGGGAGTCAAAATCAAACCACGTACTTGTCGACGTCGACTTGTTTGATTAACGGGGGATGTTAGTAAGCGTTGTAAAACAGGCAATGTAAAGCCAGCAGTTTTACCAGTACCGGTTTGTGCAGCAGCTAATAGATCACCACCATTCAGAATGGCAGGGATAGATTGGGCTTGAATAGGGGTCGGTGTTGTGTAACCGTGTTCGTTAATTGCTTGAAGGATGTGTTCGGATAAACCAAGTTCTTTGAATTGCATAGATACCAATAGAGTATTGGCCTGTGCTCAGCAAAAAATAATTTTGGAAGGCCAACGGGTGAACTGCTAGGAAGAAACGTAGAGCGCAGTTAGAAATGTTGCAAACCCCATTTTAGTTCATTAACGGGCATTTCGTCCGATTTATATAGGGTTTATGGCCTTTGAATCAGTTAAAATCACAGCATTAAGAGATATATCGCTTGTTATGAGCTTAAATCGCTCTTGTAACAAACCAATACCCCAGCAGTTGCTGGTATGACTGCTAAAAATAAATGATCACATTAAATAATGTTTCTTTGCGCCGAGGCGCTAAATTACTTCTTGATAAAGCCAATGTCACACTCAATCCTGGGGAAAAAGTTGGCCTAGTCGGTCGTAATGGTGCTGGCAAATCAACGTTATTTGCATTACTGAATGGCTCCTTGCACGAGGATGGTGGCGATTTCTCGATCCCTAAAGTTTGGCGTATGGCTCAGGTAGCCCAAGATATGCCTGAGACTGAAGACAGCGCAACAGATTTCGTATTAACAGGTGACACTCGTTTAGTAGAACTCAGAGCTCAATTAGCTGCAGCGGAATTATCTGAAGATGGCATGGCCATGGCACATGCTCACGCTGACTTAGCTGATGCTGGCGAACATGATGCAGTTCCAAGAGCAGAGTCACTCATTCTTGGTCTAGGATTTAAAGTCAGTGAACTGAATCAACCAGTCAATAGTTTCTCAGGTGGTTGGAGAATGAGATTACAGTTGGCGCGTGCTTTGATGTGTCCTTCTGATTTGTTATTGCTAGATGAGCCAACCAACCACTTAGACTTAGATGCCTTAGTTTGGTTAGAGGCTTGGTTAAAACGCTACGCCGGTACGATGATTGTGATCAGTCACGATAGAGAATTTTTAGATGCTGTGACTAATGTCACATTACACATTGATCATGCCAAGCTCAATCGTTACGGTGGGAACTACAGCTCTTTTGAATTGATGAGAGCGCAACAATTAGAGTTACAGCAAGCATCCTTTTCTAAGCAGCAAGAAAAAATTGCTCACCTTCAAAAGTTTATTACGCGCTTTAAGGCCAAAGCTAGTAAAGCCAAGCAAGCGCAAAGCCGAGTTAAAGCCCTTGAGCGCATGGAAAAAATCGCACCTGTTTTGGCAGATGCAGAATTTACGTTTGAATTCAAAGAACCGCAAAATCTTCCTAATCCTATGTTAGCCATCAGTGAAGCAAGCTTTGGTTATGTCGTTGATGGTGTAGAAAAATCAATTATTCGTGACGTCAATAAATCAGTTTTAGCGGGTCAACGAGTAGGTATTTTGGGTGCTAACGGCCAGGGTAAATCAACCTTGGTTAAAACAATCGCTAGAACCATGCCTCAACTCTCTGGAACGGTTACTGAGGGCAAGGGTTTAAACATTGGTTACTTTGCTCAGCAAGAATTAGACGTATTGCGCCCTAACGATAATCCTCTGGAGCACATGATTCGTTTGGCTAAGGATTTAGGATCTAATAGTGGTGAGTCAGGTCGTGAACAAGATTTAAGAAACTTTTTAGGTACTTTCAACTTTGCTGGTGATATGGTTAAGCAAGCCGTTGGAACAATGAGTGGTGGAGAAAAAGCCCGCTTGGTTCTCGCCATGATTGTTTGGCAGCGACCTAATTTGTTGTTACTTGACGAGCCAACCAACCACTTAGACCTCGCTACTCGTGAAGCTTTATCAATGGCTTTGAATGAGTTTGAAGGCACCGTCATGTTGGTCAGTCATGATCGAGCACTATTAAGAGCGGTATGTGATGAGTTCTGGTTAGTAGGTCGCGGAGAGATCAAGCCATTTGATGGAGACTTAGATGACTACCAACGCTATTTGCTCGATGAGTCAAAACGCTTGCGTGAAGAAGCGAAGTTATCGAACGACACCAATAGTTCAACATCATCGAAATCTCTTCAAGATACTAAAGTAACTGTAGCCGAAGCACCGGTTGCTAAAACCAGTGAACAGCGCAAGATGGATTCTGCGAAGCGACAAGAGATGAATGCACTCATAAAGCCAATCAAAAAGTCTATTGAAAAAGCAGAAAAACAGATGGCTGTCCTTAATATTGAAAAAGAGCAATTAGAGGGGCGTTTAATGTTGCCTATCCCACCTGCTGAAATGGCGGAAGCTGGTAAAAACTTAAAACAGGTCAATGATCAATTGGCTAAAATTGAAGAGCAGTGGTTGGGTTGGGCTGCAGACATCGAAGAAATTGAAAATTCAGCTTGATTTTAAGTTCGTGTCATCTTTATCCATGGTGATACGTTAAATATAAAAATAGCTAGAGATCATGTTTTCTTGCATGGGTCTCAAAAACTGATTGAAAGAGGGCTTAAATGAAAAACAACATGATGAACAGAAATTTACCAAAAATTACTCTAATTGCTGCCCTAACAATAGGGCTAGTGGGCTGTGCTAGTACACCCGTTGGTCCAAGTCTGACGGTTATGCCGGCTCCAGGGGTGCCTTTCACTCTTTTCCAAGGCGACGATCAGGAGTGCCGAACATTTGCTCAAAACTCTTTGAATACCACTGCGGATGAAATTGCTGCTAAAAACACTGCTAAAACATCCGTAATTGGTGCTGCATTAGGCGCTGTTGCCGGCGCTATGGCTGACGGTGGAAGTTCTAAAAACGTTGGTACTGGTGCTGCTATTGGTTTATTGGGTGGCGCTGCGATGGGAGCTACTAGTGGCAGTGAAGCCAGTAAAGAAGTACAGCGTCGTTATGACATCTCTTATCAGCAATGTATGTATTCCAAAGGACATCAAGTGCCTGGCTATTCCATACAAAAACGTTCTCCAGTTTCTCCACCTCCACCGAGTCCAGCACCAGCGGCTACGCCCGTCAAATAAAATTTACATATCGTTATTTAAAAGCCTCGCAGTTCTAAGAGGCTTTTTTTATTCATACATAACTCAAAACTGACTAAGTTAACCTGACTAAGTTAAAACCGGCGGATGTTCTTTTTCAAACTTTTTCGCTTTTGCTCTAAACAAAGCAATCAATAATCCGGCAGCCAAGGCCAAACTCAAGCTATTAGCCAACCAAAATCCTTGCGCCCCTTGGAAAATTTCAGGCACATTGCCTGTCACATTAAACCCAAGTAAATAACCTCCACCTAGGCCAACACCCCAAAGAGAGATGGCGTAAATCCACATAGGTATAAATGCAACACGATAGCCGCGCAAAATAAATGCAGAAGTTACTTGCAATGCATCGAAGATTTGGTAGAAGGCTATAAACAAGAACAGTATGATGGCAGCTTCTTTTACCTCTGCTGACGGCGAGTAGAGCTCTAGAAGAGGATATCTAAAGAGCCAAACCAATAAACCAACTAAAACGCACAAGCTGGTATTAAAAATCAGTGATGACCAACCAATCTGTTGGGCAAGTTTTGGACGATCTGCACCGATTGACTGTGCGACCAGTGTCGACGTTGCAATTGATAATGACAGTGGCAACATGTATAGGACTGTGCCTAGATTAGCCACAATCTGATGACCAGCTAATTGTGCATTTCCTAATCTTGCAATGAACAAAGCCATAAATGCAAAAGATGTCACTTCAATTAAATAACTAAACCCAATCGGTAAACCCAGATTTAAGATCGTGCCAATCTTATGGAAGTCTGGCCAACTCCATTTGATATACACCTGAAATTGTTGATAAAAGCGATCGTAATAAACGATACAAGCTGCTGCAATCAACCAAGTCCAATTAATGATCACTGTAGCAAGCGCACAACCAGGACCACCCATCTCAGGAACACCGAAGCCACCATAAATAAACCATGCATTCAATGGTATCTTCAAGCCTAATCCTGCGATTTGCAACCAGGTAATAACAGTTGGTCTAGAAACAGCATTATGGAAGGCGACAAGCACGCGCATGGCCATGCTAGCGGGTAAGCCAAAAGCTAATATTTGTAGGTACAAAACTGCTTTTGCTTCAACTTCAGGCGTTGCTTGTGCAATCGATAAGAAGATTTGTGGGTTAAGTAGGATCAACATACCAACCATACTTAAAACAATAGACAGCCACCAACCCTGACGAACTTCTTCACCGATTTCATCAAAGCGCTTAGCGCCAAATAATTGGCCAGCAATTGGAGCAAGAGCGGATACGACACCCGTTAATCCGACATAAATACTAATATAGATTGACCCAGAGATAGCTAAGGCTGCTAAATCTTCAGTGGAGTATCTGGCAACCATTGCTGTATCCATGACGCCAAAGGCGATGACCGCTAACTGACCCACTAAAAGTGGTCCTGCTAAAGCCAGTAATCTTGGGATATCTCGTTTGAGATTATTGAGCATTAGATTTCACTCGATACAAACGTAATCTTTCTGAGCGATCACTCACCCGACCATCCTCCCAAATTAATTCAATTTGTTGTTGGTTGATATCGGCAGCTCGGCGCACCTCACCTGGATTATTGCTAATCCAGAGAGAGCAATCAGGATCATCTTTTAACTTGAGATCAGTAAAGTAAATAAATGATGCTAATTGACTATCCCCTAAATGAGTGGTGTCAATACAGTTTTTATAATTAGGCACGACCTTTTCTAATCTCACTGCAACATCTCGGTAAGTTCTGGCATAGTTAATGGTTGGGAGCCATAAAGTCATCAGAAGAACCCATGTAAGGGTAGTTCCAGCGGCAGAGATAACAACGGCGCGCCAGATGGCTTTAGGTGCTCGTGAAGTTCTCCAGCGGACAATACTGAACCATAAGATAGTCACAACAATAGCCGCAATAAGGCTTAACCAATTCAATTCATAAACAAATCCAGGCACTAATTTAGTAACATTTCTTGCTAGAGCTGGTGGCCAATTGGTGCTCATTGCAATCCACATCACCCAAATAAATGCACCCAAAGTAGTAAAGGTTAGTAAAGCTAACCAATCAATGAAACTAATTACTGAGCGCTTAATAATCGGTAAGCTAAAACAGGCCAAAATCACTAAAGGAGGGATGATCAGTATCAGAGATTGCTCACCTAAAGTAGTTTGATTCATCAAATAGATCATCATTGAAATAATTAATCCAAATGGCAGTGCCATATGAGGATTACGTATGCCACCCAAGGAATAGTTAGCCCCTTTTCTCCATGACCAAATACTCCAAAGAGCCAAGGGCCAAATAGGCCAAGCATAGATCGTTAAGTTTCTGGCTAGATAGCCAAGAGATTTTGATGAAGGAGTCGCTTCGATTAATTCATTAGCCCACCAAGCTTGCCATGCAGCGACCTTTAACTCTGCTGATAGATCTGACAACCACCATAGAGCTGGCCATAAAAAAATCCCGCATAAGCTAACTGCCCAAGTAACGGCTAGCCATTTAGCATGTGGCTTGACCTCACAAATAGCCAGGGAGATGAGTAAGCCTGCAAATAAAAAAATAAATAACCAAAGCGATCCCGAAAGGGCAATCACAGCTAAACCAATACCTGTCCAAAATCCACCTTGGATAGGTTTATCAAGCCCTCGAACAAGGCCATATAAAATTATTGAGATACCTAAGAGGTGTGCTAGAGCAGGGCTAGTTTCATGAGCGCGAGTGGCCAATCCGATACAAGCCAAAAAAATCATCAATGCACTGTCTGCTAAAGTGCCACCGTAATCCCGAGCGTTAGGTTGTCCCCCCAAAGCAAAAGCAGTTGGTTGCACTTCAGCTCGTCGGCCTAAAAGATAGCAAGCATGCCAAATAGCTGCGCAAGTTAAGAAAAAACAAATAGCAGAATAAATGCCTGCTGAGTTATGCCCACCCAAAATAGGGAAGAATATTTTGATTAAAAGACCACCAACCCAGTAAGGGAGTGGCCCAGCTAAAATTTCAGAGCGACCCTCAAGATGCGGTAGTAGCCAATCTTGCCAACTGCCATGGGCTAAGGTCCACATCACACCAAATCCTTTAGCGTCCTCACCTTTCCAAGGATCTCGACCAAAGATACCAATTAAACCGTAAATGGCTGTAATCAAAACCAAGACAAGGCGTGGCATGGAAGACGTTGCTGCAGCAGTTAATTTAATGGGTCTCATCGAACTGTAATTATCGGTCTTTTATTAATCTGATAGGTATGAAAAAAGGCAGCTAAAGCTGCCTTTTATCGTTCAATAATTAATTACTGAGCTGGGGAAATTAAGCAGCTTTTTTGCCCGTTGCTTTTGTACCAAACTTTTGACGGAATTTCTCAACACGACCAGCTGTGTCCATAATCTTTTGAGTACCTGTGTAAAACGGGTGTGACTCAGAAGATGTTTCAATTTTTGCTAATGGATACTCTACGCCGTCTTCCCACTTAATAGTTTCTTTAGTGTTGATCGTTGAACGAGTCTTAAAGCTGAAGTTGTTAGATACATCAAGAAAAACAACTTCTTTGTAATTTGGGTGAATGCCTGGTTTCATTTGAAAGTCCTTTGACCTGGTAGCCGCTACTCTATTAAGAATAGTACTTGCCTGAATTAAAAAAAGAATTGTAGCAAAAAATACTAGATATGGGCTTGATTTGGCTAAAACAGGCTACAAAACATCGTTCTAGACCTGTTTTTGGCCTAAATTAACCGCCGCGACGCATTAAATCAAAGAATTCGGCGTTATTTTTAGTTGATTTGAGCTTATCCACAATAAAGTTCATCGCTTCAATATCATCCATATCTGAGATGAGTTTACGAAGAACCCAAATCTTCTGAAGGATCTCAGGCTTGATGAGAAGTTCCTCACGACGAGTACCTGATTTGTTGAGGTTGATCGCTGGATATACACGACGTTCAGCTAAGCGGCGCTCTAGGTGAACTTCCATGTTACCGGTACCTTTGAACTCCTCATAGATCAAGTCGTCCATACGGCTACCTGTTTCAATCAATGCCGTAGCAATGATGGTGAGTGAACCACCTTCTTCAATATTTCTAGCGGCACCAAAGAAACGCTTAGGTCTTTGGAGTGCATTGGCGTCAACCCCACCCGATAAAACTTTGCCAGATGATGGGACAACCGTGTTGTAAGCACGAGCAAGACGAGTGATAGAGTCTAAAAGGATGATCACATCACGCTTCATTTCTACTAAGCGCTTTGCTTTTTCAATCACCATCTCGGCCACTTGAACGTGACGAACCGCTGGCTCATCAAATGTAGAGGCAACAACTTCGCCTCTGACTGAACGTTGCATTTCTGTCACTTCTTCAGGGCGCTCATCAACAAGCAAGACGATCAAGATAGCGTCTGGGTGGTTGGCGGAGATAGCGTGAGCAATATGCTGCATCATCACTGTCTTACCTGATTTAGGTGAGGCTACTAAGAGACCGCGTTGACCAAAACCTATAGGAGAAATCATGTCGATAATTCGGCCAGTAAGATTTTCTTCAGCCTTGATGTCTCGCTCTAAAAGCATCGGACGATCAGGGTGAAGGGGTGTCAAGTTTTCAAACATGATGCGGTTTTTAAGCGCTTCCGGTGCCAATTCATTGATCTTGTCGACTTTGACTAAAGCAAAGTAACGTTCACCTTCTTTAGGCGTTCTAACTTCACCTTCAATAGCATCACCGGTGTGCAGATTAAAACGGCGAATCTGAGCAGGTGAGATATAAATATCATCTGTGGATGCCATATAAGAAGCTTCAGGAGATCTAAGGAAGCCAAAGCCATCCGGTAGAACCTCGAGAACACCGTCACCAAAGATGGTTTCACCACCTTTAGCACGCTTCTTAAGAATGGCAAACATCAACTCTTGCTTGCGCATACGTTGAGTGTTTTCGATCTCGAGGCTAGCAGCCATTTCGAGTAGTGCAGATACGTGTAGTGCTTTAAGTTCGGTCAGATGCATGTGTGGGAGTAGGCTAGGGCCTTAAAGAAAAGAACAAGATTTTTGAAATAATTAACTAGAACAGGACGTTTAGTTATGAACGGATTCTACACCCTAAATTAAAAAAGGGGAAATAAGTAATTACTCGGGAAAATCAAAAGGCTCATTGAGTGAGCCTTTTGACCAATAAGATTTAGATATGGCTGTCTAAGAACGCTGTTAATTGAGACTTAGCTAATGCACCAACCTTCTGTGCAGCAACCGTACCATTTTTAAATAGGATCAATGTTGGAATGCCACGAATACCAAACTGGGCAGGAACTCCTTGATTTTCATCAACATTCATTTTTGCGATTTGAACTTTGTCACCATACTCTTTAGCAACTTCTTCAAGGATCGGGCCAATCATTTTGCAAGGACCACACCATTCAGCCCAAAAGTCTAGAAGGACTGGCTTGTCAGATTTCAAAACATCTTGTTCAAAAGATGCATCAGTTACGTATTTAATGGCGTCGCTCATAAAAGTCCTTTGGTGTTAATTCTTATTAATGTTTTTAGTTATGATTATTTTTTGATGATTAATCACTTACAAGCAATATATTATCAATAAGCGCCCATTTCTGCAGATTCTTGGATCAATGCCTTCTATCAAACAACACTTTTTAAGTTCCCACAGCGAGTCTATTGACGACTTGGCGAAGCTTATTTGGGGAATTACTCGAGAAGAGCGGCAGAGTCCAATAGTTATTTTGAGTACTTCCGGACCCGCTTATGGTTTAAGAAATGCTCTCAATCAATCGAGACCTGCCGGATTAGAACCCCATTTAGTATTTTTACCTCGGGTACTAGGTTTATCTCAGTGGTTAAGAGAAACCCCCGATCTCATCAATCAAGAGCCTGTCAAAAGTGATCTGGCTCGATGGATGGATGTTTATCAAACACTCCTCTCACGGCCACAACTAAGAGCACTGTTAACAGATGCCAGTGAAGCCTCAAAATGGGCCCTTTCAAAAAATCTCATCAATGCTTGCGATCTGATTTCAGAAGCCAGTCTCGGTATTGATGGCAAAGATCCAGAACAAGCTCTGACAGAAGCTATTGATATGGTTTATCAGGGAGCATCCAGAGTAGCTATTGATGTTGAAACAAAGATTCTTCTGACATTTTGGGAAAACTTAGCGACAGTACGCGATCCTGTGGCCCGTCAACGTCAAGCCCTCGGTTGGAGGGCAGATGCCGCTAAAAAGAGTATTCAGGCACCCCTCATCTATATAGAGACAGCTAAAGGGTCACCGGGCTTTGAACGTTCTTTTGAAAGTTTTTTAGGGGCATACGCGACGAACAGTGCTGTTCATCACTTTGTAATGGAATACAAAAAGGTAGGTTTATGGCCTGAATGCTTGGAAGAGGGTTCCCATGAGCAGGCGAGACTTAACCAAGCCGAACTCATGAAGAACCTAGATGTTGGCAATCGGCAAATCATTAAATCTCCGTCTTTTGAGGATGCTGCATGGGCAGGTGCTCACGAAATCCAAGTATTTTTAAAAGGTGGCCACTCTCACATCGCTCTTATTGCTCAGGACCGCTTGGTGGCCAGAAGGATCCGAGCACTCTTAGCTAGGCTGGGTGCAGGTGTTTCAATTCACGATGAGACGGGTTGGAAGTTGTCAACTACGAGGGCTGCTTCGGCTTTGATGTCATGGGTAGATGTTATTAGGCAACCCTATCTTGGCCCATCGGCGATTGTTTTTTTAGAATTCTTAAAAAACCCCTACATTGATTGGTCTCATTGGGAGCTCAAAGATGAGGATGTTGCTCGTTTGATTCAGGGTATTGAGCAGCGCTTTATTCAGTCTGATGTAAAGGGCGGTTGGTCAGGAATGTTGCTAGCACTAGAGCGGCACAGTGATGGGTTCAGTTTTGATACTGCCCAATCAATTTTCCATAAGTTTCGAGCAATATCTCAGAAATGGCAGTCCAAACCTCAAGCTTGTTATTCATGGTTAGAGCATCTGTTATCAGATCTCGATGAGCTAGCCATGACTCAATTATTAAACAATGATTTAGCGGGACAACAGTTGCTCGCTGCTTTGGATCCAATGCACTCGATACAGGGCGAGCCTTTACGCTTGAATGAGTGGCTATCCTTACTAGCTTCCATCATTGAAGATGCTAGTTACATTGAGGTTTCACCTAGAGGACATGCCAGCATCACCATCTTGCCTCTCAGTGCAACTAGACTTCGACACTTTGATGCATGGGTAATGGTGGGGTGTGACGATAGTCAATTGCCATCACTTTCAGAAAGCCCCATGTTTTTATCGGCAGCGCTTAAAAAAATAATTGGATGTAAAACAATCGAGGCTGAGTTTTCTCAGCAAGCGATGGATTTATCTCAATTGATGACGACGCATACCAATTGGAGAATGATCTGGCAATCCAAGGGGGCTGCTGGCGAACCAAGGCAACCATCTCCATGGTTACAGAGACTTTATATCAATTCTTCAGAGTTGCTAAACCAAACACCATTGGCTGAATCGATTCCTTTTGAGGAAAAAATATTGCGGGCGCCAGCACCGTCACTAGCATCTGACTTTGAAAAACCTCATCGGATTAGTCCTAGTGCTTATAAAGCGCTCCGAGAATGTCCTTATCGTTATTACGCAACCAGATTGTTAGGTCTGCGGGAACAATCTCAGCTGGACTCCGAAGTGGATCTTAGTTTGGTTGGACAAACTCTACATGCTGCATTGAAGAGTTTTTATCAAGGGCAAAAAACAAGACCTTACCAAGGTGATGCTTCAAAAAAGAAAAGTTATTTGGAGCAAGAGCTTAAAAATATTTCATTAAAGTACTTCCAGCCATTGCTAGATGCCGATGGGCGATGGTTGGCAGCTTGGGTTCAATGGGAACTTCAAATACCTGATTGGATTGAATGGCAACACCAGCGTGAAGCTGAAGGTTGGATTTTTTATGATGGCGAAATAACAGTTGAGTTTGTTTTGGAGACTCGATTTGGACCACTTCAAGTGTTTGGGCAGCTTGACCGAATTGATAAGCACCCTGATAAGGGTGTGGCAGTTATTGACTATAAATATTCAACGGCAGCATCCATTAAAAAGAAGCTAAAAAATATTGAAGATGATCCGCAGTTAGTAATTTATGCCAAAGCGTTAAATGGCCAACCTTCAATCAATGAGGCAACCGTTGGTCATGCATCATGGATCTCAATCAAAGAACCGGGTGTTGATGTGCCCATCGATGATCTTGAATCACGCATGGCCGATTTACCGGCACAAATTATTTCTGATATTGAAAAGGTGTGGGGTGGTGAGGTATTAAAAGCAACAGGTCCCGATAGCGTTTGCCAGTACTGTCAAGTTCGAGGCCTATGCAGAAAGGGGATGTGGTCATGAGCCAAGAATTAATTCAGGCCGCCTGCCACCCTGAAAAATCGGTTGTTGTGAAAGCTTGCGCTGGTAGCGGTAAAACATGGTTGTTGGTTTCTAGAATGGTTCGCTTACTTTTAGCTGGATCTGAACCTCATGAAATTTTAGCAATTACGTTCACAAGAAAAGCGGCTCAAGAAATGCGTGGTCGCCTTGATGAAGTTTTATTACATTTTGCAAAATGTGATGAAAGTACTTTATTAAAAGAATTAATGGAAAGAGGTTTAACTCAATCTGAAGCGCAAGAGGCCATACCAGTTGCCAGAAATCTATTTGAAAATGTTTTATCAAGTCCTCGTGGCATCACCATTGATACTTTTCATGGTTGGTTTGCTAGATTATTAGGCTCTGCGCCAATCGGAAGTGGGGTACCGCAGGGTTTGAAGTTGCGTGATGACCTGCAACGTTTGCAAGATGATTGTTTGGAGGATTGGTGGACCACATTACCTCACACTGATAAGAAACATTTAAGAGAAGCTTATGAATTATTGATTCGTGAGCTGGGAGCTAATCATGCCAATGAATTACTGGTCGGTCGTAAGGGCTTTTTAAGTACCAAATCAGAATGGTTCCGATATCTTGATGGCGCAAAACAATCGAAGCAAGATGTTCTTAGTGCTATTTCAGACTTATCAAACTTAATAGACAAAGAGAGTCCACTTAAAACAGCTTTGGATACCAATGAGTCTTTGCAGAGCTTGGAAAAGTTAGCTAGCTTGCTCAAGAGTGGTACAGCAACCGATCAAAGGCATGCGCAACTATTAAATAACGCAATAGCGCTGAAAGCCGAGCATTCATCTTTGGATCAGATAGCTCAGACTATGGGGCCTGTATTTTTAACGGCGAAATTAGAGTTGTTTAAAAAACTATCTGCCTCTGTAGAGTTACAAAAAGTATTAACTAAACAAGCTAATGGTGAAGAGTTGATTGCTCAATTCAATGAGTTACGTCTGGCTTGGGCTCAAATATTGCTTGGGCATTACCAGTGGCATGCTGATCATCGAGCGCACCGCATCCATCAAGCTTGGGTGCTGGTTGGCACAGATATTTTGAGACATTATCAAGCTAAGAAAGAGGTTCTTAGAGCGCAAGATTTTTCTGATTTGGAGTCTTACACGGCTCAGTTGATGTTATCGACCGACACAGCATCTTATTTGCAAGCGCGATTAGATGCTAAGTACAAACATTTACTGATTGATGAATTCCAAGATACCAATCCTATTCAGTGGCAAATTTTACTTTCCTGGCTGAATGCCTATGAGCAGGACGAATCAAAACCATCTGTATTTTTGGTGGGTGATCCCAAGCAATCTATATATCGATTTAGAAGAGCTGATGTGCGTTTATTTGAAGAGGCACAAAAGTATCTTGAAAAGAACTTTGATGCAAAAGTCTTTACGCACAACGAAACGCGCCGCAATAGCCCCGCGGTTCTTAGTGCTGTTAATCAAACATTTAGTTTGGAAGAATTACCTAAAGGTTATCCATTTGAGACGCAAACTAGAAATCAGTTTGTAGAAAACAAATTTTGTGATGGCGAGGTCTACCGTCTTCCTTTGGTACCTTATCCTGAAATCAAAAGAGTAATTTCTAGAAATGCTGTTGATGAGCCCTTCATCGATCTTAGTTCGGAAGCTAGGCATATACAGAGTTATCAAGAGGCGCTCGCAGTTGGCCGACTCATCTTAAATATCAAACAAGAGAAGCAAGTGCCATGGGATCAGTTTTTGATTTTATTAAGATCCCGTACTCCTTTGGCTTCTATAGAAAAAGCTTTTAGAGAGTTGGGTATCCCTTGCGATAGTCCAAGGAAAGGCGGGCTATTAAAAACTTTAGAAGCCGAAGACCTTATAGCCTTGTTATCAGTCTTAGTTATGCCAGGTGATGACTTATCTTTGGCTCAAATTTTGAAGTCACC
The DNA here is from genome assembly GCA_945881875.1 of Polynucleobacter meluiroseus. Taxonomy (GTDB): domain Bacteria; phylum Pseudomonadota; class Gammaproteobacteria; order Burkholderiales; family Burkholderiaceae; genus Polynucleobacter; species Polynucleobacter meluiroseus_A. Next base: position 173,830 of record CAMCVH010000001.1, read on the forward strand.
GATTTATGGTTTAGATGATTCTGATTTGATACATTTAGTTATAGAAAAGCGCCAAAAAAATGTGGATTGTTTATGGCATCTTATCCAAAAGGAAGATTCTTCTCATCATCATGTGGCCCTACAAATTACTGAATGGATCAACAAGGCCAAACATTTACCGGTTCATGACCTTTTAGATCACATTTATCATTCAGCTCAGATAAGATTGCGATACGTTGAGGCTTCACCGAAATTGCAGAGAGAGCAGGTCCTTTCTAATTTAGATGCCTTTTTAGGGCTTGCTTTAGATTTGGATGGTGGTCGTTACCCAAGTCTTACTCGGTTTATTGGTGAGCTCAAAAAGATCAAGCGTGGAGCCGAAGATGAAAGTCCCGATGAGGGCGAGTCTTTGGTGGAAGATGATGATCAAGATGAATCTATCTTAAGTTCAAAGCAGGTTCGGATACTCACGATTCATGCCGCCAAGGGACTTGAATCAAGATTTGTATTTTTGATGAATGCTAATACTTCTCGGAGTAATCAAGACCACGCTGGTGTCCTCATGAGTTGGCAACCTGATCAACCTACGCCTAGCCATATTTCACCGTTCTTTTCGGGTAAGCCTCGTGATTTAGCTCGACAGCATCTGAGAGATCAGGAAGATGCCATTACGCAAATTGAAAATTGGAACCTTCTTTATGTTGCTTTAACGAGAGCGAAGGAATCTGTTTATATCAGTGGCGCTGCTGCTAAGGCTGACCAAGCAATGAATGAATCTAGTTGGTATGGTCGTTTGTCGCGGGCTGGGATTCCTGAGTTAGAGATGGGTGATTCATTCTCCAAAGCCCCAAATCTGATACAAGATTCAAAGCTTGACGATCTCTCGTTTAAAGATTTTGTGGTGAGCTGGAGTGGTTCAGAAAGATCATCTTTATTCGCTGAAGATCTGGTCTTCAGTCAGGATCAGCAGATGATTGATTTGGGCGTTGCTTTTCACTTGGTGATGGAGCATGTCATGAGGTTATCGCTAACTCATGTGGATCAATTGCCAAGCACTGAGGCTTTGATGTCCTGGCTTAATCTTCCAAAGCATCTTGCGCTTGATGCCAGGGCTTGCGCTCTCACAACTTTGCAATCAGCTTCAACTCAGCAGTTCTTTTTTAATCCAGATATTTTGCAACGCTGGTCAGAGTTAGATATTGCTGATTCTGATGGTCGTTTACTTAGAATTGATGCTCTTGTTGAATACCCGGATCGTTTGTTAATCCTTGACTATAAATTATCAATACCAGAGCCCGATACGGAGCTCTTTAAAAAGTATCAAAAGCAAATGTCCGTTTATCAGTCTGCGGTTAGAGCTCTTCGATCTGATAAACCTATAAAAAGTTACTTAATCAGTGCTCAGGGTGAGGTTTTGGAGTTAATTGAATGACTTTTTGGCAATTAAAACAATTTATTTTGTCGAAAATTGGCTTTAAAAATAGGGAGGGGAGGTGGACGAGCCCGACCCCCGGCACTGGCAGTACTTGGCTTTGGCTGCTCCGTTCCCGACCTGACCAGATTACCAAGCCACCATGCGAGGAGGCCCGTCCAATGACATTCTACTTCCATCTACTTGTAGAATGACAATATGACAGCTTTAGCCTTAGCCCGAAAGTGGCGCCCGAGAGATTTTTCAACCCTAGTTGGCCAAGAACATGTGGTCAAAGCCTTAAGCCATGCCCTTGATCAGCAACGCTTGCACCATGCCTGGCTTTTCACTGGAACGAGGGGTGTTGGTAAAACAACTATTTCCAGAATTTTGGCCAAAGCGCTCAATTGCACAGGCGTGGATGGTCAAGGTCAAATGACCTCACAACCATGTGGGCAATGTCCTGCTTGTACAGAAATTGATGCCGGTAGATACGTTGACTATATTGAAATGGACGCCGCTAGTAATCGTGGTGTTGAAGACATGGCCCAGCTTTTAGAAAAAGCCATGTATGCCCCTAGCAGCGCGCGATTCAAGGTTTACATGATTGACGAGGTTCATATGTTAACTGGGCATGCTTTCAACGCTATGCTCAAAACATTGGAAGAACCGCCACCACATATCAAATTCATCCTTGCAACGACTGATCCTCAAAAAATTCCAGTGACAGTGTTATCACGTTGTTTGCAATTCAATTTAAAGCAAATGCCAGTTCCATCAATTGTGGAACATTTGCAAAAAGTACTTGAAGCTGAAACGGTGACCTATGACATGGGTGCTTTACGCATTTTGGCTAAAGCAGCTCAAGGTTCTATGCGTGATGCTTTATCTTTAACCGATCAGGCAATCGCTTATGCGGCTGGACCTGTTAGTGAAAGTGCAGTTCGAGCCATGTTGGGAACACTAGATGAGGCTTATCTCATTGGTGCTCTGAATGCATTGCAAGCTAAAGATGGTGCCTCATTGGTAGCAATTGCAGATGAGATGGCTATTAAGAGTCTTTCTTTCTCTTTGGCTCTACAAGATTTAGCTTCATTACTTCAGAAAATAGCTTTAGCTCAAACAGTCCCGTCCGCAGTCTTAGATGATTGGCCAGAAGCTACTGAAGTTCGACGTCTAGCCTCCCTATTTAATAAAGAAGAGGTGCAGTTGTATTACCAAATTGCTATTACGAGCAGACCTGATTTGTCATTAGCACCTGATGAGCAAACAGGTTTCGTCATGGCTCTATTAAGAATGTTAGCTTTTAAGCCTGGTGATGGTTCAGGCTCTCCAAGATCTGCTGGACCGGCAAAATCTGGAACCAGCAACACAACATCAGCCCTTAGTGGACCGGCTGCGGCAAAGGCAGCTACGATGGTATCTAAATCTGTAGCAAGCGCTCCAGTAACAAAGCCTGCCTCAGCAGTAGAGTTAGCTCCACCATCACCTGCTAAAACAAATGTTGTTATTGATTCTAGTGATCCTGACTGGCAGTCATGGATGAAGGCATTACCCATACGCGGCTTAGTTCAACAGTTGGCGTTTCAAACTGAACTACAGAAGTGGGAAGAGACTCCAAAAGGGATCAAAGCTCTTGTTCTTGTGGGGATGCCACAGTTAGCTAGCGCTGAAAACGTTAACCGTTTGCAAGAAGCCTTGTCTAATTACATTGGTCAGTCAGTCAAGATCGTCATTGAAACTGGTAAAGCCAGTCAGTCTATTGCTGCTGTTGAGGCTAAAGTGAAGCAAGAAAAACAAGAGGGTGCTGAAAACTCAGTAGCCAATGATGATTTTGTAAAAACACTCCAAGCAGAGTTTGGTGCCACAGTTGTTCCTGGCAGCATTCGCCCCATTCAATAATTTCATTAAAGGAAATCTATCATGATGAAAGGTAATATCGCCGGCTTGATGAAACAAGCCCAGCAAATGCAAGAAAATATGAAGCGTGCTCAAGCTGAGTTAGAAGCATTAGAAGTGGTTGGTTCTGCAGCATCTGGTGCAGTCAAAATTACTATGAGTGGTAAGAATGCGGTCAAGCGTGTTGAGATTTCTGATGCGGTAATGGATGATCGTGAGACTTTAGAAGATCTTTTGGTTACGGCTTATGCTGACGCATTCCGTCAAGTTGAAGACACGGCTAGCAAAAAAATGTCAGGAGCAACAGCTGGAATGCCGATGCCTCCTGGATTTAAATTACCGTTCTAAAACGGACTGGTCAATTAACTTAACAGACCTTAGTCCAACAGCTTAAAAATAACGAAATAAAGAGATAAAGAAAACGAATGTCAGATAACACCCCGGTTGATCAATCTCAGGATGCTCTACAAAGAATGGTTCAAGCCTTACGAGCACTTCCTGGAGTGGGGCCTAAGTCTGCGCAACGAATCGCTTTTCATCTCTTGCAACATGATCGTAATGGTGCAGCTGTTCTAGGGCAAAGCTTATTAGATGCAGTTAATCATATTCAACACTGCTCATCTTGCAACACGTTTTCAGAATTAGATATATGTAAAACCTGCTCTGATGATCGTCGTGATGCTGGAATTATCTGTGTAGTAGAAACGCCAGCAGATCAATTAATGGTTGAGCAAACCCTCACATATCGAGGTCTGTATTTTGTATTGATGGGTCGTTTATCGCCCTTAGATGGGTTGGGCCCTAAAGAGATCCATTTGGATCGATTGATACAACGTGTGGAACAAAGTAAAGAACCGGTAAGAGAGATTGTTTTGGCTACTAATTTCACCAGTGAGGGTGAGGCAACAGCGCATTACATTGGCGAGATGATGAAGGTTAGAGGTATTAAAGTTTCGCGTATTGCTAGGGGCGTTCCGGTTGGTGGTGAACTTGAGTACGTGGATGCTAGTACGCTTGCAAGGGCGATGATGGATCGTCGTTCAGTAAGCTAACTGAATAAAAAAACGTAAAATAACATCAATAATTTTTCAGATATACCTTTAAATAGATTTACCAATGCAACTTTTACTCAAATGGATATGATTTCATGCACATATTAGTGGCAAACGATGATGGTTACTTAGCTCCAGGCCTACTAGCTTTAGTCAATGCTTTACGTCCCTTGGGTCAAGTGACAGTGATTGGTCCTGAGCAAAATCATAGCGGGGCCTCTAACTCATTAACTCTTTCTAGACCTCTGACGGTTAATCGGGTGAGTGGTGGAGAGCGTGATGGTTTCATTTACATTAATGGCACACCAACTGATTGTGTTCACATTGCATTGACAGGCTTATTAGATACAAAACCAGACATTGTTGTTTCTGGCATCAATCAAGGTGAAAACATGGGTGAAGATGTTCTTTACTCGGGTACTGTGGCAGCTGCGATTGAAGGCGTCATGTTTGGGATTTCGGCGATTGCTTTTTCGCAAGTTGATAAAGGTTGGATTGGGCTAGAAGATGCTGCCTTAATCGCTAAAGATATTGTGCTCCAGCAAATTAATCATCCTGTGGATGGATCGTTAAAGCCAGATTCAAAGCCAACACTACTCAATGTGAATATTCCGAATCGTCCATATGAGCAGTTAAAGTCTTGGCGAGTAACACGTTTGGGTAATCGCCATCACTCTCAAAATGTCATCACGCAGAATAATCCTCGTGGCGAACCAATTTATTGGATTGGTCCTCCAGGCATTGCTAAAGATGCAACTGAAGGAACAGATTTCCATGCGATTCAGAATGGTCAGGTATCTATTACCCCTTTACAGTTAGATTTATCTCATCAAGCTATGCGTGAACAGATGAGAATTTCTAACTGGCATAAGAATTAAAACAAAGTGATTATTAAATAGTAAGGTTATTGGTGCAAAAGATAGATCCTGGTTTCGAGAAAGCGCGATTACAACTGGCAGAAAAAGTGGCTGCGGGAGGTGTGCGTCATCAGAAGGTACTTGATGCGATCGCAACAGTACCAAGACATGCTTTTATTGATCATGCATTAGATGGTCGTGCTTACGAAGATTCTGCATTTCCTATCGGTCATCAACAAACTATTTCAAAACCATCAGTAGTGGCTAGGATGGTCGAATTACTTTTTAAGCCTAAGAAGGAGCTTGGCAAAGTTCTTGAGATTGGTACTGGTTGTGGTTATCAAGCCGCTATATTAAGTTTGGTGGCGAGCGAGGTTTATTCAATCGAAAGAATTAGGCTTTTACACGATCAAGCCCGAGCGAAATTACGACCTTTCAGAATACCTAATTTACGTTTAGTTTATGGTGACGGCATTCGTGGATTGCCTCAAGCTGCTCCTTTTGATGGCATCATTCTTGCGGCGGCGGGCTTAGGCATACCTGATCCTTTATTAGATCAATTGGCGATTGGCGGTAGGTTAGTTGCTCCTGTTGCTAAAAATGAAGAAGAACAGCAATTGGTGGTGGTCGAGCGCGTCAGTTCTCAGCGTTTTCAAAGAACTGTTTTGGAGGAGGTTTTCTTTGTTCCTCTTCAATCCGGCACCATGTAAACAATTATTACTATAATTGGTATATGAATTCAACTCGCCTCACCCTATTAGTTTTACTCATAACACTATCTGCTATTCAATATGGCTGTGGAACACGCTTAGGCCCTGCGCCTGTTGTAGATCGTTCTTCGGGCGCAAGCAATGAAGTAGTGGCACCTGGTTACTATCGTATTAAACGAGGCGATACTTTATTAAGAATTGCTCTTGATCATGGTCAGTCACATCGTGAGATTGCTGAATGGAATAATATTTCTGATCCTAATGTGATTGAAGTGGGTCAAGTGATTCGTGTTGAGCCTACAAAATCTTCAAAGCCAATCACTAGTCGAACTGAAGTCAAGCAAGAAAAGCCAGTTGATAAAAAGCCGTTAAACACAGCGCAATCAGAAAAGCCAATCCAAGAAAAACCTCAGCAAGATCTTGCAACTGATACGGGCATCCGTTTGTCATGGCCATCTAAAGGTGAGGTGGTTGAGCGCTTTGATGAAGGTAAAAACAAAGGTATCGGTATTGCTGGCAAATCAGGCGATCCTATTCAATCAGCCGCTGATGGCAAGGTTGTTTATGCAGGGAACAGCTTAAGAGGTTATGGCAATCTTGTGATCGTTAAACACGACAATACTTACTTAACCGCTTACGCTCACAATAGAACCTTATTAGTTAAAGAAGGTGATGCTGTCAAGAAATCTCAAAAAATTGCAGAGATGGGTAATACTGATTCTGACAGGGTGAAGTTACATTTTGAACTTCGTAAAAATGGCAAACCTGTTGACCCAAGTGCCTACTTACCATAATTAATGAAGCCGCTAGATTCAGATAAGCATTCTTCTAATGATTTTTCTGATTTAAATGAGTTAGAAAATCAGGGGATGAGTCCTGAAGAAATTAAAGAAGTTTTAGCTGCTGAATTAAGCGCTGATTTAGTTCAGTGCTATTTGCAGCAGATTTCCAGCAAACCTCTATTTACCTCCAGTGAAGAATTAGCAACTGCTACCAAAGCCAAAGCAGGTGACTTTCTCGCGCGACAAGCCATGATTGAACACAATCTGCGCTTGGTGGTTAGTATTGCAAAAACTTATATGAATCGTGGTTTACCTTTCCCAGATTTGATTGAGGAGGGTAACTTAGGTTTGATGCACGCTTTGGATAAGTTTGAACCTGAAAGAGGTTTTAGATTCTCGACGTATGCGACTTGGTGGATTCGACAAAGCGTTGAAAAAGCATTAATGAGTCAAGTTAGAACTGTGCGTTTACCAGTTCATGTGATTCGAGAGATCAAGCAGGTGTTACGAGCCAGGCGTTTCTTAGAGCAAGCATTGGCATCTGAGGCACGCAGCCCTCAAATTGAAGATATTGCGAGCTTAACTGGTAAATCAATTGAAGATGTCGTTGATGCGTTGGCCATGGCAGAGCACAGCACCTCTTTAGATGCTCCCACAAATTTAGATTCAGGTTCTAGCTTATTGGATTTTATTTCTGACGAAAGGATCGCTAGCCCTGATCAAGGAGTAGAGCGTTCTCAATTAGACGAAATGCTCTATAGTTGGTTAAAAGGTCTGAAGGATGATCAACGAGTAGTTGTTGTCCGCCGATTCGGGTTAGATAATCAAGAGCCGGCCACCTTAGAAGAGGTCGCTAAAGAGATTAAGCTCTCTAAAGAGCGCGTGCGACAAATTCAGCAAGAAGCATTGATTAAATTAAAGAAATATTTACAAAGTCATGGTTTGGATAAAGACGCCGTACTTGATAAATAAATCAACCTATTAACAGATCAATAAATTTATTGAAAGATACCTATGGCAGGCGTATTAGTTTTTGATATTGAAACCATTCCTGATGCGGTAGGTATTCGTCGCTTAGAGGGTATACCTGATTCAGTGAGTGACTTGGAAGTAGTCACTCAAGCTCTAGCAGCTCGTAAAGAAAAAACAGGTACAGAGTTCATGCCGCTTCACTTGCAAAAAGTAGTGGCTATATCTTGCGTCATTAGAAGAACAACAAAAGAAGGTTTACCTCAATTTAAAGTTGGTAGCTTGGCTGACTCTAATAGTTCTGAAAAGGAAATCATTCAAGCCTTTTTTGACTTGATCGAAAAATACACGCCTCAGTTAGTTTCATGGAATGGCAGTGGCTTTGACTTACCCGTTCTTCATTACCGAGCGTTAGTTAACGGTGTTACCTCATCAAGATATTGGGAGATGGGGGAGAGTGGTGATAGTGACAGCCGTGATTTCAAATGGAACAATTACATCAGTCGTTATCACATGCGCCATATTGATTTAATGGATTTGTTGGCTAAGTTCTCTGGGCGAGCTAATGCTCCATTAGATGCCTTAGCTAAGATGTGTGGCTTTCCAGGCAAGGTGGGGATGGATGGTGGGCAAGTTTGGCAGGGTTTCTTGGATGGAAAGATTAAAGAAATTCGGGATTATTGCGAAACAGATGTCGTTAATACCTATCTCTTATATTGTCGCTTTCAGCGAATGCGTGGTGGTGTCACCCCGGATGAATACGAAGACGAAATTAAGTTTGTAAAAGAAGAGTTATTGAAAGAATCAAAGACACCATCAGGTGCTTTTTGGCAGCAGTACTTAGAACTTTTTGCATCTGATCCAAAAGATAGCCTGTGACCCGAGTTGTTGTTGAATCTCTCAACATAGAAGCTCAGGGGGTTGCTAGACCTCTTGATGAGAATGGTAAACCTGGTAAGGTCGTTTTTATCAATGATGCTTTGCCTGGTGAAGATGTTGAGTACGAAGCCACCAAGGTGAAAAGTAAATTTGAGATGGCTCGGCTGTTAAAAATTTACAAGGAGTCTCCTAGCCGAATTAAGCCTAAATGCTCCTCTTTTGGAGAGTGCGGTGGTTGCTCTATGCAGCACTTAGAGGACCGTGCTCAGTTGGCAATGAAGCAAAGAGTGCTTGAAGATAACTTAAGATATCTTGGCAGAACAAAGCCTGATGTCATTTTGCGACCGATTGCAGGACCCTCTTGGGAATACCGTTATCGTGGTCGACTTTCTATTTTTAAAATCCCTAAGGGGCGAGTACTGGTTGGTTTTCATCAAAAGAAAGCTAGCCGAATCACAGACATGTTGTCATGCGATATCTTACCCAAACAACTTTCGAATCTTTTGCCGAGCTGGCGTCAGTTAATTGAGTCACTGTCTCAACCTGAGAGTTTTCCTCAAATAGAATTTGCTTTGGGAGAAAGCACTGCTTCGGATGAGACTGCCAATTCTGAAAAGCTTATTGCAGCATTTGTTCTGAGACACATGGCACCGATCAGTAAGAATGACCAAGAATTAATAAAGGCTTTTGCTATAGCAAATCGAATTCATATTTGGTTGCAGTCTGGTGATAATGATTCGGCGAAGCCTTTTTATCCAGAGATCAGTCAACTTTGTTATCGATTGCCTGAGTTTGATATTGAGATGCCGTTTAGGCCAACAGACTTTACTCAGGTCAATCACCAAGTTAATCGCGTATTAGTCAGTCGAGCAATTCGATTATTGGCACCCAAGTCTCATGAGAGAGTTTTGGATCTTTTTTGTGGAATTGGTAATTTCACCTTACCTTTAGCAAGAGTTTCTAAAGAAGTATTTGGTATTGAAGGTAGTGAGGGTCTAACTAACAGGGCTCTGGAAAATGCAGAGCATAATCAGCTTTCCAATCGAGTGAGCTTTGCTTGCGCCAATCTGTTTGAAGTAACTCCTGAAACAATTAGGTCTTGGGGCCAAGCAGCTAAATGGTTAATTGACCCTCCTAGAGATGGCGCAATGGCTTTAGTAACTGCACTGGGTGACTTGGCAAAATCGAGCGATCCAAAAGACCAAGAGTTTTTGCCAAATCGAATTGTTTACGTCTCGTGTAATCCAGCAACCCTAGCCAGAGATGTGGGTATTCTAGTTGGTCAAGCGGGTTACCAGCTTCATTCTGCAGGTGTGATCAATATGTTCCCCCATACTTCACACGTAGAATCGATCGCAGTCTTTTATCGTCAATAGAAAGTTGCCATAAAAAAACGGCTTAGTGACTAAGCCGTTTTTCTTTAATCAATCAATTAAAAGATCTAATTGATTGGGATGACATTCAATTACTCTCTATCACCACCGAAGATACCCAAGATAGCTAACAAGTTACTGAAAACGTTGTATACGCTTAGGTAGATACTCAAAGTAGCAATCACGTAATTTGTTTCACCACCGTTGATCACGCGCTGAACGTCAACCAAGATGAAGGCTGAGAAGATTGCGATTGCTGCAACGCTGATGGTCAACATCAAAGCTGGCATCTGCAACCAAATGTTGGCAAGTGAAGCAACGATTAGCAAAATTACGCCAGCAAATAGCCATTTACCAAGACCGACAGAAAGATCTTTTTTGATCGTGCCGGCTAAAGTAGCCATACCCGCAAAAATGATCGCTGTTCCACCAAATGCAGTCATGATTAAGTTAGCGCCATTGCTAAATCCAAGGATTGAGCCAATCAAACGAGATAGCATCAAACCCATGAAGAAAGTGAAGCCTAGGAGTAGTAGAACGCCTAAACCGCTATCTTTGTTCTTGTTAATTGCCCAAAAGAAACCAAAAGCAATGGCCATGAAGGCGATAAAGCCAATAAAAGGATTACCAGCAAATAATGAAAAACCTGTCGTTACACCAATCCAAGCTCCTAAAATTGTAGGAACCATGGTTAGTGCCAATAGGGCATAGGTGTTACGTAACACCCGGTTACGCACCTGAACGCTGGTAGTAGCGCCGCCGTGCCCAAAACCATAAGTGTTGAAATCGCTCATTTGAACTCCTTTATGTATTAAACATGTGTCGCCCATGACTGGGCCTGAGAATTAAGTATAGCCATTTCATAGTAATTTCAAGGGGTTTCAAGATTGTTGATACATAAATAGGGGTGTTTTAGTAGCATAAGCTTTTGATCAAAGGTGCTTTTTTGAGGACTTTTCCTTAAAAATCAATGCTTCTGAGCTTTTTCATCAGGGTTTGTGCCCAGTAAAACCTGTATAATTTAACCTTTTAATCAATCATTTATTGGAGTCCATTCATGGCTATTGAGCGCACACTTTCTATTATCAAACCTGACGCAGTTGCAAAAAACGTTATTGGTCAAATTTACGCACGTTTTGAAGCTGCTGGCTTGAAAGTTGTTGCTGCAAGAATGGCTCATCTTTCACGTCAAGAAGCTGAACAGTTTTACGGTGTTCATAAAGACCGTCCTTTTTTTAAAGACTTAGTAGATTTCATGATCTCAGGTCCAGTGATGATCCAAGCTTTGCAAGGTGAAGGCGCGATCGCTAAAAACCGTGATTTGATGGGTGCTACTGATCCTAAGAAGGCTGATAAAGGTACGATTCGTGCTGATTTTGCTGACAGCATCGATGCTAACGCTGTTCACGGCTCAGATGCTCCTGAAACTGCTGCTGCGGAAATTGCTTTCTTCTTTCCAGGTATGCAAGTTTTTGCACGTTAATATTTAATCTGTCACATTGATTGATTCACGCACCAACCTGCTAAATTTTGATCCTGAGGGGCTTAGTGAATACATCGCTAGCCTCCAGGAGAAGCCTTTTCGCGCCAAACAGTTGTTACGGTGGATCCATCAACGAGGTGAGGCTGATATCACTCAGATGAGTGATCTGGCTAAGACCTTCAGAGCAACACTTGTTGAAAAAGCTGAAATTACAGCTTTACCCATTATTAGTGATCAGCATGCAACTGATGGCACACGCAAGTGGCTATTAGACGTTGGTGCTGGTGATGCTGTTGAAACGGTTTTCATCCCCGAAGATGATCGCGGAACTTTGTGTGTTTCATCACAAGCCGGTTGTGCCGTTAATTGTCGATTCTGTTCTACAGGTAAGCAAGGCTTCTCAAGAAACCTAAACTTGGGTGAAATTATTGGTCAACTGTGGATGGCTGAACACACTCTGCGCAAAGAACCAGATGCCATTCGCCGTATTGATAGTTACGATGGCACGCCAATTGTTGAGCATGAAAACCGTGTGATTTCTAATGTGGTCTTCATGGGTATGGGTGAGCCACTACTAAACTATGAACCAGTTGTTGGTGCCATGCGCTTGATGTTGGATGACCATGCTTATGGATTGTCTCGTCGACGAGTGACCCTATCGACTTCTGGTGTTGTGCCCATGATGGATCGCTTAGCCAATGATTTACCAGTTGCGTTGGCTGTTTCTCTTCATGCACCCAACGACGCTTTACGTGATGAGTTGGTGCCGATCAATAAAAAATACCCATTAAAAGAATTGATGGCTGCGTGCATGCGTTACTTACCGTTTGCGCCACGTGATTTTTTAACTTTTGAATATTGCATGTTAGATGGTGTCAATGACACCGATCAACATGCCAAAGAGTTGGTTGAGTTGCTCAAGAGAATTCCTTGCAAACTCAACCTCATTCCATTCAACCCATTCCCTGAATCTGGTTTGAAGCGCTCTTCAACTGCTCGCGTTCAAGATTTTGCAAAACGTTTAATAGATTCTGGAATCATTACAACGGTTCGTAAAACTCGTGGTGATGATATCGCTGCGGCTTGTGGTCAGTTGGCAGGTGATGTGCAGGATAGAACCAATGTGCGTGAGCGTATGCAAGTTGTTAAGTTTGATAGAGGCGTACTAGACGCATGAGTAACTCAATAAATTCAATTTCTAAACGCCGCATCTCAAGGCAGTCCGTGGTGCAGTGGCGTGATCAGATTGTTACTGTTGGTGGTGATGCGCCGGTACGTGTTCAGTCTATGACGAATACTGATACTGCAGATGCCATCGGTACAGCAATCCAGATTAAAGAACTTGCTAGAGCTGGATCTGAAATTGTTCGAATCACTGTTGATACGCCTGCAGCAGCTGCTGCCGTTCCAGCCATTCGTGAACAATTAGATAAATTGGGTGTTCATGTACCTCTTGTTGGTGACTTTCATTACAATGGGCACACGCTACTTACCGACTATCCCGATTGTGCACAGGCACTTTCCAAGTATCGAATTAATCCGGGTAACGTTGGACAAGGTGCCAAGCGAGACACACAGTTTTCACAAATGATTGAATTGGCTTGTCGTTATGACAAGCCCATACGTATTGGCGTTAACTGGGGTAGCTTGGATCAAGATTTATTAGCGAAGTTGCTAGATGACAATGCGGCTCTTCCAAAGCCTTTGGAATTGCGTCAGGTTATGTCTGAGGCATTAATTCAGTCAGCCCTACAATCTGCTGCAAGAGCAGAAGAGATTGGTTTGGGAGGAAATAAAATCATTTTGTCTTGCAAGGTGAGTGCAGTGCAGGATTTGATTTCGGTTTACCGAGATTTAGCTTCACGTTGTGATTACCCATTACATCTGGGTCTTACTGAGGCCGGCATGGGAAGTAAGGGAATTGTTGCCTCAACGGCAGCCTTATCCATTTTGTTGCAAGAGGGTATTGGCGATACGATTCGAGTTTCATTAACGCCGGAGCCTGGTGCGCCGCGTGAAAACGAAGTGATTGTTGCGCAAGAAATTTTGCAAACTATGGGTTTACGCCATTTCACTCCGATGGTGATTGCTTGCCCGGGTTGCGGTCGCACGACCAGCACTTACTTCCAAGAGTTAGCATCAAATATTCAGAGTTATTTGCGTCATCAAATGCCTATTTGGAAAAAAGATCATCCTGGTGTTGAAGCAATGAACGTTGCTGTGATGGGTTGTATCGTTAATGGTCCAGGCGAAAGTAAACATGCCAATATTGGCATTTCCTTGCCAGGTACTGGCGAGTCTCCAGCGGCACCAGTTTTTGTTGATGGCGTTAAAGTAAAAACTCTTCGTGGCGATCACATCGCTGAAGAATTTCAAGTTATCGTTGATGAGTATGTCAAAAGTACTTATCAAACTAAAATTTAAATGACATCCATATATGAGTTCTAATCAAAACAATCAGGGCAACCAAGACAAGCAATCCAAAATCACTGGCGTAAGAGGAATGAATGACCTCTTGCCTGGTGAGGCTCCTCTATGGGCTCACTTAGAGCAATCGATTCAAAGCTTGGTGAGATCTTATGGCTATCAACAAATCAGAACTCCTATCGTTGAGCAAACCGCGTTGTTTAAGCGCGGAATTGGTGAAGTAACAGATATTGTTGAAAAAGAAATGTACTCGTTTGAGGATAGCTTGAATGGGGAGCAACTCACACTTCGTCCAGAAGGTACGGCAGCCGTAGTGAGAGCAGTCATTGAACATAATTTGTTATACGAAGGACCTAAGCGTCTTTGGTACACGGGACCGATGTTCAGGCATGAGCGTCCTCAGCGAGGTCGCTATCGCCAATTCCATCAATTGGGTATCGAGGCACTTGGTTTTGCCGGTCCTGATATTGATGCTGAAATTATTTTGATGTGTCAGCGTCTTTGGGATGACTTGGGTTTATTTGGCGTTCGCTTGGAATTAAATTCTTTGGGTCAAGCCAATGAGCGAGCAGCACATCGTGAGGCATTGATTGATCACTTTAAAAAGTATGAATCAGAATTAGACGAAGATGCTAGGCGTCGACTTAATACCAATCCTCTTCGAATCTTGGATAGTAAAAATCCAGACATGATGCCGATCGTGGAGTCTGCTCCGCAATTATTAAGTTTTTTAGGTGAAGAATCTCTTAAACATTTTGAGGGTGTTCAGCGTTTGCTGAAATCTAACAACATACCTTTCACGATCAACCCACGTCTTGTGCGCGGTCTTGACTACTACAACCTCACTGTTTTTGAGTGGGTGACTGATCAGTTGGGATCTCAAGGAACTATTGCAGGTGGTGGTCGTTACGATCCTTTGATGGCACAAATGGGAGGTAAGCCTTCTCCCGCTTGTGGCTGGGCCATGGGTATGGAGCGAGTCATTGAGTTGATGAAAGAGCAGGGGCTTACCTCTGATCTAGAGGCTGGTTGTGATGTTTATATCTTGCACCAAGCTGGTGACACTTTAGAGGCTGCCATGGTAGTGGCTGAGAGATTGAGAAGTGCTGGTATTGAAGTAATCTTGCACTGTTCGCCTGATGGAGATGCAGCCAGCTTTAAATCTCAGATGAAAAAGGCGGATAGCAGTGGTGCGGCTTATGCGATTATTATTGGGCCTGATGAGTTAGAAGCAGGTCAAGCCCAGTTGAAAGATTTAAGGGGTGATGGTCAGCAATTGACTGTTGCACTTGATGGCTTGGTTGATGCTGTCATCAATCAATTAATTACTATTTCAGAATAAGTGAACACGATATGCATTTCAACTTAGAAGAACAAGAACAATTAGCTGAATTTAAAGCCTGGTGGAAGCGCTTTGGAAAATGGATATTAGCAACCATAGTTGCTGTAACTGTTGGCTATGGATCCTACGCGACCTATGGCTGGTGGAATAAGAAAAGTGCCCTTGGCGCAAGCAAAATTTATGAGTTGGTATTAACTGGTGCGCAAAAACAAGACATTCCTTTAATACTAAAGGCGACAGCTGATCTACAAGATCAATTTCAATCAACTAGCTATGCTGGAATGGCTTCATTAGTTGCGGCGCAAGTCACGAATGCTGCTGGAGATTTAGCTAATTCAGAAAAGAATCTTCGTTGGGCAGTAGAGAAAGCCAAGGTTGATGCTCATCAAGACATTGCTAGAGCCCGTTTAGTTTCTTTATTAATTGATCAAGATAAGTTTGATGAAGCACGCAAAGTAGCGGCCGCATCCGTTTCAAAACCTTTCGAGCCATTGATACTTGAGAGGCGTGGTGACGTTGAGTTTGCGCAACAAAAAAATGCTGAAGCCCGAAAGTTTTATCAACAAGGTTGGGATTTATTGCTCAAGAACGCTGATGCTTCTGATGAGTCGAAGCGATTATTAAAAGTTAAGTTAGATGCAGTAGGGGGTCGTTCATGAACCGTTCAATATCTCGTATCGCAGCTGTTTCATTCTTCTCAGTTTTATTTCTTGGTGTCGGCCTCTCGGCCTGCTCAAGCTCTAAAACAAGAGAGCCAAGTAAGCTAGTTTCAGTTGACGAGAAGCTAAGCGTTACCTCTATTTGGTCAACAAGTGTTGGTAAATCTGATACTTTTATCATGCGTCCCGTTGTGGCTGGCGACTATATCTATACCTCTGCTGGTAATGGATTAATTACTAAGATCGATGTTTTAAGTGGTAAGAAAGTTTGGGAGGTGAGAGCACCTGCAGACCTTTCTTCTGGCCCGGGTAGCGATGGTAATGTAATTGTTGTTGGTACGGCAAAAGGACTGGTGTTTGCCTTCAACTCTCAAGGTGAAAAAATTTGGGAAGAAACTGTTGGTAGTGAAGTATTAACGGAGCCTTTGGTTTTAGGTGGTGTTGCCATTATTAGAACGATAGACAATCGCTTTTTCGGATTGGATGCCAAAACAGGTAAGCGTCGTTGGACTTACATTCGCCCACAAACAGCTCTTGCACTCAGAACAAGTTTTGCTATGGTGCCTGTTGCCGCAGATGCTTTTGTAACAGGATTTTCTGGTGGAAAAATTGGTGTAATGGGTTTAACAAGTGGCAACGTTCTATGGGAAGCTTCTCTTGCCTACCCGAAGGGTTTTTCTGAAATTGAGCGTATGACTGATGTTGCCGCAAGACCTACTTTAATTGGTCGTCGATTATGTGCAGTGGCATTCCAGGGTCGTATTGGTTGTGGTGACTTAAACACAGGCAACTTTATTTGGACCAAAGATTTTTCAAGCTACACCGGTACTGCTCAATCTCAAGAGTTTGTATTTGCGGCTGATGAAAAATCTCATCTAGTAGCATACCGTGCTGATGATGGTGTTGAAGTATGGCGCAACGAAACGATGACTTGGCGTGATCTTGGTGAGCCGTTGGCTGCCGGTCGTTTATTGGTGATGGGTGACAAGCAGGGCTATTTACATTTCTTGGAGCAATCTAGTGGTAAAGCGATTGCACGCATTCGGGTTGATAGCAGTGCGATTAATGCTGCTCCAATTGTTGCTAACGGTTTATTGATTGTGCAATCTAGAAGCGGTTCTTTGGCTGCCTATAAACCCAACTAATATTTTTAAAATATCTAACTAAGACTATAAAAATAACAAATGACCTTGATTGGTCCCAGAGATAGTTAGAAAGTAAAAGAATTATGAAGCCAGTTATAGCTATTGTGGGACGCCCGAACGTTGGTAAGTCGACTTTATTTAACCGACTGACACGTTCGCGTGATGCCTTAGTGGCTGATTTTTCAGGACTGACACGTGATCGCCACTATGGTAATGGTCGCGTGGGTGAGCGTGAGTTCATCTGTATTGATACGGGTGGTTTTGAGCCCGTAGCTAAAACAGGCATTTTGGCTGAGATGGCCAAACAAACTAAGCAAGCTGTTGTTGAAGCCGATATTGTGATTTTATTGGTTGATGCGCGTTTAGGTATGGCGCCACAAGATCGCGTCATTGCCGATTTCTTACGCAAGACTGGTCGCCCAATTGTTTTGGCAGTGAATAAAGCTGAAGGTATGGCTTATGCAACTGTGACAGCAGATTTTTATGAATTAGGTCTCGGTGATCCAATCGCGATTTCATCAGCGCACGGCGATGGTGTGCGTCAGATGATTGAGGACTCTCTAGATGCTCTAGGCATTCCTGATGAGCCTGAGGAAGAAGAGCGTGGCGACCGTCCTATGCGGATAGCGGTTGTTGGCCGTCCTAACGTCGGTAAATCCACATTCATCAATACTTTGATTGGTGAAGAGCGCGTTATTGCTTTTGATATGCCGGGCACCACAAGAGATGCGATTGATGTTCCGTTCACGCGTAATGGCAAACCTTATGTGATGATTGATACGGCTGGTCTGCGCAAGCGCGGCAAGGTATTTGAGGCCATTGAAAAGTTTTCGGTTGTCAAAACCTTGCAAGCGATTGCTGATGCCAACGTTGTTATTTTGATGTTAGATGCTCAGCAAGACATTTCTGAGCAAGATGCCCACATCGCAGGATTTATTGTGGATGCAGGCAGAGCTTTGGTTCTAGCGGTCAATAAATGGGATGGCATGGATGACTACAACAAAGAACGTGCTCGTACTGACATTGCTAGAAAATTACGCTTCTTAGATTTTGCAAACGTTCATCCTATTTCAGCTATCAAAGGTTTTGGCATTAAAGAATTATTTAAAGATGTTGATGCGGCCTATGGTGCAGCTATGTCTAAGATGCCAACACCTAAGCTCACCAGAATTTTGGAGGAGGCTGTAGAGTTTCAGCAACCTAAACGTGTGGGTATGTCTCGGCCTAAGATGCGCTATGCTCACCAGGGCGGATCTAACCCTCCGATTGTGGTTATCCACGGTAATGCATTAAGTGGAGTCACTGATAGTTACCGTCGATACTTGGAAGGCCGCTTTAGAGAAGCGTTTAAATTGCGCGGAACACCCCTAAGATTAGAGTTCCGTACTGGCCAAAACCCCTTTGTTGACCAGGATAAAGGTAAGAAAAAACGAGGTAAGTAGCAAATTTCTACAGCTTCGATATAGTAGAAGCATGTGTTACTCGTTTTAATAATTTTACAAAGCAAGACTCCCAATAAATAAAAAGAAAGAAGGAGCGGCATGAACGCTAATAAAAACCAACTATTGCAAGATCCATTTTTAAATGCCTTGCGCAAAGAGCACATTCCTGTTTCTATTTACTTAGTCAACGGTATCAAGTTACAAGGCAATGTTGAATCATTTGATCAATATGTCATTTTGCTTCGCAATACAGTGACTCAAATGGTCTATAAACACGCGATTTCAACTGTTGTTCCAGCTAGAGCCGTGGAGTTCAAGCTTGAAGAAGGAACTCCTAATACTTAATTAAGTATGGAAGCAGTTAAAGCAGCCCTTATTGGAATAGATCCTGGTGGTAAACCTGATTTTGCCGACAGCATGGCTGAACTCAATCTTTTAGCATCAAGCGCTGGCTCTCAACCAGTCATGACGATGATTGCTAAACGCGCCAAACCTGATCCAGCTCTTTACATGGGTTCAGGAAAGGCAACAGAACTTCGTGAACAAATAGAGGCTAATGAAGTAGAGCTTGCAATCTTTAATCACGCCTTGTCTCCAGTTCAGCAAAGAAATTTAGAGAGACATCTCAATTGTCATGTCATTGACCGCACAGGACTAATTCTTGATATTTTTGCTCAACGTGCCAAGAGTCATGTGGGTAAGACGCAAGTTCAGTTAGCCAATGTGCGCTACCAAGTTTCAAGACTTGTCAAAGCTTGGAGTCACTTAGAGCGTCAAAAGGGCGGTATTGGTATGCGTGGCGGTCCCGGTGAAACGCAGATGGAGTTGGACCGCCGAATGCTAGAGAATAAAGCTAAGCGTCTTCAGACTGAACTAGACAAATTGCAACGCCAGCAGGCCACTCAAAGAAGATCTCGGGAGAAAAGCGGGGTGTTTTCTGTTTCATTGGTAGGTTACACAAACACGGGTAAATCGACACTATTTAATGCTTTAACCAAAGCAGGCTCCTATGCCGCTGACCAATTGTTTGCAACTTTAGATACAACTTCTAGAAAGGTTTATTTACCCGAGATTGGTAATGCAGTTATTTCTGATACGGTTGGTTTTATTCGTGATCTCCCTCACCAATTGGTTGAGGCCTTCCGAGCAACGTTGGATGAGACCGTTCGGGCTGATTTATTACTACATGTTGTGGATGCTTCAAGCCTCGATAGAGAGCAGCAAATGCTTGAAGTCGATAAGGTTCTGGCCGAGATTGGTGCTGACCAAAGCCCTCAGTTAATTGTGGTTAATAAGATTGATCAAGTTCCTGCTTTAATGGAACGCGGACCAACATTACGCTATGACAGAAATGGCAAGATTGTCGCTATTTATGTTTCAGCCAAAGAGGGATTGGGTTTGGATCTTCTGCGGGAGACTTTGGCAGATTTTGCGAAGAACACTGATAGAATCAAACCTACTGAAGAGCTCGTCCCGTCAGTTGCAGATTTAGAAACACAGGCCCCAACTAAGCGTTGGGAATCTTTAGATATTTTTCATACTCGTACAGGGCTGTACTCTCCATTCGATGCGTAAATTACTTCAAATTTTCTCAGTTAATGATCCTGGTTGGGGCAATAACCACCAGTCAGACCCAAAACGTGGTCAAGATGACAAAGATACCAACGCTTCCAAGCCAGAAGAGAGACCTCGTCAGCCTCAAAAGCAAGATGGTCCTCCGGACTTAGATCAGCTATGGAACGACTTTAATCAGCGTTTAAATGGTCTATTTAAAGGCAAAGGTAAGGGTGGTGGTAATAATCAGCCTCCTGGTTCAAAAGGCCCTACTGGTGACGGCATGAAGCCTGGTATTGGTGTTGGTATTGTTGTGGCGATTGCTGTGGTGGTTTGGTTATTTAGCGGTTTTTTCATGATCCAAGAGGGTCAAACTGGTGTGGTGCTTCAGTTTGGTAAATACAGCAATACAACCTTACCGGGTATCAACTATCGTTTGCCATGGCCGATTCAATCACACGAAGTAGTTAATTTATCAGCCATCCGTTCTGTTGAAGTGGGTAGAAACTCAGTCATCAAAGCATCGAATCTTAAAGATTCATCCATGTTGACCGAAGATGAAAACATCATTGATGTGAAGTTTGCTGTTCAGTATCGATTAAAAGATGCATCCGAATATTTATTCAATAACAAAGAGCCGGATGCTGCCGTTGTTCAATCCGCTGAAACAGCTGTTCGCGAAATTGTGGGTAAGAGCAAGATGGATAACGTCTTGTATGAGAACCGTGAAAAGCTAGCGATTGACTTGAACGTGTCTATTCAAAAAATTCTTGATAGCTACAAAGCAGGTATTTTTGTGACCAGCGTGACTGTTCAAAACGTTCAGCCACCTGAGCAAGTTCAGGCTGCATTTGATGATGCTGTTAAGGCGGGTCAAGATCGTGAACGCTTAAAGAACGAAGGTCAGGCTTATGCTAACGACATCATTCCGAAAGCTCGTGGTGCTGCCGATCGCTTGATGCAAGAAGCTGAGGGTTACAAAGCTAAAGTAGTTGCTACTGCAGAGGGTGATGCAACACGCTTTAGGTTAGTTCAGGCTGAATATGCTAAAGCCCCTCAAGTTACTCGTGAGCGTATGTATATCGACACGATGCAAGAGATCTATAACAACGTCACGAAGGTACTGGTTGATCAAAGATCAAATGGTAGTAGTTTGCTCTATCTACCGCTGGATAAACTGATCCAGCAAGTAACACCATCGACATTGCCTAATATTCCGTCTTCAAATACGGTGGGTAATACGCCAGCTAATATTTCTACGCCACTGACAAGTGCCCCTAACTTAAACACTGCGCCTGCAGCTAACTCCCCTCGAGATAGCTCAAACGGTTTGCGTAGTCGTGAGCGCTAGGAGTTAAAAAATGACCAATCGTATATTCCCACTCATTGCCGGATTTTTTTTAATAGTCGGCATCCTTTCATCAACCATTTTTGTCGTTGACCAACGTCAATATGCCGCTGTGTTCGCGTTCGGTGAATTGAAGCGCGTCGTCGAAGAGCCAGGTTTGCAATTTAAGTTACCGCCACCATTTCAGAGTGTTCAATTCTTTGAGCGTCGTATTTTGACAATTGATACGCCAGATGCTGAGCGTTTTATCACTGCTGAAAAGAAAAACTTATTGGTTGATTCTTATGTCAAGTGGCGCATAGTTGAGCCACGTCGTTTCTTCATCAGTTTCCGTGGTGATCAACGTATGGCCCAAGATCGTTTGAATCAGCTTGTAAAGTCAGCCTTAAATGAGGAATTCACTAAACGTACAGTTAGAGAATTGATTTCAGAACAGCGCGAGCAAGTGATGCAAAATATTCGTAAAAAAGTGGCAGAAGAAGCGGCTGATATCGGTATTGAAATTGTGGATGTTCGTTTAAAGCGTATTGATTTACTCGCCGAAATTAGTGAATCAGTTTTCCGTCGTATGGAAGCCGAGCGCAAACGAGTAGCTAATGAACTTCGTTCAACTGGCGCTGCTGAATCTGAAAAGATCAGAGCTGATGCTGAACGTCAGCGCGATGTTATTTTGTCTCGTGCGTATCGTGATGCTCAAACGATCAAAGGTTCTGGCGATGCCACTGCTACAAAACTTTATGGTGAGTCGTTTGGTCGTGATCCTCAGTTTGCGCAGTTTTATAGAAGCTTAGATGCTTACCGCACGAGCTTTAAGACTAAGCAAGATTTGATGGTCATCGAGCCTAACTCAGAATTTTTAAAGTTCATGAGAAGCAGTCGTTTGAATGGCTCTAATCCGGCGTCTAAATAATGAACCGTTGGTTACTGCCTGAGAATATCGCGGATGTCTTGCCTTCAGAGGCAAGAAAAATCGAAGATTTGCGCCGTATCATGCTAGATCGATTTCAAACCTATGGTTTTGAATTGGTCATGCCTCCGATGTTGGAGTACCTGGATTCTTTATTGACAGGTGCCGGACAAGAGCTCAATCTCAAAACATTCAAACTTGTTGATCAGTTGTCAGGAAGAACCTTGGGTCTTCGTGCTGACATAACACCTCAGGTCGCTCGTATTGATGCGCATTTACTGAATCGCCAAGGTGTCACCAGACTTTGTTACGCAGGGTCTGTTTTACATACCTTAGCTGCGCCAGGCACAACTTCTCGTGAGCAATTACAACTTGGTGCGGAGATCTATGGGCACGCGGGTTGGGAAGCTGACCTTGAGGTGCAAAAACTTTTGAATGAGGTATTAACTCTCAGTCAAATAGGCGATATCACCTTGGATATGAGCCATGCTGGCTTGTTAACAGCTATTCTGGGTGATTTTCAGCCTGACTCAGATGCTTTAAATACGCTCTATGAGGCTTTGCAAACCAAAGATTTGCCTGGTTTAAAAGCTTTGCTGGTGAGCTGGCCTAAGCTTATTCAAGAGGCTATTTTGGCTTTAGTGAGCCTCAGTGGTGAGCCCGATAGTGTTTTAGCCTTAGCTCGTCAAAATTTACCAAAAGTTTCAGGTGTTAAAACTGCTTTGGATGATCTTGAGCGCTTATGTGGGGCTATGAAGGCTTTACCCAACCCACCAAGCTTGAACCTTGATCTTTCTGATTTAAGAGGCTATCAATATCACAGTGGCGTCATGTTTGCCGCTTATGTGGCTGGTTTACCGGCTGCTATTGCTAGGGGTGGTCGTTATGACATGGTTGGAGCTGCTTTTGGCCGCTCTCGACCTGCGACTGGATTTTCATTAGATATCATGACCTTAGCTCGACTTTCAAATATCAGCCCGAAAAAGTCAGCCATATTGGCGCCTTGGTCTAATGATGCTTCCTTAACCGAAGAAATCTCAAAACTACGCACTCAAGGCGAGGTGGTAATTCAATTGCTCCCTGGTCATGAGCAAGATGGTGATGAGTTTCATTGCGATCGAGAGCTTGTCGAGCAAAAAGGTACTTGGGTACTTAAGACAAGAGCGTAAAATGCTCTTTTTTGCACTTTCTAATTAATTCTTTCTTTTTTGGTTTATATGTCAGCTCAGAAATCAGCCAGTAAGTCTGGCCGCAATGTTGTTGTAATTGGTACCCAATGGGGTGATGAAGGTAAAGGCAAGATTGTTGACTGGTTAACGGATCATGCTGAAGGTGTTGTTCGATTCCAGGGTGGTCACAATGCTGGTCACACACTCATCATCAATGGCCAAAAGACTATTTTGCGTTTGATTCCGTCAGGCATCATGCATCCGAGCGTTACTTGCTACATAGGAAATGGCGTAGTACTTTCACCTGAAGCTCTTTTTAAAGAGATTGGCGAACTAGAAGCTGCTGGAGTGGATGTTCGATCAAGACTGAAGATTTCAGAGGCAACGACTTTAATTTTGCCTTATCACGTAGCGATTGATCATGCTCGTGAAGCTAAGCGCGGTAATGCCAAAATCGGCACAACTGGCCGCGGTATTGGCCCAGCTTATGAAGATAAAGTAGCTCGTCGTGCTTTACGCGTTCAAGATTTATTTTTTCCAGAATCTTTTGCAGAAAAGCTAAAAGAAAACCTGGAATATCATAATTTCGTATTGACTCAATACTTCAAGGCACCCGCTTTAGATTTTGCAGAAGTCAGAGATGGCATGTTGAGTTATGCCGAACAACTAAGACCTTTGGTAGCTGACGTTTCAAGCGAATTAGATGCGGTTCAAAAAGCAGGCAAAAACTTGCTTTTTGAAGGTGCCCAAGGAGCTTTGTTAGATATTGATCATGGAACATACCCATTTGTTACCTCATCTAACTGCGTTGCCGGTAATGCCGCAGCTGGATCGGGAGTTGGTCCAGGAAGTCTTCACTATGTTCTAGGCATCACAAAAGCTTATTGCACTCGTGTCGGTTCAGGACCTTTCCCAAGTGAGCTTTATGATCACGACAACCCTAAAGCGCAAGATCCGATTGGATTACGTTTGGCAGAAGTCGGTAAAGAATTTGGTTCTGTAACAGGTCGTCCGCGTCGCACTGGTTGGTTGGATGCAGCAGCCCTTAAGCGCTCCATCCAGATCAGCGGTGTATCAGGTCTTTGTATGACCAAATTAGACGTTCTGGATGGATTAGACCAAATTTGTTTGTGCGTTGGTTACAACTTAGATGGTAAAAAATTAGACGTTTTGCCACGAGGTTCTGATGCTGTTGCCCGTTGTGAGCCTATTTATGAAACTTTTTCAGGTTGGAAAGGAAGTACAGTCGGCATTCAGGACTGGAATCAATTACCCAAAGAAGCTCAGAGTTATTTGAAACGAGTAGAAGAAGTAGCTTGTGTGCCGATCGCTATGGTTTCAACAGGCCCTGATCGGAATGAGACTATTTTGCTTCAGCATCCTTTCGAAGCTTAAGCTGTTACTTTTATCCCCAAAGCGCGTTTTAACCCAACGCGCTTTTTTATTGGTATATGACCAATTTACCCATTTTCGGTAAATTATAGTCTTCAGAATATGATGAATTGTCACATTAATATAAGACAATGAGATATGACTAAAAAAAGCAATAAAGGGACTTTGGCACTATCAGATGCTATAGCCCGACAACTACCAGAAAAGCAAGGAACTGTTCAGGGCCATCGTGATGGCTTTGGTTTTGTAATTCCTGATGATGGTGGCGAAGATGTGTTCTTGAGCGAGCGTGAGATGTCACGTGTCATGCATCAAGATAAAGTCATTATTAAAGTTTCCGGTGTCGATCGCCGCGGTCGACCTGAAGGTCAAATCAGTGAAGTGTTGATCCATGCCAATAAATTTGTCATTGGAAGATTGCTCAATGAAAATGGCGTGTTAATTTGCGCTCCTGAAGATAAGCGTATTGGACACGATATTCTGATTCCGCCCAAGGGACAAGGTAATGCCAAATTAAATCAAGTTGTCTCAGTTGAAATCATTGATTACCCAGATAGCTATCGCCAAGCAGTAGGTCGAGTTGTTGAAGTGCTTGGTGAAATAGATGATCCGGGTATGGAAATAGAAATTGCGGTGCGCAAGTATGGTGTACCACACGAATTTTCACCAGCGGCCATCAAAGAGGCTGAGTTATTACCCGATGAAATTCGTGAAGAAGATCTTGAGGGCAGAATTGACCTTAGAGATATTCCGTTAGTAACGATTGATGGTGAAGATGCTAGAGATTTTGACGATGCTGTTTATTGTGAGCCTGTTACATGGGGTAAAGATAAAGCTTGGCGATTGATCGTTGCTATTGCTGACGTATCGCATTATGTTAAGCCAGATCATCCTTTAGATACTGATGCGATTACACGTGCCACTTCTGTATATTTTCCGCGTCGTGTTATCCCAATGCTGCCAGAAAAGATTTCAAACGGACTTTGTTCGCTAAAGCCTGAAGTTGATCGCTTGTGTATGGTTTGTGATGCTGTGATTGATCTTCACGGTGAAGTACAGGCTTATCAGTTCTATCCAGCTGTCATGCACTCAGCCCAAAGATTTACCTACAACACGGTCTGGGAAATTTTAAGTAATTCTAAAGGTCCAGAAGCCGCTAGATTTAAAGATCTCAAAAAGAATCTAGATCGTCTGTACAGCCTTTACAAAATTTTAAGAGCGGCCAGAGATAAACGTGGCGCCATTGATTTTGAAACAACAGAAACTCAGATTATCAGTAACTCATTGGGTAAGATTGAACGCATTGAGCCTCGTGTTCGTAATGAGGCACATCGGGTCATTGAGGAATGTATGCTGGCAGCTAACGTTTGTGCCGCTGACTTTCTAGATAAAAATGGTCACGCCTCTTTATTCCGGGTGCATGCTGAACCCTCTGTAGAAAAGTTAATGACCCTAAAACAAGTTCTCAGAACTGCTGGACTTCATTTGGGTGGATCTGATAAGCCGAGACCTAAGGATTTTGCAAAACTGATTGAAGAGATTAAGCCAAGGCCTGATGCCAGCATGTTGCAGTCAGTCGTCCTTCGTTCTATGCAGCAAGCTGTTTATCAACCAGATAACTATGGGCACTTTGGTTTGTCTTATGATGCATATGCTCATTTCACAAGTCCGATTCGACGATACCCCGATTTACTAGTTCATCGCTCAATCAAAGCCATTCTCGCCAAAAAGAAATATTCTCCAGTGATACCTGAGGGTGTGGTGTTGAACTTGGCTATGCCCAAGAGAGGTCCTGGTCGAGTCAACGCTGCCAATGCTAAAAAATCACATGATGATGCCAAAGCAAATCCAGCAAGCAAAACTACTCGTGGCGCTAAGGCTAAACAAGATGCTTCCAAAGCATTAGCTGCTTGGTCTCAATTGGGTGTGCATTGTTCTTCTAATGAGCGTCGCGCTGATGAAGCTTCAAG
The DNA here is from genome assembly GCA_945881875.1 of Polynucleobacter meluiroseus. GTDB lineage: Bacteria > Pseudomonadota > Gammaproteobacteria > Burkholderiales > Burkholderiaceae > Polynucleobacter > Polynucleobacter meluiroseus_A. Next base: position 200,579 of record CAMCVH010000001.1, read on the forward strand.
AGATGTTGAAGCCTGGTTGAAGTGTTACTACATGCGCGATCATTTAGGTCAAGAGTACGCTGGCACCATTACCGGTGTTGCTACATTTGGTTTATTTGTTCAATTAGAGAGTCTATTCGTTGAGGGCATGATCCACATCAGTGAACTGGGTGGTGACTACTATCAATATGATGAAGCGCGCCAAGAACTCAGAGGCGAGCGTACAGGTATTCGTTATCGATTAACAGACCGAGTTCATGTGCTGGTTAGTCGCGTTGATTTAGATGCTAGACGTATTGAATTTAGCTTAGTTAAGCCAGGTGATAAACCGGGCGCTCTGGGTGTCGGAGCTTTAGGATCTAACTCTAGATCTGGTGATCGTTTTTCTGGTAAAGATCGCGGCGCCGGTAACCAATCAACTCGTGGATCTCCTTCAGGCTCACGTTTTGGTCAAGGTCCAGGCAAAGGTTCTAGCTCCAAAAAATCATCTTCACGCTCGCGCAGTAGTTCTAGAGCCAATCCTAGTTCAAGTGCCGCCCAAGCAGGCGTTAGATCATTGGGTTCCACAAGCTCTTTAACAGCGGTTGATGATCTAGCTATAAGACCAACGGCAAAGTCTGCACTAAAGGCATCAGAGGTTGTTAGTAAAAAAACAGCCGCAGCCAAAGCAGGGAAAAAACCTAAAAAAGCCAGCAATGCCAAATCTAAAGGGCATGAATTAAGTATCCGTAAAGGTCGTCGTTAATGTCTGATAGAGAACAAAAAGAAAATACAAAACAAGACTTTAAGCAGGGTGGTGACGGTAAACAAATGATCTTAGGCTTCCATGCAGTGATTGCAAGATTGCGCCAAGATCCAGAATCCTTAAGAACAGTTTATGTTGACCCAGCACGCCGTGATCGTCGTATGCAAGACTTCATTAAATCTGCTGAGCCGATCTTGGGTAGAAGATTGCATCAAGCTGATACAGAGCGTTTAAGAACTTTGGCAGGTAATGATCGTCATCAAGGTGTGGTGGCTTTTGCCGACAGTATTTCAAAAGTTCAGACCTTAGATGAGTTGTTGGATGCCCTTCAAGGTCCTGCATTGTTATTGATTTTGGATGGTGTCACAGATCCACATAATCTAGGCGCATGTCTTCGTGTAGCAGATGGTGCTGGTGTTGATGCCGTGATTGTTCCTAAGGATCGTTCGGCGCATTTGAACGCAACAGTCAGTAAAGTAGCTAGTGGTGCAGCAGAGACGATGCCTTTGATCGCTGTGACTAATTTAGCTAGAACCATGCGAGAACTTCAAGAGGCGGGCGTTTGGTTAATTGGTACGGATGATCAATCAGAAAAAACTCTCTACGATATTGATTTGAGTGGCCCTGTTGCATTAGTGATGGGTGCTGAAGGCGAGGGTATGAGGCGCTTAACTCGCGAGACTTGTGATGAGCTTGTTCAAATCCCCATGTCGGGTGGTATTGAGAGTCTTAACGTTTCTGTAGCCAGCGGTGTTTGCCTATACGAAGCAAGACGTCAAAGAATGCTTAAGGGTGTCTAAGGATATTTAAGTCTCTTATCTTGAATAAAGATAAATCAATCTAAGCTTGTAAAACTTTCTCAAGCTTTTCAATATCTGTGCAGAACAAGCGAATGCCTTCCGATAGTTTTTCAGTTACCATCGCATCTTGGTTTAACTGATAACGGAATGACTTTTCATCTGCATGGATTTCATCAATACTCATCGACTGAGATAGATCAACTCTCAAAGCAGCTTGTAAAGAATCATTCTTACTTTGGAGTTCTGCCAGTAACTCTGGGCTAATGGTTAATAAATCACAACCAGCTAAATTGGTGATTTGACCAATATTTCTAAAGCTTGCTCCCATGACCTCAGTATGGATGCCAAATTTCTTGTAATAGTGATAGATCTTCTTCACTGAGGTAACGCCTGGATCATTGGCGCCACCATGGATTTCATCGCGCCATTCAGAGCCAAGAGATTTTTTATGCCAATCGGTGATGCGTCCAACAAACGGCGAGATCAACTGAGCTTTAGCATTGGCACAAGCAACTGCTTGTATCAAACTAAACAAAAGTGTCATATTGCAAGAGATGCCTTCTGACTGAAGAATCTTTGCAGCCTGTATACCTTCCCAGGTGCTGGCAATTTTGATGAGAATTCTATTTTTGGAGATACCTTTTGATTCATAGGCGGCGATGATCTCGCGTGCTTTTTTAACGGTTGCTTCTGTATCAAAAGAAAGGCGTGCATCCACCTCAGTAGATACACGACCAGGAACGATCTTGAGTATCTCTATACCAAACGCTACTAGCAAAGCATCAATCACTTGATCGACTGGCTGACCAGTAGTATCACTTTTAACCTTTTGAATTAGGTTTTGATAATTAGGTAATTGGGCAGCTTTTAAGATAAGGGATGGATTGGTCGTCGCATCTTGAGGCAAGAAAGCCTTCATGCGCTTAAAGTCACCCGTATCGACAACGACCTTGGTATATTGTTTTAATTGTTCTAGTAGTGTGCTCATTGGACTATTTTAGAATGTAACTGTGTATAAAATGATTTTTCTAGCAATTTTTACTGAATAATGAAGTCAATTCGACTCTAACAGCCCATAAGCGATTAATGAACATGTTTACTCAGGATCAACTAAAACAAATGGTAGCAGATGCTGCCAGAGATGAAGTTCTAAAAAACATGGCTCCTGGTGGCGTTCTAGGGATTGGAACAGGTTCTACTGCTAATTTATTTATTGATGCTATTGCACCTCATCAAAATCACTTCGCTGGCGTGGTTTCTAGTTCTCAAGCAAGTACTGATCGTTTAAAAAAGCATGGCTTTGTCGTTTTAGATAGTAATACTGTCACTAGTTTGCCGATGTATGTGGATGGCGCTGATGAGATTGATCCAAAGGGTCATATGTTAAAAGGCGGCGGTGGCGCTCTAACACGCGAAAAAATCGTGGCTCAATTGGCCCAATCATTTATTTGCATCTGTGATGCAAGCAAAGAAGTGGGTGTCATTGGAAAGTTTCCTGTGCCTGTGGAAGTGATCCCCATGGCACAAGCTCAGGTAACTAGAGAATTAGAACAATTGGGTGGTGTGGTCACTTTAAGAAAAGTGAAGGGCAGTGATCAAGTATTTGTGACGGACAATCAGGCTTGTATTTTGGATGTGGCCGGTTTAAAGGTCAGCGATCCAGTCAGTTTGGAGTCTGAAATCAATCAGATTCCTGGGGTTGTCTGTAATGGCTTATTTGCCAGAAGAAAAGCCGATGTCTTATTAGTCGGCGGCCCCGAGGGCATTAGACGCTTGGTTTACTAAATGCAAGCTCTAAAAATATAAGACAATAAATAAGGACGCCGTAGCGTCCTTATTTATTAGTCATATTGATATTTAAGTATTACTTAGCTTCTGGAACATAACCTTGAACACCATCAGCGCCATCACCATAAAAGTATTTCTCAACTTGCTTGAGTAAGTATTGGCGAGCACGAGTATCGGCCATGTTGAGTCGATTTTCGTTTATTAACATGGTTTGATGCTTCAACCAGCCAGCCCATGCTTCCTTAGAAACCTCTTGCCATAGCTTTTTACCTATTTCGCCTGGCATAGGTGCGAAGTCTAATCCTTCAGCTTCTTTATTTAACTTAATACATTGAACCATACGAGTCATCTTGCTACTCCGTTATTACTAAAGTGATTGATTATAGTTTTTTAATTAAAACCATGGATTTACGCTCCCAGTTATAGAGCTCTTTACGCTCCACTGGAAGATCATCAACGCTGGCACGAACAAAGCCACGTTTTAAAAACCAATGCTCTGTTCTTGTTGTAAGAACAAATAATTTATCAAGACCCGCAGCCTTAGCTCTGGCTTCGATTCTTTTTAATAAACGCTCACCGTCACCTGACTCTTGGGCTTTCGGATCTACCGCTAGGCAGGATAATTCACCGACGCCGTTGGCGTAGGGGATTAGTGCTGCACAACCAAAGAGAACGCGATCATGTTCAATCACTGAGAAATAGGTAATATCACGTTCGATAACGTCACGACCACGTGCAACAAGGATGCCCTCGTCGCCTAGCGGCTCGATCAATTGCAAAATGCCACCCACATCATCTAAATTGGCTTCACGCAGGTGCTCAATATCAGACGCGGCGATCATGGTGCTAATACCGTCATGAGTAAAGAGTTCTTCTAAAAGAGCACCATCACGATCGTGAGGAAGTAAATGAACACGGCTGACACCAGACCTAATAGCGCGAATGGCGTTTTGTAAGAGGACTTTGAGATCTGCCTCATCTAAGGTGAGATCAGTAATATGCTCTTCTAATTGGCGCAAAGAAAACTCTTTGATGAGCTCGCCATCCGAATTGGTAATGCCGTTGTATTCAGTTAAGAAAATCAGCTTATCAGCCTTAACTGCCATGGCAGTTGCTGTTGCAACATCTTCATAAGCAATATTGAATGCCTGACCCGTTGGAGAGAAACCAAGGGGAGACATCAAAACAATCTTGTTATTGATCAATGAATGATGAATGGACTCTGAATCAACCTTACGAACTAAACCGGTATGTATAAAGTCAACGCCATCAACAATACCAACGGGTCTTGCAATAATGAAATTGCCTGAAATGACGGAAATACGAGAGCCTGCCATTGGCGTATTAGGCAAACCTTGACTAAAGGCCGCTTCGATATCAAGACGTAATTCGCCCGAGGCTTCTTTTGCGCACTCAAGAGCAGCTGGGTCGGTAATTCGGTAGCCACTCATGGCGCCAGTACCATAGATACTGCTGACTTTTCTGAGGTCTAATTGCTCTTGGACTTGCGGACGTGAGCCATGCACCAGCACAATACGCATACCCATAGCATGAAGCATGGCAACATCTTGTATCAAAGCTTCTAGACCGCCTTTTTGCACCAGTTCACCGGCAAACCCAATTACAAAGGTTTTACCCCTAAAACTGTGGATGTAGGGAGCTACATCGCGCAGCCAAGCAACGAAGGGAAAATTATTTTGGACTTGATTAGTAGGCATAGTGGAAAATTATAGGGTGCAACCAGCAAAAATAACAAAAAATTTGAAAATTCAGTTCCCCGAGGCTTTGCCAGTATCCGGGCAGCGGGAGAAGATCACTCAAGCTTTAGAGCAAAATCAGGTCATTATTGTTTGTGGCGAGACTGGTTCCGGTAAGACCACCCAGCTCCCAAAGATCTGCTTGGCAATGGGTCGAGGCCGTGCGAATGGTACTGAAAAGCTGATTGGCCATACCCAGCCAAGGCGAATTGCTGCCACATCTACAGCTAAGAGAATTGCTCAAGAAATCGGTAGTCCCATAGGCGAGGATGTCGGCTATCAGGTTCGCTTTGCAGATAAGACCAGTCCAACTGCATCTATTAAGCTCATGACCGATGGTATCTTGCTGGCTGAGACCCAGCGCGACCCCATGCTCAATGCTTATGACACGATCATCATCGATGAGGCCCATGAGCGCAGTTTAAATATTGATTTCTTATTAGGTTACTTGAGGCAGTTATTACCAAAGCGGCCGGATTTAAAGGTCATCGTTACATCTGCCACCATTGACGCAGACCGTTTTGCAAGGCACTTTGGTACTCCAGATCAGCCTGCTCCAGTGATTGAGGTCAGTGGGCGTCTGTTTCCTGTAGAGGTTCGTTATCGTGCGCTGCAAATTGAAGGTAAAAAAGACACAAGAGAAATCCCTGAAGCAGTGGTGGACGGCATTAATGAGTTGTGGGGGCAGGGGCCTCAAAGTTCTGGCGATATATTGGTTTTCTTACCCGGTGAGCGAGAGATTCGAGATTGCACCGAGGCCATTCGAAAAGACCACGTTCTTAATCAACGATTCCACGTAGAAGTTTTAAGTTTATTTGCTCGGCAATCTGTCAACGAGCAAGAAAAGGTTTTTCAAGGCGGTGGGGGTCGTCGCATCATATTGGCAACTAATGTTGCAGAAACATCTTTAACGGTTCCCGGTATTCGTTTCGTGATTGATGTGGGTCTTGCTAGGGTCAAACGCTATTCTTATCGTAATAAAGTGGAGCAACTTCAGATAGAGGCTATTTCTCAGGCTGCTGCTAATCAAAGAGCCGGTCGTTGTGGTCGTGTTTCAGATGGTATTTGCATCAGACTTTATGCTGAGTGCGACTATTTAGCTCGCCCTAAATTTACAGATCCAGAGATTCTTAGAAGTTCATTAGCAGCGGTCATCCTTCGGATGCGTGCCCTGAAGTTGCCACGAATACAAGACTTTCCTTTCATCGAACCTCCGCTAGGTCGGGCTATTACTGATGGTATTCAATTGCTTGAAGAGTTGGGTGCAATGGAGTCTGAAGGACCGCGTCAGGGTGCTTTAACCCCGATCGGTAAGCAGTTGGCAGCTTTACCTTTAGATCCGCGCGTGGGCCGTATGTTGTTAGCAGCTAAAGAGCATCAAGCTTTGAGAGAGGTACTCATTATTGCGACCGCTATGGCAAGCCAGGACCCTAGAGATCGACCGATGGAATATGCTCAGGCAGCAGATGCAGCCCATAAAACTTTTGCCGATGAACGCTCTGAATTTTTATCTTTTGTAAAAATTTGGGACTGGTATCAAGATGCATTAGTTAATAAGCAAAGTAATCGTCAATTAGAAAATCTTTGTAAAAGTAAATTCATTTCCCCAAGACGGATGCGTGAGTGGCGTGATGTCCACGGGCAGCTGCATCGTTCATTAATGGAGCAGGGTTGGAAAGAAAATGAATCTGCTGCTACTTTTGAACAAATCCACCTATCTCTACTGACAGGGTTGCTAGGCAATATTGCTAAAAAATCTGAAGATGATAAAAATGGTCCTGATATTTATGAAGGTGCCAGAGGTATTAAGTTAAATATTTGGCCAGGTTCGACGATTGGAAAAAAAGCAGGCGCTTGGATTTTGGCATCTGAATTAGTTGAAACTAGTCGAATGTTTGCAAGAACAATTGCTAAGATAGAACCTCAATGGGTTGAAAAAGTGGCCGCTCACCGATTGCTAAAAACTTGGAGCGATCCATTTTGGGATAGTCGTCAAGGTGAGGTGATGGCTCATGAGAGGGGGACTCTTTATGGCCTGCCTATTTACCATGGTCGCAAGGTGCGCTTCTCGCCCAAGGATCCAGAGGAGGCAAGACGCATCTTTATTCAGAGAGCATTGGTTGAAGCTGAATTATTAGGTCAAGCTGAGGCCGCTAGTTCTCAAAAACAATCTGGATCGATCCTATCTTTCTTTTGGCATAACCAGTCATTGATTGAGCAAATTGAAGCTTTGGAACACCGTTCACGTCGTCAAGACGTCTTGGTGGATGAGGAGTTGTTATATGCTTTTTATGATCAGCACTTATCCAAGGATGTACTAAGTCGAGTATCACTTGAGACCTGGTTAAAGTCAGACACCAAAAACCCAAATTTATTGAAGTTAGATAAATCTGATTTGATGCGTCATGAGGCGGCAGGCATCACTTTGGATCGCTATCCCAAAACTATGAAGATGGCGGGTGGTGAGGTCCAGCTCAGTTATCACTTTGAGCCTGGTAGTCCCAAAGATGGCGTCACGATGATTGTGCCTTTAGCACTATTGAACCAAATTGATCAACGTCGTTGTGAATGGTTGGTTCCCGGTCTCTGTATTGAAAAAACACAGTTATATATTAAGTCCTTGCCGCAAAAATTAAGAAGAAATTGTGTACCGCTACCAGAGTATTCCAAGAAATTTGTGGAGCGCTTAACCGAGGCGAATGCTTTTGGTGAGGGAGATTTTCTAGAAGCTCTGATTGCGGATATTCGTATTAATACTCAAGTTCAAACTCACCGTGCTGAATATCGACCTGAAAATCTTCCCACGCATTGTTTTATGAATTTTCGTTTAGTTGATGAGTACGGTAGGCAAATTGATTTAGATCGCAATCTTGGGAAATTGCGTTCGGAGCATGCTCAATCGGCTAGAGATGTATTTCAAGAGGTCGCGGCTAGTGCTGTCAGTCAATTGCAAACTCAAGATCAAAGCCAAGTTCGGGGACTTCAATCTCTTCAAGCACTAAAGGGTTTAAAAACTTCAGATCAAAATTTACGATCTAACTCCTCATCGATGGTTGCTCAACACAAGCCATCCGCTGGGACCATGCCTTCTTTATCCCAAACAGAGCAAATTAAGGATTGGTGTTTTGGTGAATTACCTGAGATGTTGGAAATTAAAAGAGGTAAGCAAACGCTTTATGGTTATCCAGCATTAGTTGATCATCAAACGCATTGCGATATTGAGGTATTTGATGATCCTGAGATAGCTAGAAGAAATCATCGTCAGGGTTTGAGGCGATTGTTTGCATTACCAATGAAAGAAACTATTAAATCTCTTCATAAGCAATTACCAGGAGCTAGAGACTTAAGTTTACTTTTTATGAACATTGGCTCGTCTGATGAGCTGATGACTCAGATCATAGAACTTGCGCTAGATCGAGCTTGCTTAACTGAGCCGCTTCCAAACAATGATTTATCATTTAAAGAGCGTTTAGATGCTGGTAAGCCTAAGTTAGCTCTGATTGCTCAAGAGATCGCCCGGCACGCTTTGGCAAGTCTTCAGGCCTTTGCAGATCTTCAGAAAAAAATGTCAGCATTAAAGGCGCTCTCTAGTTCTGCGCATGCAGATGTTAGTACTCAAGTCCAAAAATTGATTCATGCTCAATTTATAGCTGTAACGCCTTATGAATCTCTGGTGCATATTCCAAGGTATCTCAAAGCTATTTTGATGAGGATTGAGAAGTTAAGAACAAATCCTACTCGTGATGCTCAACTTCAAACAGAGTGGCAATCTATTTACAACCCATGGCTTAAATTGATTCAGTCTCAAAAAGTTTATGGTGGATCTGTTGATGGCCGACTTGATGATATCCGCTGGCAGTTAGAGGAATTACGTGTGGCTCTTTTTGCGCAAGAGTTGAAGACTCCTACGCCGATGTCAACCAAGCGGTTGCAGAAAATCTTAGAGAGTCTCCGCAAATAACCACTTCCTTTTTTGTAGCGGCTTGCTATTTTGTTATACTTATAAAAAACATAAGCAATTAACTCGGTTCAATATTTAATCTTATAAAAGGAGAAAAATGGTTATTTTTGATACATTGCAATCTGTCAATGATTTGACTGAGTCAGGAATGGATATACAGCAAGCTAAATCAATAACAGGCCTTTTTAAAAAATTGATTGAAGGTCAATACAGTCATCTCGCAACAAAGCAAGATTTAGATAAGTTATCCACAGAGTGTAAGGCTGATATTTTTGAACTTAAAACAGAAATAAGCTCAGTTAAGTCTGAAATAAAGTCGATTAAATGGTTGCTTAGTGCCTTTGGTGCAATAGTGATGGTTGCTATTGTTCAGCATAACTTTATTCATTCATAGAAATCAAACTCGCAACTTGGAATAGGAGCGAGAAATTGGATAATTGGATTTAATTAATAAATCACTCGTTTATCAAAAAAATCTGTAGTGTTTTTATGACTTTTAGCATTTTGAGTCTTAAAATAAGAGGATGCTTAATTCATCTTCTTCACAAATCAAGAAAATACCTCTTTTATCGGCATTAGCCCTAAGTTTTGCTGCTTTTATGAGTATTTCTGTTAACGCAAAAGTTCCTGAAGCTAAAGCTGGGGATAGAAAAACAGCGATTGTTCTTAATTCTGGTGAGGCCAGCGTTAGTTTGATAGATATGACCACTCGAGAAGTTTTTAAAACTTTCCCGATTGGTAAAGAGCCGCATCATCTAATGATCACTCCTGATCAAAAGTCTGTTTTGGTCGCAAATGCTGCCGGAGATGATGTTGTCTTTTTAGATCCTAAGACTGGCGATGTGCAACGTCGATTACCTAATATTATTGATCCATACCATATTGGATATTCTCCAGATAAGAAGTGGTTCGTTGCAGCGGGTAATCGCTTAGACCGTGTTGATATTTACAAAGCCAATGGTCAAGAATTGACCATGAGTAAGATTGTCAAAGCCTCAAAAACACCTAGTCATATTGCTTTTACTTCCAACAGCAAAATTACTTTTGTGACTTTACAAGACTCCAACGAATTGATTGCTATCGATCTAGCCTCTCAAGAGATCATTTGGCGTATGACAATTGGCAAAATGCCTGCAGGTGTTTGGATGACCCCAGGTGATAAGTATTTATTAATTGGGTTAACTGGTTCTGATAACGTGCAAGTCATCGATTGGAAAAATCAAAAGATTATTAAAGAAATTAAAACTGGCAAAGGCGCACATAACTTTAGACCTTTGGGTGATAAGCGCCATATATTCCTGACTAATCGCGTTGATTCAACGATCAGTATTTTAGATATGGTCAAGCTTGAAAAGGTTGCTGATATTACAGGTTTACCATCAGGACCAGATTGCATGGATATAACACCTGATGGTAAAGAGCTATGGGTGACATTTCGCTTTGCTAAAAAGGTCGGAATTATTGATATTGCTAGCAGAAAGCTGATCTCAACTATTCCTGTGGGTAAAAGTCCTCATGGCATATTTTTTCATCCAAGTGCGCCATGGCAATAACCAGCAAATTTTTAGCTCAATAGGAGAGGGGCTAGCTTGAAGATTTTTTTATCCTCACTCTACTTCTTTAGCGCTGTTACTTTCGCCGCAACTTGTAATAAGCCGGTTTATATAACATTTGATACTGGGAATATGGCTGTTGCGGAATACGTTTCCAGCACTCTCAGTAAGCACCAAGTTAAAGCCACATTTTTTTTGGCTAATGAAAAAACCAAGCGAGGTGATTTTTCTCTTGATGACTCTTGGTCTTCTTTTTGGAAAAATTTAAAAAAAGAAGGGCATGTTTTTGGTAACCATACCTATCAACATACTTATTTCATCAATGATTTAGATAATAATAAAGTCTTGGTCCGACCTCAATTTGGACCACATGCAGGTAAGAAGGTGACTATTGATCAACTGAATTTATGCAGTGAATTGCAGTTGGTGAACGAACGTTTTAAGAAAATGACTGGCTATTCTTTGGATCCTATTTGGAGAGCTCCCGGTGGGAAAGTTTCTCCTCAATATATCGAAATGGGACATATCTGTGGCTATACCCATGTCGGCTGGTCTCCAGCTGGTTTTTTAGGCGATGAGCTATCTTCTGAAAAGTTCTCTAACAAACACCTTTTAGATAAAGCTTTGAGGGAAATACGCTCGGGTGATGTATTGATGGCACATTTAGGAATTTGGTCCCGGCAAGATGCTTGGGCTCCTGCTGTTTTGGAGCCTTTGATTGTTGGCTTGAAGGAAAAAGGTTTTTGTTTTGAAACTATTAATCAAACCAAGCGTAATTCCCAATTTTCTAGAATAATCCAGTAAATGAACTCATTAGTTACCTGGTATTCAAATATCCAAGAGTGGATGATGCAAAACATTGTTTTGCCGATACTCTATGCAACTAATGGGATGGGGCATGCTGATGATGCGGTGACTGGTCTTGATTGGTTTCTTTTAGGATTAATTCAAGTAATTGTGATTGCATTAGTTTTTAAGCCGATTGAGAATTTAGTTCCTGCTGAAGATGCCAGTAAACATAGCAAAAAGAATCTACAAATTTCTGATGTCTTTTACACCTTAATTCATCGCTTGGGAATTTTTAAGTTGGTTCTTTTTTTCGCTTTTTCAGATTTATTCTTTTGGTTTGATGCTCAACTTCACGATGTTGGTTACAAACAATTGAATGTTGAAAATTGGATACCTGGAATAACCTCTATTCCGCTAATCAGTTTTTTAATTTATTTAGTCATCATTGATTTTTTTGAATACGCTTACCACCGCTCCTCACATAAATTAAATTGGTGGTGGCAACTTCATGCCTTGCATCATAGTCAGCAATATATGACTGTTTGGAGTGATAACAGAAACCATGTTTTGGATGATTTGATGCACGCTGCATTTTTTGCAGTTTTAGCATTGATGATTGGAGTTGAGCCCATCCAATTCCTCTGGATAATTGCACTAGGTCAACTGGTACAGAGCTGGCAGCACGGTAATTTAAATTTAGACCATGGTTGGTTTAAATATGTGTTGATATCTCCTAAGTTCCATCGTTTACACCATGCAGTTGGGATGGGTCACGAAGTTGAGGGTCGTCCAGGTGTTTTGGGCGGTTGCAACTTTGGTGTTCTTTTCCCTTGGTGGGATATGGCTTTAGGAACTGCTCGTTTTAGTCAGGAAGTTCATCCGACAGGTGTTAGAGGTTTGACCGTTTCTAATAATCCTCTTCGTCATCAATGGCATGGTTTAGTACATTCTTTTAAATCATTGCTTTCAAAATAAATCTGAAGGTACAACTTGTTTAGATCATTCGGCTTAGCTCTCATAGGATTACTCCATCCTAGAATTATTTGGCTCACCTTTAGACCATTTATTCTGTTGAGCCTTCTTTGGGGAATTCTTTTTTACTTCATCTGGGAAAAATCCATTGCCATCATGAGTGATTTGATTACCAATTCATTTATTACATCATGGCTTGCAGATTTGATGACCACTGCTGGTTGGGACGAGCTGCGTGCTGTAGTTGCACCACTATTATTTGTGGGCCTCCTAATTCCAATCATTACTATTTCACTCTTAATTTTTATTGCGTTTACATCAGTTCCTGGGGTGGTGAAGCATTTATCCAAACAAAAACATTACCTTTCTATGTATGAGGCTAAGGGTGGTGGATTGATTGGCAGTATTGGCTATTCTTTTATCTCTATTTTGATATGTTTGGTTTTACTGTTATTGACGCTACCTTTTTGGTGGATGCCTCCCATGGTGGCAATCATTCCGCCTTTATTGTGGGGTTGGTTGACGATGCGATTGATGACTTATGATGTCCTTGCTCAACATGCCAGCGCTGATGAGCGTGCTGTCCTCATAAGTAAACATAAATGGACTTTATTAATAATGGGTGTCATTTCTGGATTGTTGGGTGCAGTTCCAACCTTCTTTTGGGCAACATCAGCATTTGCTTTGGTATTCTTCCCATTAGTTTCTTTTTTTGCTCTTTGGGTGTACTCCATGGTTTTCATTTTCTCAACCCTATGGTTTGCACACTATCTCTTAGAAGAGCTTCGTTTAGAAAGGCTTAACGGTGTCATTGATGTCTCTTGATTCTAATAAAAGAAAATTTAGATTGATCATTATTGGCGATGAGATTTTGTCGGGTAAGCGGCAGGATAAACATATGTCAAAACTGATTGAACTTTTATCTGAAAGAAGTCTCTCTTTGAGTCACGTTGAGTATGTTGTGGACGAACGTGAGTCAATTACAGAAGTTTTAAAGCGAAGCTTTGCAAGCGGCGACATTGTTTTCAGTACGGGTGGGATCGGCTCAACGCCTGATGACCATACAAGGCAATGCGCTGCAGCTGCTTTAGGGGTGGAATTAGTTTTGCATCCTGAGGCTCAGCAATTAATTACTCAAAGAATCGTTACCAATGCGGATGGTGACCCTGTCAAGTTAGACCTTACAACAAGAGAAAATCTTCAACGCATGAAGATGGGTGAGTTTCCATTCGGTAGTCAAATTATCCCTAATTCCTACAACCAGATCCCTGGCTTTAGGATTCATGAGCATTATTTTATGCCTGGCTTTCCGGTGATGGCTGAGCCTATGATGATTTGGGTTTTAGATCACCTTTATTCTGAACTTTGTCACAAGCAAGACCATATTGAACGTAGTTTTATCGTCCCCCTAGCTATGGAAGCGAATTTGACTCCCTTAATGGAAAATATTGAGAGTCGTTTCCCTGCTGTAAAGGTTTTTAGCCTTCCATCAGTAGGAGACCCTAAAAGATCAGGTATTTTCTCCAGGCGCCATATTGAGTTGGGTCTAAAAGGTCAGACTAATGGGGTTTTGAGTGCTTTTCCCATTTTACGCCAAGGGGTTCATGATTTAGGTCACGAAACTCATGACTTACCCATAAATGGAGCCACTGCGGGCTCGTGAGTATTTTGGAGCTTAATTGCACCAAAATAGTGCAATTAAGTTTTATTTAATCGATTTTATTAGCCTAAAATACTCAAAATTCATGAAGTTTGTTTTGGCATGCTTCATGCATGATTTGTATTAGCGGGTTATTTGATGAATTTTTTTGGATAACTTATTAAAGATTGTTTAACAGGAGATTTGGATGACCACGAAGACCGTCGCAGATGTAATGAAGCTTGCGAAAGAAAAAGAAGTTACTTTTGTAGACTTCCGTTTCACAGATACCAAAGGTAAAGAGCAGCACGTATCAGTACCTGTTTCTCACTTTAATGAAGATAAATTTGAGAGCGGTCATGCATTTGACGGTTCTTCAATCGCTGGCTGGAAAGGTATTGAAGCATCAGATATGTTGTTGATTCCTGATCCAACAACAGCTTATATTGATCCATTTTATGAAGAGCCAACATTGGTTCTTTCATGTGACGTTATTGAGCCATCAGATGGCAAAGGTTACGACCGTGACCCACGATCTATCGCTAAACGCGCTGAAGCCTACTTAAAGAGCACAGGCATTGGTGATACAGCCTTCTTTGGTCCAGAGCCTGAGTTTTTTGTATTTGACAGTGTTACTTGGGGCAACGATATGCAAGGTTGTTTCTTCAAAGTTGAATCTGAAGAGGCTAACTGGTCATCAGGCACAGTTTATGAGCACGGCAACACAGGTCACCGCCCAGGTAAAAAAGGTGGTTATTTCCCAGTAGCTCCAGTAGATACATTCCAAGATATGCGTTCTGAAATGTGTTTGATTCTTGAATCTCTTGGTATTCCAGTTGAAGTTCATCATCACGAAGTAGCAGGCCAAGGTCAAAATGAATTAGGCACAAGATTTAGCACATTGGTTCAACGTGCTGACTGGACTATCTTGCAAAAGTACGTGATTCAAAACGTTGCTCACGCTTACGGTAAGACAGCGACATTTATGCCTAAGCCAATCGTTGGCGATAACGGTTCAGGTATGCACGTTCACCAGTCAATCTGGAAAGACGGTCAAAACTTGTTCGCAGGCAACGGCTACGCTGGGTTGTCAGATTTAGCTTTGTACTACATCGGCGGTATCATCAAGCACGCACGTGCATTGAACGCAATTACAAACCCAGGTACTAACTCTTACAAGCGTTTGGTTCCAGGATTTGAGGCACCAGTTAAATTAGCTTACTCTGCTCGTAACCGTTCTGCTTCAATACGTATTCCTCACGTAGCTAATCCTAAGGGTCGTCGTATTGAGACTCGTTTCCCGGATCCTTTGGCGAACCCATACCTATGTTTCTCTGCATTGATGATGGCTGGTTTGGATGGTATCCAAAACAAAATTCATCCAGGTGAAGCAGCTGACAAGAACTTGTATGACTTGCCGCCAGAAGAAGATGCAAAGATTCCAACGGTATGTAACAGTTTGGATCAGGCTCTTGAGGCATTGAATGCTGACCGTGAGTTCTTAACTCGTGGTGGTGTATTCACAAACACAATGCTTGATGCTTACATCGAATTGAAGATGGAAGAAGTTACACGCTTCCGTATGGCTGCTCACCCAGTCGAATTCGACATGTACTATTCACTCTAATCGAGAGAGCAAAGTAAAGGATCGCGCAGGTATGTTGCGCAAACCAGTAAAAGGGGCAGCTAAAGCTGCCCTTTTTTCTCCCTACTCAGCATGGGATCAGTTGCCTAATGCTTTGTTGGTGGTTGATTACGACCATCAAACGGTTGTTTACGCTAACCCTATGGCTGAAATGAGTTTGGATCTTTCAAGGAAGATATTAGAGGGGTTAAGCATCCAAGATTTGTTTGGGCAGCATCAAGATTTGATAAAAATGCTTCATGCCGTTCAAGGAGAGCAGATTGATGCTCAGAGACAAGATCTTCAATTAGGACCCGGCCCATCACGAGCCGATCATCAACCCATCATGGCTCACGTAGTGGTTGGTAGATTAGATGACCCGCATTTAGTTTTAATTGAATGGTTACCCCTTGATCAGCAATTACGTAGCGAAAGAGATGCTAGGTTGGTTCAACAGGTTGAGGCGAATAAAAGTTTGATGAGGAATTTAGCCCATGAGATAAAAAATCCATTGGGTGGTATCCGGGGAGCGGCACAGCTTTTAGAGTTTGAGCTCCCAGATCGCAGTCTTCATGAATATACTCAAGTCATTATTAAAGAATCAGATCGACTTCAATCCTTGGTTGATCGTTTGTTAGCGCCTCACAGAAAGCAACATATTGATGACTTCGTCAATATTCATGAGGTATTGGAGCGAGTCAGGAGCTTGGTATTGGCTGAGTTCCCGCAAGGGCTCACAATTAAGCGCAACTACGATATTAGTTTGCCTGACCTTTTAGGTGATCAAGAGGCTTTGATTCAGGCAGTTTTAAATGTAGTTCATAACGCTGCTCAAGCTTTAACAGAGGAAATAGCTCAGGAAACCGCAGTGATTGAGTTACAAACCAGAGTTGCAAGAAATGTAACTATCAGTAAACAAAGATACAAACTGGCACTAGACTTGCATATAAAGGATAACGGCCCTGGAATACCGGAAGAAATTAAAGATAAGATATTTTTTCCCTTGGTTTCAGGTAAGGAGGGTGGTAGTGGTTTAGGTCTAACATTAGCTCAAACATATATCCAACAACATTTTGGCTTTATGGGCTGTACGAGCATACCTGGATCAACTGACTTTCAAATACAAATGCCTTTCCGCATTAAAAGCGGTGACGCTTAATTAGTATTGGATAGGAATATGAAACCAATTTGGATTGTGGATGATGATCAATCAATACGATGGGTATTGGAAAAAGCGTTAAAGCGTGAACAAATCTCCTATCGAAGCTTTAGTAATCCACAGGATGCTCTAGATGCTTTTGATCAGAAACAAGAGCCACAGGTTCTGATTTCTGATATTCGTATGCCAAGAGGAAATGGTATTGATCTATTGCAACAAGTAAAAGCTGAGCATCCCAATGTCCCAGTGATCATCATGACTGCCTATTCAGATCTTGACTCGGCTGTTTCCTCATTCCAGAGTGGAGCTTTCGAATACATTACCAAGCCATTCGATTTAACCAAGGCCATTGAATTAATCCGTCGTGCTATCGATGAAAGTATGCGTTTACAAAATCAATCTAAAGATGTTGTAGATAAGATGCAAGAAACAACGGAGATTCTTGGTCAAGCAACTGCCATGCAGGATGTATTTAGAGCGATTGGCCGGTTATCTCAATCTAATGTCACGGTTCTAATAACTGGTGAATCTGGTTCTGGTAAGGAACTCGTTGCAAAAGCTCTCCATAAGCACAGTCCTAGAGCTTCGGGCCCTTTTATTGCTCTGAATACTGCAGCTATTCCTAAAGATTTATTGGAGTCTGAATTATTTGGCCACGAGCGTGGCGCATTTACAGGTGCTCAGACGATGCGTAGAGGTCGATTTGAACAAGCAGATGGCGGCACTTTATTTTTAGATGAAATTGGTGATATGCCTTTTGATCTACAAACGAGATTGTTAAGGGTTTTGTCTGACGGTCATTTTTATCGTGTCGGTGGACATGATCCCCTCAAAGCTAATGTGAGAGTGATTGCGGCAACCCATCAAAACTTAGAAGCTAGAGTGGCTGAAGGGTTGTTTAGAGAAGATTTATATCACCGCCTCAATGTGATTCGTTTAAGACTGCCATCACTTCGTGAGCGTCGCGAAGATATTCCTCTATTAGCTCGACACTTTATGCAAACATCAGCTAAGTCATTAGGTATGGATCCTAAACGGCTTGCTGATGATGCATTAGATGCAATTGCAAAATTACCATTTCCAGGTAACGTAAGACAATTAGAAAACCTATGTCATTGGTTGACTGTGATGGCACCAGCTCAAGTTGTTGGAGCTCAAGATCTACCTCCTGATGCAGTTGTTATGGGAGCCGATCTTCCTGAAGGTATATCTACCTCTGAATTAATCACAAACCATAAAACAAATAACCCAAGTGATTGGGAATCAGCTGTAGCTCTTGTTACTAAGCAGCTATTACAAAACGGGACTAGAGAAGTCTTTAATGTCTTGGAGTCTAAATTTGAAAGAGCTATCCTAATTGCAGCCCTTGAGGTGACAAGGGGTCGAAGAGTTGAGGCGGCAGAACGATTAGGAATTGGTAGAAATACGATTACACGTAAATTACAAGATCTTGATATTGATATTTAAAAAGTTAGTCCTTTGATGATAACTCTTAAGAACTGATTTTTAATTGCCGTTCATAATAGCGTTTTCAAATTAATTTATATACTATGTCCTCAATTCGGATTGCTACTTGGAACGTTAACTCTATTAAAGTGCGTTTGCCGCATTTGTTGCAGTGGTTAAGTTCTCAAGAGAAGCAAGGTGTGCCTATTGATGCTCTTTGCCTTCAAGAATTAAAGTTAACTGAAGATAAATTCCCTTACGCTGAGTTAGATACTGCTGGTTACTATGCCTTAGTAGCTGGGCAGAAGACATACAACGGTGTTGCAATGTTATTAAAAAAGTCTTCACTGGCAGCTACCGCACAGGACTCCCAAACAGCATTTTTGTCACCCCAAATAAATAATCCAAAGTTTCAGGATGAGCAGCAGCGGATAGTCGCTGCCACAGTGGCA
Organism: Polynucleobacter meluiroseus; assembly: GCA_945881875.1. Lineage (GTDB taxonomy): Bacteria > Pseudomonadota > Gammaproteobacteria > Burkholderiales > Burkholderiaceae > Polynucleobacter > Polynucleobacter meluiroseus_A. The sequence goes on from CAMCVH010000001.1 coordinate 219,243, forward strand.
TTTAAAGGTCGTCAACCGATGAGGTTGATATCTGCCTACTTCCCTAATGGTCAAGCTCCAGGTACCGAAAAATTTGAATACAAAATGAATTGGTTGGCTGGTCTTTATGACTGGTTATCTGAAGAGTTAGAGGAGCATTCAAGGTTAGCTCTATTAGGCGATTACAACATTGCACCCAGTGATGAAGATGTTCATGACCCTAAAGCTTGGGAGGGTCAAAATCTCGTATCGCCAGAAGAAAGAGATGCATTTACTGGCTTTATTGAATTAGGTTTACATGATAGCTACAGAATGTTTGAACAGCTCCCCAAAAGCTTTAGCTGGTGGGATTACCGCATGATGGGTTTTCGGCGCAATGCTGGTGTTCGTATCGATCACATTCTTTTAAGTGAAGAGCTTAAAAACGAATGTACAGCTAGTGTTATCGACAAGGTGCCAAGAGGGTGGGAACAACCCTCGGACCACGCCCCTGTGATTACAACACTTAGCTTATCATTTAAAAATTTAAGCTAAACCGCCGTGGCGAAGTAGGGCATCAATTTGCGGTTCCCTACCGCGGAATGCTTTGAACGATTCAGCTGCAGATCGACTGCCACCAACTTCTAGGATTTCTTGGCGGTATCTTTCTCCAGTTGCTCTGTCTAAAACACTACCCGTTTTTTTAGCAGCCTCTTCAAATGCTGCATAAGCATCAGCCGAAAGAACTTCTGCCCATTTATAACTGTAGTAACCAGCCGAGTAACCACCAGCAAAAATATGGCTAAAGGTATTGGGCCATCTAGAGATGTCTGATTGAGGGATGACATGGATATCATCATTAATCGATTTTGATAATGCCAGGATATCTTTTGACTGTGCTTTTTCACATTGAAACTCTGAATGTAATTTCCAGTCAGTCATTGAGAAAACTAACTGTCTTAAAGTGCTCATACCATTCTGGAAATTTTTAGCCGCAGTCATTTTTTCAAAGAGTTCTTTTGGTAAAGTTTCTCCTGTTTCGACATGGGCAGTCATCTTTTGTAAGACTTCCCATTCCCAGCAGAAATTTTCCATAAATTGACTTGGGAGTTCAACGGCATCCCATTCAACACCATTGATACCAGACACACCTAAAGCACTGACTTGGGTGAGCATATGATGCAATCCATGACCACATTCGTGGAACATCGTAATGACATCATCATGAGTAATGGTTGGTTGTTTGGTAACGCCATCGATGGTTACTGGAGAAGGGAAGTTGCAAACTAAATAAGCAACAGGAGTTTGGATACCTCCATTAGGCAACACACGACGACCTCTAGCATCATCCATCCAAGCGCCACCCCGTTTTCCAGGTCTTGCATAAGGGTCTAAATAAAACTGAGCGACCAAATCACCTTTGTGATTGGTTACTTTGAAAGATTGAACATCTTTATGCCATTTTGGCAATGAGTCCTCTTGGATGCTTACGCCAAATAAAGTTTGAATAATTTCAAATAAACCATTTAGAACTTTAGGCAGTGGAAAGTATTGTTTGACTTCATTTTCAGAGAAGGCATAACGTTCTTGTTTGAGTTTCTCTGATACAAAAGTCATATCCCATGGTTCTAATTGATCAAGACCGAGCTTTGTTTTAGCAAAGCTTTGCAGCTCAGACCAGTCTTTGCTGCCGTGCGCTGCTGCTCTCTGTGCAAATTCATTTAAAAACTGATCTACTTCCACCACTGTCTTTGCCATCTTAGGGGCAATACTCAGTGCAGCGTAGTTTTCGAATCCCAACATACGAGCTTCCTCATTTTTTAATTTGAGTTGTGCCAGCATATTATTAGTGTTGTCCCACTCTTGTTTGCCGCCACTATAGTTGGGAGCTAAATCTGATGCTCTCGTAACATAGGCTTGATAAAGGGTTTTTCTGAGCGGTCGATTCTCTGAAAACTGCATGACAGGAAAATAAGATGGGAAGTGAAGAGTAAATGCCCAGCCTTCAAGCTCTTTTGAGGTTGCCAATTCCTTGGCCGCCGCTATGGCATCCTCAGGTAAGCCCTTTAATTCTGCTGGATCAGTAATTAAGTGAACAAAACTATCTGTAGCATCCAATACATGATCAGAAAACTCTTTAGCAAGTTTAGCCTGCTCATCTGAAATTTCAGCAAAACGGGGTTTTTGATCGTCGGTGAGTTCGGCGCCACCGAGACGGAAATCTCGTAAAGAATTCAGGATGACTTTTTGTTGTGCACCATTCAAGGTTTTGAACTCTGCTGATTCACTCAGCTCTTTATATTTCTTATACAAATCTAAGTTTTGACCAAGCGCGCTCCAAAAAGCAGTTACTTCAGGTAGCATCTCGCCGTAAGCATCACGAAGAGCTGGGCTGTCAGCAACACTATTCAGATGACTAATTACTCCCCAAGATCTACCTAGGGTTTCTGTGGCACTTTCAAGAGGCTCAACGAAACTCTCCCACGAGCTAGGAGTGCTATCAGCTAGTGAGTGATCAACAGCGATCTGAGCTTGTTTTAGAAGCTCTTGAATAGCTGGCTGAATATGTGTTGGTTGAATAGCTGAATAGTCAGGTAAGCCGTGACCAAAGGAGAGTAGTGGATTTGTCATGATTTTATTATCTCTCGAAAATTAAAAAAATTCAGGCGCCTAAAAGAGCGCCTGGATGTTGATATGTTGAAAGTGTCTTTGTTCCCTGCTTAATTCAGAGTCTTTCCGCAGCTTCTAAGGTATTGAGTAATAGCATCGTAATAGTCATTGGACCAACACCCCCCGGAACTGGAGTCATAGCACTGGCTACAGATTTAACCGACTCAAAATCTACATCTCCACAAAGTTTTCCATCATCCATGCGATTGATACCGACATCAATCACCACAGCACCAGGCTTGACCATATCGGCAGTGATCATTTTTGGTCGACCAGTAGCAACAACTAATATATCGGCTTCTTTGGTATGGGCAGATAAGTCTTTGGTTTTACTATTACAAATAGTCACAGTCGCACCTGCTTGAAGAAGCAACATGGCCATTGGTTTACCTACAATGTTAGAGGCGCCTACGATCACTGCGCGAGCTCCTCTAATCGGGTAATCAATACTCTCAAGCATTTTCATGCAGCCATAAGGTGTGCAGGGTCTAAATATAGGCGCACCGATCATGAGTGCTCCTGCATTAGCTACGTGGAATCCATCAACATCCTTCTCAGGAGCAATTGATTCGATAACGATATGGCTATTGAGGTGCTTGGGTAAGGGGAGTTGAACCAGAATACCGTGAATGCATGGATCCAAATTTAATTCATGGATTCTTTTTAGCAAAGCATCTTCAGTTAAGTCCGCAGGTAGTCTTTCTAGAAGAGAATGCATGCCAGCCTCTTCGCAAGCTTTGACCTTATTACGAACGTAAACCTGACTAGCTGGATCTTCACCAACCAATAGAACTGCTAAGCCTGGTTTGATACCTTTTTTGACTAAAGCGGCCGTTCTACTTGCTATTTCTAATCTAATTTTTTTAGCAAGGGCATTGCCATCAATAATTTGAAATGACATAAATTTTTAAGAGTTTGATCCTGATAATACCAAACGTAGTAAATCTGCAACAGTATTCACATTAAGTTTTTCCATAATGTTGGCACGGTGTGCCTCTACAGTTTTTATGGAAATATTTAAGTCATCTGCAATTTGTTTATTTAATCGACCAGCAACAATTCTCTCCAAAACTTGCTTTTCGCGACCGGTTAGTTTGCTGAGCAGATTTTGAGTATTCTTTTGAGTATCAGCTTTGGCGTAGTCAAGACGTGCGCGAGCGAGCATTTTTTCTACAAGGATTTTTAACTCAGACTCTTTAAATGGTTTTTCAATGAAATCAACGGCGCCTTTTTTCATGGTAGTGACTGCCATTGAGACATCACCGTGACCTGTAATAAAAGCGATGGGCATAGGAATAGATTCACTGATAAGGCGCTCTTGAAGTTCAAGGCCGGACATGCCTGGCATACGAACATCCAAAATTAAACATGAAACAGTTTTTTTGTCATCATTTTGAAGAGACTGAAGAAAGCCCTCAGCACTAGACTGACACTTCACTGTGTATCCATTACTCTCTAGGAGCCAAGTCAGGGAGTCTCTTACCGCTTCATCATCATCGACGACGTAAACAATTTCAGTTTTATTGGTCATGATCTTTTTCACTCCGTTGGAAGTAGTATTGTAAAGGTGCAGCCGGTTTTTCCGGGTTCTTTTTCATTGGCGTGGTTGGTCACCCATAGTCTGCCTCTGTGAGATTCAACAATTGATCGACAAATATTCAAACCAATCCCCATACCGTCTTGTTTGGTGCTGAAAAAGGGTTCATACAGACGCAAAAGGGCATCTTCTGGAATGCCATGCCCATGATCTGAAACTTGGATTCTGAACATATTTGGGCTAACACTTTGATCAATATCCACTTTTACATCAATGATCTTGGCATTGGGGATATTTGGGGGGCTCATTTTGACGGCATCAATCGCATTTTTTAGTAAATTAACTAGCACTTGCTGAATCAAAATAGGGTCCAAATAGACTGATGGAAGGTTATCTGTAAAAGATTTACTAAGTTGCACACCATGCCGATGGGCCTCAATTTCAGCCAATCCAACTGAGTCTTCAACAATGTTTCGGATATCCACCATTTGACTCTGTGGCTGACTTCGTTTCACAAAGCCACGGATTCGCTGAATGATCGTTCCAGCTCTGTGAGCTTGGGTTGTTGCTTTCTCAATAGCCGGCAGAATATCTTTCTGAATATCAACAGGTTGATTGGATTTAAGGCGGTTAGCAATACCAGTACAGTAGTTACTAATAGCAGCTAATGGCTGATTCAATTCGTGAGCTAAAGAAGAGGCCATTTCACCCATAGTTGTTAAGCGGCTTGAAAATTGAATTTTTTCTTCTTGCTTTCGAGTAGCCTCTTCAGCATTTTTACGGGCGGTAATGTCTGTTGCCACAATTAACTGGGCGAGGTGACCGTCCACCCAAGAAATATATCGACGCCTGACCTCATACCAAGACTTGGAATTGTTTATCTGAATTTCTCTAAAGTCTGATATCGCTGGAGTGAGTTCTGATGCAGGTAACCCAACGAAGCCATCTACGCTATCAATGTCATATTCATCCATTTCACTAGGGTCAATTTCATGACCAGCTAAATCTAAGTGAGCTTGTGTCGTGGCACCGAAGTGATCTCGATAATATTTATTTGCAAAAAGAAGTTGTCCGCTCTGTAAAGAGATAACAGAGACAGCGGCATCTAAGCTTTCTAGAACAGTTGTAAAGCGCTCTTGCGCAAGCGCTAGCTCCTGACGAGCTTTTACTGGCTCAGAAATATCAACAATTGAACTAACCCATCCAATCTGCTGACCCTTTTCGTTTTTAAGTTCCGATACAAATGTACGAACGTTGGTTTTTTTGCCATCCCTAGTTATGAGCATGGCTTCAAAACCAGTCTTTGGACTGTTGCCAGTCAAAGCAACGGACAATTTTTTATTAAGTTCTGAAACCATTTCATCAGGCCAAAATGGAAATGGAGGTGACATACCTACCAATTCTTTACTTTCCCAACCAACCAATTCACAAAAGGCCGGATTGACATAGGTGATCTTGCCATCCATGTCATGAGCTCTCATTCCAATAGAGATCGATTCTTCCATCGCTCTTCTGAAATTGGTTTCAATCTGTAAATCTTTTTGGATTGCAAATCGTTGTGTTGTTTGTTTCCAAACAGACCACAGGCTCCAAAGAACAAAGCCACAAAGTCCAATGACTAACCATAGCAAAGTTTTATAAGTGAGGTTTGTCGGAGTTGGGTAGGTGCTTACATTAAGAGTAAGAGGGGTTCCTAACTTATCGATCGTGACGTTGTATTCAATAGATTGTGCGCTAGTTCTTTTAAAATTAGAGGTTGCAATAGGTGTACCCTTGTCATCGATTAAGGTAAATCTGTAAATACCGCTGAGCTCAGCCGGTACCATGTGCTTGAGCATTCTTCTTGTTGAATAAATAACTGCAATTGAACCAATTACCTCACCACGTTGTATGACAGGTGTGACATGCCAAAATATATTTTCACGATCTAGGCTAGCGTTATCTCTATCCTGATATTTTAAATTAAGTACCTCTCCATATTCGGCAGTAATTGTTTCAGAAACTAAAGTAAATACTTTGTTGAGTTCATCTTCGACCTCATTTTTGACTGCTTCACGCTCAAGCCAATCCGATTGATTGACTGAAACAGGTATGTTCCATAATTTTTGCTTACTGTTATCAATCCACCGCAAATGCAAAATCTCAGGAATATCTTGAAGAACTGTTGATGCTTTTTTTAAAAGGATATCCGGATTTTGCTTTTGACCAATCGAATTACTGATCTCTCGACTCAACTCCAAGATTTTGTCTTCATTAGAGTTAAAACGCATCATGATTCGCTGTTTAGCGTAGGCACTTTCTCTATAAAGAGTGTATTGCTGTTGATTGCTATCTTGGTAATTAAGGGTCCATAAAATTAACGCCATCACTCCTGTAAAAATAATGATTGCCATTATGGGTACATATAGATAGGAGTAGGACCTTGTTTTGCTATTCAAAGCTTTTGGTAAAAGTCTATCGAGTAAGTGCGTAAATTTTGTGACGGTGCGGGTAATCAACTGTTAATTCCTACTTACTAGGGGAAAACCATAGAAGACATGAGTTTAATTCGAGCAGACAGTGAGTGATTGTTTTTTATTAGGCATAAGTGTTGCTTAGCAATAATATTCCATATTGTGAGAAACATATTCGTTATGTGGTAAATAGATTGCAACTGCTAGATCTGCTTTTTAAAATCAGCCGATGATTAAAAAGTGATATGAAAAGACCAGTGCTACTGGACAATGAGGAGATAAAGATGGCTGATTTACTAGGACAAACTTTGGGTGCTAACCAGCAGCATGATGTGGATCCAATTGAAACTAAAGAATGGATTGACGCACTCAATGGCGTGATCGCAAAAGAAGGTGTTGATCGTGCCGCATTCTTGATCGATGAACAGATTTCACACGCACGTGTCAGTGGTGTCGTACAACCCTTCCATGCTGAGACACCCTACATCAATACGATCCCAGTAGAGCAGCAAGCCAAGCTTCCTGGCAATCACGAGTTAGAAGAGCGCATTCGTGCATACACACGTTGGAATGCGATGGCGATGGTGTTACGAGCCAATAAAGATACCAACGTTGGTGGACATATTTCTTCTTTCCAGTCAGCTGCAACTCTTTACGACGTAGGTTTTAATCACTTCTGGCATGCGCCATCTGATAAGCACGGTGGCGATCTTGTTTTTGTACAAGGTCACGTAGCAACTGGTGTTTATGCTCGTGCTTACATGTTGGGTCGTCTCACAGAAGATCATTTAGATAATTTCCGTCAAGAAGTCGATGGCAATGGAGTTTCTAGCTACCCTCATCCTTGGTTGATGCCAGATTTCTGGCAATTTCCAACGGTCTCCATGGGTCTTGGTCCAATCATGGCTATTTACCAAGCCAGATTTATGAAGTATTTGCAAGATCGTGGCTTTGCTAAGACTGAGGGGCGCAAGGTATGGGCATTCTTAGGCGATGGTGAAATGGATGAGCCAGAGTCATTAGGTGCCATTGGTATGGCTGGTCGCGAAGACCTCGATAACCTTTGCTTCGTTATTAACTGTAACTTGCAACGACTAGATGGACCAGTCCGTGGTAATGGCAAGATCATTCAAGAACTAGAAGGTGAATTCCGAGGCGCTGGTTGGAATGTCATCAAGTTGATTTGGGGTACGCATTGGGATGCTTTGTTCGCACGCGATAAAAAAGGTATTTTGATGAAGCGTTTGGGTGAAATCGTGGATGGCGAATACCAAACCATGAAATCTAAAAACGGCGCATATGTCAGAAAAGCTGTGTTCAACACGCCAGAGCTTCAAGCACTAGTGGCTGATTGGAGCGATGATGAGGTTTGGAATCTGAATCGTGGCGGTCATGATCCTTATAAAGTTTATGCCGCATTTCATGCAGCTAACAATCATAAAAATCAACCAACGGTGATCTTGGCTAAAACGATCAAAGGTGATGGCATGGGCAGTTCAGGTCAAGCCATGAACATTGCTCACCAAGCCAAGAAAATGAATATTGAGGACATTAAAGCCTTCAGAGATCGTTTCAAGATTCCGGTCACCAATGAAAACATTGAGCAGTTACCGCTTGTTAAATTTGAAGAGGGTAGCGAAGAGCTCAATTACATGCGTGAGAGACGGATGGATTTGGGTGGTTATTTACCTCAGCGTCGAATGAAAGCTGAGAGCTTAGATGTGCCAGCGCTAGATACTTTCGGACCACTTCTTGAGCCAACTGTAGAGGGTCGCGAGATATCAACGACGATGGCCTTTGTTCGTATGCTGAATATGATTGTTAAAGATAAGGTGATTGGTAAGCGAGTTGTTCCTATTGTTCCTGATGAATCAAGAACGTTTGGTATGGAAGGCATGTTCCGTCAATTAGGTATTTGGAGTCAAAAGGGTCAGCTCTATACACCTCAAGATCATGATCAATTGATGTTCTACAAAGAGGACAAGAGCGGTCAAATTCTTCAAGAGGGTATTAATGAAGCAGGTGCGATGTGTGATTGGATTGCTGCGGCAACCTCTTACTCAACTCATGGCGTCCCAATGCTTCCTTTCTATATTTTCTATTCAATGTTTGGTTTCCAGCGAATCGGCGATTTAGCATGGGCTGCTGGTGATATGCGAAGTCGTGGTTTCTTATTAGGCGGTACGGCTGGTAGAACGACTCTTAACGGTGAAGGTTTGCAACATGAAGATGGCCACAGCCATTTACTGAGTGCTTCTATCCCAAACTGTATTAGTTATGACCCTACATTTGCTTTTGAATTAGCAGTGATCATTCAAGACGGTATGCGTCGTATGATGACAGATCAAGAAGATGTTTATTACTACTTGTCTTTGATGAATGAGAACTATGCTCATCCAGCAATGCCAAAGGGTGCTGAAAAAGATATCTTGAAGGGCATGTACAAGTTAACTAGCGTTGGCGATGCCAAAGCTAAGCAACGGGTTCAGTTATTAGGTAGCGGCACCATCCTTCGCGAAGTGATGGAGGCAGCAAATATGTTGCGTGATGACTGGGGTGTTGCATCTGACATCTGGAGTTGCCCAAGCTTTACTGAGTTGGGACGTAACTGGAATACAGTCTCACGTCAAAACATGTTGAACCCAACTGATAAACCAGTTTTATCTCATGTTGAGTCAATGCTAAAAGACACGATAGGTCCTGTGATTGCTGCAACGGATTACGTCCGAATGTTTGCTGAGCAAATCCGTCCAGCTATCCAGAATACGGGTAAGCGTTACAACGTATTAGGTACTGATGGTTATGGTCGATCAGATACTCGTGAGAAGTTGAGACACTTCTTCGAAGTCGATCGTCGTTGGGTCACTGTAGCAGCTCTAAAAACTCTTGCAGATGATGGACAAATCGAACACAAAAAAGTTGCTGAAGCCTTGAAGAAGTATGGCTTAGATCCTAAAAAACCTAACCCAATGACAGTGTGAGGCGAGCCAAATGAGTCAAGCAATCGAAATCAAAGTACCTGATATTGGTGATTACAAGGATGTACCTGTCATTGAGATCCACGTTAAACCAGGTGATCGTGTTGAAAAAGAACAAACTTTAGTTACTCTAGAGTCTGATAAAGCCACGATGGATGTTCCATCATCAGAAGCAGGCGTTGTCAAAGAAGTAAGAGTGAAGGTTGGAGATAATATTTCTGAAGGAACTATTGTTGTTCTTCTAGAGGCAAGCAGTGCTGCGTCAGTTCCAGTTGAAGCTCCGTCGGAAGCTCAGTCCGCAGCTAAGTTAGCTCCATCTGCGCCTAACGCCGCTGGTTCATCAATCCAAATCAAAGTACCAGACATTGGAGACTATAAAGGTGTGCCCGTCATTGAGGTTCACGTCAAAGTAGGTGACCGTGTTGAAAAAGAACAATCCATTGTCACTTTAGAATCAGATAAAGCGACGATGGATGTTCCATCATCTGATGCTGGAATCGTTAAAGAAGTTAAAGTTAAAGTGGGAGACAGTATTTCTGAAGGAGATGTCGTTCTTGTTATCGAGTCATCCAGTGCGGCAGTTTTTGCACCAGCTCCAAGTTCAGAGAAGTCAGCACCAGCACCAGCACCAGCACCAGCACCATCAAAAGTATCTCCACCAGCGGCTTCAGCACCAGTTGCTGCCCCAATTGCTCGAGTGGAGTCAACACCTGTAGGTGGTGTGAGTCATGCCAGCCCATCAGTTCGTAAGTATTCACGTGAGCTTGGTGTTGATGTGTCCAAAGTTATTGGAACAGGTCCCAAGGCCCGCGTTACTCAAGAAGATGTCCAGGCTTATGTCAAAAACATCATGACTGGCCAAGCCGCTTCGCCAGCAGGTGCTCCAGTTGCAGCTAGCGGTGGATTAAATCTTTTACCGTGGCCTAAGATCGATTTCACAAAATTTGGTGAAATTGAAACTAAGCCTTTATCACGTATTCAAAAATTATCAGCTTCAAACTTATCTCGCAACTGGGTCATGATTCCAGCAGTCACGTATCACGAAGATGCTGATATTACGGAGCTAGAAGCATTCCGTGTGATGACCAATAAGGATAATGAAAAGCAGGGTATCAAAGTAACGATGCTTGCTTTCTTAATTAAAGCATCTGTAAATGCTTTAAAGAGATTCCCTGAATTCAATAGCTCACTAGATGGTGATGATTTAGTTTTGAAGAAATATTTCCATATTGCGTTTGCTGCTGACACGCCAAATGGTTTAGTAGTTCCTGTTGTAAAGAATGCTGATAAAAAAGGTATTTTTGAAATTGCAAAAGAAACAGGTGAATTAGCTAAGCTTGCCCGTGAAGGAAAGTTGAAGCCTGATCAAATGCAGGGTGCTTCATTCACTATTTCATCCTTGGGTGGTATTGGCGGTACTTACTTTGCACCAATCATTAACGCTCCTGAAGTAGCTATTTTGGGTGTGAACAAAGCATCGATGAAGCCAGTTTGGAACGGTAAAGAGTTTGTTCCAAAACTCATTTGTCCGCTGTCTTTGACTGCTGATCATCGAGTGATTGATGGTGCACTTGCAACCAAATTTAACGTTTATTTATCTGAACTTTTGGCCGACTTCCGTCGTGTCGTTCTATAAAAGGGAATCGACATGGCCAAAATAGAAATTAAAGTCCCTGATATTGGTGACTTCCATGACATTCCAGTTATAGAAGTATTAATGAAGGTTGGCGATAAGGTTAAAAAAGAACAGGCGTTATTAGTTCTTGAGTCTGATAAAGCAACTATGGAAGTTCCTAGTGAACAAGCTGGAACAATTGTTAGTGTTGCTGTTAAGGTTGGTGACAAGATCAATCAGGGAATGGTCATTGCTACGATTGAAGCTGCTGCTTCATCAGTAACTTCACCAGTTTCTGCTCCAACAGCACCGGCACCAGCAAAAGTTTCAGCACCATCTGAAACAACAACTCCTGCAAAGACAGTAACAGCAGCGCCAGCTTTAGATTCTTATTCTGGCAACGTCGATCACGAATGTGAAATACTTGTATTGGGTGCTGGCCCTGGTGGTTATAGTGCGGCATTTAGAAGTGCTGACCTCGGTATGAGCACAATCATTATTGAGCGTTATTCAACCTTAGGTGGTGTTTGTCTCAATGTGGGATGCATTCCATCAAAGGCACTTTTACACACAGCTGCCATCATGGATGAAGTGAAGACCATGGCTAAGCATGGTATCAGCTACGGTGATCCTAAAATAGATATTAACCAGCTTAGAACTCATAAAGAAAATGTGATCGGCAAGCTGACTGGTGGTTTGGCTGGAATGGCCAAGGCTCGTAAAGTAAAAACAGTCCGTGGTATTGGTCGTTTCTTAGATGCCCATCATGTTGAAGTCGATTTAACTGAAGGAAACTCAAAATCTTCAACAGGCAAAAAAGAAGTTATTCGTTTCCAAAAAGCAATCATCGCCGTAGGCAGTCAATCAGTGATGTTGCCATTCTTACCTAAAGATCCAAGAATTGTTGATAGTACCGGTGCTCTGAAATTAGCTTCTGTTCCAAAAAGAATGTTGGTGATTGGTGGCGGCATCATTGGTTTAGAGATGGCAACTATTTACAGCACCTTAGGTAGCAAAATTGACATTGCTGAAATGTTAGATGGGTTGATGACTGGCGCAGATCGTGATTTAGAAAAGGTCTGGGAAAAGATTAATGCCCCGCGTTTTGACAACATCATGCTAAAAACTCGTGCGAGCAAAGCAGAAGCAAAATCTGATGGCATTCATGTAACTTTTGAGGGTGATAAAGCACCTGCAACACCTCAAGTTTATGACTTGGTATTAGTTGCAGTTGGTCGAACCCCTAATGGTAAAAAGATTGATGCTGACAAAGCAGGGGTATTAGTTGATGAGCGTGGCTTTATTAATGTAGATAATCAGTTACGAACTAACGTAGCTCACATCTTTGCCATAGGTGATCTAGTTGGACAACCTATGTTGGCGCATAAAGCGGTTCACGAGGCTCACGTCGCAGCTGAAGTTGCTGCTGGTCAGAAGTCTTACTTTGATGCTAAACAAATCCCATCAGTTGCTTACACCGATCCTGAAGTAGCTTGGGCTGGTTTAACTGAAGAGCAATGTAAAGCTAAAGGTATTGAGTACGAAAAAGGTATGTTCCCATGGGCTGCCAGTGGTCGTGCGATTGCAAACGGTCGAGATGAAGGTTTTACAAAACTACTTTTTGATAAAGCAACGCATCGTATTATTGGTGGAGGCATTGTTGGTACTCATGCCGGTGACCTAATTGGTGAAGTATGTTTGGCGATTGAGATGGGTGCTGATGCGGTGGATATTGGCAAAACTATTCACCCACATCCAACACTTGGTGAGTCTGTTGGTTTAGCCGCTGAAGTGGCTCATGGTAGTTGCACAGACTTACCGCCTCAGAAGAAAAAGTAATCATTGACGTTTGTATTTATTTTTTTAGTCAAAAAAAACCCCCGCACGAGGCGGAGGTTCAGGGGTTCTTGTAGATTTGATCTGACTGAGTACCGAGGAGACAATCTTTACTTCAATAATTCTTGACAGCCATCATCTAGTACCGGATGGCTTTCATACGATTTACTTCTTACCGCGTGCAGCTTTAACTGCAGTATTAGCAGCAGTATTGAAGTTATTTTGTGCCAAATCAACAGCTTGCTTAATAGACTTTTGAGTTATCTCATAAGCATTATTTGCTGCTGTCATTGCTTGTTTCATAGCCTGGACAGCTGCTTCTGAACCAGCAGGTGCGTTCTTTGTCATTTCTTCAACTAAACCACTGATGTTGCCGGTGCTTTTCTTTAACTGTGACTCAGTTACTGCTGTAAAAGTTGAATTAGTTTCATTAGCGATGTCATATAAATTGCGGCTATAAGACATGATCTTTTCTGCTAAAGGCTGAACCATACTAGCTTGCATAGCCATTAATGACTGTGCATCACGAACTGAAAGGGCCTGCTTAGCATTTTGTACGTTTTCGTCCATAGAGGCTTTTGCTACAGCCATGTTTAATTCAACTAATTTTTCTACGCCTTCAAAAGCCTTGTTTGTTAGACCTAATAAAGTTTCTAGGTTGGCTTTGTTTGCTGCTGCGATCTGTTCTGGTGATAATGTCATTTGTATTCTCCAATAATTTATAGGTAAGTACGCTGTAATTGTTGCGCTGCACAAATATAAGTATAGGTGTTAAAACGATGAAGTCAAGCCCACATAGTGAAAAAAAGCAAAATTAGCCTGTGAAAGCCTTTTATACCGATCATTTTGTCCTTCCTTTGCCCCCTGGGCATCGATTTCCGATGGAAAAGTACAGCCAATTAAGAGATAGAGTCACGAAAATAGAGGGTGTTGAGCTAGTTGAACCGATTGGAGCAAGTGACGAAGACTTACTGAGGGTGCATACATCCACATACGTCAAAGCGGTGACTGAAGGTCTGCTTATGCATGCTGAGCTAAGAGAAATTGGCTTTCCATGGTCAGAAAAAATGGTTGAAAGATCTAGGCGGTCAGCAGGAGCTACAGCTCAGGCTTGTTTGGCTGCCATTAAAGAGGGTATTTCTGTTAATTTAGCTGGCGGCACTCATCATGCCTATACCAATAAAGGCAGTGGGTTCTGTGTCTTCAATGATGCTGCCGTAGCTGCCAAATACGTGCAGAATGTTTATCCTAAGCTTCAAGTCGCCATTATTGACTTAGATGTTCATCAAGGGAATGGCACGGCAGCCATTCTAGGAAAAGATCCCAGTTGTTTTACCTTATCAATACATGGTGAAAAAAACTTCCCATTTAGAAAAGAATCAAGCCATTTAGATATAGGCTTAAACGATGGGGTAGGTGATCAAGAGTACCTGGAGACGCTTAATCAAGCACTTGAAATATTAGAAGCGCAATTTAACCCAGAGTTGATCATTTACCTTGCAGGTGCCGATCCTCATGAAGGAGATCGTCTTGGCCGTCTTAAATTAAGTATGGATGGCTTGGCAAAACGGGATCAAATGGTTCTTAGTTTTGCGCGCGAACATCGCTGTCCCATTGCACTTGCAATGGCAGGTGGTTATGGCACTGATATTCAAACAACTGTTGATGTACACGAACAGACAATACAATTAGCCTTTAAGCATTTTCTTAATAAAGGTTATTAGATGTTGAACTCATTATGGGTGAACCGTTTGTCACCCTGGATGGCTCCAGTTTTCGTGTTCATTTGGAGTACGGGCTTCATCATAGCCATTTACGGCATGCCTCATGCCGAGCCGATGACTTTTATTGTCATTCGATTTTCAAGTGTGGTGATTTGTATGTTGCCAATTGTACTGTTATTAAAAGCGCCATGGCCTTCACGATCACAAACAATTCATATTGCAATTGCGGGCATATTTCTTCAGGCTGGTTATGTAGG
The DNA here is from genome assembly GCA_945881875.1 of Polynucleobacter meluiroseus. Lineage (GTDB taxonomy): Bacteria > Pseudomonadota > Gammaproteobacteria > Burkholderiales > Burkholderiaceae > Polynucleobacter > Polynucleobacter meluiroseus_A. Next base: position 234,271 of record CAMCVH010000001.1, read on the forward strand.
TGGCGTCTGGATTGCAGTTAAAGATGGCATGTCAGCTGGATTGGTAGCACTGATTGTTGGTTTACAACCGATCTTGACTGCATGGTTAGCCGCATTAATATCTGAAAAGGTAACCCGTGATCAATGGATTGGTTTATTACTGGGACTTTTGGGTGTGGGTCTGGTTGTATGGACAAAGCTTTCTTTAATTGGCTTGAGCACATTTGCGATATTTTTTGGATGTTTAGCACTTTTGAGTATTACTGCAGGGACGCTTTATCAAAAGAAATTTTGTTCACAATTTGATATCAGAAGCGGTAGTGTGATTCAGTTTGCAGCCTCTGTTATGGTTTGTGCACCATTGATGCTGATATTTGAGACGATGGAAGTAGAGTGGGTTCCTGAGATGATTGGTGCCATGCTGTGGGGTGTTTTTGCCATTTCTATTGGTGCAATATCTTTGTTATTCATCTTAATTCGTAACGGTGCAGCAACCAAGGTAACCAGCTTGATGTATTTAACGCCGCCGACTACTGCTTTGATGGCTTGGATTTTATTTGATGAGCCCATTACTTGGGTCATTGTGTTCGGTATCTTACTAACCAGCTCAGCAGTTATATTGGTTAATCGATCAAGTACTAAAAAGCTTACTTAAAGGAATATTTTTTAAAAAAGTAAATGATGAGTATTTCTAGTAAACCGTTACTTTTGCACTATCATGGATAGGTCGCTAAATAGTTAACTTAGGTAATATAATCAAATACATAATGCAATCAAAGCTTTTTTTACGCGCTATCTTTATAGCCTTGATCACCATGAGTTTGGCGCTGCCAGGCTCAGAGGTAGTTGCCCAAGAAAATAAGACAAATACTCAAAAAAATAAAGCTCCAGCTAACAAGCAAGCCAAATCAAGTAACAAAGCAAAACCAGCAAATAATCAAAAAAATGTACGTACCAGTACTACTCGAAAAAATGCAGTAGAAAAGCATACGGAAAAGAGACCTTCATTTGCTGCGGCGATGGGTTTCCGAGGCAATGAAGATTTACTGAGCTTAAAGTCTAGCGTAGCGTTGATTGTTGATCGCCAGACACATGAAGTGTTATTCGAAAAAAATGCTCACGCTACTTTACCGATTGCATCTATAACAAAACTCATGACATCCTTGGTTGTCATGGAAGCTGGTTTACCACTTGATGAAAACTTAACTATTCATCAAGATGACGTCAATACATATCCTGGTAGAACCAGATCGCGGGTGACGCAACATGCAAAAATGACACGTGAAGAGGCGATGCTGTTGGCTTTAATGTCTTCGGAAAATAGAACTGCTTATGCCTTAGGGCGTAATTATCCGGGCGGCGTTAAATCATTTGTTGATGCTATGAATGCTAAGGCTCAAATGTTGGGCATGACGCAGTCAAAGTTTGCTGACCCCACTGGTCTTTCAAGTGAAAATATATCCAGCCCTGAGGATTTGACGCGCCTAGTTGAAGCAGCCTATCAACACAAGGTGATTCGTGAGTTCTCAACCAGATCTGATTACAGCATGAAGATTGGTAATCGCGAGCAGAAATTCGTCAACACCAATCGCTTGGTCAGAGCTGGTGATATGGATATTGGTTTGCAAAAAACAGGTTATATCTCTGCCGCAGGAAGATGTTTGGTGATGCAAGCAAGGATACAAGATCGTGATGTTGTGATGGTGTTTCTTGACTCAGTTGGAACCCAATCACGATTTGCAGATGCTGTGAGGGTTCAGAAGTGGTTAGAAAGCAACCCTGATGTGACGCCATTGCGCATTATGTAAAAGCCGAGTAGCAACACTATATAACTAAACAACTAAAAGATTATTTGGGTTGGTGTTTGAATCCCAAACCTTTAGAAATTTGTATGGCGGTATCTTTAAGAGATTTGAGCCATTCTTCTTGGATTCTTTCAGTCGGTGCTGATAGAGAAAGTCCCGCTACAAGCTTACCACTATCGTCTAGTATGGCTGCTGCCATACAACTGACACCGACTTCCAATTCTTCATCATCTCTGGCATGACCCACTGATTTAACTAGATCTAATTCTTTTTCGAGTTGAGCTAAATCATGGATGCTATTAGGTGTGTGACCATGTAACCCAGACTTTGTAGCATAAGCCTTGATTTTTGTAGCGTCATCATCTGCTAAGAAAAGCTTTCCAACTGATGTGAGGTGAAGTGGGGCTCGACCACCTATTGCACGAACCACTTGCATGCCTGAGCGCTCGCTATAAGCTCTATCGATATAAACGATCTCATCACCTTGGCGCACAGATAAGTTCACTGTTTGCCCTGTTAATTTATGTAGAGCTCTCATTGGTAACTGGGCAGCATCACGAACTGATAAGCGAGCTTTAACTAAATTACCAAGCTCTAAAAGTTTGAGTCCTAATCTATATGTACCGCTATCGCCGCGCTCAACCAAACGACAGGCAACCATATCGTTCAAAATTCGGTGGGCAGTGGAAGGGTGTAACTCTGTTTTTTCTGATAGTTTTTTTAAACTTTCAGGCTCATCACTTAAAGCAAGAGCGTCTAAAAGACTCATCATGCGATCTAAAACTTGGATTGCTGTTCTATTGGTCATAGGCTCATTTTAGCCAAAAAACCCTAAAAATTGCACAATGTGAAAGATTTTTCTTACTTTTTAAGGGCAGCAGCGCATTCTGAGACCAGGCTAGGACCCTTGTAAATAAGACCCGTATATATCTGAATAAGGCTTGCACCAGCATCGATCTTATCTTTAGCATCAACGCCTGACATAATACCGCCAACGCCAATGATTGGTACCTGACCTTTTAGAGTTTTGGAGAGCTCTCGGATCACTTGATCAGAAGCCTTTTTGACCGGTGCACCCGATAATCCCCCGGCTTCATCTGCATGAGGAAGATTTTTGACGGCTTCTCTAGCAATAGTCGTATTAGTGGCAATCACTGCATCAATCTTATATTCGATGAGGAGTTCAGCAATGTTTTCAATCTGATCGCTTTCTAAATCAGGCGCTATTTTTAAAAACAAAGGAACTTGTTTTTTGTACTGCTCAGTTAGCTTGAGTTTTTCAAGGGCAATTTGACTTAACAAGGATTTGAGCTCATCACCACCTTGAAGTTGCCGTAAATTTTTGGTATTTGGAGAAGATATATTTACCGTGATGTATGAGGCGAGCTCATAAACTTTTCTCATGCAATGAAGATAGTCATCTGCTGCAGATTCAATAGGGGTTGTAGCATTTTTGCCAATATTCAGACCAACAATACCGCCTGATTGCCAAAATGAAGATTGCTTTAAGCGTTCAACACAAGCATCAACACCATCATTATTAAAACCCATACGATTAATGAGTGCTTCGGCTTCTGGAAGTCTAAACATGCGAGGTTGAGGATTGCCACTTTGCCCCTTAGGGGTCACAGTACCAATTTCAATAAATCCAAAACCTAAATCACCAAGTGCATCAATATGTTTGCCATTTTTATCCAGACCTGCTGCTAAACCGACAGGATTGGGTAAGCGCAAACCACAGAAGAATCTCTCATCACGGGGTATTTTTTTATTGGTTAAAGAGCCTAGGCCTAGTTGATGAACTTTATCAAGACTACCTAAGGTCAGGTTGTGAGCACGCTCAGCATCCATGGCAAATAAGCAGGGCTTAATTAAAGGGTAAAGATTCATAACAAGGCGTCTTTGATATTTGAGTGAACTTGCCAATGACTATCCACCAATACTTCCAATGGTTCGAAATTAGCTTTATATGACATTTTAGGGCTTTCTTGAATGTAATACCCCAAATAAACATAGGCTAGACCTAATTCTTCAGCTTGCGCAATCTGCCACATGATTGCAAAGGTCCCATAACTGGCATTCTTCACACTTGTATCAAAAAAAGTGTAAACAGAAGACAAACCATCTTGAATGATGTCAATGATGCTAACCATCCTCAATTTGCCAGGTTCTGATGCAGTCGGACCATCTCTAAATTCAATGAGTCTGGTGTTCACCTTACTTTGTAATAAAAATTGTTTATATTGATCTTCATCATCAAAATCCATTCCGCCACCCTGATGGCGCTGCTTTTGATAATCAAGATAAAGTTGATAGTGATCTTCAAAGTAGCTAAGGTGTCCAATCTGAACGACTAAATCTTGATGTTTATTGAATGCTCTTTGCTGATATCTTTTAGCTTTGAAGTGCTGAACATCGACTCGACATGCCGTACATGCCTTACAGCCATCGCAATAGGGACGGTAGGTATAAATCCCACTGCGACGAAAACCATTCGAAACTAAATCACCATAAACATCAGCATGTATTAAGTGAGTAGGCGTGGCAACTTGTGATCTAGCCTGACGAGTAGGAATATAGCTACATTCATAGGGAGCTGTGGCATAAAACTGTAAAGTCGTAAATGGAAGTTCTTTGAGTTTGCTCATGAATGTTGGTTTAACCAATAACTTAAAACATTCTTATTAAAACGCCATTCTGGATTCTTTGCTGAGCACTGCTTTTTTATGTGAGCTAAAAACTCGTCTCTTGAGATGGCTTTACCGCCCAATGAGTTGAGGTGGTCTGTTTCTTGTTGACAATCAATCATCTCAATATCTTGGGTAATGCACCAAGCACAAAGGCTGGCTAGGGCAATTTTTGAGGCGTTAACACTTTTTGAGAACATGGACTCACCAAAAACCATCTGGCCGATATTCACACAGTAAAGGCCACCAACTCGTTGACCTTGATGAAATATCTCTACGCTGTGAGCATATCCCTGATCATGAAGTAAGCCATAAGCATGCATGATGGCGTGAGTAATCCAAGTTCCGTCTTGCCCATATCTTGACTGGGTTGCACAAGACAGAATCGTCTCATGAAAATTCTCATCAACTTTAATTTCCCAATCGCGATCCATAAGAATATTTTTGATATCTTTTTTAAAGCTTTTACTTATTTTGAGATTTTTCGGCTTTAAAACCATTCGAGGGTTAGGTGACCACCATAAGATCGGTTGGCCATCTGAGTACCATGGAAAAATACCTTGGCTATACGCTCTCAGTAATTGCTCAGAACTAATCTCTTCACTGATAGCGATCAGCCCAGGGACTTCTGGTTCGGGATTGAACGCATTGCTTGGAACTGGAAATGCTTCGTCAGTGGCTAGCCATGGAACACTCATTAGCTTTTATGTTTTCTATCGACACGCTCGTCATAGCCAATATCATTGAGATGAGTTGCTAAAAGAGGGGTGTCAGTTAATAGACCATTAGCTCGATCAGCAAAAAACCACTCTAAAGTTTTAGTCACAGTTGGAAATGCAAGGTCATCCCACGGAATTTCAGATTCTGAAAATAAACGTACTTCTAAACTTTCAACACCAACGCTAAAAATCGGTTCATACATTTTTGCTAAATAAAACAAATGCACTTGCTCAGCATGTATGACATTTAATAAAGAAAAAAGAGGGCCGACTTCTACAACAGCACCAGCTTCTTCTAAAGTTTCTCTTTGTGCTCCAGCTTGAGTGCTTTCGTTAATCTCTAAAAACCCTGCAGGTAGAGTCCAAAAACCTGAGCGAGGCTGGATCGCTCTCTTGCATAACAAAACTTTATCTTCCCAAACAGGAATAGTGCCCACCACATTTCTTGGGTTTTCATAATGTATCGTTTGACAAGAGTTACAAATATGACGGGATTTTGTATCTCCATCTGGTATTTGCAAACTCACAGGTGATCCACATTTTGGACAAAATTTCATGTTTTAAGCTTGATAGTCAACTGGGTTAGCTGGATTAACTGAAATGATGCCACGTAAGGCGTTGCAAAAAATAATTTCTTCGGCGGACACCACGTCCTCCGGCTTTATATTGACTTCAATGGCATTCCATAAAGGATCTTTCAAGATTAAAGATCTCATCACACCAGGCAAACAACCAGCATTTATAGGGGGTGTTTGCCATTGACCATTTTTTTTAATGAACAGGTTAGTGCGCCCACCTTCAGTGACATAACCTAACTCATTTACAAATAAGGCATCAAAGGAGCCTTTCTGTTCTGCATTCTTCCAAGCGTCGTCATAAATAGCTCGCTCGCTTACTTTATGATTAAACCAAGGATTTTTTGAGTTGCTGGTGACATCATGACTAAATAAATCCTGAGCCCAAAGTAGTTCAATACTTGCGGGTAAAGGATTCATAGGATGTATGGCAACTGATAAATGACCTTGTGAACTTAGCTCTAAGCGCATTCTATAAATTAATTGAGTATCACTTAAGCCTTCACAAGCACTATGTACTAAATCAAGAGTTTTTTTACGATCAAATGGAATATCAAGGGTGAAAGAGGATTGTTCTAATCTTTTTAGATGATGCTCAAGATGGCAAGCTTGACCATGCTCTATACGAATCGTCTCAAATAAGCCTGGAGTAGATTGAAGCTGATACAGAAAATTAGCTTTGGTTTGGCATTCATGCCATTCGTTTTCACCAACTGAGTCAATGGTGATTCCACCACCAACACCCATTGTGAATTGACGATCTTGATTGACCTCCAAAGTTCGAATCACAACACTCATCCCAATATTACCTAAGCGGGGGGATTCTGTACCATGAGCTACAGGATCAAACCAAGCGATTGAGCCGCAATAAAGATTTCTGGCTTGATCTTCTAATTCTTGAATGATCTCCATAGTTCTTCTTTTGGGAGCGCCTGTGATCGAACCACACGGGAAGATCGCACTTAGTAGCTCTTTTAAACTAAGATCATCTTTAGCAGTCGACTCAATAGTCGATGTCATTTGCAAAACATCGCCATGTTGATCAACCTGAAACAAATGCGGCACTTTGACAGATCCCGCTTTAGAGATTTTACTGAAATCATTCCTCAGCAAATCAACAATCATCAGATTCTCTGCACGATTTTTGGGATCAGCGCTCAGGGAGGCAGAGCTCATTTCTCCTACCTTACCTGTGCCTTTCATAGGCTTAGTGATTAAGCGATTACCTTGCTTACTTAAAAACCATTCAGGGGAACAAGATAAAACCCAGCCACCAGAGTGCTCAATATATGCTCCAAAAGGTCCAGGCTGCCTATCTCTTAACTTTTGATAAAGAGATATGGGTTCCCCAGTAATGACGCCATTGATACGGTAAGTAAAATTGACTTGGTAAGTATCCCCATTTTTAATCAGCTCCTGAATCGCCTTAACCTTATTTGTAAACACAAACTCAGTCATACTTGGTATCAAAGCCTGATCGATCTTTGCGAGTTGATTTGTTTTTGATTCAAGAAGATGCTGTTGAAGCCATTGATCAGCTTGATCTTTGCTAAGCATAGTGACCGCATCAAAAACCCAAGCTCTAATCCAGGGGGTTGATGATGGGCGAGGGTGGATTCCAACAAAATGTTCGCCTAACTCATAGCTTAGGCAACTGACTACATATTTCCTCTGAGCAATTGCAGCTTCAATTTGTAATAGTGCGATATCTAATTCTTCTTCAGAATGAGCCTCAATGTATTGAATCGGATGCTGGTATAGGCGACTACTTGGATGATCTATCGCGCTATGAGCATCATCTAAAAGAATGCTACAAGATAGATGCTCAGAGCGTGACATACTTACTTGCTGATTAAAGTGGCACTATTAATAACGATAGTTTGAACCGGCACATCTGAGAAAGGTCCTTTTCTGGTGGTAACAGTTTTCTTAATCTTATCGATTGTCTCTGTACCTTTAACAACCATACCAAAGACAGCATAACCATGACCATCAGGTTTTGGATAGTCCAAATTTTTATTGTTTGTCACATTAACGAAGAATTGAGCTGTTGCTGAATTAGGATCATTCGTTCGAGCCATAGCAATTGAGTAGTTCAGATTGCTTAAGCCATTATTTGATTCTAGAGGTATAGGGGCGTTGGTAGGCTTTTGTTCCATATCTTTGGTAAAGCCACCACCTTGAACCATAAAGTTATTAATCACTCGATGAAAAATAGTGTTGTTATAAAAACCACTTTTCACATAGCCTAAAAAGTTCTCAACAGTTTTTGGTGATTTTTCTGGATTGAGTTCAACCGTAAAGTCGCCAGCAGTTGTTTTAAATTCAACCATAGGACCTGCCCAAACGAAGCTTGAATATGTAAAAAGAAGTGCACTGAGTAGTTTTTTCATGATCATCACTTAAATAAGTTAGCTAAGAAGGCTATTAGTATGCCAAAGAACTGTAGAAAACAAAAAACCCCTTGATAAACAAGAGGTTTTCGGATTTATTTGGTTGCGGGGATAGGATTTGAACCTATGACCTTCGGGTTATGAGCCCGACGAGCTGCCAGACTGCTCCACCCCGCGTCTGAGAGTGAGACTATATCAGGATAAACCCTAAATTGCAAGGTAACCAAGGTAAAGCTTATATATCCAAGCGGGTGCTTGATTCTCATCTTTTGAATACCCCTTACTTTGTTAATAAAATTACTAAATAATCTTAAATATATAAGTAAATCTTTATATTGCATTGCAATAAGCAAGGCATATAATCATCTAACAGTAACTAAGGGAGTACCTTTTGACCATCAGCGACCCAATTTATTCGCAATCACCATTGTTAAAGCCAGTTGATCTGCATGGCAATGAGCATGACAAAAAGGGTAGTACCGTCGCATTGGTCTTAGCAGCTATCGGGGTTGTATTCGGGGATATCGGTACAAGTCCACTTTATGCTCTAAAAGAGTGCTTTAGCCCCGAGCACGGCATTCCGTTTAGTGAGTCAGCTGTTTTTGGCGTCATTTCCATGATGTTTTGGGCCATCATTCTGGTGGTAACTATCAAATACATTGTTTTCGTCATGCGTGCTGATAACAAGGGTGAGGGCGGTGTCTTATCTCTGATGGCTCTAGCTTTAAGATCTCTTCAAAGCGGAACTAAATCCTATTTACTAGTCATGATGTTGGGCATGTTTGGTGCTTGCATGCTTTATGGTGAATCAGTCATTACTCCTGCAATTTCAGTTTTATCCGCTGTCGAAGGTTTAGAAATTGCAACACCTGAGATGAAGCGTTTTGTCATACCTATCACTGTAACTATTCTGGTTGCGTTATTTATGATTCAAAAATTTGGCACAGCAGCAGTTGGCAAATTATTTGGACCCATCACATTACTTTGGTTTATCGCATTAGCTATTCTTGGTGTGCTTAACATTGTTAAGAATCCAGAAATATTTTTAGCGATCAATCCACTTTATGCAGTGAACTTCATTTCAGAACACACCTTGATGGCTTACATCGTCATGGGTTCTGTTGTTTTAGTAGTAACTGGTGTTGAAGCCCTGTATCTGGATATGGGGCATTTCGGTAAAAACCCGGTGAGACTAGCTTGGTTATTCTGCGCTCTACCTAGTCTATTGATCAATTACTTTGGTCAAGGAGCATTACTTTTAGCTGATCCTGAAGCTATTAAAAATCCTTTTTATTTAATGGTTCCTGAATGGGCTTTGTGGCCAATGGTTGGTTTAGCCACGGCAGCCACCGTGATTGCTTCTCAGGCAGTTATTTCTGGAGCTTTCTCCTTAGCTAATCAAGCCATACTTTTAGGCTTTCTTCCAAGAATGAGCATCAAACACACATCCGATAATGAACGTGGACAGATTTACATGCCGTTTATTAACTGGTCTTTATTGGCAATGGTTCTTTTCACTGTCATTGAGTTTAGAGGGTCTGGTAACTTGGCAGCAGCATATGGTATTTCGGTGACCACGACCATGTTGATTACAACTATCTTGCTAAGTATTGTGATGAGAAAAGAATGGCATCTCAACCCAATCTTGATCGTAAGTCTAATCATTGGATTCTTGGCTTTAGATCTTGCATTTTGGACTGCTAACCTCATTAAGGTCAAAGATGGTGGCTGGTATCCATTGATGCTTGGTATATTAATTTTTGTGTGTTTAATGACTTGGTACAAAGGTCGTAAGCTGTTAAGAGAGCGCGTGATTAAAGAGTCAATTCCATTAGAGCCATTCGTTAAAGGGCTATTGGCGCATCCTCCGCATCGTGTTGAGGGTACAGCCATCTTCTTAACTGCTCACATTGATTATGTGCCCGTGGCTATGCTTCACAACCTTAAACACAATCGAGTACTTCATCAAAGAATCTTCTTCTTGAAGCTCAGCACTTGGGATGTCCCTTATGTGAATGATGAGGAGCGCTTGACTCTGAAGGATATGGGCGGGAATATTTACTTGGTCCGTTCAGTTCATGGCTTCAAAGAGACACCAGATATCAATAAAGTATTGGCGCTCATTCAGTCCAAGTATCAACTTCAATTCGACCTTATGGAGACCTCTTTCTTCTTAGCAAGAGATACTGTTGTGCCTTCCAAACTCCCTGGTATGGCTTTGTGGCGTGAGAGATTATTTTCCTGGATGTTTCAAAATGCTGCTAAACCCTCTGATTTCTTCCAAATTCCGACCAATAGGGTGGTTGAGCTTGGCGCGAAGATTGAAATTTAGAAAAGTCTCAGTATTGAACTGATTTTTCTTGAATAGCTTATCCTTGAGTCTATGAACTTAATTCGTTATTTAACTCTCTCAATTGGTTTGTCACTTTTGCCAAATATTTCTTTTGCAGGGCCTGCTGAGCAAGCAGAGCTCAGCGATATCTCAGATCGTCAAGAGCAATTGAATCTCAAAAGAGACTGGGCTAAGTACCGCCTTGAAAAAAGTCAGCACGATTGCTATGACAAATTTTTTACAAGTAGTTGTCTTGATAAAGCACGATTGATACATCGTCAAGAAATCAAAGAAATCCGTGCTCAAGAGATTCCTATGAATGAACGTGAGCGAGTTCTTAAATCAATCATTAAAGATGAGCGTGATGCTGAAAGAGCTGCAAACCAAGCCGACCAAGCTAAAGCTGAGCAGCGTGCTGTCAATGTGAAAGATTTTGAGCAGAAAAAGATTGATCAACAGCAAAGACAGCAAGACCTTGAGAAACGTCGTACTGACTCTGAAGTAAGGGCCAAAGAAAACAAAAAATCAGGGCCTTTTTAATGGCCAAAATTAAATCAGTTTATGTTTGCCAATCTTGTGGTGGGATGTCTGCTAAATGGCAGGGGCAATGTCCTAACTGTGATGCATGGAACTCTATGGAGGAGTCAGTTGAAGACAAACCTTCAACGAGTCGCTTCCAGAGTTTAGCCAAAGCTGCACCTAAACAAAGACTTGGAGTGATTGAAGCTGAAGATTTGCCACGCTTAAGCACTGGAATTGATGAGTTTGATCGCGTCCTCGGCGGCGGCTTAGTAACCGGTGGTGTGGCATTAATTGGTGGCGATCCTGGTATTGGCAAATCAACATTATTACTGCAGGCATTAGCTGTTATGAGTGCCAGAGGTGATTCAGTACTCTATGTCAGTGGAGAGGAGTCTGGCTCGCAGATTGCACTTCGAGCAAAGCGTTTAGATGTGCAAGCTCCTGATTTAGAAGTTCTAGCAGAAATACAGCTAGAGAAGCTTTTGATGACTATTGAGTCATCAAGACCAACAGTTGTTGTTATTGACTCTATACAAACTATTTATTCAGAGGCATTAAGTTCAGCCCCAGGATCTGTAGCGCAAGTGAAAGAGTGTGCTGCTCAACTAACTAGATTAGCAAAATCAACTGGCGTTTGTATGATCATGGTCGGCCATGTAACTAAAGAGGGTAATTTAGCCGGCCCTCGTGTTTTAGAGCATATCGTTGATACAGTACTCTACTTTGAAGGTGATACGCACTCTTCTTTTCGATTAGTCAGAGCATTTAAAAACCGTTTTGGTGCTGTGAACGAATTAGGTGTTTTTGCTATGACGGATAAAGGATTGAAGGGTGTATCGAATCCTTCAGCTTTATTCCTATCGCAACATGATCAAACGGTGCCTGGCTCTTGTGTTTTAGTTACACAAGAGGGTAGTCGACCATTACTAGTCGAGATACAAGCATTAGTAGATGCTGCGCACGTCCCTAATCCGAGACGTTTAGCTTTAGGCTTGGAGCAACATCGATTAGCTATGTTGCTTGCTGTCTTGCATCGTCACGCGGGTATTGCTTGTTTTGACCAAGATGTATTTTTGAATGCGGTAGGTGGCGTCAAAATCAGTGAGCCTGCAGCTGATTTAGCGATCCTTTTGGCGATTCAGTCATCTCTGAAAAATAAAGCATTACCTAAAACCTTAATTGTTTTCGGTGAAGTAGGGCTTGCTGGTGAGATTAGACCTTGCCCTCGAGGTCAAGAGCGTCTTAAAGAAGCAGCTAAGTTAGGATTTACGATGGCGATTATTCCCAAAGCTAATGCGCCTAAGGTCAAGATACCGGGCATTGAAGTCATCGCAGTCGATCGTATTGATCAGGCGATTCAGGCTGCTAGAAATCTAGATTAAAGATCTTCTGCTTGTATCAATAAAACCTGATCGATACCAGCAGATACCTCCAGCCAGTTGATGGGCACTTCAGGGAAAGCGGCTTGGAAATTTTTAGCCTCATTACCAATTTCTAGAACCAAAGCACCATCTGGTCGTAAATAGTCTTTAGCATTTTGAAGAATTTTTCTTATTAAATCCATACCATCAGAACCCCCTGCCAGTGACATCTCCGGTTCAGCATGATATTCAGTAGGAAGGCTACTCATCGTTTCTGCATTCACATAAGGTGGATTGCAAATGATTAAATCAAATTTACTATTTTCATCTGATGTCGGTAGGGCCTCAAATAGATCCCCCTGGAATACTTCAATTTGATCTGTTAGGTTATGACGATCTATATTTTTAGCAGCTAAAGAAAGTGCTTGCATGCTCAGATCTGATGCATTGACCTCTACATCTGGGCAAGACATGGCCATCAATATGGCTAATGAGCCGTTACCCGTACAGAGATCTAGTACTTTTCCGTTGGGTGGTAGCCAAGGCTCTAAATGGCCATCCACAATGAGCTCTGCAATAAATGAGCGGGGAACGATACTGCGTTCATCAGAATAAAACGGAACACCCATTAACCAAGCCTCACCTAAAATATAAGCTAGGGGTCGACGCGTTTTAATTCTTTCATCTGCCCACTGTTGAGCTTTAGTTTGAACATCAAGGGGAACGGGTGTTTCTAGAGCATCCAGCGCATCTTCAGGTGGATAACCCAAGGCTGTTGATATGATCCAAAGCGCTTCACTTTCAGCGCTGATGGCACCATGACCATAACTTAAACCAGCAGCATCGAGTTGCTCAGTCAACTGATCCCAAAATAATTTTAGAGTTAATTCAGAATGCATGTTAATTTATTTAAGCAATTAACTTTTCAAGAACACCTTTATAAACATTCTTTAAGGGTTCTATATCCGCCAATTCAATTCGTTCATTGATTTGATGAATGGTCGCATTGCGTGGTCCAAACTCAACAACTTGAGGGCAGATCTTTGCGATGAAGCGAGCATCACTGGTACCACCTGTGGTTGACAGTTCAGCTTTAGCTTTAGTAACTTCAAATATGGATGCTTGCATGGCTGCAGAAAGATTTCCTGGAGCAGTCAAAAAAGGTTCACCGCTTAAATTCCAATCAATCGTGTATTTCAAATCATGGCTCTTCAGGATGGCTTCCAATTTCTCTTTGAGTTTGTCGGCTGTATTTTCTGTTGAAAAACGGAAATTGAAATCAATAACAATTTCACCAGGAATCATGTTAGTTGCACCCGTACCGCTATGGATGTTTGAAACTTGCCAACTCGTTGGTTGGAAAAATTCATTACCCTTATCCCAAATAACAGTAGCTAACTCAGCAAGAGCAGGAGCCATCAAATGATTTGGATTTTTGGCTAAATGAGGATATGCGATGTGACCCTGCAATCCAATGATGCGAAGCTTGCCAGATAAAGAGCCACGACGACCGTTTTTAATCATATCCCCAAGAGCGTTAACAGAGGTTGGCTCACCAACAACGCAATAGTCAATTTTTTCGCCGCGTTTTTTTAGTTCATTACAAACAATCACAGTACCATCGTGAGCGGGACCTTCTTCATCGCTGGTAACAAGAAAGGCAATCGAACCCTGATGTTTTGGGTGGCTGTGGATAAATTCTTCAGCAGCCACCACAAATGCGGCTAATGAAGTTTTCATATCAGCAGCACCACGGCCTTGTAAGAAACCATCTATGTGCGTTGGTACAAATGGATCTGTAGACCATTTATCTAGAGGACCCGTTGGAACCACGTCAGTGTGACCTGCAAAGCTGAGAAGTGGACCTTCTTTACCAGCGCTACCTCGCTTAACAGCCCACAAATTAGTAACTCTGAAATGCTCAGGACCACTGATGATCGTTTCACATTCGAAACCAAGAAGTTTCAGACGAGCAGCGATTAATTCTTGGCAACCGCCATCAGCAGGAGTTACTGAATTTTGAGAGATCAGTGATTCTGTTAAAGCTAGGGTAGTGTTTGTATTCACAATGTATTCACAAATAATCTATTAAGAATGAGTCTTAATCGCGTAACAAATCATTGATAGCAGTTTTTGCTCTGGTTTGAGCATCCACTTTTTTAACAATGATGGCTGCATAAAGACTGTATTTACCGCAAGCTGAAGGTAGTGATCCAGGAACCACTACTGAACCTGCGGGAACACGACCGTAATGAACTTCACCTGTTTCGCGATCGTAAATCTTGGTACTCTGACCAATGTAAACGCCCATGGATAAAACGGCGTTTTCTTCAATAACAACACCCTCAACAACTTCAGAGCGAGCACCAATGAAGCAGTTATCTTCAATAATCACTGGCCCGGCTTGAACAGGTTCTAAAACACCGCCGATACCAACACCGCCTGACAAGTGAACGTTTTTACCGATTTGTGCACATGAGCCAACAGTTGCCCAAGTATCAACCATGGAGCCTTCGTCAACATAAGCACCAATATTCACATAAGAGGGCATTAAAACGACGTTTTTACCGATAAATGATCCACGACGGGCTGTTGCAGGAGGAACTACACGAAAACCACCCTTAGCAAAATCGGATGCTGTGTAATCGGCAAATTTGGTTGGAACCTTATCGTAGAACTGAGGGAAGCCGCCTTGACCGTTAGCTGACATGACTCGGTTGTCCTCCAAGCGGAAAGAAATTAAAACTGCTTTCTTAACCCATTGATTTACATGCCATTTTCCTACAGACTCGCGCTCAGCAACCCTGATAGAGCCATCATTAAGGCCAGCTAAAACAGTGGAAACTGCCTCGCGAACATCAGCTGGAGCGGCTGATGGAGATAGGTTGGCACGATCTTCCCAAGCTTGGTCGATAACGTTTTGTAGTGATGCCATAAATCTTTTTTCCTTTAAAAATAACAACTATTAAGGTTTGATTATATCGGTGAGGGCTGAGAAGTGCTCCATATCACTCTGCCCTTGGTATCATCTATAAATTCCATTAAAAGAAGTTAGCCGTGCGACTTAAATCAATCAAACTTTCGGGCTTTAAATCCTTTGTAGACCCTACTCATTTTGAGCTTCCGGGCCAATTAATCGGTGTTGTAGGTCCCAATGGTTGCGGTAAATCCAACATCATTGACGCGGTACGATGGGTTTTAGGCGAATCAAGAGCCAGTGAATTGCGTGGGGAGTCCATGCAGGACGTTATTTTTAATGGCTCTGGACTAAGAAAACCTGCGGGTCGATCTAGTGTTGAATTGATTTTTGATAACACAGACGGTCGTGCATCTGGTCAATGGAGCACGTTTGCTGAACTCTCTGTCAAACGTACCTTAACGCGTGATGGCTCTTCGAGCTACTTTATAAATAATCAAGTTGTTCGCCGTAAAGATATTCATGACATGTTCATGGGTACGGGTTTAGGTCCAAGAGCCTACGCCATCATTGGTCAAGGCATGATTTCAAGAATCATTGAAGCTAAACCAGAAGAGTTACGAATCTTTTTGGAGGAGGCTGCCGGTGTTTCTAAGTATAAAGAGCGTCGTAAAGAAACTGAATCTCGTCTAGAAGATACTCGTGAGAACTTAACACGTGTTGAAGACATTCTGCGCGAATTAAATCAAAATTTAACTAAGCTTGAGGGTCAAGCCGAAGTTGCAGAAAAGTACATACTATTGAATACCCAGATGACTGAGCAACAACAGTTGTTGTGGTTGGTCAGGCAAACCGATGCTGGTAAAGAGCAAGAGCGCCATACCAATGCCATTCGTGATGCACAAGTTCAGCTTGAAGAGCAAACAGCAAAATTACGGCACGCAGAAGCTGAGTTAGAAGAGCTTAGATCTTCTCATTACGCTGCACAAGATTTAGTTTCAACTGCTCAAGGTGAGCTGTACAAAGTTAATGCTGAAGTAGGTATTCTAGAAAATGAGATTCGTTATGTACAAGAATCACGCGCCCGCTTGCAGCAACAAATTTCTGATCTGCAAGCCCAGTTATCTCGTTGGTCTTCTCAAGAGTTATCAGCTGCTGATGCTTTAAGACAAACAACTATTGATCTTGAGGCAGCCAGTGAGAATGAAGAGCGCTACTTAGAGGTTTTGCATGATGTTCAAGAAAAAATACCAGCGCATGAGGTCACTTTTTTAGAAGCTCAAAAAGCTCTTGATATAGCAAGGCAGGCTGTTTCTTCAACGGATCAGCGTTTAGCGAGCTTAGCAGAGCGTGTTTTAGCAGCTGGTCGCCAATTAGATCAAATGCACCAAAGACAAGAGCGCTTGAAAGCTGACTTGGCAACTTTAGTTCGTCCTGATGCTGAGGCTTTGAGTCTTGCTACTGATCGCCAAACAATGGCTCAGCGTAAGGCAGATGAAGCTCAACAAATATCTCAAGATGCTCAATCTAAAGTTCCAGAAACTGATGCGTCTAGAGCTAGCGCACAACAAACTTTACAAGAGTCCTCTGCGGCTTTTAACCAAACACAAGCAAAGCTAAGCGCTTTACAGGCGCTTCAAGAAAAAGTTCAATCTCAAACCAAGGTTGGTCCTTGGCTTGAGAAAAAAGGGCTGAATAAAAAACAGCGCTTATGGCAAGACATACAAGTAGAGAAAGGCTGGGAAACCGCTCTTGAATCTGTTCTGCGTGAGCGTGTTACAGCATTACAAGCTACAGATCTGGTTGAAGCTATTCGCTTGGCTCAAGATGCACCGCCATCCCGTTTGGCTTTTTATTCTGGTCAATCAGTCCTCAATTCTGATGCTGGTGTAACTGGGTTAACCAGCTTGATGAGCCGTGTACAAATAAAAGATAGCAACATCAAGACCGTTGTCCAAGAGTGGTTAGGTCATGTTTTTATCGCTGATAACCTAGATGATGCAATGCGCCGCAGAGATCAGTTGCCACAAGGTGGTGTATTAGTTGTCAAGGACGGTCACATTGTTAGTCGTGTTAGCTTGCAGTTATATGCAGAAGATTCTGAGCAAGCTGGACTCCTAGCTCGCGCTCAAGAGATTGATAACTTAGATCTGCAGCTCAAAGCTCAACAGTTAATTTTGGATGAGGCACAAAGTTCAGCATCGCATACACAATATGCTTATCAACAAGCTCAGCAATTAGCGCAATCAGCTAGACAAACAGCAGAGCAGGCTGTGCGTGAAGCTCATAACTTAGAAGTTGGGCGTTTGCAATTGGCTCAAGCTGATGAGAAATACAGGACACGTGCAGATCAAATTACGCATGAGTTGACTGAGTTAACTCAGCAATTAGATGAAATTCAATCTATTCGTGACGAGGGTCAAGGTCAGTTAAACCAAGCGCAAGATGAAAAAGGTATTCATAGTGATAGCTTAGCTAATGCCCAAGACACCTATCAAGCTGCCCAACATGCACTTGAGCAGGCTCGTGAATCCCTAAGATTAGCAGAGCGTGAAGCTAATGAAGCGTCTTACACCTTAAGAACTCTTACTCAACGCATCAGTGATTTAACGCGTGATCAGCAATCTGCGCAGCAACAAGTTTCAGATATTCAGGTTAGTTTGAGTAATTCTCAAGAAGAGTTAAGCACTTTGTCAGATGAAATTGCTCAAGAATCTCTACAAGGCTTATTGATTCAAAGAAGTGCGAAAGAAGCGGCTCTAGCTAATGCCAGAACTGAAATGGATGCCATTTCACATCGTCTTCGTGAAGGTGATGAAGTGCGATTAACTCTTGAGCGTAGTTTGCAACCTCTGCGTGACAGAGCTATGGAGCTTCAACTTAAAGAGCAGGCAGCTCGTCTAAATGTCGAGCAATTTGCAACGATGCTGATGGATGCAGATGCGAATATCGAAGAATTGAAAGCACGCTTATCACCTGATATGAAAGTCAGTGGTTTGCAAGCTGAAGTGAATAAGCTTAATTCTGAAATTCAAAATCTTGGCCCAGTTAATATGGCTGCTTTGGAGGAATTATCTAGTGCACAAGAGCGTAAGTCATTCTTAGATGCACAATCTGCTGACTTAAATGAAGCGATCAACACTTTAACAGCAGCCATTCAGCAAATTGATGGTGAGACAAGACAGTTATTACAAGGCACATTTGATCAAGTCAATGAACACTTCGCTAAGTTATTCCCGGACTTATTCGGTGGTGGTAATGCTAAATTAGTGATGACTGGTGAAGAAATTCTTGATTCAGGTGTTCAAGTGATGGCTCAACCGCCAGGTAAAAAGAATTCAACCATCCACTTGCTATCAGGCGGTGAAAAAGCTTTAACAGCGATTGCATTGGTATTCTCATTATTCCAACTCAATCCGGCTCCCTTCTGTTTGCTTGATGAGGTCGATGCAGCTTTGGATGATGCCAACACAGGTCGTTATGCTGATATGGTTTCTCGCATGGCAAAAAATACACAATTTGTATTTATCTCTCATAATAAGATCACCATGGAAATTGCTCATCAATTGATCGGTGTCACGATGCAAGAGCAGGGTGTCTCAAGAATCGTTGCTGTTGACTTAGAGGCTGCAGCCAATTTGGTGGAGGCTGCTTAATGTCTCGATTTGCTGAATTTGCTGCTTCCATTGGTTTGTCAGAGCTTCAGCTATCCCTTGGCTTGATCGGTTTTTCTTTACTGTTAGTGTTGATGATTTACAACGCTCTACGAATTCGTAAAGCCGAAGTTGAAGAATCTAATGATATTAATGAGCAAAGTGAGTATCGAGATACTCCTCATAGTTTTGAACAAAACAATGGCGATGTTAGATCTGAACCCACACTTAATATGACATCGTCCTCATCGCCAGCCATTGTCTCTTCGGCTGAAAAAATTGATTCATTAATTGATTGTGTTATCGCCTTACGTTTTTCACAAGGCATTAGTGGTCAAGAAATATTAATGGCACTTGAATCTTGGCCTAAAAACATGCCACATATTTGGTTGTGCGAAGGATTGGTTTTGCAGGAAGCTGATTCACAAGAAATTTGGCAAGCGCCTCAACATGATGGAAGTTACATTGAGTTGCAATTGGCTATTCAATTTGCTAATCGTTCAGGCCCTATTGGTGTTGTGGATCTCTCTGATTTTGCTTCAAGAGCTCAAGCTCTAGCAAATACGCTTGATGCAGAAATCGATTTACCCCCAATTAATGAAATTTTGGAAGAGGCAAAAGCTATTGATTCTTTTGCCGCCGAAAGTGACATCCAGTTAGGTATTACGATTCAGCCAAAATCAGACCGTTGGACTTTAGCTGAAATTAAAAGTGCTGTTTCTAAAGCAGGCTTTCAATTATCTAGAGATGGTCGCGAATATAACCGTATTGTTAGCGGCTTAAATATCTATAAGTTGATCACTGAACAATATAATTTCTTACGTGATGACTTATCTAAGCCTGATATTTCATCAATCATATTATTGTTAGATTTACCAAAAGTCCCACAAGAAATCGAACCTTTCAAATTAATGCTCAATGATGCTCATTTATTAGCTGAATCATTGACTGGTCAATTGGTTGATGATGCTGGTCGTCCTTTGGTTGATGATGCGGTTATAACGATTCAGGCGCAGCTCGATCAAATTTACCAATCCATGTTGAGGCATGGCATTCCTGCAGGCAGTGCAACTGCAAGCAGACTTTTTTCTTAAAGGTCTGAGGTATGACAGATTCGGCCCGTTATGCATGGCTGAAATATGAATTAGCTAGACTAGATCATGCCTACTATGTCTTGGATGATCCACTACTTCCAGATGCGGAATACGATCAACTGTATCGCGAATTAATATTCATAGAACAAAATCATCCTGATTGGGTCACCGTTGACTCTCCATCTCAAAGGGTGAGTGGTCAAGCTAATAACTTGTTCACAGAAGTAAAGCATGTGGTTCCAATGCTTTCACTTAACAATGCTCTTGAAAATGACGAAGCCATTGCTTTTGACCGTCGCTGTAGAGAGGGCTTAGAACTTACTGATATTGAATATGCCGCAGAGCTTAAATTTGACGGCTTAGCAATCTCTCTAAGATATGAAAACGGAATTCTGATCCAAGCAGCCACAAGAGGTGATGGATATAGCGGTGAGGATGTCACCGCTAACATACGAACAATTAAAGCGATCCCTTTAAAGTTAAAGGGATCTGACTTTCCAGCATTGATGGATGTGCGTGGGGAAGTGTTCATGAGTCACAAAGACTTTAAAGCTCTTAATCAACAAGCAATCATCAAATCTGAAAAAGCATTTGCCAATCCCAGAAATGCAGCGGCTGGAAGTTTGCGTCAGTTGGATCCCAAAATAACGGCACAGAGAACTTTATCGTTTTATGCCTACGGTATTGGCCAATGTCAGCCACAGCAACTGTTGCCACAAAGTCATTCAGAGTTATTAAATACTTATAAACAATGGGGATTGCCTGTGTGTGAGCACCGTGCAATTGTTAAAGGTACTGATGGTCTGTTTTCTTTTTATGACAAAGTGGGTCAATTACGCGATCAATTACCCTATGATATTGATGGTGTGGTTTACAAGGTCAACGCAAGAGAGCAACAAGAAGATCTAGGGTTTGTATCTCGAGCACCACGTTTTGCCATTGCGCATAAGTTTCCCGCTCAAGAAGCTTTAACAACTGTTCTTGGTATTGATGTTCAGGTGGGCAGAACAGGTGCCATTACTCCTGTTGCTCGATTGGCTCCAGTTGTAGTCGGTGGTGTGACGGTAACCAATGCCACTCTTCATAATGAGGATGAAGTAAGAAGAAAAGATATCCATATTGGGGATACAGTTGTTGTTAGGAGAGCCGGCGATGTGATTCCGGAAGTAGTTTCGGCCATTTTAGAAAAACGTCCAGTTACTGCAACTAGTTTTGTGATGCCAACGCAGTGTCCTGTATGCTGCTCGCATATCGAAAAGCTCGAAGGTGAAGCCATCGCGCGTTGTTCTGGTGGTTTGTTCTGTCCAGCACAACGTAAACAGGCGCTTTTACATTTTGCGCAGCGAAGAGCAATGGACATCGATGGTTTGGGTGAAAAAATCGTTGACCAATTGGTCGATCTGAAGATTGTCAGAACACCTGCAGATCTATATCAATTGGGCTTGATGGCTCTTGCTAATTTAGAAAGAATGGGCGAAAAGTCTGCAGAGAACTTACTAGCAGCCATCAAAAAATCAAGAACTAATACCTTAGCTCGCTTCATCTTTGCCTTAGGTATTCGTCATGTTGGTGAAAGTACAGCAAAAGATTTAGCCAAGTATTACGGAAGTATCCATGCTCTCATGGATGCCCAAGAGGAAGACTTAATTCAGGTTAATGATGTTGGACCTGTAGTAGCCAAATCACTGAAGGGATTTTTACAAGAACCCCATAACCGTGAAGTCATTGAACAGTTGCTATCAGCAGGACTTGTTCTTGAGGTCGAGCAATCGCAAATCAACCCAGCTTTAGTTGGTAAGACTTTTGTTCTAACGGGTACATTACCAACGATGTCAAGAGATCAAGCAAAGCTACTATTAGAAAATGCAGGCGCTAAAGTAGCGGGTTCCGTCTCCGCTAAAACATCTTACGTGGTAGCAGGAGAAGAGGCTGGCTCGAAGTTAGAGAAAGCAGAGCAGTTAGGCGTTCCTGTGATTGATGAATCTGAGCTATTAAAGCTTTTAGCTTCTTAATAAGTTAAATCGCTAAAGCATCAAGCAATTCTGTCTCTAGTTTGATTTGTAGCTTGGGATCGCTATTCAAATGATGAGCCGTTAGCAAGAACACGTCTTCGATTCTTTCACCTAAGGTATTGACCCTAGCGGTGTGTAATGAGATGTGATGTTCGGCCAGTATTTTGGCGACTGTGTAAAGTAAACCGGCTCTATCACTTGCTGATATTGATAAAACAAAACGTTGCCCACGCTCATCAGGTCTAAGACTGACTCGAGGCTGAATTGGGAAGCTACGTGATTGTCGGGACAATCTTCCTTGATTAGGGGCAGGTAAGGGATTATGTGTTTTCAATAACTCCGTCAAGCCATGCTCTACTAATTGAATGATGTCTCGATAGTGACCACCTTCGCGCAATAAGTTAGTGCCAGATATTTGGAAAGTATCTAATGCATAGCCGTGTTGTGTTGTATGAATTTTGGCATCCAAAATAGAGAAACCATGTTGATCAAAATAAGAACAGATTTTGGCAAATAGATCAGTTTCATCTTTGTTATATACAGCTACCTGTAAGCCTTCACCAATAGGAGAGAGTCTTACTCTAACAATAGGGTCTTTTGAATCAATGCGACTGTATAAATGTTTAGTGAGCCATGCAATATCACTTGGCTCATGTTTTAAAAAGAAAGAAATATCTAATTGTTGCCATAAGTTCTCATGAGCAGCAGCTTGGAGACCGAATAAACGTAGTAGTTTCTTGGCCTCATTCTGATGTTGTTCTAGCTCTGAGCTCAGGTCATGTTCGTCTCCACCAATTACCCTTAAGGTGAGCTTATAGAGATCCTCTAAGAGCTTTCCTTTCCAGGCGTTCCAAACCTTAGGACTAGTCCCTCTGACGTCCGCAACAGTTAGCAGATATAAAGCAGTGAGACGTTGTTCCGTTTTAACGCGTTTAGCAAATGCTTTAATGACATCAGGATCGCCAATATCTTGTTTTTGTGCGACTTGGCTCATAGTGAGATGCTCGCTTACCAACCAAACGATTAACTCTGTTTCATCTTTGTCTAGACCATGACTCTTTGCAAAAAGACGCGCATCTTGTTTGCCTAATTCTGAATGATCACCACCACGGCCTTTAGCAATGTCATGGAAAAGAGCGGCAAGTATCAATAACCAAGGTTTTTCAAAATTGGCAGCTAATTGGCTACAAAACGGAAATTCATGAGTATGCTCAACAAGCAAAAACCTTCTCACGTTACGCAAGACCATCAATATGTGTTGATCAACCGTATAGACATGGAATAAATCGTGTTGCATCTGCCCAACAATTTTTCTAAACACGGGTAAGTAACGTCCTAGAACGCTGGTTTGATTCATGAGACGAAATGCGTTGGTGACACCCTCAGGCTGTTTAACAATCTCCATAAAACAAGCTTTATTTTGAGGATCTTTTCGCCATTGAGCATTCATCAAATTTCTGGCGTTATAAAGACCTCGCAGAATTTGGGCTGAAAAGCCTTTGACCCCTGGAGTTTTTGTAAAGAGTAAAAAAGCTTTAAGGATCTGATCGGGATGCTTTTCGAATAATAGGGGATCAACAATATCTAGGACATCTTGCTTCTCAACAAAGTGCTCTGATACGGGTCTAGTACCACTGGACTCCTTAGGGAAAAGAATGGCCTCAATGTTTTGCAGAAGGATTTCATTGAGTTGCGTCACTGCTTTAGCGGCCCAATAGTAACGACGCATGATTTTTTCACTAGCACGATGACCATCATCAGACTCAAGTCCAAATGATTCAGCTAATTGAGTTTGTAAATCAAATACCAAAACATCTTGCCGACGTTTTGCAATTAAATGTAATTGCGTTCTTAAAGTTTGTAAGAATTTAAGATTACGATTAATTTCAAGAGACTCACGTTTAGTGAGTAATCCCTTTTTCTGTAAATCAGCGAAGCTATGACCTAACTTGGCCGCCTTAGTCATCCAAAGGATGACTTGAAGATCTCTCAATCCTCCAGGACTCTCTTTACAGTTAGGTTCTAAAGAATAGGGCGTGTCATTATATTTATGATGTCTTTGGCGAAGTTCTAGTAGCTTTGCTTGGTAAAAAGCTTTTGCATCCATCGCTGCATCAAACTGCACCAAGAAATCGCGATAGACTTTTTTATTTCCACCAATCCATCGAGATTCAAGTAAAGAGGTTCGAACTGTAATATCTGCTGCAGCTTCACTTAAGCATTCATCAGTGCTTCTAACAGCTGAACCGATCTCTATGCCAAGGTCCCAGCATCGTGTAATAAAACTCTCAATCTTAGGATTGATGATCAGGAGTTCAGACTCTGTGAGCTTATTAGATAGCAGTACCAGAATATCAACATCTGAATAAGGGAAGAGTTCTACGCGTCCAAATCCTCCCACGCCAATGAGAGATGCTTGATTGCTTAAATCACTTTCATGCCAAGCAATTAAAAGTTGTTGATCAGTCAGCTCGCAACTTGATTTTGTCAGCTTGGTGACATTGAGGTCACTTTTAAACTGAGTAAATAGGGCTTCCCTTTGCATTTTTAATTGGGCAAGGGTATCCATAAGTAGTCTTATGGTCTAAATTTCAGTCCAGCAACACAGTCAGGCGGTGGCGGGCTACCTGCTGAATAAGTTAGCACCTCAACTCCGGTCGCCGTTACTAAGCAAGTATGTTCCCACTGAGCGGATAAGCTGCGATCTTTAGTTTTTACTGTCCACTGATCAGGCATGGTTCTAATGTCTCTTTTACCTGCATTGATCATTGGTTCGATGGTGAAGGTCATGCCTTCATGAATCTTTTGACCCGTGCCAGGTTTACCGTAATGAACAATTTGAGGATCGTCATGGAAAATTTGACCAATGCCATGACCGCAGTATTCTCTAACTACTGAGTACCCAGCATTTTCTGCATGTGTTTGGATGGCGTGACCGATGTCACCCAAAGTACAGTTGGGTTTAACTTGAGCAATACCTAGCCACATACATTCATAGGTCACTTGAGTTAAGCGCTTGGTCAAAATAGAGGGTTCACCAATCAAGAACATCCGACTGGTATCGCCAAAGAAGCCTGTTGGGGTAATCACCGTAATGTCTAAATTCACGCTATCACCATCTTTTAGGATTCTATCCCCAGGGATACCATGACAGATGACATCATTGACAGAGGTGCAGATCGCCTTCGGATACGGCGGGTAGCCAGGCGGCTGGTAATTAAGGGGGGCTGGGATGGTATTTTGAACATTCACCATATATTCATGGCAAATACGGTCGATTTCACCTGTACTTACCCCAGCTTTAACAAAAGGGCTTACGTGGTCGATCACCTCGCTGGCTAAACGGCCAGCTTCGCGCATTCCGGCGATGAATTCTTGAGTGCTTGGTTTTTTAGTTTCAGTCAACATAACTTGATTATCCAGCATAAACTCAATGTTTTCATGGCTTTGTTCCTAATCTTGGGTTAGAATATAGCTACTCATTCAGAGTTTCTGGATCAGAATAGCGAGCCAAGCCGTCCAGGGTGGCACTTTTTAGTGCAGTCAGGACTTGGTTCTAGACCTAACCCTCAGGAGATTTACATGTCAGTAACTATGCGTCAAATGATAGAAGCCGGGTGCCACTTTGGCCACCAAACGCGCTTCTGGTCACCAAAGATGGCCCCTTATATTTTCGGTCATCGCAACAAAATTCATATTATTAACCTCGAAAAAACGCTTCCAATGTATTTGGATGCGCTTAAATTTGTTCGTCAAATCGCGGCAAACCGCGGAACAATTATGTTCGTAGGTACAAAACGCCAGTCTAAAGAGATCATTGCTGAAGAAGCGACTCGTGCTGGAATGCCTTATGTTGATGCACGCTGGTTGGGCGGTACATTGACTAACTTTAAAACAGTTAAAGGTTCTATCAAGCGCCTTAAAGATATGACAGCTGCTCGTGAAAACGGCGACTGGGAGCGTTTATCAAAGAAAGAGGCTTTGACTACTAGCCGTGATATTGAAAAGCTAGAAAAATCATTAGGCGGTATTCAAGATATGACTGGTTCTCCTGATGCGATTTTTATCGTTGACGTTGGTTACCACAAGATTGCTATTACTGAAGCTAAGAAATTAGGTATTCCAGTGATTGCTGTTGTTGATACAAACCACTCACCTGAAGGTGTTGATTACATCATTCCGGGTAACGATGACTCAAGCAAAGCTGTTGCACTTTACGTGCGCGGTATGGCTGATGCGATCCTCGAAGGTAAAGCAACTGCTGTTCAGCAGGTATTAGAAGCTGTTAAAGGTGATGCTGAAGAGTTCGTTGAAGAAGGAAAGGGCGAGTAATGGCTGCTGTAACTGCTGCAATGGTTGGCGAATTACGCGCCAAAACTGATGCTCCAATGATGGAGTGTAAAAAAGCTCTCACTGAAGCCGATGGCGATATGGCCAAAGCGGAAGAAATTTTGCGTGTTAAGTTGGGAAGTAAAGCTGGTAAAGCAGCTTCTCGTGTCACTGCTGAAGGTGTGATCACTGCTTTCATTAACGGTACAACGGGTGCTTTACTTGAAATCAACTGTGAAACTGACTTTGTTTCAAAGAATGATGACTTCCTAGCTCTCAGTAATGCGTGTGCCAAGTTAGTTGCTGAGAACAATCCTGCTGACGTTGTTGCTTTATCTGCTTTGCCATACGCTGGCAAGACAGTTGAAGAGCTTCGTGCAGAGTTGATTGGCCGAATTGGTGAAAACATGTCTTTGCGTCGTTTTACGCGTTTTGCGGGTGATAGTAAATTGGTTTCATACTTGCACGGCACTCGTATCGGCGTCATGGTTGAGTACACCGGTGATGAAATGGCTGCTAAAGATGTAGCAATGCACATTGCCGCAATGAAGCCAGTTGCTTTATCTGCTGCAGATGTTCCTGCTGACAAGATTGCCACTGAAAAGAGTGTTGCTGAGCTTAAGGCTGCTGAATCTGGCAAGCCACCTGAGATCGTTGCAAAAATGGTTGAAGGTTCAATCCAGAAATACTTAAAAGAAGTTTCTTTGTTAAATCAAACTTTCGTTAAAAATGACAAGCAGACTGTAGAGCAAATGTTGAAAGAAAAAAATACAACAATTAAGAGCTTTACGATGTATGTTGTTGGTGAAGGTATTGAGAAGCGTCAAGATGACTTCGCAGCTGAAGTAGCTGCACAAGTAGCTGCTGCAAAAGCCACGGCCTAAGTAGTACATGTAGTTCGACAAGGGCACGGGGTTAAAACCTTCGTGCCCTTTATATTTTTTGAACTTAAGATTCATCGCTATTGAGAGATAAATAAGATGCCAGCATATCAACGAGTGTTATTAAAACTATCAGGTGAAGCCTTAATGGGTGATGACTCTTATGGCATTAACCCAACAACCATTGATACCATGGTGAAGGATATTGCTGAAGTCGTTGCTAGTGGCGTTCAGCTTGCTATCGTGATTGGTGGCGGTAATATTTTTAGAGGTGTTGCTGGTGGTGCTGCTGGTATGGATCGTGCTACAGCAGATTACATGGGTATGTTGGCTACGATGATGAATGCTTTAGCGTTACAGGATGCCTTACGTCAAAAGAATGTTGAAGCAAGGGTTCAATCAGCCTTGCGGATGGATCAAGTCGTGGAGCCTTACATTCGTCCTAAAGCTATTCGTCATATGGAAGAGGGTAAGGTAGTAATTTTCGCTGCCGGTACTGGAAACCCATTTTTTACAACCGACACAGCTGCAGCTCTTCGTGGGGCAGAAATGGGCGTTGAAATTGTTCTAAAGGCCACTAAGGTTGATGGTATTTACACCAGCGATCCAAAGAAAGATCCAAGTGCTACAAGATATGAAACCATTACTTTTGATGAGGCGATCATCAAAAATTTACAGGTCATGGATGCAACTGCTTTTGCACTATGCCGCGATAGAAAGTTACCAATCAAGGTATTTTCTATTTTGAAGCAAGGTGCGCTGAAACGCGTTGTGATGGGTGAAGGTGAAGGTACTTTGGTACATGTTTAAGAAATGAAAGGGGAAAGATCATGCCTGCAATGGAGATCAAAAAAAATACAGAACAAAAAATGACAAAATCAATTGAGTCATTAAAGGCTAATTTGCAAAAAATTAGAACGGGTCGTGCGCATCCGGGCATCTTGGAACAAATTTACGTAGATTACTACGGTAATCCAACCCCTTTGGCTCAAGTAGCTAATCTAGGTTTAGCTGATGCAAGAACATTAACTGTTCAGCCTTATGAAAAGACAATGATGGGGGCAGTTGAAAAAGCAATTCGTGAGTCTGATTTGGGTTTGAACCCAGCAACTCAAGGAACAATTATTCGCGTACCAATGCCGGCATTGACTGAAGAGCGTCGAAGAGAATTAACAAAAGTAGTAAAGGGTGAAGGTGAAGATGCAAAGATTGCAGTTCGTAATT
Source organism: Polynucleobacter meluiroseus (assembly GCA_945881875.1). Lineage (GTDB taxonomy): Bacteria > Pseudomonadota > Gammaproteobacteria > Burkholderiales > Burkholderiaceae > Polynucleobacter > Polynucleobacter meluiroseus_A. Next base: position 262,754 of record CAMCVH010000001.1, read on the forward strand.
TGCGCCGTGATGCTAACGAAGCATTAAAAAAATTAGCAAAAGACAAAGATATCTCTGAAGACGAAGAGCGTCGTTCTCAAGATGATGTACAAAAAATGACTGATCGTTTTGTCACAGAAATCGATAAGATTGTTGTCGATAAAGAGAAAGAGATTATGACTGTTTAGGCTTTAAACCTTGATAGTTCATTTATGACACAGTCACCTCAACCCAAGGAACCAAAGCAAGTCAAGCACACCAGCTCCACGCAGGATGTGCCTGAGGTTGCTGGTATCCCAAAACATATTGTCATCATCATGGATGGTAACGGTCGTTGGGCTACTAAACGTTTCTTGCCAAGAGTTGCTGGTCACTCGCAAGGTTTAGATGCGGTCAGAGATATCGTTAAGGCTTGTGGTGACCTAGAGGTTGAGTACCTCACTTTATTTGCATTTAGTTCGGAAAATTGGCGCAGACCTGCAGAAGAGGTAGGTTTTTTGATGAAGTTATTTTTGAATTCATTGGAAAAAGAAATTTCACGTTTACATCGTAATAATGTTTGTTTACGTTTGGTTGGTGATCTCAGTCGCTTTGACCCCGCCATTCAAGAAAGAGTAAAAATAGCGGTTGAACAAACTTCCAATAACACTGGTTTGAACTTAACGATTGCGGCCAACTATGGTGGTCGTTGGGATGTTATACAGGGCATTCAATCGTGCTTGAAACAACATCCTGGTCTTAACCCAGATGATCTCACTGCGGAGTTATTGACTCCTCATTTATCAATGTCTTATGCACCAGAGCCTGACTTATTTATACGTACAGGTGGTGAGCAACGAATTAGTAACTTCTTGTTATGGCAATTGGCTTACACAGAACTCTACTTTACGGATGTTCTTTGGCCAGATTTTGATACAAAAGAATTAGCGAAGTCTTTTGCTTGGTACCGAGATCGTGAAAGACGCTTTGGAAGAACTAGTGCGCAAGTTTCTTCTGCCGACAGTGGCAGTGAAACATCCGACAACTCTCACAAGATGAATATTTAGGGTCACATGCTCAAAGCACGAGTAATGACTGCATTAGTTTTATTGGGTATTTTCCTATCAGTCCTCTGGTTGGCCCCTTTAATATGGTTGGGTATTCTTTTAGCTTTAGTTATCACGCTTGCTTCTTGGGAATGGTGGCGCCTACTTTTTCCAAGTAATGAAAGAAGAGCTATTTCTTACGCTGGAATTTGTCTACTTAATTTAGCAGTCTGGGTCATGTATGCAGACATGAATGCCGTTGTTGTATTGCTTTGTATGACAGTCGCTTTTTGGGTTTTGATAGTGCCTCTCATCATGAAGCAATCTTTGGAGTTTGATCTCACTAAATGGAAATGGCCCCTAGCCATTTCGGGTCTGTTGATATTGCCGGCATGTTGGTTTGCCTTGATGCATTTACGTGCAATCAGCATGACCTTATTCCTCTCAGTATTGATCTTAGTTTGGACTGCTGACATTGGTGCTTATTTCGTAGGTAAATCTTTTGGAAAAAATAAATTAGCGATTAGATTAAGTCCTGGCAAGTCGATCGAGGGTGCTATAGGAGGTGGTGTTTTAGTTTTGATAGTTGCGCTCTTAGGAAGCTTTGTAGTTGATGATATGAAACTTTTCCAATTGAACTTTTTTGACTTTCTCAATCAAAGTATTGGTTGGCTTGGCATGATTGCAGTCACCATCATTTGTGTTCTTATGAGTATCCAAGGTGATTTGTTCGAGTCTCAACTAAAGAGAATTGCTGGTGTAAAAGATAGTAGTAATCTCTTACCCGGTCACGGTGGATTCTTGGACCGTATTGATGCTTTATTACCAGTACTGCCTCTTGCTGGTTTGATCGTCATTCTGATTACTCAATAAAGAAATGACTCAATTAATTAAAATAAATTCAGATGCCCGATTAGACTCTCATGTCATGAGAAATATTTGTGTCTTGGGTTCAACCGGTTCAATCGGCGTTAATACACTTAATGTGGTGCGCCAATATCCTAACTTATTTTCGATCAAAACTTTAACAGCACATAGTCAAATCAATTTATTGGCGGAGCAGTGCGCAGAGTTTCATCCAGAATTAGTTGTTGTTGGTAGTGCTGCGGCTGCACAAGAGTTAGAAAAACTATTACTGAATAAGCGGATAAAAACGCAGGTGCTCTATGGGCCCGCAGCTTTAGTCACTGCAGCAACACTTCCATCAATTAATACGGTCATGGCAGCGATTGTGGGTGCGGCAGGTTTATTGCCAACTATTGAAGCAGCTAAGGCTGGCAAAAGAATTTTGCTAGCTAACAAAGAGGCATTGGTGATGTCTGGTGATATTTTTATGAAAGCCATTGCGACAAGTGGCGCAGAGTTATTACCTATTGATAGCGAACATAATGCGATCTATCAATGTTTGCCTGATGCCAATACATCCAATGGTGGTGCAAGAGGCGCCTATAGCCAATTTGGAGTAAAAGAGGTCTTATTGACAGCTTCAGGGGGACCTTTTAGGACAATCGCTCTTTCCGATTTATCCCATGTCACTTCCGATCAAGCGTGTGCTCATCCTAATTGGGTGATGGGTCGAAAAATATCAGTTGATTCGGCGACCATGATGAATAAAGGTTTGGAATTGATTGAGGCCCATTATTTATTCGGTTTAGCTGCAAAACATATTCAAGTCTTGATACATCCCCAGAGTGTGGTGCATTCCATGGTGAGGTATGTTGACGGTTCAGTGATCGCTCAATTGGGTCAGCCTGATATGAAAACCCCGATAGCTTATGGGTTAGCTTGGCCTCGTCGAATTGATGCTGGAGTCAAAGAATTAGATTTTATGAGCTTAAAAGGGTTAAGCTTTGAAGAGGTCGATGCAGGTCGCTTCCCATGTTTAGGTCTGGCATACGATGCACTGGTTGCAGGTGGCTTGATGCCAACAGCATTGAATGCAGCCAACGAAGTAGCAGTGCAAGCTTTTTTAGAGGGCCAATTGAAGTTCACAGATATAGCTAACTTAGTAGAAAAAACTTTGAATCGCTCGCAATTAGCGCAGCTAGGAAGAGCAGATAGTTTAGAACTAGTTTTACAGGCAGATCTGGAGTCCAGGCAAATTGCCCAACTTATTTTGAAGGATTTTTAAGTATGGATGCTATTTGGAGTTTGTTAGCTTTTTTAGTCGCCATTGGAATTTTGGTGAGCTTTCATGAGTTTGGGCACTATTCTGCGGCAAAGTTTTGTGGCGTTAAGGTTTTAACCTTTTCAGTTGGTTTTGGTAAGTCCATATGGTCCTATCAGAAGAATAAAGATTCAACCGAATGGTCTTTAGGTAGCTTGCCTCTGGGTGGTTACGTGAAGATGGATGAGGAATCTTTTAGGTCAAAAAAACTTTGGCAACGTTCTTTTATAGTTGCCGCTGGCCCTTTAGCCAACTTTTTATTAGCCATTCTCTTTCTTTCGGTGCTTTTTGCTTCAGGAGTTCCTCAATTACCAGCCAAGATGGCGGAGCCGGCAAAGGATTCTGTTGCTTATCAAGCCGGTATTTTGGGTGGTGATCAGGTAATAGGTTGGAAGCAGGCTGGAAATACAGAGTTTCGTCCCATCGCTAGTTGGAATCAGTTGCGCTGGCGCCTAATGGATGCCGCAACAGCCAAAGAAAGCTTTTCTTTACTGGTAAAAGACTCTAAGAGTGAAGAGCAAGTCATTGTTTTTAATAATGAAAAGTTTAAAAAGCTGACTCCTGAGACCGATCCCTTGTCTTCCTTGGGTTTAAGACCAGATATATCGGAGCCTATTGCATGGTTTCAGCTCCAATTGGGCCCCTTTAGCTCTGTTTTAGTGGCTTCTGAGCGTGTTTGGGATGTTAGCGTTGTGTCAGTCAGGATGCTTGCAGGTATCTTTACCGGTGAATCATCTGTCAAGCAGCTCGGTGGACCCCTGAGTATTGCTGATATGGCCGGAAAATCTGCTCAGGTTGGCTGGCAGTCATATTTAGGCTTCTTGGCCCTCATCAGTATCAGCTTGGGGATCTTAAATTTGATCCCTTTACCCATGCTTGATGGTGGTCAGCTAATGTATGATGTGTGGGAGTTAATAACGGGGCGAAGGGTTGCTGAGTCCTGGCAAAATGTATTGCAAAGAGTTGGAATGGCTGGCCTGATGACAATAACGATTCTGGCTTTGTTTAATGATATTTCTAGATTGTTTTTACGTTGAAACTAAGTAAAAAATTACTACTGACCCCTCTAGCTGCTATTGCAGTGAGTCTTTTATCTGGCCAAGTACTTGCTGCTGATCCGTTTATCGTTAAAGATATTCGCGTTGAGGGTTTACAACGTGTCGAGCCTGGAACTGTATTTAGTTATTTGCCCGTTCGTGTAGGTGAAACTTTTACAGATGACAAAGGTGCTGACGCTATCAGAGCTCTTTACAACACAGGCTTTTTTAAAGACGTCAAAGTTGAATCAGAAAATCAAGTTTTAGTGATCACCGTTGAGGAGCGTCCAGCCATATCTTTGGTTGATTTCACAGGTCTCAAAGAGTTTGATAAAGAGGGAATGAAAAAATCTTTGAAGGCAGCGGGTATTACAGATGGCCGCTATTACGATAAGTCGATCATTGACAAAGCTGAACAAGAGCTGAAGAAACAATACATCTCACGCGGATTCTATGGCGCTGATATTAAAACCACTGTAACACCAGTTGATCGTAATCGTGTTGCCATTCTTTTCAATGTGGAAGAGGGTACAGTTTCTAAAATTAAACTCATCAATATTAACGGTGCCAAGGCATTTAAAGAATCAGTCTTGCGTGAAGAAATGCAACTATCTTCAGGCAATTGGTTATCTTGGTATACCAAAAATAATTTGTACTCAAAGCAAAAGTTAGTGGCTGACCTTGAGTCAATTAGATCTTTCTATTTAAGCCGTGGATATCTGGAGTTTGTGATTGAATCAACTCAGGTTTCTATTTCATCTGACAAAACTGAAATGTATTTGAGTATTAATATTAAAGAGGGTGTTCAGTACAAAGTTTCTAGCGTTAAATTGGCTGGTGAGTTACTTGGGAAAGAAGCTGAATTAAGTAAGCTACTTCAGCTTAAGCCGGGCGAAATTTTCTCATCAAGTAAATTAACCGCATCGACAACGGCAATTGCTGATAAGTTAGGTGCCTATGGTTATGCATTTGCATCCACAACGCCTACTAATGCCCTCAATCGTGAAAAGCAACTGGTTGATTTAACTTTAACAATTGATCCAGGTAAACGCACCTATGTTCGCAAGGTGAACGTCGTCGGTAACGTTAAAACACGTGATGAAGTGATTCGTCGTGAAATCAGACAGCTTGAAAGCTCTTGGTATGACAGTGAAAAGCTCAAGCTTTCTAAAGATCGTGTGAATAGAACTGGTTACTTTACAGAGGTAGATATCTCTAATGAGGAAGTACCCAACACAACTGACCAGATTGATGTGAATATGAAAGTGGTTGAGAAGCCAACCGGTTCATTAAGTTTGGGCGCGGGTTTTTCATCAACTGATAAGTTAATCCTGAGTGCTGGTATTTCTCAAGAGAATGCATTTGGAACTGGAACAAATATTGGTTTAAATATCAATACTGGTAAAACAAATAGAACCATCGCAATTTCTAACTACGATCCATACTTTACAGAAGATGGAATTAGCCGTTTTACAGAACTTTACACAAGAAACACCATGCCGCTTTATTACACAGGTGATACTGAATACAAAATTCAAACCACTGGCGGAAGCTTTAAGTTAGGTGTGCCTTATTCTGAGATTGATCGTGTGTTCTTTGGGCTTGGTATTGAGCAGTTAAAGATGTCAACCAGCGTGAATACACCGCAGGCTTATATCAATTACAAAAATGAATATAGTGGTAACACTCTCAATATACCTGCAACGGTTGGTTGGTCAAGAGATAGTCGTGATAGCGCGTTGATACCTTCACGCGGCGTGTATCAGCAAGTAAGTTTTGAACTCGGCACTGCTTTAGGAGAACTTCAATACTATCGTGGTTATTACCAGCATCAGTATTTCTACCCATTATTAAAAGGTAATGTAATCTCATTAAATGGTGAGATTGGTTATGGCGATACCTATAATGGCAAGGCTTTCCCGATTACTAAGAACTATTACGTTGGTGGTATTGGTTCTGTAAGAGGTTTTGAGCCAGGCTCAATAGGTCCTCAGACTCTAAATACGACAACTGGTCTTTATAGTCCAACTGGCGGATCATCCAAGTTAATCGCTAATGCTGAATATACCTTCCCTATTCCAGGTTCAGGAGTTGATAAGACCCTAAGATTATTTGGCTTCTTTGATGCTGGTAATGTTTTTGACAGCACAATTAGTTTATCTGAATTACGTAAATCTTATGGTTTTGGTCTTTCTTGGATATCACCACTTGGTCCGTTAAAATTCAGCTATGGTATTCCTATGAGCACCAAGTCCGATGATCGTTTGCAGCGTTTTCAGTTCCAAATTGGTACTGCGTTCTAATTTCTTAAAGGTAGAGGTATGAATCATTTTATGAATCGTTTAAATATAAGCTTAGTTACTTTACTAGTCTCAACTAGTTTTGTTGGTTCAGTTTTTGCGGCTGACGAAAAAGACTTTAGCAGCAAAATTGGGGTTGTTAATTCTGAGCGTATTTTCAAAGAATCTAACATGGCTAAAGCTAGTCAGGCTAAATTACAAAGTGACTTTGCTAAGCGTGAAAAAGATTTGCGTGATGATGCTCAAAAGATTAAATCTGCAGCTGAGAAGTTAGATAAAGAAGCTGCAGTGATGTCAGATACTGATCGAGTTCGTAGACAACGCGAGTTAGCTGATGCGGACCGTGAATTACAACGTAAACAACGTGAATTCACAGAAGATGTGAATCAACGAAGCTTTGAGGAGCGTTCAAAAATTGCTCAAAAAGCTAATCAAGCTCTTAAATCAGTTGCTGAGCGTTACAAATTAGATTTTATTGCTCAGGAAGCAGCTTACGTTAACCCTCGCATTGATGTTACTGATGATGTGATTAAAGCCTTAAACAGCTTACGTTAAACTTAAGCAAGATTTACGGGATACCTAATGCCATCTATCGCTGAGCTAGCTGCGCAGTATTCGGCTCGCTTAGTGGGCGATGGCCATGCGAAGGTAACAGGATTAGCACCTCTAAGTGAGGCTTCTACTCATGAGTTAGCTTTTCTCGCCAATCCGCTATACAGAAAAGAAGCTTTAAATAGTCGAGCAGGATGTCTGATTGTTTCTGAAGCTGATTATGAGTTTTTGAGCAATTCAGAAAGTCCCTGCAAATCCAAAAACTTTTTGGTAACTCAAAATCCGTACGCTTTGTTTGCCAGAATTTCTCAAGGCTTTGAAAAGAAATCGACTCCTTCTTTTTCAGCTGGTATTCATCCTAGTGCACTGATTGAAGAGGGCGCTATTGTTGCAAAAAGTGCTTGCATTGGACCTTTTTGCCATATTGGTAAAAACGTCAAAGTGGGTGCCAATACAAACTTAAAGGGACATGTCTCAATAGGTGATGGCGCATCAATTGGCGATGGTGCATTGATCTACCCGAATGTTACGATCTATCACGACTGTCATTTAGGTGACCGAGCCATTATTCATAGTGGTGCTGTAATTGGTTCGGATGGTTTTGGATTTGCTCCAGACTTAGCAGCTGGTGAATGGGTGAAAGTTCCTCAAATTGGTAAGGTTATCATTGGTCACGATGTTGAGATTGGCTCAAATACCTCTGTTGATCGTGGCGCTTTGGCTGACACTGTTATTGAAGATGGTTGCAAGATTGATAATCTTGTTCAAATCGCTCATAACGTTCACATTGGTTCATTGACAGTCATTGCTGGCAATACTGCTATTGCTGGAAGTACTCGCATCGGAAAGATGTGCATGATTGGTGGATCCTCAAGCTTCTCTGGACATTTAACGATTGCTGATCGAACGACTATTTCTGGTGGTACCACCATCATTCGTTCAATTGACCAACCTGGTCAACACTACACCAGTATTTTCCCCATGTTGCCGCACGCTGATTGGGAAAAGAATGCCGCTATCTTACGTAGCTTAGATAAAATGAGAACTCGTGTTAAAGAATTAGAACAACAGCTTAAGTTAATTAAGTAATCAAGGACTTGTCATGACTGAATTAGTAAATTTTGATATCAACCAAATTTTAAAGATGCTCCCGCATCGTTATCCATTTCTTTTGGTTGATCGAGTTCTTGAATTAGAAGCAAATAAGCGTGTCAAGGCACTTAAAAATGTAACGATGAATGAGCCTCACTTTACAGGGCACTTTCCAGATTTTCCTGTCATGCCAGGTGTATTGATTTTGGAAGCACTAGCTCAAACTGCCGCACTACTCACGTTTGGCGGTGATGCTGTTGATGATTCAGTCTACTTCTTTGTGGGTGTTGATAATGCTCGCTTTAAAAAACCAGTGACTCCTGGTGACCAACTTATTTTAAATGCTTCAATTGAGCGTTTTAAAGGTGGTATTTGGAAGTTCAAAACATTTGCTACCGTAAATGATGTGATCGTTACTGAAGCTGACTTGATGTGCACCATTCGAAAAAAGGAAGCTTGAAATGTCCTTGATTCATGCAACTGCGATCATTGACCCAAAAGCTGAAGTTGCTGATGGTGTTGAGATCGGCCCTTATGCAGTTGTTGGACCTCATGTCAAGATTGGGAAAAATACTAAGATTGGTGCACATACTGTTGTAGAAGGTTGTACAACGATCGGTATAGATAACAAGATTGGGCACTTTGCTTCAGTAGGTGGTGCGCCTCAAGATATGAAGTATCGCAATGAATCAACTCAATTAATTATTGGGGATCGTAATGTCATTCGCGAATTTACAACCTTGCATACCGGCACAATTCAGGATGCAGGAATAACAAAAATTGGTAATGACAACTGGATCATGGCTTATGTGCACATCGCCCATGATTGTGTTGTTGGTAACAATACTATTTTCTCGAACAATGCTCAAATTGCAGGCCATGTTCATGTAGGTGATTGGGCTATTTTGGGTGGTATGTCAGGCGTGCACCAGTTTGTTCGTATTGGTGAGCACTCTATGATTGGTGGCGCATCCAAACTAGTACAAGACTTGCCACCCTATGTGATTGCATCTGGCGCTATCGCAGAACCTCATGGTGTTAATGCCGAGGGATTGAAGCGTCGTGGTTTTACACCAGAGTCAATCACGGCCCTTCGCCAAGTTTATAAATTGCTTTACAAGCAAAACCTTAGTTTTGAGGAAGCTAAACAGGCGATTGATGATCTAGCAATAGAGAAACAATCATCAGAGCCAGATACGGCTCAGAAAATTAGACTATTCCATGATTTCATCGCCGCTTCACAGCGCGGCATTGCCCGCTAATTTGTCTCAGGGCTATCTAGCTTGTGCAGCTGGAGAACCCTCAGGAGACATGCTTGCTGCTAGCGTATTAGCTGGCATGAAAGATGTCCCGGCGATTGCTAATCTACCAACGCGTGGTGTCGGTGGCCCTAAGATGATCGCAGAGGGTTTTGATGCGAAGTGGCCTATGGAGACCTTGGCTGTTCGTGGTTACGTTGAAGCAATCAAACAATTACCTTCGATTCTGTCACTGAGACGTGCTTTAGTTAAAGATTTACTTGAACATCGCCCCAAAGCATTTTTGGGCATTGATGCACCCGACTTTAATTTAGGTGTTGAGAAGCAACTAAAAGCTTCTGGTATACCAACGATCCATTTCATTAGCCCATCCATTTGGGCATGGCGTGGAGATCGTATCAAAGGTATTCAAGAATCAGTTGATCGAATATTATGTATTTTTCCATTTGAACCTGAGATTTATCACAAGGTGGGTATGTCAGCCACTTATGTAGGACATCCATTGGCTTCACAGATTCCGATGGTTCCAAATACGCCAGCTGCAAAATTAAAGCTGGGAGTGGGTTCAGATAAAGCGTTAGTTGCCATCATGCCCGGTAGTCGTCAATCAGAAGTTAGGATGATTTCTCCAGGCTTCCTTAGAGCTATGGTACTGATGTATCAGCAATTTGGTAGCGATATAGAATTTGTTTTACCCGTTGCAACCCCCGCATTAAAGCCACAAATTTTGGACTTGCTTCAACCTATCAACCAGCAATTTCCTGATATCAAGATTCATTTATTAGATGGCCAAGCAAGTTTGGCACTTGAAGCTTGTGATGTCGTCTTAATAGCAAGTGGTACTGCTACATTAGAAGCTGCTCTTTGGAAGAAGCCGATGGTGATTTCTTATCAGGTGCCAGCCATTACAGCTTGGATCATGAGAAGGCAAGCTTATTTGCCATATGTTGGCTTACCCAATATATTAGCCGGTAAGTTCATCGTTCCTGAGTTGCTCCAAGAGCAGGGTAGCCCGGAGGCTCTAGCTAAAGCAACATTGGCATTACTCGATAAAAATACTCAAGTAGCTCAACTGATCGAACGTTTCACTAAGATGCATCACACACTTAATTTACCCACTGGGAAGTTAGTTGCAGAAGTGATCGCTGAGATAATCGAGGGTTCTCATGCCTGATTCAATGGAGTGGATCTGTGGTGTTGACGAAGCTGGAAGAGGGCCTTTAGCTGGATCGGTGGTGGCCGCTGCTGTCATTCTTGATCCAAGCCGTCCCATCGTTGGATTAAATGATTCCAAAAAATTAAGTGCCAAGGTTCGTGAGGAACTTTTTGTCATTATTGTTAGAGATGCAAAAGCTTGGTGCATTGCTGAGGCAAGCCCCACTGAAATTGATTCTATTAACATTCTTCAAGCGACTATGTTAGCCATGAAAAGAGCAATTGAAGGTTTAGAGAAAACTCTTGGAAGAATGCCGGATGGTGCTCTTATCGACGGTAACCGCTGTCCTAAAGTAGATATTCCGATGGAAGCCATCATTAAAGGTGATAGCAAGGTTCAAGCTATTTCAGCCGCATCGATTTTGGCAAAAGTAACACGTGACAGAGATATGCAAATACTGCATGATCAGTTTCCTATGTATGGGTTCAATCAACATATGGGTTATCCAACACCATTTCATTTTGCAAGGCTCAAAGAGTACGGCCCTTGCCCTTCGCACAGACGTTCTTTTTCTCCAGTGAGAGAAGTGATGGAGCAATCATTATTATGAAATCTCCAAAACTGATAAGTTCATTGGACAACCCCTTATTCAAAAGAGTCAAGACTCTTTTAGAGGGTGGAGTTAAAGCCAATAAATTTCGAGCAGAGTTGGGGTTAGCTGTTGCAGAAGGTACTCATTTAGCGCAATCTTGGTTAGGTAGTGAAGATCTAGTTGAAATACTGACCACTGAAGCGGGCTTAGCTTTGCCTGAAATTGCTGCTGTGGTTGATATGCAATTAGCCTTGGTTCCTGAAACTGATTTGTATATTCTTGATGAAGTTCTATGGAAGAAGTTATCTGATCTTGGCAATGCACCTCCAATCGTTATCACGATCAAGATTCCAGAAAGAGAATTTCCAACTCATCTGAGTGGTGATGTTTTGATCCTAGATGGCGTGCAAGATGCTGGTAATGTTGGTTCCATGATGAGAACAGCTGCTGGCGCGGGACTGCAATATATTATCTGTATGAAGGGTAGTGCCCAAGCTTGGTCACCGAAAGTTTTAAGATCTGCCATGGGTGCTCATCGTCATCTAAAGATCTTTGAGTCTTGGTCTCTTAATCAGGTACGTGAAAAAATCACTATACCTATTTATTCAACTTGCCTGAACGCAGAGCAAGAGTTATACGATTTAGAAGATGCTCTTAAAGAGCCGCATGCTTGGGTATTTGGTAATGAGGGCGCTGGCATCAGTCCTGAGTTCTCCACCTTTTCAAAAGGTGTTTCTATTCCGCAGGACCCCTGTATTGAATCTCTCAATGTAGGTGCAGCAACCGCTATCTGTTTGTTTGAAGCTAAGAGAATTCGAAGGTGAAATCAAACTCGCCAGCCATTAAGAATCAAATCAGTAATTACTTCTTTGAGGTTTGATTTCTTGAAGTATTGTGGTGGCAATTTCTTCAATTGATTTATTGGTTGTTGAAAGCCATGGAATACTATTTTTACGCATCATGGCTTCAGCTTCGCTAACTTCATAGCGACAGTTTTCGATTTTTGCGTAATTACTGCCAGGACGACGTTCATTACGTATTTCAGATAAGCGCATTGGGTCGATGGTTAAGCCAAATAACTTTTTACGATGTGGCTGAATATCTACAGGCATTTGATTGCGTTCAAAGTCATCCGGAATTAAAGGGTAGTTGGCAGATTTCAAGCCGTATTGCATGGCTAAGTAGAGGCTCGTTGGAGTCTTACCGCTTCTAGAGACGCCTACAAGGATCACATCAGCATCCGCTAAATTTTGATTGGATTGACCATCATCGTGAGCGAGCGAAAAATTGATTGCCTCAATACGATTTTTATAAGATTCTGTATCGGCATTGTTATGGAATCGTCCAATGGCATGATTAGATTTAACGCCTAAGGATTCCTCTAATGGTGCAATGAAGGTTTGGAACATATCCATCATCAAGCCTTTAGCAGCAGTGACAATCGCATTAACCTCTGGATTAACAAGCGTTGTGAAGACGATCGGTTGTTGACCTGATTTTTCAGAATATTCATTAATTTCACGAACCGCTTGATGTGCTTTATCTACGGTATCGATAAAGGGAAGTCTGACTTGCCTAAAAGGGAGTTCAAATTGAGCCAAGATTGACTGACTAAAGGTCTCAGCAGTAATGCCGGTACCATCAGAAACAATAAAAACAATACGTGGTTTTGAGCTCATAAATAGGTCAACTAGTAATTAAATGGGCTGCTATGTAGCAGTTATAATTAGGCCATATAGCGCTAATGACTCAAATTTAACCTAAGTCTTTAGCCGCAGTGCAGATTTTCCATTTCTTGAGAGTTCTTATGACTAACCCTAACCATGCAAATGCATATGTTCTATCCTTTGAAGAGTTACGCATGTCTGACGTTGAGTCAGTCGGTGGCAAAAATTCTTCATTAGGGGAAATGATTTCACAGCTGAATGCAACTGGTGTTCGAGTCCCAACTGGTTTCGCAACAACCGCTTTGGCTTTCAGAGAGTTTTTGGTTCACAACAAGTTAACTGAGCGTATTAATCAGCGTTTAGATACTTTGAACGTTGACGATGTCAAAGCGTTAGCAGTTGCCGGTGCCGAAATTCGTGGTTGGGTGGAGCAAGCTCCTTTTCAAGAGCGTCTCGAGAAAGAAGTTCGTGAAGCTTTTAAAGTACTTGATGCTGACGGTAAGGGTTCATTCGCTGTGCGTTCATCAGCGACTGCTGAAGATTTGCCGGATGCTTCATTTGCAGGTCAGCAAGAATCTTTCTTGAACGTTGTCGGTATTGATGATGTTTTGCATCGTATTCGTGAGGTATTTGCATCTTTGTATAACGACCGTGCGATTTCTTACCGTGTTCACAAAGGCTTTGCTCATGCCGAAGTAGCCCTATCCGCGGGTATCCAGCGTATGGTTCGTTCAGATAAAGCTTCATCTGGTGTGATGTTTACACTAGATACGGAGTCTGGCTTTAAAGATGCCGTATTTATTACTTCTAGCTATGGTTTAGGTGAAACAATTGTTCAGGGTGCGGTTAATCCGGATGAATTTTATGTTTTCAAGCCAACCTTAGCTGCTGGCAAGTACGCAATTATTCGTAGAAGCTTAGGTTCTAAATTAATTCAGATGCAATTCACGTCCCCTGGTGAACCTGGTCGCGTTAAAACAGTGGATGTGCCTTTAGAGCAACGTAATCGTTACTCAATTACTGATGAAGACGTTGCTGAGTTGGCAAGATACGCCATGATCATCGAGAAACATTACGATCGCCCCATGGATATTGAGTGGGGTAAGGATGGCATTGATGGCAAGATCTATATTCTCCAGGCGCGTCCTGAGACGGTAAAGAGCCAATCTCAAGGTCAAGTTGAGATGCGTTATAAGCTTAAAGGCCATTCAACAGTCTTAACAACTGGTCGTGCGATTGGTCAAAAGATTGGTACTGGTACTGTGCGTGTAGTGAAAGATGCCAGCGAAATGGATCGTGTTCAGCCGGGTGATGTCTTAGTTGCTGACATGACGGATCCTAACTGGGAGCCTGTAATGAAACGTGCTGCAGCGATTGTGACCAATCGAGGTGGTCGTACTTGTCACGCAGCGATTATTGCTCGTGAATTAGGTGTACCAGCTGTGGTGGGTTGTGCCAATGCAACCGATGTTTTAAAGGACGGCGCAGTTGTGACTGTTTCTTGTGCTGAAGGTGATGAAGGTCGCATCTATGACGGTCCAATTGAAACGGAAGTGACTGAAGTTAGTCGTGGCGTATTACCTGATATTCTTCTTAAGATCATGATGAACGTCGGTAACCCACAGTTAGCTTTTGACTTCTGTCAGATCCCGAATGGTGGTGTTGGCTTGGCTCGTTTAGAGTTCATCATCAATAACAATATTGGTGTTCATCCAAAAGCCATTTTGGAATATCCAAATATTGATTTAGATTTGAAGAAGGCTGTTGAGAGCGTTGCTCGTGGCCATGCAAGTCCTAAAGCGTTTTATGTAGATAAACTAGCTGAGGGTATTGCTACGATTGCTGCCGCTTTTTATCCAAAGCCAGTCATTGTTCGTATGTCTGATTTCAAATCAAACGAATATAAGAAATTAATTGGTGGATCAAGATACGAGCCGGATGAAGAGAATCCAATGCTTGGTTTCCGTGGTGCATCTCGTTATATTTCAGAAGATTTTTCTGAAGCCTTTGCGATGGAATGCGAAGCGATGAAACGCGTTCGTAATGACATGGGATTAACGAACGTTGAAATCATGATTCCATTTGTTCGTACCGTCAAGCAAGCTGAGAAGGTCATTGGCTTGCTAGGCCAGCAGGGCTTGAAGCGTGGTGAGAATGGTTTGCGCGTCATCATGATGTGTGAGGTTCCTTCTAATGCGATTCTTGCTGAAGAGTTCTTAGAGCATTTCGATGGATTCTCAATTGGTTCTAATGACTTGACTCAGTTGACTCTTGGTCTTGATCGAGATTCGGGTATGGAATTATTGGCGATCGATTTTGATGAGCGCGATCCAGCAGTTGAGTTCTTAATTGCTCGTGCGATTGAAACTTGTCTTGCTAAGGGTAAGTACATCGGCATCTGTGGTCAGGGACCTTCAGATCATCCTGACTTTGCTCAATGGTTAATGAGTAAAGGTATCAAATCTATTTCGTTAAATCCAGATAGCGTGATTGATACTTGGACTTTATTAGCTAAGAAGTAATTACTGTCCCAACTTAGAGCCCGAACGCATAATTCGGGCTTTTTCTATTTGCCAGTCACGATCTTTAGTGGCTTCACGTTTGTCATGTTGCTTCTTACCGCGACCTAGACCGATTTCACATTTCACGCGGCCTTTGCTGAAATGCAGATTAATTGGTACGAGGGTGTAACCACGTTGCTCAACTTTACCAATCAGCTTTTTAATCTCTATGGCATTCAAGAGTAATTTGCGCGTGCGACCGGGGTCAGCCAGAACATGAGTTGAAGCTGAGATAAGAGGACTGATATGACAGCCGATCAGATATATCTCTGCATCTCTCACAACAACATAAGCTTCTTTGATTTGGGCGCGACCTTCCCGGATGGCTTTAACTTCCCATCCTTGTAGGACCATACCTGCCTCAAAGCGCTCTTCAACGAAGTAGTCGAAGAAAGCTTTTTTGTTATCAATGATGCTCATATAAGTTTTTCGTTAGAATGCATGATTATGGCAGACGTATTTAAGACAGTACTCATTCAGCACTCCGCAGAGCGGATGTATCACCTAGTCACAGATGTGTCTAAGTATCCAGAATTCCTCCCTTGGTGCGGTGGAACCGAGATCTATGAGCAGACAGATGAGATTTTGGATGCCAAGATACATATCAAATTTAAGGGTTTAAAGCAGTTTTTTCATACTCGTAACACCAATACAAAGCCAACATCGATTGATATGGTTTTTGTTGATGGTCCATTTAAGAAGTTTCATGGGCACTGGAAGTTCATACCGCTCCGTGAAGATGCCTGCAAAGTCGAGTTTTCACTTCATTACGAATTCGAAAGCCTTATTCTTGAGAAAGTGATTGGTCCTGTATTTGGGATGATTGCAGGTACGTTTGTGGATGGCTTTGTGAAGAGGGCTGATCAGATTTATGGGCAATAAGATTCAACTTTCAGTCTGTGATGCTCGTCAAGGTGACCCTGTGATGAGTGATTTCACATGGGAACTTGCTGGGGCCGAGTCAACAGTCGGTAATGCGTTGAAGGCATTAGGGATTGCAGACTCTGCCAACGACCCCCGAATTGCCAGAAAAGGCTGCTACGGCGTATTTGGTAAGCGTAAGGATTGGGACGCCCCAATCTATGATGGTGATCGCTTAGAGCTTTACAGTGAACTATTAATTGACCCCATTGTGGGTCGTCGAAAGAAGGCCAATAAAGACCAAGATGCAAGGCTTCAGGCCAAAGCAGCAGTCAAAAAAGGGCGTTTTTCAGGCAAATAGCTATAAAACCTCTATAATTTGCTTTTGCGCATAGAGGTTCTGCATGAGACTCATTCAAAAAGCACTGACATTTGACGATGTGCTCCTAGTTCCCGCCTATTCTGCGGTCTTGCCCCGTGATACCCAACTGGGTACTCAATTAACACGCGATATTTCAATTAACATCCCTTTGGTGTCAGCTGCTATGGACACGGTGACTGAAGGTCGCTTGGCGATTGTGATGGCTCAAGAGGGTGGCATTGGCATTATTCATAAGAACTTAACGCCAGCAGAGCAAGCTCGTGAAGTAGCTAAAGTAAAACGTTATGAATCTGGCGTCCTTCGTGACCCGATCACCATCTCACCTGATATGACGGTGCGTCATGTGATTGAGTTATCGAGAGAACATGGTTTCTCAGGATTCCCAGTTTTAGAAGGTAAAACAGTGGTGGGCATTATTACGAACCGCGATCTTCGTTTTGAAGAGGATTTAGCCGCTAAAGTTCGTGACAAGATGACTCCTAAAGATCGTTTGATTACGATTAAAGAAGGTGCCAATATCGAAGAAGCTAAGCGACTCATGAACAAGCACCGCTTGGAACGTGTTTTAGTTGTGAACGATGCTTTTGAACTTCGTGGCTTGGTGACTGTTAAAGATATTCTTAAGGCTAAAGAACATCCTTTAGCCAGCAAAGACGTTCGTGGTCAGTTGATTGCTGGTGCGGCCGTTGGTGTTGGCCCAGATAATGACGAGCGAATTGAGTTATTGGCCAAAGCTGGTGTCGATGTGATTGTGGTAGATACCGCTCACGGTCACAGCCAAGGCGTATTAGACCGTGTTAAATGGGTCAAGAAAAACTATCCACAAATCCAAGTGATTGGCGGGAATATTGCTACTGCTGAAGCAGCAAAGGCTTTAGTGGCTCACGGTGCCGATGGTGTGAAGGTGGGTATTGGTCCTGGCTCTATTTGTACTACTCGTATTGTTGCTGGCGTAGGTGTACCTCAAATTACAGCTGTTGTGAACGTTTCAGCAGCATTAAAGGGTACTGGCGTTCCATTAATAGCAGATGGCGGCATTCGCTACTCAGGTGACATTTCAAAAGCTCTCGCAGCCGGTGCCCATTGCGTGATGATGGGTGGCATGTTCGCTGGAACAGAAGAGGCGCCAGGTGAAGTGTTCTTGTATCAAGGTCGTTCTTATAAGAGTTACCGTGGTATGGGTTCAGTAGGTGCCATGAAAGATGGTGCTGCTGATCGTTACTTCCAAGAAGATAATAGTTCCAACGTTGATAAGTTGGTTCCCGAGGGCATCGAAGGTCGTGTGCCCTTTAAAGGTAGTGTTCTTGCAATCGTTCATCAGTTAACAGGTGGTATCCGTTCATCGATGGGATATTGTGGTTGCAAAACAATTTCTGAATTACATGAAAAAGCAGATTTTGTTCAAATTACAGCTGCCGGGATGCGAGAGTCTCATGTGCATGATGTGCAAATAACTAAAGAAGCGCCGAACTATCACATCGACTAATTAGTCAATTTATTTAGGACTGCTGTGCACGATAAGATTTTAATTTTGGATTTTGGGTCACAAGTGACCCAGCTCATTGCTAGACGTGTGAGAGATGCACGCGTTTATTCAGAAATTCATCCCTATGATGTTGATGCTAGTTTGATTGAGAAGCTTGTCAAAGAGGGTGGTTGTAAAGGTATCATTCTATCTGGCGGTCCTAGCTCTGTGACCGATGGCGACACGCCAAGAGCTCCTGATATTGTTTTTAAATTAGATGTTCCTGTCTTAGGCATTTGTTACGGTATGCAAACGATGGCTGCGCAGTTGGGTGGGCAAGTTGCAACAGCTGAATCTTTAGGTAAGTCACGTGAGTTTGGTTACGCTGAAGTTCGTGCACGTGGCCACACCAAGTTATTTGAAAATATTCAAGACTTTGTAACACCAGAGGGTCATGGCATTCTGAAAGTGTGGATGAGTCATGGTGATTCAGTGACCGTGATGCCGGCAGGCTTCAAGTTAATGGCCTCTACCGACTCATGTCCGATTGCTGGTATGGCCGATGAAGATCGACATTTTTATGCAGTTCAATTTCACCCGGAAGTAACACATACAGTTTTAGGTACTGCCATCCTTGAGCGTTTTGTTCATGAGATCTGTGCGTGTGGCACGGATTGGGTGATGGGTGACTACATCGCTGAAGCAGTTGCCTCGATTCGCCAGCAGGTAGGTACTGATGAAGTGATATTAGGTTTGTCTGGTGGTGTTGATTCCAGTGTTGCTGCTGCTCTGATCCATAAAGCGATTGGCAAGCAATTAACTTGTGTTTTTGTTGACCATGGTTTGCTTCGTTTCGACGAAGGTAAGATGGTGATGGAAATGTTTGGCAAGAACTTGGGCGTGAAAGTCATTCATGTTGATGCGACAACTGAATTCATGGGTGCTTTGACAGGTGTTTCAGATCCAGAAGCCAAACGTAAAATTATTGGTAAAGAATTTGTTGAAGTATTCCAGCGCGAGTCTGCCAAGATTGAAAATGCCAAATGGCTAGCCCAAGGTACTATTTATCCTGACGTGATTGAGTCTGCTGGCAAAGGTAAAAAGGGCGCTCATACGATCAAGAGCCACCACAACGTCGGTGGTCTTCCTGATGATATGAAGCTTAAGCTGCTAGAACCTCTGCGCGAGTTGTTCAAAGATGAAGTTCGTGCATTGGGTGTTGAGTTAGGTTTACCTCATGAGATGGTGTATCGCCATCCGTTCCCGGGTCCAGGTCTTGGTGTCCGCATTTTGGGTGAAGTGAAAAAAGACTTTGCTGACTTACTGCGTCGTGCAGATGCTATCTTCATTGAAGAGTTGCGTTCAACAATTGATGCGCCAACGGGCAAGTCTTGGTATGAGTTAACCAGTCAGGCTTTCGCAGTATTCCTCCCAGTAAAGTCGGTGGGGGTGATGGGTGATGGTCGAACTTATGAATACGTTGTTGCTTTGCGAGCTGTTCAAACGCAAGACTTCATGACGGCTCACTGGGCTCATTTGCCTCATGAGTTACTAGGCAGAGTGTCAAATCGAATCATCAATGAAGTTCGTGGCATCAACAGAGTTGTTTACGATATCAGTGGCAAGCCACCTGCAACCATTGAGTGGGAGTAGAAACTCTAACGTAAGTTGTTGATTTATATAAGTTTTGTAGTTACACAAAACAGACACACGCCCAACTAAGTTGTTGATTTAGTTGGGCGTTGGCATTAAAGTTACACGTAAAGCTACACAACGCTGTAGCCGTTCAAAAACGTAGTCACCCAAAGCACATATGCCGCTAAAAAAACAAACTTTTACTGCTGACGAAATAGAAATATACGACGAAGCTGTTGTGTATAAGCGCGGCGAGTATTGGCAAATGCGTATGTGGTTGGGTAAGGAAAAGAAATACGCACGTTTTAGCTTACGCACACGCAACAGAGATACAGCAATAGACAAAGCAAAAAAATACTATCACGAACTAATGGCACAGCAGTTAGCAGGTAAAACTTATTTTTCCAAAACAACAAAGCAAGGTGTTGAAGAATATTTGAAGCAACGTGCGCTTGACGTAGAAGCTGAACTAATAGTTAAAGGGCGATATGGAACGATTAAAACGCACTTAGAGCATTGGCTTGATTTTATTGGACGAGATACAAAGCTAAAAGAACTTGAACGCACTGATTGCGAAAACTATCTACATTCGCGCACTAAAACAAAAAAGAAAATCAACGTAAGTCAAACAACGGTAGCAAATGAACAAAGCACTATCAACGCTATGCTTAGTTGGTTGTATAGACGAAATGAAACATACATTGAAGCATTTGATTTTAAGCCGCTAAAACGTATTGATAGAGGTGACGAAGCATTACGGCGCAGCACATTTACTGACGAAGAGGTTATCGTAATAAAACAAGAGCTTGAAAAATATATAACTGAAGCAAAGGGTAACGTTGATGAAGAAGGCAATATGAGCAAAGTAATAAATGGTTACTATTTGCTCATATCAATCATTACAGGCTTGCGACGAGGTGAACAGCTACAACTAAAGTGGAGCGATATTAAATGGCTTGAGAAAAACGTAAAAGGACAAGCTGAGGATGACACTTATAGTCTTGTAAAAATAACGGTGCGAGCTGAAACAACTAAGGTAAGAAAAACAAGGCACTTTGTCGTTAAAGATTGGGAATATTTTGACGAGTTGTTTAAGCTCTTACAGCCGCGCTACGTAAAGGCAAACAAAGAGAATAAAAAGATAAAAGCATTTGGCGATACATTCGTGTTTAGCGCAAATGGAATGTCAATGCTAACGCCTCGTGCTATTGGATATCACTTTGACAAAATGGTTGAGTTGGCTGAAATAAAAGATACAGACACACGTGATTTAGTGCCATACAGCTTCCGTCATTACTTTATTACAGACAGAATAAACAGAGGCGCAACGCCAACACAAGTTGCGGAAACGTGTGGCACAAGCACAGCGCAGATTGAAAAAACTTACTACCATACAAGCGAGGCGAAAATGATTACTAATGCGCTGCCGCAGTTTGAGTATAAGGGTGGCTTGCTTATTCCTAAGTAGCCGTAACCATTTTAGCTATGCCTGTCGTCCGTTCAATCGTGTTTTTTATTTACGCACGTTTGAACGCCGTAACACCCTTCTTTTGCGTCAATAAAGCATTTTTGGTTGGCAATGTTGGCACACGTTGAGACTGAGTGGGTTGTGCTAACGCCGCGTCGTTGTCGTCAACGTCGCTTACTTGTTTAGCTACATTGGCAACTTTTACGTTGGGGGTGGCAGCTGTTGTTGGAGGGTATGGCACTTTTGCTTGTGGGTTGAGGTGAGGGTTGGCATTTAGCTGTGTGGGGGTGGCAGCTTTTTGTATGGGTGGCTGCTTTGGTTTAGTAGTTGGCATTGGCACTTTGGGTGGGGGTAGTGACACAGACATACTGCGCTTACTAATACGCTTAGTGCTGCGCTTAGCTTTCTTCTGCTGCTGTGCTGCTACTTTCTGTTTCGCTTGTTCGCGCTGCTGCGTTTGTATCGCAGTCCATACGCTGTCGTTTACAAGTTTCCAAAGCGCAAGTTGTGCTTCTGCGTCTGCTATTTCAAATATTCTCATACGTTATGTTCCTATGTTGCTAACGTATTTATTGAACAGAAAAAGTTAGTAGCGCAAAGAAGCACAAGCAGCAAAACACTTATTTTGTAAAAGCAGAACGTAGCTTTGTGCTTGCTGCTTCCATTGCTGCGTCAAGTTCGCCTCCGTTTACTGCTGCGCTGATAGTTTCTAAAGTCGCAACAAGTTCTTTTGTTGAAGCAAGTTCAACAGCAGTCTTGCCTTTTCCCAAATCCAATACACGTGCGCCATAACGCACGTTGACACACAGCTTGCCGTTGTCTGCGTTAAACGTCCAACTTTTGACACGCTTAGCAACAGCAACTTGTTTGCGTTCGCCTGTTTCTACGTCTGTAATGCTGCGTAGCTTTGTTGGCGCATATGTGCTGCCGTTTTGTGCTGCTTTGGCAAGTTCAATCTGTTCTGCTAAACGTTTTACAAGTTTTGTGCGGCGCTGAACAACAGCAGAAAGTTGTGTAGCTTTTTTAGCGGTAGTAAGTTTCAAGTTAGCAAGTGTCATAGCGTTTTCCATTCTGTTTAGGTTGCTGTTAGGTTGCGTTATTTGTGCTGTTTTTGACGCAGCGCAGCAATAACAATAAGCTCGCAAAGCGTTGTAGGACAAGGCTTTTGAGGCATATGAACATACTTGGACAAAATATTTAGCTTTTTCTGTTCAAAGCTAAATAAAGGTATGAACAATGAACAGCAAAACACGCACAAAAAAGCATACGTAGCAGCGCAAACAGACTATTTAGACAAGTTGGCACAGCATTGCGACTTCGCACTTACGCTACAAACAAACTTGCCAACTTACGGCATAAGCGCAGCAACTATGGAAAAGAGGTTGGACGCAACACGCAACTGCTTACACAAGTTCCGTATGCGTTTTAATCGTTTACTGACAGGTAACGGACACAGACGCAACAATGATTACTTGCCTATTTTTATTGCTGCGATTGAAGGCACGCAAAACACATACGACAAAAACAGAACGCTACACATACACATAGCACTTGGTAACTTACCATCAGCAGCAACACAAGAAATATTAGAAGACGGCATTAGGCAAATATGGGCAGCAACAGACGTAGGCACAACAGACATAAAGTTGGACAGACTAACGAAAGGCACTGAACAGCGTTGGAACAACTACATAGGCAAAGAAGCACATTACAAAAACAACAGCGAAGTGATTGACTACAGCAATACACAAGCGCCGAACAAAATATTGGCAACTATTTAATAAACAAACTTAGGCATAGCAGCTTGTCGTTTGACGCAGCGTTGACGACAAGCAAAACGGATTGAACAACTTGGAAGGACATTGGCTGACACTGAATGAAGTGTTAGTAGTCTTACTATTGTCTAAACACTTTGAAGCAATCAAAACACACACAGAAGAATAAAGACACACAAAAGAACGACACTGAAACACAACGAAGCACACATACTGACGGTAACGTGATTTATAGGCAAAGTATGTTTGTTATACAAAGCAGCAAACGTAGGTAGGGGTGTAAAAATCACCAACCCAAAAGGAAATGGGTATGTGCTGAAAATAGCAGCGCAAAAAAATAAAGATAGCAAACTGAAAAATGGGCAACACGCTGACACAGCTACAAACGCTGCGTTAGCGTGTTTTAGCTTCTACAAGCGTTTAACAAGCACAAGTGAATAGCAACGCAGCAAACGAAGTTGCTAAGTAGCTTGTAGGGCTTGTATGCGTGTTTTTAAGCGCATTGCTACGTGTGGCTTATTGACTACGAAATAACAGCGCAACGCACAAGTAGCAGCTAAATATGAATGAACAGAAAATACACAAAATATGTTCAAACAAAAAATCTTCTTCAAATTCAACGTGGTTTTGGATGGCAATTAAGGGTAGGAATTATTTTGAACAGAAAATACACTATACGTAACAAAACAGCACGAAAGCAAGAGGGTTACGTAATGACACAAGCGGCGACACTGACACAGCAACAATTACAGCGTGTATTGGATTATTTGCGCACACGCAGACACTACAAGCGCAATAGAGCAATTATTTTGCTTACGCACTACGCAATGCTGAGAATTGGCGAAGTTGCGGCGCTACGTTATTGCGACGTAGTTGGCGAAGACGGCGAAATACGTGCTGAAACAACGCTAAGTGCGGCGCAAACTAAGGGCAACAAAGCGCGGACAATATGGTTTGCTGAAAAAGCACGTGTTGAATTGGCGGCGTATATAGCAACGCATAAACCCAAAACTCCAACGCAACCACTGTTTTACACGCAACGCAGTGACGGCTTTACAGCAAACACGCTGACGCACATTGTGAACGGCATTTACAAAAACGCGGGAATTAGTGGCGCAACGTCACACAGTGGTAGACGCACTGGACTTACGAATTTAAGTGAACGCGGAGTGGGCGTGCGAACACTTATGGCAATTGCGGGGCACGCAAATATGTCAACTACACAGCGTTACATTGATATGCGTCCAAGCGTTATACGTGCGGCTGTGGAGTTGGTTTAATAAAAATTATTTAATTGGGAAACAGCATAAGGCAAGTAAATATTGAGACATTGGTTGAAACCCAGTGTGAACAACTTCATCATTCATAGAAAAAGTAAATACTCTCTCAAAATATTGGGTTAAAAATAATTTTAATTCACTACCTTTTTTACAATTCACGTGCCCTAATTTTGAAATATCAGAGGCATATACTTGTGACTCTAAGCTCGGCATTCCTATAATACAAGTCCCGTTTTTGGATAAGCTGGAACAAATATTTCGCATAAATTTATCTTCATTTTTTTTATCGATGTGCTCAAGAACATCTAAACTAAAAATGCCTTCGAACTTTTCGTTCATTGGACTTTCAACAATGTTGTGAACTTGAAAATTTATTTTTTTATTAAATGGATGATTTCTTTTAGCATCGTCAATAAATAACGAATCGAAATCACAAGCGACTAAATGTTTGACTTCATTTGAAACTATTGGAGTGCCAAAAGCATCGGCACAGCCAACTTCTAAAACGTTATTAAATCCACTAAACATTTTTGAAACAAATTTGTATCTTGAAAGTGTGAAAGCAAGTCGTTTGCTATCGCCCAAATAAGCGTGCCCGCTCATTAAACCCATTGTTACTCTTTCAACTTCCAACAAGTCATTGTATTGCGCTTCTTTGGTTGGCAAGTGTGTAGATAAAGAATTGTAAGTAATCTTATTTTTTGTATTTTCAGTTTCAGCTGAAATTAGTTCAAGTGCCGATTTATCATTTTGGAAGTATCGCTTAGCATATTCTGTATAAGATATTTCTTCACTACCACCGTATTGATAAATTCCAGTGCGTTTCTGTTCAATTAAAACTTGAATGTTATCGACAACATTTTCAATATCGACTGGTGATAAAAATCTATTTGTGAAGGTTCTAATGCTTTTACCCGCGCTTGCTTCGCTTTTCCAACGTTCAATGAATGGTGTATTTTTTGTAATTACTTTTGTAAGACGTAATACGCAGGAATTATTCTCTAATTTTGTAGTCAAATATTCTTCAACTTCAGTTTTGAATTTTCCGTATAAAGTTGTTGGGCAAGTTTTGTCATTATTTTTGTAGAATGCTTTTTCACCATCAAATACAGCATTTGAGGATAGGTAAATTACAAAGCTATTATTTTGAGCTAATTTTTCAATTGTTTTAATTGTATTAGTGACATTTATAGCTTGATGTTTTTGAGGGTCTTTTTCACATTCAGCAATATTAGTGGTAGCGGCACAAACAACGACTGAACTAAATTTTTTTGTAAATATTTCAAAATCTGGTTTTTCTAAATCAAAGTAGTATGTATTTAGATTTGTATTTTCTTTTTTTCTTGTTGTTCCAAATACAGTTATTTTTTTTGTAGTGAGGTAATTTTTAAGCGCGATTCCAATTTGACTATCTACGCCAATAATTAAAACGTTTTCTTGCTTGTTGTGGCATAAATTTTGCTCTCTCTCTCTCTCTCTCTCTCTCTCTCTCTCTCGTAGTCATAGCTTGTCCAATTTAGTTGTTTAACTTAGAGGTAATTTTACTTGTCACAGCTGTCCGCGCATAGCAAAATTAGGAGTGTTATGGCATTCACTTTAGCTTGTATAAGTTACGCCACACGACGTGTAACAGCTAAACGTGTAGACTGTTGAAATTGAAAAGACATTTGACTACAGTAAACGCAGTAAACTACAATAAAACTAACACAAAACTTACACATTACAATTGAAATCACGCAAAGTATTGATAATAAACACTATTTTATCAACGTTACTATTGAGTGGGAGTAAGCGGGGGATTTTTCCCCGCACATTGGCATGAGGATACTCAGTCTCATCCCGCCGATGACTCAGTTAAATACGCCGTATCCATCAACGGCTTACTTAACCGGATTTCTTCGTTCTAGAGGGATTGACGCTGTTCAAGATGACTTAGCCTTATCTCTTGTCCTAAGCTTCTTTACCCCTGAAGGTCTTTCTGAAATCCATACCAAAGTACTAGAAGTTCCAGAGGAGTATCGTAGCGCTACGCTTAACTATTTCTTAGATTACTTCGAAGATTACAGGGCTACGATTGCGCACACCATTCGTTACTTGCAGGGCAAGGATAAAACACTGAGCCATCGGATTAATAGCCGTGGCTTTTTACCAGAGGGTCCTCGTTTTGCTGTTTTGGAAACTTATGGTAATGATGAGGTAGAAGATCCATTAGCTTGGGCCTTTGGTGCTTTAGGTTCTGACGATAAAGCCCGACATCTAGCAACTCTTTATTTGAATGATTTATCCGACGTTCTTCGTGATGCTGTTGATGATCGTTTTGAATTTGTTCGCTATGCGGAGTCTTTAGCAGGGAGCCAAGCATCTTTTGATCCATTGGCTGATGCTCTTGCGGCTAAGCCTACCTTGATGGATGAGCATCTCCGCCAACTGACTTTAGCAACCGTTACTAAGCATCAACCTAACTTAGTTCTTTTATCAGTGCCATTCCCAGGAGCTGTCTATGCTGCTTTAAGGATTGCACAGACTATCAAGTCATTAGATCCTTCGATCAAAATTGGTTTAGGTGGTGGTTTCGTTAATACAGAACTGCGTGAGTTAAGTGACCCAAGAGTATTTGATTTTGTTGATTATGTAACGCTTGATTCTGGTGAGGCGCCATTGTTGGCTTTACTAGACCATCTGTGCGGTAAGAGATTCTCTAGTAGATTAATAAGAACATTTATTAGAAATACTAAAGGTGTTGTTGAGTACATCAATTGGCCTGAGCCAGATGTGCCATTTGAAGAGGTAGGTACTGCAACTTGGGATGGTCTACCTTTAGATTCTTATTTGTCATTACTTGATATGTTGAATCCAATGCATCGCTTATGGAGTGATGGTCGTTGGAATAAGTTAACAGTTGCCCATGGTTGCTACTGGAAGAAATGTAGCTTCTGTGATGTGAGTTTGGACTATATCTCTCGTTATGAGACTGCATCAGCAAGCTTGTTAGTAGATCGTATCGAGCAAATTATTGCTGAGACAGGACAGACTGGCTTTCATTTTGTGGATGAAGCGGCACCACCAAAAATACTTAAAGCACTAGCAGAAGAATTGATTCGTCGAGAAGTAACGATTTCTTGGTGGGGTAATATTCGTTTTGAAAAAACATTTACACCAGAGTTAGCGGAGTTACTAGCGCAAAGCGGTTGTATTGCTATGTCAGGTGGCTTGGAAGTGGCATCAGATCGTTTGCTAAATTTAATGCAAAAGGGTGTTTCTGTTGTGCAAGTAGCGCATGTTACTAAGAGCTTCTCAGATGTCGGTATCTTGGTTCATGCCTATTTAATGTACGGTTTTCCAACCCAAACAGTTCAAGAAACAGTCGATTCCTTAGAATATGTACGACAGTTATTTGAAAATGGCTGCATACAAAGTGGTTTCTTTCACAGGTTCACATGCACCGTTCACTCACCTGTCGGCAAAGACCCTAAAGCTTATGGAATTGAATTAGTGCCATTGCCGCCAGTTACATTTGCTAAAAATGATATTGCTTTCATCGACCCGACGGGAACAGATCACGATAGTTTGGGGCATGGTCTTAAAAAGGCGATCTATAACTACATGCATGGTATTGCCTTAGACCAAGATGTGAAAACTTGGTTTGATCTGCCGGGGCTAAAAACCCCAAAAACGACGATTTCTCGTCAAGCCATTGCTAAAGCACTGAAGTTACAATGATGCTTATCCATAATGATCGCGGAATGACATGACCTACAGCGTTAAAGAACTCTTTCTGACCCTCCAGGGCGAAGGTGCGCATGCAGGTCGTGCCGCGGTATTCTGTCGTTTTTCTGGTTGTAATCTATGGTCAGGTCGTGAAGAAGATCGTGCAACTTCCATTTGTCAATTTTGCGACACGGATTTTGTTGGGACAGATGGTGAGGGCGGTGGCAAGTTTGAAACCCCGGAATCACTAGCTGAAAGAATCAATTCTTTTTGGGGAGATGGTGATCCGCATCATAAATATGTGGTGTTTACCGGTGGCGAACCATTATTACAATTAGATGATGCTTTGATTAAGGCCCTCAAAGGACAAGGTTTTGAAATTGGGATTGAGACCAATGGCACGATCAGAGCGCCTCAGGGCATTGATTGGATCTGTGTCAGTCCTAAATTCGGCTCAGAATTGGTTCAAGTCCAAGGTGATGAAATCAAGTTAGTGATTCCGCAGTTAGGTCATCAAGATAACTTGCAACAAATACTCATTCGTTTTGAGAAGATGTCTTTTAAGCACCATTACTTGCAAGCCTTAGATGGCCCCAATTTAGATGCCAACAGAGCCTTAGCGATTAAGATTTGTCAAAAGCGCCCCTTGTGGCGTTTAAGTACCCAAACCCACAAGCTATTGGGCATTAGATAGGCTTTATGAATAAGAAAACTGAAATTACTCGTCGCTTAGAATTTGATGCAGGTCACCGTATTCCGCATCATGGCGGTCACTGCAAACACATTCATGGCCATCGCTATGTGATTGAAGTGACTGTATCGGGTGATGTTTTAAATCACCAGGGTCATAGTGATGACGGTATGGTGCTAGATTTTGGTGATATTAAAAAAATAACGAATGAATTGATCGTTGAGAAATGGGATCATGCTTTTTTAGTTGCTAAAGAAGATGAGGTTTTGGTTAATTTCTTGGCAACGATTCCTGGACATAAAACAATTGTTTTGGATTGCATTCCAACTGTTGAGAATTTAGCTCAAACTGCTTTTAAGATTTTGGAGCCCGTATTTAAAGAGTGCTTTCATGGTCGCTTGAATTTAGGCCGCTTGCGTATTTATGAAACACCTAATTGTTGGGCTGATGTTCATGCCTAACTCCAGTCATCCACGAGATGCTGAGTTCATGCAATTAGCATTAGCTCAGGCGGAATTGGCTCGTGCGGCAGGTGAGGTTCCAGTGGGTGCTGTCTTAGTGTTCAATGATGAAGTAATTGCTGTAGGTCATAACCAACCAATCAGTCAGAATGATCCAAGCAGTCACGCAGAGATGGTAGTTCTTCGATCAGCAGGGCAAAAGCTGAGTAACTATCGATTACCGGACACAACGCTTTATGTGACTTTAGAGCCTTGCATGATGTGTTCGGGCGCTATCATGCATGCACGTGTTTCACGATTAGTTTATGGTGCCAAAGATCCCAAGACGGGATGTGTCCATAGCGCTTTAAATCTGTTTGACCATGAGCAATTAAATCACCATACAATAGTTGAAGATGGCGTATTAGAAGAATCTTGCGCCCAGGTATTAAAAGATTTCTTTAAAGAGCGTCGTACTCAAAATTCATGAACTTACACCTTATAGCTCCTTCAGGATGTTTACCCGATCCAACGGTTGTTGATCAGGGTATTGCTTGGCTAAAAGGTAAGGGTGTAAATGTTCAAAATATTTCATGTACTCAACGACAATTCCAACGCTTTGCAGGAACAGATATTGAACGATTGGAAGATATCAATGCGATAGCTCACCTATCCAACACCGTGGTGATGTCACTGCGTGGTGGTTATGGTTTGAGTCGGTTGATGAATGATATCCAATGGCAGGCTATTGGTAATCAAGTCCATAAAGGTCTGCAGATTGTGGGCCACAGTGATTTCACAGCATTTAATTTAGGCTTATTCGCTAAAACTGGCGCGCCAAGTTTTGCAGGCCCTATGTTTAGTTATGATTTTTGTGGGGATGTTTCATCATTTACCTGGAAGCACTTCAACCAAGTTATATCACATAGCACTCTAGAGGTAGAGGTTTTATCGCCACAAAGTATTGAAAAACCCATTGGTATTGATTTGAGTGACCAGGCGGTTTTATGGGGTGGCAATCTCACCATGCTGACCAGTCTTTTGGGCACAGATTACATGCCAAGTCACGAGCAGGTGAAGGGCGGTATTTTGTTCCTCGAGGATGTTAACGAGCATCCCTATCGATTAGAGCGCATGCTTTACCAATTGATTGATGCTGGGTATTTAGCTGAGCAAAGAGCCATCCTGATCGGCGAGATCTCTGCCTATAAATTGAGTGAGACTGATCGAGGCTATGATTTAGATCAAGCACTTGGTGCTATCAGGCAAAGATTGAATTGCCAAGTTCCTGTTTTAACTGATCTGCCATTTGGGCATTGTGCAGATAAGTTAACTCTCCCAATCGGCCGTTTTGCGAGCATTTCTGCCAGCCAAACTGGCTACATTCTTAAATCTAACTGGTAATTTTTAAGCTTTCTGAGTATTAACTAGTTGGTTTGGTTAAAATAGAAGGCTTTTGTTACCTCACACTTTTACAGGCAAATAACGTGCTTTCAGCTGCAAATATCACCATGCAATTCGGGGCTAAGCCCTTATTCGAAAATATCTCCGTTAAATTCGGTGGCGGTAATCGCTACGGTTTGATCGGTGCGAATGGTTGCGGTAAATCAACTTTTATGAAGATCCTGGGTTCAGATCTAGAGCCAACAGCAGGAAACGTTTCATTAGAGCCGAACATCCGTTTAGGTAAACTGCGTCAAGATCAATTTGCTTACGAAGATAAACGTGTTCTAGATGTGGTGATGATGGGTCACGAAGATATGTGGAATGCTGCAGCGGAGCGTGATGCTTTGTATGCTAATCCAGATGCCACCGATGAAGACTACATGCGCGCTGCGGAGTTAGAGACAAAATTTGCAGAATATGGTGGCTATACAGCAGGTGCTAGAGCAGGTGAGTTGCTATTAGGTATTGGTATTCCTACTGAACAACATAATGGACTGATGAGTGAAGTAGCTCCGGGTTGGAAGTTACGTGTTTTGTTAGCCCAAGCATTATTTTCAGATCCAGATGTTTTATTACTTGATGAGCCAACTAACAACTTAGATATTCACTCGATTCATTGGTTAGAAGATATTCTGAATGCTCGTAACAGCACGATGATTATTATTTCCCATGATCGCCACTTTTTAAATGCTGTTTGCTCACATATGGCAGACATGGACTTTGGAACATTGACTGTTTACCCAGGCAACTATGACTCGTATATGTTGGCTTCTATGCAAGCGCGTACACAGCAATTAGCTAACAACACAAAAGCTAAAGAGAAGATTGAAGAGTTACAAGCCTTCGTGAGACGATTCTCTGCAAATGCTTCTAAGGCCAGTCAAGCTACTTCAAGACAGCGTCAGTTAGAAAAGATTGAAGTGGTTGAAATTAAACCTTCTTCACGTCAAAACCCATTTATTCGTTTTGAGTACGATAAGAAGTTACATAACATCGTGATGGAGTGCGATGCTTTAACCAAAACTTATGACCGCGATATCTTCAAGAATTTTAAATTGATGATTCGTCCCGGCGAAAAAGTAGCCATCATTGGTGAGAATGGTGCCGGTAAAACGACGCTTCTCAAGTCAATCTTAAGCGAACGCTTTGGCGGTATTGCAACCGACTCTGGCACGGTGAAGTGGTCTGAAAATGCAGACGTAGGTTACATGCCTCAAGATACCAGCGAGTGTTTCCCGGTTGATACAGTATTGCTTGAGTGGATGGGGCAGTGGGGTAAGCCAGGTGATGATGATCAAGTAATTCGTGGCACCTTGGGACGTTTACTGTTCTCTGGTAACGATATCGGTAAGTCTGTTCGGGTCATCTCTGGTGGTGAAAAAGGTCGAATGATCTGGGGTAAGTTGATGCTTCAAAAGCACAACGTTTTAGCTATGGATGAGCCAACCAATCACATGGATATGGAATCTATTGAGAGTCTACAAACTTCATTAGAGAGATATGACGGTACTGTGATTTTTGTTTCTCATGACCGTGAATTTATTACAGGTTTGGCAACTAGAATCTTAGAAGTTCGCAATGATGGAACAGTGACAGATTTTGAAGGTAGCTACGAAGAGTACTTGGTGAGTCAGTCGATCGAAGGTTAACTCTTTCTTGTAAAACGCATAGCAGTGGCCTCATGGGTAATGCGCGTCCAAACAACGTGCTTTTCCTCTGGGGTCATGAAAACCCAGTTACAAACCTCTAGGGCAGTTCGGCCACAACCTTTACAGATATCATCAAATAAAGTGGAGCAAACTCCAACACAAGGTGAGTCAGCATTCTCTTCATTAATGATCAAAGGTACTTGAGATGTTGCATTAATGTTGTTAGGGTTTGTCATAAAGATATGCAAGTTAGAGTTTGGGAACCTTTTGTCCAGGCGCCGGTTTTAGATGAAAAAGATATAGCGGATTGTTCTGCAGTACCTGAGCAGTTTAAGTCAAAATAACTAGTCGGACCTAAACTTCCGCAAAATTTGTACTGATCCCTATCAACACTCATGATGGAGCCTTCCAGAATCATCCGTAAAGGTTTTTCATCAGCATTGCTGGGGTCAACTTTACAATGCCATGTAACGTAATCGTTTCTGTCACAGCCCAATAAAATAAATGGCAAAAGTATTAATAAAGGTAATTTTTTTAAAAACATGTCCACGAATATAGCTCAATCTCATACAACGCGTGAATCTTGGTTACAAGCAGCCGTTCATTCCTTAGAACCTACTTTTTCAAAGGCTGGATTTGCGATTCCCCCTGTGAAAGTTTCTTGTGGCTGGCCCGCATCAAGTTCTCCCCGAACCACATTAGGGCAATGTTGGCCTCGTGAGCGTTCGGGTGATATGGTTAATGAGATCTTTGTATCCCCTAAATTAGAGGACCCTGTGGAGGTCCTAGATACTCTGGTACATGAGCTTTGTCATGCGATTGATGATTGTCACAGTGGGCATGGTGAGGACTTTAAAGATATCGCTCAGTGTGTTGGACTAGAAGGACCAGCACGCAGCGCTCATGCTACTGAAGAGCTTAAAGTAAGTTTGATGATGATTGCTGATAGATTAGGGCAGTATCCTCATAAAGCGATTATTTTCCCGCCACCCAGAGCCAATAATACCCAGCGTGCTAAAGCCAAATGTGGCCAATGTGGCTATGAGGTCAGCCTATTAAAGAAATGGGCCTCGATGGGTGCGCCCATTTGTCCTAAAGACAATATACGCATGGAAGAAGTTGTTTCAGACCTTCTTGAAGAAACAGCTGAAGAAGAAAAAACTCGTAAAGATAAAGAAAAAGAAATTAAGAGAGCAGTTTGTTAATTTAGTAAAAGGGTTTACAACAAGAATCTTTTTTACAAAAGATCTAAGCAAGCATCTAAGCCCACATGATCAAAAGCCATATCTGCTTTCTCTTTCACAATCGGTTTGGCACGATAACCAATCGATAGCCCTGAACCTTGCATCATGAGCAAATCATTCGAGCCGTCACCCATTGTGACAGCAGCATGTTTATTGATCCCAAGACTCAAGCAACGCGCGTCAACGTAAGCGGCTTTAGCTGCGCCATCAACGATATTACCGAGCACTTGGCCGGTTAATACGCCATCAATGATTTCTAACTGGTTAGCGTGAGTCCCCGAGAGATTCAATTCTGCTTGTAGCTTGTGTGTGAAGAAGGTAAAGCCACCAGAAACCAATAAAGTATGGATACCTTTGGCGTGAGCACCAGCAATCAGTTCTTTCGCACCAAGGTTGAGACGTAAGCGATCTTTAAAAACCCCTTCAAGTGCCTTCTCAGGTACTCCTTTCAGAAGAGCGACGCGACGTCGCAGGCACTCACTGAAATCATTGATCTCACCACGCATGGCTGCTTCTGTGATTTCAGAAACTTCTTTCTTTTTACCCACTGCATCGGCAATTTCATCAATGCACTCAATATTGATGAGGGTGGAATCCATATCCATGGCTAATACTTTGATTTGGCTCGGGTCAAAATGCCTCGGTAAAAATCCAATATCAGTGTCATGCAAGGCGCAAAGATTGCGTAAGTGAGTTCTTTGCTCAAGACTTAAGTTCTCGCTTAATTCAAGAACTGTTGTTTTCACTGTTTTAGGAATAAATGATTGAACAGTATGAGCCGCCCCAATCTTTATGATTAATTGAGGATCAATTGCGCTAGCGTGGAATAGTGCTATTTGCATAATTAACTCTTATTTTATCTCTTTGACTACAGTATCGCCTAAGTGCTTAAACAACTGGCGAATCGCCTCTAAACGCTGAGCAAAAGTAATAAAAGCTTCCTTATCAGCAGGAAGAATCTTCAGTTTATCTTGCCCGTTCAATTGCACGCGCTTATTGGTTTGAACCAACTGAATGATCTTGATCGGATCAATCGGCGGATTAGGTATAAATTGAATGGTGATCTGAACGGGATTAGCATCAATCTTCTTAATTCCTAATCGAGCCATATTGAGTCTTAAGCGATGAGTTTCAAATAAAGACAAGGCTTGTTCTGGTAATTCACCAAAACGATCAACCAATTCCTCACGGATATCAATCAGCTTTTCATGAGTTTCAACACTGGCTAAACGTTTATATAAAGACAAACGCTCATGAACGTCTGGACAGTAATTATTGGTGAGTAGAGCAGGAACTCCCAATGTAATATCAGTGATGATTTCCATGGGAGCCATCAAGTCGGGCTCTTTGCCACTCTTGAGAGATTTAACAGCTTTATTCAACATTTCCGTATATAGCTGAAATCCAATCTCAGAAATATCACCCGATTGCTTATCGCCTAATACTTCACCCGCGCCACGAATCTCTAAGTCATGCATGGCTAAATAAAAACCAGAGCCTAATTCTTCCATGGCCTGAATGGCGTCCAGTCTTAACTTGGCCTGTTTCGTCAAAGCCTCTGGGTCAGGAACTGTCAGGTAAGCATAGGCTTGATGGTGAGAGCGACCTACGCGGCCACGTAACTGATGTAACTGCGCCAAACCAAACTTATCAGCTCGGTGCATGATGATCGTATTGGCCGTTGGAACGTCAATACCCGTTTCAATAATGGTGGTACATAACAAAACATTGGAGCGCTGCGTTACAAAGTCACGCATGACACGCTCTAGATCTCGCTCATGCATTTGTCCATGAGCAACAACGATACGAGCTTCAGGTAAGAGCTTCTCTAAAGACTGTCTGCGATTTTCAATCGTATCGACTTCATTATGTAAGAAGTAAACCTGTCCACCTCGTTTGATTTCTCGGAGGACTGCTTCTCGAATAATCCCATCGCTCTCGCGTCTCACAAAAGTCTTAATCGCTAACCGCTTCTGAGGTGCAGTCGCTATTACAGAGAAGTCTCTTAAACCTTCTAAAGCCATACCCAAGGTTCTTGGAATAGGAGTAGCAGTGAGCATCAAAATATCCACCTCAGCACGCAATGTTTTGAGTGCTTCTTTTTGGCGAACACCAAAGCGATGTTCTTCGTCGATGATCACCAAACCTAATCTTGGGAACTTCACATCGGCTGAAAATAACTTATGTGTACCAATGACAATATCTGCATCACCTTTAGCCATCGCATCAAGAGCCGCTTTGACTTCTTTAGCAGTTTTAAAACGTGATAGCTCTACAATTTTCACAGGCCAGTCAGCAAAGCGATCTTTCCAAGTTTCTGCATGTTGTTCGGCAAGTAGGGTGGTAGGAGCCAATATGGCTACTTGCTTACCACCCATCACAGCTAGGAAGCTAGCTCGCAGAGCGACTTCTGTTTTACCAAAGCCCACATCACCACATATGAGGCGATCCATTGGTTTGTCGCTGGTCATATCTTGAATCACAGCTGCAATCGCCGCTGTTTGGTCAGCAGTTTCTTCAAAACCAAAGCCATCGGCAAATGCTTCATAGTCATGTGCCGAAAATTCAAAAGCGTGACCTTTACGAAGAGCTCTTGCAGCATAAAGATTAAGTAACTCAGCAGCAGTATCTCTAATTTGTTGAGCAGCCTTGCGCTTGGCTTTTTCCCATTGACCTGAACCCAGTTGATGCAATGGCGCTGTGTCTGGATCCGAGCCTGCGTATCTAGAAATTAACTGTAACTGTTGGACTGGCACATACAGAGCAGCGGCATGAGCGTAAAGGAGATGCAAATATTCTTCTTCGCCATGACCCACGTCTAACAAAATCAAACCTTGGTAGCGACCGATACCATGCTCTGCATGAACGACGGGATCACCGACTTTTAATTCAGAAAGATCGCGTACGAGTGTGTCAACGTTACTCGCTTCTTTATCTTTACCCTTACGTCTTACCCTGGCACTTGCCGCAAATAATTCAGTTTCGGTAATGATGATAAGTTGCGCTGCTGTTGAAACAAAGCCATCATGGATTGTGCTGTGAGTGATCCCTAGTGGACTATCTGATATCAGAAAATCGGCCAAGCTATCAGCTTGATGTACGTGAAGACCATTTTCTTCTAGCAACTGACGAACGGTTTCACGACGACCAGCACTATCAGTACTAATTAATATTCTTGAATTTGTTGTTGATGCCAAATGTTTGAGTTTGACAATCGGATCAGCTTCTTTGCGATTAACTGCAATGTCAGGCAGATGTAAAAAAGCAATATCAGTAACGAGCTCTTCTGATGAAGCATCATTTCCAACATTTTTATCTGACCCAATATTTTGTAATTGCAATCTTGCAAAAGGTTTCAATAAGCTAAACAACTCATCGTTTTGTAAATAAAGTTGTTTAGGATCTAAAACAGGTCTGGCTGAATCATGCTTTAAGAAGTTATAGCGTTGCTGTGTATCTTGCCAAAAACCTCGGACATTAGTTTCTAAATCACCATGGATACCCAGCCAAACAGGACCTTTACTTAAAGGTAAGTAGTCAAAGACTGTGGCACTACCTTCAAAAAAGAGAGGTAAGTAAGACTCGATACCAGCACTTGGGATGCCTAAACCGATATCTTTATAAATACTGCAGCGTGTTGGATCGCCATCAAAGACCTCACGCCAGCGCCCACGGAATGCTGTTCTAGATTCTTCATCCATCGGAAATTCATGGCCAGGGAGTAAACGTACTTCTTGCACCGGAAATAAACTTCTTTGTGTATCTGGATCAAATGATCGGATCTGATCAATCTCATCACCAAACAAATCGATGCGATACGGCAATGCCGATCCCATTGGGAACAAATCAATCAAGCCGCCGCGAAGACTGTATTCGCCGGGGCGAACAACGGCACTGACAGGGTCATAGCCAGCTTGCTGTAATTGAAGTCTCAAAGCTTTCTCATCAAGCTTGTCACCTTTTTTAAAGAAAAAGGTATGAGCGGCTAAAAAGCTGGGTGGGCCTAGTTTTTGAATTGCCGTGGTTACCGGCATTAGAACAATATCGCAGGCACCAATTAAAAGTTCATGCAATGTGGCTAAACGCTCTGATACCAAATCTTGGTGTGGTGAGAAAGCGTCATACGGGAGGATTTCCCAATCAGGGAGCAGGCGCACAGTTAAGTGGGGTGCAAATACCGGAATCTCTTCTTGGAGGCGCGCTGCATCTAAAGCATTGGCACAAAGTACGATCATGACAGAGAAGGAAGTTCTATGCGCTAGGGCTTGCTGGGCAATCACAGCGGCATCTGCAGAGCCAATCAGCTGTGAAACGGTTAAGCGCTGCCCAACCCGGGGTCCCGGGAGGGGGGGTGACCATGTCACCTGACTCGTGGCCTCTAAATCAGCCGATAACTTCTGCATAAGCGTCTCATTATAGAATTGAGGCATGAATCCTGCTCAAATACCTTTAGACAAGACATTTTCTTTGCATGTGCTCATACCTTGTGCAGGAACAGGCAGTCGCATGGGGCTGCCAATTCAGCAAGTCCCAAAGCAATTCCAACAGCTAGCAGGCAAGCCAATGGTGATGCACTCTGTGCAAACATTCTTGGATATGCCAGAGATAAATAGTCTTTGGGTGGGTGTAACGCCAGATCTTAATAATTTAGAAGAATTCATTTCATCGAATGATCCACGTCTTAAGATCAGTTCAACTGGCGGCGACAGTCGTCATGAGACTGTTCTTCAAACTTTGAAGGCAATGTTAGAAGCGGGCATATCTGCTGATGACTGGGTCTTGGTGCATGATGCTGCCAGACCTGGTTTAACGATTGAAGCAGCTAGACGATTAATTCAAGCAGTGACCGAGCAGGGCTTTGTTTCAGGTGGCATCTTAGCAATGCCAATGGCCGACACGTTGAAGCTAGTTTCTCCATCGAACCCTGACTGTATTGGTAAGACATTGCCTCGTGATGGCTTATGGTTAGCTCAAACTCCTCAAATGTTCCGCCTCCAAGCTCTCAGTGAAGCTTTGCAAGAGGCTCTAAATACCAAATCTGAAGTCACTGATGAAGCCAGTGCTATGGAGCGAGCAGGTTGTGAGCCCTTATTAGTTCCTGGTGAGTGGCGCAATTTAAAAGTGACATATCCACAAGATTGGTCTTTAATGGATGATCTACTTAGTTTGAAAAATACTTTGAAAAAAACATCATGAGCGTTTCATCATTCCCATACCGTATTGGCCAAGGCTACGATATTCATGCTTTAGTTCTTGATCGCGACTTAATCTTGGGCGGCGTGAAAGTTCCTCACACGCACGGTCTATTAGGTCATTCCGATGCCGATGCGTTATTGCATGCTATTACAGACGCTTTATTGGGAGCTGCTGCTTTAGGCGATATTGGTCGCCATTTCCCAGACACTGACGCTAAGTATAAAGATGCTGATAGCCGCGTATTACTTAAATCAACTGCATCACTGATTCAGGCTGCCGGTTATCAAGTCGGTAATGTTGATGCGACGATCATTTGTCAGGCCCCGAAGATGGCTCCTCATATTCCAGCGATGGTCATGAATATTGCAAAAGACCTAGGCATTGATCCTAGTCAAGTAAACGTCAAAGCTAAAACCAATGAAGGCTTAGGTTATTTAGGTCGAGGTGAGGGGATTGCAGTGCAATCAATAGTGATGCTCTACAAGAACTAAATTCTTTTTCTGAGATAAGTATCAAAATAAAAAAGCGCTCTAATTCAGAGCGCTTTTTACTTACTTGCTTAATGGTCCTTAAACAGCTAATAACTCAACTTCAAAAAGAAGTGTGGCATTAGGTGGAATCACGCCACCAGCACCAGAAGCGCCATAGCCTAATTCTGAAGGAATCACCAAGCGCCGTGTGCCACCGATTTTCATGCCCTGAACACCTTCATCCCAACCACGAATAACCATGCCGCCACCCAAAGGAAACTCAAATGGATCATTACGATCTTTGCTTGAGTCAAACTTTTGACCCTGTTGTTCGTTCTCATAGAGCCAGCCTGTGTAGTGAACTGAAACGTAATTGCCTTTTTTAGCTTCTTCGCCAGAACCAATCACTGTATCTTCGTATTGCAAACCTGATGGAGTCGTAATCATTTGTTTCCCTTATTTTTTAAGACTATCTCTAATTTCTCTGAGCAACTGAATATCTTCTGGAGTTGGTGGAACTTCAGTAGCTGCTTCAGCTTCATCCTGAAGTTTAATGCGATTAATGATTTTGACCATTTGAAAAATAATGAAGGCCAAGATAACAAAGTTCAAAGTGATCGTTAAAAAGTTGCCATAAGCAAATAATGGAACACCAGCCTTTTTAAGAGCATCGATGGTGTGGGGAACATTGTCAGGAGCTGTGCCAAGGACAATAAACAAGTTAGAAAAATCTAATTTGCCACCAATTAACCAAGCAACAAAGGGCATAAACACGTCGCCTACAACGGAATCAACGATTTTGCCAAAAGCTCCACCAATGATGACACCCACTGCTAGGTCAATGACATTGCCACGAACGGCGAATGCGCGGAATTCTTGAATCATTTTCATGGGGTTAACCTTAAGCTTGAATATTGGAAAACCTTATTTTGACATCATAAAGCCCAATAGCTAGCAAGCTCTTAGGTTAATCGGCTTTAATGAATGCACCATTCATGACATTTTCATGAAGGCGTCCCGGTTCTAAGTCATTGATTTATCAGGAATAGGGCAAACGGCAATGCCTCAAATTGGTCGCTCTCATGTAGAATAGTGAGCTTTTGTGAAGTACTACTGAAGGTGGCAGGCCAAAACAAGGACTTGCCCCTATTTTAATTAGCTTAAACGGGATACCAGCATGTCTGTAACGATTGAAAACCTCGGCAACTTAGACCGCAAACTAACGATCAGCTTTCCAAAGGCTGATACAGCAAAAGCCCGCACTGCGCGCTTACAAAAATTATCAAAGACAGTCAAAATGGCTGGCTTTCGTCCTGGCAAAGTTCCCATGAAAATGGTTGAGGCTCAGTACGGTATGCAAGTTGACTTCGAAGCTCAATTTGATCATGCAACGAATCTCTTTTATGACATCGTTAAAAAACAAGAATTAAAGATTGCTGGTCAACCTAGTCTTGAGCCAAAGAGCGACATGACAGCAGACCCAGTTCTATACGACGCAAAATTTGAAGTTTTCCCAGAAGTAAAAATGGGCGACTTAACAAAGGCAGAAATCACTCGTTATTCAACAGAAGTTAGCGAAGCCGAAATTGATAAAACATTAGAGGTGCTTCGTAAGCAACGCGTTCATTACCATGCACGTGGTGAAGAGGGTGAACACGGTAATGGTGGCGCTAATACAGCAGCACAAACGGGCGACCAAGTCACAGTGGACTTCGTAGGTAAGATCGACGGCGTTGAATTCTCTGGTGGTAAAGCCGAGAACTTCACTTTTGTATTGGGCGAAGGCCGCATGTTGCCTGAGTTTGAAACAGCTTCATTAGGTCTTAAAGCAGGCGAGTCTAAGGTTTTCCCGTTAGCTTTCCCGGCTGATTACCACGGTAAAGACGTCGCTGGTAAGACTGCAGATTTCACAGTAACAGTGAAAAAAGTGGAGTGGCCACATTTGCCAGAAGTGAATGATGAGTTTGCTAAATCATTGGGAGTTACTGATGGCGTTGCCAAAATGCGTGAAGAAGTTCGTACGAACTTAACGCGTGAAGTGAAGCGTCGCACTCAAACTCTATTGAAGAGCCAAGTAATGGAGTCTTTAACTAAGATTTGTGAGTTAGATGTGCCTAAAGGTTTGGCAGCACAAGAACAAGAGCGTTTGATTGCAAATGCTCGCCAAGATTTGGCAGCTCGTGGTATTCCAAACGCTAAAGATGCACCGATTCCTGCAGAATTGTTTACAGCGCAAGCTGAGCAACGTGTGAAATTGGGCTTGATCTTGAATGAATTGGTGAAGAAAGAGAAATTAGAAGCTAAACCAGATCAAATCAAGGCTGAGATTGAAGAACAATCATCTAGCTACGAAGATCCAAAAGAAGTGATGCGCTGGTATTACAGTGATCCTAAGCGTTTGGCCGATGTTGAGGCGCTTATTCTCGAGAATAACGTTGTGGCTTACGTGAGTGGATTAGCCAAGGTGACTGAAAAAGCAGTAAGCTTTGAAGAATTGAGTCAGATTCAATAAGTGTTAAAAGTACTGAATCAAACCAACGAATCCTAGGAAAAGATAAATATATGAACAACACTAATAACAACGTACTGGACACTCAAGCTTTGGGTATGGTTCCCATGGTTGTAGAAACATCTGGTCGTGGTGAGCGCGCTTATGATATTTATTCACGCTTATTAAAAGAACGCGTTGTTTTCTTGGTAGGTGAAGTAAATGATCAAACTGCCAACGTGGTGATTGCTCAATTACTTTTCTTAGAAAGCGAAAACCCAGACAAAGATATTTCTTTGTACATTAACTCTCCTGGTGGTTCTGTTTCTGCTGGTTTAGCAATCTACGACACGATGCAATTCATCAAACCTGATGTGAGTACTTTGTGTATGGGTATGGCTGCCAGTATGGGCGCATTCCTATTAG
The DNA here is from genome assembly GCA_945881875.1 of Polynucleobacter meluiroseus. Classification (GTDB taxonomy): domain Bacteria; phylum Pseudomonadota; class Gammaproteobacteria; order Burkholderiales; family Burkholderiaceae; genus Polynucleobacter; species Polynucleobacter meluiroseus_A. The sequence goes on from CAMCVH010000001.1 coordinate 304,765, forward strand.
CTGCAGGCGCTAAAGGGAAGCGTTTCTCATTGCCTAATTCACGTGTGATGATTCACCAGCCTTTAGGTGGTGCACGTGGTCAAGCCTCTGATATCGAAATTCAAGCACGTGAGATTCTTTACTTGCGCGAGCGTTTGAACAAGATTTTGTCAGAGCGCACGGGTCAAACTATTGAAACGATTGCTAAAGATACTGATCGTGATAACTTCATGTCAGCTGAGATGGCCAAAGAGTATGGCTTGATCGATCAAGTGATTGAAAAGCGTTAATCAAAAGTCATTAGAAAAATAACATCAATAATAAAAACAAACAGCTATGAGCGAAACAACTACTGCAACCGACAAGCCACTCTTTTGTTCTTTCTGTGGCAAAAATCAGCACGAAGTTAAAAAGCTTATTGCTGGACCTAATGTTTTTATTTGTGATGAATGTATTGATCTATGTACGGACATCATTACGGAAGAAGCTGGTAAGGCTGTCAAAGAGGGTGTGCGTGAAGGTTTGCCAACACCCCATGAGATTCGTGCCAGTTTGGATCAATATGTGATTGGTCAAGATCACGCTAAGAAACAACTCGCTGTTGCTGTTTATAACCACTACAAGCGTCTTAAGCATATTGAGACAACGGGTGCTGGCAAAAACAAAAAGACTGTTCACAACGGTATTGAATTAGCTAAAAGTAATATTCTTTTAATCGGTCCAACGGGATCCGGTAAAACTTTATTGGCTCAAACATTAGCAAGATTATTGGATGTGCCATTTGTGATTGCAGATGCAACCACCTTAACTGAAGCTGGTTATGTGGGTGAAGACGTTGAAGCGATCATTCAGAAGTTATTGCAAGCTTGTGACTACGATAAAGAAAAAGCGCAGCGCGGTATTGTTTATATCGACGAGATCGACAAGATCTCTCGTAAGTCAGATAACCCATCGATTACGCGCGACGTATCGGGCGAGGGCGTTCAGCAAGCATTACTTAAACTAGTTGAAGGTACGATGGCGTCTGTGCCGCCACAGGGTGGTCGTAAACATCCTAATCAAGATTTCTTGCAAGTCGATACGACCAACATTCTATTTATCTGCGGTGGCGCTTTTGATGGTTTAGAAAAAGTCATTCAGCAACGTACAGTTACTGCCGGTATCGGTTTTGGTGCTCAGGTGCGTGGTAAAGATGATCGTTCTATCTCAGAGCTATTAAAAGAAGTTCAGACAGAAGACTTGATCAAGTTTGGTTTGATTCCAGAATTGATTGGTCGTTTGCCAGTGGTTGCGACATTAACGCAATTAGATGAAGCAGCTTTGATCCAAATCTTGACTGAACCTAATAATGCTCTTGTAAAGCAGTACCAAGCTTTACTCGATATGGAAGGTGTTGAGCTTGAGATTCGTGAAAATGCTTTAGGTGCTATTGCTAAAAAAGCGATTGCTCGTAAAACGGGTGCCCGTGGTCTACGTTCTATCATTGAACATGCCTTGATGGATGTGATGTATGACTTACCAAGTCTTGAGAACGTGAAGCGTGTCGTGATTGATGAGAACACCATCAACGGTGACGGTAAACCTTTGATGCTTTATCAAGAAGCTTCGGAGAAGCTAGCTTCTTAATAGAAACTATAATTAGTTCAAATACTGCAATATTGACTCAGAAATACCCAAAAAATTATTAAAAAACTCCTAAATCAGGAGTTTTTTGGTTTCTGAGCCATAGTTATTGGGTAATGAATATTCATTAATTCGCTAAAAATAGCATTTTTTACTAAATTTCTTCACTTTTACCCTTGTTTTTGAGCAAAACAGACCCAAATTAGATGTATTCTTACCTTGTAGGAAATTACAAACACAATTTGGAGATTAACCATGCCTGGTGACTTGTTACTTCCTTCTGAACCCATCCAACTGCCATTGTTGCCGTTGAGAGATGTGGTGGTATTCCCGCACATGGTCATTCCATTGTTTGTGGGTAGACCAAAATCTATTAAAGCTCTTGAAGCTGCCATGGAAAGTGGCAAAAGCGTTCTATTGGTCGCTCAAAAAACTGCTGCTAAGGATGAGCCTGAAGTAGAAGATTTGTATACGGTAGGTTGTATTGCAAAGATTTTACAAATGCTCAAACTACCAGACGGTACTGTGAAGGTCCTTGTTGAAGGTACCCAGCGTGCTGATGTGAGCGATGTTGAGGATAGCTTAGAGTATTTCATGTGCGAAGCCATGCCACATGAATCAGTTTCAACAGATGTTCCTGAGATTGAGGCCTTGCGTCGTGCTGTGGTTTCTCAATTTGACCAATACGTCAAACTCAATAAAAAAATTCCTCAAGAAGTCTTAGCGACTTTGCAAGGCATTGATGATGCTGCTCGTTTAGCAGACACCATCTGTTCACACTTACCGATCAAGCTTGATCAAAAACAACGCTTATTGGAACTAGCAACTGTCGTTGAACGCTTAGAAGCCATCTTGGCCCATCTTGAGAGCGAAATCGACATTCTTCAAGTTGAAAAACGCATCCGTGGTCGCGTGAAGCGTCAGATGGAAAAGAGTCAGCGTGAGTACTATTTGAATGAGCAAGTTAAAGCTATTCAAAAAGAACTAGGTGAAGGTGAAGATGGTGCGGATATCGAAGAACTCGAGAAACGTATCAAAGCTGCCAAGATGCCTAAAGAAGCTCAAAAGAAAGTTGATGGCGAAATGAAGAAGTTGAAGTTGATGTCACCGATGTCAGCAGAAGCTTCTGTGGTTCGTAATTACATTGAGACTTTGACTAACTTGCCTTGGAGAAAAAAGAGCAAAGTTAATAGTGACTTGACTCATGCTGAGAAGGTTCTTAATGAAGACCACTATGGTCTTGATAAAGTTAAAGAGCGTATCTTGGAATATCTCGCGGTTCAACAACGCGTAGATAAAGTCAAAGCTCCTATCCTTTGTTTGGTTGGCCCTCCAGGTGTTGGTAAGACATCCCTAGGTCAATCAATTGCACGAGCCACCAATCGTAAGTTCGTGCGTATGGCTTTGGGTGGTGTGCGTGATGAATCTGAGATCCGTGGTCACCGCCGTACTTACATCGGTTCGATGCCAGGCAAGATATTGACCAGCTTGACCAAGGTGGGCGTGCGTAATCCATTGTTCTTATTGGATGAGATCGATAAGATGGGTACAGACTTCCGCGGCGATCCAGCAAGTGCGATGCTTGAAGTATTAGATCCAGAACAAAATCATACTTTCCAAGATCACTACGTTGAGGTGGATTACGACCTATCTGACGTGATGTTCGTGGCAACATCTAATTCATTAAATATTCCAGGTCCGTTATTAGATCGTATGGAAGTGATTCGTTTGGCGGGTTACACCGAAGACGAAAAAACACATATTGCAATGAGTTATTTAATGCCTAAACAGATCAAAGGTAATGGTTTGAAAGCTGGCGAGATCGTCATCGAAGAATCTGCTATTCGCGACATTATTCGTTACTACACTCGCGAGGCAGGTGTGCGTTCTTTAGAAAGAGAAATCAGCAAGATCTGCCGTAAGGTCGTCAAGCTATTGCTCTTGAAAAAAGAAGCGGCACCGATCAAAGTCGATGGCTCGAATCTTGATAAGTTCTTATCTGTGCGCCGTTATGACTTCGGTTTGGCAGCTAAAGAAAATCAAGTAGGGCAAGTGACTGGTTTAGCTTGGACTGAAGTAGGTGGCGATCTATTAACGATTGAAGCTGCTGTGATGCCTGGTAAAGGCAACACCATCCGTACCGGTTCTTTAGGTGATGTGATGAAAGAATCTGTTGAAGCTGCTCGCTCTGTAGTTCGTGCACGTGGCCGTAAATTAGGTATTTCTGAAGAAGCGTTTGAGAAGAAAGATCTTCACATTCACTTCCCAGAAGGTGCTACTCCTAAAGATGGGCCATCGGCAGGTATTGCGATTACAACTGCTTTAGTTTCTGTTATTACAGGCATTCCGGTTCGTGCTGATGTTGCGATGACTGGTGAGATTACATTGCGCGGTGAAGTTCTTCCTATCGGTGGATTAAAAGAAAAACTCCTTGCTGCCCATCGCGGTGGTATCAAGTTAGTCTTGATTCCTGAAGAGAACGTCAAAGATCTGTCTGATATTCCAGATAATGTCAAAAACGGAATTGAAATAAGACCTGTGCGCTGGATTGATCAAGTGTTGGAATTGGCATTAGAGAAAATGCCTGAGCCACTACCTGAGCTGACGGCTGAAGAAATTGCTAAAGCTGCTGAAGCTATTAAAGCTACAGCAACATCTAGCAGTGAGATTCTGAAGCACTAAGGTATTAAATAAGTATCAAGACCTCTTGGTTATGAGCAACATAACTAAGAGGAATGTTATTAACCAAGAGTTTGAATAAATTTGCAGCAGTGGTGAAGGTACTGTATAATTCCGTCTTCTCTGTGGGTGCTTAGCTCAGTTGGTAGAGCGTCGCCCTTACAAGGCGAATGTCGGCGGTTCGACCCCGTCAGCACCCACCACAGATTTCTTCTGACCTTTCTTCGTCAAATCATTAAAACCCATGCTTGAATCGATTCGTAAGTACCAAAAAATACTGATGGGCATTCTGTTGCTCCTCATCCTCCCATCTTTTGTATTTTTGGGGGTTGAGAGTTACATGGGTGATATCGGCAAAGACACGACAATAGTCAAAATTGATGGCGCAAATATTACACGTCAAGAGTTAGACAATGCTGTTAAAAACAGAGCTGATAGACTTCAGCAACAAGGTAGAAAGTTAGATTCTGCCATGTTGAACAGCGTGCCATTTAAACAAACTGTTTTAAGTGAAATAATTGAGCAACGCTTACTAGCCTATGAGATCAAATCACTGAAGTTGCAAGTAACTCCAGAGGCACTTGCTAAAGATCTAACCCAAATTCCAGAAATACGTTCTTTATACAAAGATGGCCAGTTTGATGCAGCCCGCTATAAACAGCTATTAGCTAGTAATCAAATGACGATTGATCAATTTGAAAACGGTCGTCGTTATGAGCTGTTAAGTCGTCAAGTTTTAACTTCAGTCTTAGCCACAGGTATTTCTTCTAGAAAAGTAGCTGAAAAGATTTCTCAAGCATTTGAAGTAGAGCGTGAAGTACAGGTGCTGCGCTTTTCACCATCTGACTTTATCTCCAAGGTCAAACCTACACCAGAAGAATTAGATGCTTTTTATCAAGCGAACATTTCTGCATTCCAATCTCCAGAAATGGTTGATGTTGAATTAGTTCTTTTAGTTGCTAATGCCAAAGATGATCCAAAAGACTTTGCTGAAAAAGCGGACTTATTTGCCAACCTGGCTTATGAGCAGCCAGATAGCTTAAAACCGGTTGCTGATCGTTTGAAGTTAATTATTCAAACTGTGAAAGGCATTACTCGTGCTGGAGCTAAAGGCTTACCTGCCGATCATCCTTTGAATAGTCCAAAATTACTCGCTAGTGTTTTCAATAGTGATGCCATTAAGAGCCGTCGTAATATCGAAGCTCAAGAAATATCACCTGGCAAGATTGTTGTGGCCCGTGTTGCTAACCATCAAGCCCAGACAGCGCTACCATTGAGTGCTGTTCAAGCTGAAGTCAACAAGCAAGTCAGTATTCGTTTGGCTGGAGAGTTAGCTAGCAAATCAGCTCAAGAAAAATTAGAGTCTGCCAAAAAGTCTCCTCAAGATGCGGCGGGATTTTCACCAGCTAAATTAGTTTCTCGTAATAAGCCGACTGATTTAAATGCCCAAGCTATGGATGCCGTTATGTCACTGGATGTTGCTCAGTTACCGGCAGTAGTGAGTGCACCGATTAATGGTGGTGGCATGGCGATCTATCGAGTGACTAAAATTCAGCAGCCATTGAAGGTTGACCCTAAGTTGCGTGCTGAGCAAGCTCAACAAATTGCCCAGCTATCAGCTCAGGCTGAAGGCGCTATTTACTTTGATTCTGTTAGAGTTAACTCTGGTTTGAAGCAAGTTAATCAAGTTAAATAAAATCACTTCAATCTTGAACCCTTAAAAAACTAAGGTTTTAATAGTGGTAGCAGCTTAGGTAATACATTGTCCAGCAAAACAGGCTGGGCTTTTTCATTTGGGTGGATACGATCTGCTTGGAACAACTCCATTTTTGTAGCGACTCCATCTAAGAAAAATGGTACATGTGCCACATTTTCAGATTGGGCCAACTTTCCAAACAAGTTAAAAAATTGCGTTGTGTATTCCTGTCCGTAATTAGGCGGGATACGCATACCTAAAACTAATACTTTTGCACCAATATTCTTTGACGCTTGGATCATTGATTGGAGATTTTTCTCCGTTGCTTTTAGCTGTAAACCGCGTAATGCATCGTTAGCACCTAATTCAATAACGACAACCTTAGGTTGGTGTACTTTTAATAACTGTGCCAATCGTGTTTGACCGCCTGCCGTTGTTTCCCCACTGATGCTAGCGTTAACAACTTTCCAAGAGGATTGATCACTCTGAAGCTTTTTCTCTAAAAGAGCTACCCATCCAGTGCCTCTTGCAAGACCATACTCGGCAGATAGGCTATCACCTAGGATGAGTATGCTGGGGGCAGATGGGTTAGAAGAGGCAGCTGTCTTTTGTGCGAAGACTGGTGCAGATATCAAAGCACTGGCCATAACAGTTAGGCAAGCAAGGGTAAAGACCATTACTATGTATGAGGTTATTGATTTTATTGAAGCCAACTGATTCAAAATATACTCACCATTCTATTTAAACGACTTTTTAAACCATATATCTAATGCCCACTGATTCAAATCGATCTGTCCTAACTGCTTCTCACCTAGCTAAATCCGTTCAGACCGTTGATGGACCTTTAACTATTTTGCACGATATCAGCTTCTCTGTTGCAGAAAGCGAAAGTCTGGCGATTGTTGGTGCGAGCGGTTCAGGTAAAAGTACGCTTTTAGGATTGTTAGCAGGCTTAGATACGCCGTCTTCAGGTCAAGTCCATTTAATGGACGAGGATATTTCAGCGGCTAATGAAGATCAGCGTGCCCAAATCCGATCTCAGCATGTGGGTTTTGTATTCCAGTCTTTTCAGCTAATTGACCACTTAAGCGCCCTAGAAAATGTTCAATTGCCTCTAGAGCTCAAAGGTATGCCAAGGCATGAGGCTGCAGCAAAAGCAAAAGTTTGGTTAGAGAAAGTAGGTTTGGGGGAGCGTTTGAATCATCGCCCCAAAACTTTGTCTGGTGGAGAGCAGCAACGCGTTGCCTTAGCGAGAGCCTTCGTCACACAGCCTGATGTCTTATTTGCAGATGAGCCCACTGGTAGCTTAGATGAAGTCACAGGGCAGAAAATCATTGATCTACTTTTTAGCTTAAACGAGGATTCTGGTTCAACTTTGATCTTAGTGACTCACGACTCAGCACTGGCCAAGCGCTGCCAAAGGCAAATGGTTATTAATGCGGGGAAGATTGTTACCGCTTGAACCCCATCTCATCCAATTAACTCATCTTTTTTAGCAAAAATACCTTTAAAAATAAGAGCTCAAATCCCATTCGTTTTATAATCTCGGGATGCATGTCAACCACTGTTTTTTTTGCCTTACTGGGTCTAAATCCCTTTCCCAATTCCGCCAACAGCGCCTTTTAAGCTCATTAGCTGAACAGGGTGTCGAGTTGACTCAGATACAAGCCCAATATGTGCACTTTATCTGGTCCAAAGCCCCAATTGCTGATGAATCATTAACAATTCTTAAAGGCTTGCTCAATTATGGTGAGCCTTATGTTCTTGAAGAAGCTAAAGGTCTTTTTTCAGGCAAGCAAGATCAAGCGGTTGTGGCGCCACGTTTAGGTACGATTTCTCCATGGGCTAGTAAGGCTACGGATATTGCGCATCACTGTGGTTTAGATGTTTTAAGAATTGAGCGCGGTCTTCAGGTTTACTGGACCAGTAAAAAAGCTTTAAACGACGCTCAAAAACAAGTAGTTCTAGCGGCGATTCATGACCGCATGACCGAAATCACTTTGCCAAATGTTGAGGCAGCGAGTGAGCTCTATCAAATATTGAGTGATAAACACTTTTCTCGTATCGATATCCTTCAAGGTGGCAAAGCCGCCTTGGAATTAGCCAACACCACGATGGGTTTGGCGTTGTCTGAAGATGAAGTGGAATATTTGGTTGATAACTTTAAGAAGCTCAAGCGCAATCCAAGTGATGTTGAACTCATGATGTTTGCACAAGCTAATAGTGAGCATTGCCGTCACAAGATCTTCAATGCGACTTGGACCATTGATGGTCTTGAGCAAGATTTGTCTCTTTTTGCCATGATTCGTAACACGCACAAACTTCAACCCAATGGCACTATCGTTGCTTACTCTGATAACTCTGCCATCATGGCGGGTTGCGAAGCAGAGGTTTGGGCTCCCAATGAACAACAAGAGTATGTGAAGAACACTCGCTTGACTCACACACTCATGAAAGTTGAAACGCATAACCATCCTACAGCTATTGCTCCATACCCAGGAGCATCGACTGGCTCCGGTGGTGAGATTCGTGATGAAGGCGCTACAGGTATTGGTGGTAAACCTAAAGCTGGCTTGAGTGGTTTCTCCGTATCCAACTTGAACTTACCAGGTAGTCAGTTGCCTTGGGAGCAAAAGCTCTATGGCAAACCGGCACGTATTGCCTCGGCTTTACAAATCATGATTGAAGGTCCTTTAGGTGGCGCAGCATTCAATAACGAATTCGGTCGTCCAAATTTAGGTGGTTACTTCCGAGTGTTTGAGCAAACCATTGATGGTGAACGTCGTGGTTATCACAAGCCCATCATGATTGCTGGAGGTATCGGTGCGATTGATGATGGCCATACCCATAAAAAAGAAATCAAAGTGGGTAATCTATTGGTTCAATTGGGTGGTCCTGGTATGCGTATTGGTATGGGCGGTGGTGCTGCTAGCTCCATGGCTACAGGTGCCAACACTGCCGATCTAGATTTTGATTCTGTGCAGCGTGGAAATCCTGAGATTGAGCGTCGCGCTCAAGAAGTGATCAATGCATGTCGTGCGATGGGTGATAAGAACCCGATTGTCTCGATCCATGACGTTGGCGCTGGTGGTCTATCGAATGCTTTCCCAGAATTAGCGGATGGTGCTGGTTTAGGCGCGATCTTTGATATGCGAAAAGTGCCATTAGAAGAGAGTGGTATGAGCCCTGCAGAGATTTGGTGTAATGAATCTCAAGAACGTTATGTATTAGCGATTGCTAAAGAAAGCTTGCCGATCTTAGAAGCCATGTGCGCACGTGAGCGTTGCCCCATTGCTGTTGTTGGTGAAACAACTCAAGAGCGTCAGTTACTTTTGGTGGATACCAAAGAAGCTGAAGGTAAAAATGAACGTTTACCTATTGATATGCCGATGGAAGTCTTATTGGGTAAACCACCGCGCATGCACCGTGAAGTCAAACGGATCGACAAGCAACTGCCTGAAGTTGATCTGACCGATGTGCAATTGGATATCGCCGCCAGCTTGGTGTTACAACATCCAACGGTTGCTAGTAAATCATTCTTGATCACCATTGGTGACAGAACTGTTGGTGGCTTAAACGCCCGTGATCAATTTGTTGGTCCTTGGCAGGTGCCAGTAGCAGATGCTGCAGTCACTTTGATGGATTACAAAGGTTATCGTGGTGAAGCCATGTCAATGGGTGAGCGCACGCCATTGGCTGTGATGAATGCATCAGCGGCTGCACGCATGGCTGTTGCTGAATCAATTACTAATATTCTTTCTACTGATATCGACAAAATCGAAGATATCAAGTTATCTGCTAACTGGATGGCTGCTTGTGGCAATCCTGGTGAAGATGCCAAATTATTTGATTCGGTTAAAGCAATAGGTATGAAGTTATGCCCTGCATTGGGTATCTCGATTCCGGTAGGAAAAGATTCTTTATCGATGCGTACACAGTGGGCTGATGAAACCACGTCAGAAAAGAAAGCTGTGACATCACCGGTGTCATTGATCATTTCTGCTTTTGCACCAGTGGTTGATACACGTCAAACCACCACACCTTTGCTTCAAACCAAAGATGAAAAAGGTCAAGCACTTGATACAGAAATCATTTTGATTGATTTGGGTAGATCTAAGAGCCGTATAGCAGGCAGTATCTTGGCTCAAGTGATTGATCAAGCGGGCCAGTCAACCCCGGACCTCGATGATCCTCAAGATCTCAAGAACTTAGCTGCAGCCATTATTAAGATGCGTCGAGAAGGCATGTTGCTCGCGTACCACGATCGTTCCGATGGCGGTTTGTTTGCAACAGCCACTGAAATGGCTTTCACATCTCATGTGGGCGTATCACTTAACGTTGATATGCTGATCTTAGATAAAGATCATGAATCAGACTTTGGAGACGCTAAGAATTGGGCACAACAAGTATCTGGTAGAAGAAACGACTTAACTCTGAGAGCACTCTTTAATGAAGAGCTCGGAGCGCTCATACAAGTAAAACGTGAACACCGCGACGCTGTCTTTGACATCCTCAAGCAGCATAATCTTTATGCATGCAGTCACGTCATTGCTAAGCCTAATACCAATAGCCAAATTGAAGTATGGCGTGATGCTAAGAAAATATTCGGTGTGCCTCGCAACGTATTACACAAGTTATGGCAGAGCACCAGCTGGCAGATTGCACGTTTGCGTGACAACCCAGATTGTGCTGATAGCGAGAACAACCTCGTTGACAACTTGGCTGATACCGGTATGCAGCCTAAGCTTACGTTTGATCCTAGTGAGAACGTGGCAGCTCCATTTATTGCCAAAGGTATCAAACCCAAAGTCGCGATCCTCAGAGAGCAGGGTGTTAACTCTCATTTAGAAATGGCTTATGCCATGGATTGGGCGGGTTTCTCAAGTTATGACGTTCACATGAGTGACCTGATTGCTGGTAGAGTCAGTCTCAAAGACTTCCAAGGACTCGTTGCTTGTGGTGGTTTTAGTTATGGTGACGTTTTAGGAGCGGGTGAAGGTTGGGCGAAGTCCATCCTGTTCAACGCTGCGATCAAAGATCAATTCCAAACTTACTTTAATCGCACTGATACTTTTGGTTTAGGTATCTGTAATGGTTGCCAAATGATGTCTAATTTGGCCACCATCATTCCAGGTGCTGAGACTTGGTCCAAGTTCACACGCAATCAATCTGAGCAATACGAAGCCCGCTTGGTCATGGTTGAAGTAACAAAATCACCATCTATCTTCTTGCAAGGCATGGCTGGTAGCCAATTGCCAATTGCAGTTGCTCACGGTGAAGGTTTTGCAAACTTTACTCAGCAGGGTAACCAAGCAGAAACTCAAGCTAAAGGTCTCGTGGCTTTAAGATTTGTAGATAACCAAGGTCAGCCAACTCAAACTTATCCTTTGAACCCGAATGGTTCACCGGATGGCATTACTGGCTTAACAACCCCAGATGGTCGCTTTACAGTTCTCATGCCGCATCCAGAGCGAGTCTTCAGAACCGCACAAATGAGTTGGGCTCCGAAGCAATGGAATGACATCGCTGATGGCGCAAGCCCATGGATGCGTTTGTTCCGTAACGCTAGAGCTTGGACTAAATAAATCTTTAGCATTTAATTGATGCAAGAACTATCCTATGAGGCTCAACAAACGTTGAGCCTTATTCTTTTATCGGAGGCCACTGTGGCTAATAAACCATCTATACAAAAAGCAAAATCAGCTAGTCAATCAATTAAAAAAGATAGAGCGCCGCATTTTGCACCGGTGACATTCTCGGAAGAGCATGGGGTTAGGTTTTTACACTTTGGGACATGGTGGGTGCAGGGCGCTATGCGTATTAGTAAGCCTGACTTTATCGAATTAGAATACGCCCAACAAATGATGGCAGGGTTATTATTTTTAGATCCTCATGACAAGCGATTAAATCAGTCAAAATCATTCAAGCCATTCCATATGGTTCAATTGGGTTTGGGAACGGGTGCTTTAACCAAGTTTGCTCATAAGCATTTTCCTAAAGCTAAAGTCACCGCTGTTGATTTAAATCCAGCTGTGATTGTGGCAGCTCGTGTGATGTTTAATCTACCAGCTCCAAATGACAACTTAGAATTATTACAAACAGATGCGCTTAAATATGTCACAACTAAGAAGCATCTAGAGTCGATTGATTTACTCCAAGTCGATTTATATGATGCAACAGCCCGTGGACCAGCATTAAGTTCAAAAAATTTTTATCAGGGATGTTATGACAGTCTTAAATCACCGGGAGTGATGACAGTTAATTTATTTGGTAATCATAAAAGCTTTAAATCTAATATTAATAATATCTGTAATGCCTTTGATAATCGTGTGATGATCTTTCAGCAGGTCCATGACTGTAATGTGGTGGTCATTGCATTCAAAGGACCATCCTTAGAGATAGATTGGAAAGATGTGAAGGGTAGAGCTGAGTTCCTTGAGAGGAAATATGGTTTACCGACTAAATCGTGGGTACCAGGCCTTAGATCAGAGAACGCTAGACAGAACAGTTACTTGTCTATTTAGCTTAAGCACTTTCTTGTCTAGAACAATTAATTTACTAATCTACAGTTGGTCTATTGCTGTTGTTTATGACATTATCGTGAAGTAAAAAGTAGTTTTTTACCTAACATTCCCTACAGAGCTAATTGTTCAAGTTTCTTTAAAGACATAAATTAGCCATTTAACGTTATTGTCCGAAGGGTAACTATCTTGGCATTATTAGGGAAAAGCAAAAAAATGATTCAGGATATTCCTGATGAATCATTTGGAACGCTTGTTGGGGAAAGTACCCAGATCTATGGCCGCCTGGTAGTCAACCATAGCGTCAGAATTGATGGCGAGATACAAGGCTCTGTAGAAGCTCAGCCCAATACCGAAGTAACTGTTCATATTGCTCACGATGGTACATTGACAGGTGATCTTTATGCTCACCGCGTTTTAGTTAGTGGCAGGATTGATGGCAATATTTACGCTAAAGAACGATGCGATCTATTTGAGACCTCCAAAGTGAGAGGTGATATTCATTACGGCGTTATTGGAATTGAGCATGGCGCTGAGTTTTACGGTGAAATGTTGAAAAAAACTATCTCATCCACGCCTGAGACTGAATTTCCGACTGACTTCTCATTGGCATCCAATACCCCATAAAGACTTACTCATATTACTTAGCTATTGAGCTAATTATTACCCTGCATAAGCTTATAATTAACATAATCGGTTTTACTGTTAAAAATAGTAAAATATCGTCGTTTGGTCTTTTAGGCAATTTGAAAGTGTTTTACAGTTTTGTATAAGAAAATTTGCTTTAACCAATAGGAAATCCTTGTGATTTTTGGCCGTAAAAAAAGAACACCCATGTTAATGCCTAGTATTGAGTCCTTTGACTCGATGTTAGGTCCTGGTTCTGAAATACATGGTCGCGTGGTTGCTAATAAAAGTATTCGTATTGATGGCATGGTTTACGGCAATATTGAAACGCCACCTGGGATGACTGATATAACCATTGCTTTAGGTGAAACAGCCAAAATTTATGGCGACATTACGGCACCTAGAATTCTAATTAGTGGTTATGTTGAGGGTAATGTCTACGGTGCTGAACGCGTGGAGCTTCATGCAAAAGCAGTTGTCAAGGGTGATGTTAGCTATGCAGATCTTGGTATTGAACCTGGTGCTGAAATTATTGGTTTAATGATGAAGAAAGTTACTAAAAAGACAAATATATAGTCTTTAATATCGAAATAATCTTAATAAACTGGAGTTTATATGTCTGATCAAAATCAAAATGGTTGTTTGACAATTGGTGAAGGTGTTTCTTTATCAGGTAACTTCATTGTTCCTGATATCGCTTTTATCTCAGGAACAGTTAACGGTGAATTAACTGCAAGAGAGATTTTAATCGGTGCAACAGGGGTGGTTAAAGGCAAGGTATCTGCAGATATCATTGACGTTCGCGGTGAAATCCATCAAGAAGTTACCTCTAAAAAATCATTGTTAATTCGCTCAACCGGTCATGTCAGTGGCAATATCACTTATGTTGAACTAGAAATTGAAAAAGGTGGTGATATCCAAGGCACCATGGTTAAAACTGATGCGCCATCAGGCAGCAATTATTTGTAAGGGTTGAGTGATGTTTAGTAGAAAAAATGATGATGAGTCCAATTTACAATCCGAAGAAGATATGAATAATGATTTGGTTGAGCCTGAAAATTTAGATCAAAGCGATCAAGAAGTATCTGCGGCCCGCAGTTTAAAACCATCCATGATTAGCGAAGGTGTTGAATTCAATGGGGACATTAAATCCAATGGCTCATTAACAGTTGATGGCTCAATTACAGGTCAGATAACCGTTGATAACCTGATTGTTGGCATGACTGGCTCAGTTTCAGGAACGATTATAGCGAAATCTATTAACGTCAAAGGTCAGTTGGCCGGTAACGTTAGCTGTTCCGACATTATTGTGGGAAGTAGATCGGTTGTGGACGGTAACTTAACTTACTCATCGATCACCATTCAGCGTGGTGGCGTTATTAAAGGTGATCTTAAAAGGGTCTAAGGCAGATCATAAATAGCTAAATACAAAAAACCCACCATGTATTTTGGTGGGTTTTTCACTTTAAAAAGAGATGTAATTATTTAACTTTAGCTTTCGCTTTCAGTTTCTCAATCATTTCATTGAACTTGGCACGCTGCCAATTTTGATCTTGATTCATCATCTCAATCAACTGAGGCTTGAGCTCAGCAACTGTTGGAACTTTGATTTTACGCACATCATCTAATTGAATGATATGAAAGCCATACTGAGTCTTGACAGGTTTATCAGTCAAACCACCTTTAGAAAGAGCAACCATAGCTTTTGAAAATTCAGGAACTAAAGACTGTGGACTCATCCAATCTAAATCACCACCTTTGACAGCAGAGCCCGGATCTTTAGAGTTTGATTTAGCTAGCTCATCAAACTTCTCACCAGCCTTAATTTTAGTAATGAGAGATTTAGCATCAGACTCTTTTTCAACTAAAATATGGCGAACTTTATATTCTTTACCTTCAAATTGACCTTTGATTTGGTCATAAGCTATTTTCAATTCAGCTTCGCTAACACCATCACGCTTGATGTAGTTATCGAATATGGAGCCAACTAAAACATTTAAGCGCGCATCTTCCAATTGTTCTTGAACAACTGGGTTAGCAATTACGCCACTCTTAACGGCCTCTTGATTGATCAACTCACGAGTAATGAGCATGTCACGAGCACGTTCACGAAGCTCAGGAGTGCTTGGCTGACCCGAGCTCTCAAGGATTTTGTCGAGTTTAGCTTTTGGAATAGATTTTCCATTAACAACTGCTGCATTTTGGGCTAATAGTGGTCCAGAAATGGCCATTGATAAGGTAACTGAAAGTGCAATTTTTGATAGTTTCATAATCGTTATTTAGTTAGTAATAATCGCTAGAGCGTGGATCTCATGGGGTATCCAAGCTGATAAGGCATCATACACCAGGCGGTGCTGTTGTACTTTGTTTAAACCCTTAAAAGCAGGAGACTGAATGTGGATACGGAAATGACCGGCGCCACCCTCGGCTCCGGCATGACCAGCATGAAGATGACTTTCATCTTCGATGTGCAAAACATCTATCGGTAAGGCTTGATTTAAAGCCTCTTCAAATTTGACAATTCTGTTAGCGTTAATTGAATTCATTAGTTTTGCTCTTGATCCATAAACTGATTGAGCCAAACACCTTGGGCAATAATGAAGGCAAATAAAATACCCATGCCCCCAAATAATTTAAAGTTAACCCAAGTTGCTTCATCAAATTGGTAGGCCACATAAATATTCAGAAAGCCCATGAACACAAAGAAAAGAGCCCAAGCATTATTGAGCTTAGTCCAAAGCTGATTATCAATACCTGGCTTTAATTTGATTTGCTGACCCATAGCGGCTTGAATCAAATTCTTTTTCCAAATAAGAGCGCTAGCTATTAGGCCAACTGCGAACAACCAATAAAGGATGGTTGGCTTCCATTGAATAAAAGTCTTATCTTGAAGGCCAATCGTTAAACCACCAAAAACAACAATTAGACCCAAGCTCACCCACTGCATCGTCTCCACTTTTTTATATTTAATGGCTACATAAATAATTTGAGCAATAGTGGCAGCAATCGCTACCGCAGTAGCAACATAAATATCCGCCATCTTGAAAGCAACAAAAAATAAGATAACGGGGAGTAAATCAAATAGAAATTTCATCAGGGTCTTTTAAAAGTAATAAGCGGGTTATACGATGTTTTAATTTTAGTCTGACTTGAACTTTAATGAAGCGGAGTTGATGCAATAACGTAAACCAGTTGGGGCAGGACCATCCTCAAATACATGGCCTAAATGAGCCTCACATTGAGAGCAGCGGACTTCTGTACGGATCATGCCGTGGGTGATATCGCGATGTTCATCAATATTCTTAGCCTCTAAAGGCTGAAAGTAGCTAGGCCAACCGCAACCAGCATCAAATTTACTATCGGATTGGAATAAAGGGGTATTGCAGCAGATACAGTTGTATTGGCCTTTTTGCCAATGATCCCAATATTCTCCTGTAAAAGGTCGCTCAGTTGCCGCCTGGCGAGTGACTCGGTAAGAGATCTCACTGAGTTCTTGTTGGTATTCTTGATCAGTTTTTTTCATGATGCTTATTTTAGAGTCAATTGAGATTATGAAGAGCAGCTAATAGCAATATGCGCCATTTCTGGAGAAGGCGGGTGAGCATATTCCTCAGAGACCGTTTGCGTCAGATAAGGAGTCTCTAGAACTTTGAGTAATTTTGCCACCTCTGAAAAGTCTTTTTTCTGAGCAGACTCAATGGCTTTTTGGGCCAAGTGATTGCGCAAGATATATTTAGGATTAATAGCCTGCATAGACTCAAGTCTCTCATCAAGGGATATTTTCTCTAGTATCAAACGCTCCTGATAAAGCTCATGCCACTCGCTCATGACTGAAGGGCAGTCTTTTCCTTCTGAGATGTTTCTGAAAAATAGGGTGAAGTCTAATTTGTGGTGATGAAGTGATTGCATCAGTTGCTCTAGCAACTGAATATCTTCTGGCATTTCCTTACTTAAGCCAATTTTCTGTCGGAAAAGACTCTGCCATTTCTTTGCATACAGTTCGCTGTAAACATCCAATGTTTCTTTGATCTTCTGAATTGCATCCTCTTTACTTAAATGCATTTCTTTAGCCAGCTCTTGTTGCAAGGGTTGCAACATGGCGTTGGCCATACAGTAGAGATTCCAATGCATGATTTCACTTTGACGATGATAAGCATAACGACCTACGTGATCAGAATGATTGCAGATATGCATTTTGTCAAAAGTATCTAAAAACCCAAATGGGCCATAGTCTAAAGTTAAGCCAAGCAAACTAATATTGTCAGTATTTAAAACACCGTGACAGAAACCAACTGATTGCCATTGCGCTGTTGTGTGCGCAATTCTTGTGGAAACGGACTTTAGAAGTTCTAAGTAGGGTGTAGGGGACCGCTGGCATTCTTTGTAGTGATGTTCAATGAGGAAATCTAGAGTTTGTTGTAACTCTTCTTCCATTTCATTATGACCATAGTGCTCTAAGTGCCCAATCCTTAGAAAGCTTGGTGCTACTCGCGCACAGATCGCAGCAGTTTCTGCATTCTCTCTGATCACAGGCAAATCTGAGCCCACAACCGATAGCGCTCTAGAGCTAGGAATGCCAAGAGCACTCATCGCTTCACTCGCTAAAAACTCTCGAATAGAAGATCGCAGCACCGCACGACCATCACCGCGTCTTGAGTAAGCAGTAGGACCTGCACCTTTGAGTTGAATTTCATAACCATTCATATCACCCAAATAAATGGCTCTACCATCTCCAAGTTGACCTGCCCATTGGCCAAATTGATGGCCACTATAGGCAGTGGCGAAAGGTTCAAAAGATAAATTAGTTATTTGGGTTTTATTACCAGCTAGCAATTGCAGATATTCTGGGTTGATCGGTAACTGACTATCTTGCTCGATACCTAAGAGACTACCAACTTTTGATGAATAGCCGACCCAATAGGGATTTGGCACAGGGTGCGGTAGGACGCTGTGTGCTTGAGATAAATCGAGAATATTAGGAAGATGAAATGGCATAATTTTTTAGAAGTGCTTCATTCTAGGGTCGTTCACCAATGTTTGCAGAAAAGCTTTAATAATGACTATAACTACGATTAATATAGGGTTATGGATAAAAAACAATTAAAAGGTCTCGGTGTTGAATTAGACGTCCCATTTCTCAAACTATTAGGGGTGCGTTGTTTGCGTGCAGATTTAGGTGAGGGCGAAATAGTTCTCTCTCTCAAGCCTGAACATAATAATAGTTGGGAAGTGGCTCACGGCGGAGTTCTACTGACTTTGATGGATGTGGGTATGGCTATTGCTGCAAGAGCTGGCGACGCTGCAGGGCGCGGAGTGGTGACCATCGAACTTAAAACCAACTTCATGCAAGCGGCAAAAGGGGTTATAAGAGTTGCGGCTAAGACAGTTCATGTCACACCAACTTTAGCATTTGTTGAAGCTAAACTCTATGACGAACGAGATGCTGTTTGTTGTATGGGGAGTGCCACATTTAAATACTTTAAAGAGCTACCAGCTAAGAAAAAAGTCGCTAGTTAACTTTGAGTTGATCGAAAGTTTTCTAATTGCCCTTCAAACACCTGGGTATTCAACTCATGCTCTGCATCAAAACACTTTTCAATCACTTCATATTGCCCATCATGCTTCACTCGAATCAATGTGATCGATCGCGTACCGTAATACTCCGTTTTGATAAAAGTAGAGGAGAGTACTTTTTCCCATTCATAAGAAACACCTGTCTGCGGTAAATAATCATCAGGGGCTTGTGTCAGGTCTTGCATGATTCGGATGTACTGTTCTGATTTTTTAAAGTCACCAGTATCCATTGCTAACATCTGAGCAAATGCACCCACACGATGCTGTACTTTCGGCCATGGGGTATCCAACATGGCATTCGATAAACCATAAATGCCTGGGTTCAGACGTTGCGGGTTCATGACTTTGCGAGGACGCAACTTATCGCCCATGAGAACCCGATTGGATAACCAGTGAAGTTCTGGTTTCTCTGAGGATAAATCAGCGCTGAGGAAGTTAAATCCGTTGTATCGGTGAAATTTTTTCTCAGAATCATTCATGAACTCTTCTGGGGTTTGGCGACCTTTAAGAAATTCAGCAGCGATCTCGCCACGCGTGCGAGACTCTGGGTTCTTTTCAGATGGGGCGCGAACATTCGTGAGAGCAGCAAATTTTCCAGTCTTGGTGAAACCCATCCAAGTTCCAGAACTGCCATTCACATCGGCTCGGTCTCTACCAGCAAGAATATGAGGGTGTTCATCCCACCAATGCATCGGATCAGTGGGTCTTTCATAAAACTCATCTCGATTCGCTAAAACCACCAGTGGGTATTGAGGGTGAGATTGCCAAGAGGTCAGTATCAAACACATAAATTACTTAATTAACTTAGATCTCTATTAAGGGATATGGAAGTGGTTTGAAGCTTAATGTAGGGCCACTGATTGATCCAAGATGGATGGTGCCGCTTGATAGTGCCTCTAACTTGCATTCGACCTGTAAATCAAATTGCTCAGTATTCATTGGGTTATGTGCAGCAAGAACGACCATACCGCAAGGTTGTTCAGGATCAGCATCATGAAATATCTCAGTGCCTCGCTCAGGTAAGGTTTGATTGAGGATGCTGGCTATTTGAAGGCGGCGTTTGATCGTTCCGCGATATTGGCTACGAGCAACAACCTCTTGGCCTGGGTAACAACCTTTTTGAAAGTCGATTCCTTTTAAAGATTCCATATTGATCATTTGTGGAACGAACTGCTCACTAGTTTTTAAGGTCACTCTTGGTATGGCGCTCATCACTTCAAGCCAATTCCAAATATTAGATGTTGCCAGTAACTGATGTTCTTTTGCCAAGGCTTGGAGCTGAGTTTCTTGATCTAAAGGAATAGCGACTATGAAGCGCTGGAATGATCGTAACTCAACCTGAACAGAAGGCAACTCTACAACTCTAGAGTTAGTAATTTGAGAGATCTCATTGGGTAAAGTATTTGTGGCTGATGAACCATGGTCTTGGCTTAAACCATAGATCAGCACCTGATCTAATTGATCAAGAACTTTGACCTTGGATCTCAGTACAAACATACTGAGTCGTTTTGCAATTAATCCTGCAATATCTTTAGAAATGAATAGTTGGAACTGAGGTGTCAACTCACTACCCTCAGTTAAAACTTCTGTGCGGTGTATCCAGAAAGACCCCATCAAGCGACCTTTTGCAGAGCAATAGCCTGCAAAACGATTACCTGGTTCCAAAACAACTTCATTTAAAGCATGAACTTTTAAAGATTTCACACTATTAGTCAGTTGGTTTTGAAGAAATTCAGCGGCATCAGGCCCAGTCACAGTGATCATGGACCACTGGGGGAGTTGATCTAATTGCTTAATAGTTGTTGGCAGCATGGGGTATCAGTTTTTAAGTCAGTTCTCTAATAAGCTTTTATCATAGTGCCATGAAGCGTATTTTGCCCCGACATTTTTTTAAGGTCATTGCCTTATTGGCCACTTTGACTTTTATAACACTAGCTTATTGGGCTTTTGGCGCAAACGTTATTCCTAATGGGGTTACTCCACTCACCACAGAGGGTCAATTAAGAGTCAAGATTGCACCCGGATCGAACGTCAATAGCGTTGCTAGACAGTTAATCGCCCAAGGTGTCGATACATCAGTTCTTAAGGTTCAATTGGTGACTCGAGGCCTATTTCAGGGAAGCAAGCTCAAGGCTGGTGTCTATGACTTTGCACCTGGGTCTAGCTTAGCAACCATCGTTTTGAAAATGGGGCGGGGTGATAGCGTTCGAATGAGTATCACTTTGGTTGAGGGCTCAACTTTTAAACAATTCAAGTCAATGATTGACGCCCAGCCTGAGCTTAAAAAAGAAGCTCGCAAATGGACCTCTCAGCAAATTCTTACTGCCATAGGTGCTAAAGAAACCCATCCTGAAGGCCTATTCTTCCCAGATACTTACTTATATGAGCCTGGCGATACGGATCTTGTCATTTATCAGAGAGCCTATAAGGCCATGAATAAGAGATTAGATGACTATTGGTCTAAGCGCCCATCTGATTTACCCATCAAAACACCTTACGACCTTTTAAAGCTAGCTTCAATTATTGAAAAAGAGACGGGTCATCATGAAGACCGCACCTTGGTATCAGCCGTGTTCAATAACCGACTCAAAATAGGTATGAAGCTCCAAACGGACCCAACCGTCATTTATGGTCTCGGCGATCGTTTTGATGGCAACCTTCGTAAAAAAGACCTTCTTACAGATGGCCCCTACAACACTTATACCCGCTATGGCTTACCTCCATCACCGATTGCTATGCCCGGTAAAGAGGCTTTAGCCGCAGCCATTGCCCCAGCGAAATCAACTGCGGTTTACTTTGTTGCAAAAGGTAATGGTCGTAGTAGCTTCTCTGAGACCTTGGTAGAGCATAATCGTGCTGTTCGCCAGTACCAACTAGGAAAGTAAACTCGATTTCTATGTCTCTATTGACTCAATCTGCTAATCAACCAGGCTATTTCATCACCTTTGAAGGGATTGATGGGGCAGGTAAAAGTACGCATATTCAGGCATTTGCTGTTGAATTAGGGAAGCGTTTTCCTAATAATCCAGTGGTTCTGACCCGTGAACCAGGCGGTACTGAATTAGGTGAAAAGCTTCGAGACATACTTTTGCATTACCCGATGCATCTTGAGACTGAGGCTTTATTGATGTTTACTGCTCGTCGTGAGCATTTGGCAACAGTGATTGAGCCCGCTCTCCAAGCTGGGAAGATTGTCATATCAGACCGTTTTACTGATGCCAGCTTCGCATACCAGGGCGGGGGTCGAGGTTTGGATCTTGCCAAACTCTACGAATTGGAGGTTTGGGTTCAAATGCGCTTCAAGTCGAGTGGGGTAGAGCAGCGTTACCTGCTTCAACCAGATCTGACTTTTCTATTTGATTTACCTAGTGCTAATGCCGAGGCCAGAAGAAGTGCCGCTAGAGAACCTGATAAGTTTGAAGTCTTAAATACCGATTTTTTTGAGAATGTCCGCAAGGAATACTTACGCCGTGCTAAAGATGATCCTGCTAGATTCAAAGTCATTGACGCCAATGAAAGTAAAGAGATCATCTGGAAAAAGCTTCAAGAAATCATTTCATCCATATGATTTATATTGATATTTTTATCATTAATTTTAACTATAACGACCTTCATAATTAATGACTATCAATCAAGGACTCTATCCCTGGTTCAATCAAGCTTGGTCTGAGATCAATCTTGGCAATATGCCACACGCTACCATCATCCACGGACAAACTGGTATTGGTAAGTTTGATTTTGCTTTGCATTTAGCCAAAGCACTTTTGTGCGAAAGCCCAGAGTCCAATCAAGAGCTTAAGAAACCATGCTGTCAATGTGAGGCCTGCCATTGGTTTGATACGGGCAATCATCCTGACTTCTTGGGAATCGTTCCGGAGGATCAAGCCACTTTATTACCGCATTTTGCGATGGAGGGAGCTGACGGTTCTGAGGATAAACCTAGAAAAAGTAAGAAAAAAGCGGATGATGAGACAGATAAAGCCGATAAAAAGCTCAGTTCTTTTATCAAAGTGGATCAAGTCAGAGAAGCTTTAGAAGGTATTAATACAGCCCCTCATCGAGGTAGGCAGCGCGTTGTTCTATTAAATCCCATTGAAACACTTCAAGCTGTTTCAGCTAACACCTTACTGAAAACTCTTGAAGAGCCACCAGAGAGCACTTTATTTATTTTGGTCAGCGATCGCTTGGATCGGGTTTTACCCACCATTCGATCTCGCTGTA
This sequence comes from Polynucleobacter meluiroseus, assembly GCA_945881875.1. GTDB lineage: Bacteria > Pseudomonadota > Gammaproteobacteria > Burkholderiales > Burkholderiaceae > Polynucleobacter > Polynucleobacter meluiroseus_A. The sequence continues at coordinate 327,685 of CAMCVH010000001.1, forward strand.
GATTATTAGCTTTTCCGAGACCCCAAACAGATGAAGCCCTTAATTGGCTCAAGCAAGAGCTCATGAATGCTGGTGTCAAAGTAGATTTACCAACCATTGAGCTAAAACTCAGTCAATCTGGTGGTGCTGTGCTTGATGCAAGAGATGAATTGCTTGGTAGCGGGGAGGAGGGGAATACTGTTGCATTGGATCTACTTCTACAATCCCTATCGAATGGCGAACAAATCAACTGGTTAAGTACTGCTGAGTCTATATTTAAAGCACCTATGTCAGATCTATTGGTGACTTTTGAGCGTTGGGTTGCAGACTTACTGAGTATTCAGCAAACAGGTCAAATACGCTTTTATCTCACCAAGAAGAATGATCTTGAGCGATGCGCTAAAACAGCGCGACCCAATAAGCTAGCTGACTTCTGGAGAGTTCTTTTGGATGCCCGTCGCGTTGAACTTCATGCTCTAGCTACCCGCGTTCAGATTGAATCTCTGTTGATACGTTATCAAGAGATCTATAAAGATTAACTCATTAGGAAATAAACCCCATGTTTGTTGATTCTCACTGTCATCTTGATTTCCCTGAATACGCTGGTCAGATACCAGATATCTTGGCTCGTATGAAAGAAGCTCAGGTGAACCATGCCATGTGCATCTCAGTTGACATGCCCGATTTCCCGAATGTATTGGCTCTAGCCGAATCTCATCCCAATTTATTTGCTACTGTTGGCACACATCCCGATTATGAAGACACGCCAGAGCCAACTGAGGATCAATTAGTTGAATTAGCTCAGCACCCTAAGATCTTAGCTATTGGTGAAACCGGTTTGGATTATTACCGCATGGGCGATAAAACCTATGAGGAAATGGAATGGCAACGAGATCGTTTCAGAACCCATATCAGAGCGGCCATTAGAGTTCAAAAACCACTGATCATCCATACTCGCTCGGCCTCTGAAGACACCATCCGAATCATGAAAGAAGAGGGTGCAAGCCAAGTAGCAGGGGTCATGCACTGTTTTACAGAGAGCTTAGAAGTAGCGAAAGCGTCTATGGAGCAGGGGTTTTATATCTCTTTTTCAGGGATTGTGACCTTCAAAAGCGCCAAAGACCTTCAAGAAACCTGCAAGCAGATACCCCTGGAAAGAATGCTCATTGAGACAGATTCACCATATTTAGCACCCATCCCAAATCGCGGCAAAACCAATGAGCCTTCTTGGGTTGCTCATGTGGCTCAATTTATCGCTGATCTCAAGGGTATTTCTGTTGAGGAAGTAGCAAAACATACGACTAATAACTTTAAAACTTTATTTAAAGCCCCTATTTAACAACTAGAAATTAATGCATATAAATCATTCAAGATATTGTTTTTTATTAATATTCTCATTATCAATTAGCTTGCCTGTCATTCCTCAGGCTGCTTTAGCTCAAGTCACTAATGCTCAACAAAACAAGATGGATGACTTCATAAAAGATGTGAAGTTCAATGACGTTAAAGCTGTTAAAAAGGCTCTTGATACTGGGATGAGCCCCAATGCATCCGATAAATTTGGAAACACAGTCTTATCCATTGCCATTGTTGAAAAATCAACGGATTCAGCTAAATTACTCATCAATTCGCCATCAATTGACCTAGAAAGACCCAATTTAGCTGGTGAAACGCCCTTAATGATGGCTGCTTTTCATGGTTCATTAGAACTTGTCAAACATCTGATTAACCAACGATCTGTTGAAATCAACCATCCTGGTTGGTCAGCTCTGCATTACGCATCCACCAATGGTCATCTTTCCATTGCGGAGTTTTTACTAGACAAGGGTGCTTATGTTGATCCCGAGAGTCCCAATGGGACGACAGCTTTGATGATGGCGGCTCGTGGCGGTCACATTACGATTGTTCGCTTGTTATTAGATCGTGGAGCAGATCTTTCTATTCATAACAAATTGAATTTAACGGCCATTGATTTTGCTGAAGATAACAATCAAGCTGAAATAGGCAAAGGGCTCAGATCTAGATGGTTAAAGCTCTATAAAAAACCATACCCGCCTAAGAGATAAATACGCATAATCATTATTATGTTAAATAAGATATATTTAGAGTTTAAAGATATCTATCAAAACGCTAAATATGTTGTTTTGAGCTCTCCTTCTATCGAATTTGGTATTGAGCAACGATCAATGCCGTTAGATGAATTACTAAACAAATACCAACAATCAACAGCTTGTTTCATAACAGCCTGTAATCCTTGGGGGAAAGAACAAGGAGAAGATTTGAATCATACAAAGATGGCTGACCTAGAAAAAGACCTCATTAAAGCTGAACTCCCCTATCTCCATTCTTATGGAGGTAATAGTGAGGGCACTTGGAAAGAGGAAAGCTTCTTCGTCATTGGTATAGATAAGCAAAATGCCATTCAATTAGGGCGACAATATAAGCAAAATGCCTTTATTTGGATTGTTAAAGAACAAGTGCCAGAATTGATCTGGCTAATTTAAGGATAAAGCCATGCAACTGCTACATACGATGCTTCGAGTAGGTAATTTAGAGCAATCCATCAAGTTCTACACCGAAGTCATGGGCATGAATTTCTTGAGAACCACTGAGCGCCCTGGCCAGGACTATTCGTTAGCATTTGTAGGCTTCGAACAAGGCAATATCTCTGGTCAAGCCGAAATTGAACTTACCTACAACCATGGCGTTGAAAACTACGACATGGGCACTGCTTACGGTCATATTGCTATTGGCGTTAAAGACATCTATAAAGTCTGTGAGGATATCCGTGCTGCTGGCGGAAAAATTACCAGAGAAGCTGGTCCGGTTAAAGGTGGCAACACTCTCATCGCTTTTGTCCAAGACCCTGACGGTTACAAGATCGAGCTCATTCAAAAGTAATATAAGTATAAAAAAAAGCCGCTTGTTTATGCGGCTTTTTTCTAAACTAAGTTTCTGATCAGAGACGCTCAAAAATCACAGCAATACCTTGACCGCCACCAATACACATGGTTACTAAAGCATGTTTGCCACCTGTGCGATGTAACTCATAGATGGCTTTAGTTGCAATGTACGCACCTGAACAACCAACTGGGTGACCTAATGCAATCGCACCACCGTTAGGATTGGTCTTAGTCATATCAAGACCTAGACCTTTAGAAACAGCAATCGCTTGAGCAGCAAATGCCTCATTAGATTCAATCACATCGATCTTGTCGATGGTTAAACCAGCACGTTTCAAAGCAATCTTAGAAGCGGGTATAGGACCCTCACCCATGATGTCATTTGGAACACCTGCTAGTGCGTAAGATACTAAACGGGCCATTGGCTTTTGACCGGCTTTAGCTGCTGCATCAGCTGATGCCAATACAAAGAATGCTGCGCCGTCGTTGATACCAGAGGCGTTACCAGCTGTCACAGAGCCATCCTTTTTAAAGGCTGGCTTCATCTTGCTTAAGCTTTCCATCGTTGTCGTTGCTTTAACGTGTTCATCTGTATCAAATACAACATCACCTTTACGAGTTTGCATCGTGATGGGTGTAATTTGAGATTTGAAACGACCTTCAGCAATTGCTGCAGTGGCACGACGATGAGACTCAACCGCAAAAGCATCTTGCTCTTCACGAGTGATGTTCCATTTAGTAGCTAAGTTTTCTGCAGTGATACCCATGTGTCCGACACCAAATGGATCTGTCAAAGTAGAAACCATGAGGTCGATCATTTTGGTGTCACCCATACGAGCACCGGTACGCATTGAAGGAGCACCGTAGATACCACGTGACATCACTTCAACACCACCACCAACACCGTATTCGCAATCACCCAACATAATGGCTTGAGCGGTTGTCACAATACCTTGTAAACCTGAACTACATAAACGGTTGACTGACATCGCTACTGACTCCATCGGCAAGCCCGCTTGAATAGCGGCTACACGAGCAACATACGGGAATCTTGATTCTGTTGGAATACAGTTACCAACAGTCACATAATTAATTTGTTGAGGGTCAACACCAGAACGGCTAACTGCTTCTTTCATGACCGTACCAGCTAATTCTGCTGGCTCCATACTGCTAAGAGAACCTCCAAAACCACCGATTGCAGAACGGACTGCACTGAGTACAACAACTTCTTGAGCCATGTGGAACTCCCTGTAGGAACTTATTAATGAATAACTAATCTGTGGGGCTTATCTTACGACTAACTGTCATTGAGACGCAATTGGAAAAGATTAAGGGTAATCACTCATACGCTTGGAGTGACAATTTGAACGCTATTGATTAAAGCTGGGCAATCAGATCATGACCTTGAGTGCCTACAACCGTCGCTTTGACAAATTCTCCAGCTCTGTACTTTTTAGAAATCTTATCGGTTGGTAGTAAATGCACCAAGCCATCAATTTCAGGAGCGTCTGATTGACTTCGACCAACGCCACGCTGACCATCGATAGAATCTACAATCACTCGAATGCGTTTGCCAATCTTAGCCTGTAAGAGCTTGGTTGAGATCTCCTCTGTAACAGCCATGAACTGTGCTTGGCGCTCATTTCTGAGCTCGTCTGGTAAGGCACCATCTAACTCATTGGCTTTGGCACCCTCCACTGGGGAATAAGCGAAGCATCCAGCACGATCAATCTTGGCTTCACGCATGAAGTCTAATAAGTAATTGAACTCTTCCTCTGTCTCACCAGGAAAGCCCGCAATAAAAGTACTACGAATCGTTAAATCAGGACAAGCGGAACGCCATGCTTGGATGCGATCAAGATTTTTCTCGCCACTAGCAGGACGTTTCATTCTCTTGAGTACATCTGGATGCGCATGCTGCATCGGAATATCTAAATACGGCAATACCCCACTACTCTCATCGGCAAACTGTGCCATCAAAGGCAAGATCTCATCAACGTGAGGATATGGATAAACATAGTGCAGACGTACCCATGCATCATGTTGTCTCGCTAACTTACCTAAAGCCTCTACCATGTCAAAGAGTTTTGCTTTGACTGGGCGACCATCCCAAAAACCGGTTCTGTATTGCACATCAACGCCATAGGCGCTGGTGTCTTGAGAAACTACCAACAACTCTTTAACGCCTGCTTCAAATAGATGTTGCGCTTCTAGTAATACATCACCAATCGGGCGTGAGACCAAATCACCGCGCAAACTAGGAATGATGCAAAAAGTACAACGGTGATTACAACCTTCAGAAATCTTCAGATACGCGTAATGCTTAGGCGTTAACTTGATACCTGCTTTCGGCACCAAATCCATAAAGGGGTCATGCTCTTTGGGGAGATGTTGATGAACAACTGCTAGCACTTCATCGGCTGCATGAGGGCCAGTCACAGCTAAAACTTTTGGATGCACGGATGTAACAACACCTGATCCATCAGCATTCTTTTTAGCGCCCAAACAACCCGTAACAATGACCTTACCGTTCTCAGCTAATGCCTCACCGATCGCATCCAAACTCTCTTGAACCGCAGAGTCAATGAAGCCACAAGTGTTGACCACTACCAAATCTGAGCCTGCATAATCTTTGGCGATCTCGTAACCCTCAGAACGCAATTGGGTAACGATGCGCTCAGCATCGACTAATGCCTTAGGGCAACCTAAGGAAACAAAACCAATCTTACCGCCCATTTATTGACCGCTCTTAGTCGGGGTCGTGAAAGGAAATCCACTAAAAGCCTTACTCGGGTCTTTCATGCTTTCTTGCATCTGAATAAACAGTGCTTTACTTTGCTCGATATAGCTACTCATCACATCGGGCATGACTGGAGGCTGAACATTCATAAACTGTGCCCAAGCTTCTGGTGTTGCCTTCGCCCCACCTTGCTGAGACTGCTCTGCAAATTTGCTCTGCATATCGATGAACGATTGCATATTTTTTTCTAACAAGCCACCCACCATGCCTTGCATAGAGTGCCCATAAAAACGAATCATTTGTGACAACATCGGTGTTGTGAACAATGGCACTCCACCCGCCTCTTCCTCCAAAATAATTTGAAGCAAAATGGCACGAGTAAGATCGTCATCCGTCTTAGCGTCAACGACTTTGAACTCCTCATGACCCAGTACTAAAACTTTAACGTCAGCTAATGTGACATAGCTACTCGTTTGAGTATCGTAAAGACGACGATTAGGGTATTTCTTAATCGTTCGGATACCAGCAGATTTTGCAGATTGTTTTTTAGTGACCATGATTGTTCTTAATGACTTGAGTGACTACATTGTAAGTGCAAATCAAAGCTGTTATTGCAAAGCAACAATGGGCTCTCCTGGTTGGCGCGAATTCGACCTTCAACGCCTAGCTTAAAGAGCCCAATAATCCGCTTAACCCATGTGCAAACCGCCGTTGACAGAAAAGTCAGCGCCTGTTGAAAAACCACCTTGATCTGAGGCCAACCAAGCAACCATAGAAGCGATCTCATCAGGTGTTCCTAAGCGTTTGACTGGAATCGTTGCAATGATCTTTTCTAGAACATCTTCACGAATAGATGTCACCATGTCTGTACCAATATATCCAGGTGAAACCGTATTGACAGTGACACCTTTAGAGGCTGTTTCTTGAGCCAATGACATGGTGAAGCCATGGATGCCTGCTTTGGCTGTTGCATAGTTCGACTGACCAAACTGACCTTTTTGACCATTCACTGATGAAATATTAATCACACGACCCCAGCCACCATCGACCATACCGTCAATAACTTGTTTGGTAACGTTGAATAAAGAATTCAAGTTGGTATCAATCACTGCACGCCAGTCTTCAGGTGTCATTTTACGGAAAACAGTGTCACGAGTGATACCGGCGTTATTGACTAAAACATCAACTTTGCCGTGATCCGCTTTCACTTTATTGAAGGCTGCTACTGTGCTATCCCAGTCACCGACATTACCTTCAGATGCGATGAAATCAAAACCAAGAGCTTTCTGCTCTCCTAGCCAACGCTCTTTACGCGGTGAATTGGGACCGCAACCTGCGATAACTTTAAAACCATCTTTAGCTAAGCGCTGACAAATAGCGGTACCAATACCACCCATACCACCTGTTACGTATGCAAGCTTTTGACTCATGATGCTTCTCCTTGTTGAGCTAATTGCTCCTAAATTCAATAACAATAAATTTGTTACTTATTTTGTTGCTTGATCTGTCTCTATATCTGTTAATTAGTCTTTGGCCTTTTCTTTGACATAAGATCCAGGTGCTTTTTCAATCATTTTGTATTTGGTATTGCCGTAAGATTTTGGTGCAGGCTTTAATTTGCCACTCAATGGCGCTAACCATTTCGCCCAATCTGGCCACCAACTTCCAGGGATTTCTTTTGCACCCTCAAACCAAGTGTCAGCATTAGCCGCTAGTTTTGGATTGGACCAATAGTTGCGTTTATTTTTTGCAGGTGGATTAATCACGCCTGCAATATGTCCTGATGCACCGAGCACGAAATGTATCTTGGCAGATTTAAGTAGTTTGGTTGACGCATAAGCAGACCACCATGGCACGATGTGATCTTCTCTTGAAGCATACAAATAAATTGGGCATTTGATTTTTCCAAGATCTACTTTTTCACCACAGATAGTCAGTTTGTCAGGGACTTTTAAATCATTCTGTAGATACAGATGACGTAAATACCAAACATACATCGCGCCAGGTAAATTCGTAGAGTCACCATTCCAATAAAGCAAATCGAATGGTGGCGGAGAGTTTCCTTTTAGATAACTATCCACCACATAGTTCCAAACTAAATCATTGGGGCGCAAGAATGAGAAGGTATTGGCTAGCTCAACGCCGCGCAACATGCCACACTGCCCACCGTTTTTTCCGCCAATGGAATTTTCTCGAAGCTGAACCGATTGCTCATCAACAAAGACATCCAAAATGCCTGTATCCGTGAAATCTAATAAAGTCGTCAATAGCGTCAAGCTAGCAGCTGGATGAATGTCACGAGCTGCAAGAACAGCAAGAGCAGTACTGGTGATAGTTCCGCCCATACAGAAACCCAAGATATTGATTTGTTTTTGGGCGCTGATCGCTTGCACCGTTTCAATCGCATTGATAGCACCACCAATGTAATCATCCCAAGTCGTGTTAGCCATACTTGGATCTGGATTTTTCCATGAGACCAAATAAACGGTATGACCTTGCTCTACCAAATATCTAACGACTGAACTGGCTGGTTGTAAATCAAGGATGTAATATTTATTAATACATGGCGGGATCATCAAGTAAGGCCGCTCATAGACCTGCTCTGTCAGTGGCTTGTACTGAATCAATTGAAATAGTTTGGTTTGGTAAACCACGGCGCCCTCGGTGGTGGCCATGTTCACACCCACCTCAAAAGCAGTCTCATCTGTTTGAGAGACTTTACCCTTACCTAAATCTTGAAGCGCATTGAGAATGCCTGTGCGAAGTGATTCACCTTGCGTGTTGATCAAGCGTTGATGTGCTTCGGGGTTAGTCGCCAAGAAGTTAGATGGCGACATCGCATCGATCATTTGCTCAATGCTAAAACGTATCCGCTGACGAGCCTTAGCATCTGAATCAACTGCATCTGCCAAAGTTAATAAATGTTTTGAATTTAGTAAGTAGAAATTGACGGTTGCTTGGCTCCAAGGATTTTGCCAAGCTTCACCTAAAAATCGACGGTCTTTGATTTCTGAACCGGTTGGGTTAGCCCATAAAGCTGCCAGATCTTTGGCATATTGTTGTTCTATCTCCAACAGCTTCTCAGGAGGTATGAGTGCCATGTGTTGCGGAGCGAGACTGGGGCCTTTACCTAAGCCTTGCGACTTGACCATAAACTTCCTTATTAGAGAGACCTAACTATATGTCTAATAGCTCTATTTTGGGGTTTAATCGTTAAATTAGTTATAAGAACTAACCCTATCTATTGCAAGCTCCAACCTAACGAGTTAAAGGGTTTACAGAGGGTGTCATCCCCCACCTGTCTTATCCTTAACTGCCAGTTTTCCAGATCAAGTTGGCCATCCGACCTGTCACCCTATCGCGCCTGTAAGAGAAGAAGCGCTGATCTTTAAAAGTACAGTCCCCACCACCCTCAATCGATGTAATACCTAAGGCATTGAGCCTTAATCTAGCCAGTTGGTAGATGTCTGCCATGTATTTGCCTGACTCAGTTCGGGGCTTGAAGGCTGTTGCTGAGTTCTTATCATGCTCTATAAAAACGGCTCTAACCTCTTCGCCTACCTCGAAAGCTTCTGGACCAATCGCCGGTCCTAAATATGCCTGAATCTCTAAATCATCCTTTTTAACTTTTTGCCTCATGGCCGCAACGGTTGCTTCAATCACTCCTAAACTGAGCCCTCTCCAGCCAGCATGAGCAGCACCAATCACTTGACCATCTTTAGAAGCCAATAAAACAGGTAAGCAATCCGCTGTCAGGATGCAAAGCACATAGTTGGGTAAGCTCGTAATGGCTGCATCCGCCTGTGGTGTATCCGTATAACCTGATGGGCCATAAGGCACCCACTTGTCAGCATCAAAGACCGTTGTGCCATGGGTCTGATTGAGCCAAATAGGATCTGAAGGTATGAAAGTACCCAGGATCAAGCGATTAGCAGCAACTGAACCCAAGTCATCGCCAACATGTTCACCCATATTGAGGAAATCATAGGGAGCCTCGCTGACACCCCCTTCGCGATGAGTCATTAAAACTTGAACTTGACCAGTTCCTGGCCACTCTGGCTGTATCCATGGTTTCTTAAACATCCAAACTCTCCCAATCAGGCCATAACGCTCCCTCTGGAACATTCAGCCTTAACGCTAGTTCTTTCATATCCTCAGGCATTGGTGCTTGCCAGAAAAGCTCTTCTTTAGTCTTAGGGTGCTTGATCCCCAACACGGCAGCATGCAAAGCCTGACCGCCACGAATGAATTCTAAAATAGAAGCATCAGCCGGGTTCTTCTTTTTGTAAACCGGGTCTCCTACCAAGCCGTTACCTAATGACTCCAGATGGACGCGGATTTGATGAGTGCGTCCCGTCTCTAGACGACAAGCCACCAATGAAACTTTTGCTTTATTAAAGGCACCCATTTCTAGAAGCTCAATGTGAGTCACAGCTGGTTTACCAGCTGATCCCGTGATCAAGGCCATTCTGAGTCGGTCTCTTGGGTCTCTGCCAATCGGAGAGTGAACTGTTTGAGATCTTACTTGGCCCCAAGCCAAAGCAAGATAACGGCGAATAACTTGGCGTGACTGTAGTTGCCTAACCAGATCAGTTTGAGCTTCTAATGTTTTAGCCACCATGAGTAGACCAGATGTGTCTTTGTCGAGACGGTGAACAATACCGGCTCTTGGAACATTCGCAATACTAGGATAACGATAAAGTAAGCCATTCAGAAGAGTTCCAGACCAGTTACCGTTTGCCGGATGAACCACCATCCCTGCTGGTTTATTAATAACAAGTATTTCAGAGTCCTCATAAACAATATCTAGAGCGATATCCTCGGGCACGAAAGCTTGCTCTTCATCACTCTCTTGGGGAATGATCAAAATATGGTCACCTGCTTGCGCTGCATATCTGATTTTTGGCACTTGACCGGCAATCGTGACAAAACCATCCTCAATCCAAGTTTTAAGACGATTGCGAGAATGTTGAGGTACCAATTGGGCTAAAACCTTATCTAAACGCTCACCTGCGAGGTGGTCTGGTACAAATACAGCAATAATCTCGTCCTCATCGATATAATCGGACGTATTGTTCTCAGGAGAATCTGGTAATGCCAAAATTGGGTGCCTTTCCATTTATAAGTAGCGGTAGTTTAAGTCGCATTTGCTCGCGCAGGTTTGGGTCTTTTGCAGCGTCCTCAGTTTTGATACTCTCAGCCTTACTAACAGGTTGTGCTGGGGGTCCTGATGATGAAACCGCTAAGTGGTCTCAGAACAAGCTCTATGCTGAAGCCAAAGATGCCATGGATGGCGGTGATTACGATAAATGCGTGAAGTATTTTGAAAAACTTGAGGCACGCTATCCTTTTAGTCCTTACGCACAGCAATCTCAGATCAACGTTGCCTTCTGTCATTGGAAAGGTCAAGATTTAGCTCAAGCCACTGCCTCTGTAGATCGCTTCATTCAGCTTCACCCTGGACATGCCATGGTGGATTACGCTTATTACTTAAAAGGCTTAATTACTTTTAATGACAATATGGGTTTCTTGGGCAAACTCACAGGACAAGACCTAAGTGAGCGCGACCCTAAGGCAGCACGTGATGCATTTGAAGCATTCAAAACATTGACAACTCGCTTCCCTGATAGCAAGTACACGCCAGATGCATTGGATCGTATGCGCTACATCGTGAACTCACTCGCTGATAGCGATGTAAATACTGCTAGATTCTATTACCGTCGCGGAGCATTTTTAGCAGCGATCAATCGTGCTCAAATTGCCGTCACCGACTACGATCGCGCTCCAGCTATTGAAGAGGCACTCTACATTTTGTACAAGTCTTACGAAGCATTGGGTATGAAAGATCTTAGTAACGATGCCCTACGTGTTTTAAAACTTAACTTCCCGAACAGTAAGATTGTTCAAACTGGGATCAGAAGTACGGCTGATGATAAAACACCATCATGGTGGCAAATCTGGCGTAAGTAATTAATCGATCAATAGGTTTGTTAGCTAGTGCAATTGAAAAAGGAAGGATTTTTATCCTTCCTTTTTTTATGTCTGATTAATAACTTATTTTTGGAGTTTTAATTGTTGTCTCTTGATTAAGCCCTCTTAACCCTTGCAGCGAGAGCACAAAGAAGTTCATAGCCAATTGTGCCCGAGGCTTGCGCTACTCGATCAACTGGCAAATGCTGGCCCCAAAGCTCCACTTCCGTACCAATATCTGCATTTGGCATATCTGTCACATCAACAGTAATCATGTCCATTGAGACTTGACCGGCTATTGGGCAAATTTTTCCGTTAGAAAGACCACCCTTACCCGCAATCCAAACAGGTGTGCCATCAGGAGCGTGTCTTGGGTATCCGTCTGCATAACCACAGGCAATCACTGCTATACGAATAGGTACATCAGTGCGGTAGCGTGATCCATAGCCAATCGAGTCACCTGCTTCTAAATGTTGGATACCGATGATTTTGGTTCTCAAAGACATGGCTGCTTTTAATTGAGCGTGTTCTATATCCTCATACTTACCCGATGGTGAAACACCATAGAGCATGATCCCTGGTCTTACCCAATCACATTGAACATTGTTGTGATGCCAAAGTATGGAGGCAGAGTTAGATAAAGAAGTTTCACCTGACAATCCTTCAATCGTTGTCTCAAAAAGTTCTAACTGTTGATCAACTGTCGGAGTTCGATCGACATAGTCAGCGTTTGCAAAGTGGGTCATATGAGCCACATTGAAACCAATGGAGTGCAAACGATGGAATGCTTCACGATAAATTTCTGGCTTGAGGCCTAAACGGTTCATACCGGTGTTCATTTTTAAGAACACCCTCATGGATGAGGCGTGGGTAGATTGAGGCGCTTGACGTGCATCCATGGCATTTTCTAACCAATCCACTTGATTCAACTCATGCACCACACAATCACAGCGCAATTCGAGTGCTTCAAAAACGTCATCCTGAGTAAATAACCCTTCTAAAATTAGGATAGGCCCCTGCCAGCCATTCTCTCTTAAAACTTGTGCGTCTGAGAGGTCTAGTAAAGCAAACCCATCTGTTTGCGACAGTCCCTCAAGGGCTTTGATCATGCCGTACCCATAGGAATTAGCTTTAACAACTGCCCAAACCTTGGATTGGGGCATGAGGTGTCGAACACGCGCTAAGTTATGGCGCATGGCGTTGGTATCTAGATGGGCTACTATAGGTCTGGACAGAAAAGACTCACTTTCGTGCTTTAATAGAAGTTGATGACTGAATTGTACGAATGAAACCAGGTTTTTACACAATTATGGCGGCGCAATTTTTTTCGTCGCTTGCAGATAACGCGCTGTTAATCGCAGCAATCGCTCTGCTATATCAACTCCATGCGCCGGCTTGGATGACTCCGCTCCTCAAACTTTTCTTCGTATTATCCTACGTATTACTAGCTGCCTTTGTGGGCGCCTTTGCTGACTCTCGCCCTAAGGGCAAAGTCATGTTCATGACCAACACGATCAAAATAGTCGGTTGCATGGCCATGTTGTTCAGCACCCACCCTCTTTTGGCTTATGCCATCGTCGGTTTTGGAGCAGCAGCTTACTCTCCTGCCAAATATGGCATTTTGACTGAATTACTTCCACCTGAGAAATTAGTGGCTGCCAATGGTTGGATTGAGGGATTAACTGTTGGTTCTATCATTTTGGGCACCGTTTTAGGCGGTATGTTGATCTCTAACAAGCTCTCTACGATCCTTTTAGGTTTTGATCTTCCGATGATTGAAACCGGGATTGATACCTCCCCAGAAGCTGCTATTTGCGTCATTGCTGTTATTTATTTAATTGCAGCTGGCTTTAATTTAAGAATTCCTGATACGGGCGCCATCTATCCTAAGCAAGAAAGCAACCCAATACGTCTTATTAGAGACTTCAAACACTGCTTCCACACTCTTTGGAAAGACCGCTTAGGTCAAATCTCTCTAGCTGTCACCACTCTTTTCTGGGGTGCGGGCGCAACGCTTCAGTTCATCGTTCTTAAATGGGCAGAGTCTGCTTTGGGCATGTCTTTGTCCCAAGGGGCTATCTTGCAAGCGGTGGTCGCATTTGGCGTGGCAGGCGGTGCTATTTACGCCGCGGCACGCATACCACTCAATAAAGCCCTAGGTGTGCTGAAGTATGGTGTCATGATGGGTGTGTTGGTCATGATCATGGCCATTTACCGCAAAGATCTTCTTCCTGATGTTTCAATAGATCTAGGTTTATTCTCAATACCTCTTTATCTCTTCATCACCTATATTTTCTTGATAACCATTGGTTGGATGTCCGGATACTTCGTAGTTCCTATGAATGCTCTCTTACAGCACCGTGGTCACGTTTTATTATCAGCCGGTCATTCGATTGCCGTTCAAAACTTTAACGAGAATCTCTCCGTTCTAGCCATGTTGTGCTTATACGCCTTATTGATCTGGCTAGATGTTCCAATTTCCATTGTGATTTTATTATTTGGTAGTTTTGTTTGTTTGATCATGATTCTCATCATGCGCTGGCACAGCAGAAATCAAGCTGAATATGATTCTTTACATCTCATTGGCGAGCACAAACACTAGATAGTCATTCCAATTGCTTAACTAACCAACTAATTAATCTATACACAATTTTTTTAATTAATGAGGTATTAAAAACATGCTCGAGTTCCTGTTAGATCCCAACACTATTATTGCCTTCCTGACATTAGCAGCTTTAGAGATCGTTTTAGGTATCGACAATATTATTTTTATTAGCGTCATAGCCAACCGTCTACCAGCCGAGATGCGTGACCAAGTGCGTCGCTTTGGATTGATGTTTGCCTTAATAACACGCATCCTGTTACTTCTAAGCTTGACATGGGTGATGGGTTTAACAGAGCCCCTCTTCAATGCATTCGGTCAAGAGATTAGTGGTCGCGATTTGATACTGTTTGGTGGCGGACTATTCTTGCTTTGGAAAGCCTCCAAAGAAATCTATTTGGAAGTTGAAGCTGAAGCAGAAGAGGCTCCGATCGAGCAGAAGGATATGCAAAAAGAAGCGAACAAAGCTAAAGTCAAAGTATTTTGGGGTGCTGTCATTCAAATCGGTATCTTAGATATTGTTTTCTCATTAGACAGCGTGATCACTGCTGTTGGTCTAGTAGATGAAATTTCTATTATGGTTGCAGCGGTTTTAGTTTCTGTTGCTGTGATGTTGTTTGCTGCTAAGTCAATTGGTGACTTTGTTCACAGACATCCATCGATCAAAGTATTGGCTTTGTCTTTCTTAACCATCGTTGGTATGGTGTTGATAGCCGAAAGTATGGATATCCATATCCCTAAAGGTTATGTTTACTTCGCCATGGCTTTCTCATTGTTTGTTGAGTTTCTTAACATTCGCGCAAGAACAAAGAAAAGTAATTTAAGTTCTTAATTAGTTTTGATCATTGATCTTTTAGATCAATGATCTAGCTAAGATCAAATCTTGCCAGGTTTTTGACTTATCCAAAGGGCGCTTTAAAAGGTGCTCTGGGTGATAAGTCAAAACAATCGGCCACTCCATCTCAGCCGCTTCTAAAGAATGTACCGTAGCTCTTAGCTCTTCAAATGACTCAGTCATCTGTAGTAATTTTTTACCCATATCAGAGCCCATCGCCATGATCACTTGACCTGTGGCTTTGCCAGCAAGAACTTCGCTACTAGTGAGTATCTGAACTTTGTCTCGGGACAACATCAAAGAAGCTAGGATTTTGTCAAACAATAAACTGGCATCACCATTTAACTGATCCATCACAAACGTCCAAGCTTGCGCGTAAGCAGGATCCATCGCTAAGGGTTGAACTGGCGCTACTTTGGGCGTGGCGTTTTTAGATGCTGGAGCTATTGGCTGAGAAGCAGGAATAGATGAAGGTTCAGCTGCAATTGCATTTGCAACTAGTGTGTTTACAGCAGATGTATTTTCAATTGGTTTTTCAGCAGGCTCCTCAGCATCTTGCAAAACCCAAGTGCTGATACCCATCGCGGTTAAATAATCTGTTTGACTCATGCTCTCACTAATTCTTTCATCATGACAAGAGCATCTTCGCGTTGCCCTTCATGCATTGGATAATAAGCTTTTCTGATACCTACTTGCTGATAATTCATTTTTTGATACAAACTAATAGCAGGAGCATTACTAGCTCTTACTTCTAAAAATATTTTGGATAAGCTTTTAGCCAGCGCTTGGTCTTCCATCACTAGTAGTATTTTTTGGGCCAAACCTTGACGCTGTTGCGATGGATCAATAGCAATATTGAGTAGACTGATTTCATCAACGCCTGGCATCAGCACGCAATAACCAACCAAAGTATCAGGAGCATCTTCAGCACCTAATACTCTTAATGTATAAGCCCAATGACCTGCATCCAAAGAGTCTGTGAATTGCACTTGTGTCCAAGGTGCCATGTGTGCGCGTTGTTCTATCGCAAGGACCTCATCAAGATCTATGACAGCCATTGGTAATAGTCTTAACTCTGACATTTCTGTTTGATTAAGTTTTGGCCTGAGTACGCTCAACAATTGTTTGAGCCACTTTATCTCTGATATAAATCGGCTGAAGATCTTCAGCACTGACTTGTAAACCTTTTTCTAAAGCATCAAAACCCAAGCGTGCAATCGATCTCGCGTGCGGCACAGCATCAGCATCTATTTTTTTAGCCTTTGCAATATGTGCCTGCATTTTCTCTGGATAAGCCGTAGCTGCATTACCCACCAAGTAAAAATCTTTCTCTGGCATATCAACGCTATCCGGCGCTGATAAATGAATATCCCCCAAACGCTCAGGTAGTCCATTGGCTTCTACTTGGTACTGAGCCCAATAGACTTCGCTCATGCGTGCGTCCACTGCTACTAAAACATGATCGCCCTTTTGCAGTTTGAGTGAATCAATGCCTTCTAAAGCAATCGCATCTAAGCAGACGATCGGCAAGCATGGCAGATAACCACCCAACGCCATACCTTGTCCAATCCCTACCCCAATCCTAATCCCCGTGAAAGCACCAGGACCAATGCCAACGGCAATTGCTTCTAGATCCTTAAAGAAGATATTCGCTTCACCTAGTAAAGCTTCTACCCAGTCTAGGGCATGCTGACTGGATTCTGGCCCAAGGTTCTCATGGCGCACCATAGAAAAAGGAGCTCGAGATGAATCTCGACCTCCTTGGGGGTTGACCAAGGCCACAGAACACCACTGTGTCGAGGTGTCGATGGCCAAGATAGTCAATTAGATTTCCTCGTACAAAGGCAAAGTTAAGAACTCTTCAAACTTCTCACTCGTGCTCATCGTGTCAAAAATCTCAGCAGCGCGGTCCCAATGACCCGTTGCACCACTAGCTTTTACTTTTGGCAATTCTTCAGCGATTAATTGGCGAACCAATGCTTCGGTGACTTTTCTACCATCATCCAAAACACCTTTTGGTGAACGGATCCACTGCCATACTTGTGAACGGCTGATCTCTGCTGTGGCAGCATCTTCCATCAAGTTATGGATCGGTACGCAACC
Source organism: Polynucleobacter meluiroseus (assembly GCA_945881875.1). GTDB lineage: Bacteria > Pseudomonadota > Gammaproteobacteria > Burkholderiales > Burkholderiaceae > Polynucleobacter > Polynucleobacter meluiroseus_A. The sequence goes on from CAMCVH010000001.1 coordinate 344,817, forward strand.
ATTACCTGCCAACCAAGCGCCTAAGTAATGAATGCCTACGTTGATGTTCATACGTAGACCAGCTTCAGTAATTGGTGTCTCTGGTTTGAAATCTAATAAATCAGCAGCAGTGACATTCACTTCAGGTTTTTGCTTGTCAAATTGGTTAGGACGATCACCCAATACCGCCTTGAACTCAGCCATAGAAGCTTCAACCAAACCAGGGTGAGCAACCCAACCACCATCATAGCCGTCTGTTGCATCACGTTTTTTGTCATTGATAATGCCCTGCATAGCAATGGCATTTTTCTCAGGATCGTTCTTAATCGGAATCAAAGCACTCATACCACCCATTGCAGGAGCACCACGCTTGTGGCAAGTCTTCAATAACAATAGAGCATATGCACGCATAAATGGTGCAGTCATAGTGACCTTAGCGCGATCAGCTAAGCAGAAATCTTTATCTAATTTGAATTTCTTGATGCAAGAGAAAATGTAATCCCAACGACCTGCGTTCAAGCCAGCACTGTGCTCACGCAACTCATAAAGAATCTCTTCCATCTCAAATGCTGCCAAGATGGTTTCGATCAATACAGTTGCTTTGATCGTGCCACGTGGGAAACCTAATTCATCTTGCGTCATGCAGAAAACATCATTCCACAAACGAGCTTCTAAATGGCTTTCCATTTTTGGTAAATAGAAATAAGGACCAGCGCCACGAGCTAATTGTTCTTTAGCGTTATGGAAGAAGAACAAAGCAAAGTCAAAAATACCACCAGAAACACGTTGACCATCAACCGTTACATGTTTCTCATCCAAATGCCAACCGCGCGGGCGCACTTGTAATGTGGCGATTTTGTCGTTTAATTTGTAAACCTTACCGTTTTGCTCCAAAGATAATTCGCGACGAATGGCCTTTTTCATATTGATTTGACCTTGGATTTGATTCGTCCAATTGGGGCTGTTGGAGTCTTCAAAGTCAGTCATGTAAGAGTCAGCGCCTGAGTTGAAAGCGTTGATCACCATCTTGGCTTCTACTGGGCCGGTGATCTCTACTCGACGACAGTGCAAAGCTGGTGGAATCGGAGCAACTTTCCAGTCACCTTCACGAATAGCTTTTGTCTCAGGGAGGAAATCAGGTCTTTCGCCAGCATCTAAGCGTTTAGTACGCTCTACACGTGCTTTTAACAATTCTTGACGACGTGGCTCAAAAGCACGATGTAACTTGGCAACTAAGGCTAGTGCCTCAGGCGTCAAAATAGTTGCGTAGTCTGGTGTAATTTCGGCGCTAATGGCCATGCCTTGGGGCAAAGTCGACATAAAAAACTCCTGTAAAACAAATAGTTATGGTTATAAGTACGTAAAGCGTTCAAAGCAAAAGTGACATTATGCCTTTTGGGGAAGAAAAAGTCCCCCCTTCCCAAGTCGAACCCTTAAGTATTTATCACTAATTTGTATCAAATCTGTCAACGAAACCGATTGAACGTTCGTTTAAGTAACAAGGACACTTTTAAGGAGCCTTCGGTGAGATACGGTTTTAACCATTTATCTGATGACGATTTTGTTGCTTTGTGCAAAGAATTGAATAAAAACAAGGGGTTACTCCTCATTGGAGCTATTCGTGAGCTGCCGCCGATGCTGGCTGCTTTCTCAGAGTGGCGCAAAGGCCTGACCTATATGTCGGCTTATGCTTAACAGTTTCCCTTACTCTTGTTGAGTAAGGTCTAAATTAGAAAAATGCCACATCTTAGATGTGGTATTTGTTTTTTTAGCTTAAGGTTTTGTATCAAGCTTTAGCTCAAAGCGGCAATCACCTCGGGTGGCGCTTGAACCAATTCAATCAAAACACCTTCTCCACCAATCGGAAACTCTTCATTGGCTTTAGGATGTAAAAAGGTGATGTCATAGCCTGCTGCACCCTTACGAATACCACCCGGTGCGAAACGGACGCCTTTGGCTGTTAACCACTCCACTGCTTCCGGTAAATGATCCACCCATAATCCAATATGGTTCAAAGGTGTGGTGTGAACCGCTGGTTTTTTCTCAGGATCAATGGGTTGCATTAAATCAACCTCCACCTTGTAAGGCCCTTTACCCATGGACAGAATATCCTCATCGACGTTCTCGCGTTCCGATTGGAAAGTGCCTGTGACTTCAAGACCTAACATCTCTACCCATAACTTCTGCAGTTTGGTCTTATCAGCACCACCAATCGCTACTTGCTGAATACCCAAGATTTTGAATGGCTTTGTTGTAGTTAGATTAGCCATGTCAGCCTTATTCAAATCGTAGGATTTGTTGATCAACTGCAAGGCTCTCACCTTTAGCAACCATCACTTCTGCGATCACGCCATCTTGAGTGGCTAATAAGACGTTTTCCATCTTCATCGCTTCAATCGCAGCTAAGCGCTGTCCCGCTTCTACTTTTTGACCCACTGTCACAGCCACATCGACCAATAAACCAGGCATAGGTGACAAAAGGAATTTAGACATATCCGGTGGTTCTTTGAAAGGCATTAACTTTTGCATTTCAGCACCATTGGGTGTCAAGACCAGGCTATCAACACGCACACCATCAAACTGAATCCGGTAGAACAAATTAGTACGTTCTACTTGAGCTGCAATTTGCTGACCATTAACGACTGCGTTATAAATAATCTGCCCTGGGTTCCATTCAGTCTGAATGTCATAAGTTTTATTTTTAACGACAACTTTGTAACCCGAAGCTGTCGGCTCAATATTCGCTGTTACATAATCCATCTTGCCAGGTTCGCCAGAGCCTACAACGAAGCTATCTGGAATCTTCATCTCATGACCTTCTAACTGACCATAGATACCTGTGGCACGCTGTAAATAGCGGTGATGAACTGCCGTTGCTAAGGCATCCATCAAACCTAAATCGGCAGGCTTGACGTCACTGGCTCTAAAACCATGTGGAAACTCTTCAGCAATAAAACCTGTATTGAAGTCACCAGAAATAAAGCGTGGATGCTGCATCAAGGCTGCTTGGAATGGAATATTTGAATGGATGCCACGAATCACAAACTTATTTAATGCAGCGCGCATCTTCATGATGGCATCTAGACGATCTTTGCCATGCACAATCAATTTAGCAATCATGGAGTCGTAATACATCGGAATCTCGCCACCCTCATAGACACCGGTATCTACACGCACACCATCCATCTCTTCTGGTGGTTGATATCTAACTAGTCGACCTGTTGAAGGTAAGAAGCTCCGATACGGATCGTCAGCATTAATACGACACTCCATCGACCAGCCATTGCGCTGAATATCTTTTTGACCAAATGATAGTTTTTCACCAGCAGCCACACGAATCATCTGCTCAACCAAATCTAGGCCAGTAATCGACTCTGTGACAGGATGTTCCACTTGCAAACGCGTGTTCATTTCTAAGAAATAGAAAGACTGATCTTTACCCACAACAAACTCAACCGTTCCAGCTGATTGGTATTTAACAGCCTTCGCTAAAGCAACAGCTTGCTCACCCATGGCCTTGCGAGTGGCTTCACTGATAAATGGTGATGGTGCCTCTTCAATGACCTTTTGATGACGACGCTGAATCGAACACTCACGTTCCCATAAATAAACTGTGTTGCCATGAGCATCACCTAAAACCTGAATCTCAATGTGACGTGGCTCTTCTACGAACTTTTCGATAAAGACGCGATCATCACCGAAACTGTTTAATGCTTCATTTTTACAAGCTGAGAATCCTTCGAAAGCTTCTTTGTCGTTATATGCTACACGCAAGCCTTTACCGCCACCACCAGCCGAAGCTTTGATCATGACTGGATAGCCAATATCTTGTGCAATCTTTACGGCAAACTCAGGTGTATCAATCGCATCGTTGTAACCAGGAATGGTGTTGACCTTAGCTTCATTAGCTAGCTTCTTGGATGCGATCTTGTCACCCATAGCAGCTATTGAATAATGCTTGGGACCAATAAAAGTAATACCTTCTTCTTCTAAACGTTTAGCAAAAGCTTCGTTCTCGGATAAGAAACCATATCCAGGATGAACCGCTTCAGCACCAGTGTCTTTACAAGCCTTGATGATGTTATCCATCTTGAGGTAAGACTCACGTGACGGTGCTGGGCCAATACAAACGGCCTCATCAGCCATCTCAACGTGGCGTGCGTCTTTATCTGCTTCAGAATAAACAGCAACAGTATTGATACCCATCTTGCGGGCTGTTTTAATCACGCGGCAAGCAATCTCACCACGGTTAGCAATCAGAATCTTTTTAAACATGTTCTTTTCCTAATCGATTAGAGGGGGATGTTGCCGTGTTTGCGCCATGGATTTTCTATTTTCTTATCCTTGAGCATCGCTAAAGATCGGGCTATACGCTTCCTGGTTTCGTGAGGCATGATCACATCATCGATGTAACCACGACGACCTGCTACGAATGGATTAGCAAATTTAGATTTGTATTCAGCTTCACGCTCGGCTAACTTCGTAGGATTGCCTTTTTCTTCACGGAAGATAATTTCAACAGCACCCTTAGGCCCCATCACTGCGATTTCAGCAGATGGCCAAGCAAAGTTCACGTCACCTCTTAAATGTTTAGAGGCCATCACGTCATAGGCACCACCGTAAGCTTTACGAGTAATGACTGTAATTTTAGGAACGGTACATTCCGCATAAGCATAAAGTAATTTAGCGCCATGCTTGATGATGCCACCGTACTCTTGAGCAGTGCCCGGCATGAAGCCTGGCACGTCAACAAATGTCACAACCGGAATATTGAAAGCATCACAGAAGCGCACAAAGCGTGCCGCTTTGATCGAAGATTTGATATCTAAACAACCTGCAAGAACTAATGGCTGGTTGGCCACAATACCTACCGTTTGACCTTCGATACGCGCAAAACCAATAATGATATTTTTAGCGTAGTCAGGTTGCAGTTCAAAGAAATCACCATCATCCACCGTCTTAGTGATGAGCTCATGCATGTCATAAGGCTTGTTCGCGTTATCCGGCACCAGTGTGTCTAATGAATAATCCAAATGCTCAGCCGTATCGGCAGCTTTTCGAACTGGTGGCTTTTCTTTATTGGATAGCGGCAGATAGTTAAAGAAACGACGCAACATCATGATGGCTTCTACATCGTTATCAAAAGAACGATCGCACACACCAGACTTGGTTGAATGCGTTAAGGCACCACCTAATTCTTCAGCCGTTACTTCTTCATGCGTCACAGTCTTAACGACTTCAGGCCCGGTCACAAACATGTAGGAACTGTCTTTGACCATGAATATAAAGTCTGTCAAAGCTGGTGAATACACCGCACCACCAGCTGAAGGTCCCATGATGAGAGAGATCTGAGGAATCACACCTGATGCAGATACGTTACGCTGGAAAATCTCGGCATAGCCTCCCAAAGATGCAACGCCTTCCTGAATACGTGCGCCACCCGAGTCATTCAAACCAATCACAGGTGCTCCGACTTTCATCGCTTGATCCATGACCTTACAAATCTTTTCAGCATGTGCTTCAGACAATGAACCACCGAATACAGTGAAGTCTTGTGAAAACACAAATACCAAACGACCATTGATCATGCCGTAACCAGTCACAACACCATCACCTGGCACAGACTCATCAGCCATACCAAAATCAGTACAGCGGTGCTCAACGAACATATCCCACTCTTCAAAGGAACCTTCATCCAGTAAAAGTTCAATGCGCTCACGTGCAGTCAACTTACCTTTGCCATGTTGGGCACTGATACGCTTTTGACCACCACCTAGGCGAGCTTGCTCTCGCTTGGCTTCTAATTGCTTAATGATGTCGTTCATGGAATGTGTTCCTTTATTTCTTTTTATTTATTTCTTCTTACTTATTTCATTAAATCTAATAATTTTCTAGCAGCTACCGAAGCGGCAATCTCTCCAGCATTAACAGCACGCTTTAGGTCGGGTAATAGTTTTTGGACCGCTTGATTATTTTCAAAACTTTGCTTAAGACCTGCTTCAATGCGTTCCCACATCCAAGCCTGCGACTGATTTTGACGACGGCTCTTAAGATGTCCATAAGTTGTTTGGATATTTTGGAATTGATTGACCAAGTCCCAAAATTCTGTAATGCCTTCAGATTTCAAGGCACTCATCTTGATGACTCTTGGATGCCAAAGTGCCTCATCGTGGTGAGCATGATCAGGGTTGCCATGCATGCTATATAAGCGCAAAGAACTCAAGACTTGAGCTTGGGCTCGCATAGCGGCATCAGGATCTAAGTCGACTTTATTGATGATGACGAGATCAGCTAATTCCATCACGCCTTTTTTAATCGCTTGAAGGTCATCGCCTGCATTGGGTAATTGCAATAAGACAAACATATCGGTCATGTTGGCGACAGCAATTTCACTTTGACCCACACCAACCGTCTCAACAATCACCACATCATGCCCTGCCGCTTCAGCGACTAACATCGCTTCACGTGTTTTTTCAGCAACGCCACCTAAGTTACCTGAGGAAGGGCTTGGACGTATGAAAGCTTTTTCATGAACTGATAAAAATTCCATACGAGTTTTGTCACCTAATATAGAACCACCATTGATAGTAGAAGATGGATCAATCGCCAACACAGCAACACGATGACCTTTTTCTATAAGGTAGAGACCCAAAGCTTCAATGAATGTCGATTTACCAACACCAGGAACACCAGAAATACCTAATCTAAAAGAGTTACCACTCTTAGGCAGAATGGCATTGAGTAACTCATCAGCTCTTAGACGGTGATCAGGTCTGGTTGACTCTAACAAAGTAATCGCTTTTGCCATGGATCGACGTTGCTCAGAGCCAGGCTTTGCAGCTGGTCCGCAAATGGCATCAACGAGGGCTTGATCTTCTTTGTTCATTCAGTTTTATTTATTGATCAAAATAAATTTTTACTTCTTGAGCGATAAACGAATTTGCTCAAGCACGTCTTTTGCTGAAGCAGGTATTGGAGTACCAGGACCGTAAATACCTTTTACACCCGCTTCATACAATTCTTCATAGTCTTGGCGTGGAATCACACCACCTACGAAAACGATGATGTCATCGGCACCTTGTTTTTTAAGTTCAGCAATGATGGCGGGTACTAGAGTTTTATGACCTGCAGCTAAAGTTGAGACACCTAAGGCGTGAACATCATTCTCAATGGCTTGGCGGGCACACTCTTCAGGGGTTTGGAATAAAGGTCCCATGTCCACATCAAAGCCCAAGTCCGCAAATGCTGTAGCAACAACTTTGGCACCACGATCATGACCATCTTGGCCCAGCTTGGCGATCATCACGCGTGGATGACGACCTTCTTCTTTAGCAAAGTCGGCAATTTCTGTTTTTAATTTATCCCAGCCTTCTGCTGAGTCATAAGCAGCTGCATACACACCAGTCACCTTTTGAGTATCGGCGCGATGGCGCCCAAAGACTTTCTCTAATGCATCAGATACTTCACCTACTGTTGCTCTTAGGCGAGACGCATCGATGGCTAAAGCTAATAAGTTACCTGTATTAGTTTCTGCAGCGTGCGTGAGTGCATCCAATGCGGCTTGAACCTTCGCGCTATCGCGCTTGGTTTTTACTTCTTTCAGACGAACAATTTGTGAATCACGAACTTTGTTGTTATCAATGGCCATGATGTCGATGTTGTCTTCTTTGGCTAACTTGTATTTGTTAACACCAACAATCACATCTTTACCAGAGTCAATACACGCTTGCTTTTCAGCAGCGGCAGCTTCAATCTTTAATTTGGCCCAGCCATTCTCAACAGCTTTCGTCATGCCACCCATGGTCTCAACTTCTTGGATGATTTCTAATGCTTTATCAGCCATGTCATGAGTGAGCTTTTCCATCATGTAAGAGCCCGCCCAAGGATCAATCACATTGGTGATGTGTGTTTCTTCTTGCAGAATCAACTGCGTATTACGAGCGATGCGTGATGAGAAGTTAGTTGGTAAAGCAATGGCTTCATCAAATGAATTGGTGTGCAAAGATTGTGTGCCACCAAAGATCGCTGCCATGGCTTCTATAGTCGTACGAACCACGTTGTTATGGGGATCTTGCTCTGTTAAAGACCAACCCGATGTTTGGCAATGTGTGCGCAACATCAATGATTTAGAGTTCTTAGGATTGAACTCCTTCATGACTTTCCACCATAACAAACGAGCAGCTCGTAGTTTGGCTACCTCTAAGTAGAAGTTCATACCAATGGCAAAGAAGAATGACAATCGATCTGCAAAGTCATCGACATCCAAACCTTTAGCTATGGCAGTTTTGACATATTCTTTACCATCAGCGATGGTGAAAGCTAATTCCAAAGCTTGGTTAGCACCTGCCTCTTGCATGTGGTAACCCGAAATAGAAATCGAGTTGAACTTGGGCATGTTTTTAGAGCTGTATTCAATGATGTCGCCAATGATGCGCATCGATGGCTCAGGAGGATAGATGTAAGTGTTACGCACCATGAATTCTTTCAGAATGTCATTCTGAATCGTGCCAGATAACTGATCTTGCTTCACACCTTGCTCTTCAGCAGCTACAACATAAGCAGCTAAGATTGGTAGTACCGCGCCGTTCATGGTCATGGAAACAGAAACTTTATCCAATGGAATCTCATTGAACAAGATCTTCATATCTTCTACAGAATCAATGGCAACTCCTGCTTTACCCACATCACCTGTTACACGAGGATGATCAGAGTCATAGCCTCTGTGAGTGGCTAAGTCAAAAGCGACCGATACACCTTGCCCACCAGCTGCAAGAGCTTGGCGATAAAAAGCATTAGATTCTTCAGCGGTTGAGAAACCAGCGTATTGACGAATAGTCCATGGACGAACGGAATACATGGTCGCTTGCGGGCCGCGAACGAATGGCTCGAAACCAGGCAATGTGTTGGAGAAAGGCAAGCCTTCTGTATCGGCTGCTGTGTAGAGGGCTTTTAGTTTGATGTCATCAGGCGTTTTCCAACCCAAGGCATTGACATCACCATTGGGCGCTGATTTAGCAGCAGCTTTTTCCCACGCTTCAATGCTTGGGTTACTGAATGACGGCCATTTGTTATTACTTGAACTCATCTCATCTCCACAACACTTGAACTTATAACCGTAATTTAACAGATAATTGTTAGTAATTACCTTGCCTTTTTATATTTATGTATTCATAATTCATAATTCAAAATGACACTTAATCCAAGACCCCTCTATGAAGAAGTAGCTGAAAGACTGCGAACCAGCATCTTTTCGCATGAATTCGCCCCTGGAGACTGGGTTGACGAGCAAGCATTAGCTATTCAGTACGGTATTAGCCGCACACCTATGCGTGAAGCCATTAAGGTTTTGGCAGCGGAAGGCTTGATCACCATGAAAATGCGTCGTGGGGCCTATGTCACTGAGGTTTCAAAGTCTGATTTAAGCCAAATCTTTACCGTTTTGGCCCTTTTAGAGGGTCAAGCTTGTCGAGAAGTCGCCAAAATAGCGACCGAAAAGGAGCTAGATGACCTAGATAGTCTACATTTGAAGTTAGAGCGCTCTGCTGCTGATCGAGATTTGGATCTGTTTTTTGCCATTAATCAGCAATTTCACGACAAGATTCAAGAGATTTGCGCCAATCCTTGGATGCAACGCGTTATTTTAGATTTGAGAAAAGTATTAAAACTTCAGAGACGTGATTCGCTGAGTAAGCGTGGTCGTCTGGAAAGTTCATTGATAGAGCACCGCAAAATACTCTCTGCCCTACTAGCTCGTGATGCCGATTTAGCAGAAAAGCTCATGAAAGAGCACCTCTTACAGGGCCAATTAGCCGCTAAGTAAGCATTAAAAAAGCCGCTCAATTTTTCAATTCAGCGGCTTTTAATTGAGTGAAAGAGAATTACTTCTTCATCACCATTGTTCCTGGCAAGCTAGAAATATAGGCAGCCATATCTTTCAAGTCTTTATCTGAATATTGAGCAACTTGACCAACCATAATGGCATTACTACGACCAAGATTAGGATTATTCGTTACTTTGTATGATCTAAGAGCATGGTAAAGGTAGTCAGCTGGCTGACCTGCTAGCTTTGGATATTCAGCAACAACAGGTTTATTGAGGTTTTCACCATGGCAACCAATACAAGCACCCTTTGATATGAGTTCTTGACCTTTTTTTAGATCTGCTGCATTGGCTGAGAATACAAAAGATGCTGTTACAGCTGCCAACAAAATACGTTTCATATGGGGCTCCTACTTACTTCAATTTATTGATGGTTGTTGCTGATGTTTGAGTCGCATAGTACTCAGCAATATCAGCCATATCTTGATCACTCAATGAGGCAGCAATACTGCGCATCGTTGGATGTTTGCGCTCGCCTTTTTTGTAAGCTTGAAGAGCGGCTGCAATGTAAGCAGCATTTTGACCACCTAAAAGAGGTACTGTGTAAATTTCTGGGAAGCTTGAGCGGTATCCAGGGATAGCGTGGCAACCAATACACATGCTTACTTTGGATTCGGCGGCTTTAGCGTCGCCTTTAAGTGCTTGGGCTTGAACTGAACCCATCATTCCGAGTGTTACAGCAACAATTAGTAGTTTTTTCATAGTGTCTAAGTAATGAGGTAGATCTAAAAATATTGACAGAAGTATAGCGGATGCCAAGAGGAAATTGCTTGTTAAAAGAACTTTTTACACTTTTTTAAGAGTCTAGAGGGCTCCACAAGCACCTATTTACTGGCTTATGTGGGGATTTAGCAATGGTCTTCTAACCAAGCTGGATTAGCTCAAAAGCTTAGTCATACAATAACAACATTCTTGGAGAAAATATGTCTTATATCGAACAACGCTTAAAAGAATTGAACATTACCCTGCCATCTGCTGGTGCACCGGCTGCTGCCTATGTGATGTCTGCCCAAACAGGAAATACCCTCTTTCTATCTGGGCATATTGCTAAAAAAGATGGCAAACCTTTAGTGGGTAAGTTGGGTCTGAATATGAGCACCGAGGAAGGCAAAGCTGCGGCAAGAAGTATTGCGATTGATTTGATGGCCACCATGCAAGCGCACCTTGGCAATCTAGATCGCGTCAAGCGCATCGTCAAAGTGATGAGCTTAGTTAATTCCACCCAAGAATATACCGAGCATCATTTGGTGACGAACGGTTGCTCAGAGTTATTGTTTGAAGTTTTTGGCGAAGCTGGCAAACATGCGCGCAGTGCTTTTGGTGTGGCTCAAATCCCTTTGGGAGCTTGTGTAGAAATCGAGTTGATTGCTGAGATTGAGTAAGTCTTGTTTATTTCTTAGCAACGAGTGCCATTGAAACTGCTAAGCCAAAGACTAATGCGACCTTACTAAATCCGTTGCTGATAACGTTGGTATTAGATACCAATTCAATTAGAAACAGGGGTATATAAAGCAACACTCCAGAAATAAAACTCACTATAAAAAGAACAATTCCAAGAAGAAGCGTTCTCATTAAGTTAGTTGGTATGCATTTGAGATATTCAAACTTTGAAATCTTTTCTTTAATACTAAAGTCTGCCATTTCAGAAAGATTTTTACTGGCCTCACCCTTAGGTAACATTGCGATCGTATTAAAAATTAAAAAAGCAATCGCCCATTCAAGCAGACTTGTTCCTTGTGTAACGGAATCAAAAAAACCGAAAATAAAATCAAACTCGCTTACTTCACTCATGATGACTCGCTTTATAAATAATTAAGTTTAATATCAAGTCACCGGAGTGAGTTTGGCATCTTTCATTTTTGGCTCTAGAGCATGTCCCTTTCGAGCACGGCTTACCACAAAGGATTTCAGTGTCTTCGCATCCAAGGATGCTTCCGTTGGTTTACCAGTGCGCCCCAAACCAGAGATGGTGGCGCCAGCACTACCAACAGCAATCGCTGATTGAAGCCTCTCGCCTTTTTCTAGATCCATCAAGATAACGCCCTTACCACCTGTCGGTAAGCGCTTTAAGTCATCTAAAGCAAATACCAATAAACGACTGTTCTCAGACAAACAAGCGACCTGCTTCATGCCTTCAGATACTTTGGCTGGAGGTAACGGCGCATCACCTGGTGCAAATTTAGCATCCACACCCACAAAAGATTTACCCGCTTTATTACGGGTGGTCATGTCAGTCACATTGGCCAAGAAACCATTACCTGATCGCATCGATAGCAAGAGTAAGTCATCATTGTGACCTGCGTAGTAAGCCACCATCTGAGTGCCAGCAGCCAAGTTCACGTAGCCCGTTAATGGCGAACCATCACCTCTAGCTCCAGGCAAATCTGCAACAGGAACGGTATAAACGCGACCATTGCTACCGAAGCCTAGAACAACATCTGTCGTACGACACTCAAAAGTGCCATACATGCCATCACCAGCCTTGAAGCTAAATTGCTGCGGATCATGTTCATGACCCTGACGAGCTCTCACCCAGCCGCGTTGAGAAATAATCACAGTCACTGGCTCATCAACGACTTTAGCTTCAGCAATTGCTTTTTTCTCTTCCTGAATAATTGTGCGACGCTCATCACCGAAGGTTTTCATATCGGTTTCGATTTCTTTAACGATGCGTTTACGCATTTGTGTATCGCTACCTAGAAGACTTTCTAAATCATCTTTCTCAGTTTTAAGCTCTTTGAGTTCTTGCTCAATTTTGATAGCTTCTAAACGAGCTAATTGGCGCAAACGAATTTCAAGAATGTCGTCTGCTTGGCGCTCCGATAATTTAAATGCCACCATCAAGTCAGCTTTAGGCTCATCAGCACCGCGAATGATCTTGATCACTTTGTCGATATTGAGAAGGATGAGTTGACGACCTTCTAAAATATGCATGCGGTCATTGACTTTAGCTAAGCGATGCTCAGTTCTACGTGTCACTGTTGCAACACGGAACTCAATCCACTCACGCAGAATCTCGCCCAAGCCTTTTTGGCGTGGTCGACCATCATTACCAATCATGACTAAGTTAATCGCCGCATTCGACTCTAAAGAGGTATGCGCTAACAAGGTCGTGACGAATTCATTCACATCAATATTTTTACTCTTAGGCTCAAACACCAAACGTACCGCCGCATCTTTGCTGGACTCATCACGAACAGAATCCAGTAAAGACAAGATCGTTTGCTTTAAGTTATTTTGGTCTGGAGTAAGCGCTTTTTTACCAATCTTGATCTTAGGATTGGTGAGTTCTTCGATTTCTTGAAGTACTTTTTGTGTTGAGGTGCCTGGTGGCATTTCATTCACCACCAACTTCCACTGGCCACGTGCCATGTCTTCAATCACCCAGCGCGCACGCACTTTCAAACTACCGCGACCTGCTTGGTAAATTTGAGCGATTTCAGAAGGTGATGAAATGATCTGTGCCCCACCCGGGAAATCAGGGCCTGGTACATAGCTCATCAATTCTTCATGACTGAGCTTGGGGTTTTTCATCAGCGCAATCGTGGCGCCTGCAATTTCTTTTAAATTATGCGATGGCACTTCTGTCGCCATACCGACTGCAATACCTGATGCGCCGTTTAAAAGGACAAATGGTAAACGGGCGGGCAAGAGTCTTGGCTCTTGCATTGATCCATCATAGTTAGGGATGAAATCAACGGTACCTTGATCAATCTCATCGAGCAATAAGCCAGCAATTTTAGTGAGGCGTGCTTCTGTATAACGCATCGCTGCAGCACCATCACCGTCACGTGAACCAAAGTTACCTTGGCCATCAATCAATGGATAACGCAATGAAAAATCTTGAGCCAAGCGAACTAAAGCATCGTAAGCAGATTGGTCACCGTGTGGATGAAACTTACCTAATACATCACCGACTACGCGAGCACTTTTAACAGGCTTTGCGTCAGAACGTAAGTTCATTTCGTTCATGGAGAACAGAATGCGACGCTGAACAGGTTTCTGGCCATCAGCCACTTCTGGCAGAGCACGGCCTTTAACCACGCTGATGGCGTAATCTAAGTAAGCACGCTCTGCATAAGTTGCTAACGTTAAAGAATCAACATCTGGCGTATTGGGAACAATACGACGAGGAGCAGTTTGCTTTTCTGGCTGAGCTTCTGACTGAGTTTCAATCTCGTCAGAATCATCCATATTGGCAAACAGATCTGGTTCTTGATTCGGATTATTTTTCTTTTTTGTCATTATTTTTTACTTTAAATATCTGCTTCAACTTCGTTGCCGCGCTCTTCTAACCAAGTCTTGCGCGCGCCTGATTCTGATTTGCCCATCAACATGTCCATGGTTTTAATCGTTTCAGATTCGCCAAAGGCGCCTTCAGTCACTGGTAACAAGCGACGTGTATCTGGGTTGAGTGTGGTGTCCCAAAGTTGTTCGGCATTCATCTCACCCAAACCTTTAAAGCGACTGATCTGCCAGCTACCCTCACGCAAACCTTCTTTACGAAGTTTGTCTTCGATCGAGCGCAATTCGCCTTCGTCTAATGCATAGAGTTTCTGAGCTGGTTTTTTGCCACGAGCTGGAGCATCAACACGGAACAAAGGAGGACGTGCGATGTAAACATGACCGCGCTCCATGAGTTTAGGAAAGTGTTTATAGAATAAAGTTAATAACAGCACCTGAATATGCGCACCGTCAACGTCGGCATCAGACAAGATACAAACTTTGCCGTAACGCAAGTTAGATAAATCAGGATTATCGCTAGAGCCATGAGGGTCCACACCAATCGCTACAGCAATGTCATGAACTTCATTATTGGCAAATAAGCGATCACGCTCAGCTTCCCAAGTATTTAAAACTTTACCGCGTAAAGGCAAGATGGCTTGATACTCTTTATTACGCCCCATCTTCGCAGAACCACCGGCTGAATCACCCTCAACGAGGAAGATTTCATTCATAGAAATGTCTTCGCTTTCGCAATCAGTCAGCTTGCCTGGTAAAACAGCGACGCCTGATGATTTTTTCTTTTCAACTTTTTGGCCGGCACGCGTTCGTGCTTGAGCTTGCTTGATGACTAACTCTGCTAATTTACGACCGTAATCAACATGCTGATTGAGCCATAGTTCAAGAGCAGACTTTACAAAGCCCGATACCAAGCGTACAGCGTCGCGAGAATTCAAACGCTCTTTGATCTGACCTTGGAATTGTGGATCTAATACTTTGGCTGATAAAACAAAAGAGGCTCTAGCAAAGACGTCTTCGGGCATGAGTTTCACGCCCTTTGGTTGTAATGCATGAATATCAATAAATGATTTCACGGCATTGAACAATCCATCACGCAAGCCACTCTCATGCGTACCGCCCGCTGGCGTCGGAATCAAGTTCACATAACTTTCACGAACCGGTGCGCCCTCTTCAGTCCAAGCCACCACCCAACTAGCGCCTTCACCTTCAGCAAAAGAATCTTCACCAGGGCGATTAGGATCAGCAAAGTGCTCACCATCGAAAGCTGGAATAACAACTTGGCTATGGCCGCCTTGCGCCATGGCTTCATCTAGGTAGCCTTTTAATCCGTGGGAGTACAACCAAGTTTGTGGCTCGCCACCTTTTTCTTGAATCAATGTGACTTTAACGCCAGGCAGTAGAACTGCTTTGGAGCGCAATAGTCTTTGTAGTTCTGCCAGTGGAATATTGCCACTATCGAAATATTTGCTATCTGGCCAAGCTCTCACACGGGTACCGTTAGAACGGTCACCCATGGGTGCAATCTTAGTTTTGAGAGGCTCGACCACGAAGCCCGCTTCAAATGCCAAAGTAGAGATTTGTTTATCACGCCAAACGGTGACTTCCATGCGCTTAGAAAGCGCATTGGTGACTGAAACACCCACACCGTGCAAGCCGCCCGAGAATGCATAAGCGCCACCGGAGCCTTTTTCGAACTTACCACCTGCATGTAGCTGAGTAAATACCAGTTCAACCACGGGTCTTTTTTCTTCTGGGTGCATACCTACAGGGATGCCTCGACCGTCATCTTCGACGCTCACGCTACCATCCGTATGGATTGTGAGGACGATGTGCTTACCGTAGCCACCTAGGGCCTCATCTGAGGCGTTATCGATCACCTCTTGAATCATATGCAAGGGGTTATCGGTCCGGGTATACATACCTGGACGTTGTTTGACCGGTTCAAGTCCTTTTAAGACTTTGATGGACGATTCGCTGTATTGATCTGATTTTTTTGTAGCCATGGCGGAGAATTGTATCCACATGCGAAAATGAGTTCCATGGGAGCACTTAATCATCTTCGCGTTTTAGACCTCAGTCGAGTGCTTGCTGGACCCTGGTCTGCGCAGAACCTAGCTGACCTAGGAGCCGATGTAATCAAGGTTGAGAGGCCAATTACCGGAGATGATACCCGCCAATGGGGCCCTCCTTTTTTGAAGGATTCTGAGGGTCAAGAAACTTCAGAATCTGCCTTTTATTTAGCGATTAATCGTAATAAAAGGTCTATGACTTTGGATATTTCGACGCCAGAAGGTCAAGAAATTATCAAAAAACTGGTTTTAGACTGCGATATCGTCATTGAAAACTATAAAGTTGGCCAATTAAAGAAATATTCCCTTGATTATCAAAGCCTTAACGCTATCAAACCTGATCTAATTTACTGCTCTATCACTGGTTTTGGCCAAACAGGCCCTTATGCTCATCGCGCTGGCTACGATTTTGTAGTTCAAGGTATGGGTGGTTTTATGAGCGTTACTGGTGAGAAAGAGGACCTTCCAGGTGGTGGTCCCCAAAAAGCAGGGATAGCCATTGCTGATCTTTTTACGGGTATGTATGCCACTTCTGCGATTCTTGCAGCGGTCATTCATCGGGATCGCACCGGTATTGGTCAACATATTGACTTAGCTCTTTTAGATGTTCAGATTGCCACCATGTCAAACGTAGCTAGTAATTACCTAACCAGTGGAGTTGCCCCTCATTCTTGGGGCAATGCGAGCCCGAACATAGTTCCTTATCAAACCTTTAAGGCTGCTGATGGTTGGATCATCGTGGCTGCTGGTAATGATGGTCAATTTAGACATTTTGTTGAAGCTGGTGCTTGCAAAGAGTTAGCCGATGATCCGAAGTTTGCAACGAATCCAGAACGTATTCGTCATCGCGATGAACTGATTCCTCTTTTGCAAAAGATGACTATCAAGAAAACTAAAAAAGAATGGATCGATGCTTTGGATCATGCAGGCGTTCCTTGCGGACCGATCAATAATTTCAAAGAGGTATTTGAAAACGAGCAAGTAATTGCCAGAGATATCAAGATGGAGATGTCTCATCCAACAGCTGGAAAAGTTCCTCTAGTCAGAAGCCCGATGAGAATGAGTGCCACACCTGTTGTTGAAAATCGGCCGCCACCTTTATTGGGTGAACACACCGATGAACTCTTACAAGAGCGCTTGGGGCTGAGTGCAGAAGAAATAAAAGCTTTAAGAGATAAAGACGTTATTTGAAATATTAGTTTGGGGAGCTAAGTGTTAAGCTTACGCTCTGCTCAAAGAGCTAAGGTTTAAATAGCTCGCCATAGTACAGTGGATAGTACAACTGCCTCCTAAGCGGTAGACACAGGTTCGATTCCTGTTGGCGAGGCCAAATTGCAAAGTATAATTATTTTTTTCTTTAAAATTTCAATCCTAGCGAGTCTTTCTTCATCAGTTAACTCATCACAACGGCTCGCAAAATCTGGTGCACGCAAATAGGCCTGTGTGCCCTGACGGGGACCATAGATTTTTTTGGAAAGTTTAAACACGCCCCAAGTTATAAACGTCATGCTGATAACAGCAATATGGCCAAACATGTTGTACCCGATACCATCAAATTTCTTGAAGTACACTCCGAATGCAAGACACCAAAAACAAGCTAACAATATAGTGGCAATGAATTTGACCTGAAGCGGGGCATATTTAAGCGGGTTAAGGTTGGGATTTATAATTTTGTTACTTGTGTTAAAGAGGTAATACAGCATCTTGAGAAGTCCAAACATAAGCAAATCCTTGTGTATTTGGAATATGCTTGTTAATTAGCAGTTCCAGTTTTTATCGAAAAAAGTCTAAATTCCAACATGATTTCACTAAGAAAACCCTTTACTTACATTACTAGTTTTTTCAAAGTTGCCATAATCTATGTTTAAACTCATAACCAGTATCAAGTTTGGATATGAGTATGGTCCTACTTTCATACTTTCTCGTAAAGAGGTAAATAATAAGTAAGACCCATTATTTCAATCCAAAATGTGCGTCTTTACTCTGCAAAGACTGTAGAAGTCTTTACGGTTAATTTTTACTTAGTATTTGTTTTTGGACAGCAACAGCCCAGTTTCCTCTCAGCCCAAAGTACAAGCCACCAACCCAAAGAAATAAGTGCAAATTGTCGTTCAAGATAAACTGCGTTAAGCTCGCAGGTTTTATAACTACCCAGATAACGCCTGTTATTACACAGCACATTGTGATGCCACTAAAGCGTGTAATTAAGTCTCCTAACTCGGCTACTACTGGGATATCTTTTAGAGGAGGGATTGTAGTCAATGCGCCAACCAATAATCCAACGCCAGCAGCAACCTCTCCATAGCATACAAACCACCAAACTAACGAGGGTAATCCTAGTGCAGCGCCAGTTGCAGGATCAAATGGAAATTTACTAAGACCTTGTTGTATGAATACAATCGCCAAAGGTATTCTTAGTAAAATGTGACTTAAGCTAAAGTCTGGTAGCTGTTGCCAATAGTTTTTTAAATGTGTGAGTTTCATTTTAAATGCTTATTAAGATGGTTCAGGAATGATCATATTACTATAGCTGTACGTTACCCGTATTAGTAGTGTTGTAACCCCCTAACGCAACGGATATCTCACTAATCACCAGCAGAGTTACTTGGAATTATTATCTATACGACTGATAAATACTTGACTTACCATTTGCACTAATTAAAAGAACATCATAAGAGTCTTTCTTCCCTCTATACTCAGGGCCATCCATCCCAGGTGAGCCAATAGGCATCGCGGGAACAGCTAATCCCAGTGCTTTAGGTTTTTCAAATAACAATCTTTTGATTTCTGATGCTGGAACATGCCCCTCGATAACATAGCCATTTACTAATGCAGTGTGACAAGAACCATATTGGATAGGCATTCCTAGCTTTATACGAATTTGTTCATTTCCTTCAGGAATTGCCTTCACATTAAAGCCATTTTTTTGAAGATAAATTTCCCAGTCTTTACAACATCCACAAGTTGGGCTTTTCCACATAGTGATCAAAGGTTTTGTGGGTGATGCAAAACTAAATGAAGGTAACAGCAAAAATCCAATGATTATTAATCTTCTATCTTTATTTGGAGAATTCATAAATTTTTACCATTTAAATTTTCAAAGTTAAGATTCATTGAGACTTCCTAATCTGTTTTACAAAATATTTGGTTCCTTTTTGATCAGCTATGAATTCAATTTGATCGCCAGATTTAACCCCTTTGAGAATTTCTGAATTTTCAACATAAAAGACCATAGACATCTGAGGCATATCAAGATTTTTGATTTCTTCATGCTTGATCGTTATTTTTTTATTATCAATATCTAGGCGACGAATTTCACCCTTAGTCCATTCATTTGCCAAGGAAGAAAAACTAAGCAAAAGTAAGCCAATTGCAATCAGAGGTCTCATTACTTCACCTCAATCTTGCCAACCATACCCGCTTGATAGTGCCCAGCTATTAAACAGGCAAAGTCAAAGCTGCCAGAACGATTAAATTTCCAAATTATTTCTGCAGATTTTCCAGGAGATACATGCGCCATATAGAGTTCATCATGCTCCATGTTGGGATTTTTAACCATCATTACTGCATGTTTATCAAGTACAGGTTTTGTGCCAATAACCATTTCATGCATCAACTTACCATTGTTCTTAATGACAAATCGAATAGTCTCTCCTAACTTAATATCAATTTTTTCTGGCTTAAATTTCATATCGTCAGACATCGATATTGCGATATTGCGATTTATTTCATTTTTGTTACCACCAATACCCCAATCTTCTTGTTGGGCTACCATTTGATTATGCATTGGCTTCTTATGCTGATCCCCATGAGCAAAGCTTAGTTGAGAGATAGTCAAACCAAGTACTAAGTAAATAAGGTTATATTTCATTTTTAATCCCTAATTAATGGTTGTGAGTTGAAGTGCCTGATGGCTTTTTAACTTTTACTTCAATATCCGGCGCAGAATGCATTCGCTTCATAGCTGGCTGCCCGGCATCTTTATTACGTGGAGCAACAGGCGTAGCTCCTTTCCATTCAAATGCTTGAGTACCTTTAGGTTGTTTGAACCACCCTGCATTTTTATAGTTATTAGGCGCTTGATCTTTACGAACCTTCAAAACAGTGAACATACCACCCATTTCTAGAGAACCATAAGGCCCATCACCGGTCATCATTGGAAGAGTATTTTCAGGTATAGCCATTTCCATTTCGGTCATGTCTGCCATACCACGCTCACCCATCACCATATAGTCAGGAATAACTTTTTTAATTTTTCCGGCAAATCCACGATGATCCACTCCAATCAAGTTAGCTAAATCGTGGCCCATTGCATTCATAGTGTGATGGCTCTTATGGCAGTGAAAAGCCCAATCGCCCTCCTCATCAGCTAAGAATTCAATCTGACGCATTTGACCCACGGCAACATCTGTTGTGACTTCATACCAGCGATTTGATTTAGGGGTTGGGCCTCCGTCAGTACCAGTAACTTGAAATTCATGCCCATGGAGATGTATGGGATGATTGGTCATGGTTAAATTGCCCACACGGATTCGAACCTTATCATTCAAGCGAACATTGAGCGAGTCAATACCTGGAAATACCCTACTGTTCCAAGACCAAATATTAAAATCTAACATGGTTGCTGGCTTAGGCGTAAAGCTTCCTGGGTCAATATCATATGAGCTTAATAAGAAACAGAAATCACGATTCACTTCACTGATATCAGGATTTTTTTCTTTTGGATGTGTTACCCAAAAACCCATCATACCCATAGCCATTTGAGTCATTTCATCAGCATGAGGGTGATACATAAATGTTCCAGGTCGACGTGCTGTAAATTCATATACAAAAGTTTTACCTGCTGGAATCGCTGGTTGGTTTAATCCAGCTACACCATCCATACCATTGGGTAAACGCTGACCATGCCAATGAATAGAAGTGTGCTCTGGCAATTTGTTGGTAACAAAAATTCGTACCTTATCACCTTCAACCACCTCAATCGTGGGTCCTGGTGATTGGCCGTTATAACCCCATAAATGAGCCTTAAATCCTGGCGCCATTTCTCGAACAACTGGTTCTGCCACTAAATGGAACTCTTTAACCCCATTATTCATTCGCCAAGGCAAGGTCCAGCCATTGAGTGTCACTACTGGGTTGTAATCACGCCCATTATTAGGCAACAATGGTTTCATCGTATCAGGACTATTTTGAATCACTGGTTCTGGCAACCTTGCTAAAGCATGACGGCTAACTCCAGCTGCTGCCATCGTTACAGCTGCTCCAGTAAGGAATTTTCTTCGTGTGTTCATTTTTTACCTCACATTAATATTTGAGAAATCCATCTGCGCATCTATTAGATCTTTTTCTAATTTTGCAGACTGGACTAAGAAAGCCGCATTGGCATCTATATATTCAATAACTGCTTTACTTTGATTTTCTGAATCTTCTAATAAATGAAATACATCAATTAGCATCCCGTTATATCTGAGTAAATTCTCTTCAGAAATCTTTTTCTGAGTAGGCAAAATCTCATGTTTGTAAGATCTGGTTTTATTAAATTTTTCCAAATAACTCTCATATGAAATTCGAGCAGTGGATCGTACTTGGACCGAACCAGGGTTACCGGTAGTACTAAGATCAATTCCTTTTAATTCTTTGGCGCTTAGTTTTCTAGACTCTTTGGGTGGGTCTGGCAAACGAATATCAACATCAATCTTAGGATTTCGATTATCAAAGTTCAAACGTTGAATAAAACGCTCTTTAGCTTCTATATGCTTAGTCTGCATAGCTTTGTATTCGAGTCTTTTTTTGTATAAATCTTTATTTTGCTTAAGGAGCTTAAGCTCATTGATATTGCCAATTTTGTACATTCGAGACGCAAGTTCAGACGCTGACTCAACCGCATCAAGCACATCTTCCATATGAATCAACTTTTCATTAAGAGCTACTAACTCGTAATAAGCTTTTGAAGTCTCATAAATGATTGAATAACGTTGCTGAAGTGCAGAGCGCTGGGCTGGAGTCAATCCATAGTAATCTGAAATAGAGTCAGAACCAGGTAGATAATTGACTGAATCAAGCTGATATTGCAACGTACGTTCAATAGCTTGACTTAGCGTAAAAATATTTTTATTGGGGGAGCTTCTGTTGAGAGTCCGCTCTTTAGCGTAGACCTTCCAACCCCCAATTTCACCAACAATCTTATTTTGCTCAAGCCATGCTGAATTTGCATGTGCTTGAATCGCCACAAAACTTACAACTAAAAATATTAATTTTTTCATAAAACTCTCCAATAACAACCATACCCAAAATTTGGGCGGACTTATGCAAGGAAGAGTTACAGAATGGGTGGTTTGATTAAAGCCAGAACATTGTGGCTTTCAAAACTACTACTAATGGTGTCGAAAATTGCATTGAAGGTCATTGGAAAGGTGAAAACCTGAAACGGTAAATAACCAAACCCCATGCATAGAGAACAAGAATTACATTCATCAGCTTGCAAAGGGCTATGTTGTAAAGGCTCTCCTTCTGATGAGGAATCCAAAACCTGATGGCAAGTATGCGAGGGTTCTAAAATTTCAACACTAGAAGTTGAAACTTGATGTTTAAATTGCATATTCGATGCAGCCCAGCCCTGAATTGGGAGAGCAAGCACCAAAGATATGAGTAATAATCTTTTAAACATACCTACATCCTAGCATTGTTTATAGAATTTTTCTTTCAGGGACGAATTACTTCATTTCCCTCGTTATTGCAATTACTTACCAGTGTGATTACTAGCGATAAAGTTGCCAGGTGGAGTAAAAAATATATAAAGATTTAGCTTGGTTTTATCATGAAGCGTTGGATTCTTGTATTGTACTTTCCACTCTTTACCTTTATTTGCATCAACTAGATCAATGGAGCTATGTTTTATTGCCTCCCAAGATTTGTCTAACTTACCACTCTTTACAAGAGCTTCTTTACGCTGATCAGCACACTTCAAGATAACTGTTTCGGCAGCTGGCTTGGAACCATGAAAATGGCAACTTTCCCCGGGACCTGCTAATGAGACATTTGAAAAGGTAAGTGTCACTAGAAAGCTCATGATTGGGATATATTTTTTCATTTTGATTCCTTTTGAGTTTTAAAGTGAATTTCTATTTGGGTCGGTTGTTTTTTGAATATCCATATCCTCATGAATATGTCGATGTTCTCCAGCAGGAAACCTAAAGGTCTCACCATTAACATCATGCTGATAACCATGTAGCTGTACGAATAGCAAATAACATCCTGCAACAATCAAACCCAAGTTGGCAAAATAACTAAACTTTGTGAAGGACTCTGTTTTTCTCCAAACAGCTAAAGCTCCAACCATCACAACTAAAGCAGCAATCTGCCCTATTTCTACACCAACATTGAAACTCAATATGCGGATCAACATATGGATTGGATCATCTCCTAATGGCAATTGCTGTAATCGAGTAGATAAACCAAATCCATGCAGTAAGCCAAAGGCAAAAACAACTTTGATTAAATTCGGTGAAGCCATATTAAAATGCTTCTGAAATCCCCCATTATTATCAAAACCTTTATATATCACGCTCACTGCGATGATGGCATCAACTAACCAGTAGTTCCAAGTGATCGAAAAGAATGTTGCAAATACCAATG
Organism: Polynucleobacter meluiroseus; assembly: GCA_945881875.1. Taxonomy (GTDB): domain Bacteria; phylum Pseudomonadota; class Gammaproteobacteria; order Burkholderiales; family Burkholderiaceae; genus Polynucleobacter; species Polynucleobacter meluiroseus_A. The sequence goes on from CAMCVH010000001.1 coordinate 368,624, forward strand.
TGATGCAATGGCCGATAGTAAATACAGTAACAAACTTAACGACATCTTTGAACGTTGTTAAAAAGAAAACAACCCCAAATAAAAATAGCAAGTGATCGTATCCTGTCAGCATATGGCTTGCACCTAGACTTATATATCGGATATAACCACCATCAAGCATACTTTGTTTATCTGCTTCACTGATCCCGTGAGCAATAGCTATCAACGGAAAACACATAAGCAGAAAAACGGCCACACGCTGTAAAAATTTTTCCATGAATTTAATATTTGAGTCCGAGGATCTCTTAGTCATACTTTGAGTTAAGAAGGGACATAAGTAATTTTAAAAAAATGAAATGGCATCTGAATAAATATCCGACTCGAAACACCCCACACTGTAAAGATGTGCTGGTTTTAACTAATTTATCAAACAATACACACACAATTTGATAGGATTTTTACATAAACACCAACGTTGAAACATGTTGAAGCAAAGTTACTAATAAGTAAGCTGAAAAATACCCCTGAATTACTATCTAAATATTGGGAACTAAATTAGGTAACTCTAAAAACAAAAAAGCCCTAAATCCATTATTTATCATAGACTTAGGGCTCTACTTTTTTTGGCGGAGCGGACGGGAATCTCCTGCAGAGTTATTTAGAATCAGCAAGGTAACTTCTGTACACTTAATTGGCACCCATCTGTACACTCTAAAAAGTCACCTCACCGTAGAGCTATATTCTATATAGTTCATAGGTCACCTTTTTCGGGAAAAAAGTCTGTTGGCGGGACCAATTTTACTTGCCCACTGGTGGTGTCACCGAACTCCTTGGGGCTACTGTTAGCATCACACCTGTTTTACCAAGCATAGAACCATCTTCAATCTCAATGGTAGCTGTACGGTCTTTTTTGATAAACACTAAGATGCTGTTTTTGGTTTTAGTTGAAGAAACCAAAGTCCAACCAGCTTTTTGGAACTGCTCTCTGAAGAATGTAAAAGTCTCAGTAGAGTTTTGTACAGCACCAATGGCAACTCTCCCAGCCCAGGTGTCACCCGAACCCAAAATCAGAGATTTATCATGAATAATTACCGCCCCACCCGGAATCGGCATATCCCCTAGCAGTTTGGTCTGAATATCTTGGAAGGTTTCGCCATCAGCCGTAGTTAAAGGTGTTGTTGCACAGGCAACAACCATCAAAGATAAGGTCAAAGTACTAAGTAATCTAATGAGATTTTTCATTAACTTTCATCCATAGAATTGAAAGAGATAACACTAGTGTAATCGCATTGGCAACGACCACTGGCCAAGCCTGAATCATCACGCCATATACGAACCAAAAAAATACGCCCGTACTAAAAATTAAATACATCCAAAAAGAAATCGCATCGGTGTTTTTGGTTCGATAAACTTGAATCACCTGAGGTAAAAAAGAGAGCGTCGTGAGTGATGCGGCCAGATACCCAAGGACCGTTTCTAGAGGCAAAGTAAAAATGTAATCAACTACCATACAAAATTTAATTAAGGCTTGTCAATAGGAAAAAATAATTAATTTATAAATTATTTTTAAAAAACTTATCCACAGAAAGTGTGGACTACTTTGATTCAAATATTCAAAAGCCCATGTGCTTCAATGCTTGAGCTGGCCTGCTTAAAAATTAAGCAGTTACAAAATATATTTTAATGAACTATTTTTATTACTAAAAATTTGTAAATAAATATCCTAAACAGCTTGACAGAGAAAAATCTGCCCATCTTTTTCTTGTACGTCTAGTTTCGTTAACATAGCTCCTTGTGGACAAGGTCCAGAAATACACTCACCTGTTTCTGGTAAATATTGAGCATCATGCGAAGCGCAAATGATGGCCGTTTTATCATGTGTAAAAAATTGTCCAGGTTGCCAATCAAGTTCCATTGCCACGTGAGCGCAACGATTAAGATAAGCGTGAACTTGACCATCATGACGAATCACAAAAGCAGGTAATGTGGCATCCACTCGGTGATCAATATCACCTACTTTTGAGGCAATATCTGAACTTCTGACCATGAACCGAAAACCATCACCCAGATCCTCAACGATGGCTGATGAACAGATAGCATGACCCGCCTGTATGAGAGGTTCAAAGTCATCGAAATCTGTATTTTGGCTGTTGGAAGACATAAAAAAACTCTCTAAGTAAATAAGGCTACATCAGACTGTTTAGAAGATAATCCAATAATATTAAAAAACAATACAAATATGTCACTTATTTCTGCCACAACCCGAGCTGCATTAGAGGAGCTTTTAGAGACAGCCCTTCGCCCTGCACCAGATAACTGGTTAAAAATCCGCTATGGCAGTGAGATTATTGGCCATATCCAACCTGACTACGTTCCAACGGTTGAATCTTATATGGAGCAAGCAGAGACCCCTGCTTTGGTTCACTTTGGCGATCATTTACAGCTAGAGAACCTTTCTCCGTTTCTATTAAGTCAGTTATTACAAGATTTAGCGGAGTTCTTAAAAAACAATGATTCGGCCCCTGGCTGGCGCAATGAGCATTTTTCTTGGTTAGACGATATGGGTCATGAGCGCTTTCGGATGGAAAGAGCTGTATTTAGATCACTGGGCTTCCATAGCCGTGCCTGCCATATCAATGGCTACACCTCTCAACAAGAGATTTACTTAGGTCTTCGTAGCAATATCAAGGCAACTGACCCCAATATGTTGGATAACCTAGCTGCCGGCGGTATCAGTGCCGATGAAACCTTGCAACAATCAGTCATTAGAGAATTATGGGAAGAAGCTGGCGTGCCTCTAGAGATCGCTAGACTGGCCAATCCTGTTGGTCATATCCACGTAAGGCGCATTGTGGAACCGAAAGGCCTTCATGATGAGAGTCTTTATACCTATGATTTGCTCTTGCCTGAGGACTTCGAGCCTAAAAATATGGACGGCGAAGTATCTGAATTTATTAAAGTGTCATTTATCCAGGCGGCTAATCTCATCCTGGAAGGTGCTTTAACTCCAGATGCAGCCGCAGTGACGGCTGAGTTCCTCTTAAGAAAAGCCTAGAAATCACGCTCATGGAAATCGCTGCATTTTTCCTAGCATTAATTTGCGTGAGCTTAAATGCCAAAGGCCATGTTTTAACTTGGCCTTTTTCTATTGCCAGTTCCGCCACTTATGCTTTTGTGTTTTATGGTTCTGGTTTATTTGGTGATGCCGCCCTTCAACTCATCTTTATCAGCATGGCCATTTATGCTTGGTGGTGCTGGACCCGCAAAGTAGATGTAACTTCTGATGCAAATCCTCCACTGTTAAAGCAGTTCGGTCACATCCCTAAGAAAATGTTGGTGGCTTGTTTATTAGTTTGGTTTTTGTTGTTTATTGCTATTAAATTTGCTTTGGCGAACTACACCAGTTCTGTTGTTCCTAATACAGATGCCTTTTTAACAGCAGGAAGTATTGTTGCCACTTTCATGAGTGCTCAAAAATGGATTGAGAACTGGTTAGTTTGGTTGACCCTCAACCCGATTTATATCGGCTTGTATATCTATACTGATTTGTATTTGACTGCCGGACTGTATGGACTATTTGTTATTTTGTGTTTTTGGGGTTGGCAGCAATGGTCTAAGAAGATCCTAGAACAGACACAGCAGAGTAATAAAGTCTCAGCATGACACGCCTCTTTAAGATCGCCATCATTGGTGCTGAGTGCACCGGCAAATCCAGTCTTGCTGAAGGTTTGTCACATTACTTCTCTAAGTGTCATTCAAGTAACTGGGTTCCTGAGTATTTAAGACTATTCGTTGAAGAATCTCAAAGAACGCCTTTACTAGAGGAACAAATCTTAATTGCTCGAGAGCAAAAAGTACTAGAAGAACGTTTGGGTCAAACATTGCAGATCTCTTCTAAAGATTCTGAATATGCTCTATTGTTTTGTGACACAACGCCTCTTCTTACGAGTATTTATAACCAAGTCATTTTTGGTAAAGCTGATGTTCTTGTGGATCAGATTGCCGCGCAACATGACTACGATCTCACCCTCTTCACTCAGAAAGATTTACCTTGGGTCAGTGACGGTGTTCAAAGAGACGGGCCGAAAACCCAAGCAGCTGTTCATGAATTAATCCAGCTAAGACTTCAAGAGTTGCAAATACCTTATCAGATGATCTCTGGCTCATTTGAGCAGCGGGCTCTTCAAGCCCAAGAATGTGTCAGCCATTTAATCAAGCAACACCAAATCTAAAAAATACCTATAATCGACATATCTAGAAGTTTTAGATATTAGCTCGGGGTCCTGCATCTAGTTGTTTTGATGTGGGTGAGAAATACCCGTTGAACCTGATCTCGATAATGCGAGCGCAGGGAAGCGTTCAAAACCGCATCCCCCACTCGCCATCGTTCCTTTTAAGGAGTATTACGATGGCTTATACGCCAAAAAAGAAGCATATAGCAAGCGCATGCGCTTGGCTGACGCTCATTAGCTCACAGAGCTATGCCCAAAGTGAGGCAGAGTTAGCACCAGTAGTGGTCACGGGTGAAAAAGGAACTGGCTATGTTGCCAAGTCTGCCATGATTGGTGGTCCTGGAGGAACAGAAGAAGTCGCACTGAAAGATATTCCAGCTTCAGTTACTGTGATTTCAAAAGATCTTTTGGATGATCGTCAAGCACGCGTGATGTCTGAAGCAGCGAGATTGGATGCTTCCATTGGTGACTATTACGCAGCAATGGGTTATTACGAGAATCTTTATATCAGAGGCTTTCCACTAGATGCGGCTACAAGCTATCGAATTAATGGCATGTCCGTTACCGGCGAACAAAATATTGCTTTTGAAAATAAAGAGCGCCTAGAGATCCTTAAAGGTGTTGGTGCCATGCAGGCAGGTGCCGCATCACCAGGTGGCATTATTAACTATGTCACCAAGAGACCAAAAGATGTTCAGTCCATCACTTTAGGTACTGGGGAAAGAGGCACGCAATATGTGGCAGCAGACTATGGCACATTTTTAGGTGAGACAAAATCACTGGGGATTCGTATCAATGCTGCCCATGAAAATATTCGTCCATATGTCAAAGATGCTAAAGGTGAACGACAATTTTTTAGCCTTGCTGCTGATGCAAAAATTAGCTCTAAGACTTTAGTAAAGTTTGATTTTGAGCACCAAGATAAAAGTCAAAAGTCAGTGCCTGGTTTGATGCTTTTAGGTGGTACAACCCTTCCTTCAGTTAAATCAGATATTAATTTGTCGCATTACTCTTGGGTTTTACCAACTGAAATTAAATCAAAGAATTTAGGTCTTCGCCTTGATCACGAGATCAATGATTCATTGAAGCTTTTTGCGAATGCCAATCGAAGCGAAGTAAAGATTAATGATCGAGTGGCGTATCCATCTGATTTTACTTCTGGTGGACAATTCAATGTTTATGACTTCAGAAGTGATGGTGAAGTACGACGCAACGATCATTTTCAAACAGGTTTAACTGGTAAGGCTAAAACTGGAACAATCCATCATCAATGGACGTTGGGTATTTCAGAGCTAAAGAGATCTGTTTATAAAGGTGCTTCTGTTTATGAATTTAGAGGTCAAGATAATATTTATAGTCTGAATGCCAATATCAGTCCAAGTACAAGTAGTACAGGAACTGTTTATAAAATCTTAGATCATAGTCAAAGTAGCCTATTTGCTCATGATCAAATTCAATTAACAGAAAAAACTAAATTATTTTTGGGGCACCGAGTCCTTGAGATGAAACAGGCTGCTTATAATGTGTATTCAGGTAATCAATATTCATCGCTCAACAAAACCTGGCACCTGCCCCAGATCGGTGCAAGCCATGCCCTAACAAGCCAACACACCAACTATGTCAGCTACAGCAAAGGGATCGAGCCAGGAACGATTGCGTTGCCGGATAGTTTTAGAAACTCTCAAGTGATGGCGCCACGAAGAACCGAGCAAGTAGAGATGGGTAGCAAGTATGCGATTAATAATGATTCTTTATTCAGCTTTGCTATTTTCCAATCTGAACGCCCTAATGAATATGCTACTGACTATGCTTATGATTCGGCAGTTGGGTATAGCAGATCAACATTAGTTCAAGAAGGAAAAGTCACCAATACTGGTGCTGAGGCTACTTTGGCTTTTAAAGCTACCAATCGATTAAATTTATTATCGAGCGCCATGTACTTAGAAGCCAAGCAATCAGGTGCTTCATTGAGTTCACAAAATGGGAAGCAAGCTGTAGGTATTCCGCATTGGAAAGCTGTTATTTTTGCTGATTATTTGTTGCCACAAATTGAGAATTTAAGTGTTCAAGGTGGCTGGACTTATATTTCTAGTAAAGGTGTTACCTTAGATAACAGCATCACAGCTCCTGGCTATCATAAGTTTGACGCAGGTCTTAAGTACATCGATCAGTTAGGTTCTAGTCAAGCAACTTACCGCCTGAGTATTGAGAATCTATTTGATAAATTCTACTGGCGCGATGTGAGTCAGACTTACGGCTCAAATACACTTTATCCAGGGGCACCTCGAATTTTTAGAGCAAGTGCCACATTTGATTTTTAGTGGTTTTAAATCCTTAGGATCATCTTTTGATGAGGAATATTGACTTCATCAAAGATGGGACCTTCAGATATAAATCCTTCTGAAGCATATAAAGAGATAGCCGAGACTTGGGCGTGCAAGGTAAAAACTTGAACGCCCTTTTCTTTACCTAGATCAATCAGTTTTTTGAGGATAGCTCGTCCATATCCCTTTGATCGGTGGTTTTCTAGTACAGCCATACGCCCTATTTTTGCATTAGCTGGATCTGCATCATTAATAATGAGTCTTCCAGTGCCAATGGGCTGATTATTTGAGAATATCAGCGCATGAATGGCGACAAAATCATCGTCATCCCACTCTTCTTCCTCTGGAATTTGCTGTTCCACTATAAATACTTGATAACGAATGGGCTTGATAAGATCTTGAGATTCGGCCCAGTTAGTAGTAATAATCATCGATGTCTCGGTAGTCTAATAGGCATTAGAACAAAGTTTAGGCGAATTTGGCATCCTTGAAAAACCAAGCTATAATCTACGACTATTCCTCGATAGCTCAGTTGGTAGAGCGCCGGACTGTTAATCCGTAGGTCGCTGGTTCGAGCCCAGCTCGAGGAGCCAAATAAGTAAGATGCCCTGGTGGTGGAATGGTAGACACGCCGGTCTTAGAAGCCGGTGCCGAGAGGCGTGAGAGTTCGAGTCTCTCCTGGGGCACCATCAATTGATCCCATTTTTAGCTTAAAAGTATTAAAGCAGGGCTTTGATATTTAGAGCTTCTAACTCGGCATCGGTAAAACCTGCTGCTTTTCTAGCAGCATAGTTAAAGGGTCCTCTGAGTTTAGGTGCTTCATATTTTTGCGCTAGATCTGCATAAGCTTGAATGGGCTCTAGTTGTTGACGCTGACACTCATAGTTAAACCATTGGTTACCAATCTCGACATGTCCCACCTCATCATTCAGAATGATTTGCAAAATTCTGACAGCTTCATGATCATGCGCTTGTTCGAGCTTTTCTGTAATCGGCGGCAATGCATCCAACCCTCGAGACTCCATCGTTCTGGGGACCAAAGCCATTCTTGCAAGAATGGAATCAGTTGTTTTACCAACCATTTCCCACAAACTGTTATGTGCTGGGAAAACACCGTAACTAAATCCTTGGTCTTTTAAATAGGTATTCAGTAATTGAAAGTGAAGAGCCTCTTCAGAGGCGACCTTCAACCAATCCTCGTAATAATCTTTTGGCATCCCTTCAAAACGCCAAATAGCATCTAAGGCTAAGTTAATCGCATTGAATTCAATATGAGCTAAGGCGTGCATTAAAACTGCTCGCCCCTCTTCGGTCACCATGGAGCGACGCTTCACTAAGCCGGGATTCACTAAAAGTGGCCGTTCTGGACGACCCGGAATCTGAATATCTTCAGATGACATCTTCTCTACTGTTTGGATGCTGACTTGACCCAGTAAATATTGCTCACGTAAAGATTTAACTGCCTGACACTTGGCATCAGGATCATTCAGACTTAAACATTGCAGGGCTTGGGCTCTTAGTTCTAGTGTCATAGTTTTCTCTTGAGCCTATTATCTCGCAATTAATCTGTAGCAAGCCCAGAGGAGTAATATTCTTTACTTAATAGTTATAGATTGTATTTTTTAAATCTTAAAGAAAGTCAGCAAAATGATGTCTATGGAAAAAACAAACGACGGCTTATTTCCAATTGGAAGCCGTTTACAACATAAGAAAACTGGTGGATTTTATAAAGTGTTCGGCTTGGCCAAGATCGAAGCCAGCTTAGAGATGGCTTACGTCTATCTATCTCATCAAACTAACGATTACTGGGTTCGCCCTCAAGCAGAGATGGAAGACGGTCGTTTTATTCTTGTCTAAATTGATTTAAGTTGTTTTAAAACTCAATTTCGAAGAAACAAAGATACCTGCCACAATTAATAAAAATGCTAAACCATGAAAGAGTTGCGGAGGCTCACCCAACATGGCTGCAGACATTAATGCAGTGAATAAAGGTATTAGATTAGCGAAGAAGGCTGCAATGGCTGGACCAACAGCACTGACGCCAAGACCCCAGCATCGGTAAGCAATGAGCGAAGGTCCAATGGCGATGAATAGCAGAATTAAAACTGTTGAGGTGCTCAGTTCAAAATGGATGGTGTGTGTGACTACTTCACCAACAGCAAATAGAAGTGACCACATGAATCCCGTCACCACTTGGGCCAATAAAAATTCTGCCCATGGCCACTGTAATTCTTGACTGTCTCCTGGACGACTGAGCATCCAACTATAAAAAGCCCAAAAAATGGTGGCGATGACCATCAGTAAATCGCCAAGGAATAATTCTAAATTTAGCAATACTGTTAAATCGCCCCGCGATAAAACCAATACCACCCCTAATAATGAAATGACTGCGCCCAGCAGTTGGCGTTTTAGTGGTGTTTGAGAATAAAAAATTCCGCCCACCACCAACATCCAAATCGGCATACTGGCGCCAATCAAAGTGAGGTTGATGGGTGACGAAGTTTGTAAGGCAAGATATAAAAGAGCGTTGTAAGAACCCATACCTAACAAACCAAGCAATACAAAACGTAATTTGTATTTCCAGATACGTGCTGTTGGTTTGAAAACCTGCCAACCCAGGGGTAACAAAATTAGTGCTGCTAGCAGCCAGCGGATGGTATTAAGTAAAAGCGGTGAAACTTCACCAACAGCTAAACGACCAACGACTGCATTACCTGCCCACAGAATGGTCGGCAAAATCAGGTAGAAGATGGTGCGAAAATTGAGTTGAGTCATTAATGATGTGTTCGAGGTATTAAGATTGTTATTGGCTTTTTGTTATTTTTTAATTTAGAGAAAGTTGGGCATCCTAGCATGACCAAAGCTCAAACTTCGATTATGCTTTGAACTTACCCTTTGTGAGATGAACATGACAAGCGATGAACGCATCACCAATATTGAAGTTAAGTTGAGCTTCACTGAGGACTTAGTGGAAGAGCTCAACCAAACTATCTATAAGCAGCAGCAACAAATTGATATGCTCATCAATGAAGCGCGAGCTCTCAAACTCCAAATGGCTAGCAATCTACCATCTGACGGTAATACTCCCCGAGATGAGCTACCACCTCATTACTAGTTTGCTTATTTAGTTTGCTTACTTAGTATGTTTACTTCCAGCGCTCACAAGTCACTTCAATACTGCCTTTGCTATGACTGAGCATGAGCTGACCATCCTGAACCGTTGCCTGAATCTGCATACTCCGCTCTGCCCATTTAGCTAATTCTTGAGATATCTCTGAAGGCACTCGGTAAACCGATAATTTATCCATACGAGTCAGTTTGTTCTGAATACCCTTCAACCACACTTCTGCAGCATGGTGATAGGCATAAACGATCACTTTGTCAGATTTTGAACATGCGCGACTGATCGGCTTTTCTTCTGGTTGCCCTACTTCTACCCATAATCTAGTTTGGCCTGTGAAGTCTTTTAACCAAACATCCGGCTCATCAGGGTCCGATAAACCCGCTCCAAACACTAATTGACCATCGCCATTACATAAATCATTGAGCAGATGTGCGTTGAATGAAAGCGCTAATAAACGCATCATCATCCGTTCATCAGTCTCACTTGGGTGCCTTGCTAGGGTTAAGCTATGGTCAGCGTAGTAAGAATGATCAATGTCAGCCACCGAGAGGTTAACTTTAAAAATAGTTGCTTTGGTTGCCATGAAGAGTTCTACTTTTCTGATGAATGTGTAAGAGTCTGCGAAAATAACATTATGAAGCAATCAAATACGCCTGAAGAAGAACAAGTTTACGAAAAGCCCAGTAAATCGGAAATAAAGCGCCGATTAGAGGCCCGCCATCATCTTGCTGAAGAAATGAGCCAGATGACACCTGATAAGTGGAAGCAAATGCCTATCCCCGAGCGTTTATTAGACGCTCTACTTCAAACACCCAAAGTAAGAACGCACGGTGGAATCCGCCGACATGTGGCCTACTTAGGTAAGATCATGGGTATGCTTCCCGAAGAGGAAGTTGAAGCGATGAAGCAAGCATTGATTAAATTGGTTGGCGTTAATAGAGCCAATAAGATGAAAATCTAAACTGACTGAGGAGTTGATGATGCAAGCCACAAGTACAAGTTTTAAAGATCATGGTGTTATTCCTGGTGAATTTGCTTTTGCGGTCATTGATCCAAAGACCCACATCACCCTATCTTCAAACAAAAATCCTGAACTTTCTTGGAGTGGTGCTCCCAGCGAGACAAAGTCTTTTGCAATTATTTGTCATGATCCACATGTTCCAAGCCAAGGGGATCAGGTCAATCAAGAAGGTCAAACAGTACCAGCTAGCCTAGCTCGCATTGATTTTTATCACTGGGTATTGGTTAACATCCCAGCAACTACCACTCATATTGCAGCTGGCTCACACTCTTCATCAGTCACACCCAGAGGAAAAACGGCCAATCAGAGTCCTGTAGGCCTGGCTGGTATCAATGACTACACAGCCTGGTTCAAAGGTGATACAGAAATGTCTGGCAATTACTTTGGTTATGACGGTCCCTGCCCACCATGGAATGATGAAATCAAGCATGAATATGTTTTCACGATTTATGCACTATCAGTTGAGAAATTACCACTTTCAGGTCCATTTACAGGCGCAGAAGCACTTGAAGCCATGAAAGGACATGTTTTAGCAAAAACATGTGTGGTGGGTGTTTACAGCTTAAATCCCGCAGTTCAAATCTAAAAAATCATCATCTCAGTTAGCTTAGACCTACTCAGGTCTGAGCTCTTGAGCTAGCTCATTTCTATCTGAGAAATAGGTTCCGCTCAAGAATAGCCAGCTTAAACAAGCACAAAGTGCTTAAAAAGCCTAAAATACGCACCGTGAACGCACCTTTTAATCCCATTCTGATTCCAAGCTCACCCCGATTAGACTCTTATCCTAAGTATTGGGCAGAGTGTTTCGGTACAGCCCCCTTCTTGCCAATGAGCCGAGAAGAGATGGATCAATTGGGTTGGGATAGCTGCGACATCATCATTGTAACGGGTGACGCTTATGTTGATCATCCTAGTTTTGGTATGGCGATCATTGGTCGCTTGTTAGAAGCCCAAGGTTTTAGAGTAGGCATTATTTCTCAGCCAGATTGGCAATCTGCTGATCCATTTAAAACTCTAGGTCAACCCAATTTATTTTATGGTGTAGCTGCCGGAAATATGGACTCTATGATCAACCGTTATACGGCTGATCGCAAAGTTCGTAGTGACGATGCTTACACTGCTGGTGGCGTGGGTGGCAATCGTCCTGATCGCTGTTCTTTAGTTTATGCACAGCGTTGTCGTGAAGCTTATCCTGAGGTACCTATTGTGATGGGCGGTATCGAAGCCTCATTACGACGCATTGCTCACTATGACTACTGGCAAGATAAAGTACGTCGCTCTATTTTGATTGATGCCAAAGCTGATATCTTGCTTTACGGAAATGCTGAACGTGCTGTTGTTGAAATTGCTCACCGTCTTGCTAAAGGTGAAAACATCGCCAATATCATTGATATCCGTGGCACCGCTTTTGTTAGACGTCATCCAGCACCTGGATTTACTGAAATTGACTCTAGTATGGTTGATGAGCCAGGCGTTGTTGATGCAGCCATCAATCCTTATCTCAGTCCCGACGAGCAAGCTCAAGAGCAAGGCACTACTTGTAAAAAAACTGACGGTACTTTAGAGGAACCCGCTAAAGCTCAAGCACCAGCAGTTCAAGCGATCACTCTGGTACCAAGCGCCAAGAAGCGCTTAGAGCGTGATACGACTGTGATTCGTTTGCCGAGCTATGAAGCTGTTAAACGAGATCCTGTTTTATATGCCCACGCTAGTCGTGTTCTTCATCTTGAAACCAATCCAGGTAATGCACGTGCCTTGGTTCAGCAACATGGTGAAGGCGCATCGGTCAGAGATGTTTGGTTAAATCAACCAGCAGTTCCTCTGACAACCGAAGAGATGGACTCTGTATTTGATTTACCTTATGCAAGAGCTCCTCATCCTTCATATGGTGATGCCAAGATCCCTGCTTGGGAAATGATTCGTTTTTCAGTCAATATCATGCGCGGCTGTTTTGGTGGATGTACTTTCTGCTCCATTACTGAGCACGAAGGTCGCATCATTCAGAACCGCTCATCGAATTCGATCATTAAAGAAATTGAAGACATCAGAGATAAAGTTCCTGGCTTTACAGGCATTATTTCTGACCTAGGCGGCCCTACTGCCAATATGTACCGCATTGCTTGTAAATCAAGAGAGATTGAAGCGCATTGTCGTAAACCATCTTGTGTTTATCCAGATGTCTGCCCTAATCTCAATACCGATCACACACCACTGATTCAGTTGTACCGTCGCGCAAGAGCGCTGCCAGGTATCAAGAAGATTTTGATTGGATCAGGTGTTCGTTACGATTTGGCGGTTAAAGCACCAGCCTATATTAAAGAGTTGGTATCGCATCACGTTGGTGGCTATTTAAAAATCGCTCCAGAACATACTGAGCAAGGTCCTTTATCAAAGATGATGAAGCCGGGCATGGGCGCTTACGATAAGTTCAAAGAACTCTTTGATAAGTATTCTAAAGAAGCTGGCAAAGAGCAATTTTTGATCCCTTACTTTATCGCTGCCCACCCAGGTACCAGTGATGAAGATATGATGTATTTAGCCATTTGGTTAAAGAAGAATGGTTTTAGAGCTGATCAAGTTCAAACTTTCTACCCTTCACCAATGGCAACAGCCACTGCGATGTACCACACGAATAAGAATCCACTTCGCAAAGTAACGCGTGATAGTGAAACAGTAGACATTGTTCGCGGTGAAAAGCGTCGACGTTTACATAAAGCTTTTTTACGTTATCACGATGCCAATAACTGGCCTCTTCTTCGCGAAGCTTTGAAAAAAATGGGTCGTGCTGATTTGATCGGTAACGGTAAACACCATTTGATTCCTAACTATCAACCCAATACAGATGGGACTTATCAAAGTCCTCGTCGCAAGAACTCTTACCTCGGAAAATCAGCCCAAGCTGTGGAAGCCAACAATCCACGTGATTTTTCAGTACCTCAAAAACCAGTACGTGGGCAAATCCTGACGCAACATACAGGCTTGCCTCCTCGTGCTGGAACAAAGCCATCAACACCTGGCGCACGCCCTATGCGTAATGGCATACAAGCAATTAAGACAGCTCAAGGTCCTAGAAGCAATCAAAGCTCTCCTGGAACTTCATCAACTGCCAGATCCCCATCTGCAAGGGTTACTCCTCGATCAAAGCCTAGCTTTAAGAAGTAATTTAATGATGGCGGCTAAAGCCACCATTATTACTCAAGAAGCTTCTGTTTTTATCTCGGTCACTTGATTTTTTCGGGCAGCTCTTTCTTTTTCTCGTTCTTTATTGACTCTATTCGAGGCTCTTAATAAGAATGCACTAAATATAGTTATTAATATTAGTAAAATTAATTGGACAGTACTTTTATCGATGATCATTTTTTTCCCCTTAAAATATGTATTCCAAATTTAAATAAAACAGCTGTTACTAATAACAAAACTGTAATTTTAAAAATTACTCCCAACAGTTCTTCTTCAGCAAAAAATAAGCTAACCGCGCCAATTGCGGACGACACGGATAGCGCGTGTGCGTATCTTGAATAAGCATCAATTTGCTCTCTGTTTAAACTCTTAATCCGGTTATCTAAGTAGTTAATAAGCATCTCCTTTCTTTTGGAAGAAGGATTATATTGCTTATATATTTTATAAGTAATTGCTTGATAGGTCTACAGGGTCAATCAAATACTTAAGTCAAACTAATCACATGTAGTTCTTGAGGAGTGGAATTAACAAGGCTCCAGCGATACCATGCAATCCCATTGCTAGACTGGCATAAGTACCCGCTTCAGGGTGAACAGCAAATGCTCTTGAGGTACCAATACCATGAGCTGCAACACCCATGGCGAAACCACGTTGCCACCATGCTTTCATACCCAATAGATTCAGAATGCCACTACCCAACATGGCTCCTAATATGCCGGTAACCACTGCGAACACTGCGGTTAATGTTGGTGAAACACCCAAACGTTCAGCTACACCCATAGCAATGGGCGCTGTCACTGATTTAGGATAAAAAGCACCAATGATGGCGCTGTCAGCGCCCATCAATGTAGCAATACCCACTGCACTCACAATTGAAACAATACCGCCACACAGTAAAGCGATCATGAGTGGAATGAGTCTAGTTTTAAGGACCGCAATACCACGATAGATAGGTACTGCCAAAGAGACTGTCGCAGTACCTAATAAGAAATGCACAAACTGCGCACCCTCAAAATACTTTTGATAAGGCATGTCAACTAAATATAAAACTGTTGCCACTAAAATCACGGCGATAGCCACAGGGTTCGCTAAAGGATACTTATCAGTCTTTTGATAGAGGAAGCTACCGATTTGGTAAGCAGTCAAAGTCAAGATAAGGGCAAATAAGGGGCTACCTGAAAGATAGACCCAGATCTCTGCAATCTGTAAGTTATTAGGATTCACTTGAATCCTTCTTCGCAAATAGACGGACGATTAATGCAGTAGTTGTAATGGTTAAAACGACACTGACCAAGAGTGCTGTGATAACTGCAAATGCATTTGCTTGTAATTGCGGCAAGAAAAGGATCACGCCAACTGCAGCAGGAACAAATAGAACCCCTAAGTGTTGGCTAAACGCATCAGACACCATCGCCAATGCGGCGTTAACTTGGCCTTTGATGATCAAAAAGACTAACAAGAAAATTAATCCTAAAACAGGGCCTGGCAAGATGGGTAAGAAAAAGTAAGAAATTAACTCACCTACACCCTGCCATAAAAGTATTTGAACTAATCCTGGAATCATTGCTTGCCCTTAGTGAATCTAAGTTGATCAGACTTCTTTTTAATTTTTCTGAGGAATCTCAACCAAGTGTTGCTTGAAAAAATTTTTCTTAGCAACATAACTAGCAGCGTTAGCCTTCATCCCTGCTAATGCTTCAGGAGTCAACTCTCGGACTACCTTAGCAGGAGAACCTAAGATTAAAGAATTATCCGGAAATACTTTTCCTTCTGTCACTACTGAGCCAGCTCCTACCAAACAGTTTTTGCCAATCACTGCTCGATTGAGAATCACAGCCTGAATACCAATGAGAGAGCCTTCCCCAATAGTGCAACCGTGCAGCATGGCCTGATGACCAATTGTCACGTTATCAGCAACAGTCAATGGACAGCCCATATCTGTGTGCATCACAGTTCCCTCTTGAACATTGCTGCCCTCACCAAGAGTGATAGGCTCGTTATCTCCACGAATCACAACACCAGGCCAAACGCTGACGTCTTCACCCAAAATAACATCTCCAATAATCGTAGCTTCTTTAGCAACAAAGGCAGACTCATGGATTTGCGGCACTTTGTCTTTGTATTGGTAAATGGTCATCTTGAATTCCTCGAGTTAATTTATTTTTTTAGGTGAAGAGATTTTTATCAGGTATGAGGTTTCCAGCGAATGGAGTAAGACGCAATGAGAACCTCGAATAGCAGAGCAATCAATGCGAATATGAATGAAGCGATGCCACTCACAAAGGTATAAAGAACAAAACTAGAAACTAATAATTTGCCAGATGATGTTTCTGCAAAGAATAGCTCTAAGATAGTCAAACCAATCATGATGGCACAAAGAACTAAAAAGATCATCGAGACGTTAATAAAACGACCTCTGGTCATGATATTTTTTAATTCTTCTTGATAAGCCTGTTTGGCTGAATCCGTTAAAGAGTCGTGTGACATTTCCTTATGGATGACCCGCGCACGATCAATGACTCGAGCCAAACGCTGAGTCAATGCACCAATCATTCCCGCAACCGCTGTTAATAGAAAAACAGGAGCTACTGCTAATTGGATACTGTCGCCTAATGTACTTGGATTCATCATGTATATGCTTTATTTTTATTGATGTTATTAATGTCTACCAGGGCAACTCTTCACCATCAAAGGCAAAAAATCCACCTGACTGTTCGGCGTTGAGTCCATCTAGAGTTTTTAAAATTTCTTGACTGGCAATACTGGCATCTCTGGCCTTAGAACCAGCACCACCTGCAAATGGCTTTGATAATGCTGAAATAACAGTGCCTGGGTGAATTGAGACAAGCAAAGCTTCTGGCTTTTGACGCTTTAGTTCAATCGCAGCTGTTTTAATCAACATATTCAGAGCTGCTTTTGAGGCTCTGTATGAATACCAACCACCCAAACGATTGTCACCAATACTTCCAACCTTGGCTGAAATAAAACCCATCAATCCGTTAGTTGTTAACAATGGTAAAAAGTACTTAAGTAACAAAGCAGGTCCCAAGGTATTGATCGCAAATGTCTCTTGTAAAACATTCATATCAATATCTGCTAAGCGCTTCTCTGGCATTAAGTTTTCACCGTGCAAGATTCCAGTTGACCCTAAGATCAAATCAAAAGGACCTTCCAATTGTAAAGTCATGGCGGCGAACGTCATCGATGACTCATCCTTGAGATCAATCGTCAAACCAAATTCATTAGGCTCACTGCGAGATAGTTGAACAACCTTCTCGCATTGATCATCACTCTCTAAATCTCTAACAAACGCGGCTCCAATAGAGCCAGTTGCACCAATCACTAAAGCTTTGTAGTTGTTGTTAAAGCGTTTCATCAACAACTTAGAATGTTCCTGGATACAAAATGTCTTTTGTGACATTTTGAATATCGCGATGACCTGTTAATGCCATCGTGATATCGAGTTCTTTATGGATGATCTCAAGACACTTGGTAACGCCCGCTTCACCCATAGCACCTAAGCCATGCAAGAAAGGACGACCAATTAATGTGCCTTTGGCACCAAGAGCCCAGGCTTTTAAAACATCTTGCCCTGAACGAATGCCGCCATCCATCCAGACTTCAATATCACGACCAACAGCATCAACAATGCCTGGCAATGCATGAATGCTAGATACCGCACCATCTAATTGACGACCACCATGATTAGAGACAATCAATGCATCTGCACCAGACTTAACGGCTAACCTTGCATCACCCTCATCCATGATGCCTTTGATAATGAGCTTGCCACCCCATAAGTCTTTGATCCACTGAACGTCATCCCAGCTCAGAGCTGGATCGAACTGCTCGGCAGTCCAAGAAGATAGTGAAGACATATCACCAACACCTGAAGCGTGACCCACAATATTTCTAAAAGTTCTTCGTTGCGTACCTAACATGCCTAAGCACCAACTTGGCTTCGTCATCATGTTAATAATGTTAGGAATCGTCAACTTTGGTGGAGCTGTCAAACCATTTTTGATATCTTTGTGACGTTGACCTAAGATTTGTAGATCTAACGTTAATACCAATGCTGAACATTTAGCATCTTTAGCACGCTGAATCAAACGCTCAATAAAGCCACGATCTTTCATGACATACAACTGAAACCAGAAAGGCGCTGTGGTGTTTTCTGCCACATCTTCAATTGAACAAATACTCATAGTTGACAGGCAGAATGGCACGCCAAATTTTTCAGCAGCCTTCGCAGCCAAAATTTCGCCATCAGCATGTTGCATACCAGTTAAACCAGTGGGTGCTAGTGCCACTGGCATAAATACTTCCTGACCCACCATTTTGGTTTTGGTGGTTCGGTTTTCCATATTCACTGCTACTTTTTGACGTAGCTTAATCTTTTGGAAATCCGTTTCATTGGAGCGATAAGTCGATTCAGTCCAAGAGCCAGAATCAGCATAGTCATAAAACATTTTAGGTGTGCGTTTTTTATGCAAGACTCTTAGGTCTTCAATATTGGTGATGATCGGCATCTTTTTCTCCTGGGGCAACCAAAGTCCAACAAGCTTCTATAAATCTATCCAAGAGCCTGTAAAATCTTTAATTATTGTTATCTTTACCCATTATATGTATACCTGACCAGCATGGCAAAACCCATTACTTTAGAGAAAATCTTATTCAGCCAAGGCTTTGGCACCCGCCGCTACTGCAGTGACCTAGTCTTCGCTGAGTTAGTTAAAGTGAATGGTGTCTTGGCTGAGTATCCAGAGGAGAAAATATCACCTGAAAGTCTTGTTTTAAGTGTTGATGGTAAAGATTGGGAATTCCATGAAAAGGCCTATATTGCCTTCAATAAGCCCTCTGGCTATGAATGCTCCCATAAAACCAGTCATCACCCCAGTATTTATGGTTTATTGCCACAACCTCTCGTTGAACGTGGCATTCAATGTGTCGGTCGACTCGATTACGACACAACTGGCTTGATCCTGATGTCCGATGATGGTCAATTTATACATAAAATGACCACCCCGAAAAAGAACATTGGGAAAATCTATCAAATCACAAGCGCTGAAGTCATCACCACCAAACAAATTGATCATCTTCTGGGCGGTGTGGTCTTAGATGATGATCCAGCCCCCTGTTTCGCAAAAGCTTGCGAAAAGCTTGATGATCGAGTTTTAGCGATGACAATTGTTGAAGGTCGCTACCACCAAGTGAAACGCATGATGGCAGCTGTTGGTAATCATGTGGCAGCTTTACATCGAACTACGATTGGTCAATACGTCATGCCTACTGACTTAGCCGAAGGTGAATGGCGCTGGCTTTACCCAGACGATATTACTCAACTCAGTAAAAGTATTGATAGTTAAAAAACTGGTGTATCTACTTGACTAGTTCAAGTGCGGCTTTGAAGTCTGAATGTTCACAAGTCCTGATCAATTCAAAGATAGCCATCTCAGTTGTTACCAATTCAGCACCATTACCCGCTAAGCGATCAAAAGCAGCATCGCGACTAGCTTCGGTTCTAGAACTACAAGCGTCAGTGACGACCCAAACATCAAACTCTTCTTCTAATAAATCCAAGGCTGTTTGTAGTAAGCAAACGTGCGCCTCACAACCAGCAATTAATACTGTATTGCGATCCTCTTGGCCCTCTTGCTTGCGCTGAATGTGCTTTGGCAAGCTACGCGCGTTCCCCATAGGTTTAGCCGGCGCTCTAAGCATTTCAATCAAACCATCATCACAAGCACTGAAATGCATTTTTGAGAGTGTGTTCTGGCAGTAAGCTTTGAGAGTAGAGTCGTTAGATCCTAATTTTTCAGGATTTTGCTCTGTTCCAAATATTGGCAGATTTAATATCTTTGCTAACTTTGCTAAACGAATAGCATTAGCCAAAGCCTGATCGCCTTGATGGATCACAGGCATTAACTTAGCTTGATAATCAACCAAAACTAATTGGGTATCTTCTGCCGATAGGAGGATGGACATAGCTGATATTCTCTTAAATGGTGATGTATGTTATTTTCGTCTAAATACTAAATATAGGAGTAATTATTTTGATGCTTGCATTTTTAGTCATCATACCTTTGGTCGCATTTAGCTTTTATATTTACGCCATCAAGAAAACATTAGCTGCGATTGACCCTTCTTGCCGAACACAAAGGCCAACGATGGCATGGTTGCTACTCATCCCCATTTTTAATGTCATTTGGTTTTTCTTTTTACTGCAATCCATTCGACAAGGCTTTGATGCCATGCTTCAGAAGAATTTAATAGCCAAGCCAATTGATTCTGGGTATCACTACGGTATTGCTATGGGCAGCTGTTGGGCGGCCTCATTTATACCTGGGATATTTTTTATTGCGATCTTACCTATGTTTGTATTTTCAATACTTCACTGGACTAAATTGAGTAATGCCCGAGATCAACTTACCAGAGATGCATCAGGCATTCAAAACTAGAGCTTAAGGTTTTTTAAGGTAGATTTGTGCGGTTAACTTGCCCGCAAAGGTCATTTCTAACTGAACCCCATCATGACCTTGATAGATATTAACGCCATCCTGCTGTACTGGATTAGTTTTTTCTACAAGCATCAAATCTTTAGGCCAGTCCACTCGCAGTTTTGCGGTCATTGGTAAGTAGCCATCAAAATATTGCCTCATGAGAGGGCCAGCATTCAACTTGAATTGATTATTTGATAAACGATCTAAAGCTTTAGATTCGATATCAATACAGATAGAAGCTCCACGCTCGACGTCAACTAACGTAACACGGTTATCTTTCACTTCCGCAGCTGACATCATGTCAAGGCTCTTAATAGATATTTTTCTAATTCTGTTTTCATTAAAGACAATGACTACCTTACGAATCGGATCTAGTTGGTAATGACAGGTAGCAATAGTGACGACTCCTGTATTTAAGCTCGCTTCCGTAATCATGACTCGTGATGAATAGTTATAAGCACCTGGATCAGGGCGCTCTTTCAAGAACTTAATTTGACCTTCATTAGCAATATCAGAAAATTCTAAAGCGTGAGCTGGACTGATCAAAGTCAGCAAAAGTAGACTGACGGATAAGATTTTTTTCATTTATTGTCCTTATTAAAGTACTGATGAGCTTTCTCAAGCCAAACGCTTAGAGCCTGCGCTAAATCTTTCTTACTAAAAGAACAACTCTCTTCTGTGAACAAAGATGATGATTCAATTCTTGATAAAACTTGCTCAAGGGCATCATGATACTTTTGCGGTAATTGCCATTCAATGCATAGTGATCTGAAGTTAGCAATTAGATGTGCACTATCGCAATCACCCTTCAGCCAGGCTTGTAATAGAACTTGATATTGATCTAACTGGGTCATGATGCTTTGGTATCAATCATTTAATTACATTTAAACATGTTTGACCATGAATAAAGGCTTCCTCACGGAAGCCCTTATTCGTGACACTTATATAAATTTAGGCCTTTACAGTATCAGCTACGTCACTGAAATCTTTGATTTGGTCAAAGTTCAAATATTTGTAGATCTCAGTGCTATTCGTGTTGAGAACTCCAATATCAGCCATGTACTCTTCTTTTGTTGGAATTTTACCTAACTTAGAACAGATCGCAGCTAACTCAGCTGAACCAAGATAAACAAGAGCATTTTTGCCTAAACGGTTAGGAAAGTTTCGAGTAGAGGTTGACATAACAGTAGCGCCCTCACGAACTTGAGCTTGATTACCCATACAGAGTGAGCAACCCGGCATCTCCATACGAGCACCAGCACTTCCAAGAACGCCATAGTGACCTTCCTCAGTCAACTGCTTAGCATCCATCTTTGTCGGAGGAGCTACCCATAACTTAACAGGGATATCACGCTTACCTTCTAAAAGCTTGGAAGCCGCGCGGAAGTGGCCAATATTGGTCATACAAGAACCAATAAAGACTTCATCAATCTTCGCACCAGAAACTTCAGACAATGTCTTCACATCATCTGGGTCATTAGGACAAGCAACAATCGGCTCGTGAACATCAGCTAGATCAATATCAATGACTGCTGCATACTCGGCATCAGCATCACCTTTTAATAACTCAGGTTTTGCCAACCATGCTTCCATGGCTTGAATACGACGAGCTAAAGTACGTGCATCTGAGTAACCATTAGCAATCATCCACTTCATGAGAGTGATGTTACTGGTCATGTATTCAATAATTGGCTCTTTATTCAAATGAACAGTACAACCAGCGGCAGAGCGCTCAGCAGACGCATCTGATAATTCAAATGCTTGCTCTACTTTTAGCTCAGGTAAACCCTCAATCTCAAGGATTCGGCCAGAGAAAATATTTTTCTTACCCTTCTTCTCAACTGTCAATAAACCTTGCTTAATAGCATATAGAGGAATGGCATTGACCAAGTCACGCAAAGTCACGCCAGGCTGCAACTTTCCTTTGAATCTAACTAACACAGACTCAGGCATATCTAAAGGCATCACGCCAGTAGCAGCAGCAAAAGCTACCAAACCCGAACCTGCAGGGAATGAAATACCAATTGGGAAACGTGTATGAGAATCACCACCTGTACCAACAGTATCAGGCAACAATAAGCGGTTTAACCATGAGTGGATCACACCATCGCCCGGTCGCAATGAAACACCACCACGAGTGCTGATGAAGTCCGGTAACTCATGATGCATCTTCACATCAACTGGTTTTGGATAAGCGGCTGTATGACAAAATGATTGCATCACCATATCTGATGAGAAACCTAAACATGCTAAATCTTTCAACTCATCACGGGTCATGGGACCTGTGGTGTCTTGAGAACCAACCGTTGTCATCTTTGGCTCACAGTAAGTGCCAGGACGAACTCCTTGACCTTCAGGCAATCCACATGCACGACCAACCATCTTCTGAGCCAATGAGAAACCTTTACCAGAGTTAACTGGATTAGTTGGCAAGCGGAACAAAGTTGAAACAGGTAAACCTAGAGCCTCACGTGCTTTGGTTGTTAAACCACGGCCAATGATCAATGGAATACGGCCGCCGGCACGAACCTCATCGAACAAGACATCAGACTTCACTTTAAATTCTGCAATCACTTTGCCATCTTTAAGTGCTTGACCATCGTAAGGACGCAATTCAATCACGTCACCCATGTTCATACTATTCACATCCAGCTCAATCGGTAAGGCACCAGCATCTTCCATCGTGTTGTAGAAAATCGGCGCAATCTTGCTTCCCAAGCAAACACCACCAAAGCGCTTGTTTGGAACATAAGGAATATCTTCACCCGTGAACCAAAGCACAGAGTTAGTCGCAGACTTGCGAGATGACCCTGTACCAACAACGTCACCGACATAAGCAACCAAGTTACCCTTGGCTTGTAAAGCGGCCAACTGTTTGATTGGACCAATTTTGCCAACCTCTTGAGGCTCAATACCTTCACGAGGATTTTTAAGCATCGCTAATGCATGCAATGGAATATCTGGACGACTCCAAGCATCTGGTGCCGGAGAAAGGTCATCCGTATTTGTTTCGCCTGTTACTTTGAATACCGTCAACGTGAGACTCTTAGGTACTTCTGGGCGGCTTGTAAACCATTCGGCATCGGCCCAGCTCTGCATAACAGCTTTAGCGTTGGCGTTGCCCTTGTCAGCTAATTCTTTAACGTCATGGAATTGATCAAACATCAATAAAGTCTTTTTAAGACCTTCAGCAGCAATCCCTCCAACAGCCGCATCTCCTAATAAATCGATTAAAGGAGAAATGTTGTAACCTCCCAGCATCGTACCGAGTAGTTGAGTCGCTGTTTCACGGCTTATTAACGGGGTTTTCTCTTTACCCAAAGATACGGCTGCAAGGTAAGAAGCTTTTACTTTGGCAGCATCATCAACACCGGCAGGAACACGGTAAGTGATTAATTCGACTAAGGTAGCCTCTTCACCCTTAGGTGGATTTTTAAGTAATTCGATCAACTCACCTGTCTGCTTTGCAGACAACGGTAGCGGTGGAATACCCAGTGCAGCGCGTTCGGCAACATGATCACGGTAGGCTTTCAACATGGTCTTTTCCCTCTCTTTAAAGACAAATAAATTGATTGGCATCTCAAGACTTATATCTTATATAAGACTTGAAAAAGTGGCAAGCCGATAAACGACTATTCCTCTAAATTAATGTAAATTTATGACAATTACCTAACAAAAGTTGGGTAATTAAAAAAATAGCTTTTAAATCAATGATGTAAAGTATTGTCTTATGAAGAAAACAGACCTATACAAAAATAAGGGATTGGCAGTTGCTGCTGAACTTAAGAATTCAGCCCCGAAACCAAAGGGAAATACTAAAAACGGCCCCGAAAATGCCAAGAAACTGAATCCCCTGCTTGCCTCATTACTCAAAAAGCCTCAATAAAAGGGCTTACAGAGTCCTCAGGGCTTTATCAAATTTCTAATTAAGCCTTGAGCACAGTTGGCCAAGAAGCAGCTTTTTGGGCCTTAAAGTCCACCCAAACTATCGTAGCGCCAGATGTAGCATAGATAGTGTCCGGATCTTTTGTTAATGACATGACATTGAAGGTATCCAGAGCAACTCTAGTTGGATTGGCAATGTAGGTTTTAATCAACAAATCTGCCGGATATTCGATTGGCTTAGTGAAGTTACAAAAAGCATTGGAGACAACGACGCCTTGTTCTTTTTGAGAAAAAGACAAACCAAGGCTATCTAACCAATTGATACGCGCCTGTTCGATATATCTGAAATACACCGCATTATTTACATGCCCAAATGCGTCCATGTCACCCCAACGTATCGGAATGATAGATTCATGAACGAATTTCTTTTCTTCTGGGATAGGAATTAGCATGATTAATTCCAATTAGTCATCTTTGATGAAATCTTAAACAGTTGCCTTATCAATTTTGAACCACGCAGCATACATAGCTGGCAAAGCTAAAAGAGTTAAGGCGGTTGCAACAATCAGGCCACCCATAATAGCAATGGCCATGGGTCCCCAGAAAACACTTCTCGAAAGCGGGATCATCGCAAGAACCGCTGCAGCTGCAGTGAGGATGATCGGTCGATAACGTGTCACACACGCATGAATGATGGCATCTCTAGCGGCAAGCCCCGCAGCTCTACCCTGCTCAATTTGATCAATCAAAATGACAGAGTTACGCATGATCATTCCCAATAATGCAATAAACCCTAGTAATGCAACAAAGCCAAATGGTTTGTTAAATAATAGTAAGGTCAAAGCCACCCCTGAGATACCCAGTGGTGCTGTCAAAATAACTAAGAATGCTCGAGAACTACTCTTCAACTGAAATACCAATAATGTAAATGTAATGAAGAGCATGATTGGCATACCGGCATTAATAGAATCTTGGCCTCGAGAACTCTCTTCTACAGATCCCCCGATTGAAATCCGATAGCCAGGCGGTAACTCTTTGATCAATGGCTGAAAATCTTTCATCAGAGCATCCGTTGCTGTGGGACCTTGAATACCTGGCTTCACATCTGCTTGAACAGTTATAGCGTATTCTCTGTTTTCACGCCATAAAGTGGCCGGCTCCCAAACAACCTTGACTTGAGCAATGCGTCCCAGAGGAATGGCCTGACCGTTAATAGTGGCTAGCATGGTGTCATTCAAATCACTGACTTGATCTCGTTCAGATTTTGGTAAACGCAAAATAATAGGTGCCAGTAAATCACCTTCGCGATACTGCCCAACTGTGACGCCACCAAAATGGCTAGATAAGGTTTGAGCAATCACCTGAGGTGGAACACCTAACTCTCGAGCTTTAGCAGGATCAACTTCTATTTTGGCGACCGGTTGATTCTGATTCCAATTATCAGTGACGCCATAAACCAAATCGGATTGACGCATTTGATTTAAGAATTTATCAGCCTCTTGTCTCAACTTACTAGGATCATCACCCGTTACACGGAACTCCACTGGATAAGTAACAGGTGGACCATTAGGCAATAACTTAATCCGCAATCTGGCTTCAGGGGCAACATCTTCGAGCAATCTTGGCAACTCTCGGTTTAATCGATCACGTTCTTTAGGTTCCGCAATAATGACTGCTTGAGCAGCATTTGATCTTGGAAAAATAATATCCAAAGGCAAGAAGAAGCGAGGTGCACCATTACCAATCCAAGTGGTCACTGACTGAACACCCTTTTGCTCTAAGATTTTTGCTTCAATCTTTTTGGCTGCTTGCTCAGTTGCTTCAAAGCTAGCACCTTCTGTCAAGAAAATATCAACCAAAATTTCTGGTCTTGATGAATCTGGGAAGAACTGTTGCTGTACAACACCCATACCTAATATGCCCAGAACAAAACTTGCTACTGTGGCAAGAATAGCTTTTCGGTTGTTATCAATACACCAGGCAACAAGCTTTTTGAAACGTTGATAAAAGGGCGTGTCATAGTGTTCATGCTCTTCTCCCTCAGGAGTGGCATGTGCTGGCTTCTTTAATAATAAGAAACCTAAATATGGTACAAATAAAACAGATACAAACCAAGAAATAATTAATGCTGCGGCTGTTACTGCAAAAATGGCAAATGTGTACTCACCTACTGCCGACTGAGCAATGCCAATCGGTAAGAATCCTACAGCTGTAATCAAGGTGCCCGTTAACATCGGCATCGCTGTCAGACGATAAGCAGCTGTAACTGCGCTGACACGGTCATATCCCTCTTCTAACTTGCGAACCATCATCTCAACCACAATGATGGCATCGTCAACTAAAAGACCCAAAGCAATGATCAAAGATCCTAAGGAAATTTTATGCAAACCAACACCTGAGAGATGCATGACTAAAAATGTAACAGCCATGACTAAGGGAATGCTGATAGCAACAACTAGGCCAGGTCTTGGGTCAATACGCCATGGATCACGATGTAAACCCAAAGCCAACAAACTAACAGCCAGCACAATGATCAGAGCTTCGAATAATGTTGTTAAAAATTCTCTGACCGAACCAGCAACCACTTTAGGCTGATCTTGAATAAGAGATAGAGTGACCCCTGCTGGCAAATCTTTTTCTATAGCTTCACTTATTCGATCAAGTGAATGTCCCAATTGGACAATATCCCCACCTCGGGCCATAGAGATGCCAAGAGCCACCAACTCTTCACCTTGAAACCTTACTTTACTTCGAGCAGGATCAACGGTACCTCTTCGGACTTCAGCAATATCCCCCAATCGTACAGATGCACCAGATGGCGATCTCAAGGGCATCGCTTTGATGTCATCAACATTTTCAAATGGACCACCCACTCGAATTGGCATTGAAAACGATTTGGTCTCTAGGTTGCCGCCCGTCTCAATGGAATTTTGCTGATTGAGTTGCTGTGCAACAGTTGCAGGTGTTAAAGAATACTGCGCCATTTTTTTGCGAGAAAGCTCGACATACACTTCCTCTTCTTGCAAACCATAGATATTGACCTTACCAACATCCTTAACTTGTAACAACCGCTGTCTAACCATGGTTGTGAAATCTCGGATTTCAGATGCTGAGAAACCTTTAGCTGACATCGCATAGATCACGCCATACGTATCACCAAAGTCATCATCAAAATAAGGCCCATTAACACCAATCGGTAAATAGGATCTTGAATCTGCTATTTTTTTTCTAACGGTATAAAAGATATTGGGAATATCTTTTGAAGGCGTACTGTCTTTGGCAAAGAAAATAACCATAGACTCGCCTGGATGTGAAAAACTGCGAATCTTGTCAATATTAGGAACCTCTTGCAAGGTTCGCTCTATCTTACTGGTTACTTGATCAGCTACTTGAACAGCCGTTGCTCCTGGCCAATTGGTTTTAATAACCATCGCTCTAAAAGCAAAAGGAGGATCTTCATCTTGACCCAACTGAAAGTAAGCGCCAATGCCTAAAACCAATAACGCAATCATCATGTAACGCGTGATGGCTGGGTTCTCAATAGCCCATTTAGAAAGATTAAAGCGATCCTGCTGGTTGGAACTCATTAGGGAGCCTTAGTGATCAGCGCGACTCTCACTTTTTGACCCGCTGTTAATGCATGCCATCCGGCTGCAACAACGATATCACCTTGAGTAAGACCTCCAGTAACGACTGCTCTGGATTCGTCAACAGTACCGATCGTTAGTTTCACCAGCTCAAGAACACCCACCTCTTTTGAGCCCTCATTCAATTTCACGCGAAATACAGATGCGCCATCACTATGAATTGATTCGCTAGGTATTTTGATAGTTGCTGAATTGGCCACTTGAGGAATTTGAGCTCGAGTCTGCGCCGTTAATTTAATAAAGACGACTACTTGCTGGGCTGATAATTGCTGCCCCATCTGAAAACTAATGTTGGTAACTGAGCCCGGTTCAATGGCTCTCAAAGTTACAAAACCTAATTGCTCCATAGATTGTTCAAACTTAGCGCGGGCAAGCTCTACAGCAGCAATCCGTTTTTCAAACTCTGATGCAGAGATGAAGTTTTTTTGGCGCAAATCTATGTAACGCTTGTAATCTGCTTCAGCTGACTGGATCTCCGCACGAGCGGATCGATAACTGGTTAAAGCAGAAGATTCAGACATGGACATGCTGCTGGGCATTAAACGTCCTAGTGGCTGACCTGCAATGACATTTGCGCCCTGCTGTACTAAAACCTCAATAACCTTACCGCTGGCATCGAAACTCAACTCAGCCGGATTATTGGGATTCCTCTTATTAAGACTATCTTGAATTTGCAAGTTATTAGCATCTTGGCCAATAACAATAACCTTGACTAATCGAGGGGCAATCTCCTTAGCGCCATCATTGCCACAGGCACCTAAGTTGAGCAAAGAAATGGCTAATAGTAAGTAAGTAGCTGATTTAACAGTTTGATTTGGTCGCATACTCTAATTTTAGTGCAAGCCCAACTCCCTTGCACGCCTTATTTTATCTGCCAGTTCTTTTCTTTTTTCACGCAATGTGTACGACCCAACATAGATACTTTCATCCGCATGCTCAATCGTCACAAGATTATTTTTAGGATCTTTTGAAAGCTTCGTGTCTTTTGAAAAGATGGGAGTTCTAATCCTTAGCCAAAGTAGCGGCCATTGTTTTTCAATCTTCTGACTACCATTCACAATTTCGATATGCATCATGCCATCTTGGATAGTGATTTTTTCATAATCAGTAGCGTGTCGCGAATAGATCAAAAGTGCAATCCCAAGCACTAATAATTCAATACATGCGAAAGGAATGATCATCCACGCACCTTGCCAATAAAAATAGCTGGCAATCACACTGGAAAATAAAACCATGGATAAATAGAATTGGCCTACTTGCTTAGGTGTAAATGAGCAATTGCGCTTTAACAATAAAACCGAAACGTTAGGCTGCTCACTCAACTCTGAAAATCCCTTAAAAAGACTTAAGCAAATTAAATATCATGATGAAAGAAATGCTCAGTGCAAGTACAGAAAATGCTTGCTGAATCCTTGGGCCTGCAATCTTTTTGGCGAACTGACGTCCCATTAAGAGCCCTATGATAGACCCAAAAGCAAATGGTAGTGCGATGGCCCAATCCATAACCCCATAGAAGTTAGAGAACAAAACACCGCTCAAAGAAACCAGGGTCAAAACCCCTAAAGACGTGGCCACGATGGACGCCATAGGTAAGTCTGTGAATTTTCTGAGAGATGGTACG
Organism: Polynucleobacter meluiroseus; assembly: GCA_945881875.1. Classification (GTDB taxonomy): domain Bacteria; phylum Pseudomonadota; class Gammaproteobacteria; order Burkholderiales; family Burkholderiaceae; genus Polynucleobacter; species Polynucleobacter meluiroseus_A. Next base: position 398,137 of record CAMCVH010000001.1, read on the forward strand.
ATGATGAATCCCCCACCAACTCCGAGCAATCCCGAGAAAAATCCTGCCAAAGATCCGGAAGCGGCTAAGGCTCTTGCGCAAGGTAGCGTCCAAGTCAATTTACCAACAGTCTCATCTAATAAGCATGGTGGGCCTAATTGATCTGGCACACCTCTAAGCTCTTGGGCTGCCTGAGACCACATGTTTTTAGCAACTAATAAAAGTACCACGCAAAAGATGATGACTAGCAGTTGATTGGGAAGCTGGTGTGCCAGCCATATCCCTATCGGAGAGAATATAACGCCAACCGTTGCCATTAAAGCTGCCGCTTTGTAACGCAGAGTACTAGCTCTAAAAGCAAGGAACGCGCCTAAACCAGCAGATACTGAAACTGCCAGTAAACCAATCGGTGCTGCTTCAACAACAGTGAGATTAAGAAAGAATCCTAAAAGTGGCACAGCTAAAATTGCGCCACCGGCTCCAGTTAAGCCTAGAACAACTCCAACAGATAAACCTAGCAGAAGACTCGTGACGGAGACTTCCAAGTGCTATTAAACCTGTTGAGCCAACATGAACAAGTTAGTTGACCTCGCACCAGAGCGACAGAATGCCAAAATAGGTGTTGGCATCTCCTCTAATAGACGAGACATTTCTTGAGCTTGCTCAAGAGTGATCCGACCACTGACTACCGGAAGAAAAGCGTACTGAAGACCTAGGGCCTTTGCAGCCAATTCAATTTCTGCATTAAGTGCCTGACCCGGTCCACCCTCGCCATCAGGGCGATTATTAATAATAGACTTATAGCCCTGACGCGCAATTTCAGCCACATCTAAAGGCGTAATTTGGCCAAGCGTACCAAATTGGTCCGTATGACTAGCGATTTGAAGTGGCATGCCACATCCTCCAGTATTTGAATGATAGTTTGAGTGATTAGATGCTAAAACTGGTTCACATGGTGGAGGCAACATTCTCCAGGACAAGTACCTCATCGCAACCACTGCACCGACTCCAAATCCAACGAACGCAATAAATGAACTAATTGCTAAAGTTGAGATTCCAGTTAAACCTTGACCAATGGTGCAACCCATCGCAGTCACACCACCAACACCCATTAAAATAGCGCCAATGATGTGGTTACCCGTATCTTCAGCATCTCTAAAAGTTTCCCAATGAAAAGTTTTAGTAACCAGTGAATAAATCGTAGAGCCTAAAACTAAGCCTCCTACTGATGCAATACCCAAAGTCAACTTTCTGCTAGCGTCACTATAAAAAGTTAACCACTCAATCACATAGGCGTAAGGAGCAACATAGGTCAAACTCTCCATACGACCACTATTGGTGGCTACAAAAACTTCTTCTAAAGTGTTTGGGTCTTCAGCAACGAAGCCAAGAACTCCAGAAACCCACCAAACACCAAGAATTGCAAAGCCAACACCAAAGCCAGCTAGTAAGTTATTGACTGTCCAGAAGTTCTTTTTTGATAAGGCAAACACTGCTAATGCCCCACCCAAAGCAATACCCAAGAGAAGTTGCAAGGAAGCTTTAGACATACCCAAAGATGTAGACAAGATGCTTGGTAAGTCCTGAGTTGAACTGAGGGTAAGAAATACAGTGTCAGTTGTATTGACTCTTAAAACACCAAAGATGCCTTTGAGTGTCATATAAGAAGATAAGCCAAGAACTACAAAAACAACGAATGCTTTTAAGCTTCCAGAACCCATTCTGATGAGAGTTTTGCTACCGCAACCTGATGCTAAAACCATACCAAAACCAAACATCAAGCTACCAACAACAGTTGATAACCAAGTTAGGCGACTACCGGTATAAATAGATTTCGCTGGATCAATCATGCCGCTTGAGCTCATCAAAGAAACGCCAACCATGGCCACCCCGATAGCTAAGAGCCATTGGCGCATCCGAGTCCACTCCCCCATGATCATGATGTCAGTGAACGCGCCCATCGTACAAAAACGACTTTTCTGTAATACAACTCCAAGCAGGAGAGTTATCAGAAATGTGCCCCAAAGCACATTTTGTGAAATAGCATTTAAATCAATATCGGGCATGGCAGGCAAAGTAGCTTAAGTGCGCTAATAAACAAATAATTGTCTATTTTATGGCATTTTCGTTGTAATACCCGATTTCTGACCTGCAGATTTTTTAAGCGCCGTAGCCTGGATTACCTTTAACACCTTTAATGTTTGGCATATTGAGTGTTTTTGCCTTAACAGTCTTGATGTCACGCAAGTATTTGGCCATCAAATCCCAAATCGGCTCACCACCAACTGCTTTTGCCTCCTCAGCAACAGGAGCCCAGCCAGCGACTTTATAAGTCTTATTAGGGTCGATCTTTTTACCGTTGAGCATCATATTACTAATGCGTTTCTCGGCCTTGCCCAATGGATCGATGTCATATTGCAAACCACCGACACGAACCATATCGCCACCTTGTTGGTAGTAAGGGTCCGGATTGAATAAGTTATCAGCAATATCTTCTAAGACTGTTTTGATCATATCGCCCTTCATCATGGTCACAGTGGTCCATGGATAAGTAATGGCGGTTTGATCTAGCACGTGCTCCATGGTGATCGCTTGGCCTGGAAGCAAAGAAGTTCCCCAACGGAAACCTGGTGAGAAAGCAATTTCAGCATTTTTAACAGCCATCAAGCCATCCAAAATCAATTGGTCAAAACTACCGTTGAAGTTACCGCGACGATATAACAAACCTTCTGTAACGGCTAATTTCTCACCCAGCTTAGTTTCAAAGGGTGCGCGAACGCGATCAATCAACTTATTCATCGCTGGATCAGCTGGAATCATTTCAGAAAAAATCGGCAATAGCTTGTAGCGGAAATCGCTAATCTTGCCTGCATCCACTTTGAAATCTAACACACCCAAGTACTTACCATTTGAGCCGGCATTGGTCACCAACGTTACGCCTGAAGCATTTTTTACTTTGACAGGTGTTGGTACGCCGTCATGAGTGTGACCACCCATAATGGCATCGATGCCAGTCACACGACTAGCCATCTTTAAGTCAACGTCCATACCATTGTGAGAGAGTAGCACCACGACCTTAGCTCCCTTGGCGCGAACTTCATTCACCATCTTTTGCATGTTGTCCTCTTGAATACCAAAGGTCCAATTAGCAACCATATAACGTGGATTAGCAATCGGCGTGTATGGGAAAGCTTGTCCAATCACAGCGACCTTAACGCCATTCATTTCACGAATCACATACGGATCAAATACCTGATCACCAAAGTCATTGGTCTTGATGTTTTGCGCTAAGAATGAAACTTTATTCTTAAAGTCTTTTTCAACAATCTCTTTGACTCGATCTTCACCTAAAGTCATTTCCCAGTGAGCTGTCATGATGTCAACTTCAAGAGCGAGACAGGCATCCACCATGTCTTGGCCATTGGTCCATAAAGCAGTGCCAGAGCCCTGCCATGTATCACCACCATCTAATAACAAAGAACCAGGACGACTGGCTTTCATTTTTTTAACTAAGGTGGCCAAGTGAGCAAAACCACCAACTTTGCCGTAAGTAGCAGCTGCTTTTTCAAAATCTAGATAAGTAAATGCATGGGCTTCACGAGTGCCTGGCTTAATGTTGTGCGCTTTTAATAGATGCTCACCAACTAAGTGAGGCGTCTTACCAAATTGAGTGCCAAAGCCTAAATTGACATCGGGCTCACGGAAGTAAATAGGTTTTAACTGAGCATGACAGTCAGTGAAATGTAGAAAGTGAACATTACCAAATTTTGGCAAATCATAAAATTTATTAGCTGCTACTTGAGCACTTGCTTGATCAGAAGCTAAAGACATTCCGCCAGCAGATGCAACGGCCAAAACTTGTAAAAACTCTCTACGATTCATTGACATAAAAAACCTTTTTTATAAATAAAAAAGCCGCATTATCTAAGAGATAAAGCGGCCTTACTACAATTGCAATTACTGATTAACTGGGGACTCAGGGTCCATCAAAAGCGCCATCACATCACGCATTTGTTGTTCAGTTAACAACTTGTAATGCCCCATACGCGGCATATTGCTGCATGCGTTATAGGCTTTGGAGTTGTAAATCTTGCCCCAGGTGTATTGAACGACCGCATCTGTGTTGCCACGAAGTTTAGCGTAATTCCAAAGAGACGGTCCAATATTGCCGTGAGAAATTTCTTTCTTATTGATCTGGTGGCAGTTGTAACATCCGCCGCCGTTTGGTACACCAGCTTTATCAGACCATGTGGCACCGCGACCGCTTTGAGCAATCTTCTCGCCCTCTTTCCAATCACCTAAATACTTACCATCAGAAGGTTGCTTGATAGTGGCCATATTGGCTTTTTCAATCGCTTCACGCTTTTTAGGATCACCCTTACCGGAGATAGCATCAAGACTTGAACAAAATATCTGAGTCTCATCTCTATCAAGACGATCCATTTTAGCAATGCCGTTTTCTTTGAAGCTGGCCATATGAGCCTTATCAAATGCGCTTTGAGCCATCGCTGTAGAAGTTGCCACAACGAACAAAGCTGAAGATGCTAATAATTGTAATTTTTTCATTTTTTATCTCCCGCGACTTAGCGCTTCAATCCTGGTGTATTCATTTCGCCACCATTAGCTTTTACGCCCATATAGACAGACAAAGCAACCGTGATGTCAGATGTATAAATTGGCTCAGGGAAACGTTGTTGACGATAGCAATCGTTCAAACGACGCTGCATAGTCCAGAAATTACCACTAGAAACACGGTATGCCGGCCAGTATCCAAAACCTAAAGCAGCACCCTTTTGTTCTGTGATGTTTGGAAGATCTTGTAAGCGAACACGCTTACCGTCTTCAGCGTGGCATGATGCGCAAGAAAAGTCCATTGGGCCGCCTTGGAAGAAGAATGCTTTTTCGCCCATAGCGTACATTGCTTTTTCTTTTGGATGTTTGTTAGGTACATTGATCTTCATACCTTTTGAATGTGTCACGACATAAGCAACAACAGCCTCTAAATCTTTGCGCTTACCTTTTTCAAAGCCAGCATCAATGATCTCTTTAGCGTTATAGCCTTGTAACTTCTCCATACAAGTAATCAAACGAGATTCTAGATCTTGTACTTTATTAGTGTCCTTAAAGTAACGCGGTAACTCAGCTGAGGCACCCTTAACAACACCAGGACCCTTACCTAAATCACATTTCTCTAATGATGCGTTTTTCGGACCCATGGGCTTAGACCAAAGATCTTCACCAGCAGCCTCATAAAGCTCTGCTGGATTACCGTCAGCAATCATCGCGCGGTACTTAGCAATGTCATCAGTAGCTGTCTGAGCAAAGGCCAAACTAGCGACCATACTCAAAGATACTAATAAAGTAGTTTTTATTGTTGTTCTCATATTACTGCTCCTCTTAAGAAAAAACCCCGCTAATTTATTAAGTTAGTCGGGGTCTTTGTATCGTCCAAATTAGCTAATCTTCGCTTCGTCTGTACGCTTATCATTTTTGTTATCAACCCAAGTAATGCTAACCATATCGCCTTTAGCACCACCTTTAAACTTGAAGTTTAAGAATGGGTCCTTAGAAACAGCCGGACCAAATTGAGCTTCAAAAACCTGCTTACCTTTGCAAGTTGCAGTAATCGTCGTGATGTGATGCGCAGGAATTGTTTTACCTGCTGCGTCTTTACGTTGACCTGTTTCCATGTCATGTTTCATCAAAACTTTAACATCTACTACGCCGCCTGCTTCTTGGGCGCGTACGCGCATTGGATCTGACATATTATTTCCTTTCAGTACAAATAGATTAAGTTAGTGTTTTGTGTGCTGGGTTAATTAACCGCCGCAACCACCCAAAGTCACTTTAACTTCTTTAGTTGTTACAAACCACTTGCCATCCGCTTTCACCAATGCATGAATGTTAGATGTTTGACCCATTTTCACGCGTGAAGCAACAAACGGCTCTGAATCACCAGTCAACAAGAACTGAGCAGCCAAGGCGCTTGGGTTCTTCTCAACCAAGATCGCGATCTGCTGTGTCTTAGGAAGTGTTGTTGAAACGCCAACTGGAACAACTGCACCATTCTCAGCGATATCTGGAGCATTGATAGTAATGCCTGGAGATTTGCTTGGTGATGAACCGCCCAAAGACTTCAATACATCATCCAAAGACTTGCCATCAAATGCAGCCTTATTCCACTCAGAAGCTTCTGCCTGGGAAATAAGACCTGTTGCTGCCATCAAACCAATAACGGCTGTTAATCGTAATGCTTCACGACGCTTTAGGTTCATGTGAACTCCTTCAAAAAAAACTTAATATCAAAAATCAACAAAAATTACATATTGGCAATATATTACTTGTTTATTTGCCAGATAGCATCCATTTTACTAACACATCAATTTCAGCATCAGGTACGTGTGCATGCGGAGGCATGGGTATTGCACCCCAAACACCAGCGCCACCCACCTTTACCTTGTCATGCATTTTCTTAACAGCATCAGCTTGACCTTTGTACTTGGCAGCAACGTCGGCAATAGATGGGCCAACACCCTTCATATTAGGGGCATGACAAGCCGCGCAGTTTTGCTTCTTGAATAACGCTTCTGGAGATAGGGCTTCTGCGGCGGCCATGCTGACAGGCATCATGCCCTTGCCTGGTAACTGAGAAACAGGTGGTTTTGTGGTGTCAACTCCACGATAAGGACCATAAGCTCTATTTTGAAGAGCTAGGTTCTCATGAGCATTACGAGCGTAATCAGGCAAAAATGAGCCGATAGTCACATGTTTGGTGCAATTAGTCATGCATGCAGTTGAATTAACGTCAGGTTTACCATTAGGCATCCACATACCGTGAGCTTGGGTCATACCATTACGGTTAGGCATGACTTTTTGAACTTCAGCGATATTTTTGTCGCTTAATGTGAAATCATCTGGAACGATTTCAGCAAGAGACAGCATGTACCCTAGAACAGCGTAAGTATCGTCAACGCTTAAAGTACGCGGTGCGTTCCATGGCATAGCGCGATGAATGTAGTCCCACAAAGTTGATATGGTTGCTACCTTCATGAAAGTGGTTCTTTGTGGCTGCTTATCACTGGTTAAAGAAGCTACACGACCCGTCTTCATATCTTCTTTAGTTGTTCCACCAACAATCGGCGTAAATACCTCATTAGATTCACCAAAAGTTCCATGACAAGATGCGCACTTACCTTCCCAAACCTCTTGACCACGTAAGGTATTACCGGAACCCTTGGGTAAACCTTTTAAATCGGGACGAACATCGATATCCCATGCTGTTACCTCTGCTTTAGTCGCCTCACGACCAATACCAGAGTATTTAGATTGCGCAACTGCAGTACCGATGAATGCAACTGAAAGACTTGCACAAACCAATGTCTGAGCTAGTTTGGTAGTTAATTGATGGGTCATAGGATTAGCCAACTTGAACATTACTCAACTCCCCGTTCGTATCAAGCTTCCATGCTTGGATTGAATTGTTATGGTAAATCGAGCGAGTACCACGCACTTCTCTTAATTGCTTAATCATCGGCTGAACATAACCTGTCACATCAGTGGCACGAGACATCAAAATGCCTGGAGAACCATCCCATGTCCAATCCATATTAAACCGTGTGATCGCTTTTGATAAAACTGGTGTTTCTAATCGAGCACGACGCCAGTTGTTACCGCCATCGACTGACACATCAACGTGCTTGATTTTGCCTCGGCCTGACCATGCCATACCGCTGATATTGTAAAAACCTTTTTCCAATAATTGCTGACCGCCTGAAGGGGTCGTAATGACTGACTTGGCTTCCTGAATTGATGTGTATTGACGATGCAAACCACTTGGCATCAAATCAATGTAATGAACTGCTTCATCTTTAGCAGCGTATGGCATATCACCTACCTCAATACGACGTAACCATTTAACTGAACTCACACCCTGAACGCCTGGAACTAGCAAGCGCAATGGGTAACCGTTTTCTGGACGTAGCATCTCGCCATTCATGGCCCAAACCACCATGACATCTTTCAATGCAGCGTCCATTGGAATAGTTCTAGTCATACCAGAGCCATCACCACCTTCGGCCAAAACGTATTTACCTTTTTTGAGGTCTGCACCACACATATCTAAAAGTGTTGAAAGTAGAACGCCGGTGAATTCGCAGCAAGACAACATGCCATGGGTGTACTGAACGCTTGGTACTGCAACGTTACCCCACTCCAAACCGGTATTAGCACCGCATTCAATAAAATGAATGCGTGAGACAGATGGCAAACGCATCATGTCGTCCATGGTGAATACTTTTTGTTGCTTAACTAAACCGTTCACCATCAAACGATGCTGAGTAGGGTCGATGTCATACCAACCTTGATGATGACGCTCAAAATGTAAACCATTAGGAGTGATGATGCCGAAGAAACCTTGCAATGGCGAGAAAGCTACTGATGCTGCAGACACTCGAGTTAAACCAGGAGATTCGCGACGCTGAAGCGGAGCCTCCCACTGTGATGGCATACCGTATGGCTTTGCAGCCACTGGCTGACCTAATGTCGTTTGCCAGGTTTGCTTTTCTAGGATTGCTTTATCGCCCTCATTGGCAAATGCAGTGCTGACTGCACCACCTGCAGTAGCTGCACCTAATGCAGTGACAAAACTCTTGCGTAAGAAACCACGGCGGTTTTCATCTAAACCATTTTTGTAAACATCATCAGCAAATTGCTGAGTCACAAAATTTTCTGGGGCTCGACGTAAACGCCCTAATATTTTTGGTTTATTTTCTACTTTCACAAGGACTCCTAATAGTGAATCTGATACTTTAAGTGCTTGTTTAATAGCACGTTAATTTAGTGTGTTGATTATCTACTTTTTTATATATTTTGGAATACCTCTTCGCGTAAAAATAGTGTTTTCTTTTGTGAATAAGGGAAATCACTAATCATATTTACACAACACTTAGAAGTTTTAACAAACTAAGATTTGATCTAATCAATACACTTAGGAAATTAAGCTAATTGATATAAAGTGACTGGCATCTGACAATTAGCTATCCGTTTGATTGTGTTGTCTGAAAGTCAATTTAAAACAAAAATAATGAATAAGGTTTTCTTATGAATCAGCGCCGCAATATCTTTAAAATTTCTCTTGGAGCTTTGAGTTTAATTACATTTCCACAAGTCATTACTTTTGCAAAAGCTGCTGAAGATTTTATTAAAGGTCCCAAAGTCAAAGATCATCCTGCTAGACAACTTAGCAAACATGTGTGGATGATCTACTCACCAGATGGTTTTCCAACACCTGAAAACCAAGGGATGATGGCCAATATTACTTTTGTCATTACCAAAAAAGGTATTGTTCTTTTAGATACCGGCGCATCCCTGCAGATTGGTGAAATGGCCATTCGCATGATTAAGAAAGTAAGCTCTCTTCCAGTGATTGCCATATTCAACTCTCACTACCATGGAGATCACTTTTTAGGTAACCAGGCATTTATTGAAGCCTATGGTCAACAGATCCCTATTTACGCTCATGCTTACAGTCTTGATCAAATTAAAACTATTGAAGGTAATGCCTGGAAGAATTTAATGGAGCGTTGGACCAATCAAGCTACCGCAGGAACAAAAGTCATCCCACCCACTCACACCGTTAAACATGGTGATGTATTCGACTACGGTGATCTACAAATTAAAGTTCACCATTACGGCGTTGCGCACACACCAGGTGATGTCTGTTTAGAGGTTGTTCAAGATAAAGTCACGTATGTTGGTGATATCGCTATGGATGGCCGGATTGCCAATATAGATGATGGTTCTTATTTAGGCACATTCAAAACTTATGCCGCTCTCTCTAAAGCTACTGGCGAACAGTTATGGATCCCTGGTCACGGCCATGCGAAGAAAACATTGCTGAAAGAATATAGTGAATTAATGAGAGGTATTTATGACACTTGTGTTCAAGCTGTTAAGGATGGTGTTGATCCTAGCGCAGCCAAAGCACTTGTTCTTAAAAACCCTCATGTCATGAAATATGCCAAAGCTACCAAAGGCTTCGAAGGTAATATTGGTAAGTACACGAGTCTTGCCTACTTAGAAGCAGAAAAGGAAGCTTTTTAAGCCTCCTTTTTGTTGAACAAGTTTGGATGATTAGTATTTAAACTTTTAATCCTGGAAACAAATCATTTTTGATATCTTCGATATTTTCTAAACCAACAGCAATACGAACCAAGCTATCCGTAATTCCGGCAGCAGCTCTTGCCTCTGGACTGACTCGAACATGCGTCGTTGTAGCTGGATGAGTAATCGTTGTACGAGTGTCACCAAGATTGGCAGTGATCGATAAGAGCCTAGTACTATCAATCACTTTCCAAGCAGCTTCTTTGCCACCCTTGAGAGTGAATGAAAGAATCGGACCACCCATTCTTTGTTGTTTACGAGCCAACTCATATTGCGGATGAGACTTTAGACCAGGGTGATAAACGCGTTCTACCGCAGGCTGCGCTTCTAACCATTGCGCTAACTCAAGGGCTGACTCACTCTGCTTTTCCATTCTTATATTAAGAGTCTCTAAACCCTTCAGAACAACCCATGCATTAAATGCTGAAAGTGTCGGACCTGCAGTTCTAACGTAAGGGAAAGCTTTACCCATGATGAATTCTTTACTACCAACAATCGCACCACCTAGAACGCGACCCTGTCCATCGAGGTATTTAGTCGCTGAATGAATGATGACATCTGCGCCTAATTCAAGGGGTTTTTGCAAAGCAGGCGTACAGAAGCAGTTATCAACGACGTAAAGGGCATTCGCTGATTTAGCAATCTTTGAGATAGCTTCAATATCAGCTACTTCAGTGAGTGGATTAGATGGCGTTTCCAAATAAAAGAGCTTGGTATTTGGTTTAACAGCAGCTGCCCAAGCTTTGAGATCAGACATGTCAACATACGTTGTTTCAATCCCAAATTTATTCAAGATGGTATTAAACAACTGAATCGTGGCACCAAAAACAGAACGTGAACAAACCACATGGTCACCTGCTTGAAGATGAGCCATTGCAACAGTCATGGTTGCTGCCATGCCTGAGGATGAAGCGATACATGCCTCACCGCCCTCAAGCGCTGCCAAACGATCTTGGAACATAGCGACTGTAGGGTTGGTAAACCTCGAGTAAATAAAACCTTTTTCAGCATTGGCAAAACCGTAGGCAGCATCTTCCGCACTATCAAAACAGAAACTGGAAGTTAAGAACATCGCCTCAGAGTGTTCATTAAATTCAGTACGACGCACGCCAGCTCGTACGCCGAGTGTTTCGACATGCAGGTTATCGATATCGATAGGTGGTCTTTTTTTATCGCTCATACCCGAATATTACTCTTGAGAGGCTAAATGTAAATGTAATTGTGAACGAGCTAAATCTGTATTTTCGTTCTGCTGACGGTCTGCTAATGCCTTAGGCGTATTTCTTGAAGCCTCCAAGGCATCCAAATAAGACTCCGTAATATCACCCGTCACATAGTGACCATCAAAGCAAGAAGCATCAAAATTCTTAATTGCTGGATTGATATCCATGACTGCTTTTTTGAGGTCCTCAACGTCTTGATATATGAGCTTATCAGCACCAATCAGTTTTGTAATCTCATCAACAGTACGGCCATAAGCTACGAGCTCACTGCGGGTTGGCATATCAATACCGTAAACGTTCGGGAAGCGAACCGGGGGCGCAGCTGATGCAAAGATGACCTGCTTAGCGCCAGCATCGCGAGCCATCTGCACGATCTCGTATGACGTCGTGCCACGTACGATTGAATCATCAACAATTAATACATTCTTATCTTTGAATTCAAGACGCATCGCATTAAGTTTTTGACGCACTGATTTTTTACGCATGGCTTGACCAGGCATGATGAAAGTACGACCCACGTAACGGTTCTTAAAGAAACCTTCGCGATAAGGCACGCCCAATAACTTGGCAACTTGCATAGCAGCAGGTCGACTTGAATCAGGGATCGGCATCACCACATCAATTTCTGACACGTCCATTTCGCGAGCAATCTTTTGAGCCAAGTAGTTGCCCATCAATAAGCGCACATCGTAAACAGTGACACCATCAATACATGAGTCTGGTCTTGCTAAATAAACGTACTCAAAAATACATGGATTCAGTGTGGCATTCTCGGCACATATCTTGCTATGAAATTGTCCTGAGCTATCAATAAAAATAGCTTCTCCAGGCGCCACATCTCTCACCACTTTAAATCCCAAACCTTCGAGCGTGACAGACTCTGATGCAATCATCCACTCGGGACCTTGCGGCGTATCTAAACGCCCAATACACAAAGGACGAATCCCGAATGGGTCACGGAATGCCAATAAACCATATCCAGCAATTAAAGAAACAACTGCATAAGAACCTTTTAAGCGCTTCATGACTTTAGTGACCGCGGCAAAAGCAGCCGCCGCATCCAAAGCAATACTATCTGTAGCTCTCTGAATTTCATCAGCTAAAACGTTCAATAAAACTTCAGTGTCTGAGCTCGTGTTGATATGACGTCTATCGCGATAAAACATTTCATCCCGAAGTGTAGGTGCATTAGTAAGATTGCCGTTATGAGCCAAGATCAGACCGAATGGCGCATTGACGTAAAACGGTTGAGCCTCTTCTTCACTACTAGCAGATCCTGCAGTGGGGTAACGTACCTGACCAATACCAACATTACCTGGCAAGCTGCGCATATTACGAGTGCGGAATACGTCACGCACCATGCCATTGGCTTTGTGCATGCTAAATGAACTTCCGTTCATAGTGGCAATACCTGCTGCATCTTGACCGCGATGTTGCAACAACAACAAAGCATCATAGAGTAACTGGTTAACAGGACTATTGCCTACTGCACCGACAATACCGCACATAAAAACCTCTATCCTTTAAAACTTACTTCTTCAACTGCCCAGACACCCGAGCAGCCCATTCATCCGGTAACCAAGCTTGAGTCATCCCAATCAACAATTCGATAGCAGGAAGAGACCAAGCCTTACGCCATTCAGTTGTTTGAGAAACGGTTGTTAACGTTGCCAAACTACTGAGCACGACAACAATAAGCACGCCTCTTAGAGAACCAAATGCAAAACCTAAAAAACGATCCATCGGACTTAAGCCAGCATGCTGTAATAACTTGGCTAAAGATTTCCCAATTAAAGCGCAAATAATCATGACCACAATGAACAAAAATATAAAACCAAGTGCTAAGTGCGCCATTTCGCCGCCAGGAAAACCTGATAACCATTCATAAGCAAGCCAAGTAGCATAGTGGTATGCCACCCATGAAGCGGCTACCCACCCAACCAAAGCTAAGACCTCACTAACAAAGCCGCGCCAGATACCCATCAATGCTGAAATTGCCAATATGGCAAAAACAATGATGTCGACTAGAGTGAAATGAAGATTCATGTATGAGTTTTTTAAATAATCATTCAGGTTTTTGTTCGGACACTTTAGGACTTAAGCCCACGTAACGTATTTTCTTTTCAGCAGCTTCAGCACTAGCTTTATCTGGATAAGGGCCGGATCTTAAGAGGTGTAACTTAACCCCCTCTTTACTTGTTTTGAACTCAACAAAAGAATCAATCTTCTGTTCTTTTAGTTTGATCTGCCAATTCTTGACTCGCTCTTCAGATGAGAATGCGCCAATTTGAATAATGTATTTTGATGATCCAGAGGTGTTGGGAGCTAAAGAGGGTTCAGGTTTTTTATCTTGGCGACTTTCAAGAATCGCAACAACTTCCTCGCCTTTATCTAGCGTCTTAGTTAAGGGAGCAGGTTTAGCTTGCTTAGTGTCTTTAGCTTCTTCTTTTTTTGCTTCTGCAACAATAGCCTTCGGATCCTGTTCAGCAACAACTGATTGAGCTTCAGATACTTTTTGATCTTTAGAACCCGGTTGAATAATTTGGATAGCTATATCGTTGGTGTATTGCTTTGGCTGAGAATCAAACAATAGCGGTAATCCTGCTACAGCCACAGTCACTAAAAAGACTGCTCCAATTAATCGATGGCGAGCTTTTTGACGTTCTGGATCTTCAGTGAGCTCATCTGCAGCTCGAGAGTTGCTTTTAGTACTTGGACGGTTAAAAAAAGGTAGGCGCATTGGCTAAATTTCTAAGTCAAAGTGTTGTCATATTTAATGAGCTTTTGTATTGTGATAGGCCAACACACCAGCAACAGTGTAGAAGGAACCAAACACCGTTATTCTATCACCCTCACCCGCCTTTTTAAGAGCTGCTTGATAAGCTTTCTCTGGGCTTTCGAAGGTTTCGATACCTGAATCCTTACCCTCCTTGAAACCTAGGGCTCTTAATTTTTTCGCGAGCCCTTCCGCAGAGTCCGCTCTTGCAGTTGGTAAGTCGCAAAAATACCAAAAATCAATCTTATCCATCATCGGCTTTAAGACCCCTTCGATGTCTTTGTCCGCCATCGCCCCAAATACGGCGATGGTGTAAGGGTGATAAGCCATGTTTTCAAGATTTTGAGCCAAAGCTGCGCTCGCATGTGGGTTGTGCGCTACATCCAAGATGATGGTGGGTTGTCCCGGTAATACTTGGAATCTACCTGGTAACTCGACCCAAGCCATACCATTTCTGATTTCTTGAGCACCTACCGGTAATCGATCTCGCATCGCCATCAAAGCAGCAATCACTGCTGATGCATTGAGGAGTTGATTAGCACCTCTCAGTGCTGGGTAACCTAATCCAGAGAAGCGTTTTGAGCGTCCCGCCCAACCCCACTGCTGTTTATCACCCTGAAAGTTGTAGTCACGACCCATTAACCAAAGGTCAGCGCCTATTTCATTGGCATGATCGATCAATGATTGAGGGGGGACTGGATCTCCACAAACGGCTGGGCAATTTTTTCTGAAAATACCGGCTTTTTCAAAACCAATCTTCTCACGCGAATCTCCGAGATACTCCATGTGATCTAAATCAATACTGGTGACAATCGCACAATCGGCATCAATGATATTGACAGCATCAAGGCGCCCACCAAGTCCGACCTCCAATATCACTGCGTCCAATCCTGCTTTTGAGAATAAATGCATGATGGCTAAAGTAGTGAACTCAAAGTATGTAAGCGTTGGTGCATCAGAAAGACTCACCCTAGCCTGCTCAACTATGGCGAAATGTTCTAGTAAGAGCTCATCACCGACCACCTCGCCTTGAACGCGGGCGCGTTCATTGAACTTTAAAAAATGGGGAGATGTATGACAGCCTACTTTATAAGAGGCCGCTATGAGAATACTCTCAAGCAAAGCGCAGGTAGAGCCTTTGCCGTTGGTTCCTGCTACCGTGAAAACCGGTGCTTCAAACTTGAGATCTAGAGCTTCTTTAACTCGATTGATCCGTTCCAAACCCATATCAATACCAACAGGATGGGCCTGCTCTAGATGTTTTAACCAATCATCTAGATTATCAAAGGTCGAAGGCAAATCAGTAATAACTGGTTGGTTAAGCAACAGTGTCGCTTGGCTGCTTGAGCAATAAAGCCAATAACTGTGCAATCTCTTGGCGCATCTGACGACGATCAACAATCATGTCAATGCCGCCCTTTTGCATCAAGAACTCTGAACGCTGGAAGCCTTCAGGTAATTTCTCACGAACGGTTTGTTCAATCACACGCGGCCCAGCAAAACCAATCAGTGCCTTAGGTTCAGCCATCACAACGTCGCCCATAAAGGCAAAGCTAGCGGAAATACCGCCCATCGTTGGGTCTGTTAAAACACTGATGTAAGGTAAACGTGCCTGAGATAGTTTGACAAGCATGGCATTAGTTTTAGCCATCTGCATGAGTGATAGCAAGCTTTCTTGCATACGTGCACCACCGGTGGCACTGATACAAATAAACGGTACTTTTTGCTCAAGGGCCATTTGGGCACCACGAACAAAACGCTCCCCTACAACCGAACCCATCGAACCACCCATGAACTCAAACTCAAAACAAGCAATCACTACCGGAATGGTGTGAATAGATCCAGCCATCACGACCATCGCATCAGTCTCGCCAGTTGTATCCATGGCATCTTTTAAGCGATCAGGGTATTTTTTAGTGTCTCTGAATTTCAATGCATCAATAGGCAATACTTCTTGACCAATCTCATGGCGCCCCTCAAGGTCCATTAACTTATCTAGGCGCTCACGAGCATTGATACGCATGTGATGGTCACATTTAGGACAAACATGAAGGTTGGCTTCGATATCGTTGCGATAGAGGACCGCTCCACAAGATGGGCACTTGACCCATAGACCTTCAGGTACGGTTTTCCGTAATGTCGGGTCAGTATGTTGAATACTTGGCGGAAGTAGCTTGTCTAACCAACTCATATTTATTTATCCAAAGCCTCACGAATGTCTCTCAGGAAACGTTCTAAACATTGTACTCTCTCAGTACTAGGGGTTTCCTCTAATAACTGGACAATTCTGCTTCCAATTACCACCGCATCGGCTGTTTTGCCAATGGCCACGGCAGATGCAGCATCCCTAATGCCAAATCCTACTGCAATCGGGACCTGCGAAACAGCCCTAATCTGAGGAATAATGCCCGCAACAGCTTTGGTGTCGAGATTGGCTGAGCCAGTCACCCCTTTGAGGGAAACGTAATAGATATAACCTGCTGCAACCTTACCCACCTGATCAATACGGTCCTGAGATGAAGTCGGAGCCAATAAGAAAATAGGATCAATACCGGCCTTTTTACACTGGGCGGCAAAGTCTTCACACTCTTCTGGCGGGTAATCCACCACCAATACCCCATCAATACCTGCATCTTTAGCAGTTCTGACAAAGGTCTCAGTTCCCATATGTTCGATGGGATTGGCATAGCCCATCAAAACAACGGGTGTATCCGGGTTGGTTTGACGAAACTCTTTAACAATCTCAATCACGTGCTTGAGCGTCATCCCGTTCGTGATAGCTCGCTCGGAAGCTCTCTGGATCACGGGACCATCAGCCATGGGGTCAGAGAAAGGGACGCCCAACTCAATCACATCAGCCCCACCCCTTACCAAGGCATGCATCAGATCAACAGTGATGCCAGGTTCAGGATCACCCGCTGTTATGAACGGAACTAAACCTTTACGACCCTGTGCTTTTAAGTCAGCAAATACTTTTGCAATTTTTGACATCTAAATTCCTAAAACTTCAAACCTGATTCTTGGGCAACGGTATGCATGTCTTTATCACCACGACCTGAAATATTGACAAGGATCGTTTGATCTTTTGGCAAAGTAGCAGCAAGCTTGCAAGCATAGGCAATCGCATGACTGGTCTCTAGTGCAGGGATGATGCCCTCGATACGGCAACATTCGTGGAAGGACTTAAGAGCCTCATCGTCAGTGATCGCTACGTATTCAGCTCTCTTAGAATCTTTCAACCAAGCATGTTCAGGACCAACGCCCGGATAGTCCATACCGGCAGATACCGAATGTGTTTCTGCTATTTGACCATCTTCGTTTTGAAGTAAGTAAGTACGGTTACCGTGCAAGACACCTGGAGTTCCAGCCACTAGTGCTGCGGAATGATCCTTGGTATTCAGACCACGACCTGCAGCCTCAACACCAATCAATTTCACATTCGGTACATCGATATAGGGATAGAAAATACCCATGGCGTTAGAGCCACCACCAACGCAAGCCAACACATAGTCAGGTTGACGGCCTGTCATTTGAGGCATTTGTACTTTGCACTCTTCACCAATCACGCTTTGGAAATCTCTCACCATCATCGGATAGGGATGTGGGCCAGCTACGGTGCCAATAATATAAAAAGTACTCTCTACGTTAGTGACCCAATCACGCATCGCTTCGTTAAGAGCATCTTTGAGTGTCTTGGTACCAGACTCAACTGGAACAACGGTTGCTCCCAAAAGCTTCATTCGATAAACGTTTTGAGCTTGGCGAGCTACGTCTACAGAACCTTGATAAACAATACACTCCAAACCCATACGGGCGCAGATAGTTGCTGTTGCCACGCCATGTTGGCCTGCGCCAGTTTCTGCAATGATGCGCTTCTTACCCATGCGCTTAGCCAGCATCGCCTGACCGATCACATTGTTAATTTTGTGAGCGCCCGTGTGGTTCAAATCTTCACGCTTAAAGTAAATTTGTGCTCCACCCGCCATATCACTCATACGCTTGGCGTGATAGATCGGTGAAGGGCGACCAACGAAGTGCTTCAACTCATAGTGGAACTCTGCTGTGAATTCTGGATCATGTTGGTACTTAGCGTAAGTTTCTTTGAGTTCGTTCAATGCGAACATCAATGTCTCAGAAACGAATACACCGCCATAGGGTCCGAAGTGACCTCTAACGTCTGGAAAATCATACATAGTCTTGACCTTTTTATAAGGGCGGGTTGCTGGTATCAGCATCCCGAACAGCTTGAATAAACGCCTGCATCAGCTCAGGGCTTTTTTGACCTTTAGCTATTTCAATCCCGCTAGAGATATCAACGGCACAAGGTTTTAGGTGTGAGATTCCCTCGCCCACGTTGCGCGTGTTCAATCCACCACTCAAAACGACCCGATGCGCGTTTTCTTTTGCCCATAATTCCGGTATCAAAGACCAATCAAATACATGCCCACCTCCACCGTAGCCCTCAACGAAGGCATCTAGTAAAAAGCCAGCTGCTTGCCTATATTGTAGAGAAAAATCCTCAAGTTGGAATCCCGGCTTCATTCTGGCTGCTTTGATCCATGGCAAGCCCTCTGCTACAGCGGCACAGCGCTCTGGAGACTCATCCCCATGAAACTGCCAAAGGCTGACTGGCATACGGTCTTTAATGCGCAAAACCTGCTCGTCAGAGGGGTTTACTACCAAGGCAACGGCATCCATGCCACCCGGCATACGGCCTACTAAAGTAGCCGCCACCTCAGGACTGACATACCGAGGGCTGCCCTCATAAAAGACATATCCTAGGGCATCAACCCCCAAGCTCACGGCAGCATCTACGTCGCTTGAGCGAGTAAAACCACAGAATTTAATCCGTGTTTTACCGGGAGTGTGTTTAAGTAAGCCCATAGGGTGAGGTTTTTCTTATTTAAATGACTTTTTTATAACTTGTAAAGAAGCTGGCTGGTAGCAAGCTTGCGGCAACTTGGGGTTCTGGAATCTGAAAGTGTTCAGGATATCCTACTCTCACCAAATATAGACCATCTGCCATAAATGTAGGTGCAGCCACTTGACGGCTTCTGGCATCTAAAACTTGTTTTAACCAAATAACTGGTTCTTTATCTTGCCCAACTGCCAGGAAAGATCCCACCAGATTTCTGACCATATGATGTAAAAAAGCATTGCCTCTGAATACAAAATAAACCCAAGGGCCATCCTGGTGAATATCAATTTGATAAATCGTTTTGATCGGTGACTTACTTTGGCACTCAGATGACCGGAATGAGCTGAAGTCATGCTCTCCGATTAAACACTTAGCAGCTTCTTCCATCGCCGCTATATTGAGGTGCTGGTCTTTGGGTAACATCAAGAAGCCAGCTCGACCTGTCAATAATGGGGCGGACTGAGATCCTGTGAAAAGAGCGTAGCAATAAGTTCTCTCAAAAGCCAAATAACGCGCATCAAAATCTGCTGAAATAGGTTTTACCCACTGAACTGACATTGATTTTGGCAAAAAGCTATTAACGCCTCTTACCCAAGAAGCGTCAGGACGAACAATATCGGTATCAAAATGAACGACCTGCCCTAAGGCATGAACACCTGTATCTGTTCTACCAGCCGTTGTTGTTTTAACCGGAGGTAAGTGGGCGTCACCCATAAATTGATACAAGGCATTTTCCAAATGATCCTGCACGGTCTGACCATTGGGCTGTGTTTGCCAACCAGAGAAGGCACTACCGTCGTACTGCAATCCCAGTGCTAGGCGCATCTTAAACGTTGCGTTGGTCGAGCTCAGCCAACATGGATCGGGCTTGAATGGTGATCTCAGGATCGACTTGATTGCTGACGGTTAGGATTTCATTAAGGGCTAGTCGAGCCGCTTTGAAATCTTCAATCGTGAGATAGGCTTTCGACAAATTTAGCCTCACTCTCAGAGTTTCAGCTGAGGGCAAGGATTCTGTTTTTTCAGTGCCCACCGCTTTAGCAGCAGGATCTATATTAAGGTCCAGTGATGCGAATACTTTTGCGGCTTGCGGCGGAACTGCTGACTGTGTTTTTGGATTGTTAGGTTTATTTGTATGATTACTACTTGCTTTGCTAGACTGGCTTTTCGAAAGCTTTAATAAAACTATCAAGGCAATCAAAGTTCCTATTGCTATAGCAATAGGTCCCATGTAAGTTTTCCAATCAGCTGGCGATGTTACGCTGAGCTTTTCGGAGTTTTGGATCAAACTTTTTAAATCCGCAATATTTTTCTCAAGCTCTACTATTTTTTGTTTAGCTTCCGCTAGAGATTTCTCCTGAACCAGTAACTCTTCCATCTGGCGCTTAGCATCACCTGCAAGACCCTCTGCTGGACCAACTTTGAGTCGATCACCTTGAACAGTTGGTTTTGTTACATCCACTAAAGGGAGTTGAGCTTGACCTGAGCGGTAGGTTTGATCTGCCGCAGTTACAAACTCTTTTGCTTCTTGCTTAGGAACACTTTGCACCATGTCTTTACTTGGCATGATTAGCTCCGCACCAGCTTTTAGACGGTGAATGCTACCGCCCGCAAAAGCTTGGGGATTAACGCGATAAAGTGCAATTAAAGCTTGATCTAAATTGGCGTCATCAAAGTTTGGCAAAGCTCTAACAGCTATCCCAGTAAGCGTATCACCACTCTTTACTTCTACTTTAGCCTGATCTGCCACCATCAATGTATACACACGACGCACCAAACCAGTCGACCAACGTAACTCTACCAAGGCATCTAAAAATACTTCACCAGACTGAAGCTTTAAAACATCATCTGAACTTATTAATATCGCCAAAGGCTCCTGTTTGGATCCTTTGAGCAAACTCACCTTTAATTGAGCTTGCGTCGCAGATGAGCTGATACCTAAACGTTGGTAGATCTCAGGGTCTGATAAAGCGACTTGAAGGTCTTTGATATTTTCAAGTTCACTCGCTTGAACCTGAATCGCAATTTCTGCCTTGAGTGCTTGATCTGGTTTTGATTGAATTGATAAATTACCCAAACTCAAGGCAAGGGCTTGCCCGGCCATTAAAAGACCTAGCAGACTGATGCTGATGGTTTGGATTAAACGCAAAATCAACGCTCCAACAAAATACGCAACATACGGCGCAATGGTTCAGCAGCACCCCATAATAATTGGTCACCTACCGTGAATGCCGCTAGATAGTCAGGGCCCATGGCCATCTTATGCAAGCGACCAACCGGAACTGTCAAAGTACCTGTAACAGCTGCTGGTGTTAAATCTCGCTCAGAGATTTCTCGATCGTTCGGACTGACTTTGACCCAGTCATTGGCACTTGCCAAGATACCTTCAATATCAGCCAAAGGAATATCTTTTTTCAACTTAATCGTTAAACCTTGTGAATGGCAACGCATCGCACCAATACGAACACATAGGCCATCAATTGGAATACTGCCAGCTGATCTAAATGGTGGGTTACCTAAAATCTTATTGCACTCAGAGCCACCCTTCCACTCTTCTTTGGTTTGACCATGTTCAACAGGAACATCAATCCATGGAATCAAGCTACCAGCCAAGGCCGTGTTGCGGAAGTTTTTCTTAGGGAAACTGACAGAGCGCATGGTCTCTGACACTTTGCGATCAATATCTAAAATGGCAGAGGCAGGATCAGCTAATTCTGTTTTAACGGCATCATGCAAAGCGCCCATTTGGGATAACAGTTCGCGCATATTTTGAGCGCCAGCACCAGAAGCGGCTTGGTAAGTCATGGCACTGACCCACTCAATCATATTCTCGCGGAATAAACCACCGATGGCCATCAACATCAAGCCCACTGTGCAGTTACCGCCGACCCATAAATTACTGCCTTTAGAGAGAGCAGAGTCGATGACTGGGCGGTTAACTGGATCCAAAATAATCACAGATTCATCGACCATACGCAATGCGCTAGCAGCATCGATCCAATGACCGTTCCAACCAGCCGCACGGATCTTTGGATAAATTTCTTTGGTGTAGTCACCACCTTGGCAAGTGATGATGATGTCGCAACGTTTTAAAGCATCCACATCATCAGCTGAACAGAGTTTTTTCTCATTTTTAGCCAACGCAGGAGCTGGACCACCAGAATTGCTGGTGCTAAAGAAAATAGGCTCAATCAAAGCAAAATCGCCTTCATCTTGCATGCGCTGCATCAGCACGCTACCAACCATGCCACGCCAACCAACTAAACCGACTAATGGAGTTGCCATTACGACACCTATCTATATAAATAAATTAATTAATTTGTATCTTTTGCTTTTATTGTTTTTAGAGCTTTAGGGGGTCTATATTACAGGGCTTTTAGAACCGCTTCACCCATTTCACGTGTGCCAACCAATTGGCAACCCTCTGTTTTGATATCACCCGTTCTATAGCCCTGAGCTAAAACTTTCTGTACAGCGGCTTCGATGCGGTCAGCCTGCTCAGCTTTCCCCAAAGAGAAACGTAACATCATCGCTGCAGATAGGATGGTTGCCAATGGATTGGCAATCCCCTTACCTGCAATATCAGGTGCAGAACCATGACTGGGCTCATAAAGACCTTTATTGTTCTTGTCTAACGAAGCAGATGGCAACATACCAATCGATCCTGTCAGCATCGAAGCTTCATCAGAGAGAATATCTCCAAAGAGATTGCCAGTCACCACCACGTCAAATGCTTTGGGGGCCTTCACCAATTGCATCGCTGCGTTGTCGACATACATGTGGGTTAACTCAACATCTGGATATTCTTTAGCCATGCGCGTCATCACATCTCGCCATAACTGAGAGGTTTCTAGAACGTTAGCTTTATCAACACTGCAAACTCTCTTATGACGCTTTTGTGCCGCTTGGAATGCCACGTGTGCAATGCGCTCTACTTCTGGCTCGCTATAACGCATGGTGTCAAAACCTTCACGCGTACCAGGGAACAATCCATCCGTTGCTGTACGAATACCTTTTGGAGAGCCAAAGTAAATATCACCATTCAGTTCGCGAACGATCAATATATTTAAACCAGCAATGATTTCAGGCTTTAATGAAGATGCTTCAGTTAACTCTTGGTAACAAATGGCTGGGCGCAAGTTGGCAAACAAACTCAAATGCTTACGTAAACCTAAAATAGCTTGTTCCGGACGCAATTCACGAGCAAGGGTGTCATATTTCCAATCGCCTACTGAGCCAAACAAAATAGCGTCTGCTTCTTTGGCAAGCTTCAGAGTTTCCTCAGGTAATGGATGTCCCTTGGCTTCATAACCGGCACCACCAACAGGCGCAGTCTCCATCTCAAAAGACTCACCCAAGGCATTGAGAACTTTTACCGCTTCAGCAACGATTTCAGTACCAATACCATCGCCTGGCAATACTGCAATTTTCATATCAAACCTTCAAACAAATTATGGGAGTTTGGTGCTTAACCATGGCATCTTTAAGATGCGCTCTGATTCATATGCCTTGATTTTATCTGCATGACGCAAAGTCAGACCAATATCATCTAATCCATTGATCATGCAATATTTTCTAAATGAGGCAATCTCAAAGTCATAAGATTTACCGTCAGGCGCAATGACCTGCTGCTTTTCTAAATCAATGGTCAGTTGATACCCATTGAATGCGAGAGTTTCATTGAACAGGTGATCGACTTGCAATGCTGAAAGAACAATTGGTAGCAAACCATTTTTGTAACAGTTATTAAAAAATATATCTGCAAAACTTGGAGCAATCACGGCTCTAAATCCATATTGCTCAAGCGCCCATGGAGCGTGCTCACGAGAGCTGCCACAGCCAAAGTTTTGACGAGCTAACAAAACACTGCCACCTTTGTAGCGAGATTGATTTAAGACAAAGTCAGGATTTAAGGGGCGATTGCTGCAGTCCTGACCAGGTTCACCTTGATCTAAGTAACGCCACTCATCAAATAAATTTTGGCCGAATCCAGTTTTCTTAATAGATTTTAAGAATTGCTTTGGAATGATGGCATCCGTATCTACGTTCTCACGGTCGAGTGGAACAACTAAGCCTTGGTGAACAGTGAACTTTTGCATTATCTAACTGGCGTTACAACTACCCCTGATGAGTTGGCATCACTTTTAGGGGCTTCTTTAGTACCACTATTTTCCATCGTTCGGCCTAAATTTTGTAAATCTTGCCCGATGCCTGAAATAGTATTGCAAGCACCTAATGAAAAGGCTAACGCAAACAAAGAAATGGTTTTTACAATTTTCGTCATTAAAGTCTCCAATATTTAAGCTATTTTACGAACATCCACGAAGTGTCCTTCGATAGCTGCAGCTGCAGCCATTGCTGGACTGACCAGATGTGTTCTTCCGCCATTACCTTGACGACCTTCAAAATTACGATTGGATGTGGAGGCGCATCGCTCACCTGGCTCGAGACGATCCGCATTCATTGCTAAACACATGGAACAACCCGGCTCACGCCATTCAAAACCAGCGGCTTTGAATACGCGATCTAAACCTTCACGCTCAGCTTGCTCTTTAACCAAACCAGAACCTGGAACAACCATCGCCAATTTGACTGATGGAGAAACTTTCTTTGCAATTCTTTCAACGACTCTTGCTGCTGCACGAAGATCTTCAATGCGACTATTAGTACAAGAGCCAATGAATACCTTATCAACCATGATGGCTTCGATTGGCGTGTTAGGCTTTAAGTCCATGTAAGCTAAAGCTCTCACCATCGCCTCACGCTTAACAGAGTCTTTTTCTTTATCAGGATCAGGCACACGATCATCAATCGACAGAACCATCTCCGGAGAAGTGCCCCAGGTGACTTGTGGCTTAAAGTCTTCTGCCCTTAACTCAACGATGCGGTCAAATGAAGCACCCGCATCAGTATGCAAAGTTCTCCAATACTGAAGCGCATGACGCCATGACTCACCTTCACTCGGTGAGTAAGGGCGACCTTTAACGTAGTTGATAGTTGTTTCATCAACGCCAATAATGCCTGCGCGCGCACCTGCTTCAATGGCCATATTACAAACTGTCATGCGGCCTTCCATCGATAATTCACGAACCGCATCACCCGCAAACTCGATGGTGTAACCCGTGCCGCCTGCCGTACCAATTTTGCCAATGATGGCCAAAACCATATCTTTAGCAGAGCAGCCTAAAGGAAGTTGACCGTTAACGCGGATCAACATATTTTTACTTTTTTTCATGAGTAAGGTCTGGGTGGCTAAAACGTGCTCCACCTCAGAAGTACCAATACCAAAAGCTAAGGCACCAAAAGCACCATGCGTACTTGTATGAGAATCGCCACAAACAACGGTCATACCTGGCAAGGTAGCACCCTGCTCAGGACCAATCACATGCACGATACCTTGACGCTTGTCATGCATCTTGTATTGCGTGATGCCGAATGAATCGCAGTTTTGATCCAAAGTTTCAATCTGCAAACGTGAGATGGGGTCTTTGATACCTTCAGAGCGATCCGTTGTTGGAACGTTATGATCGGATACTGCCAAGTTGGCAGAGTTACGCCAAACCGCACGATTGGCCAAAGATAAACCCTCAAAGGCTTGAGGGCTCGTCACTTCGTGAAGTAACTGTCTGTCGATGTAGAGGACAGTCGTACTGTCCTCTTCCATATGAACAACATGGTCATCCCATAACTTATCGTACAACGTGCGTGCCATGTATGCCTTTGAATTAACGCTTAGCGATTGGCGGAACTGGGCGAGTGGCATGACCTACGAACAATTGACGTGGACGGCCAATTTTGTATTCGGCATCCGTGATCATTTCTTCCCATTGAGAAATCCAACCTACTGTTCGTGCTAACGCAAAAATACAAGTAAACATGTCTGTTGGGATACCCAAGGCGCGCTGAACAATGCCTGAATAGAAATCTACGTTTGGATAAAGTTTACGGCTGACAAAGTACTCGTCTTCAAGAGCAATCTTTTCTAGAGTCATTGCTAGCTTGAATAAAGGATCATTCTCAAGACCCATTTCTTTTAAAACTTCGTAACATGTCTCACGCATTAACTTTGCACGTGGATCAAAGTTTTTATAAACACGGTGTCCAAAGCCCATTAAACGAACACCTGAGTTTTTATCTTTTACTTTAGCAATGAAATCATCAATCTTTTCAACTCCACCGTTTGCCTGAATCTCTTCCAACATCTGCAAACAAGCTTCGTTCGCACCGCCGTGAGCAGGACCCCATAAGCAGGCAACGCCGGAAGCAATCGCAGCAAAAGGATTAGTACCAGATGAACCAGCTAGACGAACAGTTGAAGTCGAAGCATTTTGCTCATGATCAGCATGCAAAATAAAGATACGGTCTAGCGCACGAACTAAAACTTCATTGATTTTGTATTCTTCACAAGGTGTCGCAAACATCATTTGCATGAAGTTAGCGGTGTATGACAGATGATTTTTTGGGTAAATAAACGGTTGACCAATGGAGTACTTGTAAGCCATTGCCACTAAGGTTGGCATCTTAGCAACCAAACGAATTTGGGCTATATCGCGCTCACGAGGTGTGCTGTAATCAACGCCATCATGGTAGAAAGCAGCCATCGCACCAACCAAGCCAGTCAAAACAGCCATTGGATGAGCGTCGCGTCGGAAGCCGCGCAAGAAAAATTGCATCTGCTCATGAACCATAGTGTGATGCATCACTAATGTGTCAAATTCTTCTTTTTCTTTCTTGTTAGGTAGCTCGCCTTTGATTAATAGGAAGCATGTTTCCAAGAAATCACAGTTAGTAGCCAAATCCTGAATTTGGTAACCACGATAAAGTAGTTCACCTTTATCGCCGTCAATGAAAGTAATTTTAGAATTACATGAGGCTGTAGACATGAACCCTGGGTCATAGGTAAATTTACCCGTTTGACCATACAACTTGCGAATGTCGATAACATGAGGGCCTGCTTCACCCTTATAGATTGGCAACTCTATGGGTGGAGTGCCATCCGAGAACGATAACGTGGCTTTTTCATTAGAAGCGATCATTTTATTTCCTTATACGCGTTATTGAATTCTTATCAAAACAAGCAAGTTTTCCGGGCGACTACTTTTGAATTGCGGTTAATCCAGGAGTTCGCAACATGGCCAGGACACGTCGCACCTCATCATTCGCAAGCTCACCTTCCGGTTCCTTACGACGCAATAACAAATCCATCAGATCGTTATCACTCAGATCTAGTATTTGATTGAGCGGCTCAAGATCAAGCTCTTCAATCGTTGCATGATGGCGCTCAAAAAAGCGCTCCATCATTAAATCATTCTCAAGCAGGCCTCGTCGCGAACGCCAACGTAAAAGCGACAAGGTTCCTGATGAAATCGGCATTAAACAGCTCTTCTAACCATGAGTTCTTTAATCTTACCAATCGCTTTCGTAGGATTCAATCCTTTTGGACAAACATCTACGCAGTTCATGATTGAATGGCAACGGAAAAGACGATATGGATCTTCCAAATTATCTAAACGCTCACCAGTCACTTGATCACGACTATCAGCAATAAAGCGATACGCTTGCAACAAACCTGCTGGCCCAACAAACTTATCCGGGTTCCACCAGAATGATGGGCAAGCTGTTGAGCATGAGGCGCACAAAATACATTCATACAAACCATCTAACTCTTCACGTTCTTCAGGGCTCTGCAAACGCTCTTTTTCTGGTGGCGGAACGTCATTCACCAAGTAAGGACGAATTGAGTGGTATTGCTTGAAGAACTGAGTCATATCAACAATCAAATCACGCACGACTGGCAAGCCAGGCAATGGACGTAAAGAGATCTTGTTTGGCAAAGTCAGCATATTAGTTAAACAAGCTAAACCGTTCTTACCATTGATGTTCATCGCATCAGAGCCACAAACACCTTCACGGCATGAGCGACGGAATGACAAAGTCTCATCCATCTTTTTAAGCTTCATCAATGCATCTAATAACATGCGCTCTGAACCATCTAACTCGACCTCATAAGATTGCATGCGAGGTGCTGCATCTTTTTCTGGATCGTAACGGTAGACTTCAAAAATACGAGTATTGCTCATTTTCTTATTCCTTAAAAAGTACGTACTTTAGGTGGAACAGATTCAACAGTCAGGGGCTTCAATACAACAGGCTTGTAATCGAGTTTGTTGCCGTTGCTATACCAAAGTGTGTGCTTCATCCAATTTTGATCATCACGTTGAGGATGGTTATCATGCGCATGCGCACCACGACTCTCACGACGTGCAGCTGCTGAAATCATTGTTGCGTTAGCAGCTTCAACCAAGTTTTCTAATTCCAAAGCTTCAATACGTGCGGTATTAAAAACTTTTGATTTATCTTTGAGGTGAATGCTCTGAGCTCGCTTAGTGATATCAGCCATCTTAACAACACCACTGTCCATCGTTTCTTGAGTACGGAATACGCCGCAATGCTTTTGCATCGTGCTACGAATGTCGTTAGCAACGTCTTGTGTGTACTCACCAGATGTTGAGTTATCTAACTTCGCTAAACGCGCCAATGAATCTTCACCTGCATCAGCTGGTAATGGCTTGTATTCTTTTTGCTTCAAGGCAGTTGTAATCACATGGTTACCAGCAGCACGACCAAATACCAATAAGTCTAATAATGAGTTAGTGCCTAAACGGTTGGCGCCGTGAACTGATACACATGAACATTCACCCATCGCGTAGAAACCATTAATGATTTCATTAGGGTTGCCATTCTTAGGAGCAACCACTTGACCATGAATGTTGGTTGGAATACCACCCATCTGATAGTGAATGGTTGGCACAACTGGAATCGGATGCTTTGTCACATCAACGTTTGCGAAGTTAATACCGATCTCATAGACAGATGGCAAACGCTTGTGAATTGTCTCGGCGCCCAAATGAGTCAAGTCCAATTCGATGTAGTCTTTATTTGGACCACAACCACGTCCCTCTTTGATCTCTTGGTCCATACAACGAGAAATAAAATCTCTTGGAGCAAGATCTTTTAAGGTTGGGGCATAACGCTCCATAAAGCGCTCACCTTTACTATTTAATAAAATGGCACCTTCACCACGGCAACCCTCAGTCAAGAGAACGCCTGCACCAGCTACGCCAGTTGGGTGGAATTGCCAAAACTCCATGTCCTCTAGTGGAACACCAGCACGAGCGGTCATACCCATACCGTCACCAGTATTGATAAATGCGTTGGTTGAAGCTTGCCAAATACGACCCGCACCGCCAGTTGCAAACATCACGCACTTAGCTTGAAGAATATGTACGTCACCAGTTTCCATCTCAAGAGCAGTAACACCCACAACATCTCCATCTGCATCACGAATGATGTCTAGTGCCATCCACTCAACGAAAAAATGTGTTTTTGCGCGAACGTTACGCTGATAAAGAGTATGTAATAAAGCATGACCAGTACGGTCAGCAGCAGCACAAGCACGTTGTACGGCTTTTTCACCGTAGTTCGCTGTGTGACCACCGAATGGGCGCTGATAAATCGTGCCATCAGGGTTACGGTCAAAAGGCATACCAAAATGCTCTAACTCGTAAACCACTTTTGGAGCTTCACGACACATGAACTCAATAGCATCTTGGTCACCCAAGTAATCGGAACCTTTGATCGTGTCGAAAAAATGATAATGCCAATTGTCATCACTCATGTTGCCTAAAGCAGCACCGATACCACCTTGTGCTGCAACTGTATGAGAGCGTGTTGGGAAAACTTTTGATAAAACGGCAACGTTTAAACCAGCTTCCGCTAGCTGCAATGAAGCGCGCATACCGGCACCGCCGGCACCAACAATAACAACGTCAAAACGACGTGTCGGTAACGCTGACTTGATGGAAGCCATTTATTACACCCTCCAAAGGATTTGAGCGGTATAGCTTAAACAAGCAATAAGCCATAACGCGGTTAAAACATGTAATGTCAAACGAATGGCAACTGGCTTGATGTAGTCCATCCAGATGTCACGGATACCTACCCAAGCGTGATAAGTCAAACTGGCGATCGCTAAGAAAGTCACTAGCTTCATGATCTGGTTTGAAAATAAACCAGCCCAAGAATCATAAGTTGAGTCACCCAATAAAAAAGCAACCAATAAGATCACTGTGAAAATGATCATGATGACCGCAGTGATACGCTGTAACAACCAGTCTTTAAGACCGTAATGAGCGCCTACAACCAAGCGCTTAGGTCCAATATTATTATTAGCCATGATATCCCCTTAAAACAAACCGAATAACTTGGCAGCACAAATCGCTGTCAAAGATAAGCTGGTAGCTAACACAGCAATTGCTGTCTTAGCTGAAGCTGTTTTGTCGATACCTTTGTGAAGGTCAAGCATCAAAAAGCGGATACCTGAGCAAAAATGATGTAGAAAAGCCCAAATTAAAGCCAAGATGATCAACTTAATAATTGGGTGGGCTACAAATGATTGGAACTTAACAAAGCTGACCTCAGATGTGATGCTTTGCTCAAACAAGTACAACACAAAAGGAATTAAAACGAACATCAAAAGACCGCTTACGCGGTGCAAGATGGATACCTTACCTGCCCATGGCAAGCGATACTTCATCAAATCAAAAACATGAATATTTCTAAATTCCGGCATTTACAACCTCACTAGTATTTTTGACTGTTCTAAAACTAACTAAATTTATCGCTTAAATTACTGTTGTTACCTAGGTTTCTTTATTAATGGCACTTTTGGAAGTAATTTTACTAAGTATTTACCCTTTAGTTTAATTCATTCAGATAATGATGGTGATTTGTCAGATACACCGCCTTACGAACCTCGACTGGGCGCTCGCCGTAGGTGAAGGAAACTCGCTCAACAGCTAATAAAGGGGTGTTCATTTCCACACCCAAGTGCTTCGCTGACACTTCATCGGCACCAACCGCTCTTAATCTCTCTGTAGCTCTCACCATATGAGTTGAGAACTCAGTCTCAAATAATGCGTACATCGGTCCACGCCATTCAACCAATCTCTCGGTTGTCAGACCCTTAAAAAGAGTTCCAGGCAACCAAATCTCCTCATAGACCGTAGCCTCTTTAGAGAAAAACATAATTCTTTCAATTTGAATGACGGGATCACTGGTCTTTAAATCCAAAAGTCTTCCAATTTCCGCAGGTGCCCGAAGTCGCTTACAGTCCAAAATCTTGCTTTGGGGATAGTGCGGCTCGCCACTATCAGGCACCAACCTCAAAAATCTGAAATGAACTCTATCCGCATGATGGGTCGCTACGAAAGTACCCTTACCCTGACGCCTAACCAGTAAATTTTCGCTAGCTAATTCATCAATTGCCTTACGAACAGTACCTTGGCTAACCTTAAATCTGACAGCCAAGTCATTCTCACTCGGAATTGCTTCGCCTGGCTTCCACTCACCAGCTTGAAGACTCTCTAATATGAGAGCCTTGATCTGCTGATACAGAGGGCTAAAAGTTGCAATTGTTTCCGTCATGGGCAATATTTCATCACAATGAGAGAAATTCGTCTAGATATCTTATGTCTTATATAAGACTATTTGACAGAAATGTTCAAAAAGCCATAGAATTTGTACGATTCGCGTCGTATTAAAGGCGCAAAATACTTTTTTAATCTAAGTTCGGAGCAAAATCATGGCAAAAGCCCCATTGCGTGTCGCTGTTACTGGTGCAGCTGGTCAAATCGGTTATTCACTTCTATTCCGTATCTCCAATGGCGATATGTTGGGCAAAGATCAGCCCGTGATCTTGCAACTTTTAGAGATTCCTGACGAGAAAGCACAAAAGGCCTTATCTGGCGTGATGATGGAGATCGATGATTGCGCATTCCCATTGCTAGTTGGCATGACAGCTCACAGTGATCCAATGACTGCGTTCAAAGATATCGACTACGCCGTATTAGTGGGTGCCCGTCCTCGTGGTCCAGGTATGGAGCGTAAAGACTTGTTATCAGCTAACGCTCAAATCTTTACAGCGCAAGGCAAAGCTCTAAATGCAGTAGCTAAGCGCACTGTGAAGACTTTGGTAGTTGGTAACCCAGCCAATACCAATGCCTATATTGCTATGAAATCTGCACCTGATTTACCAGCTAAAAACTTTACAGCGATGTTACGTTTAGACCACAACCGTGCGTTGTCACAATTAGCAGCTAAGACAGGTAAAGCAGTTGCTGATATTGAGAAACTAGTTGTTTGGGGTAACCATAGCCCAACGATGTACCCTGACTACCGCTTTGCAACTGTTGGCGGCCAATCAGTTCAAAAAATGATCAACGATGAAGAGTGGAATAAAAACACCTTCTTACCAACAGTTGGTAAACGTGGTGCGGCCATTATTGAAGCGCGTGGTTTATCTTCAGCTGCTTCTGCTGCTAATGCTGCCATCGATCACATCCATGATTGGCACTGCGGCACCAACGGCAAGTGGGTCACGATGGGTATCCCATCAGATGGCTCTTATGACATTCCTAAATATGTGATGTATGGCTACCCAGTGACTTGTGAAAACGGCGAATACAAGATTGTTCAAGGTCTTGAGATTGATACGTTCTCACGTGAGCGCATGACATTCACATTGAAAGAGTTAACCGAAGAGCAAGACGGCGTTAAGCATCTACTCTAAGTCCATGCTAGCTAAACAAGTGCTGTTTCAAGGTGAGGCCCTTCCGAGGGCCTTACCTGTTTGTGATCATTACGCAGGTACGGAAGTACGCATGCGCAAAGCTCTGCAATTGCAATCCGAGTTAGGTCCTGTTTTTGATATTACTTTTGATTGCGAAGATGGTGCACCAGTTGGTCAAGAATCAGAACATGCTGAATTAGTTGCAAGCATTCTTGTAAGTCCAGAAAATAAATTTAATCGGGTGGGTATTCGGATACATGATCCCGAGCACCCTGCTTGGAAATCAGATATCGCTTCGCTGATTCCAAAAGTAGGCAATCGTGTGGCTTTCGTAACGATTCCTAAAGTCATGTCAGTATCGCAAACTCAAGAAATCATTGATGAGATTAACCACGCTGCTAAAACTGCGGGTGTTGCTCGTCTAATACCTATTCAGGTGTTAATTGAGACGTATGGGGCTTTAAGAGAAGTTGATGCGATTGCAGCACTGCCTCAAGTTGAATCTTTAAGCTTTGGTTTGATGGACTTTATTTCAGAACACCATGGTGCCATTCCAGCTGATGCTATGGATCGGGGACAGTTTGATCATCCATTAGTAGCACGTGCCATGATGGAAATATCTGCAGCCTGTCATGCTCACGGTAAAGTTCCCTCACACAACGTCTGTACTAATATTCATGATTTGGGAATCATCAAATCTGATACCTTGCGTGCCAAGAATGAATTTGCATACACTCGCAAGTGGAGTATTCATCCCAATCAAATTCCAATTATTGTTGAAGCGCTCTCACCTAGCTCAACGGAAGTAGATACAGCATCTGCTATTTTGACTGCCGCTCATGAGGCCCAATGGGGACCTATTCAGTTTGAGGGACGACTGCATGACCGTGCTAGTTTTCGCTACTTTTGGGGCGTTCTTCTAAAAGCCCAAGCTTGTGGATACCCCATATCGCCCAAAGTACTTCAAATAATTTGCTAATTTGACTAAAAAGGCCGTTTTTATTGCACACTAAGACCTTTAAGGGTGTACATTGAAGTTTAGGCAGCAATGCACCTAAAAGGAACATCCATGGGCAATAAATTTATTCTCATTGCGTTAATTACCTTGATTGCTACAGCAGGCTTTCTACTTATCAAAAGTGACACACCCATCACCATTGCAGGCGAAACTCTCGGAGCAGAACCGACACCCGTTCGAGGCGGCGAACTTGCGAAAGAAGAAGCTAAATCTTCAAAATCATCCAAAGATACTAAAAGTACAGAAAACCAAAAATAATGTTGTATTGATTTAGTTCTAACAACTATTTAAAAACACCCCGCTTCGGAGTGTTTTGCTTAAAATGTATTCATGTCCAGTTACAGACCTAAAAACTCCTCACGTATTTCCCCAGAAGCTGAACGACTTGTATCTGATGCTTTGTCACTTGCGGCGTCAGGAAGCCGAGTTGAAGATGATTTTTGGGAAACCAAAATTTCAGATCGGCTATTGAGGTTGCTGCATGCACAAAATCAAAATGCTATTGAGAGTGCATTGGATCAAACATTAAAAATCAATCCAATTGCATTTGATTGTCTTGCTGAAAATGCAGAGACTCTTGCTGAGACTTTAACGATTGATCATGAAGGAGAAAGTTGGGATGTTGTTTTAATTGCTATCCCAATCATTGCTAGAACACGCTACAACATCCCCTCAGGAAAATTAAGCTCAGAATCTATTATTGCTACTGGCAACTTTTTACATGAGCAAATTGTTGCCCAGCATTCTCGTATTGCATTAGTGCCTTGGCTTTACAGCATTGATCAGATGCCTCATTCTCACTGCCAAACAAGACAGCTTTTAGAAAAATTAGCGACGGCTGCAGTCAACGCGCATGAAATTAAATTGGAACTGCGTGATATGCCGGAAACGATTCCGGTATTAGCCGATCCTAGATACATTGTTGGCGCAGTAGCTGCCCCGAGTAAAGGCCCGATCTTTAGATGGCAAGAAGATTCGCCTCGCAGACAAGAGAGAAGTATCTGTTTACAGAATTGGCAATTAGGTATGCAAGAAACAATCGCTGGCGTGATGCCTGGTTGCGAGTTTGAGTTATCTCTTCCTGAAGCCTACTTCACGAACTGCCGAGAGGCCGACAGAAAAATCAGACCTCTCAGCATCCTAGCTGCAGTGAACTATTTAGAAGCAACGCTTAATGTTAAGCCATCCGGAATATCATGCGTCGTATCAGGCTTTGGTCCTGAGCAATGCGATGAGTACCGCATCTCATTCGCGTTAAAGGGTTCTAAGAAAGTTGTTTACGGTGTGGTATGGCCGCTCTATGATCGCGAGACTGTCGCTAATGACAGCATCAATGACACCTCAGCAGAGGCTAGCCCTGCACGAGAGATTTATGACACGATAAAAGCATCGGGGATCGATGATCAGTTTAGGCACGCTGAATTATTCAATCCAGAGATGTGTGAAGATTGTGGCGCTGCGATGTTTGTTGATCGCATCGGAGAAATAGTTCATCCGGAGATGCCCGAAGATACGCCTGATCAACAACCTTTGTTTCATTAAAAATACTGATTTAAAAACTTAAGTTATTGCTCTTTTCTTCTAAAGACAGGTTTGTCAGCAGAGCTTTCTTTAGGGGCGTATTGATAGCCCTCTAAATTGAATTCTTTGAGATCCTCAGCTTTATCAATTTTGTTATCAATGATGAAACGCGTCATTAATCCTCTGGCACGTTTGGCATAGAAAGAAATGATCTTGTATTTCCCTGCTTTTTCATCCTGAAAAACTGGGGCAATAATCGGATAAGCCAGTTCAGTGGGTTTAACAGATTTAAAGTACTCATCTGACGCGAGATTAATCAGAACTTTAGATTTTTGTTGATCCAACTCTTGCTTCAATGACTCTGTGATTTTGTTACCCCAAAAAGCGTAAAGATCCTTACCTACTTTATTTTTAAATGCTGTGCCCATTTCAAGTCGGTAAGCTTGCATCAAATCCAACGGCTTTAAAACTCCATAAAGACCTGACAGAACTCTCACATGAGCTTGAGCGTACTCGAGACCTTTCTT
Organism: Polynucleobacter meluiroseus; assembly: GCA_945881875.1. GTDB lineage: Bacteria > Pseudomonadota > Gammaproteobacteria > Burkholderiales > Burkholderiaceae > Polynucleobacter > Polynucleobacter meluiroseus_A. The sequence goes on from CAMCVH010000001.1 coordinate 433,890, forward strand.
ATTCAGAGTCTTGGCATCTAAACCTTCGTAAACATCCCCATTAAAAGCTAAGAGTGCTTGCTTACTGTTCTTAGGTGTGAAAGTTTTTGACCAATCTCCAAAGCGAGCCACGTTGAGAGCGGCTAATTTATCCGACAAGCTCATTAATTCTGCAACTTCTTGCAAAGATAGTTTTTTTAGATCGCTGACTAATTTAGCCGACTCATTGATGAAGATCGGCAAAGTATGCTGATCTGTTGATGGCGGGGTTTCATAGTCCAAACTTTTAGCAGGCGATAGTACGATTAACATGGCAAAATGATCTCTTGTTATTGATGACTTAATGTTTGAATCATACCGCTTTGGAATTAATCCTGCCATTAACTAAATAAGCAAGAAAATAAGAAAGTTCCAGTTATGCCAAATAAAACAAAAGAGATGATTGATATTTATAGTTGGGCTACACCCAACGGTCATAAAGTACACATCATGATGGAAGAATGTGGCTATCGCTTAGGTCGCGATTGGTTAGCCCACCCTGTTGATATCAGTGCCGGAGATCAATTTACAAAAGAATTCTTAAGTATCAGTCCCAACAATAAGATTCCAGCGATGGTGGATCCTCATGGTCCAGATGGTAAACCCATGGCTCTTTTTGAATCTGGTGCCATTTTGCTTTACTTAGCCAGTAAAACAGGACGCTTTTTACCGAAGACCACTCGAGGAAAATTTGAAGTGATGCAGTGGTTAATGTTCCAAATGGGTGGCGTGGGCCCTATGTTGGGTCAAACCCACCACTTCCGTATCTATGCCCCGGAAAAAGTGCCTTACGCCATTGATCGTTACACCAATGAGACTCGACGTTTATATGGCGTGATGGATAAAGAGTTATCCAAAAAACGTTTCATCGCCGGCAAGGATTACAGCATTGCTGACATCGCTATTTTCCCTTGGACACGTTCATGGAAAAACCAAGGCATTACTTTGGAAGAGTTCCCGAATGTCAATAGTTGGCATGAGGAAATCGCAGCACGCCCGGCTGTGAAGCGTGGCGTTGAAGTTTTAACCGCTTTAAGAAAGCCGCTGACCGATGACAAAGCTAAAGAAAATCTATTTGGCAAAGCACAGTATCAAAAGCGCTGAAGCTTAGGGCTTTGTAGTTTTAGTTGTTTGGAGTTGGCTTGGCAAACTTCTGATATAAAGCTTTAGCAAAAACCCAGGCAGCAGGTAACCCTGGGATGATGATCATGGCCAAAGCGACTATTGAGAAATTGGCTTTTACCCAAGGGTGATCGCCAATGAGATATCCCAAAGTTGTTAAGCTACCAACCCACAAAATGCCACCAGCAATATTGAATGCGGTGAACTTTGAATAAGACATTTGAGCAACACCTGCTACAAAAGGTGCAAAGGTTCTTATGAAAGGTAAAAAGCGTCCAATCACAATCGTGATGGGACCGTGCTTTTCGTAAAACTCATGGGTTTTATCAAAGGCATCTTTATTAAACCAGCGAGAATTCTGCCACCCAAAAACTTTCGGTCCAATCCAACGTCCAATCGAGTAGTTAAGAGCATCACCCGTAATGGCTGCAATGATCAAAAGAATCATCAGTAAAGGTAAGCTCATACCGCCAACTGCCGCGATAGCTCCAGCAACAAACAGTAGTGAGTCACCAGGTAAAAATGGCATAACTACCAAGCCTGTCTCAACAAAAATGATCGCAAATAGTAATGCGTAAACCCAAGGACCCCAGGCATCTACAACTGTGATCAGATGCTTATCAAGGTGAAGAAATAAATCAATGAGATTTGGAAAATCCATTACTGAAATACCACCGTACTTTTACCGTTTAATAAAATGCGGTGCTCAGCATGCCAGCGAACAGCTCTTGATAAAGCCATGCATTCGACATCGCGACCTACTGCTGCCAATTCATCCGGGTTCATAGAGTGATTGACACGCTCTACGCCTTGCTCAATGATCGGACCCTCGTCCAATTCGGTCGTGACATAGTGAGCAGTAGCCCCAATTAGTTTGACACCCCTTTGATGGGCTTGCCAATAAGGTTTAGCGCCTTTGAAGCTTGGTAAGAATGAATGATGAATATTAATAGCTCGACCTGATAATTTTTTGCAAACCTTAGTTGAAAGAATTTGCATATATCTAGCTAAAACAACCAAATCAATTTTTTCGTCATCAATTAGTTTTAGTAACTGGTCTTCTTGTTCTTCTCTCCTAGCATCAGTCGCGCTGCTTAGAGGCATGTAATGAAATGGAATATTGTAAGACTTGGCTAATGGCGCGAAGTCATGATGATTAGAAACAATGCCAGCGATCTCAATCGGTAGATAACCGCTATGCGTTCTAAATAGCAAATCATTCAAACAATGCCCTAACTTAGAAACCATGATCAAGACTTTAGGTTTTCTTGCGGCGTCAAATAACTCCCACTCCATTGCAAAAGTGGTACCGATATCTTTGAATGCTGTGTGTAAATGATCGAGATTGAGGTCTTGACTAGTTTTGGCAAAATGCACGCGCATAAAAAAGCGATGTGTAAACGTGTCACTAAATTGCGCAGAATCCAAAATGTTAGCAGTTTGAGCTAATAAAAACTGGCTCACAGCATGAACAATACCCGGACGGTCAGGGCAAGCTATTTTGAGGATATAACCTTGTGTAGACATAACCGCCATTATCCATAATCAAAGGCTAACTGTCGAAAATCTATCGCCATTCAGGTGAAAAAGACAGATCTTTATAAAAAATGGCGAAAAATCATTTTTCACAGTCACACACGCTTAAACTTATACTTTAGATACTTCATCAATAAGGCTAAGAAATGAGTATTCAGTCAGTGGGGATTATCGGTGCGGGCACTATGGGTAATGGTATAGCCCAGGCATGCGCTATTGCTGGTCTTCAAGTAGTAATGGTGGACATTAACGACGCTGCCACTCAAAAGGGTCTTGCTACCATTACAGGTAGTCTTGATCGTCTCATTAAGAAGGAAAAAATGACTGAGGCTGAGAAGTCAGCGGCCTTAGCTAGAATCAAAATCAGTACAAACTATCAAGACTTCACAAGCACTCAAATGGTGATTGAAGCCGCCACTGAAAACTATGAACTCAAACTGAAGATCCTCAAACAGCTTGATGGCATTGTTTCGAAAGATATCATCATTGCGAGCAATACTTCATCGATATCGATCACACAAATGGCAGCTGAAGTTAGCCATCCTGATCGTTTCATTGGTATGCACTTTTTTAATCCGGTGCCACTCATGGCTTTGGTTGAAATTATCCGCGGGCTTCAGACCAGCGATCAAACCCATCAGTTTGTTAATGCCATGGCTAAAGCACTCGGCAAAGAACCGATCACAGTCAAAAATGCTCCAGGCTTTGTAGTTAACCGAATCCTTGTACCCATGATCAATGAGGCTTTTTTTGTTCTTGCAGAGGGTTTGGCTAGTCCAGAGGATATCGATGCGGGGATGAAATTAGGTTGCAATCACCCCATTGGTCCTTTAGCTTTGGCAGACATGATTGGTCTAGATACTTGCTTAGCCATCATGGATGTTTATTTTAAGAATTTCAGTGATTCTAAATACCGCCCTTGCCCTCTCTTACGCGAAATGGTCGCTGCTGGCTACCTAGGACGTAAAACGGGTAGAGGTGTTTATCAATACGATTAGATACAAATAAAAACAATCATTCATGCTCGCACCCATTACAAAATTTATCAGTTACGCAGGCCTCATTCCGTTCATTCTTCTATCAGGTCTCATTCAGTTGATGGAATCCCCTTGGGATTTTTGGGCAGCCAACTCCTTACTTCTATATAGCGCAAGCATTACGTCTTTTGTAGGTGCTCTGCATTGGGGTCCATTGCTGATGCCAAAGTCCAATCCGCATAGCCATCAGTTTTGGCGCGATAAGGGTGCTTGGATTTGGGGTGTTACGCCATCACTTCTGGCTTGGATGGCACTCCACATGAGTTTTTCATATGGCTATTTTGTGATTGCTGCTACGCTGATTGCGACCCTTATCGTTGATAAGATGCAATTTCGTCATTTGATTGAAGATCAAGCTTACCTCAATGATTTTTTAAAGATGCGCACTGTTCTGACAGTTGTAGCTTCAGCCAGCCTCATTTGGGCTGGTCTTGCTATTCGGCAGTTTTAAATAGGCCGCCGCTAAGGGATTAATTCTTAGTGCTGTTTTTTTGCCTGAGCTAAGATTTTCTCAGTGTAAGCAATCGCTAGAGCAGACACCACAAATGTTAAGTGAATGATTGTTTGCCACATGAGCGTTTTGTCATCCATACTCTCTGCATTGATAAATGTCTTCAATAGATGTATTGAAGAAATACCAATAATCGCCGTAGCAAGCTTTACTTTCAGAACGCCCGCGTTCACATGAGACAACCACTCCGGTTGATCCGGATGTTTTTCAAGCTCCAAGCGAGAAACAAAAGTCTCCCAACCACCGACAATCACCATCACCAATAAGTTGGAGATCATTACGACGTCGATCAGACCCAAAACAATCAACATGATCTGGGTTTCAGTAGTGCCGCCATGAGTCATCAACATAGAAATGAGATGTACCAACTCTTGCCAAAACTGAACTACATAGACTCCTTGCGCCACGATCAAACCGATATACAAGGGAGCCTGTAACCAACGGCTCATAAATATCCAACGAGGAAGAGTGCCTAATTTTTCTGATGATGGTGTGTTGGTGTTTTCGCTCATTTTGATCTTTTTAGGTAATTGATTCAGTTAAGGATGAGAACAAGTTCTTGACAGTCGACGATTGTAATAAATAAATGATATTTCGAGCAACATGCGACAATTTGCTGATTAAACCATGTCTTTGTTACCCATGACCGAAAAGTTCATTCCCCTAGCCGAAGCTCTAAGACCCAAGAGCCTTGATGAGCTAGTTGGACAAAAACATTTATTTGGTGAGGGTAAGCCACTGGCTACTGCCTTTATTTCTGGCAAACCCCATTCCATGATCCTATGGGGGCCACCCGGTGTCGGTAAAACAACCATAGCTAGGCTGGCTGCGACTGTATTTGATTGTGAATTTATTCCCTTGTCTGCCGTTTTAGCGGGAGTGAAGGAAATTCGTCAAGCTATCGAGATGGCTGAGCAAAATCTTCAGCAATTTGGACGGCAAACCATTCTTTTTGTCGATGAGATACATCGCTTTAATAAAGCTCAACAAGATGCTTTATTACCGTTTGTTGAATCTGGCTTAGTGACCTTTATTGGCGCCACCACAGAGAATCCTTCTTTTGAAGTGAATTCAGCCCTGCTTTCTCGCTCTCAAGTTTATGTTCTAAAAACTTTATCTGAATCTGAACTTTTAGATTTATTAGAAAAAGCTAAGAAAACTATTTTTCAAGGTATGTCTATTGAGTCATCAGCTGAGCAAATGCTCGTTCATCTTGCAGATGGCGATGCTAGAAAATTTCTGAATCTTCTTGAGCAGGCCGATCATGCCGCACAAATTAAAAAATTAAAAGAAATAACAGAAGCCTTTTTGAAAGAGTCTCTAGGCAGTCATAACCGCCGCTTTGATAAAGCCGGTGATTATTTTTATGACCAAATTTCAGCTCTTCATAAATCAGTCAGAGGCTCTAATCCAGATGCAGCACTTTATTGGTTCTGTCGAATGATTGATGGTGGTGCAGATGCTAGATATCTAGCTAGACGAATTGTCAGAATGGCTTGGGAAGATATTGGCTTAGCTGATCCAAGAGCTATGCAATTAGCGAATGATGCGGCAAGTACTTATGAACGTTTAGGAAGTCCAGAGGGAGAGTTGGCATTAGCTGAAGCTCTTATCTATCTTGCTGCAGCACCTAAAAGTAATGCGGCTTACACAGCTTACAACCAAGCTAAAGCCTTCGTTGCCAATGATCAAACTAGAGAGGTGCCAAGTCACCTTCGCAATGCTCCAACCCAACTCATGAAACAGTTAGGGCACGGTCATGCATACCGCTATGCTCACGACGAGCCTCATGCTTATGCTGCTGGAGAAGATTATTTACCGGAGGGTATTAATCAGCCCAATTGGTACCAACCGACAGATCGAGGGCTAGAAGTAAAAATTAAAGAAAAATTAGCATTCTTAAAATCTCTCGACGATCAGAAGAAAAAGAAATAAAGAAATAAAGAGACTTTTAGTAATAAAAAAGCCTGTTAAAAATTAGCAGGCTTTTTTATTTATTACGTTGTTGCGTTGTTTTCTTCGTGCTTAATTACTCTTTACACCAACATGTCTGCCCAAATATTACGAGCCCATGCATGAGCGTAAACGCCCTCTAGTGGATTGGCAGCAGCGGAAACACCACCTGATCCAGGCACAGTCACCATCGTGCGTTTTCCAGCATCGTAGATGTGAACGCTTGCAACGTGAACGACATCTGTTGAATTAACAAAGCTGTAGCAAGTGTTGTTGTAGAGAGGCATTTGACTGACATCATTACCACTTAAGATTGCCACAATGGCTGCAGCACAAGTTTTACCGTGTTGGTTAGCCATGTGACCAGACTTAGGCATACCTGGAGCAATTTGAATAGCATCACCTAATACGTGAACATTCGGCGCAACTTTTGATTCGAAAGTTAAGAAATCAACTTCACACCAACGGGCATTCATATTAGCTAAGCCAGTTTTAAGAGCAATGGTACCTGCACGCATCGGTGGTAGTACGTTCAAAACGTTAGCTTTGATGTCATCATTAAATTCAAACTTTAAAGTTTTGTTTTTAACGTCAACATCAGTCAAGCTGTGTTTTGGTCGATAGTCAATCATTCCGGTATAGCGTGTTGACCATGCAGCTTTAAATAAACCTGGCTTTGATGTCACATCATCGTTGGCATCCAAAATCAAAATCTTGCTCTTAGGTTTATTCTGCTTAAAGTAGTCAGCTACCTGACAAACGCGCTCATATGGTCCAGGAGGGCAACGATAAGGAGCCAGTGGAATGGTAATAGCGAAAACGCCGCCGTCTTTCATAGACTCTAATTGCTGTCTAAGAGCAACAGTTTGTGCACCTGCTTTCCAAGCGTGAAGAACTGAGTCTTGAGCTGCTTGAGACTTCATGCCTGGCAAGCTTTCGTAATTCAAATCAACACCTGGTGAAACGATCAAGCGATCGTAGGCCAGAGTTGCTCCACCAGCGAGCTTAACTTGGCGTTTTGCTACATCAACGGAAACTACAGAATCTTTAACTAAATTAATACCATGATTTTTCTTAAGGCCATCATAGGAAATAGTGAGGTCTTCAATCTTTCTGCTTCCGCCAATAACTAAGTTGGACATGGGGCAAGAAATAAAGTTCTGACTAGGCTCGATCAAGGTGACGTCAGCCGTGTAATTTGAGAACTTACGAACATACTTAGCTGCTGTTGCGCCGCCATAACCTCCACCGACTACAACAACCTTGCCACCTTTGGCGTTGATCGGGGCTGAGGCACAACCCACAAGAGCACTAGCTGCTGCACCTGCACCCACCATTTGTATAAATTGACGTCTTTGCACGATGAGCTCCTAATTATTTAGTTTTAGCAGCTGGTTTAACAGCTGGCAATGCGGCGAAGTAAGCTGAGATGATTTCTATCTGCTCATCTGTATAGCCTTTGCTCAATTGATGCATGATGGTGGCTTCGCGCTTACCTGTTTTGTACTCATTCATTTTTTTGATCAACTCGTTTTTATCTTGGCCCGCAAGACTGACTAATCCACCGCCCTCTGAGTAACCATCTGTTCCATGACAGGCAGCACAGGATGCTGCCCATTGTTTAACCTGAAGTGACTGCGCTTGAGCTGCTGTAGCAAAGCATAAAGCTGTCATTAAGCTGGACAATACTAATATTGGTCGACGAATAATTGAATAAGTCATGATTCCTCCCTCTTGGATGGTGATTGATTCTATGGTGTTTTTTTAGTCTTCACCCTTGGGGTTTCCCCCCATAGTTACTTACTTTTGCTAACTGTTGTCATTGTTGACAATTTTTGATGGATTAGCAAATCACAATTAGGTATGTTCTTAGATACTTAAGCTATATAGAAAAATATCAGGGCTTGGGGAGCGCTCTTTGAGCCTAACCTTACCTGGTGACTTTTGGTGCTGTCGGAGATGTATTGACTGATTTGGCGTGTCTAGCCAGGTCGAAAAAGTCTGCGTTAACCATTAATCCGAAGTCTTTTTGGATCACTCGACCATCCCTATCCAGAATATACAGCTCAGGAACGCCTCTTCGCTTACCAATAGCCGCTGACAGCCGAGCATCTATCATGACCACAGGAAAATCATATTGGTGGTCTTTTAAGTAAGCTCTCACTGGCTCAACTCGTCTATCAACAGAAATGGTGATGATATTCATGGAATCTGGAGAGATTTTTTTAGTTAATTGATCCAAGTTTTTATTCTGCTGATGACAGTAGCCGCACCATGTTGCCCAAATCTGGACGAGTGTATTTCTTTTGGTCCAATCAGATTCATCAAAAGATTGACCCTGGATACTTTGTAATTTACCTAGCGGTAAATAGTCGCCAACTTCAATCGCTAAAATGGAGTGGCTATAAAAAACTATCAGTAGACAAAAAATCTTGTTCAACAGAAATTTAGGATTTTTCATCAGGGTCATAAAGGTATCGGAATATGAATGATCCTCAATTATTCAAAGAAATGCGTATAGCTCTCAGCTGAAGCTCTTTCAGTGACCAATGTATTTTCAATTTTTGTTGTGTCGGCGTAGCCCAAAGACATGCCACAAACCAATTGCTGCTCAGGCTTTAGATCCAAATGCTTGGCGATCACTCGGTGGAATTGTGTGAAAGCAGCTTGCGGACAAGTGTCTAGGCCGCGTGCTTTGGCTGTAAGCATGACGTTTTGAATAAACATGCCATAGTCCAACCAACTACCCTGCTGCATCACTCGATCAATGACAAAGAAAACGCCGACTGGTGCATCAAAAAATATGTAATTACGAGCAGTCTGGGCCTGCATTTTTTCTTTATCGCCCTTACCTAGGCCAAGCAATCCGTACAAATCGAAACCAACCTTACGACGGCGAGAGATGTATGGGTCAATCCAAGTAGACGGATAGTAACTGTATTCTTCTGTGTGCTCCTTCAATGCCTCAGGATCATTAGAGATGCTAATGATCTCGTAAGATATAGCCTTCTTCTTTTCACCAGTGACGACATAGACTTGCCATGGCTGAGTATTTGTTCCTGATGGCGCACGACCAGAAACCTCAATAAGATCTAAAAGATCTTGTTTAGCAACCGGTTTTGGTAAAAAAGCACGAATAGAACGACGGGCTTTAATATTGTCATCAACAACTTTTGTTATGTCTGCAGAATTCATTGAGTAGGTCTCTATGGTTTTTATTGGAAGTCGTAAGAATAAAACAGCCCTAAACTTTATGCCTTAAGTAATTGACATGAGAGACAGTGAAAGTAAGTTCAAAAACTCTGACCATCTTGTAAGTTAATGTAATTTAATATCATTAAGACTCTATTTAGACTATACATAGCAGCTTTTAACCTAAATTAATGTCATTAATGGCTTAAAAGGTCTTTTGAGCCTGACAGGCTTTTCAAGACTAGTAGAAGCCCTTATGAAATAAAGATATCTATTTCTATAAACTATGCGATACTTCAAAAGTAGGTCTTTAAGTAGCTTCCGTCGTATTCCATTTTCAATAATGGGTGATTCGGTTAGTTGAATCTTCCAGCCCTGCAAAGAAAAGGTGAGCAATCACCACGTTTAATTTTTTTAAGGAACTTCAGTAATGGCAACAGGTATTGTAAAGTGGTTTAACGACGCAAAAGGTTTTGGTTTTATTACTCCTGATGGTGGTGGTGAAGATTTATTCGCTCACTTCTCAGCTATTCAAGGCAACGGCTTTAAAAGCTTGAAAGAAAACCAAAAGGTTAGCTTTGAAGTAACAACAGGCCCTAAAGGCAAACAAGCATCAAACATCAACCCAATGTAATTTTGGTTGTATGTCATGAGAACCCGACTTCGGTCGGGTTTTTTATTACCTAAAATTTAGTCGTTAAAAAAGGAAGCCATAGTCTTCCTTTTTTATTTGATTGTTAACTGTGTTAATTAACTACCTTACCTTCTTCAAGACGAAGACTTCTGGCTTGATCATTGCTGTAACGAACAGGACGTCCTTGAAAAAACATCACAAGATGACTCAGGCCTGAACTTAAAACGGTGAATGGAGCTTTACCTGTAAAAGTGTGAGAACCGCCCACGTCCAAAGACATAACAGTTACTTTTCCATTAGCATCGGTGACACAAATTGTTTGCTTGATCTTTGACTGAATAAAAACAAAGTTACCTGGTTTAGTTGGCTCATAAACCAAGTGTGATGCAACAGTAGCATCTGATTTAGGACAGCTTGCTTCGCTGGGTAAAGAGGGTGTTGAGGTTGTTGGTACCACGACAGTTGCTGGTGCTGCAGGCGTTGGTACGACGGGCTGAGTGGCGGGAACGACAACTGGTCCCTCACTCTGCTTCCCCTCTAAATTTTCAGGGACAAGCTCAATGGCTGTGGCAACTGGTAAAGACTTAGGATTGATTAGTTTAAAAATTATGTCTTTGGTACTGAATAAACCAATCACAACTGATAGGATCAAGAAGTAAGGTAATAAATCTTTCCAACTTTTTTTAGTTGATGCTTGTGAGGAAAGATTGTTTTGTGCAAGGCTTTCTAAGCTAACAATATTCTGGGGTTCTGAAATTTTGAGAGGTTTGGCATTTTTTAAAATCTTGTCAATTTCAAAATCTTCTAAAACAGCCGCTGTTGTTTCTGACTTTTTTGTCACTGCCAAAACTGAATTTAATTGTTTAATATCCTCGGACGGAACTTCATCAAAGCGCAAGGATTCTTGTTTAGCCAGTTCACCACTTGGATAAAATAGGGCTTGATTTTCATCGAGTCCAAGTAAAAGAGAAACTTTTTTAGCAACCTTGATTTTTAAATCTGTAGAGTAAAAACTGCTAAGCCCGCCCTGCTCAAGTTCTATGATGTGCTTTTTGGACAAACAGGCTTTTTTTGCAAGGTCAGCATGAGTAAGACTGAGCTTTTCACGCGCGACCCTTAAGACATCCCCTTGAATCTCAGGAATGACTTTCGATTTATTTTTTACCTCTCCTTCCACGCTGCCCCCAGAGTACATCTTTTAACATTTAGTTTGTTATCCAAAACTGTACTGCTATTTAATGTCATTTTGATTAACTTATTAATAATTTTCACTTATTTTTAATCAAAGCAGATTGGCGCACCAGCTCTTGTAAAGAATCTGCCTTCATTTTGTCCATCACTCTTGATTTATGAACTTTGATAGTGGCATCGGTTGTTCCCAACTGAACAGCGATATCTTTGTTCATCAACCCCTGAACCAATAAGACGAAAACTTCTTTTTCTCTTGGCGTCAAACTGTCAAATTTCTGCTTAACAGACAGTGATTGAGTTAATGATTCGAAAACTAACTTATCTCTTTCAATAGCATTTCCGATTGACTTTAAAAGATCATCTAAATTAAAAGGCTTAAGTAAAAAGTCAATCGCGCCCTGTTTCATACTCGTCACGATCTCATGAGGCATGGACTCCCCAGAGATAAAAATAATCGGTGTCTGACGACCCATGCTATTGAGTTTCATTTGTAACTCAATACCCGTCATGGTTGGCATCCTCATGTCAAGAAGCACTGCAGCTGGAGAGACCGGGATTGATTGCTCTAGGAAGTCTTCAGCCCTTTCATGAGCCTCTGAGGAATAACCGTAGCTATCTAGCATTCTAGATAAAGAGCTTCTCATGGAAGCATCATCGTCAATGATGTAGATATGGCCCAAATTATTCAAAATAATCAATCTCTTATATGTATTAAGCGTGATATTAGATATATTTAGCATATCAAGCTATTAGCTTATAAGCTAATTTTTGAGAGCAATACCTTTAAAGCCCTGATCTTGACAAGATCAATACCTAGTGAGGTTATGAATGATCTGGCGTCACATCAAGAGCCACGAGAAATCTAGAAACCATGTTGTAAGTGGCAATAACACCCACTAACTCAACCAGTTGCCTATCTCCCAAGGTCTTTTTTAAACGCTTCATGAGCTCAGGATCGACCTTGATCGAGCGTGTCATTTGAATAGTTAATTCAATAGCATCCTCCTCTAACGAAGAGAATAATCCGCTTAGAACAGCATGATTCGCTATATTTTTTAATGCATCAACCTGAGCTTGCGTGCCACCTGCTTTAATAAAAATTGGAGCGTGATGTAAAAACTCGTAATCTGCTTGATTAATAACAGCAACACCACACATAGCTAATTCGCGTAGCTTGAAGTCTAACTCTAGGTTAGCTCTTACCTCACTTAAGAATGCATTCCAACCAGTAGCAAATGGTGTGCTGTGCAGTAGCATCCTATCAAGGTTGATCAACTCACCACCACGACGCTGCCTGATGGCAGAAACCAAAGCCGCTGGCTCTTGAAGATCCAGCGGCTGATAGGGAACTAAACGATCTAGATCTGACAACACTAAGAATTAACTACTTTCTTTAATATCGTTTTCTTTAACAAATTTACCCCAAATATCGATCTGCTTATTAACAAATTCTTGAGCAGGCTTTGGTCCAAGTGCTTGCACGTCAATGCCTTGAGCTTTTAAGCGAGCAGCCACATCTGGAGTACGCAATGCTTTAGCAACTTCTTCGTGCATTTTGTTAACAATAGCTGCTGGTGTTTTTGCTGGTGCAATAACCGCCCACCATGCTGGTGCCTCAAAGTTAGGATAGCCGCTCTCAGCAATGGTTGGAACGTTTGGCATTTCTGGTGATCTCTTAAGGGTAGTCACTGCCAAAGGAACAATACCGCCAGCGTCAGCATGAGGCTTCACTAAGAACATTGAACCAATTGATAGTGGCACGTGACCAGCTAAAGCATCTTGCATCAATGGGCCACCACCTCTGTATGGCACGTGCGTCCAATCAAACTTAGCATCTTTAGATAAGGATGCTAAAGCTAAGTGACCTAAACTACCTGTTCCAATTGAGCCGTAGCTCTGAGCCTTCTTATTTTTGCTCTCGTCAATCAATTGTTTAAAGCTCGTTATGCCTGAGTTCTTACCAGCAGAAATCACCATTGGAGATGTGCCGACCATAGTCACCGTAATGATGTCTTTTTTAGTATCAAATGCTAACTGCTTGAGACTTGGATTGACTCCGTGCGTATCGAACACTACTGCAAATGTATAACCATCTGGAGCTGCTTTAACCAGAGCTGTTGTACCAATCATGCCTGAAGCACCACCGATGTTTTCCACGATAACGTTTTGCTTGAGTTGGGTCTGAAGCACTGGAGCCAAGATTCTGGAAACTGCATCTACCGATCCCCCTGGTGGGAAAACTGAAATTAATTTGATAACTTTTTGGTTAGGCCAGTCACTGCTTTGTGCCTGAACTGCGCCTGTCAAACATAGGGCTGTCATCACGCCCGCTAAAATCTTTTTTCTCATCATGTCTCCTAGTATTGAGGGGTGTCTGGCATTTTCGCTCTGTGACCACATAAATATCCCACACTCCTATAATCAATGCAATAAAAAACAAAAAGGCCCTTTTCAGAATGCGTAAAAAAATTGTTGTTCTAGATGATCTTGAAAATTCTTATAAAAAATTAGCTGATTGGTCTAAGGTAGAAGCCCAAGCGGATGTTCATATTTTTCAGGAACCACTTCATGGTGATGCTCTTTTAAAAGTGCTCAAAGATGCACAAGCCGTTGTTTTAATGAGGGATAGGACAACATTTAAAGAGGACGTCATCAAGCAACTCCCCTTGCTTAAATACCTTGTATTTACTGGCACACGCAATGCTGCACTTGATGTGGAGGCACTAAGACAGCGCCAAATCCCTATTAGCCACACTGGTTGGGGTCCTTCCAAGAACAGCACATCTGAGCTAACTTGGGCGCTAATACTTGGGTTAAAAAAACAGCTGATTAATCAAAACAATCTGATTAATCATCAACAGTGGCGCAATGAGCTCTCGTTGCTTCCTGTCTTACAAGGGCAAACCCTAGGTTTGATCGGTCTTGGTGAAATTGGTCAGCGAGTCGCACAAGTTGCTGTAGCCTTTGGTATGAAAGTTATCACTTGGAGTCCTAATATGAGTTCAGCAAGAGCAGAAGCAATTGGTGCCCAGTCAGTGAGCTTAGATGAGCTACTTCAACAGTCAGATATTGTTTCATTACACATCATTGCAAGCTCAAGCACGAAGGGCATGATCAACAAAGAAAAATTGGCACTCATGAAAAAAGATGCCATTCTTGTGAATACGTCACGCGCAGTGCTAGTCGATACCGCTGCACTCGTTGATAGTCTTAATCAGGGCTCTATTGGTGGAGCTGCTGTGGATGTGTTTGATATCGAGCCACTGCCGGCTGATCATCCTTTAAGAAAAACCCCAAACACCCTATTAACCCCACACTTGGGATTTGTAGCAGAACCAGTATTTACGACATTTGCAAAAGATGTTGTTGAATGTCTAGAGGCATGGCTCAATGGTCAACCGACTATCCGTCCTCTGCCCTGATTGCGGTAATCCAAGAGGGGCGTTAGAAAAAACGTGTCCTTTTTGCGGCTCGACTGATTTACCCCCAGTTCCTAAAAAAGCTGCGGGTATTTACACGCTCAACTTAGAAGTTGATTTGCCGACGGTAGATCAGGCTATCGAACAGTTTGACCGAGCCTTAAATGAGCTATCTGGTACGGCCATTAAGTTAATTAAGGTCATCCATGGATATGGGTCTCGAGGTAAAGGTGGTCGTATTAAAGAAGCCATACGCCAAGAGCTCATTTACCAAAGAAGAGGTCATGTCATCCATAGTTTTATAGCTGGAGAGGACTTAGAGCTAGGCAAGGAAGCCTATCAAGAGTTACTTAGGCAAAATCCAGTTGTTAAAAAGGTGTTAACTAGGGATATGTTCAGTAATCCCGGTATTACCCTGATCATCCTCAAAAAATGAATCCAATAAATCAAAACTGTTTTATTCAGAGCTCACTCTGAGCGGCTGCAAACCCACTCTTTACGTTGCCATTCACCTGGTTTTTCAGCAAAAACCATCCAAATAACCAAACCTGAAATAGCTGACCAAATTGGGTTTAAAATCAATGTTTTCATATAAATCTCCTATTTATTAACTGATCATCACCTGTACAGCACCTGTATATATGGCTAAGACCATATACTGTATAAATATACAGTATTTTTAGGACTTGTCAACAAAATCCATAAAAAATCCTTAAATAGGTCATTTCAGCTAAATTGGGCGATCGAATCAATCAGCCCGTCTTTTTAACCTCTCAATAGGTTTATCCTGTTGTCATTAAGAGTCGAACTCGGAGCAGGTTTTGGATGAAAAGTATGTCTTTCATAAGAAATAATAAGAATAAGCACTTGAATTGGTCAAATCTCAAATGGCTATCAATGCTTGGGCTATGTTTATTCATAAGCACCCTTTCAATTGCCCATGCGCAGGGAGATATCCCGGATAGTAAGAGATATCAAGATATCCAGTACATCAGCGGTGGTATTGGTAGTGAAGAATCTGATGCCATGCTGTTACTTGGGAAAAAATGGCCCCTCACTTTAGAGTTTGCTCAAGATCATCCTCAACGACCTTTATGGGTTGCCGATGTTCAAGTCAAAATTACCAACTCCAAGAAAAAAGTAATCTTTGATGCTTTGAGTGATGGCCCCATCATGCTGATTGAATTGCCAGCTGATCAATATGAGATAGAAGCTAAGTTTGAAGAACGTACTTTGAAAAGAAAAATAAAACTAGAGCAAGATAAATCTGTCAAGTTACCCATCATATGGCCGATCCGATAGTTCTACAAAATCAACGCATCAATTTCATTGATAACTTAAAAGGCATTGCATGCCTTTTAATCTTATTCCACCATTTAGCTTTTTATGGTCCGATGTCAGATGTTGCAATCAACATCATTCCTAAGACCATTGATTTTTTATACGAATATGGCCGAATGGCTGTTTCAATCTTTTTAGTGATTGGGGGATTCCTCACCGGTCATAAATTAAACCAGTTAGATTTATTTAAAAAATACTCCATCACTGATTTAATTATTCAGAAATACTTTCGTTTAGTGATCCCCTACTTAGCTGCTATCGTTTTGGCAATTCTCTGCTCATGGATTGCTAGTCATTGGATGACCCATGACTCCATATCTCAACCACCTCATTTGGCACAATTAGTCAGTCATCTATTTTTTCTAAAAAATATCTTGGGGTATGAGTCTCTCTCTGCAGGACTTTGGTATGTCGCTATTGATTTTCAATTATTTACCTTTACCATTCTTCTCATTTATTCAATTACACGCCTCAGTCCTAAAAACTGGAAAATAGCACATGTTAAGTTGTTAGCATTTGTAATGGTGGCCGTCTTAACGGCTAGCTCTTTGTTTGTATTTAATCTGAATGAGCAATTAGATGTATTTTTTATATACTTTTTTGCAGCATACGGTTTGGGATTTTTAAGCGCTTGGATCATTCAAGATAAAAATGCGATCTTGTATGTATTTATTTTGATAGATATCCTTGCACTCGCCCTGTATGTCGAATATCGAGAACGAATACTTTTTTCTGGATTAACAGCTGTCATACTTTGCATGGCTTATACCTATGGCTGGAAAGATTGGGCCATCTGGAAAAATCCTTTTTCCAAATTAGGTGAAATGTCTTATTCGATATTTTTAATACATTTCCCAATTTCATTATTAGTAAGTGCTTTGTGGATTAATCTTTATCCTCACGAAGCTTGGATGAATGTATGGGGCATGACCTTTTCTGCTTGTATTAGTCTTGCTTTAGCCGTTCCCTTTTATCACCTGATAGAAAAACGTAAATTTATTTAAGCCCTTTTCAAAATAAGTTTTAGAAAGCTATTTCAAATTGCTTATATTTTTTATAAAATGTTTTGCCGACACCTAACTAAAGAAAAAATTGACCACTATGGCATTCAGCAACTTAGATTTTGTAAAGAACCTAAGATCCTCAGGCTTAACAATAGAACAATCAGAAGCGATTTCTAAAGGTGTCTCTGATCTGAAAGAAGATATGAATCATCTAACAACTAAAGAAGACTTTAAAGAATTGAAAACCGACTTTAAAGATTTAAAAAATGATGTGAAATCCATCAAAGATGAAATTGATAATCAAAACTCTGCAATCAATAGTTTAAGGATTGAGATGACAGATCAACGTTATGAAATCTTAGAGAAATTTAATAATTCAAGAGTAGAGATGCATGATGAATTTAAAAATATCCGGACAGAGATGCATGGTGAATTTAAAAGTGTTAGAGCAGAAATGAATCAAGGATTCAGAGAACAAAAAATGGATATGCATGAATTGAAAAATGATATGCGTGAAATGAAAAATGACTTACTAATTTATTTTGATCGTTTTCAGTCTGATATACAAAATAGGCTAATTAGCTATTCCTCAGCAATGTTCATCATATGTACAGGGATTGTGATTAGCGTCATTGTTTTTCAGCATAGATAACAAACACTAACTCCAACCCTGCTGCCATTTCAATCCATTGGTTAAGTCTCGCCAGTGGATTGTTTTTTGGCGCTTAGTCATCACCGCCTCAATAACAACTTGCTGGATCGGATCTTGAGGGTCGTCAGGCTGAATAACTTTCACAACCATAAAGTGCTTTTCTTTATTCTGCGGCGCAAGATCTGTCCACTTACTCAAAAGTAGCTTTTTAGGATGTAGTGGATTTTTGGTCATTGTGTCTTTTAAGTTGGGTTAAAGTTTCATGACTTTAATTTTTTTGTTTTTCAGTACATACTGACTATATGACAAATTTATGGCAAGAAACTAAAACTATTGCTGTCGTGGGGCTATCTGAAAAGCCTTCACGACCATCTTATCAAGTTGCCCAATATATGCAATCTGTTGGCTATCGCATTATTCCCGTCAATCCACTTTGTTCAGAAATACTAGGAGAGCGTTGTTACCCTGATCTCCTGAGCATTCCAGAACCAATAGATATGGTCAATGTTTTTAGAAAATCTGAAGATTGCCTCCCTATTGCTCAAGATGCCGTCAAAATTGGGGCTAAGTCTCTTTGGATGCAACAAGGTGTCATCAATCAAGAAGCTTATGACCACGCCCAATTTGAGGGCTTAGAGGCTGTGATGGATAAATGCCTCATGATCGAGCACATGCGTCAGTAATACCGCCCGACCCCACCTCTAGCGCTTTAAATAGTTCAAGCAGAAATACTGTTTCTGTTTTAAGCTAGAAGTATGAAAAAAGACCTGCTAACTAATTACTCTAAAGATATTGAGCCTAGCTCAATTACCCCTAAAAAGATCTTTGAACAGCGCCGCCAATTGATACAAATGGCTGCTTTAGGTGCCTTTGGATTATCTGATATGAGCTTTTTTAGTCGGCAAGCATTTGCAAGTGCCGGTACTAAGCTACCCTCTAAAAAGAATCCAAGCTTTTTTCTACCAGACAAAATAACCAGCTATAAAGATGTCACTACTTATAACAACTTTTATGAGTTTGGCACTGATAAAGCAGATCCTGCGCGCAATGCGCACACTCTGAAAACTAGACCCTGGACTGTTAGTGTTGGGGGCTTAGTCAAGAAACCTAAAGAATGGGACATTGATAGTCTATTAAAGTTATCAGCCATGGAAGAGCGTGTGTATCGCTTCCGTTGTGTTGAAGGTTGGTCTATGGTCATACCTTGGAATGGCTATGCCCTGTCTCATTTAATCAAAGCATGTGAGCCTCTTGGATCTGCCAAGTATGTTGAATTCGTTAGCTTGGCTGATCCCGCGCAAATGCCTGGAGTCAGAAGTCGAGTTCTTAATTGGCCCTACACAGAAGGTCTTCGTTTAGATGAGGCCATGAATCCTCTCACTCTCTTAAGCTTTGGCCTTTATGGCGAAATACTCCCCAATCAAAATGGTGCACCAGTTCGTCTAGTAGTGCCTTGGAAGTATGGCTTCAAAAGCTCTAAATCTATTGTGAAGATTAGATTTACGGATAAAGAACCAGCAACAAGCTGGAAAGTTTCTGCTCCTTATGAATATGGCTTTTACTCGAACGTTAATCCCGATGTGAATCACCCTCGCTGGAGTCAAGCAACAGAGCGGCGTATCGGTGGCGAAGGCGGTATTTTTGCTCCCAAGATTAAAACACTGCCATTCAATGGCTATGCTGAGCAAGTAGCGCACCTTTACAAAGATATGGATTTAAGAAAATTCTATTAAGTGATTAAATTTCTAATTTTGGTTATCGGGCTATTGCCCTTGGTTAGATTAGTTGCTCTCGGCTTCCAGGATGATTTAACTGCCAATCCAATTGAGTTTATTACGCGCTCCACTGGAACTTGGGCATTGGTCTTTTTATGCTTAACATTAGCTATCACTCCTTTAAGACGTTATACCGGCTGGAATCAACTGATTCAATATCGCAGGATGCTGGGTTTGTTTGTTTTTTTCTACGCCCTCCTTCATTTTTCTATTTGGTTCTGGTTAGATCACAACCTTAGCCTGTCAGAGATGTGGCAGGATGTGCTCAAACGTCCATTCATCACATTAGGTTTTATTGCTTTTATGTGTTTATGGCCTTTAGCCCTGACATCGAATCAATGGGCTTTAAGGAAACTAAAGAGGCGCTGGGGTCAATTGCATCGATTAGTTTACTTAGTTGCAATATTGGTGATCTTGCATTACTTTTGGCATAAATCGGGTAAAAATGATTTTCAGGAAGTCGGCACTTACGCTGTGATTATTTCTTCATTACTCTTATTAAGACTTAAAAAATGAAAAACACAAATTTATTTGCATCATCTTTTCTAGCTTGTCTTATCTCAAGCGTTTTTTTGGTCAGTCCTTTAAAAGCTCAAAATCAAGCGACTGAGAAAACCACTCGTATCGGTAACTTAGAGTGGGATCTCCATGAGGTAACGGTTGGCACTGTTAAAGCTTATGCCGATAAAACCAACTTTGTCAGCTCCGGCGAAAAGGAAGGTGGTAGCTTTATCTATGAAGGGGGTTGGACCAGGAAGAGTCAATGGAATTGGCGCCAACCTTTCGGTGTATTGGCTAAAAATAATGAACCAGCAGTCCACTTAAACTTTCATGAAGCAAAAGCGATCTGCTCATTCTTTGGTAAAAGATTACCAACTGACGCCGAATGGACATCAGCAGCTTTTTTAGAACAACGTAACTCTCCTCCACAGCCATTTATAAAGGGTAAAAGATATACTTATCCCAACGGTGACACTGCCAAGGATTCGCACTGCTTGAATGGCTGTGCAGGTTTAAAAGGTACGGCACCCGCAGGCTCAATTTCCAGAGGTAATGGCCATGTACCAGTCATGACAACCCAAGCCGGAGTGAATGGTCTTTATGACATGGGCGGCAATGCATGGGAATGGGTAGATACTGCTCAGGGCTCAGAGAAAGTGACACGTGGCGCATCTTGGTGGTACGGACCTGAAAATCAATTGGAATCAAATCTTGCCAGCAAAGCGCCAGACACGAAGGTGGCTTATGTCGGCTTTAGATGTGTCACAGATATTAAATAATTATGAACGAAGAGGAAATCCTCCATAAAATGCGGGCAGTCTTTCAAGATTGCCAAAAGCAAGCTCTTGCCTTGACGCAACAACACCCTAGCCTTCATAAAGGCTTCGTAGCGGACATGCAATTTGCAAGTACTTACGGGGCTTTTTTGGGAGAGATCAAGATCAACCACGGTGTTGATCTTGAAAAGGATTCAATCGCACAAAAATTGGTCGATGCACTTGCAAAGACCGACTCTCATGCAATTGGAATACTTAGGGAAGAGATTTATCTTGCCCTGGATCAAATGCAGCCAGAGCACTATGCAAGTTATATCTTTTTAACTTGCTTCCCAAGCATTTATAAAGCTATGGGTGAAAAATAAAGCTTAAGCTTTCGCTTAAGCTCTTAATCATGCCTTAGGTGCTGGTGCTTTCTTAGGCTTTTTAGCTTCTTTAGTTTTACGTTGTTGACCTTTAGCCATGTTTTTCTCCTAGTAAAAGAATTTATATCTTATCGCCTATTTAGCGATTTGAGGATTTTATTTTAGCTCTTTAATGGGTATCTGAGCGCCTAGAATCTGTCCAATACTTCTGCATCTCTAAGAACAAGAATGATGCCGACCAAGCCACTAACAGTAAACCAACCAAACCCTCAACACCTGTTAAGTACCGAATATAACCCTGCGCTGCAAAATCTCCATAGCCCACTGTTGTAAACGTGATGAATGAAAAATAGACATAATCAAGAAAGACACCATGCCCTGCAGAGACTCCAACCAACTGACCCATTCCTGGAAATTGCAATGTTACAAAGTAGCCTAATGCAAATAACCAAATCTCAACAACGTGCGTCATAAAAATAACTGTTATGCCAATTAATACCCGATAGCGAGAGTGAATGTGTGAGATACGCGGTAATAATCTATCCAATCTCAATAGCGCTTCGTAATGGATCAAGATCGCAGCGAAGATCAAAAAAGTATTAAATATAAAAGCAAAGGCTAGCAACATAGTTACCTTTAAAAAGAATGGCTCAAATAAAAAAACCCCAAGACGATGATTGGGGTTTTTTGTTTATTCAGCTAATCGCTTAACCAAGAAGTTCGAGGTTTCTGACAGCACCACGATCAGCACTGGTAGCTAACATCGCATACGCCTTGAGGGCAGCAGAAACTTTGCGAGGACGAGGCTTGCTTGGTTTCCAGCCAAGCTTATCTTGCTCAACGCGGCGCTTAGCCAACTCTTCATCACTGACTAAAACATCAATTCTGCGGTTCGGAATATCAATACGAATGCGATCACCGTTACGAACCAAACCAATCGCACCACCGGCAGCAGCTTCAGGTGAACAATGGCCAATGGATAAACCAGATGTGCCGCCTGAGAAGCGGCCATCTGTTAACAACGCGCACGCTTTACCTAAACCTTTTGATTTGATGTAACTGGTTGGGTACAACATCTCTTGCATACCCGGACCACCCTTAGGACCTTCGTAGATAACAACAACGATATCGCCTGATTTAACTTTATCCGCCAAGATGTTCTCTACTGCTTCATCCTGACTTTCAACAACGTGTGCAGGGCCCTCAAATACCATCAAGTTGTCATCAACACCAGCTGTCTTAACAACGCAACCGTCTAAAGAAATATTGCCACGCAATACTGCCAAACCACCATCTTGGCTAAAGGCATGCTCGACTGAGCGTATACAGCCACCAGCACGATCAATATCTAAACTTGGCCAACGACTGTCTTGACTAAAAGCTACCTGTGTCGGCACGCCTCCTGGACCAGCCATGTAAAACTTCTTGACTGTTTCACTTGGATTGCGAGCTATATCCCATTGATCTAGGGCATCTTTCATGGTTTTAGCGTGAATCGTTGGTACATCAGTATGTAACTTACCGCCGCGATCCAACTCACCCAAAATGGCCATAATGCCGCCGGCACGATGAACGTCTTCAATGTGATATTTGTCCGTATTCGGAGCTACCTTACAAAGCTGTGGGACTGTTCTAGAGATACGATCAATATCAGCTAATGTGAAATCAATTTCAGCCTCAAGAGCGATTGCCAACAAATGCAAAATTGTATTTGTAGAACCACCCATTGCCACGTCCAATGTAATAGCGTTCTCAAAAGCTTTTACGCCACCTGAACGAGGTAATACTGATTCGTCATCTTCTTCATAGTATTTTTTGCAAAGCTCAACAATTTGACGACCTGCATTTTTAAATAATTTCTCACGGTCGGCGTGGGTAGCAACAATCGTGCCGTTACCAGGTAAAGAGAGGCCTAAAGCTTCAGTTAAACAGTTCATAGAGTTAGCAGTAAACATGCCAGAGCATGAGCCACATGTTGGGCAAGCTGAGCGCTCTACTTCTGCTAAATCAGCATCTGAAACTTTACTATCTGCAGCCATCACCATTGCGTCAATCAAATCAATCTTTTTGATTTCAACTGTTTGAGTCTTTGGGTTAAGTAATTTGGCTTTACCGGCTTCCATCGGGCCGCCTGAAACAAATATCACAGGAATGTTTAAGCGCATCGCGGCCATCAACATACCCGGGGTAATCTTGTCACAGTTAGAAATACAAACTAAAGCGTCAGCACAGTGTGCATTGACCATGTATTCTACCGAGTCCGCAATGATGTCGCGACTTGGTAAGGAATACAACATACCATCATGACCCATAGCAATGCCGTCATCAACAGCAATGGTATTAAATTCTTTTGCCACACCGCCTGCTGCCTCAATTTCGCGAGCCACTAACTGACCTAGGTCTTTTAAGTGCACATGACCAGGAACAAACTGCGTAAATGAATTAGAAATAGCGATGATGGGTTTGCTGAAATCATCATCCTTCATGCCAGTAGCGCGCCACAAAGAGCGTGCGCCAGCCATATTACGGCCAGCTGTAGAGGTCTTAGAACGGTATACGGGCATGGTGAGCAACTCCTTGATTATTTATCTAACGACAATTTTGGTATTTTATACCTTTAGAGCGATCATGAACCGCGATGGATTAGCTGTCAAAAGCCCCTCCCAAAACCAATGGATTAGTTAAATATTGAGCTTTTTATTGAGCGTCAAAGATCTGGTTCATAGCTTTAGCCAAATCGAGGTCTTTTTGGGATAAGCCACCAATATCATGGGTGCTTAAATGGACTTTGACGAGACTGTAGCAGTTAAACCAATCAGGATGGTGATTGATTTGCTCAATGATCGGGTAACAAGCAGTCATGAATTTAAATGCTTGTTCAAAGTCTTTGAATTTGAATTCTTTGCTGATCTTCAATCCATCTTGACTGAGAACCCACCCAGGTAAATGAATCAAATCTGAGGCTTGTAGCTGAACTTGAATTGGCTTAGAGCTTGACATGGGATTCTTTCAAACGTTGAGAGCAATAAAATAGGAAAGGCGTCACTAGCAACCAAATAAATGAAAGTGCCACCATGGCTGTGCTGAAGTCATTAAATGTACCCGCCCCCATCCTAGTACCAGCCCAATAGGCAAACGGTCCACTGATGGCACCTAAAACTGCAGCTATTTTTAAACGACCAAGCAACCAAGACATAGATGACTGAATCGTCATAGCCAGTGCAGCCCAAGTAAATGGCATCCAAATAGGAGTGAAGCTTATCCAAAACTCAGATTTGAAACTCATCACGCCCAACCAAATTAAGCTTGTATCCGCCACAATGCCGATTGCAATCGCAATCATGACCAACTGTTGGTCATGCTGTCGATCCTCTGAGACAAACCAAGCCCACACCAGTATCAAACTGGAAAGCAAAATAGCTTGCCACTCATAGCCATGCGCTGCACCTAAGATACACAGGAACCAGATTGCCTGAAACTGGATAAAGTTAATCAGTTTTTTCATAATGAATAAGTAAATAAAAAATGATGCTAAAGCGAGCTAATAAATTAAGGTCGCTTGTAGAAAGCCAAGGTTACTTCACCTAGGTAAATACCAAATTTACTCATTTCTGCTTTGTTGAGCATGACCTTATCATCCATCTGATACATCCAGTCATTGAACTTGACGTTATATATCTTTCCATCTACTGGCAAAGCTAATGTGTAGGACCAATTAAGAGCATTACCTGAGACTTCTCCAATTGCCTCACCGACAACATCAGATGCAGTTCCTTGGTAGCGCTTGGGTGCTACCTCAGTCAAGGTCCAGACTCTGCGTTGAGTCGTGCCATCTGAATAGGTAAAAGCCTCATCCAGTACGCCTACTTTTTTACCATCTTTAACAGTCCAGTTAGCTTCAATGACAACTTTAAATCTTTTGACAACTTTGCCACTTCTATCGGTAAAGATTCCATG
This sequence comes from Polynucleobacter meluiroseus, assembly GCA_945881875.1. Classification (GTDB taxonomy): domain Bacteria; phylum Pseudomonadota; class Gammaproteobacteria; order Burkholderiales; family Burkholderiaceae; genus Polynucleobacter; species Polynucleobacter meluiroseus_A. Next base: position 458,874 of record CAMCVH010000001.1, read on the forward strand.
AGCATCAATCGTGCCATTGAAATAAGTTGCTAAATCCAAAACTGGGGTTTCTTGGGCGTATTCATTAACTTTCACACTTGAACAGCCTAATAACATTGAAATGCTCATTAAACCAACTCCTAATATTTTAATCCATTTACTCATTGCAATATGCCTCTAAATTAAGTCTCGGGCAGCTATTACCAAGAAGGCTCTGCCTAAGTTTGGGAACGCTGGTGCGAGGATGTAACCAAATACTAAAAAATGCTTTTGATAGTTCATCACCACGAATTTCACTAAACAAAAGACCATTATGGAATAGTTGAGTGACATCACGAGACTTTTTGATCGCCGTGATGGAGTCTCCCTTTTTAACAGTTTTAAATGCTTTACTCAGTTGGGGATCCCACAATGCTCGCTTTTCTTTGGTAACTCCCATTTTTTCCATTTCTTCTACTGTTTGCTTGTATAGGTCCTGCGCTTCAAACTGACGCAAATATTGAAGATCTAAAGCGTACCCTCCTTGAGCCTCTCTACTCGCAAATAGTTGAGCATCGTAAAGCTTAAAACCCCAGTAAATCAATCTACCCTCACCCACCACCTCAGCTTGGGCGATTTGCTGGTTGACCAAAGCAGCGTTCTGAGTACCTGTTGCTCTAGCCTGACTCATTGATAGAAACAATGATGTTGTCAAAAAACCTAGAGTAAAGAGTAGCTTTAATAGGCGGGGTTTTTTTGACAAAACTGAATAAGAAATTATGTTCATCTTCTAAGCTTACTCCTGATATTTAAATCTCTCTTGAAGTTAAAAGTAAGTATCCAATGAATGGGGTTATTTTTTATAAATAAAAGATTTTTAAAGTAGTATCCAACACATGCAATTCGCTAACGAAATCTTCTTTTTGGTTGTTGCCATCATTGTATGGGGGCTATTTTTCGGGTCGAATTTATTATTTAGACTAAGGAAGATCAATCAGCCAGAGGCATTTTGGTTGATTGCGCTGGCTTTAAATGCCACTTCAATGACCCTATTTGCGCTTGCAAGCAGTACTCACTTAGTACTTGTCACTTTGGGCAATACTTTTCTGATTGCCAATATTGTTTATTTAGCCTTATTTTGTCGATCTTTAAGAAGCCCAGTTGATCAAGGATTAAAAATCGTTGCACCAATAGGTATTTTGATTTTTGGCCTGATATTTGAGTATCTGAGACATAACGGCACCTTTACAGAGCGGGTGACATTTGTCAGCGTTGGTGCAAGCATCTGTCTTATTTGGGAACTAATAGAGCTGAAGAATTTAAGAAAGTCTCATCCTAAACAACTGACATTTTTATTCTTTACGATTGGTGCAGAATTAGCTTTAACTTTTGCAAGATTATTTATTTTGTACAACAGCAGCACAGACTCAATAAACAATCTATATCAAGAGGCCCCATTAAGTACAGCGGTAAGATGGTCATGGGTAGGTGTTTCAATCCTATCTTATATCGCCATTATTGGCTATTGGATGGAAAGGCTCAGTATTGAAAATGCTCAAACCATTCGAGAAAATTTAGAAATTACTTCGCTTCTAAAAGAGAAGGAGCAATTGATCTACGGCTTGATGAAAGCTAACAAGACTTCCGCAACCGGTGCCTTGTCTGCTTCGATTGCTCATGAGTTAAATCAACCTCTTGGTGCTTCCAATTTAAATATTCAATTGCTTAAGATGAAATTGGAGCAAGGAACATTAAATCCAGAGCTAGGGAAAGAAATTTTAGAGTCCCTAGCAAACGACAATCAGCGAGCAGCCACCATCGTTAAATCTCTAAGATCTATTTTTAATGAAGATAAATCTCAATCCGAACATGTTCACATCAGTAATTTAGTCACTCAGGTTCTTGACATCGTTAATCCTGAAATCAAGTTTAACAATATCAAAATTGAAGAAAATATTAATAGTAAATATTATGTTGAAGTTAATTCTGCTGAAGTCATTCAGGTGCTTCTCAATCTTCTTAATAATGCCATTCAAGCACTTAGCCAATTAGATCAGCCCCACAAGATGATTGTTTTAGAAGTTTTGGATGGTTTAGATTTTGTTGAAATAAGTGTTACTGATAATGGCCATGGCGTTACATCTGAATACCAACCTCAACTGTTTGAACTTCTCAATACCACTAAGAAAACAGGTATGGGTCTAGGTCTTTGGTTATCTAGACATATTGTTACTCGGCACAAAGGATCTATCCATTATGAAGATGCTGTAGGTGGTGGCGCTAGATTTGTGATTAGATTTCCGTCGACTACTTAATGGTCGACCGTCGAGAGATTGGGACTGATCTAGAAATAAATAAAGGGCTTCTAAGCCCTTTATTTATTGAGTATATTGGCGGAGAAGAGAAGATTCGAACTTCCGATCCAGGTTTCCCCAGATGCTCCCTTAGCAGGGGAGTGCCTTCGACCACTCGGCCACTTCTCCGTATCATTTCACTGAATTAAATCAGTGAAGTTGATGATTTTAGATTACTTTTGGTCTAACTCAAAAGCTTTATGTAGAGCACGTACTGCTAATTCCATGTATTTCTCATCAATTAAGACAGAAATCTTAATTTCGCTAGTTGAGATCATCTGAATATTGATGCCCTCTTCTGACAATGTGCGGAACATTTTGCTGGCAATACCAACATGAGAACGCATACCAACACCCACAACAGATACCTTAGATACTTTAGGATCACCTAAGATTTCTTTAGCCTGAATGTGTGATTGCACTTGGCTCTTTAAAAGATCAAAGGCTTTTTGATATTCAGCACGCGGCACTGTGAATGTGAAATCAGTCTTACCATCAACAGATTGGTTTTGAATGATCATGTCCACATCAATATTGGCATCCGCAATCGGTCCCAAAATTTGATAAGCAATACCCGGTTTGTCAGGCACACCTAAAACGGTGATCTTTGCTTCGTCGCGAGCGAAAGCAATACCCGAAATAACAGCAGCTTCCATAGTTTCTTCTTCCTCGAAAGTAATCAAAGTACCCGAATTCATTTCTTGTTCGAGTGACATCAGTGGATCAGTTAATGATGAAAGTACACGTGTCTTCACACGATACTTGCCAGCAAATTCAACTGAACGAATTTGTAATACTTTTGAACCTAAGCTAGCCATTTCTAGCATTTCTTCAAAAGTGATTTTATCTAAACGACGAGCATCTTCACAAACACGCGGGTCGGTGGTGTAAACACCATCAACATCGGTATAGATGAGGCACTCATCAGCCTCAAGAGCTGCTGCAACAGCAACTGCTGAAGTATCAGAACCACCGCGACCTAAAGTCGTGATGTTGCCGTTTTCATCAACACCCTGGAAACCAGTAATAACAACTGCTTTGCCTGCATTAAGATCGGCTAAAACTTTTTTACCATCAATACCCTGAATACGAGCTTTTGTGTATGAAGAGTCTGTTTTGATAACTACTTGCCAGCCAGCATAACTAACAGCAGGAACACCCTGTGATTGCAAGGCAAGTGCTAATAAACCAGAACTCACCTGCTCACCAGTTGAAGCAATCTGATCCAACTCACGAGGATCAGGATTGGCATTAATTTCTATGGCAAGACCGATGAGACGGTTTGTTTCTCCAGACATCGCTGAAGGCACCACAACAACTTGGTGACCAGCTTTCATCCACTTAGCAACTCGCTTGGCAACGTTTTGGATGCGCTCCACTGAGCCCATCGACGTACCACCATATTTATGAACAATTAGAGCCATGTGTATGAAATATCGTAAAAATCGCACCCAAGAGGTGCGTTAACTGACAAAAGTATGATTTTACACGTTTACGAGGAAGGTCTTATAAGTATTTCAATAGAAGACTTCACAGCCATCTCACTTAAAAAAATTTCAGGGCTTTTAATTTGGCACTTAAGTTATTTTTAGAACTTCTATTTCCTTACTTGCAAAATAGGTGCAATATATACGCAACTTACGTACAATTAAAAGCAAGGAGTAAATATGAAAAAACGTAATTTATTTTTAGAGTTGTCAGAAGGAGTAGTCGCTCTAAAAAAAGAGCGGGCCGGTAAATTAACGCTAAAAAAATATAAAGTTCCTATTAAGCCAGCCCCAGATATTACGGCTGATGAGCTAACATCCCTTCGCGAAAAACTGGGTCTCTCACGACCAGTATTTGCTAGCTTCATACGTACCAATCCAAGAACAGTTGAAAATTGGGAGCAAGGTCGAGCTAAACCAAATGCTCAAGCTGCCTTGATTATCAAATTGGTTTCTAGATATCCTCAAACATTTGAGATGCTAGCAAGTATCTAAGTTGCTTGCCACTCTGGGCTAATTCTTGGGCCATGATCTGTAACCCAATCAGCGCTGATGCCAATTCCTGCGACAGCAACTAGCTCTGTTCCAATATAAAGTAATAGCAGATCTCTTTGCCATGGAGGAATGCCTGCTTCTTGGTAAAGATTTTTGAGGGTTTTTCTAGGTCTTCCCGGATGTACTTTGAACTTCTCACCACCATCACGTGCCATCGTATTAACTAAACCTTTTTTCTTGGCCTCATCAAAGCGATCTTTGGGAATACCTAGTTTTTTAGTATTGCTTGGTAATTTTTTGAAGACCCACTCACCCGCCTGATTAGCTTCAGTGTTTTTATTTTGCTTCTCTTGATTCGATTGCTGAGCATTAATTGTTAAGACGCCTCGCCACAAGCGGATAAGGTGGTCATCATGCTGCCATTGAAGCTGGGCATCAGTTCTTACTTCTAATAAATCTTGCCACCAAGATGCAAGTCGCTCAGCGCTTGGATGGCTCAATTGATTTTGATGTAACCAACGGCGCAGAGCATTAGAGGCTCTGGCTTGATTGGTTTTGTAAAGCCTCACTAAGTTGGTTTTAGATAAACCTTCTTTAGTGACAATTAAACCTAAATCAATATCCGCCAATTGATTGAGTAACTCTTGAGCCTCAGCGATGTGTTTAGCACTCCTAGCTAAATTGGCAATAGCACCCTGCTGAGTTTTTTCTAATTGAGGTAAGAGTGTTTTTCTAATAGCATTTCTGCGATAGCTCTCATCCTGATTGCTAGGATCTTCGATCCATTTCAAACGATGTTTTTTAGCGTAAGCCTCAAGCTCTTCTCGACGCATCTCTAAAAAAGGTCGCCAAATATGAATATTGATTGGGAGATTTTTCTTTGTATTTTTTGTTGTGATTTTTTTAGTGTTATTGCTTTTATTAGCAGGCATGCCGGATAAGCCAGCTAGCCCGGCTCCGCGCATCATCTGAATCAGAATGGTCTCTGCTTGATCATCTAGATGATGAGCTACCAGAAGATCTTCAATTTGGTGTTCATGGCACATTTCGTAAAGAGCTTGGTATCTAAGGTCTCTTGCTTGAGACTCAATATTGGAGGCTTGTTGAAGTTGTACGTTTCTAGTGTCGAAATGACAACTCCACTTTTTTGCTAACTGTTGACAATGCTTCTGCCATAGATCAGCCTCTTTCTGTATCCCGTGATGCACATGAAATGCGTAAACATTTTCTGGGCCCTGAGCTTGGATGCTTGCATGCAACAAAACAGCAGAATCCAAACCCCCACTAAAAGCGACAGCCAAACGAGTTGGCTGTTTTGTGATCGCTTTTTTAATGAGTTTGGTTTTACTTGTCTTTGTTGGTGTCTTTAAATTTGCCATAGCTCATTAAGCGCTCATGACGACGCTCGAGGAGTTCATCCACACCCATGGTTTGGAATTGACGAAGTGAATCAGCCAAGGCGCGCTTTAATAGTGCAGCCATGCCTGCGTGATCACGATGAGCACCACCTAATGGTTCACTGACGATCTTGTCAATTAAACCTAAAGCTTTTAAACGCAATGCAGTTAAAGCCAGTTGCTCTGCTGCTTCCGGTGCTTTTTCAGCAGTTTTCCAAAGAATCGAGGCACAACCTTCTGGAGATATCACCGAGTAAGTTGAGAACTGAAGCATTTGCACCATGTCGCCCATTGCAATGGCTAAAGCACCGCCCGAACCACCCTCACCAATAATGGTTGAGATGATAGGTACTCTGAGTTCAGCCTGAACATAAAGGTTATGACCAATTGCCTCTGACTGATTGCGCTCTTCTGCATCAATGCCCGGGAAAGCACCTGGCGTATCGACGAAGGTGAAAACTGGAATATTGAATTTTTCTGCCAAACGCATCAAGCGTTTAGCTTTTCTGTAACCCTCTGGGCGACTCATACCAAAGTTACGCATGGCACGCTCTTTGGTGTCTCGGCCTTTTTGATGACCAATGATCATGCAAGGCATGCCGTTAAAGCGGGCTAAGCCACCAATCATAGATTGATCATCTGCAAAGTTTCTGTCGCCGTGTAACTCGTGGAAGTCTGTGAAGATGTGGTTCACATAATCCATCGTGTAGGGGCGTTGTGGGTGTCGTGCAATTTGCGCTACCTGCCAAGGAGTCAAGCGAGCGTAGAGATCTTTCGTGAGTAACTGACTTTTTTCAGAAAGTTTGCCGATCTCTTCTGAGATATCAACAACAGACTCATCTTGCACAAATCGTAATTCTTCAATCTTTTGTTCGAGCTCAGCGATGGGCTGTTCGAATTCTAGGAAAGTTATTTTCATGGACTCTATTCTAATATCTCTTAGGGCTTATACCTAATGTTTTGACACCCCAAGCGTTAATGCTAAAAAAGCTACTTTTGAGTATTTTCTTAGGTTTTTACTCGGTTTTTTGCTGTTTTATGGTGTTTTTTGCTGTATTTGAATATTTTCAGCAGTTTTTCGCTGATGGGGTTATGCGAGTAACGGATCAATGCTGCGCCACATATACCAAGTAGCAATGGTTCGGTAAGGCTCCCAGTTAGCGGCGACCTCTTTTGCTTCATTTCTAGAAACTGGCTCTCCACTGAAGTAGGCCTGTGAGATAGCTTTGATTAAACCAACATCATCTAAGGGCAAGATATTAGGTCTCATGAGATAGAAGATGAGAAACATCTCAGCTGTCCAGCGGCCAATACCCCTGATAGCCGTTAATTCAGCAATCACAGTTTCGTCATCCAACTTATCCCACTGTGCGCAATGAAGACCGCCGTTATCAAAGTGAATAGCTAAGTCACGGATGTACTCTACTTTCCTAAGAGAAAGGCCAGCATCTCTTAATTCCATTAACTCCAGCTTAAGGATGGCCTGAGGATTAAATTTTCTACTTTTCTTTTTAGTAGCATCCAGTACTTTGTTCCAAATCGACTGCGCAGCCTTCACTGAAATTTGCTGCCCAACGATGGCTCTTGCCAGCGTTTGAAATGCATCACCACGAGTTGTTAAAAATCCAGCATTGGGATACTTCGGAATGAGCTTTCGCAACATGCGGTCTTGCTTCATTAAAGCAGCACAGCCAGCGTCCCAATAATCGGGAGCTATTAAATTAATTGGTTCTACTAACTCCAATGGCTCTTTTGGCTCAGTTGATTTGGCTGAGCTTGTTACCTTAGCTAGCTTAGTTGGCTTGAGCAGCTTTGTGTGTTGAGCTGTTTTAGCCACTTTGGAGATATATGGCATTAAGCCCGTCTCCATAGAGTGATGCCATCTGGCTTGTCTTCCAAGACAACTCCCTGCGCCAATAAGTCTTGGCGGATTTGATCAGCTTTCGCAAACTCTTTGGCTTGCTTAGCAAGAGCTCGCACTTGTATCGCAGCTTCAATAGCGATCGCATCCGTTGCTTCGGCATCACGACCGCCACTGCCCTGCAGAAAGTCTTGAGGTGTTCGCTCTAACAGGCCTAGGAGCTTGGCTAATTGCTTGAGCTCTCTGGCTAAGTCACGCTGGGTATCACCCTCTGCTTTATTGATCTCATTGGCCAATTCGAAAAGAATCGCAATCGCTTCTGGGGTGTTGAAGTCATCCCCCATCACTTTGACAAAGCGTGTGCGCCACTCACTCTGCTTGCTGTAACTAGGTATATTTTCAACACTTGAAAGTGCGTTATATAAACGCGTTAATCCTTGCTTAGCTTCCTCAAGGTGGGCATCAGAGTAATTAAGCGGGCTGCGGTAATGGGCCTTAAGGATGAAGAATCTCACCACCTCAGGATCGAACACTTTTAATACTTCTCGAATCGTGAAGAAGTTACCCACTGACTTAGACATTTTCTCTTCATTCACACGCACAAAGCCATTGTGCATCCAGGTGTTCACAAAAGGCTTACCATTCTCATCCGGGAAAGCGCCTTCACTTTGTGCGATTTCATTTTCATGATGAGGGAACTGTAAATCCGCACCACCCCCATGAATATCAAAGTGATGTCCAAGTAATTGACAACTCATGGCTGAGCACTCAATGTGCCAGCCAGGTCGACCCACTCCCCAAGGAGACTGCCACTTGGTATCTTCTGGCTCTTCTGCTTTAGCTGACTTCCAAAGAACAAAATCAAGAGGATCTTGTTTGCTGCTGGCAACCGCTACACGCTCACCTGCGCGCAGGTCATCTAGAGTCTTACCAGACAAGCGGCCATAGTTTTTAAAATTTCTAACGGCGTAGTTCACATCACCATCAGTGGCTTGATAGGCATAGTTGTTATCGATGAGTCGGGTGATGATGTCTTGCATCTGCGGCACATAATCAGTAGCTCTTGGCTCATAAGTCGGCTTCTCAATACACAAAGCATCGGCGTCCTCATGCATGGCATCGATAAAGCGCTGGGTTAATTCTTTAATAGTTTCTTTATTTTCAACAGCTCGCTTGATGATCTTGTCATCAATATCTGTGATATTTCTGACATAGGTCACTTCAAAGCCAGATGCTCTTAACCAGCGCTGCACCATGTCAAATACCACCATCACACGGGCATGGCCAATATGACAAAAATCATAAACTGTCATACCGCAAACATAGAGCTTGACCTTACCCGGCACGATAGGGGTAAATGGCTCTTTTTGGCGCGTTAAGGTGTTAAAGATTTGGAGCATGGGAGCTTGTTTTAATAGTTATTGTTTGAGACTAATCGAACTGAGTTTTAACTGAGTTTGAACGAACAGGGCATCATTTGTTAGACTGAATGTGAAGTATAGCGAATTCAGTACCCACCCAATCAATCATTGCGCTTAAAATCATGCTTTTACTGACTCAACCAGCGAGACCACAAAATATGCAAATCAAAACTCTTGGCAAGCTAGTCCAAGCCAGCATGCTTTCTCTCGCTTGCGTTTACTCAGTCAGCGCCCTTTCACAAACAATGCCTAGTGCTCCAAAACCCACGCGTGAGAGTATTGCTGCCAAATCTGACCCCTCGCCTTTTGAATTAGGACCCAATGCTGTTCAATCTGCTCAAATGCAACCATCACTTGCAACACCATTTATCGTTTTACAAAAGGTGCCTGAGCCAAAGAATAAAAATGCTATACCTGGGGATATCTATAAATTAATCAGTGATAAAAAATATCCTGAAGCTATCAAAGCAATTGAGGATGAACTTAAAGTTAACCCTCGTAACATTCAACTTCGCTTTATTCGCTCAAGAATCGAAATCGAGACAGGTAATTTACCAGCGGCCAAGGCCGCTCTTTTAGAAATCACTCAACAGTTCCCAGAGATTCCAGAACCCTACAATAATCTAGCAGTACTTGAAGCAGAAACTGGTCGTCTAGAGGAAGCTCGAGAGTATTTAGAGATGGCTCTTAAGGTACAACCCAACTTTGCAACTGCTTATGAAAATTTAGGTGACGTGTATACACGACTTGCAGCAAGATCCTACGGTAAAGCATTGACGCTTGACAGAAAGTTAATACAAAACCGTCGCAAGATGAAGTTGGCTGAGGACATATTAAAACCGGTATCAAATTAATAGTTATCTGGTTTTATCTAATTTTTTAGTTCAGTATTTCAGTTACATTTTTAGAGTTATTTTTATTTATTACATTGAAGTTTATTTAGTCGAGAGAAAAAGGAGCTAGCATGGCCAAAGTGCAACTACAAACCAGTATGGGCAACATCACATTAACTTTGAATGATGAATTAGCGCCTAAATCTACTGAAAATTTCTTAGCCTACGTTCGCTCAGGACATTACAACGGCACTATTTTTCATCGCATCATCGCTAACTTCATGATTCAAGGCGGTGGCATGACTTCAGGTCTCAAACAGAAACCAACCTTAGCAGCTATTGATAATGAAGCAGACAATGGCCTAAAAAATACAAAGGGTTCGGTTGCAATGGCTAGAACGGGTGACCCTCACTCAGCTACATCTCAGTTTTTTATCAACACAGTTGACAACGATTTTCTTAATTTCACAGCACCCACCTCTCAAGGCTGGGGCTATGCAGTTTTCGGTGAAGTCACCGAAGGTATGGATGTTGTTGAGTTGATTCGTCAAGTGAAGACTGCTAGCTCAGGATTCCATCAAGACGTACCCAAAGAGGATGTGACAATTATTGAAGCCACCATTCTTGAAGAGTAATTAATGCACGCTAGCGCCGTCTTTATTTCTGATTTACACCTAACACCATCGATGCCAAGAACGGCGGCGAGGTTTTTTGAGTTTTTGGAAAAAGAGGCGCGCGCGTATGAAGCTCTGATTATCTTAGGTGACCTTTTTGAGTTTTGGGTGGGAGATGATGCTAAAGCACGCTCCCCCTTCCATCAAGAAGTAGCCCTAGCGATTAAGGCAGTGAGTCAAGCTGGCATAAAGGTTTACTTCATGCCAGGCAATCGAGACTTTTTGCTGGGTCAGCAATACGCTCAAAAAGCACAGATGACTATTTTGAGAGATCCAGAAGTGATGGTGATTGCTGATCAACCATGGCTATTAACTCATGGTGATGCTTTGTGTACTGCTGATAGTAATTATCAAATGTTTAGGAAGGTAGTCCGTTGCCCCCTAGTGCAAAAGTTGTTTTTATTACTTCCAACATTTTTTCGGATACAAATTGCTAGCTCGTTGAGAAGCAAGAGCACTGCTAAATATCAACGAACTCAAAAGTTCACACCTGAAGTCAATAAAGTTAAGGGTGACGTAACGCTCAGTGCAACAGCCGCTCTGGTAACTTCTCTTGATTGTCAAAAAATGATTCATGGGCACACGCATCGTCCCGGTTATCACCAAGAGACATCAGGTGGTCGCTCATGGGAGCGCTGGGTTTTATCAGATTGGGATTTTGATCACCCAGAAACAATTTTACCCAAAGGTAATGCGTTGAGCATTACCTCTGAAGGTATCCGTTCTCTGGATTTAGTTAGCTCTTAAAGTTAACTAAGCTTGAGAGTGACTTCGTAGTTGAGTCACCAGTTGGGCGAACAAGCGTGGGTTACCCGCCATGATCTCTCCCGTATTGAGATAAGACTCTTCGCCAGCGTAGTTGCCTACCAAACCACCAGCTTCAGTAATCAGTAAGGCACCTGCTGCCATATCCCAAGGCTTTAAACCTTGTTCAAAGAAAGCATCTAAACGACCAGCAGCAACATAAGCCAAGTCCAAAGCAGCAGCACCAGGACGACGTAAACCCGCACATTGGCGTGTCATTTTGGCAAATATCTCAAGGTAAGCATCCACATCTTGATCTTCACGGTACGGAAAACCAGTACCGATCAACGCTTCAGACATTCTGAGGCGCCCTGCAACACGTAAACGACGGTTGTTGGCATAGGCACCTGCACCACGTGTGGCTGTAAAGAGTTCATCACGATTAGGATCATAGATAACAGCTTGCTGTGTCACGCCATCTACTGCTAGTGCGATTGATACAGCGTAATGTGGAAAGCTATGGATGAAATTTGTAGTGCCATCTAATGGATCAATGATCCATACATGACTAGGTTGACCCTCAAGGCTCGCACCTTGGATCTTGCCACCCTCTTCAGCTAGAAAACCGTGATCAGGGAAAGCATCTTTTAAAGTGTCGATAATGGCAGATTCAGCAGCCTGATCCACCTCAGTGACAAAATCGTTGTGTTGTTTGCGGGTAACCTGAATACGCTCGCTATTCAAGGAAGCTCGGTTGATAATATTTCCTGCGCGACGAGCAGCCTTAGTGGCCACATTAAGCATGGGGTGCATAGTATTTTTTTAAGTAACACAACGAATTGGAGAAGAGCAATGTCCAGCGATCAAGCTGTACGACGAAAGCAGATTTTAGCTCGAAATGAGGAATCCTTGGAGCTTTTAAAGAAAAACTGGCCCATTCGTTGGGTGATGGTTCGTACTAGCCATCCCGGAAATGTCGGCTCAGCAGCAAGAGCGATTAAAACAATGGGCTTCTCTAGCCTGCATTTAGTTAATCCTGCTTATCAGCACATGGCTAAAAAAGCTGAGGCCATTTCCTTATCCAGTGGTGCGTTTGATGTTTTAGAAGGCGCCCAAAATCATGAGTCATTAGTTGAGTCGGTTGGTTCCAGCCAATTAGTTTTTGGACTAACCACCCGTGATCGAGAATTCGGACCACCTGCTATACCGCTCAATGAAGCGATTAATTTAGCAAGTCATGCACTTTTGGCAGATAAACCAGTTGCATTTGTTTTCGGCACAGAGAGAACTGGTTTAGATAATGATGATTTGAAGCATTGCACCCACAGAGTATGGATTGATGCCAATCCTGACTACCCTTCCCTCAATCTAGCTCAGGCCATGATGATCGTTGCTTATTCCATGAGACAAGGTCTCATGAATGTTCTTGAGATTGATTCAAAGACCACTTACGCAGAAATGTCTTCTTCTGATGATGTGGAGTTAGCTGATCAAGCTGCTATCACAGCCATGTTGGATCATTGGCAGCAGGGTCTTGAAGCTATTGGCTATTTAGATCCTATGAACCCCAAAAAGCTCATGCCTCGATTGCAAAGCTTGTTTGCCAGAACTTCCTTACAAAAAGAAGAAATTGATCTTTTGCGTGGCATTGCGAAACAAATGCTTCAACACGGTAAAATCAAATAATGTCTTTATTCGAACACGTCGACTCCATCATCGCCCGCGATCCTGCGGCCCGCAATCGCCTAGAGGTCATTCTTTGCTATCCAGGCTTGCATGCCGTTTGGTTACACCGAATTGCCCATTTTCTATGGCAAATCGGCTTAAAACTTATCGCTCGATTCTTATCCCACATATCTCGCTTTCTTACTGGTATTGAAATACATCCAGGCGTTGTTGTTGGTAAGCGGGTATTCATCGATCACGGCTTAGGCGTTGTGATTGGCGAAACAACTGTCATCGGTGATGATTGCACTATTTATCAAGGTGTGACACTGGGTGGTACCTCTTTACATAAAGGGACTAAACGCCACCCGACTTTAGAGTCAGGTGTTGTGGTCAGTGCCGGAGCAAAAGTATTAGGTGGCTTCGTTGTCGGAAAAGGTGCTCGCATCGGCTCCAATGCTGTTGTTCTAAAAGCTGTTCCAGCGGGTGCGACAGCAGTCGGTATTCCAGCAAGAATTGTTGAAACCACGGATTCTCAACATTCATTCACAGCTTACGGCATCACACCCGAAGATCTCAGCAACTAATGAACCCTAGTGAGTTGGCCAAGCATACGCCTGCGATGCAACAGTTTTTGGGCATCAAGGCGGAGCACCCCCACTCTCTAGTTTTCTTCCGTATGGGTGACTTTTACGAGCTCTTCTTTGAAGATGCCGAAAAAGCATCTAAGATTTTAGACATCACTCTCACTCAACGCGGTCAGTCAGCCGGCAATCCCATCAAGATGGCGGGCATTCCCTACCACGCTGCTGAGCAATACCTAGCAAAGCTCATTCAAGCAGGGCAATCTGTTGCAGTTGCCGAGCAAGTGGGTGACCCTGCCACATCTAAAGGTCCTGTTGAGAGACGCGTGATGCGCGTCATTACTCCAGGCACTCTGACTGATTCAGCCTTGATGAGTGATCGACAAGACGCACCTTTATTGGCTATCGTGCCATCGGCTAAAAAAAATAGCTGGGGCTTGGCTTGGTTAACTATTACCAGCGGCAATCTAAAGCTAACTCAATGTGCTGATCATGAATTAGCCCAGTACTTAGCTCGCATTCAACCAGTTGAAACCTTGTGCTTGCCAGGTTCTGAAAATCAAATCAAGGAACTTCTACTTGAATCAAGTGGTGGTGATATTCATTTAACAGGTCATTCGATCCCTGATTGGGTGTGGACTCATGATGAAGGGCATCGTCGCTTGACCGATATCTTCCAGATGAGTAGCCTCCAAAGTTTAGGCATTGATCATGAAGAAAATCAGGCATCTGCATTAACAGCCGCCGCTGCAGTGCTGGCATATGGTGCCAATACACAAGGTCTTGGTTGGCATGGCAAGTTGCCGCATATTCAACAATGTCAATACGAAGAAGATCAAAACTATATTGGTATTGATGCAGCTACCAGACGCAATTTAGAAATCACTGAAACATTACGCGGTGAAACAGAGCCCACTCTTTTCTCCTTGTTAGATAACTGTTCAAGCGCTATGGGTAGCCGCCTACTGCGTCACTGGCTGCATCATCCTTTACGCCAACAAGCAATCGTCATCTCGCGCCACCAAGCGATTGAAACACTTCTCGCTCACCCGTTTGTTCTTCAAGATATACAGCAGGTTCTTAAGCAGGTAGCTGATGTCGAACGTATCAGCGCACGCTTAGCCTTAGGTAGCGCTCGACCAAGAGATCTGAGTAATTTGCGTGACACTTTAAAAGCTCTTCCTGAGCTAGCTCATAAGTTAGCACACTTAGGATCTTCCAGTCCTTTATTAAAACAATTGAGTGAGGTGTTGGTATCCGCACCTCCAGTTTTAGATTTATTAGAACGAGCTATTGCACCAGAGCCATCGGTTGTAATCCGTGAAGGTGGCGTGATCGCTTATGGCTATCATGCAGAACTGGATGAACTCAGGCGTTTAGGTGATGATTGCGGACAGTTTTTATTGGAGCTAGAAGCTCGTGAACGCGAACGCACAGGTATTGCCAATCTTCGAGTTGAGTTCAATCGTGTTCATGGCTTCTTCATTGAAGTAACGAATGGTCAAACAGATAAAGTTCCCGAAGACTATCGTCGCAGACAAACTCTTAAAAATGCAGAACGCTACATCACGCCAGAACTGAAGGCATTTGAAGATAAAGCTCTATCTGCTAAAGAGCGTAGCTTTGCTCTAGAAAAGCAGTTGTATGAAGCTTTACTGATTGAGCTACAAGCTCACGTAGCAGCTTGCCAAACAACAGCTCAAGCATTAGCACAAACAGATGTTTTAGCCTGTCTAGCAGAAAGAGCACAAACCTTAGGTTGGGTCCGCCCTGCTCTTCACGAATCTGCTGGTCTTGAGATCAAAGCAGGTCGCCATCCCGTGGTAGAAGGTCAGTTGGCCAAACGTTCCGAGTCATTTGCGCCCAACGATGTGCAATTCGATAACGGTAGACGCATGTTGCTGATCACCGGTCCCAATATGGGTGGTAAATCAACTTATATGCGCCAAATCGCATTAATTGTTTTACTGACTTATGTAGGTTCTTACGTGCCAGCTGCAGAGGCAAAAATTGGTGTTATTGATCGCATCTTCACACGCATTGGAGCCGCCGATGATTTAGCCAGTGGGCGTTCAACCTTCATGGTTGAGATGACTGAGGCCGCTGCGATCATGCATCGCGCCACACCTCAGTCCTTGGTATTGATGGATGAGATTGGGCGCGGCACCTCTACTTTTGATGGTTTAGCCTTAGCATGGTCCATTGCTCAGCAATTGCTGACTAAGAATCGCTCATGGACTTTGTTTGCGACCCATTATTTAGAATTGGCCAGCTTGCCTGGTAAATATCCGCAATGCGCCAACGTTCATTTAAGCGCTGTTGAAAAAGGCCATGGAATTGTTTTTTTACATACAGTTCAAGCGGGGCACGCCAACCAGAGTTACGGCCTACAAGTTGCTCAACTAGCAGGTGTTCCACAAGAGGTCATCAAAGATGCTCGCAAACATTTACAGCGTTTAGAAGACTCTGCCAATCAAGAAAGTCGAGCTACTCAGCAATCAGATTTATTTAGTCAAGCGGCATCAAATGAGTTAGAACTTGATCCTTTAACGGAAAAAGCTTTAGCACTCCAAAAAGAAATTGAGGCCATCCAATTGGATAGCCTCAGCCCGAAAGACGCGTTAGATCTTCTTTATCAATTAAAGAATAAATAATCTTTTTAGATTTTATTATTTTTAAATTAATGAAGTGTTGGACGTTGCTCGGTCTGACGAATAATCTCTTCGAGCTCAGCCTCATCATCCTCAATATCTGAACCAAAGGCACCCAGTGGATGACCATCTTCCAACTCTTCCTCGGATGCTTCACGGACATCAGCAATTTGTAACCAAAACTTCAAAGCTAAACCTGCTAGGGGATGGTTGCCGTCAAGAACGACCTTATCTTCAGCCAAATCCGTCACTGTATAAATAAGAGTGTCTTCATCCTCATCATCTTGGTCCGCTTTGAGATCTGGATCCAGCTCTGTATCAGTATCAGATACAGGCTCATCGTCATCCAGCAAGCCCTCAAATTGCATACCTACTTCAATAGGCTCTGGAAATCTTGAGCGTGCTTCAATTTTTAGCAAATCAGGATCATACTCACCGAAGGCATCGGTAGGTTCCAATTGAATCGTGGTCTCATAACCAATATTTTGGCCATCAACCGCTTCTTCAATCTTTGGGAATGTACCCTCATAGCCCCCGTGCAAATAAACCATAGGGCCAGCAGATTCCTCAATAAGATTGTCCTGAGCGTCAGTTAGACGGTATTTAAGAGAAACAATAGTATTCTTTTGTACTTTCATAATGATGGTATTTTACGTGAGTCTTTGCACAAGCCTACTGAAGTGAGTTTTAATCGAGCTATGAAACATATTTTATCAAGCCCTTACAAGCCTCCAGAGGTTCCGCAGCCATTACCTATTGACCAAGCTTGGGCCCTTTTAGGCGGCATCAGCCCCAAGCGCTTCATGAACGAATATTGGCAGAAAAAACCACTATTGGTCAGGGGGGCTATCCCTGCTTTTAAGTTGGCACAAGCTGCTGGTCAAAGATTAACCAGCCCTCTTTCTTTTTCCGATCTTCAATCACTGGCCGGTCAGAATAATGTGGAATCTCGCTTGGTCAAGAGTCAACCATGGACTCTGAGTCGGAGCCCCCATAAAAACAATACTATTCCAAGCATCGATCAGCCAGATTGGACTTTATTGGTTCAAGGCGTCAACACTCATCATTCTGCGGCAAGTACGGTCATGTCATGGTTTAGATTTATTCCAGAGGCGCGCCTCGATGACTTAATGATCAGCATTGCTGGAAATGGTGGCGGTGTTGGTCCGCATGTAGATTCTTACGATGTTTTTCTATTACAGATGGAAGGACGTCGTCATTGGAAGATTTCTTCACAAAAAGATCTCTCTTTTAAAGAAGATCTTCCACTAAAGATTTTGAAGAATTTCAAAGCAAGCGATGATTGGGTTTTAGAGCCTGGGGATATGCTGTATCTCCCCCCGAATATTGCCCATGACGGCCTTGCCCTTGATGGAGGCTGTCAAACTTGGTCCATTGGATTTAGATCACCTAATTACAAAGAGCTCATTAATGAAATCTTATGGCGAACCACGGAGGCTCTTGAGAGTAACTCAACTTTAACTGAGCTTTATAAAGATCCAAGTCAAAAAGCTACCCTTGACCCGGCACTTGTTCCTGAGCAACTTGTTGAAGCGGTTCAAAAACACTTAAACCAGTTGAAATGGAGCAAGAGCGATATCTCTTGTACTTTGGCTAGTATTTTGAGCGAACCCAAGCCACAGACTGTATTTAGCCCACCTCATACCCTGTTAGATTTACTAAGCTTTAAGAAAGCCATCTCCCAATCTGGAATTATCCTGGCGCCAGCATCTAAGTCACTGTATGACATGGACTTTTTTTACCTGAATGGCGAGAGTGTGAGTGACTCTGATGAGCCTGACTGGATTTATTGGTGCCAGCTAGGTCAGCATCAACAACTATCAGCCCTACAGAGCATGAAGCTCGCTAAGCTCATCAAGAGCGAGGATGATCCATGGTTTGAAGCCTACCAAGCTGGTTGGCTTTACATCAAGACTTAGATAATTTGTCAAACCAAGATTAGGGTTAACTCTAGTAATTTCTATAAATCTATTTATAATCCTCAGCTGATCCAAATGTTAATTTACTAACGGATCCGGTCTAAATCACCGTTAGATGATTAGCTAATCTTTTAAGGAAATAAAAATGACAAAATCACTATTAATCGCATCATTGTTAGCAATTTCATTGGCAGCTTGTGGCAAAAAAGAAGCACCAGCTCCAGTAGCTCCTGCAGCAGCTCCAGCAGCTCCTGCTGATACAGCAGCTCCAGCAGCAGCACCTGCGGCTCCAGCAGCACCAGCAGCAGCTCCTGCACCAGCAGCACCTGCTGCTCCTGCAGCTCCAGCTAAGAAGTAATTCTTACTGAAATAAAAAAGACCACCTTCGGGTGGTCTTTTTTTATCGCAATTTCTTTAAATGAGTGACTACTTAATACCTTATTTCATTACTTACCAATTTGTAGATCTAACAAACTAAGGATTTGTACAGACACACCATCAGTCTCAGCAGCGCCTTTTTCATCCTGAACTGTCACAGTAATAGTTCCGGTCGTATCTTTCACTAGAACACGATAGCGTTTTGCTTTTTTCATATCCTCGTCAGTTTTCTTACTAAAAAGCTTACCGAAAAAACTTCGCTCGTTGGAAAGATCTGTGGTGTTGACGAAACGCACAAAGTAAATGCCTTTGCTGCGATCACGATCATCTACTGTGAAATTAGAACGATCAAGACCAACACCAACATCTCTCCAAGCACGATCAAAGTTTCCAACAAACTCTAAGCGTGGACTTGGTGTTTTCTTAAGATAAGAAACCTTTGGTGCACCAGATGCAGTTTTTGCAGCAGCCATCGATGCTTTAGTAGATTCCTCAGCGTAACCTAAACGCTGCATCAAACGAGCCAAGAACTCAGCCTCTAGTTCTGGATCATTCGCACGTGTTGTCCAGATTGCTTGTGATTTATCTGTTCCCGTTAATTCTTCAGTGGCACCACGGTGAGTGATAAATATCTCTGTCTCACCTTTACTGTTCAATTCTAAACGTGTGCGGAACTTATCACGCTCACCAGTTGAGTAAATAGAATCTAATACTTTACCAAGAGTTCTTCTGATCAAGTCTTGTGGAATCTTGGCACGATTTTCTGCCCAATCAGTTTCCATGATGCCAGTCTCAGGAGAATCCACCATCAAGATAAAACCGGTCTCTTGCCAGAAATCACGAATACTTGGATAGAGTTCTTTAGCAGGCTTACTTACCACCAACCAACGACGGTTGCCATCACGCTCAACACGCATTCCTGCAACTGCTGGAAGAATGGCTTCCTTGCCAGTAGGTTTTGTTTGTACTGCATTGCTGTAACCAGATAAAGTAGCGCCACCGTCAGGCACCACATAACGCTTATCACCACCAGTTACTGTCATATCAGGAGGGAAAGCTAAGTTAGGACCTTTTTTCTCACCAGCTGATTTGTAATCAATCGTGTCGCCTGAAAATGTGCTTGCACAAGCAGTTAGCAAGATACTGATGCTAAGAGTTCCAATAAGAAATAATCTTGACTGAGAAGGTACGCGACGCATATTTTTTCCTAAGTTGTCCAACTGTTAACTGTTTTGAATCTTGCTGTATTTCATTTTCTTAAAACTTCATTACTTATTTATTAATCCGGCTTCTTTAAGAGCTAAAAGAACTTGCTCTTGAGCACCTGCAGTGAGTGTTGTTAAAGGCAAACGAATACCAGTAGACATCAAACCCATTGCATGAAGAGCCCATTTAACAGGAATTGGGTTAGCTTCAATAAACATTGATTTGTGAACGGCTAATAACTTGTATTGAATTTCTTTAGCTTTCGATGAATCACCTGCTATCGCTGCCACACATAATTCATGCATCAATCGAGGTGCTACGTTAGCAGTGACTGAAATATTGCCATGACCGCCCATCAACATGAGTAGCAAGGCCGTTAGATCGTCACCAGAATAAACAGCAAAGTCAGAGCAACCCGATCCATTTAAACCAGCAATCAGTTGCATGCCACGCTCTAAATTACCTGTTGCGTCTTTAACACCTACAACACCTGGTACTTTTGCCAAGCGCAGAATGGTTTCATTACTCATATCAGCAACTGTGCGGCCAGGTACGTTGTACAAAATAACTGGCAGATCTACTTTTTCTGCGATTGTTTTGAAATGAAGATACATGCCCTCTTGAGTGGGCTTGTTGTAATAAGGCACCACTTGCAAACTAGCATCTGCCCCTACTTTTTTAGCAAATGCCGTCAGTTCAATCGCCTCACTCGTTGAATTACCACCAGTACCAGCAATGATCGGAATACGTTTAGCAGTGTGCTCAACCGTGACTCGAATCAGTTCGCAGTGCTCTTCAACAGAAACAGTCGGAGACTCTCCAGTAGTACCAACAATCACAATACCGTCAGTACCTTCTGCAATATGCCAGTCAATCAGTTGACGTAATCCTGGCAAATCTAGACTGCCATCAGGGTGCATCGGCGTCACGATGGCTACCAAACTTCCGGTGATTTTTTTAGCTAATTTAGTCATGGTTTTGATTGTAGCGGAACGGCACAGACTCTCTGAACGCAAGCTGGTTTAGGCGTCTGAATAATCAGGTCTTCATAAGCCAATATTTGCATATTTTCAGCAAAGCTTAAGAGTTCATTAGGTTTAAGTAAAAAGTCAGGATTGCTAGGTTTACCATAAGCTTCATTACCAACAGCAAAGGTCTCATAAACTAAAAATCCATTTTTATTCAACAACTTAGGGAGTTTATGAAGGTGTGGGCGGTATAAGTAATTGGTCACAATAAGTGCATCAAATTGGCCTAATGAATCCAAGTCCCAGAGCTCCCCTTCAAGATCTAAACAGACTGTTTTGATCGATCCAGTTGGTATATTTTGGGCTTTTTCTTGAATCAGATTGAGCGCCTCTTGGTCACGATCAATGGCAACAATCTCAAAACCTTGCTGAGCCAACCACATCGTATGACGGCCACTGCCACAGGCATAGTCCAATACTCTAGCTTTCGGCTTAAAACTTTTAGAATGAGTAACCACCCAAGGGGATGGCGGCACACTCACTAAATCATGATGAGATTTAGTTGTAGTCAAGCCCCATCGCCTCGCGAACATCACGCATAGTTTCTTGAGCTGATTTACGAGCCTTATCGCAACCATCGGCAATGATGGCGCGCAACAAACTTGGATCATCTAAATATGTTTGAGCTCTCTCCATCATAGGCTGTTGCTCTTTTAAGATGCCATCAATCACTGGTTGTTTACATTCGAGACAACCAATACCAGCACTCTTACAACCTTTTTCAGCCCAGGCACGAGTTTCATCGCTCGTGTAAACCTCATGTAATTGCCACACTGGGCAGCGCGCAGGATCACCTGGATCAGTTTTACGAACTCGTGCTGGATCCGTTGGCATCGTACGAACCTTCTTCTCAACAGAAGCAGCATCTTCTCTTAATGCGATAGTGTTACCGTAAGACTTAGACATTTTCTGGCCATCTAGTCCTGGCATTTTTGACTGTTGAGTCAACAAAGCTTGTGGCTCTAGAAGGATGATTTTTCTAGAACCTTCTAGGTAACCAAATAAACGTTCACGATCACCCATGGATAAGCTTTGAGCATCAGCCAAAACAGCTCTAGCCTGCTCCAAAGCTTCCTCATGACCTTTTTCTTGATACTCAGCACGAAGCTCGAGATATAACTTAGTCCGCTTGCTACCAAGCTTCTTAGCGGCTTCTATAGCTTTCTCTTCAAAGCGAGGCTCGCGACCATACAAATGATTAAATCGACGGGCTACTTCTCGTGTCATCTCAACGTGTGGAATCTGATCCTCACCAACAGGCACGTGCTGGGCGCGATACATCAAGATATCAGCAGCTTGCAGTAATGGGTACCCCAAGAATCCGTAAGTTTGGAGATCTTTCTCTTTGAGCTTTTCAATCTGATCTTTATAGGTCGGCACTCGTTCTAACCAACCTAGCGGTGTTCCCATAGAGAGCAATAGGAATAATTCTGCATGCTCAGGTACTTTGCTCTGAATAAACAAGGTCGCCTGAGTTGGATCAATGCCTGCAGCCAACCAGTCAATGACCATATCCCAAACAGACTGCTCAATAACCCCAGGAGTTTCATAATGAGTTGTTAGCGCATGCCAATCAGCCACAAAAAAGTAACACGGGTATTCAGTTTGAAGATTGACCCAATTCTTAAGCACACCATGGTAGTGACCTAAGTGCAGAGCGCCGGTTGGGCGCATACCTGATAAAACTCGTTCAGAAAACATATATCTCTTATTGAAACACCGACCAAACAGGTCGTAATTGTGACGGTAAGTCTGGTAACTGACCCAGATCAACATAGCTTTCTTTAGGATCATGAAAATCAGACCCACGAGATGCCATAAAACCGTACTCTAATGCTACTTTAGCAAATATTTGATACTCCGCTGGTCTATGACTGCCTGTCACGACTTCAATGCCCTCACCACCCAGATCTTTAAACTGGTCAAAAAGTGCAGTCATTTCTCGGGGGGTAAAGCGATAACGACCCGGATGAGCAATCACAGCAACCCCTCCTGCCCTTTTGATCCATCCGACAGCGTCCATTAAAGTCGCCCATTCATGAGCGACATAACCAGGCTTTCCCTCAATAAGATAATTAGCAAAAACCTCATTGGTATTTTTACAAACACCAGATTCCACCAGAAATCTGGCAAAGTGAGTTCTGGAGATTAGTTTTGGATTACCTACAAATTTAAGAGCCCCTTCATAGGCGCCTTTGATACCGACCTGCTCAAGCTGTGCAGACATGGCTTTAGCACGATTGGTTCTTCCGTTACGTGTTTGATACAAGCCCTCTAAAATTTCAGCATTGTTGGGATCTATCCCCAATCCAACAATATGAATCGTGTCTTGACACCAAGAAACCGATATTTCTACACCGGGGATGTATTTCATACCAAGTTCTTCAGCAGCTACCTTGGCTCGCTGCTGACCGCTGAGTTCATCATGATCTGTTAGTGACCAAATCTCAACACCATTTGAGTGGGCACGCTTTGCCAAAGCTTCTGGGGTCAAAGTCCCATCAGAAACCACAGAGTGGCAGTGCAAATCAGCGTTGATTTTGTGCATTTGTCCATTTTACTTGGCAATAGTGGATGATGCTTGAAGAATTAACCCTCAATGATTCTGCTCATCTTGTTTCTGCTTATTTTTAAATTGATAGTATTCAAGACATCTTGCTAAAAAAACAAAAACTACTATAAATACTCCAACAATAGTTAACCTAATTTGCTCTTCCGTTAGAGGATCCATCATTTGCCCTTAGGTTTTATTGAAAAACTCGTTAATAAAATTAATAATATGCTTATAGAAATTATAAGTGATATCGCATACCAATCACGAAACCCTTTTAAAAAATAAGATAAGAATATTTCAGCCAACATCACAGAGCTCATCGCTCTAAAGACAAGTAAAAAATTTACCAAATCAATCATCATTTCGTTCTCCCAATAAAGGGATAGATTAATGATTAGGGAAATATTTGTATGTCAGCCTGTGGCTGAAAATTTGTAGGAAAGTTCTGATTTTTTCTTAGGTTAAGCGAGCGTCGACGATGCGACGAGGTGCCTCTAGGTACTCTTTTGATTGCATCTCAACAATGCGTGAAACTGTTCGATGAAATTCATTAGCCATAGGTCCCTCGGTATAAAGCATCTCAGGAATGACTGCAGCAGAAATGATCAGCTTGACCTTGTGATCATAGAAAACGTCAATGAGCCATGTAAAGCGCCGTGCCTCACTAGCGAACTTTGGCGGCATGTATGGAACATCTGATAACAAGACTGTATGAAATAGATGAGAGATTTCTAAATAATCATTTTGGGATCTTGGGCCTGCGCACAGGGTATTAAAATCAAACCAAACTACACCACCAGCGCGTCTGATCGATTTAATCTCTCGATTTTCAATGTAAAGCGTTGAATCCTCTTGATCATGAGCTTCTTTAATTCTATTGAATATGCCATCCATGATGGCATCTGTCTCTGGTCCTAAAGGTGTGTAATAAGCTTGAACTTTCTCCATCGCTTTTTGGCGATAGTCGATCCCAGCATCAAGATTCATGATGTCTAATTTTTCTTCTAACAAAGCAATTGCGGGCAAGAGTCGATCACGATGTAAACCATCGGGGTACAAAAGATCAGGACGATAGTTGGAGGTCATCAAGAACTGCACACGGTGCCTAAATAGGGAATCTAATAACTTGTACAAGATCATGGCATCAGCTACATCGCTGATATGAAACTCATCAAAACAAATCAGACGGTATTTTTTAGCGATGTTTTTACCAAGCTCTTCGAGGGGGTCAGCTGTACCATGCAAATCATGCAATTCACGGTGTACTTCACGCATGAATTCATGAAAATGTAATCGGGTCTTTTTTTCTAGAGGAGAGGCTTCATAAAAGCAATCCATCAAAAATGATTTTCCTCGGCCCACACCACCCCACAAATAAATGCCTCGGGGAAGATCTGGATAAAAAACCATTTTAGATATGGTGCCACTGCGCACTTCTTTATAAGACAGCCACTCATCTTGGCAAGTCTGCAAGCGATCAATCGCGGCTTGTTGAGCAGGGTCAGTACCATAACCACGCTTAACCAACTGTTCTTTGTAAAACTCTGTGACTTTCATGGGTCCATTTAATCAAATGATTGGGGATCTCAAAACATTTAGCGTTTGTTGATCCCCAATTTTGTGACTTAAAAAACTTACATATTCAATGCGCGTTTATCTGTCGCTAAAGCAGCTTCCCTCATCACTTCAGATAAACTTGGGTGTGGATGGCAAACGCGACCGATATCTTCAGCGGCCGCTTTGAACTCCATAGCAACAGCAGCTTCAGCAATCAAATCAGAGGCAGCAGCTCCAACAATGTGCACGCCTAAGATCTCATCAGTCTGAGCATCTGCTAACACCTTCACGAAACCATCTGCCTGACCCATACCCAATGCACGACCATTAGCCCCAAATGGGAATTGGCCTGGTTTGTAGGCACGGCCCTCTGCTTTAAGCTGTTGTTCTGTTTTACCAACCCAAGCAATCTCTGGAGATGTATAAATGACCCATGGAATACAGTTGTAATCAATATGCGGCTTCTGCCCTGCAATCACCTCAGCAACCAATACGCCCTCATCTTCAGCTTTGTGGGCAAGCATAGGACCACGAACCACATCACCCACTGCATAAACGCCAGAAGCAGCTGTTTCACAGGTGTGATCATCAACCGGAATGAAGCCACGCTCATCAGTTTTTAAGCCAATTGCTTCAAGGTTCAAACGATCTGTATTAGGCACACGACCAACAGACACAATCAAACGATCACAATCTAAAGTCTTGGCTGCACCAGTGCTGTCGGTGTAAGCAACTGAAACACCCTTCTTAGAAGTTTTGACATCACCAATCTTGACACCCAGATTAATGTTCAATCCTTGCTTGATAAATAACTTATGAGCTTCTTTAGCAGTGCCCTCATCAACTAAACCGAGGAAAGTAGGCAGTGCTTCAAGCACAGTCACTTCAGCACCAAGACGACGCCAAACAGAACCTAACTCTAATCCAATCACGCCAGCACCAATCACACCTAATTTTTTAGGCGTTGCACCAAACTTCAATGCACCTTCGTTGTCACAAATTAATTCGTTATCTACAGGCATGCTCGGCAAATGGCGTGCTTTAGAACCTGTAGCGATGATGATGTTCTTAGCCGTTACAGTACCCGCGTCTTTGCCGTCAATTTTGACTTGATAGCCATCAGTACCCTTGCCAACAAATGAAGCATGACCCTTTAACAATGTAATTTTGTTTTTGCGGAATAAGAAACCAATGCCGCCAGTCATCTTTGTCACGATGTCATCTTTACGAGCAATCATTTTTTTCACATCAATCGTCGCATCTTTCACAGTAATGCCGTGATCAGATACGTGATGTGAAATATTTTCAAACTCTTCAGAGGTCGCCAATAAAGCTTTTGATGGAATACAACCCACGTTCAAACAAGTACCCCCTAAACGTGGCTCACCTTTAGGATCATCATAGGCTGCGCTCTCAGCGCAAGCTACCTTAAAACCCAGTTGAGCGGCACGAATTGCAGCAATGTAACCACCAGGACCACCACCAATAACTACTACGTCAAAATTTTGACTCATGTTTTTTCCTTTAGCTCTCTCTTTAGGCTTAGATATCTAATAAAAGACGTGCTGGATCTTCCAACGCTTCTTTCATAGCAACCAAACCCAACACTGCTTCACGACCATCAATGATGCGGTGATCGTAAGACAAGGCTAAATAATTGATTGGACGCACGACTACTTGACCGTTTTCAACAACAGCACGATCTTTCGTGGCATGAATACCTAAAATAGCTGACTGTGGTGGGTTGATAATCGGCGTGGACAACATAGAGCCAAAGATGCCGCCGTTAGAGATTGAGAAAGTACCGCCTGATAAATCATCCAAGGTCAGCTTACCATCACGCGCCTTATTACCGAAGTCTGCAATCTTCTTCTCAATATCAGCCAAACTCATTTGATCAACATCACGAAGGATTGGTACGACTAGACCACGAGGTGATCCAACGGCAATACCAATGTCAAAATAACCGTGATAAACAATATCGCTGCCATCAACTGATGCATTCAAGATAGGGTATTTCTTTAAAGCATGAACAGCTGCTTTAACAAAGAACGACATGAAGCCTAGCTTTACGCCGTGCTCTTTTTCAAACTGATCTTTATATCTGCTACGCATACCCATGACTGGAGCCATATTGACTTCATTGAATGTTGTCAAAATAGCGTTAGTTTGTTGAGACTGTAACAAACGCTCGGCAATACGTGCGCGCAAGCGACTCATTGGTACACGCTCTTCTGGACGTCCACCTGAGCTAATTTGAGGAGTTGCTGGTGCGGCTACTTTAGCAACTGGAGCTGTACCAGACAATGTTGCCAGTACATCACCTTTTGTAACGCGACCATCTTTACCTGAACCACCTACTTCGGCTGCTGATAAATTATTTTCAGCCATTAACTTAGCGGCTGAAGGCATCGCTTTGCCACCTGCTGCAGGTGCTGTGGTTGCCTTAGCTGCCACTGGCGCTGCTACTTGGGCTGTGGCTGCTGCGGGAGCGGCTGCTTTTGATGCGCTATCAATCTTAGCAATCACTTGATCAGAAACAACCATACCGCCATCACCAACGACGATTTCAGCTAAAACTCCTGCTGAAGGTGCTGGAACTTCAAGCACAACTTTGTCTGTTTCAATCTCGATCAAGATCTCATCTTGGGCAACTGCCTCGCCCGCTTTTTTCTTCCAAGTCAACATCGTTGCCTCAGCAACTGATTCAGATAGTTGTGGAACTTTAACGTCTACGATAGCCATATTCTTTCCTTTATTTCTTTTAAGTATTAGTTAGTTTTTTCTTCTATTTCTTTGATGCTGAACTGTTATTTAGACAGCACAAAACCTTTGAGCTTAGTAAATGCGCCGTCCACCAATGACTTCTGTTGATCTTGATGTAAGTGCGAATAACCACAGGCCGGTGACGCTGAAGCTGGGCGACCTGAGTAACCTAACTTCTGACCTTCGGTCATGTTCTCGTGAATATTGTGTTGAATGAAGAACCAAGCACCCTGATTTTGTGGCTCATCTTGGCACCAAATAATCTCAGTTGCATTCGGATACTTCTTCATTTCAGTTGCGAAAGCTTTGTGCGGGAAAGGATATAACTGCTCCACACGAATCAAAGCGATGTCATCTTGTTTTTTAGCTTCACGCGCTTTAACCAAGTCGTAGTAAACCTTGCCTGAACAGGCCACAACACGTGTCACTTTTTTAGCTTCAATACTGCTATCAAGCTCACCAATCACTGTTTTGAATTCACCTTTTGTGAAATCAGAAACCGGTGATGTCGCATCCTTATTTCTCAACAATGATTTCGGTGTCATGATGATCAAAGGCTTACGGAATTGACGAATCATTTGACGACGCAACAAGTGGAAGATCTGAGATGCCGTTGTTGGTTGAACAACTTGCATATTCATATCAGCACATAACTGCATAAAGCGCTCAGGACGAGCAGATGAGTGCTCGGGACCTTGGCCTTCGTAACCATGAGGCAACATCAGCACTAGACCATTGACGCGACCCCATTTCACTTCACCTGAGGCAATAAACTGATCAATAACAACTTGAGCACCGTTAACGAAGTCACCGAACTGAGCTTCCCAAATGGTAAGCGTATTAGGTTCAGCTGCAGCGTAGCCATATTCAAAACCTAATACAGCCTCCTCTGACAATATGGAGTCAATCACCGTGAACGGTGCTTGATTATCAGCCACATTCTGCAATGGCACATAGGTACCGATATCCCACTTTTCACGGTTTTGATCATGGATCACAGCATGACGGTGCGTAAAAGTACCGCGACCTGAATCTTCGCCAGATAAACGAATGGGGTAACCACTCGCAACCAAAGAAGCAAAAGCCATGTGCTCGCCCATACCCCAGTCCACGTTCACCTCACCACGCCCCATTGCTGCACGGTTATTTAAAACGTTATCAACTAAGTTATGTGGTTTGAAACCTTCAGGCACTTTAGTAATGCGTTCTGCAATACGCTTCCACTCAGCAAGAGGGATCGCTGTATCGGCAGAATCTGTCCATTTTTTATTTAAAAAAGGCGCCCAATCAACCGCATACTTTCCTTTGAAGTTGGAGATCACTGGGTCAACTGTGTGCTTACCCTCATCCATCGCAGTGCGATAAGCTTTTGACATCTCATCACCACCACCAACTTCTAATACGCCTTGAGCTTCTAACTTATCGGCGTATAACTTGCGAGTACCAGGATGCTGAGCAATCTTTTTGTACATCAAAGGCTGCGTCAAAGCGGGTGTATCTTGCTCGTTGTGACCTAATTTACGAAAGCAAACAATGTCGATCGCCACATCTTTTTTGAAGGTACTACGATATTCAACGGCTAACTGGGTAGCAAAAACAACCGCTTCAGGATCATCTCCATTGACGTGCAGCA
This sequence comes from Polynucleobacter meluiroseus, assembly GCA_945881875.1. Taxonomy (GTDB): domain Bacteria; phylum Pseudomonadota; class Gammaproteobacteria; order Burkholderiales; family Burkholderiaceae; genus Polynucleobacter; species Polynucleobacter meluiroseus_A. The sequence goes on from CAMCVH010000001.1 coordinate 488,060, forward strand.
CAGGAGCTTCGATTGTTTTTAAGATATCAGTACAGTAGAGAGTTGATCGCATGTCACGTGGATCTGATGTCGTAAAACCGATTTGGTTATTGATCACAATATGGATCGTGCCACCTGTGTGATAACCACGAACTTCGGCCATCGCTAGAGTTTCTTGAACAACACCTTGACCAGCAATTGCGGCATCACCATGAACTAAAATTGGCATGACCTGATCACCCGTCAAATCACCTCGACGATCCATACGAGCGCGCACAGAACCCTCAACTACAGGGTTAACAATTTCCAAATGGGAAGGGTTAAATGCTAATGACAAGTGAACGGGACCGCCTGGCGTCGTCACATCACTCGAGAAACCTTGGTGATACTTCACATCACCAGCAGGTAGATCTTCGGGAGCCGTATGATCAAACTCAGCAAATAGATCTTTAGGCATTTTACCTAAAGTGTTCACTAAAACGTTAAGGCGACCTCGGTGTGCCATGCCGATCACAATTTCTTGAACACCAGCGGTACCGGCTACACGAACAATCTCATCCATTGATGCAATAAAACTTTCACCACCCTCTAGTGAGAAGCGTTTTTGACCAACATACTTGGTATGCAGATAACGCTCTAAGCCTTCAGCTGCTGTTAATCTCTCAAGAACTTGTTTTTTCTTTTCAGGAGTAAATGTTGGAGTCGATCTGGCAGTTTCTAACTTCTCTTGCCACCAACGCTTGATCTTTTGATCAGCAATATACATAAACTCAGCACCAATCGTACCTGAGTAGGTTTGACGCAAGTTCTGCAACAACTCACGCAAAGGCATGCTGTCTTTGCCGAAGAAGGTGTTGCTTGTATTGAATATGATGTCCATATCAGCATCACCCAAACCATAGAAAGCTGGGTCAAGCTCTGGAATATCTGGGCGCTCAGTGCGCTTGAGTGGATCTAAATCAGCCCAGCGATTACCCACGTTACGGTGGGCAGCAATTAACTGCTGAACAGCCACTCGCTTGCGACCTAATTCAGAATCAGCTGAATCATTGACTACTTTAATTGGGCCTTGTTTAGCGCGCTCCGCAAATGCATTAACGATTGGAGCATGAGGCACATCATGTTTGGTGGATCCGTCAACAGCAGGCACTAGTTGAACATTATCAAAATATTCACGCCAATAATCTGAGACAGAACCTGGATTCTTTAAATAAGCTTCGTAGAGATCTTCTACGTAAGGGGCGTTACCGCCAAAGAGATAAGAGCTACCCCTGTATGACTGCATCATATTGCTCACCTTTCATCGGGTATCCCGAGTTTGTAGTGGGTTAAACCTTCCGCGACACGGCTTGACCGATTAGCGGATTGCGAACGAGTTGTAAGTACTACGGAGAAATCTCCGTAGATATAAGCTTAACACGCCTAAACTCCGTTTTGTTTTACTTTTTTGTGAAAAAACAATGTAAACCATATCTTTGAGACACGAAGTTAAGTTTTTTCCCAGCTCAATTAGAGGGTGGCCTACCCCCTTTTGTAGGAAATTTCCTACAAGAAAATCTGAAATGTCTGATATTCAAGAGACAAAATCCTATTTACGATTTCATTTCCTTAGATAACTTAACAGGAAATAATGATGAAAATCAGGAACGTAGAAAATCCTAAGGATTTCTTGAGTACACGCCAAAGCGCGCGTCATCTTCAAGTATCACTGGGTACCGTCCAAAAGATGGTTGAAACTGGCGAATTACTGGCTTGGAAAACCCAAGGTGGTCATCGTCGAATCCTCATGTCTTCACTTGAGCAACTCCTTAAAAGGAGACGTTTAGGTATTCGTGAGCGTTGCGGCACACAGTTTTTGCTGCTTGCTGTGTTTAGGCGCCAAGAAAGCTTTGAGGAATTTACAAGCTTAACGACTTCCTGGAAATCAGAAGTTGACCTGCATCTTTGTGCTGATACTCTTGAAGCATTGATGCAATCAGTGTCTTTAGCTCCAGATGTCATTTACCTAGATTCAGCCATATCACCTGTGGAACAGGTTCACCTACTCCATTACTTGAGTAAAAATACCCATACAAAACATATTCCTGTTTTGGTGGAGTCTAATTTCTTGAAATTACATCCTCAGGTACTTAAAGTGACTGCAGATGGCTCAATAGATAACAAGAGTCGAATTGGGAGAAAACCATCTCATAATCCGATGATTAGACCCTATCAAAAAGAAGCTTTGTTACTGGAAAATGGAGAGATTAATCCTAGATTCTCAGAAAAATTAGAGCATCTGATTTTAGATTGTATGGCCAAGAAATGCGAAAGGACCTGATCAACAGGCCCTCACATCAAACTAGTTAGTCAATTAACTATTATTAAATAGTAAATCGACTACGGTCTTGACCTTCTATCCATTTAGGAGCTTTACCGCGTCCAGTCCAAGTTTCACCTGTGGCTGGATTGCGGTATTTTGCAGTCACCTTACCGCCAGGAGATCCCGCCATACCTTTACGTGCAAATATGTCAGCTGCAGTTAATTTATATTGCTCAATAATAGCTTTTGCTTTTGCGACACCTTCAGCTTTTTCACGAGCCTTAACTTCAATAATTTGCTTTTCTAAAGCTTCTTTTTGAGCCATTAACTCTTGATACGTAGCCATTTATTCTCCGTTTAATTACTGTAATCGTTGATTATGTTTATATTAATTAAGATCATTCAATATCTATGAGACTGATTATATACACATAATAAAGATTAACTAATAATTTAGTGAATAAATTTTATTAAAGCTTATATTATCTATAGAAACTTTAAATTAATTATTTTCTATATAAATATAAAGCGCTACTATTAACCTCCTGGGCTAGCAGGCACAACTTTCCAAGACTCTTGGCAAGTTTGTACATAAGGATAATAAGTTTGACTGGACTGGCAGTAATACCAAACTGGGGGCAAGTTTTGCGCTAAAAAGGGCTGCGGTGGGGGTGGCGGTGGCGCCAAGACGATCGGAGCTCTCTGGACATAAACTGGTTCAGAATAAACAACTCTAGGCTGAGTGATTGAATAAACAACCAAACCACCCACAACAGCGGGGAATACCCAATGACCTGAGCTGCGATGAGAATGATGACCGTGATGATGTCTACCCCCAGCAAAGACATTGCCCGATAACAATACTCCAATCAAAACAAAGCTACCGAGAATTTTCTTGAAACTGGACATATCGACTCCTTATTAGTTAAACCTATAACGAATGGATATTCTTTTTGGTTGACTCCTGAAACAAAGATATTCGCCTCAGAGCGACTAAACATTATTAATAAATCACTAATCTATTAGTGAGGTATCGACTTTACCGGTTGAGATGATTCTCTGAATGGCTGTCATAACCTCTTTTTCTTTACCTCGAAACCCATGCTCAGTAAAAGCATTGCAAGCAGGTCCGCTCATATTGCTACTGCCAGTCACAGTCACTAAAACTAGACCAAACTTATCTGTAATACTTTTGGCTCCAGAGTAAGTCGTGAGGTGGCAAGGGTCATCGCGATGGTGGACAAAAATTTGAGGAATTTTCGATTTCTTGTAATCAAAGCCACCTAGTTCGCGATAAGAATTTCTGCTGTAAGGCTCCGTGATAGATGCTGTATGAATAGCACCGTTATAAATGTAAGGCTCATAAGTAGACATGAACGATGAAGAAACCGTTCCCATGCTAGTTCCTACAATCCATACATTTTTGATGCTCGGCTTCATTTGTTTAACAAGTTGCACCAATTGAGCAACATCTTGATGGCGCATCAAAGAGGCCTGGTAAGAACTTGAACAATAATCACCACTATCAGAGCGACAATCAACTACAAGTGTTGCCATCTCATTGTTGATTAAGTGTTGGCGGGCTCTGATTAGAAAATTACCTTTGAGCCTAGATGAGATCATTTCATTATTTTCTACAACCGGTCTCACAACAGAGGGATATCCGGGCAGAAGGACTGCAAGATGAGTCGGCTGACTTGAGTTGTTTTTCAAAGATAGAACACCCTCTTGCTTGGTGCCACCTTGCAAATCCACTATGACTAACTGCTCATAAGGATTCTCTGATGAGGAAGGTGTCTGAGCATTAACAAAACTACTGATAGTCAAACATAAATAAAAAAATAATTTTTTCATGGGAAGTCACCTCAACAAAGAAAATTAGTTGGTCGGGACGAGAGGATTTGAACCTCCGACCACTTGCACCCCATGCAAGTACGCTACCAGGCTGCGCTACGTCCCGAAAAAACTTCGATTATTGTATCAACTAGAGAGGATGCGGAGAATCGCTTGCAACTCATCACGCAATGATGAATCAGAAGCTGGTTGAGCACTACTATCGCCCAATCGAATTCTGGCTCCGCTGATCGTAAAACCCTCTTCATAGAGCAACTCTCGGATTCTGCGAATAAGAACTACTTCATGGTGTTGATAGTAACGACGGTTACCGCGTCGCTTCTGAGGCTTTAGCTGATTGAATTCTTGTTCCCAATAACGGAGTACGTGCGGCTTCACTTCACAAAGCTCACCCACCTCACCAATGGTGAAGTAGCGTTTCGCTGGAATTGGAGGGAGAGATTCCCCGGCAATCATGCCGTTATCAAGCTTTTCCATAATTGAAACTCGTTAGAGTTTAGGATCGACCTTATCTTTTAGCTTTTGACTGGCGTGGAATGTCACCACACGTCTAGCTGAAATAGGAACTAACTCACCTGTTTTAGGGTTGCGTCCTGGTCTTGCAGATTTTTCACGTAACTGGAAGTTACCGAAGCCTGAAATTTTTACATCAACTCCAGAATCCAAAGATGAACTGACCGTTTCAAAGAATGCATCAATTAAATCTTTCGCTTCACGCTTATTTAAACCAACATGGTCAAATAATGCGTCTGATAATTCTGCTTTAGTAATCGTGCCCGCTTCACTCATATCAGGTCTCCGCTTCTCTTTAGATTCTTAATGGTTAATTAATTATTAGTCTGTTAACGAATTCTAACTTGGCATTTTACGCTCATAGCGTCAAGCAAACTAGAAATTACTGGTTCAATCTGTGCATCTTGTAATGTACCTGATTCGTCTGCCAAAGTGATACGAAATGCCAAACTCCTCTCAGTCGCAGCCATACCGCCCATGCGCCCCTCTGAAGGCTTGAACTCGTCAAACAAATCAATTTTCTTAATTAAAGGCTGCTTAGATGATCTCATCGCATCGATTAATTGTGCTACAGAAATAGATTGCTGCACCACAACAGCCAAATCGCGAGTCACCTCAGGGAACTTGCTGATAGGAGCAATTGTTGGCAATCCAATATCTTGGATAACTGCCCAATCCATCTCAAACATAACTGGCGCACTAGGTAGACCATAAGCTTGCTGCCAACGAGGGTGTAACTCACCAATAAAACCTAATGGGATCTCTTTGCCACGCTTTTTAATTGAAATTTGTGCACTGCGTCCCGGATGTAAGGCTGGGTGCTCTGTTTTATGAGCTTTAAATTCTAAAGGTGCCAAAAGTGCTTCTAGATCACCCTTGACGTCAAAGAAGTCGATCGCACGACTTGGCGCGCCCCATTGCTCTGGTAGCGCTGAACCATAAGCCAAACCCGCCACTCGCACAGGTTGATCGTAACCAGCAATACTTAATTCACCAACTTGAGCTTCTGGATTTCTCTGGAATGTACGGCCTACTTCGAATAAACGAACACGAGTCGCCTTGCGATTTAAATTTTGACGTAAATTTTGTACCAATCCACCAATCAAATTACTACGCATCACTGAATACTGGCTAGCAATCGGATTTAAAACTTTAATGGGGTTGGCATTACCAGCTAACTGTACTTCGGTATCCGCATCAATGAACCCAAAGTTCATCACTTCTTGGTAGGCTCTGCCTGCAAGCGCGTGACGCAATTGATGGATGCCACGCTTGGGCTCTTGAGTGCCTTGCATGCGCTGCTCTGCCACCGGTGGGTTAGCTGAAATGTTTTCAAAACCATAGAGTCTGGCAACTTCTTCAATCAGGTCTTCTTCAATTTCAATATCGAAACGGTGACTAGGGGCTTTAACTACAAATGCTTCATTGCCTTCACGTTGGTAAGTTAAACCAATGCGATCAAAAAGAGATGCAATGACATCCGCCGTCAATGGCACGCCAATAACTTTTTGTGCACGAGCAACTCTTAGACGAACCTCAGAGCGTTCAGGAAAGTTAACGATCTGATCATCAACAGGGCCTAACTGACCGCCACAAATCTGAGTAATCAATGTAGAAACAAATTCAAGGGCATTGACGGTGCTAGCGGGGTCGACGCCACGCTCAAAGCGATGCGCCGCATCAGTTGAGAAATTAAATCTTCTGCTGCGACCTTGGATAGCTGATGGCCACCAGAAAGCAGATTCGAGATAAATGTCTTGTGTGTCTAATGTGACAGAGCTTGGGTTGCCACCCATGATGCCTGCCATACTTTCTACACCGTTAGCATCAGCAATCACGCCAACACCTTGGCCATTGTTAGGTGCTACAGAAACTGTTTGACCATTCAATAGTTCTAATTGTTCTCCATCACGACCCCAACGAACAGTCAGATCACCTTTGATTTTGTTCAAATCAAATACATGCGTTGGTTGCCCAATTGCCAACATCGCATAGTTTGAAATATCTACCAAAGCAGAAATACTTCTTTGACCAGCGCCTTCTAAACAGTGCACCATCCATTCTGGTGTTTTGGCTTTGGCATTAACGCCTTTGATCACACGACCAGCGAAGCGACCACAGAGATCTTTATTCTCTATAGTGACTTTAAGAGTGTCTTGAATACCACTCTTTTGAGCCTCAATCTTTGGAGCACATAGTTTGGCGCCGGTGATCGCTGAGACTTCGCGCGCTACACCCAAAATAGATAAACAATCGGCTTTGTTGGGAGTTAACTTGATGATAAAAATAGTGTCATCGAGTTTTAAGTACTCACGAATATCTTGTCCAACTGGGGCATCCGCAGCGAGCTCCATGATGCCTTCAGAGTCTTGACCAACACCTAGTTCGCGACCTGAACACAACATACCCTGAGATTCAACACCGCGCAACTTACCTAACTTGATAGCGAATGGTTTGCCACCCTCTTCAGATGATGGCAATTGCGCACCGACCAAAGCACATGGGATTTTTATGCCAACGCGAGCGTTCGGTGCACCGCAAACAATTTGTAATGTTTCGCCACCAGCATTGACTTTGCAAACACGGAGGCGATCTGCATCTGGGTGTTGTGCAGCTTCTAAAATTTCTGCAACAACCACTTGTGTGAATGGCGGTGCTAAAGGACGAGTTTCTTCAACTTCAAGACCTGCCATGGTTAAAGCATGTGACAACTGCTCCGTTGTCATGTCAGGATTAACGTATTGTCTGAGCCAGGATTCTGAAAATTGCATGGTGGTTGCTCAGTCTGATTTAAGCTGGAAATTGAGATAAGAAACGAATGTCGTTTTCAAAGAACAAACGCAAATCGTCAATACCATAGCGCAACATCGTCAAGCGCTCTAAACCTGAGCCAAACGCAAATCCAATATAACGCTCAGGGTCTAATCCCATATTACGAAGTACGGTTGGATGAACTTGCCCTGCTCCTGAAATTTCTAACCAACGGCCCGCTAATTTTCCTGAACCAAAAGCCATATCAATTTCTGCTGAAGGTTCAGTAAACGGGAAATACGATGGGCGGAAACGAACATCAATGGCATCCGTTTCAAAGAATGTTTTTAAGAAGTCGGTGTAGACACCTTTGAGATCTGCAAACGAAACATTTTCTGCAATCCATAAACCTTCTACCTGATTGAACATCGGAGAATGCGTGGCATCACTATCCACTCGATAAGTTCTACCTGGAGCAATAACTTTGATCGGTGGCATCACCGCATCTTTGGCATATTTAGCTACATGAGCACTGGCATATCGAACTTGCATCGGGCTAGTGTGCGTACGTAACAGCAATGGTTTATTTTTTTCATCGACACCTTCAACATAGAAGGTATCTTGCATTGATCTTGCTGGATGATTTTCTGGGCTATTAAGTGCCGTGAAATTGAACCAATCGTTTTCAATTTCAGGACCATCAGCCACATCAAATCCAATGGATCTGAAAATTTGTTCAACACGTTCCCAAGTGCGCATGACAGGATGCAAACTACCGACATCTTGACCGCGACCAGGCAAAGTCACATCAATAGCTTCGGCACTTAAACGCGCTTCTAAAACGGCATCCGCTAAAGCTTGACGACGCTCATTAAGCGCTGCTTCTACGGCTGATTTAATTTGGTTGATTTCTGCGCCGGCTGCTTTGCGTGCCTCAGGATCTAACGCACCTAGCGACTTCAGACGCTCTGTGAGAATTCCGGATTTACCGAGGTAGCGTGCCTTGGCGTCTTCGAGGGCCGCCGAATCGGCGGCACCATCGAAGTCCCGCTTGGCATCCTCGACAACTTGGTCGAGTGAAACCATATGCGGGCCCTACTTACGCTGCTACTACTGTTTTGATACGAGCGACTAAAGCAGCAAATGCTGGCTTGTCGTTGATCGCCATGTCAGATAGAACCTTACGGTCTAACTCAACACCAGATCTCTTCATACCATTCATGAAGACGCTGTATGTCACGTCGTACTGACGAACAGCAGCATTGATACGTGCAATCCACAAAGCACGGAATACGCGCTTCTTATTACGACGGTCGCGATAGGCGTACTGACCTGCACGCATAACCGCTTGTTTAGCAATACGGAATACATTCTTACGACGGCCACGGTAACCCTTGGCAGCATCGATAACTTTTTTATGACGGGCTCTAGCTGTAACCCCGCGTTTGACTCTTGGCATTTGATTCTCCTATTCGTCTGAGGTTAAGCGTAAGGCATCATAGCGCGTACTGATTTCACATCTGAATCATGTACGGCAACTGCACCGCGAAGGTGACGTTTATTCTTCGTCGTCTTCTTGGTAAGAATATGGCGCTTGAACGCTTGACCACGTTTAATAGAACCGCCTGCGCGAACTCTAAAACGCTTAGCTGCACCGCTTTTCGTTTTCATCTTGGGCATAACTGCTCCCTTTTCATTCATATGTACGACTTAGGTGGCAATCGACGATTGCACTTCTCTTACCCAGACATACTTCTTAATAAGACTTTCGTCTTTCTCCGGTCAAACTTACATTCGCCGGGTTGCTACAAACTACTGTTACCAGTAATTATTTCTTCTTAATGGGAGAAAGAACCATCACCATCTGGCGCCCCTCCATCTTTGGAAACTGTTCTACAGAACCAAACGGCTCCAAGTCAGCTTTCAATCTTTCTAACATGCGCACACCAATTTCTTGGTGGGCTAATTCTCTACCTCGAAAACGCAAAGTGATTTTAGTTTTATCACCCTCTTCTAAGAACTTCGTTAGATTGCGCAACTTAACGTTGTAGTCACCATCATCAGTACCTGGGCGGAACTTAACTTCCTTAACCTGGACCACCTTTTGCTTTAACTTAGCTTCGTGAGCTTTTTTAGCTTCTTGGTATTTGAATTTGCCGTAATCCATCACACGACAAACTGGAGGTACTGCCGTAGGGGCAATCTCCACCAAATCTAATTCACTCTCTTCAGCCAGTTTTAATGCATCAGGTAGAGATACAACACCTAATGGTTCACTGTCGTTGCCAATCAATCGTATCTCGGAGGCAGTAATTTCCCGATTAATACGATGTGTTTTCTCAGTAGCTATTTCGCGTTTCCTTTAAAAATTTATAAAAAATCCTATACACCTCAGGCAAGCTGGGGTCCGACCTTCTGGGAAACATCCTGTTGGAGTCGGGCAATGAAATCGTCGATCGGCATAACACCTAGATCAAGACCACCTCTGGCGCGTACGGCCACCGCATTTGCTTCAGATTCTTTATCACCTACAACCAACAAATAAGGAACCTTCTGCATTGCGTGCTCGCGTATTTTAAGCGTTATTTTCTCGTTACGCAAATCAGACTCAGCCCTAAATCCTTGTTTTTTGAGGATTTGCTGAACTTTTTGGGCATATTCGGCTGAATTTCCTGAAATATTCATGACTACGCACTGAATTGGTGCAAGCCAGGTAGGCATGGCTCCAGCGTGGTTTTCGATCAAAATACCGATAAATCGCTCCAAAGAACCCACAATTGCTCGGTGCAACATCACTGGAACTTTACGGTCGTTGTCAGCTGAAACATATTCAGCACCTAAGCGAAGTGGCATTGAAAAGTCGACTTGCATCGTGCCACATTGCCATGAACGACCAATGGAATCTTTCAAATGATATTCAATCTTTGGACCATAAAAAGCGCCCTCACCTGGCAACTCTTCCCAATCTTGATTCGATGCTTTCAGGGCATTTCTGAGCGCTGCTTCTGCTTTATCCCAAATGGCATCGTCACCAACGCGCTTAGCAGGACGCAAAGCGAGCTTTACTGCCACTTCAGTAAATCCAAAATCGTTATAAACCTCACGAACTGCTTTATCAAAAGCAGCTACTTCTGATTGGATTTGATCTTCTGTACAGAAAATATGACCATCATCTTGCGTAAAACCACGCACACGCATTAAACCGTGCAAGGCTCCTGAAGATTCATTACGGTGACATTGACCAAACTCACCATAACGCAATGGAAGTTCACGGTAGCTGTGTAATCCTGCGTTATAAATCTGAACGTGGCCAGGACAGTTCATCGGCTTAAGAGCGTAAGCACGATTCTCTGACTCCGTCGTGAACATATTGTCTTTGTAGTTTTCCCAGTGACCTGACTTCTCCCACAAACCACGATCTAAGATTTGAGGTGCTTTGACCTCTTGATAATCGTTGTCTTGGTAAACGCGGCGCATGTACTGCTCCACCTGCTGCCAAATCGTCCAGCCCTTAGGGTGCCAGAAGATCAAGCCAGGAGCTTCTTCTTGGAAATGGAATAGATCTAATTGTTTACCTAATTTACGATGGTCACGCTTCTCAACCTCTTCCAACATGTGCAAGTAAGCTTCTTGATCTTCTTTTTTAGTCCAAGCCGTGCCGTAAATACGCTGCAACATCTCATTGTTGCTATCACCGCGCCAATAAGCGCCAGCAACCTTCATGAGTTTGAATACTTTTAACTTACCAGTGGATGGTACGTGTGGACCACGACAGAGATCGGTGAATCCACCTTCTGAGTAAAGCGATACATCCTCATTCGAAGGAATGCGCTCGATCAGCTCAGCCTTGTAGGTTTCGCCTAAGCCTTTGAAGTATTGAACTGCTTCATCACGACTGACAACGCGACGCTCAACCATCTCGTCTTTTTTAGCTAACTCAGCCATGCGCTTTTCAATAGCAGCTAAGTCATCAGGTGTAAAAGGACGGCTGTAGGCGAAGTCATAATAGAAACCAGACTCAATTACAGGGCCAATAGTTACCTGTGCTTCGGGATAGAGCTCTTTGACGGCATAAGCTAGTAAATGCGCTGTTGAATGGCGAATTACTTCAAGACCCTCTGGGTCTTTATCAGTAACGATTGCTAGATTGATATCAGAATTGATGAGGTAACTGGTGTCAACCAATTGATCATTGACCTTGCCTGCCAAAGCGGCTTTAGCTAAACCAGCACCAATGCTTTGCGCCACTTCAGCAACGGTTAACGGAGCGGGATACTCACGCTTCGATCCATCAGGTAATGTGACAACAACCATATCAACTCCAAAAAAACGGCGCGGTGCTCTGGGATCTTTTTTGAACCTAGGACATTCCGCGCCTATATCGTTACATCTAATTCGTTGGTAGGCTCGACTGAATTCGAATCAGCGACCTCTTCCATGTCAAGGAAGCGCTCTAACCAACTGAGCTACGAGCCTATTAAGTCGTACAGTTTATCACTTGTTGGCTACTTTCTTCTTGCTTCTGTCACACCTTTTACTTCCATGAGGGCTGCCATGGCAGCTTGTAAACCATCCGTTGATGGAATCTCAATGGTGAACTGCATACTTGCCAAACCCTTGCGAGACTGAGTCTTAACACCTGTGACATTGATTTTCAAACGAGAAAATACTTCAGATATGTCTTTCAACAAGCCTTGGCGATCAAGAGCCATGAGAGCTACATCAACCGGGAACAATGCTTTGTTTGAGTTTTCTGACTGATGACCCCACTCAGTGAGAACAACCCGCTCTGAAGCTCTTGCCAATAACTGCTTAAAAGTTCGGCAATCTGTTCTATGTATAGATACACCGCGACCACGCGTGACAAAGCCACTGATGGGGTCGGGTGGCACAGGTCGGCAGCAGCGTGACAACTGAGTCAATAGAGAATCAACCCCTACTACCAATACACCGCCATGCGTCGACTTCGCTCTACTCTTACGTAAAATGATGTCAGGCAGTTCCGCTTTGGGAGTTTCAGTCTCGGCATCTTCTTTGGGGCTATCTTTATGGTTACCCTCTTGTTCTGCCTGTTGAGCGGTAAACCAAGCTCTTACTTTAGAGCGTGCTCGGTGGCTCGCTAAGTAACCGCGCTCAAGATTTAACCAATCCATAGAGGGACCACCCAGCTTGACCGAAATAATGTCGACGGTTTGTCCGTTTTTTAAACGAGTATCCAAGGGCACCATCGCACCATCGACACGCGCACCACGACAACGATGACCTAAGTCTGTATGAACAGAGTAAGCAAAATCAATGGGCGTAGATCCTTCCTCTAAAGGAACTACTTGTCCAAGAGGTGTTAAAACATAGATGTGATCATCGAGATCTTGGCTCTTGAGTTGATCCCAAGCATCCTCTTTCCAAGCGATTAATTGTCTGGCCCAAGCAATTCTTTGGTCATATTCATCTTTTGCACTGATAGTGCCTGCGTAACCTTGCTTACCAGCCTCTTTGTAACGCCAGTGAGCAGCTAGTCCATATTCAGCCTGTTGATGCATGTCATGAGTTCTTACTTGAACCTCAAATGAAACCCCTTCCGAATCCATGACAACCGTATGTAAAGATTGATAACCGTTTGGTTTAGGTCTTGCGATGTAATCGTCAAACTCTTTAGGAACAGGTTGCCATACATGATGAACAATGCCTAAGGCTGCGTAACAATCTTTAACATCATTAACTAAAATTCTAAAAGCCCTAACGTCATAGAGCTGGGCAAAATCCAAGGCCTTACCTTGCATCTTTTTCCAAATGCTATAAATATTTTTTGGTCGCCCTTGAACTTCGAATTGAATACCAGCAACTTTCAACTCCCCCTCTAATTGCCCAATGATGTGCCCAACAAAATCCTCTCGCTCGATTCTTTTCGAATCAAGTAATTTAGCTATCTGTTGATAGGTGTCAGGGGTCAGGCAGCGAAAAGCTAAATCCTCCATCTCCCATTTGATTTGCCAAATACCTAAACGATTCGCAAGAGCTGCATCAACGTCCAAAATATTTTTTGCCCAAGATGCCTCAGTATTAATTTTTTGCGAGGTGACCCAGCGCAAAGTCTGAACTACTGAAGCTAAATGTAAGAGCACAACTCGTAAATCATGTGCAAATGCCAAAAGCATTTTTCTTAGCACTTCAACTTGCGCTTGAGCACTTTGACCTAACTGACTGGATGATTGCTTAGCAATTTTTATCTGAGCTGCTTTCAAACCACGATAGCCTAAAACCAATTGAGCGACTTCTTGACTCAGCTGTTTTTCTAAAGCTTCTTTGTTCAGAACGGAATCTAAATGTTTGGCTGCTACGCAGCTCGCTTCATCAAGCCTCAGTGATTGAAGAATCTCTTGCACACCTTGAGCATGTGCTTCTGAATCCTCACCAAATAATGAATCTGAATTAACTAAAGAACTCACGGGCAATCGCTACCTGTTCTGGCGTTATAAATGCGGGCGCATGTCCAACCCCAGGAATTTCTAGACTTCTCGTGCGCGGACGACGGCGACACATTTCAGTCACGGTTTTAGCTGAGAGTAAGTCCGAGTTTGCCCCGCGAACAACCAGCATGTCTGCTTGAATAGCATCAAAAGCTTTCCAAGTCATCATCTCACCCATAGCTGCAGTGACTTTATTCAAAGCGGCAAATGGTTTTGAAATATCTGGGTCATAGTGGACTTTCCATCCTGAGCCATCTTGAACCAAGTGAGGGCCGTTGTAATCTCTCCATTGCTCAGGTGTGAAATCACCAAAAGGGGCGCAAAAACGATTAAGGTAAATCAGTCCTTCTTCTTTGGTCGCAAAATGCAATGGCTTACCAACATAATCACCCAAACGTTTTAGAGACTCTGGCTCTATTCTTGGACCAACATCATTGATGATCATCCTGCTAATAGGTGAATTTTTTTGGCTGGCCATAAAGATACCAATCAAGCCACCCATCGAAGTTCCAAACCAGTCTACCTTCTGAACACCTAATCTATTCACTAGAGCCGACATATCAGCCACGTATTGCGGTAAACCATAAAGCATGGAGTTGTCTAACCAATCCGAATCTCCTCGCCCCACAATATCAGGACAAATCACTCGATAGCGATCACTCATCGCTTTTGCAAGAACATTAAAGTCACTACCGCGACGTGTTAAACCATGAACACAAATCAAAACATTTTGATTATCGGGGTCACCCCACTCGTGATAAGCCATTCGATGTGAGCCAGATGAGCTGGCACATTGAATGTAGTGAGTTTGAGAGAGAGGAGCCTGTGGTGTTACTGTTTCTTCAACAGGAATAGGATGGCTTAATTTGACTGGCTCAGATATATTCTCAGTGACTGTAGGAGTGGCGCTCTCAGTCTTCGTGCCAACCAATCGCTTAAGAAGATTCTTTAAGCCTTCCAGCATTATTGAGCAGCCCAACCACCATCCATATTCCAAGCCACACCACGTATCTGGGTAGCTGCTGGACTACAGAAGAAAACTGCTAAAGCTGCCAATTGCTCAGGTGTCACAAATTCACCGGAGGGTTGTTTTTCAGAGAGTAATAATTTTTTAGCTTCTTCATTACTTACTTTTTCTTTTTCAGCTCTTGCATCGACTTGTTTTTGAACAAGAGGGGTCAACACCCAACCCGGACAAATTGCATTACAAGTAATGCCTGTTTGAGCATTTTCTAAGGCTGTCACTTTGGTCAGTCCAACAATACCGTGCTTGGCTGCAACGTATGCTGATTTTTGAGCTGATGCAACCAATCCATGCACAGAAGCTATGTTAATGATGCGCCCCCAATTACGCTGCTTCATGACCGGCATAGCTAAACGCGTTGTATGAAAAGCAGAAGTTAAATTAATAGCGATGATGGCGTCCCAGCGGTCCACCGGAAAATCTTCGATATTAGCCACATGCTGAATGCCGGCGTTATTAACCAAAATATCAACGCCGCCAAATCGCTTTTCAGCAAACCTCATCATGTCTTCAATCTCTAAAGCTTTGCTCATATCAGCACCGTGATACTCCACCTCAACGCCTAAGGCTTTAACTTGCGTAATAGCAGCATCTTTTTCACCGAAGCCATTCATGATGATGTTGGCACCCTGCTCTGCAAGAGCGATGGCAATACCTAAACCAATACCACTGGTTGAACCAGTCACTAGTGCTGTTTTACCTTCTAGCATTTTCATCATTCTGATGACTCCTGTTATTTTTTACTATTACTTGTTATTTTATTTATTTTAATTAACTTGGCATTTCAGGTTGTATCGTGACGTGATCAATATCATATTTTTCTAACAACATTTTATTGATGAGATCCAATGTTATTGGCCAGTCTTGAAGATCACGTACTTCCACATGACCAATCAATGCTGGATGACCTGGTGTCATTTCCCAAACGTGCAAGTCATGAACAGCTAATACTCCTGGAATCTTAGCAAGATCCTGTCCCACTGAAACGTAATCAATGTGATGAGGTACACCCTCCATCAGAAAGTGATATGACTCTCTTAATACATCGGATGTTGAACGGAGAACTAAAACGCATACAAATAAAGATAAGATTGGATCAATGGGCATCCAGCCCGTAAAGTGAATCACCAAACCAGCAATCAAAGCAGCTACAGATCCTAATAGGTCACCCATCACATGAACCAAAGCTGCTTTGGTATTAACACTTTTTTTATCTTTCGATAAAACCCAAGCAACAATGATGTTAATCACCAAACCGATGATGGCTACGATCGTGACGGTGAGACCTTTAACTTCATGTGGATCTCTAAACCTTGTTAACGCTTCATAAGCAATCCACGCAACCAACACCAACATGGCCAAACCGTTGATGAATGCGGCCAGTGATTCTGCTCTGCCAAAACCAAATGAATGTTTTGCTGAGGGTGGTCGCTTGGCAATGATTTGAGCAAGAAGTGCCAAGCCCAATGCAACAGCGTCGGTCACCATATGCCCTGCGTCAGAAATCAAGGCTAAAGAGTTAGCCCAGAAACCTGCAAAAGCCTCAATACCAGCAAATGTAAAAGTTAATAAAACGGCTATGACTAAGATAGATTTATTGTGGTCTTCTCGATAATGAAGATGTTTTGCGTCCCCCCTTTTGTGGGCATGCAATTGATCAAGGGGACTTGTTGAGCTCATCAGAGAGCACTTGTATCTAGTTTGCAACCAGTCTTAGCCACAACCTCTTCTTTGCTAACCCCTGGCGCCAACTCTAATAACTTCATGCCAGTTGGTGTGACATCCATTACAGCTAAATCAGTAATGATGCGACTAACCACGCCAACCCCAGTTAATGGCAGCGTGCACTTTGGCAAGATCTTGATATCTTCAGTGCCATCTTTTTTCTTAGCCACGTGCTCCATCAAGACCACCACGTGTTTAACGCCAGCAACTAAATCCATGGCACCGCCCATGCCTTTGACCATCTTGCCGGGAATCATCCAGTTAGCTAAGTCTCCAAATTCGCTGACTTGCATCGCTCCTAAAATAGCGATGTTGATTTTGCCGCCACGAATCATTCCAAATGAATCTGCCGATGAAAAAATAGCAGATCCAGGCAGGGTTGTAATTGTTTGCTTACCAGCATTAATCAGATCCGCATCTACTTGATCATGTGTTGGAAATGGGCCAATACCTAATAAACCATTTTCAGATTGCAACCAAACTTCAATATCTGACGGTACATGGTTAGCAACTAAAGTTGGCAAGCCAATACCTAAGTTAACGTAGTAACCGTCTTTTAATTCTTTTGCTGCACGAGCAGCCATCTCGTCACGAGTCCATGCCATGATTTTTTTCCTTAAGCCTGAGTTACAGTGCGCTGTTCAATGCGCTTCTCTGGATTCTTGTTCATCACAATTCTGTGCACATAAATACTTGGAGTGTGAACATCAGCTGGTTCAAAGCTACCGTTCTCAACAATTTCTTCTACTTCTACAACGGTGATCTTTGCAGCCATGGCACACATCGGATTGAAGTTTCTTGCTGTATGACGGTAGATGAGATTGCCAGCTTTATCTGCTTTCCATGCTTTAACCAAAGCAATATCTGCGATTAACGCGCGTTCCATGACATATTTCTCACCATCAAACTCTCGGACTTCTTTACCATCAGCAACAATGGTGCCGACGCCTGTTTTAGTAAAAAATGCAGGGATACCGCTCCCACCTGCTCTTAGTTTTTCAGCCAGAGTTCCTTGGGGGGTGAATTCAAGCTCTAGTTCACCAGCTAAATATTGACGCTCAAACTCTTTGTTTTCACCAACATAAGAAGAAATCATTTTTTTGATTTGACGTGTTTCTAATAATTGCCCAAGGCCAAAACCATCAACGCCCGCATTATTAGAAATAGCAGTGAGGTTCTTTGCGCCAGTATCACGAAGGGCTGCAATTAAAGCTTCTGGAATTCCACATAGGCCAAATCCACCAACAGCAAATGTTTGACCATCTTTAACAATATCAGCCAAAGCTTCTTTAGCTGAACCAAAAACCTTATTCATCAAAAACTCCTTGTTGGATTAAATCCAGATATATGACTACCGAATTGCACAGTTATATAGCATTGGGTTGACGAGGGCTTGACTTAATTTCAGGCAAAACCTGTAGTTATTCTTTTAAAAATCAGAAAACCATTCAACATCAATGGCTTATATTAAACTTTGAGTACTTAAACATGTAAAAAAATATAAAATAAAAGTCTAAGTACTTAATAGCTTAGCTTATTTTAGAATGACACCATGATCACCACCCCTGAAATCCTTTCCCAATTTGGTCCAAGAGAATCTATGGACTATGACGTGGTTATCGTGGGCGGTGGTCCAGCTGGTTTATCGGCAGCTATTCGTTTAAAACAGCTAGCTTCTGAAAAAGGTACAGATATTTCTGTTTGCGTTCTTGAAAAAGGTTCTGAAGTCGGTGCGCATATTTTGTCAGGTGCAGTCATGGATCCCATCGGCATCAATGAACTGATCCCTGATTGGAAGAGTAAAGGCGCTCCACTTCATACCGCAGTATCTGAAGATCGCTTCATGTTTCTAACAGAAACAAAGTCTTTAACAACACCTAACTGGCTCTTGCCTGAGTGTTTCCAGAATCACGGTAACTATATTGTGAGCTTGGCAAATTTCACAAGATGGTTGGGTGCTGAAGCTGAAAGTGTTGGTGTTGAAATTTTCCCAGGCTTTGCTGCTGCCGAAATTATTTATGGTCAAAATGGTGAGGTGACTGGCGTTGCCACAGGTAATATGGGCATTGGTAAAGATGGCCAAGTCACTGATCAATTTCAAATCGGCATGGAGTTGCGCGGTAAATACACTTTGTTTGCTGAGGGTTCTCGTGGTCATTTAGGTAAACAACTAATTTCTAAATATGCTTTAGATGCCAATTGTGATCCACAAAGTTATGGTCTTGGTATCAAAGAGTTGTGGGAAATCGATCCAGCTAAACATCAAGCAGGTCTTGTGATCCATACGGCAGGATGGCCTCTGTCTTCTGATACTTATGGCGGATCTTTTTTATATCATTTAGAAAATAATCAAGTAGCCGTTGGTTTCGTGGTGGGCTTGTCTTATAGCAATCCCTACCTCAGCCCCTTTGAAGAGTTCCAACGCTATAAATTACACCCATCGATTCGACACTTCTTTGAAGGCGGTAAACACATTGGTTATGGCGCCAGATCTTTAACGGCAGGTGGCTTAAACAGCTTACCTAAAACAGTTTTTCCTGGTGGTGCATTAATCGGTTGCGATGCCGGCTTCCTCAATGCCTCTCGCATCAAGGGTAGCCACACCGCCATTAAGACCGGTATGTTAGCCGCTGAAGCGGCTTTTGATGCTTTGCAAGCAGGCCGATCAGCAGATGAGTTGGACGCTTACCCCGTTGCTTTTACAAAGAGTTGGTTACATACAGAACTTAAAAAAGCACGTAACTTCAAACCATGGATGTCTAAAGGACTTTATCTAGGCACGCTAATGGTTGGCATCGAGCAAAAGTTATTGGGCGGAAATGTACCATGGACGATTCATCAACAGCACGCTGATCATGAATGTTTAAAGCCCGCCTCAGAGTGCACGCCTATTGAATATCCAAAGCCTGACGGAAAAATTACTTTTGATAAATTATCTTCAGTATTTATTTCTAATACCAATCATGCAGAGAATCAGCCGGCACATTTAACGTTGAAGGATGCTTTAGTACCGACAAGTATTAATTTACCTTTGTACGATGGCCCGGAACAACGCTACTGCCCTGCTGGCGTTTATGAGTACATCCCAACACCTCAAGGTCAACAATTACAGATCAATGCGCAAAATTGTGTTCACTGTAAAACTTGTGACATCAAAGATCCAACTCAAAATATTGTTTGGTTAAACCCTGAAGGTGGCGGCGGTCCTAATTACACGAGCATGTAACTTTCTTAGTGTAAGGTTTTATCCATTCACCACATCTCTTCAAAATCACTATGGCTAAGATAAAACTTTTGCACTTATTTGCATACTCTTTATTGGGTATGCTGCTTTCTCCGCCACTTCATGCAAAAGACTTTGTATTTACTGCCATTGGTGATCAACCCTATGGCAGCTATGAGCCATTTGTTAAATTGATTCAAAAAATTAATCAACAAAAAAATAGTCAATTCACCATACACGTTGGAGATATTAAAAACGGTGGAAGTGAGTGCTCTGATAAGACTTTTTCAGATATTAAGAAAATGTTTGATAGCTTTCAAAAGCCATTGATTTATACACCAGGAGACAACGAATGGACTGATTGTCACCGCCAATCCAATGGCGCCTATGAGCCAACGGAAAGATTAGAGAAAATCAGACAATTATTCTTTAAAGAGCCTATTAGCTTGGGTATTGAATCCATTAAGCTTCAAAGTCAATCCAAGTTAAGTCAGGAGAAATCTATTTATGTTGAAAATCTCCGCTGGTCAAAAGACAACATCTTATTGATGACTCTTCATCAGGTGGGATCAAATAACAATTTAGATCCTAAAATTCCTGGCGCCATCAAAGAATATGAGGCTCGTAATCAAGCCAATATGCAATGGCTTGAAAGTAGTTTTGCTCTGGCAAAGCAGCAAAACAATGCGGCTATCGTCATCGCCATGCAAGCGGATACCTTTCATCCAAAAGCTCCGAAAGTATCAGGATTTAGCGACTTTATAGCCAGCATTGAAAAGTTAGCCCTAGAATTTAATAAACCAGTTTTATTAATCCAGGGAGATTCTCATGAGTTTGTTGTTGATCATCCATTGCAAAAAATAAACAATCATTCCAATTACAATGTCATTCGCTTAGTTGTTCCAGGTGCAAATTTGACAGAAGCGGTCGAGGTAAAGATTAATTCAAACAAGAAGGATGCTGCGGAATTTTTTACTTTTAAGAGATATTCGATTCATTAATCTATTTTTAGATTTCTTTGCTCTTGACGCGTTGCATGCATACGTATCCAAAGAAGCTGGCAAGCGCTGCCAATCCAAAGACGTGCTCAGGTGCCCAGTGCTCCCAAATCCAACCAGCGCATAATCCTCCAACTGTTCCGCCGATGCCATATGACACAGTGATGTAAAGGGCTTGGCCTCTACCTTGAAGCGGTCCTGAAAACCATGTTTGCAACATCTTAATGCTGGCACTGTGATGAGCGCCAAAGGTGGCGGCGTGCATGAGTTGCGCAATGACTAGAACAATGACATTGGGGTAATACGCCATTAATGCAAAGCGCAGAACTGCAATTAAGTAAGTTGTGATTAATATTTGTTTAGTGCTAAATCTCGCAAAAAAGTGGCTTTGGTAGAAAAAGAAAATAACTTCTGCTAATACGCCCAACATCCACAGCAAACCAATTTCTGCTTTTGAATAACCTAATTTGTCTAAATACAAAGAATAGAAAACGTAAAAGCAGGCGTGGGCAAAAATCATCCAAAAATTAGCTGACAAAAACCACTGTAGATATTTATCTTTTAGAACTACCGAGAATTTGATGACTACCTGCTCAACCACTTCCATCTTGGGTTCTCTTAACAACATGGTGAGTGCCGTCATGACGATCAAAGCACTTAAACCAAACCAAGGCAAACTCTGAATGCCATAAGCCTCAAACCAAGCACCTACAGACATGACCATGGTGATGAATCCCAATGATCCCCATAAACGCAGGCGCCCGTAGCGCTTGTCAAAACCATTGTCTTGATGAAGTGCATGGACTGTTGCCGCTTCACCTAAAGGCATCAAACTACTGATGACGATATTGAGCAAGAAAATCCAAACTAATAAAGCTATGTAATCTTCTAAAAAGAAAATTGCTGAGAAAATAAAACAAGCTGCGAGTGAGGTCATTCTGATAATGCCCAAACGATCTCGGCGCATATCAGCTAACCAGCCCCATGCGAATGGACCCATGATTCTGGTAATTTGAAACATCGACATCAATGCCGCGATTTCGATTGGGCTCATACCTTTGCTTGCAAAGTACAAGCTCGAGTAAGGAGACATCAAACCTATATAGGCAAAGTAAGAAAAGAAGAAGGCTGCAAAAGCCAGTCGCACAAGACCGGTCATCAACAGCCTCTAATTAGGGGCGTTGCGCTGAAATGCGAGGCGTATCAACCTGAACATCGCCACATTGGGCACGATGGCGTAAAACATGATCCATGATCACCAATGCCAACATAGCTTCGGCAATCGGTGTTGCACGGATACCAACACATGGGTCATGGCGACCCTTGGTCTGAACTGTTGTAGGTTGTCCAGCACGATCTAAAGATTGCTTTGGTGACATGATGGATGAAGTAGGCTTGATCGCAATCGACACAACGATATCTTGGCCACTACTAATGCCACCTACAGTACCACCTGCATTATTGCTAGCAAAACCATCCGCAAACATTTCGTCACCGTGCTCACTACCTTTTTGAGTCACACTCTTAAAGCCCGCACCCATCTCGACACCTTTGACAGCATTGATACCCATCATGGCATGAGAAATATCAGCATCTAACTTATCAAAAATAGGTTCACCCATACCAACAGGTACACCAGTAGCAACTACTGTTAAGCGCGCTCCGCATGAGTCGCCTGCTTTACGCAAGCTGTCCATATAGTTTTCTAGCTCAGGGATGATGCTGGCATTAGCCGCAAAAAAAGGATTTTGGGGAATATGACTGGCATCCTCAAAAGGAATTTCAATACTGCCTAACTGGGTCATATATCCATAAAACTTGATACCGTATTGTTCAGCTAACCATTTTTTAGCCACAGCAGCGGCAGCAACAACCGGAGCCGTTAATCGCGCTGATGAACGTCCGCCACCACGGGGGTCACGAATACCGTATTTGTGCCAATAAGTGTAATCAGCATGTCCTGGTCTGAATGTGTCTAGGATGTTGCCGTAATCTTGACTACGTTGATCTGTATTACGAATCATCAACGCTATAGGAGTGCCTGTGGTTTTACCTTCAAACACACCCGATAGAATTTCTACCTTGTCTTCTTCTTGACGTTGGGTCACATGCCGAGATGTTCCTGGCCTACGGCGATCCAAGTCACCCTGAATATCTTCAACCGATAAAGTCATCCCTGGCGGACAACCATCGATAACGGCGCCTATTGCAGGTCCATGAGATTCACCAAAAGTGGTGATACGAAATAAGTGTCCAAGTGTGCTTCCAGCCATGCCTACATTATGGCATTGGTCTGGGACGATGGGGGAATTTACCCCGCGCTTTTATTATAAAAAGATCAAATTTATTAGATTTATTTTGCTTGCTTAGCTTCTACAGGTTTACTTATTTTGAGTTGAAGCTTCTTCAGTCGGCCAATCTTGAATATAGGCTTTCAGCATGGTGTTTTCAAAGCTTTGCGCCTCAACAACCGCCTTTGCAACGTCATAAAAAGAAATGATGCCCATGAGAGTAGTGTCATCCATGACAGGAAGATAACGAACGTGCTGTTCTAGCATCATGCGTCGCGCCTCATCTAAGTCAGTTTCTAATGTACAGGTCAATGGCGCTTGATCCATCACCTCACCCACCTGAACCGCACCCAATGCACCATGACTTTTAGCAAGCGTTTCAATCACCTCTCGGAAAGTCAGGATACCGACCAATTTGGCGTGTTCCATAACAACCAGCGATCCAATGTCTTTTTCAGCCATCACATGAACAGCCGCAGCAAGAGACGTCTCAGGAGAGACTGTGAAAAGGGTCGCCCCTTTAAAACGCAAAATATCACTGACTTTCATAAACGACTCCCTCTTTAGTGGTGACGATGATGAACTTAGTCTATCAGCAGAACGGTCCTCAGGCTAGCCATTTCCATCAGTGCTTACCCTTTTTAATCCACTTACTGAATATCTTTGAAGTTATTTACTTGGAGCGCTCCCACGCTCTAACAATGGGCATATTCGCCACGATGGTGGCTCCCACAAGGGTGACCCACCAGGTGACGTAAATCCAAATCAAGAACAAAGGCAATATGGCAAACGCGCCATAAACTGTTTTGTAAACGGGGAAATTGGCTGCAAACCAAGCAAACGCAAACTTAGCTATTTCAAAAACCATACCAGCCCATGCGGCGCCCCAAAGAGCATCTGACCACTGGACTTTTTCATAGGGCAATATTTTATAAACGACTAAAAACGACATGATCGACAAGATGATCGGGAACACCGCTGCGACAAAATTAAATCCAACACTGAGGGGGCCAATCCACCCTTTGGAAGAACTCAATACCATTGAGCTGAGATAAATACTCAATCCAAGCAATAAAGGTCCCAAGATAGTGGCAATTGAATAAATACCCAATCTTTTAAAGAACGGCCGAGGATTTTGCACATTCCAAATTCTATTGAAGGCATTTTCTACAGTGATTAATGTGAAAAAGATGCCGATGATCAAACCCACTGATCCAAAAATGGTTAATCCCTTAGCTTTCATCGCAAATTGGTTCAAATAGACCAGTACAGGGTCGCCAATGCTCCCAGGAATGAGCGTATCAGAGAGCCAATTTTGAAAAGATACTCTGAGGCTTAAGAAGCGTGGCATAACGGCAAGCATGGCAAAAGAAACCGTTACCATAGGGACTATCGACAAAATAGTGGTAAATGAGAGGCTTCCAGCCATTTCATTGATACGACTTACCTTAGCGCGCTGGCGCATATAGTGGAAAAAATCGAGAATAGAGTCTTTATGACGAATTACTTGCACGGCTCTATCATAAGCAAGATAACTAAATGAGTACAAATTTATGAATAGCACTCCTAAACAACAAGTCGATATTTTGGTTCTTTACTACTCCAGAAATGGCGCGACTCGCCAATTGGCTGAACTCATAGCTGAGGGTGTCGAAAGCGTTCCTGGCGCAACAGCACGACTTAGAACAGTACCTTCTGTTTCTGCAGTCTGCGAAGCCAGTGAATCTGATATCCCTGATTCAGGACCTCCTTATGTTGAAAATAAAGATTTAGAACAATGTGCCGGTCTTGCACTTGGTTCGCCAACACGCTTTGGCAATATGGCCTCAGCCATGAAATACTTTTTGGATAACACGACTCAACAATGGTTATCTGGTTCGTTAGTTGGTAAACCAGCTTGTGTTTTTACCAGCACAGGTAGCTTGCATGGTGGCCAAGAAAGCACCCTTCTATCCATGATGATTCCTCTGATGCACCATGGCATGGTGATCTTAGGTTTACCCTACAGTAATCCAGAGCTGATGAATACGCAAACAGGTGGCACGCCCTATGGCGTAACTCATTTTGCTAAAGCAGATGGCTCAGCACCCATTTCAGCAGATGAGAGAAAGCTAGCTATCGCTCAAGGTCAACGCTTAGCTCAAGTGGCTCTGAAGTTAGTTTAAAAAGAAAGTAGTTGGTTCATGAATACCCCAGTCCATTTATATCCCCTGCTGGAATCGCAAGCTAAGTGGCGCCAAATAGCATGGTGGTCATGGTTCGCTTTAGTGATCTTGTGCATTTTGTGGGAAGCTGTTTTGGCTCCTATCAAACCAGGTGGTTCATGGGCGGTGATCAAAGTTATACCTCTTCTTTTTGCGCTCAAAGGTATTTGGCAGGGTAACAGTTACACCATGCAATGGGCATCCATGCTGGTCATGCTTTATTTCATGGAAGGTGTTGTACGACTCACTGATCCAAGTCTATCTGGCTATTTAGCTGGACTTGAAGTCTTACTCAGTTTAATAACTTACTTTGCCCTATTAGCCTACTTAAAGCCTTTAAAGAAAGTAGCTAAGCAGAAAAAGTTGGAACTTGAAAAGCTGGAGAAAGAACAAGAAGCTAAAGAACTAAAATAACAATAAATACTTTAATAAGAAAAAATACATCGAGGAAGACATGGCTTTAACAGATCAAGAATTAATTAGTGCATTTCAAAAAATAGTTGGGGCTGAACAAGTTATTACCTCTCCAGTTGATCTTGAACCTTACCTCGTCGATTGGCGCAAACGTTATCGCGGACAAGCTATTGCAGCATTGCGCCCCGCTTCTACCCAAGAAGTATCAGAGATTGTCAAACTGTGCGTAACTCATCAAATTGCGATCGTGCCTCAGGGTGGCAACACAGGATTATGTGGAGGCGCAACGCCCAATCCAACGGGTCGTCAGATTGTCATAACGACGAAGCGTATGAATAAAATCCTAGCAATTGATACCTCTAACCAAACAATGACTGTTGAAGCAGGCGTCATTTTACAAACCCTTCAAGAGGAAGCAGCTAAAGCTGGTCGTTACTTCCCTCTCAGCCTAGGAGCTGAGGGTAGTTGCATGATTGGTGGCAATTTATCAACCAATGCTGGTGGTACATCAGTTTTAAGATACGGCAATGCCAGAGAGCTTTGCTTGGGACTTGAAGTAGTTTTGCCTAATGGTGAAATCCTCAATAGTTTGAGAGGCTTGCGCAAAGACAATACTGGTTACGACTTAAGAGATTTATTTATTGGTGCCGAGGGCAGTCTTGGCATCATCACTGCCGCAGTGATGAAGTTGTTTCCTACTCCAGTGGCTCAATGGACAGCACTTGTTGCCACTCCAAGTGCTGAAGGCGCTATTGAGTTACTCAATCGTTTCCAGGCAGGCGCTTCCGCACAGCTCACAGGTTTTGAAATGATGTCTCAGGAGAGCCTAGCTCTTTTGAAGCACTACTACCCTGCTCTTGCCAGTCCATTAGCCGGTGAAAATCCGTATGAGGTTTTGGTAGAAATATCAGATTACGAGAGTTCTGAGCATGCCATGCAACTCATGGAAACAATCCTTGAAGGCGCTTTAGAGTCAGGATGCGCCAGTGATGCAATCATTGCAAGCAATATTGCTCAAGCCAGAAAATTTTGGGATATGCGCGAACATGTGCCGCTTGCTCAGGCTGATGATGGGCCGAACATCAAACATGATGTGTCACTTCCTATTTCAGCTATCCCTGAGTTCGTAAAAGTCTGCGATGCTTTACTTAAAGAGAAGTACCCCAATAGTCGCATCATTAATTACGGTCATTTAGGCGACGGCAATTTGCATTACAACATTGCAGGACCGAGCTCTAGTGAAACTGAAAGTTTTTTCAGCGCTCATAACGACGATATCCAAGCCCTAATCTATATTGAGGTTGAAAGGTTGAGTGGCTCGATCTCAGCTGAACATGGTGTTGGACAACAAAAAGTGGATTACTTAAAGGGGCATCGTGGTGAAGCTGCTTTTAATCTGATGCATGCTATTAAAAAAGCGATTGACCCCAACAATTTAATGAACCCAGGCAAGGTCATCAATTTGTAAATTGTTATTGACTCATGATCAGTTATAAAAAAACGCCACATCAGTGGCGTTTTTTTTGGGTGACACTTATTTACTTATTTAGCAGTTGCTTCAATCATGCAGTTTGAAATTTGAGAAAAATATTTCAATGCATTTTCTGTTGGCTCAATATATTTTTTACGGCCGTCAGTCTCAATCACGTAAGTCACCATATCTTTGTCACGTAATTGCTTTAAACGTGCATGCAAAGTTGCAGGTGAGCCAATCTCACGCTTAGCAATTGCATCGCTTACCAAAAGGCGCTCGCCTTTTTTCCACTTAGAGGCCACTTCGTTTAAAAGCTGGTTCTCAGTCGCATCTAACTTCGGGAAGTTAGGAAGTTCCTCAACAGAACGAACTAGATTGAGGAAGAGAAAGTAGATCTCTTGTAAATCTTTATTTTTCACTAGGTTTAAGTCTCCATTAATACTTCTATTTATAATTGTATACAAATAATTAATAAATATAACAAAAATGACATATTTATTATCAGTAAAATTGCTTACTAATAAATCTATAAAAATCAATGCACTAAATATAATGTTCTTTAAGGAACATTCTATAAAATATAAAATAAAAAATATTTAATAGATTATTGGCTTTAGAGTGAATATTGCTATTGCGGGTTATTTTAAGGGGTGATTGACGTGAGATTGTGCGAACTAAGACAAGTTAAGGCTGAAGTTGCTCAAAAAACAAACACCTAGATAAAATATGCAAGGGTAGTCAAAGCTTGAGGGCTTAAAATTGGCACAGTAATCAAAAATTAAGAGGAATTATCAATGGCTTCAAAGAAATCAAAGATTGTTTACACGCTCACAGACGAAGCGCCCTATTTAGCAACTGCATCTTTTCTACCGATCATTCGAAGATTCACAGCTCCTGCGGACATTGAAGTTGTTGAAAGTGACATCTCAGTCGCAGCCAGGATCATTGCTGCCTTTCCAGAAAAGCTGAAAGAAGATCAGAAAATTGCTGACAATTTAAGTGAGCTTGGCAAGATGACTTTGTTGCCAGAAACAAACATTATCAAATTACCTAATATCAGCGCTGCTGTTGGTCAGTTGAAAATAGCTATCAAAGAATTGCAATCTCATGGCTATGACATCCCTGACTTTCCGGAAGACCCGCAAAACGATGCTGAGAAAGAAATTCTTAAGCGCTACTCTAAGTGTTTAGGTAGTGCTGTTAACCCAGTTCTACGTGAAGGTAACTCAGACCGTCGCGCTCCAGCTGCTGTGAAACGTTATGCTCGTAAAAATCCACACTCAATGGGTAAGTGGAGCCAAGCATCACGCACCCACGTGTCACATATGCATGGCGGTGACTTTTACTCTAGCGAAAAATCAATGGTGATACCAAGTGCCTGCAATGTTCGCATGGACTTGGTCACAAAGACTGGTAAAACCATCGTTCTAAAAGAGAAAATCCCTCTTTTAGAAGGCGAAATCATTGACAGCATGTTCATGAGCAAAAAAGCTTTGTGCAAGTTTTACGAAGATGAGATACAAGATGCTTATGAAACTCGTGTGATGTTCTCTCTTCACGTTAAAGCAACGATGATGAAAGTGTCTCACCCGATTGTTTTCGGTCACGCTGTGAAGATTTTCTATAAAACTGCATTTGATAAACATGCCGCCCTATTTAAAGAATTAGGCGTTAATGCCAACAATGGTTTAAGCAGCGTCTATGAAAAGATTGCGACGCTTCCAAGCTCTAAGCGTGAAGAGATCATCAATGATCTCCATGCTTGTCATGAGCATCGCCCAGAATTGGCGATGGTTGATTCAGCCAAAGGTATTACCAACCTCCACTCCCCTAATGATGTGATTGTGGATGCCTCCATGCCGGCCATGATCAGAATTGGCGGCAAGATGTGGGGTGCTGATGGTCGTCCAAAAGACACTAAGGCTGTGATGCCGGAAAGTACTTTTGCTCGTATCTATCAAGAAATGATTAATTTCTGCAAAACTCACGGCAACTTTGACCCGACAACCATGGGTAGCGTGCCTAACGTCGGCCTGATGGCTCAACAAGCCGAAGAGTATGGCTCTCACGACAAGACATTTGAGATCGCTGAAGCAGGTATTGCTCGAGTTGTGACGATTGATGGTGAAGTATTACTAGAGCAAAATGTTGAAGAAGGCGATATCTGGCGCATGTGCCAATGTAAAGATGCTCCGATTAGAGATTGGGTCAAATTAGCAGTCACACGTGCTCGTCAATCCAATACGCCAGCTGTATTTTGGTTAGATGAGTACCGCCCTCATGAAAACGAGTTGATCAAAAAAGTGAATCGCTATCTTAAAGATCACGATACAACCGGTCTTGATATCGAGATCATGTCTCAAACACGTGCGATGCGTTACACACTAGAGCGCATCATTCGTGGCAAAGACACGATTTCTGTAACAGGTAATATTTTGCGTGACTACCTCACAGATTTATTCCCTATTCTTGAGTTAGGTACCAGTGCAAAAATGCTTTCAATCGTTCCATTAATGAATGGTGGTGGCTTGTTTGAGTCTGGTGCAGGTGGTTCAGCTCCAAAACATGTCAAACAATTGGTTGAAGAAAATCACTTACGCTGGGACTCTTTAGGTGAGTTTTTGGCCTTAGCAGTTTCAATTGAAGATATTGGTATTAAAAACAACAATAGCAAAGCCAAGTTGTTAGCCAAGACTTTAGATGAGGCGACGGGTCAATTACTAGAGAACAGAAAATCTCCTTCATCACGTACAGGTGAATTAGATAACCGTGGTAGCCAATTCTATTTAGCGATGTACTGGGCACAAGCACTGGCAGCACAAACTGAAGATAAGGAGCTACAAGCTCACTTTGCGCCAATGGCCAAGCAACTGGCTGATAACGAAGAGAAGATCATTGGTGAGCTGAATGCCGCTCAAGGTAAACCTGTAGATATTGGTGGTTACTTCAAGCCTGATATGAAGAAGCTTGAAGCAGTGATGCGCCCTAGCGCCACATTGAACGCCATCATTAACGGCAAGTAATTAGATTCTGTATGACAAAAGCCGGGAGTCTTTAGGACTTCCGGCTTTTTTTATTTGTATTTAATACTGATCATTTAAGATGGTTGATCTTACTGAACTGGAATCATGACTTCGTTTCTTCTCCACCAAGGCAATATCCATGGCGGGTTATAACGAGCTAATTGAGGCGCGCCATTAGGGGTGATGTTTTGTGTTTTGATCCAAGCGTTTAATTCTTCAGTTCGGGATGTTAGCTTCTCATCATCTACCAAGCCTGAGAATCTTATAACAGCCATCTTTTTAGCTGGCACTTCTTTGATCTGAATTTGTGGATTATTAGGCTTAGGTAATGTGTCCATGCGATAGCTACTTGGCATGATGAAGTAGAACACCCATTGACGTTTATCAGCTTCAGATACCTTCTGCTCGACAACAACAGGTGCCGTCATAGCAATTTTTGCTGACTGCTCCTCCATGACAACTGGTGCAGTCATCGCAATCTTCTCAGACTGTTTGGCTTGCTTTTGATTATTACCAAATATGAAATCAGCAACTAATTTGAAACCTTTACTAGATGCTTCACTCATCGATCCTTCGACAGTCACTTCTGCAATCAGCTGATTTTGATATTGGCGAATTTCAAAATTTTCAGATTTCCTAATGACTTCATAAGTTGGTTCTTCAGTTGCCATAGCAGTGGGTGCCTTTAGACTCAATAAGAGAATGACTAGGTAAATGACTTTATTGAGATGGTTCGATGGTTTCATATTCAAAAAGGTTCAATCTATTAGTAAGAACTTCTCAAACGTATTAGCTAAGTGCCGGATAATCTGTATAGCCTGCCGGGCCTGGCAAATAAAAGGTATTGGGGTCAGCTTTATTTAAAGGTGCATTGGCTTTTAGTCTTTGTACTAAATCAGGGTTGGCGATAAACAGACGACCAAACGCAACAGCGTCGGCATGACCGGTTTCTACCGCATCAATAGCCATCTGACGATCATAGCCATTATTGGCGATATAAGTCCCCTTAAAGGTCTCTCTAGCCCATTGATTGTCAAAGCCTGGCACATCACGTGAACCACCGGTAGACCCCTCAATAAAGTGAATGAAAGCTATTCCACGCTTATTGAGTGCTTTAACTAAATGGCCAAATACTGATTGTGGCTTGCTATCAGAGATGTCATTGAATGGGGTGACTGGTGATAAACGGATGCCTACACGCCCTGCTCCAATTTCTTTAGCAACTGCATCGACTATCTCTAAGGCGAAGCGACATCTATTTTCAATTGATCCGCCATAATTATCAGTTCTATGGTTAGTGCTATCTCTAATAAATTGATCAATCAAATACCCATTAGCACCATGGATCTCAACACCATCAAAACCAGCACGTATGGCATTAGCAGCACCACAACGGAATTGTTCAACAACTTGAGCAATTTCTGATTCGGTTAATGCGTGCGGAGTTGGAATATCCACCTTACCTGCATGGGTGTAAGCCACCGCATTGGGGGCAATTGCTGAAGGTGCAATAGGCTCTTCACCACCCGTTAAATCAGAATGGGAAATACGTCCCACGTGCCAAATTTGAGCAATGATTTTTGAACCTGCATCATGAACTGCTTTAGTAATTAATTTCCACCCGTCAACTTGAGCATCAGAGTAAATACCAGGAGTAGCCATATATCCCTTGCCAGCTGGTGAGACCTGAGTTCCCTCACTGATGATCAAACCCGCATTGCTACGTTGACGGTAATAATCAATGTTCATAGCGCTACCAGGAATATCCCCAGCAGGCTCATCCGCACGACAACGAGTCAAAGGCGCCATCACCACACGGTTAGCTAACTCGATATCGCCAATACGTATCGGTTGAAATAGTTTTTCTGAATGCTGGTTTGACACAGGGAGTCTCCGTTTTTTATTGTTTGTTTTTGTGTTTATGTTATCGATGTTTTAAGCTCAATTGTAGTCGCCAAAGGATGATGTCCTTAAAATAGCTTGGCGAGCTTGATCAGCTGTCTCTTGGCGAGAGCCCTGAGCTAATTGAGGTGCGCACACTTCAATATGGGCCACGATCTGATCTGATTGCATAATTAGCTTAAGAGAATCGATCAGTCCCATATCACCAATAAAAGCTGTTCTATCAGAGTATTTTTGGTTTTCTTGATAGCTAAGTGCAATTGGCACAATCTTTAACTCTGAATGAGCCACCGCTTCAAATAAGTTACTTCTGAATTCTAAAAGTTGGCGGCCATCACTGGATGTTCCCTCTGGAAAAATACAAACTGGCTGCCGCGCCTGAAGTTGGCTTTTAATTTCCTGAATCACTCTTTTCAAATCTGATAGTTTTTCTCTTTTGACAAAAATAGTGCCGATCATTTTTGCAATCCATCCAAAGATAGGCCAATTGGCAACATTCGCTTTAGCAACAAAAACTACAGGTTTCATCGTATTAATGACATGAATATCTAACCAAGAGATGTGATTTGAAACCACTAAAAAGCCTTGTTGACTATCAATGAAAGTCTGATCCCCATGGATAACTACTTTAATTTTTAATATTTTTAATAGTCGTCGTGACCAAGATTGAATGAAATGAGCCCTGATTTGTGGGCTCAGGAACACAAAAAATAACAGCTTTAGCAACGCGCTGAGCACATGAAGGATGAGTAATAAAGGTTTCATAGTGTGAAGAATCTCATATGACTGTGTCATCAATATGACACAGATTTGACATCTTACTTTAAAATATGTCAGGCTAAATATCAACTCATGAATCAATACAGAGCGATTTGGATCTCAGACATCCACCTAGGCACAGCAGGTTGCCAAGCGAAGTATCTCCTAGATTTCTTAAAACACAATGAGGCCGATAAGTTTTACTTAGTTGGCGACATCATTGATGGCTGGCAACTCAGAAAACGCTGGTACTGGCCACAATCACATAATGACGTGGTTCAAAAATTATTACGTAAGGCACGTAAAGGTGCAGAGGTCATCTATATTCCTGGCAACCACGATGAGATGGCTCGTCAGTTTATTGGTATGAACTTGGGTGACATTCGTATTGAGGGAGAGGTCATTCACGTGATGGCTGATGGCAGACGTCTATGGGTCACTCATGGCGACCTATTTGACGGGGTGATGCAATACGCTAAATGGTTGGCCTATGTGGGCGACTCACTTTATACATTCATTTTATGGGTCAACCGTTGGTTCAACAATATTAGAACCAGGTTGGGGCTTAACTACTGGTCTTTGTCCCAATACCTCAAGCACTCTGTCAAAAATGCAGTCAGTTTTATTGCTGATTTTGAAAAGATCATGGCACGTGAAGCGCGTATTAGAGGCTGTGATGGTGTCGTATGTGGTCATATCCATAAAGCAGAAATACGCATGATCGATAACATCTTGTACTGCAATGATGGCGACTGGGTAGAAAGTCTAACGGCGCTAGTAGAAGATATGAATGGCGAGCTCAGAATTGTTCACTGGCCCATCATACTAGAGGACAAAAAAGAAAGTATTGCGATGAGCACTGAAGTTGAAACAACTCAGATCGCTACTTCAATGAATCAAACTAAGGTGGAGACTGTATGAAGATTATGATCGTCACGGATGCATGGGAGCCACAAGTAAACGGTGTTGTTAGAACACTTAAGCAAACAATGCATGAGCTTAGAAAACTAGGTCATGAAATTGAAATGATTACACCGCTTGGATTCAAAACAATTCCATGCCCTACCTACCCTGATATCTCTCTATCACTTTTTCCAGGTAAAAAAGTCGTACAAAAAATGACGGATTTTGAACCAGATGCCATTCATATTGCCACTGAGGGGCCTCTTGGTATTGCAGCAAGATCTTATGCCCTTAAAAATAAGCTTCCATTTACCACGGCCTATCACACGCGCTTCCCAGAGTATGTTAAGGCCAGAACTGGTATCCCTCTAGCAATCACTTATAAATTTTTACGCTGGTTCCATGATCCATCGTTGGCATTAATGGCACCAACAGAAGTTGTGATTAAAGATCTTAAGCACTATGGTTTTACCAATACAGTTCTTTGGACAAGAGGTGTTGATCTGGATGTTTTTAAAATGCAAGAATCCAGAACTCTTGATTCTGATCCCCCAATCTTCTTGTGTGTAGGGCGTGTCGCCGTTGAAAAGAATATTGAGGCATTTTTAGAGCTAAAACTTCCAGGATCTAAATGGGTTGTTGGTGATGGTCCAGCACTTGAATGGCTCAAGAATAAATACCCTCATGTGAATTACTTAGGTGTTTTACAGCAAGAGGCACTGGCAAAGGTCTACGCTGCTGCTGATGTATTTGTGTTCCCAAGTAAGACTGATACCTTCGGCTTGGTTTTACTTGAAGCCATGGCTTGCGGTTTGCCAGTGGCAGCCTTCCCAGTCACAGGTCCTATCGATGTTTTGGGAGATTCTGAGGCTGGTGTAATGCGTGAGAATCTACAAGAAGCTTGTTTATTAGCTTTAAGAATCCCCAAAGCGGAAGCAAGGAAGCATGCTGAGAAATTTTCCTGGAAAGTTGCCAGCGAACAGTTTCTTGACCACTTAAAGCCTAAAAGTAGTCATACAACTGTCAATTAATAGTCATCAATTTGACATAAATTCTATTTATATTTGAAGATATTATTAAGTTTAAATAAAAGGCGAGTATATGAAAGATCTACCAAATCCATGGTTATCGCTGACTGACTCACTCACTAAGCCTAGTCTAGTTAAAACAATCATGAAAAAGAATCCTTTCAAAAAGATCTTTAAAGAGAAGATTGCTCGCTTACTCCCAGTAAAATCCTTAAAAAATCCTAATGCTCAAGTTGAAATCGGTGCTCCTGCGGTTCATTCCAACTCAGCCAAGCAAAGCCCTATTTCTATTAGCTGGGCACGCCATCAAGATGAAGTACGTGAAGCCCAGCGTTTACGTTATAAAGTATTTGCCGAAGAAATGGGTGCAACGTTAAAGCCATCTGCTGAGGGTTTAGACGTTGATATTTTTGATGATTTCTGCGAGCACTTAATCATTCGAGACACTGAGTCACTCAAAGTGATCGGTACTTACCGCGTATTACCACCGCACCAAGCTAAGCAAATGGGTTGCTTCTATTCAGACTCAGAGTTTGATTTGACACGTTTACGTCACCTCCGTCACAAGATGGTTGAAGTAGGACGTTCATGTGTTCACCGTGATTACCGCTCTGGTGGAGTAATTATGGCTTTGTGGAGTGGTTTAGGTCAGTACATGAAGAAGAATGATTACGAAATCATGTTGGGTTGCGCTAGTGTTCAAATGGTTGATGGTGGTCACTACGCTGCTAGTTTGTCAACCATGCTGAACGCAAGCCACTTAACTGACATTGAATACCGTGTGTTCCCTCGTTTAGCCCTTCCTGTTGAAGAATTAAATAATCAACTTGAAGTTGAGCCGCCTGCTTTGATCAAAGGTTATTTACGTCTTGGCGCTAAGGTTTGTGGCAATCCAGCTTGGGATCCTGACTTTAATACGGCTGATTTCCTCACCATGTTGCGCATGGAGGATATTCACCCAAGATATGCAAAGCACTTTTTAGGTCAATAACTTTTAGTTCAGTTGATTAATATAGAAAGAGCCCTTCAATTGAAGGGCTCTTATTTTTTTACTTTAATTAAATCAATTCAATCTGATATTCTCGGCCGATTTTTTGCCAATCAACTGATTCCTTTTCAAGACCAAATTGAGTCAGCGGATTGTTCTTAGACCACTCTTTGCCAACTTTGAGTGAAAAGCCCCCTTCAATTTCTCTGACTTCAATATCAGGCATGCTCTCATCATCTCGTCTGCGACAAATAACGTGAGCCAACCTCAAACAAAACAACATGCGCCAATCGATATAAGCGGATCCCACAGAGATC
The DNA here is from genome assembly GCA_945881875.1 of Polynucleobacter meluiroseus. Lineage (GTDB taxonomy): Bacteria > Pseudomonadota > Gammaproteobacteria > Burkholderiales > Burkholderiaceae > Polynucleobacter > Polynucleobacter meluiroseus_A. The sequence continues at coordinate 524,199 of CAMCVH010000001.1, forward strand.
TTTCCAAGCTTACCCGTGTGGCCAAGCAATAGAGCAGCCATTCGCGCTTGATCTAATCTTGAAAATCCAGGCATATCAGCATGAGTGGCAATATAAGCGGAGTGTTTGTGATAGCCATTATGCGTGATACTTAAACCGATTTCGTGAAGCTTAGCGGCCCAAGAAAGGATGTTCGCATTGTCTTTGCGATCCCCACTTTTAGGTTTGGGGAATTGATCTAAGAAGTGAACTGCCACCTCACTGACTCTTTTGGCTTGCTGTCTGTCTACACCATAACGCTGCATAAATTGCTCTATAGTCACAAATCGCATATCGTGATGTTGGGCTCTTCCCATCAAGTCATAAAGAACACCTAATCTTAAAGCGGCCTCAGTGACTTCCATACGATCGATTTCTAATTCTTCAAATGCAGCGATCATGATGGCTAAACCGCCAGGTAAGACTGGCTTGCGGTCACCTTTGAGGCCAACCAAATTGGATTGGTCTATGAACTCATTTTCCATTAATGCTTTTTTAAGTAGCTGCAGACCTTCTTTGGTGATAACTCCACCAGCACCATTGACCGGTAAATCATGCGGCACGCCATCAAAACCGTTTTGTGCAATCAGTTCAGCAATCGCTCTGGCAGTTCCTGATGAGCCAATTGCTTGCTTCCAACCCATTTTTTTAAATTGGGATGAAATCGCTTGAATCTCACGTCTTGCTGCTGTTTGAGCTAGTTTGAAACTATGGGCATCTACCAAACCGTTGGGGAAATACTCTTGGCTATAAGAAACACAGCCGATGTAAAGAGACTCGAGTAATTTAGGCTCATAGCCTTCACCAATAATGAACTCTGTGGATCCGCCACCAATATCTAACACAAATCTCTTGCCATCACATGTTGGGGCATCATGCGCTGCCCCGATATAAATTAATCGAGCTTCCTCTCGGCCAGCAACAACCTCAATGGGGAACCCCAGAAGTTTTTCTGCTTCTTTTATGAAAGTATCTGCGTTACGAGCCACTCGCAGTGTGTTGGTCGCAACCACCCTTACTTTTTTAGGGTCAAAGTTTCTTAATCTATCGCCAAATCGGTGAAGAGCTTTTAAACCTCTGGCAATGGATTTTTCATCTAATCTTTTATCCTCTGTAAGACCAGCTGCCATACGAACTGACTCTCTGAGAGTGTCAATTGGCTGAACCTGAGTCCCTGAAGCTGATTTGATCACTCTAGCAATAACCATGCGAAAGCTGTTGGACCCAAGGTCAACTGCGGCTACAAATTCTTCAGTAGGGAGGTTAGGGCTTGTTGATAACAAAATATTGCTTTAATTATTTAATTTTATATTTTTTGTAACTTTAACAGATTATGACTTTATTATGACATCATAATTACAATCTAAATTGGCAAAAATGTCATATAGTTGACATAATTGAATATCAAACTAAAGGGTATGACTAATAATATTCCATTACTGAACCGCGAACTAGGTGTACTAGAGTTTAATTCCAGAGTACTTGAGCAGGCTGAAAACCTCAAAACACCTTTGTTAGAGCGCTTGAGATTCGTTTGTATTGTTTCTAGCAACATGGATGAGTTCTTTGAAATCCGCATGTCGGGCATTAAAGAACATATCAAGAGCAATCCCAAAAGTAAAACTGATGATGGCATGTCTATCTCAGAGGCTTACGATATTGTGGTTGAAAAAGCCCATGCCCTAGTTGAAAGAAAATATAGGCTTTTAAAAGAGGATATTCTTCCAAAAATTGCAAGACAGGGAGTGACATTCCTCAGCCATGATGAATGGACCGTCGCCCAAAGAAATTGGGCCAAAGAGTTTTTCAATACGGAACTTGTGCCGCTATTGACACCGATCGCTTTAGATCCAGCGCACCCCTTCCCTAAAGTTATTAATAAGAGTCTTAACTTTTTTGTAACTTTAGAGGGGGAAGATGCTTTCGGTAGAAGTGCTGAGTTGGCTGTAGTTCAAGCACCGCGCTCATTACCCAGGGTAGTCATGATGCCCAAGCATTTGTCAGGGGATACGCAAGGTTTTGTTTTGCTATCTTCATTCATGCTAGCTTTTGTTCCAGAGTTGTTCCAGGGAATGAAAGTCACCGGCTGCCACCAATTTAGAGTGACTCGCAATTCTGATTTGTTTGTTTCTGAAGACGACATCACCGATTTACGAGCTGCTCTTCAAGGCGAATTACCCTCACGCCACTTAGGCGATGCTGTTCGCTTAGAGATCAAGTCTGATATGCCTCAAGCACTAACGTTCTATCTGCTAGAGGTTGAGGATCTTAATCCTCAGGATTGTTATCGAGTTGATGGTCCAGTCAATTTAGTTCGTTTAGTACAAGTTCCAGATTTAATTGATCGACCAGATCTTAAGTTCCCTGAACACACACCTAAGAAATCTGTCACCTTCCATGCTATTAGTGACATTTTTGAGCAACTAGCAAAAGAAGATATTCTTTTGCACCATCCCTATCAAAGCTTTGACCCTGTATTAGAAATGCTCAGAGCTGCAGCAAAAGACCCTAAGGTTTTGGCGATCAAACAAACTGTTTATCGAACAGGCGATCAGTCTTTGGTGATGGACGCTTTGATGGAGGCAGCTCGCAACGGCAAGGAAGTGACCGTTGTAGTTGAGCTATTAGCCAGATTTGATGAGCAAACCAATATCTCATGGGCAGCCAAATTAGAGGCCGTTGGCGCTCACGTTGTCTACGGTGTCGTTGGCCATAAGTGCCACGCAAAGATGTTACTAGTAGTTCGCAAAGAGGTTATTCCAGGTACTGGTCGCAGAAAAGATAAAACTGTTCTCAAACGTTATGCTCATTTAGGTACTGGTAACTACCACCCTAAAACAGCCAAGCTCTATAGTGACTTCGGCTTGATGACCTCTAACCCTGAGATTTGTGAAGACATGCACCATGTCTTTATGCAACTCACAGGTACAGGTCATAGAACTGATCTTAAGAAATTATGGCAGTCTCCCTTTACGATGCATAAAGAATTAATAGCTCATATTCAGGCAGAAGCTACAGCTGCTAAAGCTGGTAAAAAAGCTAACATCATCGCCAAGATGAATGCATTGCTCGAGCCCACAATTATTCAAGAGCTTTATAAAGCGTCGCAAGCTGGCGTTAAGATCGAGTTGATTATTCGAGGCGTTTGCGCACTTAAGCCAGGCGTGCCAGGTTTATCAGACAATATCAAAGTAAGATCAATCATCGGTCGCTTCTTAGAACACCACCGTATTTATTATTTCTATGCCAATGGTGAAGAGACTTTGTATCTTTCATCTGCTGACTGGATGGATCGCAACCTATTCCGTCGTGTAGAGGTGGCTTTCCCAGTTCTTGATAAGAAACTAAAAGCGCGCGTGATTAAAGAAGGTTTGAGAATGCTTCTTAAAGACAACTCTACGGCATGGCAAATGAATTCTGAGGGTGCCTATGCTCAAGTGAAGCCAAGGGCAGGAACTGTGCCCTTCATTGGTCAAAAAGAATTAGTTAAGCTTTTGGCTTGAACTCATAGCTGAGCTTAAGCGTAGCTTAGTCAGAGTCAGAGAAAACCGACTGCCCTGACCTAGAACAGATTGAATTTTAAGATCACCTTGATGGCGACTGATCACATGTTTCACAATCGCCATACCTAAGCCTGTACCACCAGTTTCTCTAGAGCGGCTGCGATCAATTCTATAAAAACGTTCTGTTAAGCGCGGGATATGCTCCTCAGCAATACCAGGACCGGTATCGGTCACTGAGAACTCAGCACCACTATCAGTATCTTCCCAAACAACATCGATCTTGCCACCCTCTGGTGTGTAGCGCACGGCATTAAAAACCAAGTTGCTAAATGCTGAATACATCTCAGACTCATCACCCAAGATATTTTTATCAGTTTTGTTCTCAAAAGTAATTTGATGATGCCCCTGAGATAAGCCCTCGGCATCAACTTTCAATCGCGCAAATAGCATGCTCATATTGAAAGCTTGAGAAATCGGCGGCTCAGGATTACCCTCTAGCTTAGCCAAAGTTAATAGATCATCTACGAGAGTTTTCATGCGCCCTGTTTGAGTATTCATCAACTCAAGATAACGCTCTCTATCTTCTGGACTTGGGTTGAGCTCTTGAACTGTTTCTAAAAATCCAGACAGTACAGTTAATGGTGTTTTTAACTCGTGTGAGACGTTTGCGACAAAGTCTCGCCTCATGGCGTCAGTCTTTTCAATTTGAGAAACATCTTGCGACAAAATGAGTTTTTGTTTATCACCGTAAGGAAATATCTGAACATCCAATGTGTATTCTTCAAATAGACCCATATTGGTCAATCGAATCGGATCACGATAATTTTGGCGAACAATGTATTGAACAAAAGCTGGCTTACGCAAAATATGGGTGATTCTTTGCAAAGCATCACGTCTGGCATTCAATCCAAAGTGAGAGCCAGCAATCGCATTACACCATTCCATTTGATCATCTTCATTCAGCATCACAACACCACTAGGCGATGCCTGAATCGCTTGAATAAAACGTTGATGTTGTTGCTCAACATCGATCACTTGATCGCGCCAAGCTCTGGTTAACTTATGAAGTCTGTAATAGATTTCACCCCAAATACCCATGGCTCGGGGTATATCGTCATATTTTGGAGTTAGCAGTATTTTTGATAATTTGGAAGCATGCCAAATTTGATAAGTTAACAAAATTGATAAGCAAATAACTGCCGTTACCCAACCAGCAGTACTGCTGATCACTTTGCTAACAAGCCATGCCAAAAGGAAGACACCGATTGCAGTAGTAATTAAACGGGTTTGAATGGACAACATAGGTGATATCTTAACAAGGCTTTGTAAGATTCAAAAAAATTCAAAAAAAGTACTTCAGATTGTCAAATTTGATCGATACGATTCGATCTCTAAGGAGTTAACTTTGACATATATGATAATTAGTAAATCTACCATCCATCAAGATCCGATTGAGGCTAACCAAGCCAGCTTGGAGCAGTCTCAAAGTGATCACATGACCTTCTCCGAAGAGAAATTCAAACAAGATTTAATTTATTACGCTTTTTTGATTACAAGCTCGAAATATCTCGAAGTTTCATATCTTCCAAAAAGATTTTCGGAAGAAGATTGATTCTATTTTTGGAAGTTGGTAAATGACATTGCTAAATACTTAACTAAATCATTAATTAAGTATTCAGATATTTAGGCTAGCACAGGGCTCTTGGTAAGACGGTAACCGCTGCCACGAACTGTTTCTATTAAGTTCTGGCACTCAGCAGGTGCTAAAGAGGCTCTGAGACGCTTGATATGGACGTCTACAGTTCTTTCTTCAACGAACACATGATCACCCCATACTTTGTCTAAAAGCTGGCCACGAGAGTGGACACGCTCAGGGTGCGTCATTAAGAAATGAAGTAATCTAAATTCAGTGGGGCCCAAATCTAAGGTCACGTCACTCGTACCATTAGTAGCTGTAACGCGGTGAGACACTGGATCAAGTTTTAAATGATTCACTTGAACCATCTCATCCGCCAATTGCGGTGCTCTTCTTCTGAGAACAGCTTTAATTCTAGCAACCAGCTCTTTGGGTGAGAAAGGCTTAGTCATGTAATCATCAGCACCAGACTCAAGACCAGCAATCTTATCCATCTCTTCACCTCTTGCTGTTAGCAAGATAATTGGAATGTCTTTGGTCCGCTCATTGCTGCGTAGTTCTTTAGCGAACTGTATGCCTGACTTACCAGGAAGCATCCAGTCGAGCACTACCAAATCTGGCAATACCTCTTTCATCAACTGTGATGCCTGATCAGTCTGAAAAGCCCTGATCGGCATAAATCCAGCATGACTCAAATTAACAGCAATTAGTTCTGCTATCGAAGGTTCATCTTCAACGATGAGTATGCTACTTGCCATAATTAGTTATTTGCCTCTTGTGATAACTGATCATGAGGAAGATGGCGAACATCAGTACCCTTAACGATATAGATAACAAATTCAGCAATATTCTTGGCATGGTCACCAATACGCTCGACGGCTTTAGCAATAAACAACATATCTAACGCTACAGAAATCGTGCGTGGATCTTCAGCCATGTAACTCACTAGCTTACGAACAAAAGCTCTGAACTCATCGTCAATTTCTTTATCCTCGTAGACAACTTCAACTGCAGTCTTGGTGTCTAACCTAGCGAAACAATCCAAGCTACGGCGTAACAATGAAACGGCCATCTGACCTGACAAGCGGATCTCTGCCACGTTAATGCCATGAGATGCACTGTCCTCTAGAATATGTTTTGTTCTTCTTGCGATGCGGTCAGCTTCATCACCAGCACGCTCTAAGTTAGTGATAGCCTTTGAAATAGCCATGACCAAGCGTAAGTCGCGAGCTGTTGGTTGGCGGCGTGCAATGAGCTCGGTACACATAGAGTCGATTTCGATTTCAAAATCATTGACTTCACTCTCACGTGCCATGACTTGATCAGCTAAGTCACCGTCTAAGTTAGCAAAAGCACGCATCGCTGTAGCGACCTGTGACTCAACTACTCCACCCATCTCTAGTAACTTGCCGCATACTGAGTTGAGATCATTATCAAATTGTGACGATAAGTGTTTATCTGGCATTTCTTTCTCCTAATTCTTACTTAATAGCTTGGCTATTTAATTAACCGAAGCGGCCGGTAATGTAGTCTTCTGTTTCTTTACGTTTTGGCTTAACAAAAATTTCATCAGTTTTACCAAATTCAACCATTTCACCCAAATACATATAAGCAGTGAAGTCAGAAACACGAGCTGCTTGTTGCATGTTATGCGTAACAATGGCAATCGTATAGTCTTTCTTTAGCTCGTGAACCAATTCTTCAACTTTTGCAGTTGAAATAGGGTCCAAAGCAGATGTTGGCTCGTCTAATAACAAGATGGATGGTTTAACTGAAACGCCACGTGCAATACATAAACGCTGCTGCTGACCACCAGACAATGACAAACCACTTTGATTCAACTTGTCTTTAACTTCGCCCCACAAGGCAGCTTTAGTCAATGACCACTCAACTCGCTCATCCATCTCTGCGCGAGATAAAGACTCATATAAGTTAACGCCAAATGCGATGTTGTCATAAATGGACATCGGGAACGGTGTTGGCTTTTGGAAAATCATACCGATTCTTGATCTCAACAAGTTCAAGTCTTGTTTAGGATCAAGGATGTTGTTTTCGTAAAAATTGATTTCGCCTTCAGCACGCTGACCAGGATATAGGTCATACATGCGATTTAAAGTACGCAACAAAGTTGATTTACCACAACCAGAAGGTCCGATAAATGCCGTGACGTGTTTTTCGGCAATATCTAAGTTAACATTTTTAAGACCTAAAAAAGTACCATAGTAGAAATTTAGATTTCTAATTTCTAAAGCACTTTTAAGACCAGTTGGCGTATTTTGATTTGTGTCTGTCATAGTTTTTCCTTGGGAGGTTTGTACGTACTTGTACTTCTCGCTTATTTACTTATCCTTGAACTTTCTCTCTAAACACCACACGTGTGATGATGTTTAAGCTGAGAACTACTAATGTGATGAGCAATGCTCCGCCCCAGGCTAGATCCACCCAATTGTCATAGGGGCTCATAGCGAACTGGAAAATGACCACTGGCAAGTTAGCCATTGGTGCATTCATATTGGTTGAGAAGAATTGGTTGTTAAGGGCAGTGAACAACAATGGAGCTGTTTCACCACTCACACGAGCAACCGCTAAAAGAATACCGGTAATCACACCGCTTCTAGCTGCTGTTAATGTCACGCTGTAAGCAACTTTCCATCTTGGTGCGCCCAATGCATAAGCTGCCTCACGCAAACTGATAGGCACCAATTGCAACATATTTTCTGTTGTTCTGACGACTACCGGTATGGCAATTAATGACAGTGCAACCGTACCAGCCCAACCAGAGAAATGTTGTACTTGGGCCACAATCACTGCGTAAACAAACAGACCAATCACAATCGATGGTGCTGACAACATGATGTCATTAACAAAACGAGTGATTGAAGCAATTTTACTGCTCGCACCATATTCAGAAAGATAGATACCAGCCAAGATACCAATCGGTGTACTGATCAATGTACAACTCAGCACAATCATCAAGCTACCAACGATCGCATTAGCCAAGCCACCACCGTCAGAGCCTGGCGCTGGAGTACTTTGTGTAAACATATTGAGATCAATGGCTGAGAATCCTTTAACAAATAAGATACTCAAAATCCATAAAAGGAACACCATGCCTAAAAGCATAGCCGACATGGATAAGAAAAGACCAACTTGATTACTGCGCTTACGTTTTGCGTATAAGCCAGGGTTTTTAATTTCAATCATCATGTTTTCTTTCCTTGTCCAGCTTCCATTCTTGCAAGCATTAATTTTGCTAGGGCTAAAACCACAAAAGTAATAATGAACAATGCAAGACCTAATGCAAAGAGTGATGAGTAATGTAAGCCCGGCTCAGCTTCGCCGAACTCATTAGCCAATGTGGACGCAATCGAGTTACCAGGTGCAAACAATGAAGCGGATAACTTGTGTGCATTACCAATCACAAAAGTCACAGCCATGGTTTCGCCTAAGGCTCTACCTAGGCCTAACATCACGCCACCGATAACGCCTGTTTTGGTATATGGCAGAACAATTTTGTTAACTACTTCCCATGTTGTGCAGCCCATACCATAAGCAGATTCTTTCAAGATGGGCGGCACAATTTCGAAAACATCTCGCATCACAGATGCAATAAATGGCAAGATCATCATGGCTAAAATAAGACCCGCACACAAGATACCAATACCATTGAAAGCGCCAGTAAACAAGTAACTTAATCCGGGTACTTGACCAAGAGTGTTAGCTAATCCTGGCTGAACATACTCAGCAAACAATGGCGCAAAAATAAATAAACCGAACATACCGTAAATAATAGAAGGTACAGCGGCAAGCAACTCAACCGCTGTTCCGAGAGGTCTTCTTAATTGAGCCGGGCACGTCTCAGTTAAAAAGACAGCAATACCAAAACTCAAAGGGACAGCTATCAATAGCGCTATGAGTGCAGTAACTACGGTACCGAAAATAGCAATCAAACCACCGAATTGATTATTAATAATGTCCCATTCAATCGTGAAAAAGAAACCCAATCCAAATTCACGTAAAGCAGGCCATGCACTAATAATCAAAGAAATAATGATGCCGATCAGAGCAAACAGCACTGTCATGGCAAAAAATAAAGTTGACTTGTGGAAGATGAAGTCTTGAATTCTTTGTCTCTTCAGAATTCTTTCAGCTTGCGGTGTCAACATGTCAGATAACTGACTGGTATCCATATATATCCTAGTATTAAAGAAAATAGCTCTTACGAGCTATTTCCTATATTTACTCAACAACTAACTAATTACTTAGTCTTAACTTGGTTCCAAACACTCTTACGAATGAAGTCTGTTGTAGCGTCAGGCATTGGCACGTAGTCCAAATCAGCAGCCATCTTCTTACCTTCTTTGAAAGCAAAGTCAAAGAACTTCAATACTTCAGCAGAGTTAGCTTTGTTAGCTGGATCTTTGTACATCAAAATGAATGATGCACCAGTGATCGGCCATGACTTAGCACCTGGAGCGTTAGTAATGAATGCGCCCATACCTGGAATCTTTGCCCAGTCTGTACCTGCTGCAGCTGCAGCAAATGTCTCATCATCAGGCTTAACTGTTTGACCAGCGGCGTTAACCAAATTGAAATACGGTGTACCGTTTTTCTTAGTGTATGCGTACTCTACATAACCGATTGAGTTCTTCACACGGCTAACGTTAGCAGCAACACCTTCGTTACCTTTACCACCGATTGAAGAAGCAGCTGGCCACTTAACAGCAGCACCAGCACCTACAGTACTCTTCCAATCAGCATTAACTTTAGCTAGGTAGTCAGTGAAAATCGCTGTTGTACCTGAACCGTCAGCACGGTGAACTACTGTGATAGTTGCATCAGGCAATTTAACACCTGGGTTTAAGTCAGCAATTTTCTTGTCGTTCCAGTTAACGATGTAACCCATGAACATTTGTGCCAAAACATCGCCAGTTACTTTCAACTGACCAGGCTTGATGCCATCAACGTTCAAAATAGGTACCACACCACCAATAATTGCTGGGAACTGAACCATACCGTCTTTTTCTAACTCTTCAAACTTAACAGGGTTATCAGTTGCACCGAAGTCTACAGTCTTAGCTTTGATCTGCTTGATACCACCTGAAGAACCGATTGACTGGTAGTTCAAACCGTTATTTGTTTTAGCTTTGTAAGCCTCAGCCCATTTAGCGTAGATTGGGTAAGGGAATGTAGCGCCAGCGCCAGTAATATCGGCAGCCATAGCTGTTGTAACTGTTGAAAGTGCAATAGCACCTGCGACTAATGTTTTGGTAAATAAAGATTTCATTTTTTTCCTCATTAAATGACGCATATCGCGACAGAGATGAAGATACAGAGTGTTTATGAAAGTTTTGTGACATTTACCAGACATCAAGTAATTGAAGTCTTAGTGGACTTTATTTACATAAATATTATATTAATCAGTAATTTATAAAACAAAATAGCCCTTAGGTTAAAGAGCTATTTTCTTAGTTTCTGTTGGGGTCACTATGATTTATGGCGTATTACTTGCTGCAAGCAGCGCCCTTTTCGTACCAAGATTTTGACTGATTGACCCATCTCACCACCAAAAGCATGACCGGCACTTCAATGAGTACCCCAACAACTGTGGCTAGAGCAGCACCAGAATGGAATCCGAATAAGCTAATCGCCGCAGCTACAGCTAATTCAAAGAAATTGGATGCGCCAATTAAAGCTGAAGGACAAGCTACATTGTGTTTTTCACCTACGGCACGATTCAACCAATAAGCTAAAGCAGAATTGAAAAACACCTGAATGAGAATCGGTACCGCTAATAAAGCAATCACTAGTGGTTGATTAATGATGGCTTCACCCTGGAAAGCGAATAAAAGTATCAAAGTTACTAACAGTGCTGTGATAGACCATGGGCCAATTTTTTTCATCACAGACTCAAACATCTCTGGTCCACGAGCTAACAAGGACTTTCTTAATAGTTGAGCCAAGATGACTGGGATGACGATGTACAAAACAACTGACGTTAATAAAGTATCCCAAGGAACCGTGATAGCTGAAACGCCTAACAAGAATGCTACCAATGGGGCAAATGCAACCACCATGATGGCGTCATTAAGAGCAACCTGAGACAAAGTAAATAATGGATCACCATTGGTCAAACGACTCCATACAAACACCATTGCTGTACAAGGTGCTGCAGCTAACAAAATTAAACCAGCTATATAACTATCGATTTGATCAGCTGGCAAATAAGGCGCAAATATCTGGCGAATAAATAACCAAGCTAGAAATGCCATTGAGAAAGGTTTAACTAACCAGTTGATGAACAAGGTAACACCGATACCCTTAACATGCTGACGCATTTGATTCAAAGCACCAAAGTCAACTCTGACTAACATGGGGATGATCATGACCCAGATTAAAAAACCTACTGGGATATTGACATTGGCAAACTCCATACTTCCCAGTAACTGGAATGCATCTGGAAAAAATTGACCTAAGGCAATACCAACAACGATACAAATAAAAACCCATACCGTTAGATAACGTTCAAAAATATTCATGTAGTTTGTGCCAGATTTTTAGTTATTGATAGCTATGTTTTTAAGTTCTGCACTTAATGACATGGCATCTAATTTTTCAAGAGGTAAGTTCAGTAGGATCTCAATGCGCTTCTTCAAACCTAATTCAACTGCTTGGAATGCTGCTCGCTTAGCGTCATCACCGCCTTCAACAGCTGAAGGATCAGGGTAACCCCAATGGGCTGTTGCTGGCTTACCTGGCCAGAATGGGCAAACTTCTCCTGCTGCGTTATCGCAAACAGTGATGATGAAATCCATTTGAGGAGCATCAGCTTGGGCATACTCATCCCAACTCTTGGACCTCAACTTACTTAAGTCGTAGTTCAGCTTTTCAGCGATCTCAACTGCAAAAGGATTGACCTTACCACCCGGCGTTGAACCTGCTGAGTAGCCAATAAATTTACCATTGGAGATTTGAGTTGCTAGAACCTCACCAAGAACGCTGCGTGCTGAGTTGTGGGTACACAAAAAAAGAATGTTGTATGTTTTCATGATTTATATTTCTTAGGTTTTTAAAAAAATAGGTTTTGTAATTTTTGTTAAGTCTATGTTAGCCACATTTATTTTTAGTGCTTATGGAGCCAATCGAAACTGTGGATACACTTGCCATAGATGCAGGGGTGCAACATGCATTTGCGGCACTTGCGGCATCTGCGCTCTCAACAGGAGCCTCGTTAAAAACCGGAATACTATCCAAGGTATGGAATGTTTCCCAAGGAATACCTGATGGATCGTTAACCCAGTACTTGTCAGATTTCGCATAACAACAGGCGGTGCCCTCTTCTTCGACAAGTTCTGTTTGCAATTGATCTAATCTGGTTTTCATTTCAACCAAACCATCAGCGGCATCCACTTGAATACCAAGATGATTAAGTCCTACTGCTGCACCTCTTGCAGAAATTGCAAAGTTGACCTTAGGGTCTTCCAATTGCCATTTTGCGTAATCTTGCTTATGAACCGTTGGTTCAGTACCAAACATCTTTGAGTAAAAGGCAACGCTTTCTTCAATTCCTTTTACTGCTACGTGAATATGCATACGTTTCATATTGTTTCCTTAGTTTCTAATTTTTTATCTTTTAACGATTCTGGAGTACATGATTGACCACCACAGCAATTAAAAAGAAGGAATTCCATCAGCGATTCAACTTGTTCAGCATGAGGTCGATAGATGAGATTTCTACTTTGGCGCTCTACTAAGATCAAATTGGCTTGATAAAGCTCTTTTAGATGAAACGAGAGGGTGGCAGCCGGAATACCTAGGCATTCTTTAATATCTGATGGCGTAACGCCCTCAGAGCCCCTCTGAACGATAAGGCGGAAGATATTCAACCTTGATTCTTGACCAAGGGCTAAGAGTAATTGGACGGCATCTGTATTTTTCATAGTTCGATAATAATGGAATTATGTGACATTTGCATGACACACCCAAGCTTTACAGCCTCATATGTGAAACTTTTGTGACTTGTCTTATTTATATTGTTTTAGTTGAATACATCATTGAAACTATCTTTTACGTAAAAGGGAGTGATTATGTATACGTATGAAGATGCTGTAAAACAATTACAAGAGACTGGATCAATTAGTTTAATTAATTTTAAAGAATTACCTTATGAAGATCTTGAAGAACTTCTTGAGGAAGTCAAAAAATGGTGTGTTTACTCTAATGGTAATAAAGACAAATTAGAGAAAAAATCCAAAAAGAAAGACAAAAAGAAGAAGAAAAAGTAATTTAAGAGATTAGTTTTATGAGCCAGCTAAAGATACTTCAGCTGGCTTTTTTCATTTAAGAAGCTCTTAAGAAACTCTTTATTAAGGTCATTTCTTCAAATGAACCACCCCTGCCTTTCTATTAGATAATATGTACAAATCATATATATCGGGTATTTCGATGCTGTTTCATCTAAAAAAAGTCGGTTTTACCCTGGCAATTCTTCCTAGTGTCGCCATGGCTGTTGACCTTTATCCTAATGACGGCATTGCCCCACCCCCTGGCATCCAAATGATCCAGATCAATTACCAGCGCATTGAGCGGGATGATTTTTACAGTAATGGGATTAAAACTCGTACTGGTGGAGAAATAGTTAACACCCAAATGCAACTTAAATACGGTCGCTCTTTTGAACTGAATACCCTACCAGGTTTCTTTTATATTCAAGCGCCACTGACAGAGATTTCCACATCAGGCAGCTCATCAGCTTTTACAGCCAACTCTGGCGCTGGTGATACCTCTTTTGCTTTTGCACTTTGGCCTTACGTTAATCGTGATGCCGAGAAATATATGGGTGTTGCAGGATATCTAACTGTTCCTACAGGAAGTTACGATAGCCAAAAGCACTTTAATCCTGGTGAAAATCGCTATCGATGGGCTCTTCAAGCAGGCTATGAGCAATCAATGAGCAAGAGAGTTAATTGGATGTCAGCCATTGATGTTCTTTGGTATGGTGAAAACGACGATAAAGCCATCACTCACGAAAAGCTCAAACAGAAAGCACTTTACAGCGCTCAAACTGCCTTTATCTATAAGTTCAATTCCACCTACAGTAGTGCCATTGGTTATTTCTATAGCGTAGGCGGTGAAACCAGTCTCAATGGAGTCAGCCAAGGAGATAGCACTCAGAGCCATCGCTATCAACTCAGTGGGATAGGTAACTTTCCTTTTGGTCATATCTCTTTGCAGTACGGTCAAGAACTCAGTACTAAGAATGGCTTCATAGAAGATAGTCGCTGGATCTTAAGATTGACTAAAATCTTTAGATAGTTACCTCAAAAAACTACGAAGTGTCTCTCAATAACTTTTATTGACTCTTAGTAAGCAATCGGCAACTGATTCCAATTGGTTGTATAACTGGGTGATCTATTGTCTGAGCGCATGGCCCAAGCTTGCTTAGTGCCCATGGCAGCAGACTTAATTAAATTGCTGCCAAAACGGGCATTGATCTCATCAATAGTTTTCATGAGCTCGGCTGATTGCCCTTTAGCTTCCATATCTTCAAACAAAGATTGTTGTACGACAGGCTTATCTGATAAAAGATTCAGTACAACACCTGCCTTTTTGTATCTAAAACCACCTCGAAATATCTTACTCAAGCCACTCATGGCCGCAGCTGTCAGCTCTAAAGAATCATCTGTTGGATCGGGCAATGGCACCATAATACTTTGAGCATATTGAGGTTCGCCTCTCATAAACCCATTAGTTTGAATGAATACGGTGATGGCGCCCGTCACAGAGTTTTGAAGTCGTAGTTTTTCAGCTGCTCTAGCAATATGAGTTGCAACAGCTTCTGATAACTCATTAAAACTTGTAACTAATTTACCGAAACTGCGAGAAGCAATAATTTGTTGCTTAGGCGGTGATACCTCTTCTAGATTTAAACAAGAAACACCCCGTAACTCATAACAAAGTCGCTCCATCACCACACCAAATTGCAAGCGTATGACTTGGGGCGATATTTGTAATAAATCAAATACCGTTTTAATACCCATCAGCTGTAAACGTTTAGCAATTTTTTGTCCTACACCCCACACCTCTCCAACTGATACCTCAGTCATCCATTGATGCAGGTCTTGTTTAGTCATGGTACTGAGATCACACACCCCTTGCCACTGAGGATGTTTTTTGGCTAGGTGATTAGCGAATTTAGCTAATGTCTTAGTCGGTGCAATGCCCACACAAACTGGTAAGCCAGTCCAATCTTTAACACGATCCTTGACTGTTAAACCCAAGTGTGTAGGATCGGTGTAGAGCTTCATGACCGCATCTATTTTCAAGAAACTTTCATCAATGCTATAGACCTCTAGATTAGGTGTGAACTGACGTAACACTTCAACAACTCGGTTGCTCATATCACCATAGAGCGTGTAATTAGATGAGTAAGCTAAAACGCCATGCGTTTTGGCTAGGTCTTTGATCTGAAACCAAGGTGTTCCCATCTTCACACCGAGCGCTTTAACTTCTGCACTTCTGGCAACAGCACAGCCATCATTATTAGATAAGACCACCATGGGTACATTTTCTAATTTAGGGGCAAAGACTCTTTCGCAAGAAACATAAAAATTATTAACATCAACTAAAGCGAATAAATGCGATGACATTTTTAGTTCCTCGCTGAATGACTAGAGTAGCGACGAACAACACCAACTACCACACCCCAAATTTGTAATTCAGAGCCCTCTTCAAATGTGATGGCTGGATAGTCTGGATTTTCAGGGCGAAGTTCAATACGCCCCCTGTATTTGTAGAGCCGCTTGATGGTGTACTCCCCATCAACCACGGCGACCACAATATCTTTATGTTTGGCTTTTAAAGCGCGATCCACCACTACCTTATCGCCATCATGGATGCCAGCCACAATCATTGATTCACCTCTCACAGTAAACATGAAAGTGGCTGGCTTATTCTGTACTAAGTAATTATTAAGATCTAAGCCGTCTTCAGCGTAGTCCCCTGCTGGACTTGGAAATCCCGCTGAAATACGGTGTGATAACAACTTGATTTCAAATGTCTTAAATTCCCCCGTAAGGCTTACCGGCTCTTGTTGGAGAGTCTTTTGGACTAGAGGAGTTGAAGTTAGATGATTCATAGTAATACTGTATATTTATACAGTATACATAAAATTTGTCAAATTCAACAAATTAAGCTCTTATCAACTCATTCAGCATGTAAGTTGATCTCTTATTGCGATACAGTAGAGCTAATCAAGAATCGATTGAATAAAACTATAAAAGCCTATGCAAAAATACGATCATCCACTTAGAACCGCACTCCACGAAGAGATTCACTCAAGACCTCCTGTGGCCTTGTGGCCTCGTGATCGTATTTTGAATCAAGCGTTTTTATTAGACTCCAAAGATCGTGCCAGGCAGATTGAATGGATCAAATCAATTTGTAAAAAAATGCATCAATCTGCTGAAGATGGCGATGTTCAAAGTTACAGGATGGTTGAACTTCAAGCTGCGCCCAAGCGCATGATTATTAAATGGGAACTCCATGGTGAGTTCGCATCTATCTCTGCAGTTGTTCAGCAAAATAATCTGCTTGAAGAGGCTCACATTAAAAGTCGTCCAGGCGTAGAAGCTCAAGTCAATGCCGTTTTAACCGGTTTGGGTGTGGCACCCCTACATGAATCAGGCGGACTCAGAATTGCTGCCATTGATATCGCTTTTGAAGATCGTGAACTTTTTAGTGATGCTGAACAAGTGTCTAGCCTCTTCTCAGGAAACACTTTATTAGGTAGCCATATCTTAAGTAGTAAAAAAGCCCAACTATGGACGGATTTACAAATTAATGAAGATGGTTATATCTCTTACTTAGTGCCTCATGCAGGGATGGGTTCAAGACAAGCGGGACGTGTGGCAAGGCGCATTACAGAAACTGAAACTTATCGCATGGCATCAATGATGGCTTTCCCTGTAGCAAAAGGCTTATCTCATCCATTGCGACTTGCTGAAGCAGAGTTAGCAGATCTTTCAAAAGAAATCTCTACGGCGCAAAATGCAGAATCCATGAGTCCTGATCAGGATGGTCATTTTTTACAACGTATTTCAATCTTAGCTTCAAAGATTGAAGAGTGGATTTCTGAGCATGGCTTACGCTTTACTGCTGCTGAGGCGTATAGCCAATTAGTTATTAAAAATTTAGAAGAGCTCCATGAGACTGCCATACCTGGCGTGCAAACTCTGTCAGAATTCATGGATCGTCGTTTTGCACCCGCTATGAGTACTTGCTCATGGACACAGCGTCGCTTAAGAGAACTATCAGACAGAATTTCTAGAACAACACAAATTTTACGTACGCGCATTGAGTATGTGAATGAGAGTCAAACTCAACAATTACTATCTAGCATGGACCAACGCGCCCAGCTACAAATGAGGCTTCAGGAGACCGTTGAAGGATTATCAGTTTTGGTACTCACCTATTACGCTGTCAGCTTAATCATCTTTATGGTGAAAGGTGTTAATACTTTCCAATTAGGCATATCACCTGAATTGATTGGTGCAATTTGCACCCCTCTCATTGCTTATGGCATCTATCGGGTTAATCGGATCAGAAGAAAGCGTTTTAAGAAGTCTGCGCAGTAATCACTTAAGTAATCATTGAAGTAATAAATGATTAATCTTGGTCTATTAAGGTAAGACTTGTATGTTGGGGAAAATACGCCAAAAGCTCCTCACTCAGCAACAACCCGAAGAGTTCAAGCGAGTGGAGTTGCTGTGCCCTATTTGTGATCGGCCTATTCCTGATTCGCAAAAAGATGCGCATCATTTCATTCCAAAATCAAAAGGTGGAAAAGCAACCGAGTACTTACATCGGATTTGCCATCGACAAATCCATGCACTATTTACAGAAACTCAGCTAGCTAGAGAGTTAAATACCGCTGAGGCCATTAAAGAACGGCAGGAGATACAAAAGTTCATTGCTTGGGTAAAAAACAAACCCAATCATTTTTACCAAAGATCATCAAAAAGTAATTTAATTCGTCGATAAATATTGCTGCTAATTAGAGCGTATCAATGCTATCCATGAGGCTCAATCTCTGCGCTAAGGTATGACCACTCATCCAAGCACCTTCAACGGTTGAGTTTCTAAGCCAGTCACCACATAAACTCATATTGAGATGAGTATCTATAACAAAGTTGGTCTCACTGGGAGTTTCTAGTTTGGAATAACGCCACAAATGTGTTTGATACAAGTCACACTCTGCACCGGTTAATTCTTTAAATCCCTTTAATAAGAGTGCCTCAGCTTCTGGTTGACTCAAATCTATATTTTCTAGTGACCAATCTGAGCTAGCTTGCGCTACCCATGACTCATAAAGAGACCTTCCAGGCTTATTACTATCTCGTGCTATCCATGAAAACAGATGGCTCTGAACAAAAGCGCCATCGAAATCAAGCTTTAAAGGGGTTTTAAGATAGGCCATCAATGTCCAACATGGCAACATCACTACTTGGTCACATGTCTCAGTTAATTGATCTGAATACTCACCGATCAATACTTTAGCTTGCGGTGAAGGAATCGCCAGAACAACATGATCAAATTCTTGAGGTAATAACCCTTGCTCTTTAGATACCAATTGCCAAGTACCATTTTTATTCTTAGAACCTCGTAAAGGTTTATTCCACTTCAGTTCAGTGATGGTATGTAATAGCGATATGTTTAAAGTGCTAGCCAAATACTTCGCAGGTGCGCTCATGGTTGGCACACCAACGTAACGATTTCTTTCGCTTTTGAGATCTGTGATGTTGCCATTATCCAAAGAAACAATCTTGCCACCCCATGCTTTTGCATTACCAGAGGCTTCCCACTTTTTCACTTCTTCTGCAAAGCGCTCATCTTTAACCGTGAAATACTGGGCCCCATGGTCAGCACCCCACTCTTGATAGTAGCGATGGCTCATACGGCCACCCACACCTCTACTCTTATCAAAAATAGAAACTTCAAAGCCACATTTCACCAGCTCTGTTGCACAGGCTAAACCTGAAATACCCGCACCGATAATGGCAATTCTTTGTTGATTCATGAATAGTCTTTATTTCCTAAAATGTTTGTTCTGAAATACTTTTTGCTGAAGGTATCTGAATAATAAGATCCTTTGAATAATTCTTTAAAGCTTTTTTGATAATTTTGTATATATCTAAATCAAACTCTGGTTGACCGTCTTCTAATAACTCATATACTTCATTTTCATCAATAGCAGTACCCAAGTAACACCAATGATCGAATATGTGTAAATCGCCTTCTTCTTTAATAGCAATGGCGCCCGAATAAGGCCAAGTGTTGATTTTTAATTTTTGTAGTGCTGTTTTAAGTTTTAAATTATGTATTTGTGGTGATTCCTCACCAATACAAGCTCCGTTGCACTTTTTAACATGATAACCAAAGCAAGAGCCGCCTTGTTGTAATTTTTCAAATCCCAACAAGCCCTCACACAGTTGGTTCTTTTTGGCAATGGCTTGCAAAGCTTTAAGCGCCTCTCGTTTGCTATAAAACAAACCATAAAGATTCTTTTGCTTACCAGGCTGTAAGTCATGATGATTCACTAAGCTCATTTTGATATGTTGAGTTTCAGTTAAAGGCGCAGCCGGATCAAAGTCTTCATCCATGCGCCATGCGCATAGGTCTTTAGACTTCCTCAGCTTGATATTAAAGCTAGGTAGCTTTTCTTTAATGAGTCGAGATTCTAATAAAAGTGCTCCTAACTCTCCACCTGTTTCAATCCAATCAATATCTCTCACTTGAAGAGAGATTTTCATTTCTTTACGAATTGTTAGCGCTGAGTAAAAGTGCCCCATGACTCTAGACTTGATATCGTTACTTTTACCGATATAAAGAGTTTGTTTATTTTCTGCATAAAAAATATAAACACCTGGCTTATTGGGTAATTCATCCACCATCTCGCGATCAATGTGAGGAGGCAAGCTGGGGCGGCCTAATAAGAACTGTACTTCCTCTAATAGGCGCTCACGTCCAAACAATACTTCACAGCGTTGCCAAAATTGATGAATGAGCTGTGCATCACCTAAAGCTCTATGGCGAGCGCTGACATGAAGGTCATGAACCCTGATCAATGTATCTAAGTTATGTCTAGCTTGGTCAGGAAAAAGGCGTCTTGAAAGCTTAACGGTACAAAGTACCTTTGGCTGAAAATCAATGCCGACTCTTTTGAACTCATCTCTAATAAAGCCATGATCAAAACGGGCATTGTGCGCAATAAATATTTTGTCTTTGAGTTCAATGAAAAGGTCTTGGGCGATATCTTCAAAACGTGGCTGAGTTGCAACCATCTCAGGCGTGATGCCGGTTAATTGTTGAATATTTTGGGGGATGTAACTGTCAGGGTTGACTAAAGTTGACCACTCGCTGACTTCTTTGTCATCCAAGGTCAAAATACCAATTTCAGTGATGCGATCTATGTGAGACCGAGAACCGGTGGTCTCGATATCAACAAAAGCAAAAATAGAATCGCTCGCAGGCATTTAAGGGTATTTCAAAGTTTTGGAAAGATAACAATTATGCTACCGAGCTCAAATTTTAGCTATCGATAACCTCAGGTTTAAAGCCAGTGTTTTCTATAAGCACCATCAGGATCATGGTCACGCATCTGCTTACCTACATTAAAGGGTCTACCGCCCCTTGGATCGGTGCCACGTCCAGCGATGTATAACCAATTACCTTGATTGCTATAAACATCATAATCAATCAATTGCGACTCAAACCAAGCAGCTCCCGCTCTCCAGTCTCCACCCATATCGTAGATCCAGTAACTCGCCACAATCTGTCGCATGCGGTTAGACATAAACCCAGTTGAAGATAGTTCGGTCATGGCAGCATTGATAAATGAATCTTTTGTTTGGCCATTGATCCATTGATTGAATTGGCTCACATTTAACTTACCAATGAGCTGATCAGTCAGGCCCGTTCGATAAAAAAGCTTTTTTCCGTATTTAAATGGTAAGAATGAAAAGTAGTCACGCCAAAGAAGTTCAAACCATATCCAGTAAGTGCTTTCGTTAGCACCATGCTGCTTTTCATATTGACTTAATCGTTGCGCAATGGATCTGGCCGAGGAACACCCATGAGCCAACCATGGAGAAAACTTAGTTGAGTAGTCCATACCCAATAATTGGTTACGAGTCTGTTTGTAAGTATCAGGCAGACGACGTTCGAAATATTGCTCAATGTGTAATGAAGCAGCTGTTTCACCACCTTCGAAAATGAGTTCAGCGTTATCTGCTGCGTTAACTGTTATTTCTTTTTTATTATCTATTCTCAGATTATTTAGGTTTTGGTTTTGATTAATCTGATTTAGCTCATCTGGCAAAGGTGGAATAGTGCTGGGTGGTAATACAGGTTTTGCGAATTTAAGCTTGGCGTTTTCAATCTTTTGTCGAAAAGCAGTAAACATATCGGGCATTTGTTCTAAGGCGAACGGAAGATCCTTAGGATCCAACATGCTAGATTGCCAAAGCTGTTTAACAGTGACGTTTTGTTTGTTCAGCAGATTAACATCGCTATTCTCTTCAGGTGCTTCAATAGCTTGGCAGTACACATCTGCATCCCCAAGTATTTTTATCAATTCAGGAATGATCTCTTCAGGTAGTCCTGAAAATTCTAATAAATCAGATCCTTTTTCTAAAAGCTGTTTTTTAAGATCCAAGATGGATTCTTGTAAAAACTGTTGAGAATATGAACCTTTTTTAGAAAAACCCCATTTTGTGTCGGCTTTATTCCTAGGATGATGAATATATATAGGTAATAAGGCTTCACTATCTAAGCAAGCAGTTACAAAAGCTGGGTTATCTATTAGGCGAAGATCGCCTCTGAACCAGTAAATAATTTTTTTCACAATAAAATCAGAGCCTTGAGTATTTGACCGGTGTTTTAAGTGTCAATGATGTGTCAAATTTGATGAAGTTACATACTATACGACTGCATCAAATATTGCTTTAGACCATTATTGATGGGGTCCTAAAAGTAATTCGGGGGTGTTAAAGATAGGTACTTTATGGAACATCAGCAAAGATAGAGCAAATCCTTTAAATTAGGTGCATGACAACACCTGAACAAAAAACAATTCCACTATTTCCACTAGGCACCATTCTTTTTCCGGATGGCATCATTCCTTTGAAGATTTTTGAAGCTCGTTATCTTGATATGATTAAACGCTGCTTCCGTGAAGGCACTCCTTTTGGGGTGATTAGCATTATTAACATTGATAGTGATGACTCCGAAACAGGTAATCAAGTATCTGTCCAAAAGAGTTTCTCTGAAATTGGTACTTTAGCAATGATCGAGGATTTTGATCCAGTGCAACCAACCGTGTACATGATTAGATCAATTGGTACTCAACGCTTTAAGCTTCTAAGTGCCCGCCAAGAATCAGATGGCTTGTGGGTAGGTGACGTTGAAATGCTTGAGAATGATCGATCCATCCCGGTTCCACCGGAACACCAAAATGTAGCTGATTTGCTTCATGAAATGATCCATGTCATTCAAAGTCAAAATTTGATTGAAGAGCCCTTATTTAAAGAACCTACTGACCCCAATGATTGCGGCTGGGTTGCCAATCGATTAGCTGAGTTACTTCCGCTTTCTCTACCAGTGAAAAATCACCTCTTGGGACAAACCAATCCAAGAGTACGCCTTGATCTGATTACTGAAATTATTGAGGATGATGACTTAAGAAAGTTAGTCGTTCATTAATAATGATTCATGAGCTAATCCGTCAATCAATTAGAGATATGGTGGGTGGCGGAGGTCCGCCAGTGGCTTTTTTGAGTCCCCCCGGTGACCGTGGGCTATTAGGTCCAGAATCAATTGCGTGGAAAGTCCATGCAGACTTTATTTCAATGATGATTGGCGGCATCAGCTCTCTGATCTTACAAGCGCTTCATCCAAAAGCTTTGGCTGGTGTTTGGGATCACTCAAGTTTTAGGGAAGATCTTAAAGGGCGACTCGGTAGAACTGCTTATTTTATTGCTGCAACCACTTATGGCTCGACCGAGATGGCTGAGAACATCATTGAACGCGTCAATCTCATCCATACCAAAGTCAGTGGTACAGATGAGCTAGGACAACCCTACCATGCCACTGACCCTCACTTACTGGCATGGGTTCACTTAACTGAAACCAGGAGCTTTATGAGCTCTTTTGAACATCACCGCCAAGAACAACTGACTGCAATACAAAAAGATCAATATTTTTTAGAAATGAAAATGCTTGGTGAAAAAATGGGAGCCATTGATTTACCAAGTAACTATGCCCATACAGAATCAGCTATCCACTCTTATTCGTCAGAATTACACTTTGGCGAACGCGCCAAAAGTATCATTGATTTATTAGAGAACTTTCCAGGCCCATTTCGCTCTAAAGTTTTTATCAAATTAATCAGTCGTGCGGGATTTTTAAACTTACCTAATTGGGTTTACCCCGTCATTGGCAGATCTGTTCCCAATGACTTAGAGCGTTATGCGGTCAAGAAGAGTATTAATCTGATCGCCATACCTGTCAGAGAAGCACTTAAAGATAGTGTGGCAGCTCACTCTCTTCGTCGAATTTATGGGTAAGATGATTCAAATAATTTATATATAAAGGTAGAAAATGATCACCAATTATTTAATTGCAGGCATGGTAGGCATCATGCTATTTTTTACAGTAGTGGTTGCACCTACCGTTTTTAAAGTATTGCCTGTTGAGTGGTCTAGCGCTTACGTCAGAAGCTTCTTCCCTAAGTACTATGCCTCTCTTGGCATTATTACTATTATTTGTGTTTTCATCGAAACAGAAGCGCTTAACAAGATACTTCTAGCGATCTGCGCCAGCTTGTTTGCTTTCACTTTGTTTTATCTCACTGATAAGATCAATCAAGCTAAAGATAGCGGCCAGACTCGCCAATTCCATGTTTTACATGTCTTAAGTGTTGTGATTAATCTGTTACAACTTGTTATTTTTATTTACCTTCTAGCGGCCTGAATATGATAACAATACATTTATCCAAAGCTTTAATAACTTTTACATTTTTAGTAGCTTCGTCATTAGCTTTTGTCAGCGCTCCGCGCGCAAATACTGGGAAGGATGTTGGCACATCTAATTACCGTGCTGCTTGCATTAAAAAACAAGTTCAAATGCATGAGAAGCTCAAGAATGTTCCTGCTGAGGCTTTCCATCCTTTCTGCGACTGTACCTCTAAGTTTCTTCTTAATACTCTCAGTCCATCTCAATTGAGCGAATTAAGTAAAGGGGATAAAAAGCCATCTTGGTTACCAGCGGTTGAAAAGTCAGCAGCTGAGGCTTGCTTGGCACCAATGCCTAAGCTTCAGGTTTAGATTCAGGCTTGTTTGCTGGGCTAGCCTCGTCAGAATCATCAGCTTCCATCATTTTTAGAGTCGGGGCAACCATTTTTTCGCCGTTCCAAACCTGACCGCACCAGCACTCGCCCTGATCATTGATAATGCATACGCCTGACCCACAACATCTTTTATCTGGTGTACTCATAGCAGCCTCTTTAATATTAAAAATGATTAATACGTCTATTCTAGAGTTTTTAGCGTCAATGCGCTCTTATTCGCTTAGTTGTCAGTGATGATGCAATCTTTACTTTTTAATCATCCACATCAAGATACAACCCATACTGTCTTAGAGAAGGATGGTCGGGTAGAGTACATGCCGAGGTTTTTCAATGAGGATCAAAGCACTCTTTTATTTGATCAACTGCTTCAATCTTTAGATTGGCAGGCTGATCAAATAATGATGTTTGGCAAAATGATCACTACTAAGAGAAAAGTAGTCTGGGTTGGAGACTCTGATTGTTCCTATACCTACTCAGGTGTCAAAAAGAATCCGGAAGCTTGGACACCTGAGCTTTTACAAATGAAAGCTCAACTTGAAAAACTAGCTGGTTGCGTATTTAACTCTTGCTTACTCAATCTTTACCATAGTGGCGAAGAAGGCATGGGCTGGCACAGCGATGATGAAAAAGAATTAGATCCTAAAGCTCCCATTGCTTCAATTAGCTTGGGGGCTAGTCGTAAGTTTGCTTTTAGGCATAAGATAGACAAAACAAAAGCTTCGATTATTCTGGAGAATGGCAGTGTTTTAATGATGCAACCCCCAACGCAAGAATATTGGTCACACAGTTTGGTCACTACAAAATTAGCTACTCCTGCAAGAATTAATCTCACTTTTAGATCGATCAAGAATGAATCAAGAAAATAAGCTAGAAGTACTTAAAGTTCTTTATGACGGCGCCTGCCCTCTTTGTAAAAGAGAGATTGCTCATGTCAAGGGTTTGTCTGACAGAGATCAGAACAGTTCTCTGTCATTTATAGATATCAGTCAAAACTCATCTGAAACGCTTTGTTATGCAGCTGATCGTGAAAAGCTATTAGCGCGCTTCCATGTTGAAAAATCAGATGGCACACGCATTGATGGCGCAGCTGCTTTTGTAGCGATGTGGGATCGATTGCCAGGCTGGCGCTGGCTTTCTAAGATCGCTAAATTACCAGGTGTTCTTTTTATTTTAGAAATGTCTTACAGAGGATTTTTAGTCATCAGACCTCGTATGCAATCTTTGGCGAGACGTTTAGATAAGTAGTTCTAAGTCTCTTAACTTCTAGCGCATTGAATGCAATGTAGCTTGGTCAACGGATACCTTCACACCTAAGCTACCCGATCCTCGTCTGACAGGACCTTTTCTTAAGCTTATTTCAAGTGCATGAATGGCTTGATACTTGGCACAGGCTTGAACGATACGAGTCATAAGTCTCTCTTGGGTATCGTAATGACCATCAGCAGCAATCAAATCAATTTCAATAATGAGCGGATCATAATCAAAAACATGATCCATACCATCTTGTGGAATTAGTACAAGTTTTGGGTCAATCCAAAGCGTCAAATCAAGCAAATGATCATCAGGCACGACATCATCTGGGCCATAAGTACCAATTTTTGTATCTAGTTTTAAATCTTTTAATTCAATAGAAGCTTGATGCAGCATGTGATCGACCTTTTGTAGTTTTTAATAGTTTTTGATATGAGCATTAATAGGTAAGATTTGATTATTCATGAATTTTGACAATTGTGTGAAAAGCAGTTTTTTGACTTATTGATGTGTCACTGAAAGAATGATTGATTCATGGTCTAATTCATTTCTATGATTACAGTTGTTATAGCCTCTTATCGTTACGGCCACCTTGCAGCACATTGCATCGAGTCCTTACTATCCCAAACCCAAGCACCGGCAAAGATTTTATTTGTGGATGATGGTTGGGGAGATTGTCAGCATCTACCAATTTTGTATCCAAACGTTGAATTCGTCCTTCGTCCTGAGAACTTAGGAACTGTTAATAATTTTCAAGATATGCTAGCCAGAGTTGATACAGAATATGTACTCTTTATCGGAGCTGATAATTGGCTGAGATCCGATGCTATTGAGCTACTCTCTCATGCTAAAACAGATATTGTTACTTATGACATTGTTGTTACAGGTGAGCTCAAAGATGAAATCTTAGTTCGTGTTCCCGGTGAAACTGAGCCACATCAAGGTGACTTGTATTGGGATCGCCAAAATCTACACCACGGTTCAATGCTTTACAGGACATCGATGGGTAAAAAGATTGGTTACGAAAAGAGATTCGAGGACGGTCATCACCCTCAAGAAGATTGGAACCTATGGGACAAGATGCTAGAGTTGGGCGCTACTGTTACCAGCTTACAAGAAGGTTTGCTGTTTTACAGACGCCATCGCGAGAATTTCCTCAAATATGGAGACCCAGCTTTAACTGCAGACGCTAGAAGTAGCAGTTGAAGCTTCCTTCATAAAAGTCCTGCAAAAAAAATCAGCTTCATGGTTAGTGAAGCTGATTTTTTATTAAGTTTTGTTCAGATTTTTTTAAGAAATCTTAGCTTTGTTAGATGAGCAAAGAGCCCAAGAGAATACTGAGTTAGCAATGAACTTCTTTTTCTGAACAGCCTCACGCTTAGCTGCAATTGCTTTCTTTTGAATCGCAGCAGCAACTTTGGTTGAGGTCTTTTCTTTCTTTTGCTTAATTGCTGATGGATTTAATTTGTCTTGGTTCTGTTGAACCAACATGCCTAAATTAATGCTATCCATATGTTCCAACATAAATGTCTCTAATGAGGACCAAAGCTCATTCGCTTCATTAGTCTTAGTGTTACTGTAATCAATCGCAATCACAATATCTTTTAAGCTGATTTGGTTGGCATCTCTGGCTAAAACATAGCCGCCGCCGGGACCTCTAAAGCTGTTAACAACTTCAGCTTTTCGCAATGAAGCAAATAACTGCTCTAAATAAGATAAAGAAATGTCACGTCTCTCAGCAATTTCAGCCAAAGAAACAACTCCACCGTCTTTGGAGTGAAGAGCTAAATCAATTAAGGCTGTAACTGCTGCACGGCTTTTAGTTGTAATACGCATGAAATCACTATACCTTAACTGGAAAAATTTGCAATTGAGTGCAAATTGCCATAAGTTATATAGAAATTAAGTAACCACGAAAAAATAAATATGCAATATTTTCAATGGCTTACACATCTCAATAAGAAATATTTATTGATTCACCACTTTAGGAAATTGATTTTGACTGAGATTCTGATTGATCTTATCAACAATGGGTAATAAATCAGCCACAGAATCAATAACAAAGTCAGGCTTCATGGCAGCCATCCGATCTCGTGCAATTTGAACCAATGACGCTTTCTCAAGTTCTGGGAGTTGATTGAACTCTTCCAAAGACAATCCTAATGCATTGCCAGTTACTGCAACACCTACAGTCCAACATCCAAAATTCTTACCCTCATCAATACCTGGTTGGGTATCATCAACTTTAATCATTTGGTGAGGTTGATCGATACCAAAAAAATCTGCGCATCGCTTCATCATCTGTGGACTTGGTCTGCCACTTGGCGTATCACCAGAACACAATGAAATTTCAGGTCTATAACCCTGTTTTGCCGCAAGAGGCTCAAGCACATCCATCAGCTCCCTCACATAACCTGTAGTTGATCCAATTCTAATATCGTTAAATTCAAGATGATGAACCACGTCGACTACACCCGGAATCACATCAGAACATTCAATTAAGCTCACTTTATTCATTGGAATAAACTCATTGAGTAGCTTATCGATATCCGCAGCTATAGATTCTCTTTGATAAGTATTGAACCACTGACTTTTCACATGAGGCATTTCAAGAAGCTCTTGAATATGATCCCACTTGTTCAGCCCCATTGGAACTCTGGCATCATCAATCGTAATATCTAAGCCATTTTTTTTAAACAGTTTTACAAAAGCCTCCATAGGTGCTCTGCTACCAAAGTCTACTGTTGTTCCAGCCCAATCGAAAATTACCGCTTTAATCATTTTTATATCCAATCATCAAAATTGTCTTTTGCTAAACCAAAAGCTGTACTTGCACCTGTACCACTGGTAACAACCGCTACTCTTAAAGAGTCTGAAACCTTCTCAATGATGGCATCTTGTTGACTTGAAGATGGATAGACACCAGTCCAACGCTCCAAAACCTTAAATTGAGAAAAATTAATTGTTTGCCCCAAAAGCTCAATAATTAACTGATCGATTCTGTCTTTGGCAAAAACATCTTCAACATTGCCATATTGATGAGAATCACCAATCACAAGACTACCGTCTGAACTTTGAACGGCAATTAAATGGATACCTTCTTTTAAAAATTCAGGCATTTCTTTTTGGATTTTTACTTTTAGCGCTAAAGCCTCTGGTAAATCTGCCCACCCAAGATACCGAGCAAGACTATTGTCAGTCATCACAGAACCAGGAAGGATGATGTGGTCGTCAACTTTTACTCTTAACATTTGTAATGTGCATAACTGAATATCATGCTGAGCTAAATATTTTTTTGCAATCCCGCTTAAGTCAGCACCTGGACAAATCACAACTTTTTCAGTATAAAAAGTTCCGGCCGACGTATGAATCTGTGAGTCATCACAAGAAAATACTTCTGCTCCCCAACAAAAATCAACCTTTAAGGAAGAGCTTAACCAATCAGCCATCATTGGAATGGCTTCACGAGACTCAACACGAAACTCATGAGGGCTGTAAAGCAAACCTGCCGCATGATCAAGCCGAAGCGCTGAGATATTTTTAAATCCTAAACTTTCTAAGTGAGAAAAATCCTTCGGCCTGAATAACTGGCAATCAGCTCCCATATCAGTATTTAAAAATGCACTAGCAACATCCAATGCCTCTGGTCTCTGGCAAACGATCCAGCTTCCTCTATGGATAATTGGAATACCCGCCTTTTCTGAAATGGATGCCCAAACATCTCTCGAATATCTAGCTCTTCTCCAAGTGTCTTTACTTGACTGTCCGGAAACCGTTATAAATCCAAAGTTTCTAACGGATGCTCCAACACAAGATTGATTTTTCTCAATAATCAGAACTGATAGGCCCCTTTGAACTGCCTCGTAGGCGTGCGCCATACCAACAATTCCAGCACCAACAATCACTAAATCATATTTCTTCATATTCTTAATTTGATCCTAGAAAATTTTTACCTCTTGGAGACTGTTTTGCCTGCTCAATTTTGATAATTTGCCCTTGAGTAAGATGATATGGATCAGATGCTGGAATGCCAAGTGACTTAAGCCAATCCAATAATCCCTTAGGTGATGATAAATGCTGACCTAAAGCAATCTCAAGAGAATCATTCATCAAACTTTGATGAGGTAGTTCTTTTGCTATTTTCAATACGATTGGCAACCAAATGGCGCATGCAAAGCCATGGCTAAATTGATGATGGATTGTTTCATCATATGAAAGTGCATGAACAAGTGAAGTTTGAGTTTTTGCCATGGCAAGTCCAGCCAAAAGAGAAGCTTCGCTCATTTCTTTTCGGGCTTCAGAATTATTGATATTGATGAGCAATAAAGGAAGGTTATTGCAAATTTTTTGAATAGCTTTGATCGCTTGATCCCTAGTTTCAGCGGTAGCATTCTTATTCCAAATAGACTCCATGGCATGAGAAAGAGCGTCTAATCCTGAATCTCTAGTTAACACCCAGGGAGCTCCAAAACATAATTGATGGTCAATCATTGCTTGATCTGCATAAACTTCTGTCCCAAAGAAAGAATGCTTTTTATGAGAGTTGAAGTCCCAAATCGTTGCAGTGCCAGTCACTTCACTGCCAGTACCAGCCGTCGTTGGCGCTAAGATTAATGGATGCTTATTAACAAAATCAGGAATTAAATTCAATGGTGAATCTAACTGGCTTTTGAACCAACTTTTTTCAAGTGTAGTGAATCGAATGACTTTAGCAAAATCCATTAAGCTTCCGCCCCCAATACCTAAAATAACTGAATGGGGATCTTTTACAGTTAAGGAAAATTGCTCATGCATAGCAGCCACTTGATTCAACTCAGGCATTCCGTAGTGATATGTTTGCTGAGTAAGAATTCGACTACCTAAATTACTTTTGATATTTCTTAAGAATCCATTATCAATCTCAGGAATATGCCAAAGATGGATATTTCTGTTGGGGTATAAATGACACAACTCTTCGATTGAGTTTGAGCCAATATAAATATTAGGCTTCATTTCTAGCTTGTTAGACGCCTTAAAAAAGAAGAAATCAAATCAATAATAGTCACTGTAACAATTAAGATAATTAAAACTGCGCATGTCTCAGCATATTGAAAGCCTCGGATCACTTCATAAAGGATAACTCCTATACCGCCGGCGCCGACCATGCCAACAACTGATGCTGATCGAACATTTGATTCAAATCTGTAGAGCGAGTAAGAAATCCACAATGGCATGACTTGTGGAAGAATTCCAAAAACAATCTCTGCGATGGGGTGGCTTCCAGTAGCTCGAATACCCTCAACAGGTCTTGAATCTACAGCTTCAACGGCTTCAGAGAATAATTTAGCCAAAGTACCAGTTGTATGTACAAAAAGAGCTAAAACTCCTGCAAACGGCCCTAAACCAACAGCCACAATGAATAACATAGCAAATACCATCTCATTGATGGCACGCAAAGCATCCATTAAACGTCTGAGTGGTTGATATATCCAAGGCTTGACAACATTTGATGAACTTAAAAGGCCTAGTGGCACAGCAAAAATAATTGCTAGTAAAGTTCCCCAAATAGCTATTTGAACGGTTACCAACATTTCGGAAACGTATAGCTTCCAATCTTTAAAACTTGGCGGGAAAAAATCCTTGGTGTAGGTCGCCATATTCCCAGAATCTTTGATCAAGTCCATGGGGCGAATTTCTGCCCCATGCCATGACCATGCTAAAACTAAAAAAAATACTGCCCAACCAATGTAATAAGTAAAACCAGGTCTCTGAGCTAAGGCTCTCGCCTTAGCTTTATCAATAGATTCAGGACTTGGAATACTTGTCACTTACTTAAGTTTTGCTAATGCAGCATCAATTTCAGCAAATTTCTTTGTCTTTTCAGCATCAGAAATTGTTGTATCAGCTTGTATCTTGCTACGATCCTTAAATAACTCAAGTTGACGAATTGGATTCAATTGAGCATTTGTAGAGGCTCTAAAACCAGCGTAGTTATAGATATTCTTAAGAACATCTTTTTCAGCTTGATTGGTCTTAGCGTAGTTAAGAACAAACTTTCTGATTTTTTCCTTAGTGTCTTTGTCTAAGTCTGTTCTCCATACAAACGGATCACTCGGAATCAAAGGGCTTTTCCATACAACACGGATTTCTTTTGCCAATTCAGGCTTAGTTGCTTCTAAACGACCCATATCTTCAGTGTTGTTTGTTGCAACATCAAGTTGCTTAGCAAGGATAGCTTGGATATTTGCGCCATGACTTGCATTTCTTACTGTTTTAAAAGTGTCACGAGCTTCGATTTTTCGTTGCGCGAAAATGTAATAAGACGGCACTAAAAAACCAGAAGTTGAGTTAGGATCACCAATACCAAAATTAATATTTTTACCGTTTTTGATAACGTCATCTAGAGTCTTATAAGGAGAATCCTTATGCGTAATCAAAAGTGCGTGATAACCCCAAGTACCGTCAGCGTAACCAACTTGCGCGAATACCTCACCGCTTGCACGATCAACAGCTTCCATTGCAGCTTTATTACCATACCAAGCTACTTGAATTTTATTAAAACGCATGGCTTCAATAACACCTGCATAGTCTGGGGCATAGAATGATTTAACAGTCAAACCAGTTGCTTTTTCCATATCACGGAAAAACGGCTCCCAACGATCACGCTGAGCTGTAGCAGAGTCAGTTGCAATAATTCCAAAACTAATTTCTTTTGCAAAGACAGAAACTGTACTTAATGCCAGCATTCCAATAACAATTGCTTTTTTTAACATAAAAACTCCTATTTATTAATTAACAAGAACTAACTGCGGACGCTTTACTTCATCTGAATGTGATAACTCATCATCCATTTCAATATCCCCTACTTGGGATCCATATAGATTCGCTAAAGATTCTCTAGACAAATCATTTGTTTTTCCATCAAATACCAAAGACCCTCGATTGAGTGCAATGGTTCTGTCGCAAAACTTTCTAGCAATAGCTACCTGATGCAGGCTGGTAACTAAAGTTAGTCCAAACTGCTGACTTAGATTGACAATTAAATCCATGACTTTTCTTGCGGACTCAGGATCGAGAGATGCGACTGGTTCATCAGCAAGTAATAGTTTTGAACCTTTCACCAAGGCTCTCGCAATCGCAACTCGTTGCTGCTGACCTCCTGATAAAGTAGATGATCGTTGATAGGCATAATCGACCATTCCTACTTTTTCTAAAGCATCTAGAGCAAGAGCTTTTTCATCCATCGTGAATCGTCTGAGTACTAATTGGAAAATATTTTTCTGAGGTCCAAGCCCAATGAGTACGTTAGTAATGACATCTAACTGATTAACTAAATTGAACTGTTGGAATATCACGCCAATCGAGGATCTAATTTCACGGACGTTTTCGCTAGTTTTGCCATTTATCTGAATGATATGATCATTAACAGTAATTGGACCACTACAAGTATCTAGTCTTTCTAATCCACAGATTGCCCGAATGAGGGTTGACTTACCTGAACCAGAGGCGCCAAGTAAGGCAACTGTTTCGCCTTGATTGACGGAGATAGAAACATTTTTTAAAGCGATGGTCTTTCGCTCTGATCCAGAAAATGTCTTGTTTGCATTGTCGACAATAAGCATTTGATCACTCACGAACAGCTCACCATCAAATCGTTAAGCTCACTAAGCACTTCTTCTTTGCTTAGCAAACTACATTCTGAATCTTTTGCTTGATCATCCCATCGGCGGAGCGCTATTGCATCCAGAGCAAATGGCTTAGATAAAAAGTTTTGGCATTCCTCGATAGATAAAGGACCACCCTGCAAGGCTAAACTTCTAATAGAATCCGATGAAAGCTTTTCTGAATAACTACTGTCTGTTGCGACTAAATATCTCTTTGCTTCAACATGAAGGGCAATGGGTGCAAATACGGCTTCAGGAAACAAATGCTTTAAAAAATTACTCCCAACCAGCTCATGGCGATCATTGTGACCTTTGAGTGTGGGGGTTTCACCTTCTTTTGATAGTAAATGGCCAATATCATGAAGCCAAGCAGCTAATTGCAATTTAAGAGATGCGCTATTTGTTTTTGCTAGCTGTCCACATTGCCAAGCATGTTCAATCTGACTAACACCTTCACCAAAATAGGACAAATCACCATTTGTGCGATAAATGTTGTCAATTTGCCTGAAAATTTCACTCATCCATGTAATTTCTCACGCCTGTGTTTCAAATGTATTTCAGATTGGTTAAAACATGAAAAATAATATGACGGCTATAAAATACTGCTAAGTAAATGAATTTAAATAGTTTTTTATATGATTAATTATATAAATAAAAAACCACCCGAGGGTGGTTTTTATGGTTTATTGAATAACGGAATATTAGGATATTACTTATACATTGACTTTTTAACCCAAGAAATCTTCTTCATCATTTTCTTAAAGGCTTCTTGTTTGATTTCCTCACGAACAAAGTCAATCATTTGATCAGTTTTTTCAGAGTGCTTCTTAGGTGTATCAATCTTAGCGGATGCTTTAAAATCATGAAACTTACCGCCATCAAGCACCAAATATCTTACTGAGCACTTACTGATAGGTAGGTTATAGGCCTGATTACAAACGATGAGTTGTTTATCTAAGGCACTAGCAAAAAATAAGATGTGATTTTGCAAGTCATCTAATTTTTCTGGAGCGCTAAAGATCGTGAATCCAGTCGAAGGAGCTTCCCATTCTGAATCATCTGAATACCATAGCTCTTCAATGTCATCTTCCTGGTTAACTTTTTTAGCTTCTGTGGTGTTTAATCCATAAAAAACACGATATACAGAGTAGTTGTCACCTGGGCCATATTTATTTTCATCAGCAATGAATCTGTTGTTGATCTCAGTATTAAGGGATTCAACCGCGGGATTGCCGATCAAAGTCAAACGATTCACGAAAGTTTTAGACATTTTTCCTCCATTGATTTATGAGAAGCATACCTCAAATGAATAAGCCAATCGCTAAAATCATGAACCAACTACTTTTCCATCATTACGCCATATAGCAATCGTCGCTGATCTAGGTCTAGTAAAGCTATTTTTATCAGGCCAATTTGAAATTGCTTGTGGGGTTTGAGGGTTTGAGCGCTCAGATGGAGACTCACCAGGATGCTGAATATTGACGAACATCGTTTTCATGTCAGGCGTCATATCTATACCAGTTACTTCGCACCCTTTAGGACCTATCAAAAAGCGTCTAAATTCTTTAGTCTTTGGATCAGAGGCGTACATGGCATTGTTAGTTATTTGAGCGTATGCGCCTTTACCAAGCGCTGAAGTAGATATATCTGTTTGAGTCCACAAGATACCGCGCTTATCAAACCATAGGCCATCAGGCGAACCAAGTGTATCCCCGATGACATTGCCGCGCAAATGAGGTTCAGTACTGTTAGGATCTCCCGCAAGGGTGTAAATCTCCCACTTAAATACAGTGCTTGAACTATCTCCGTTAGCCTCACTCCAACGGACGATATGCCCCATTAAGTTATTGGCTCTTGGATTAGCTGCATTAAGATTGACCTTAGTTCCACGATCGGAATTATTTGTCAAAGTGACATACACATCTTGGTTATTCGGATTGACAGCTACCCACTCCGGACGGTCCATTGATGTGGCACCAACAAAGTCAGCGGCTAATCGAGCATGAATCAGAATATAGGCTTGATCATTAAATCCATTTGCGGCTGTTAAGCCATTACGGTTATGTTCAAGAGCAATCCAACGACCAGTTCCATCAGCATCATAACGCGCCACATACAAAGTGCCATTATCTAGCAAGTCTTTGTTATTTGACTGATTAACTGGGTCATATGATTTTTTGCTGACAAATTTATAAACATATTCGCTTCTTTGATCATCACCCATGTAAACAACAACTTTTTTGTTTTTAGCAATTGTTAATGCGGCACCTTCATGCTTAAAACGACCCAAAGCTGTTCGCTTAATAGGAGTTGACTTCGGATCTTTAGGATCAATCTCAACAACCCAACCAAAACGATTAATTTCATTGGGGTGCTTATCTAAATTAAATCTCTCGTCATGCTCTTGCCAACGATAACCAAAACCCTTGTTATCAACACCTACTCTTTGCTCATGCATATTAGGTTTGGCAGTTTTAACAAAATAACCGTTAAAGTTTTCTTCGCAAGTTAAGTAAGTTCCCCATGGCGTTACACCATTAGCACAATTATTGAGCGTTCCTAAAACTTGATTACCTTTTTGATCATCAGCTGTCTTCATATAGGAACTGCCTGATGCAGGCCCTGAAACAGTACAAAGAGTATTGGCAGTAATTCTTCTTGCCAGTGGGTCATTGACCACTTTCCATTGACCGTTATCTGATTTTTGAATCATCGATACCGTTACGCCATGAGCAGCTTGTGATTTCTTGACTTTTTCAGATGTCCAAGGCTCCATACCACCAGCATGCAACAAACCATCATCCGTATATTCGTGATTAGTAACCCAAATTCCCTTAATAGAATCAGAACCGTTTAACTTAACCGGGAAAAAGGCACACCCATCATGATGCATACCAAATTGTTTTTCTTGATCTGATGAGCTGTCCGAGACGTCTGGTGAAATACTCTTTGTTTGTCCGTTTATAGAATCGCCCCATGCAGCAACCACAGACCAGCTATAACCGGTGGGCACTTGAATATCGTCATTGGCTAGGGTGTAAGAAACAGACTGAAAACCAAATAGCGCTTTGCTTGTCTTTTCGGATGCCAAAACATTTGTACTTGTGAATAAAGCTGCTACAGCAGACGAAATAAGAATATTTCGTCGCTGAGGATTGACTAATTCACTGATGGTTTTCTTATCAGTAGGGTTAACTATCGGATCGTTAAATTCATTCATGGCAGGGCTTCATTGAGTTGTGAATGTGCTTATGATCATTTGTAATTATTTCAAATCTGTGAAATTCCGTAGGAATTATTTTATCTTAGTGAGTTAATGCAAATATTCTTATAAAAAAAAGTATCTATTAAATTTACAAACCTCATTCACAAAGATGTAATAAATGAAATTTAAATTTGTGATGTTCACTTTATTCAACAGATAAATGAACTCTCCTCTTCACAGCGCTCTTCTTCGGAAGTGCTTTTTTTTAAGTAAAAAATGAAAAAGTCAGACTTGGTCGTCATCATTTCGAAAGTATCAAACATCAGCATCAACCGAGCTGACTTTGCTTTGAATGCACTGCTTGAGGGCATTATTGAAAAATTGGCAGCCGAGGGAAAAGTTAATTTGACTGAGCTTGGCACTTTTTCAATAAGCGAAAGATCTGAGCGTTTAGGACGCCATCCCAAAACAGGAAAGCAGCTAACGATCAATGTTTGCAAGACTATAAGATTCTCGGCAAGCAAGACGTTTAAAAAAGAAATAAATTTAAATTAATTTTTATAACTTAATACTCCTGTCACACTCCATATTCATAGTTGAACAAGAAGTTCCAAAAGAACTTTTTACTTAAACCCTTAACCACAGGAGCGTATATGAAAAAAGTATTAAACACCCTATATCTATTTCTAGAAACTTGGAGAGAGATCCGAAAAGCTTATCACTCGAGAAATGACAATCGACTGATCGGTGAATAAATGATCAAGACATACTTTCTAGATCAGCATGAATGGTTTCTTTACGGTCGCTGGCTTAAAGAGCAAGACTCTGAAACACTGCAAAATTACTTTGGCAATAACACCAAGGATCATGCCATTGATTTGCTGATGAACCGTATTACGCAATTTCCTAATAATCATTTTTTGCTGATAGCTACTCAAGATAATCATTGGGTGGGTGTTACGCACATTGCAACACACCAACAAACGGTTGAGTTTGGATTAATTGTTGATCCCCACTTTAGAAAACAAGGCATTGCTAGCATGATGATTGACGAGGCCATTACATGGTCCCGCAATAGACACTATCAATATTTATATATGCACTGTATTGGTTGGAATACTCCCATCAAGAAAATGTGCGTCAAGCACAAGCTTCAAACCAAAAATATGATGGGTGAATCAGAGGTGAAAATGAAGCTATCACCTCCTGATTTTTTATCATTACTGAAAGAACACAGCTCAAACTTAAGAAAGTTAGTAGTTAACTAGATAATCTTTGATTGTTTGTTTGGATTTGAGCTTCAACCATTTGATCAGAATGAGCTTGATTGTTTTCAAATGATTCATTCACCGAAAACCACTCATCACCTCCAAAAAAGTTCATGTTATTGCGTCCAATACCGTAATACTCGAAACCAAACTGAGCAAGCATCTCAGGGTCGTAGAGATTTCTTCCATCAAAAATAACTTTCTGCTTCATCTTCAATGCCATGTCATTAAAGCTTGGACTTTTGAAAGCGCGCCATTCTGTCATGACTAATAAAGCATCTACACCAATGAGAGCATCATCAGCAGAGTTAACAAAACTGATGTTTTTTAAGAACTGAGGAGTCTCATTGAGCTCATGTGTCAAGACATGAGCGGCCTGCTCAACTGCAACAGGGTCATAAGCTTTTATTTTGGCACCTCTTAAAAGTAGGTTTTTGATAACAATGAGACTAGGTGCTTCTCTTACATCGTCAGTATTGGGTTTGAATGCTAGCCCCCAAACTGCAAAGGTATGGTCTTTTAATTGATCGCCATATTTAAAAACGACTTTTTTAACCAGTGAACTTTTTTGGATTTGATTAACCTCATTAACGGATTTAATGATTTTCATATCCTGATGAACTTCATTGCCAATATGAATCAAGGCAGAAACATCTTTAGGGAAACAACTTCCACCATAACCAGTTCCAGCGTACAAGAAGTCATAGCCGATACGTTTATCTGATCCAATACCCTGACGAACAAAATCAATATCGGCGCCAATTTTATCTGCCAAATTTGCCATTTCGTTCATAAATGAAATACGTGTTGCTAACATCGCATTTGCAGCATATTTAGTTAATTCTGCACTTTTCAGATCCATGTAAAGCGTGCGCTCATGGTTACGATTAAATGGGCTGTAAAGATTTTTCATGACTCTCTTAGCTGAAATACCTGCCGTGTCATTAGATGTTCCTACAACAATACGATCCGGTCGCATAAAGTCATCAATGGCAGCACCCTCTTTGAGGAACTCTGGGTTAGAAACAACTGAAAAATTCTCGATGGGTAGATTTCTAATAGCTAGCTCTTGCTCAATGACCGCTCTCACCTTATCTGCAGATCCCACAGGAACAGTTGATTTGTTAACGACAACTTTAAATCTATCCATATGTCGGCCAATGGTTTTCGCGACCGCGAGGACATGACTTAGGTCAGCAGAACCTGATTCATCAGAGGGCGTACCTACTGCAATAAATAAGACATCACCAAAAACAACAGCATCAGCTGGATTTGAAGTGAAGTAAAGGCGATCACTATCTCTGGAACCAGATATCAATTCTTTTAACCCAGGCTCATAAATTGGAACTTCACCCGCGTTGAGTAAATCAATTTTTTCTTGATTGACATCAAAACAACAAACTTGGTTGCCAAGCTCAGCTAAACAAGCTCCTGTAACTAACCCCACATAACCAGATCCTATTACAGTGATTTTCATTGGAACCTTTCGTCATTGAATTGACATCAGTGTGCCCCCTTTAAATGAAAGTTTTTTAACGGTCTTGTGACGTAATCATGAATTGTTTAATGACATAAATTTGTCATAATAATGATGCTTAATGTTTCTTTTACTTGGATTGATTAATGGATTCTAAATACTCAATAAAAGATAATCCTCATAAAGGCAACAAAGGATTTACTCGAGCAATAAGAGCAGCGATCAATTCTTGGAATGGTCTCAAGTATGCTTTTCATGAAGAGAGCGCCTTTAGACAAGAGCTGGCTTTGTCGGTTGTCTTGATTCCAGTAGCTATATTTTTACCCTGCTCATCAGTTGAGAGAATATTACTCATTGCCAGTGTATTTCTAGTTTTGATTGTTGAACTCTTGAATTCAAGCGTTGAAGCTGCTATCGACAGGATATCCTTTGATATTCACGGATTGTCTAAGAGAGCAAAGGATTTTGGTAGCGCGGCTGTATTACTAGCACTGTTCATGTGTTTTATAACTTGGATGATTATTCTTTACGATATCTATCTGAAGTAGGATCGATTCTCTGATCTTTAATTTTTTTAATACAAAAGCATCACAAATCTGAAACATCTCCGTATCAGAATAAGCATATTGAAACCGACTATTGTTGGGGGTCGATGTGTACTACAGAATTGTTCCACTGGAACCAAATTCCATCGTGAAACAGGAATGTTTCATAAGATCTGACTTGGAAATAAAATGCGGCATCGTTTGGCGTATTGGTTCGCTTGTCACCAAAATAAAGCCCATCTTCTTAAAAAAATATAACCCTCATCTTGGAATTGCTATCAGCGAAATCGATGGTGCTGAAATCAGCGAAATCTACAAGGGTAAAAAGATCATTCGCTTCTCAACCAATATGTCTGAGGAAGAAGAAATCGAGATCTCAGAGATATTCTATGGAATC
The DNA here is from genome assembly GCA_945881875.1 of Polynucleobacter meluiroseus. Taxonomy (GTDB): domain Bacteria; phylum Pseudomonadota; class Gammaproteobacteria; order Burkholderiales; family Burkholderiaceae; genus Polynucleobacter; species Polynucleobacter meluiroseus_A. The sequence continues at coordinate 564,547 of CAMCVH010000001.1, forward strand.
ACCAGAAAATACTCTGGCACCTACCAAGATATTCTTCAAGATTTGGGCTGGAAATTAGCTTCAACTCAATTTTTAATTTATGGGGAACTTGAAGTTCGAGAAACCCATTAGCAGCCCTCATAGATCTACTAATGAGTATATGAATTAATTACTTAACGTCGTACTCATTAGCAAATTCATGATTAGCATCACGATGTTCAGTCTCATCTTTACGAACAGCTATGACAACATCTCTTAATGTTGCATCAGGAGCTAACTTCCAATAATCAATGGCGATCTTAGGGGCCGGAATATTGGGTGTCCCGCCCTCATCAATCTGCTTGAGATACTCCGTGTAAGAATAAACTGCCTCTTCCTCAAAGTAACCAACAATACGATGAGCCGTTCTTGGGAAGAAAACATAAATAATGAAATAAAAATTCCAAAAGATCGCTTGGACAAATAAGACTAAGTACCTTTCAAAAACGTTCGGCTTTGCAATCTCAATGAATGTCATGAGATGCATTCTTTCATTTTCTGCTTCAGCCAATAAAACTCTAATCTTAGGGCCATAACCCTGCTTCATTTGACGCAAACTAGTTAAATGCGTCCACATCCCCGCTACCATTCCAGGGACACCAGCGACAGTTTCAAGGATGACGGCGCGGTGACCATAACGCTTCCTAAAAAAGGTATCTGCAAAAAAGCGCATACTTTTTGTGAAAAAGAGTGCTACACGATCAGATAGCCCTTGAGGGTCGTAGTGGAGGGAGAGATTAGTTTTATCATTCATTAAAATATCATAGCTTTTTATGCAGAAATCTGTTGAATGTGTCCAAGAAAATGAAAAGCAATCGACTTATCGAAGATTAGCCTTGATCAAGCTCAAAATATCGTCAAACCACTGCTGGAGTTTTTTGAATGGCTGATAAAAATACTTAATTAAGTTCATTATTTTAGATAGCTATTGAATTTAATTAATTGATTTAAAAAAAGCCGCTCTGAATTTAAAGCGGCTTTTTATTTATATGCTTTTAAGCTATTTAATTACTTCTTAACCCAAGCAGAACACCAACCAGCTGCAGCAACTTGCTTACCTGCAAATAAACTACATGCACCTGCTGCTGCACCTTTAGCTTGATAAAGAGCACAATTATCGCAACGCTGTGTAGCAGCATGCTTAGGATATTTTGCTTGGTCAACTTTAGTTGTGTCAGCTTTGTAATGCAAAGCTACAGCTTGTGGTTCAGCTTCACCAACCATTGCTTGCGCGTTAGCAAATTTATTCAATGAAAGAGTAGCAGCGCCTGCTGCTGAAATGAGTAGAAACTTACGACGTGAATTAATCATTTTTATAACCATAATTAGAATGAGGGAAACTCATTCTAGAGTAGAAATCACATGCTTGTGAGCCTATTACTAAGATTATGTTTTTTATGATGTTTTGTTGATAATCGTTCTCAATTAAGCACTCATAAAATTAGTTTTGCTTGAAGTGCTAATTTGACCTACCCAGATAACTTTTGCCTGAGCTTCTCACCTTGAAATATTGGAAACTTCCGTCAACGACTGTCAGAAAAAATCTGTACTCGTTCAATCGATGATGAGGAGCTCAATTTCAGTAAGCAGAGTAGCATTGGGAGGAATTTTTCTACCAAGACCATCAGAACCATAACCAAGGTGCGGTGGAACTACGACCTCTCTGATTCCTCCGATTTTCATGCCCCTCACCGCCTCATCCCATCCTTCAATAACCATCTTCTTACCAATAGTGAACCAAAGTGGGTCTGAACGAACAGTTTCGCCAATCTTTATGGGGTCTTTTCCATAACCAGTTATCCAGCACTTGTAATGAATCGCAACCGATTTACCAGGGGTTGCCCCGGCTCCGGTTCCAATTTTTTTATCCTCGTATTGAAGGCCTGTACCTGTTTGTATCATCTTAGACATACTTAGGTTTGTTTTGTTAAGGCATATTAACCTAAATTAATGCTTAGTGCCAACGCTTTCGATTTTGATCAAAAACCATGAACTAGCTTTGCTACATAGGTATACAGAGGTATACCTAAAATAATATTGAATGGGAAAGTGATACCCAAAGACATACCCATATATAGCGCTGGGTTCACCTCAGGTAATGCATGACGAAGAACGTCAGGAACGGCAATATAAGACGCACTGGCTGCCAATACCATCAATAGAATAGTGTCGCCTAAGGACAGGCCAGCAATCGTAGATAAAAATAGAGCAAGTGCAGCATGAACCAAAGGTGCGCCTATGGCGTAAAACAAAGTAATTGGCGGTTTACCTTTGAGTCCATCAAAGTTCTTGGCAGCTTGCAATCCCATATCTAGTAAAAAGAAAGCTAACATGCCCTTGAATAAATCTATTGAGAATGGTGCCATGATGGCTTGACCAGCATCACCGCTAACAATGCCTACGATCATTGAACCAAGTAATAGAAGCTGCGCACCATCAGTAAAAGATTCGTGAAGAATTTTTGGCATACCAACTGACTTTGCTGCGGGATTTGATGAAACCCTAGCTTTATTAGCTAATAAGATTGCCAAAATGATAGCTGGAGATTCCATCAAAGCCATCGCAGCTGCCATGTGTCCGCCAAACTCAATCCCAAATTGATCTAATGCTTGAGTAGCCGTAATAAATGTCACAGCACTGACTGATCCATAAGTTGCAGCAATAGCTGCAGAGTCATAGCGATTTAATTTAGTTTTAAGAACTGCATAACCCATTAAAGGGATGATGACAGCTAAAAAGATCGCCAGTCCAAGTGCTATTGCAATCTCAAGAGTGAATCCTGAATGATGAAGTGCAAAGCCACCCTTTAGACCAAGCGCCATCAATAAATAGAGGGACAAGAATCTGGCGATTGGTTGAGGAATTTCTAGGTTAGATTTAACAACGCCTGCAAATACTCCAAAGATGAAAAAAAGAATGGCGGGATCTAGAAATTCAGTCATGTTGTGATGATAGAGACAAGCAATAACCCTCCTAAAATTTGGGAAATGATGGGATGTAAGTTTTGTTAAAGATGTCAAAAAATGGTTGTTTTCCAGTACTTGCCTGGTGATTTTTTTCAATCAGACTAGATTAGTTGCTTAGGCACCCTTAAAATGGTGCATGACTACAGAAAGCTACATACCTGGCAAAGATGCCTCTCTTGAATCCACCATTGCAACCATGCAGAAAAAGCTGGAAGATCGTGGCTTTTTTCTCAATGAATCATCTCTTTTAAATCCTGTTGAAGGAATTTGGTCGACACACGTCAAAGATCGAGATTGTCCAATGTTGTTTGCCAATGGCAAAGGAGCAACTGAGCTCGCAGCAAGAGCCAGTGCTTTTGGAGAATTCTTTGAGAGATTAGGAACACATTATTTCTGGACGCACTTTTATTTGGGCAAGAAACGAAGTGAAGCTAAATTTGTTCATTACCCACAAGAAAAATGGTTCCCGATTGATGGTGAGAATTGGCCTTCTGGCATCCTGAATCCTGAATTACATGCCTTTTACAACCCTGATGGCGCCATTGATGGCTCCGTCCTTGTCGATTTGAACTCAGGCAATGTGGATCGTGGTATCTGCGCACTTCCCTACAAGCGCCTGAGAGATGATGAATTAACTTATTTCCCAGTCAACATTATTGGCAATCTTTATGTGAGTAATGGCATGGCTGCTGGCAACACCATGATGGAGGCCAGAAGCCAAGCTCTGTCTGAAATTTATGAGCGACATATTAAATACAGAATCATTAGCGAAGGTCTGTGTCTTCCTGATGTACCCGAAGATGTTATTGCACGCTATCCAAAAATTGCGAGTGGTATTAAAGGTCTTCGAGATGCAGGTTTTGGCATATTAGTTAAAGATGCATCACTAGGTGGTATCTATCCTGTGATGAATGTCACCCTTCTTCATCCGAAGGATCAAGGTTGCTTCGCAAGTTTTGGCGCTCACCCTCGTTTTGAGATTGCACTGGAGCGCGCCCTCACAGAATTACTACAGGGTCGAGCACTCGATTCTTTAGAGAATTTTGCAGAACCTGGCTTTGATATGGATGAAATCAATTCCGTCTCAAACTTAGAGATTCATTTTGTGGATTCTAGTGGCGTCATTAGTTGGAAATTCTTGAGCGATGAACCTGATTATGATTTTGTTGATTGGAACTTTAGTATAACAACAGAAGAGGATTACAAATGGCTCTGCAAGCGTATTGAATTAGATGGTTGTGATGCCTATATTGCTGACTTCTCAGAACAAGGTGCCTACTCTTGCCGCATATTAGTACCCGGCATGTCTGAAATTTATCCAGTCGAAGACTTAGAGTGGGAAAACAACAGTGTGGGCAATTTAATCCGCCCAGCCTTAGTCAGACTATCAAGCCTGACAGATCCAGAAATTGAAGACCTACTGGCAGAACTTCAAACACAAAACCTCAATGATGAACGACCACTTTGGGAAATCTTAGGTCTTGCCATTCCGGTTGGAACACCTTGGAAAGAGTTAAGAATTGGTGAATTAAAAACTTTATTAGCTTTAGCCATTGGTGATAAAGAAGGTATCTTAGAAGGCTGTGACTGGATACATCATTACAAACAAATGAACCCATCTCGAAGATTGGTCTATCGCTGTATTGAAAACTTGATTCAGTTTGAAGATGCTGGGGCATATGATCATTCACTAGAACTGCTTTATGGCAAAGAGACATTGCGCCAAGCTAAGGCTTTACTTGATAGAAGTGAGCGATTCTTTGATTTAGTAGATTTAGGTGAGAATATGGAAGCCAGCTCCATGCATCAAAGCTTACTCATGGCCTACGATAAGCTTTTTGCTTAAATCATTTGATAATCGTTAGACACAAAGAAGATACTCATGAGTTTGAAACTCTCACTCAAGCTATCGCTTTTGCAACAGAGTTGGGTGAATTTGTAAAAATTGAATTTGATGGGAAAGAACTTGTTGGTGTATTTGGAGCCGACGGTATTACGGATGGTAAATGTCCCGATGGCGTTGAGTACACCTGGATGAAAAGAAGAAAGAGTTAACTAAGGTTAACTGAGGTCAATACGATCACTAGAACACTATTCCATATAGTGTTTAGGAGCGGTAGGCGGCTCCTTAGGATCTTTTGATTCTTTAGTCTCTTTGCTTGGCTTGCCAGGCAGGGGCTTAACTGGGTCACTCTGCCCACAACCAATCAGTAATAGTGTAGAAATTAAGCCTAATAGGTATTTCTTCATTTTCAGCGCCCTCTCAATAACTTGATATTAGCTGAATTTCTCTCTATTGTTCAGTAAAAAATGGGCATTAACTAATTAAGCTATAAATCCTAAGCGTTGAAGCACCCAAAATATTCCTAGTACGATGATTGTTAATGATCCGCCAACAACAATCACCCAACGATAAAAGGCTGTTTTACGAAGAATCCATGCTGTTGGTAAAAATAGAATAACTATTAACAACTGCCCTAATTCGACACCTACATTAAAGCCAGCTAGTGCGGCGGCAAGCGTTCCGGTAGGCAAGCCAAGGTCTAGAAGAACTGAGGCAAATCCAAATCCATGGATCAATCCAAATATAAAAGCTAAACGCCAACGCTTGAGCGCACTATGTCCTAACAAGTTATTAACAGCCGTTAATACAATTGATAAAGCAATAATGGGTTCAAAGAAACTAGCTGGAATATCTACCCATTTAAGGACAGATAAGCTGAGCGTTATCGAATGCGCAATCGTGAATGCAGAAACGACTGCTAAAACATCATAGAAAACTGGTTTAAATTTATTCTGAGCTTCCCATTGCGTTACTTTATTTTTTGAAATTGCAAAAGGCGCCAGTAACAATAAACTTAACAAGAATAAGATATGGTCAGCACCAATTAATATGTGCCAAATACCTTCAACGGCATATCGAATAAAAGTACTTGATGCTTGACTATCAGATTGAGAAATTTTGACCTCTCGCTTATCAGGGCTGATTATGGCACTTGTTTGATATTCTGGAAAATCAACTTTTACTAAACCTCGATGCAAAGCATCGTGCGAGAAAATTAAGTCATATCTTAGCGTTAAAGAGTCCTTAGAAAGATTAACGGCTTCTGGGCAAGCAAAGCTTGATAAGTTACTCAGGTAAACACCATCAGCATGCTGACTCACCTGAAGATCAAAGTCTTTTCTCTGGCAGGTTTGGCCATCGTGACTCAGTGTTATTCCTTGATCTATCCAACGATAAATTTCTTTATCGTGTTCGAGGACCTCTCGCCAGGTGATTTGGCCGTTACGATTGCTATCTAAGTCAAAAATAAAATCAATGTCACGTAATGGGATATCTGCTCGGACTGTCATCAAACTATTAGCGGTACTGAGAGTTAAATAACTGTTACTACTCGAGTGGGCATAAGCATGACTTGATAAGGCAAAAGTAAAAATAATACTTAAGGTACTTATTGTTATGGCTTTGTAAATATTAATTATTGGGGATAAGCTCATGAACGACCCACCGTCCAAAGAGGATGAGCTTTGAGCTTAACGATCAGCGCAGAAAGTTCTTGATCCTTGATACCTGTTTTATTGACCCATTCAATCACAGGTTTAGCTGCCATGGGTTTATTAACCAGCAAGGCCGCTTCAATAAAAAGTACTGCATCTGGTAGTTCGTTTTGAAGCTTCCAATTATCAATCGATAAAGCAAGGCCACTTTCAGGATTTTTGCCATAGCGAATAAAATAATTGAGCTTAGGTCGCTCAATAATGATTTCTTCTCTCATTGCCTGAGACTTTAAGCGTGCTTCTATTTGAGTTACCAACTTAGATTCAATAGGATCTTTTAAAGCTTTACTTGCAAGCAGTGCTTGAACGAGAAGTGCATCTGTGATCAAGTAAGACTCAGATCCAAGTCCTGATACTTTTAAAACCTTCTGATACATGCCCTGATGGTTGTAAAGCTCAGCGAGTGAAAGTCTGATGAGATGTGACTTAGGATTTTTTCTTAGCTGTTTTTCCCAAACATTGATGGCTTGTTCAGAATTGCCGTTGAGGCGATAGGCCTCACCCAAATGAAAGCTGAGCCAATCTTGTGAAAATGCATCTTGATAGTAAGAGTCTTTAATAGCGGCTTTAAGTAATTCAATAGCTTTCTCAGGTTGGCCAGTTCTGTAAGACAAAATGCCACGGTAAATGTTCGCTTCTTTTTCTCCAAATAGGCGGGTAATCCCTAATATGTCTTGGCGAGCACCGTTGATGTCTGAGCGCAGCAAATGAAGAGAAAACCGCCAAGACCAAAACTCCGGTTTATTGGGATTCTTCTGAATTGCTAAGTTAATGTCTTTAAGACCTTCATCAAATTCATGAAAGCCTTGCTTGATTAAGCCTCTTACAAAAAAGCCCTCTGCGGGTAAGTCAGTAGCCTTCCACCAAGGCAGTAAAGCCGCCTTAGCTGAGCCAAACCACCTAAGATCAGCCTCTTGCAATCCGATGATAAATACAGCCCTAGCATAAGAAAGTGAAGCATCAAGGTTATTGGGTGATGCTTGCCAAGCCCTTTCTAATACTCTTAGCTCACCATTACGCACTCCCACACTGTGGATCGACTCATTCACCACAACTTCGTTCATCGAGGGGATAAAACGCTCCTGTGACAAAGCCGGTTGAGCTAACAAAAGCGTCAGAATAGCTATTTTTTTGAATGGCGAACTGTTCATTAAATATTTTGAAAATTAGTTGATTACCGGCCATGTTAACTAAATTTTCCTGTGATAGTATAACTTCGCAATACTTTTCTCTTTTAAATCTTATTTGGAGTTTTATATGAAATCAGTTATCAGTATGATCTTCGCATCATTTATGTTAGTTTCTTTGTCATCATTTGCAGGCGGTCACGGCGGCGGCAAGATGGATGACAAGAAAGTTGATTGCACAAAGAAAGAAAATGCAACTAACCCAGCTTGTACAAAGAAGTAATTAGTTCCTTTTTGTTATAAAAGCCCCCGATTGGGGGCTTTTTTATTTTCTTAATAAAATTCATAAGAAGTTAAGTTTGCTGCCTGAAATGTATCTGCCTGCCTAACATTAATATAGAGGGAGCACGCACTATAAAAAAATCTCGGTATTCGGTGGAATAAAACTTAGTCAAATTAATTAAGTACTGTTATAAATATGCTTCTTATTCAAAAATCATTCATTTCCCTGGAGATTGGTATGAAAAAAGCGAAGTATTTTTTAGCTGTTCTTTGTTGCAGCATCTCATTGACTGCCTTGGCAGATAAATCGAGCGTCAAAATTGATAGCTCATACACACCAAGCCCTGGTCAAGCCGGAAAAGATGTTATTTGGCTTCCAACGGGTACTGAGCTCGTGAGCTTGATGCTAAAAACGGCCAATGTGACCTCTAAAGATTTGGTTTATGACTTAGGTGCTGGCGACGGCAAAATTGCCATTGTAGCCGCCAAAGAATTTGGTGCTAAAGCTGTTGGTATTGAATTCAATCCAGACATGGCTGCTTTTGCACAGCGAAATGCAATTCAATCTGGCGTAGGTCATTTAGTGAATATCATCAGGGGTGATATTTTTGTTGAGGATTTCAGTAAAGCTACTGTTGTCACACTTTATTTACTGCCTGATCTAAATATGTAATTACGTCCAACCATTTTGAAAATGAAACCTGGTACACGCGTAGTATCACATGCGTTCTCAATGGGCGACTGGGAAGCTGATAAAGAAATCGAAGCAGATGCTAAGGCTTACTATTGGGTAGTTCCTGCCAACGTTGCAGGCGAGTGGTCTTTAGATGGTATTGAATTACAAAATGCAACCCTCACACTCGCTCAAAGATTTCAGAGAATTGGTGGCAATATAAAGATTGGCAATAAGTCTCAGCCCATTCTGAATCCTCAACTCGAAGGCAAAAATCTTCGCTTTTCGTACCTTGACCTGAATAATAATTTGATCACTGTCAGAGCTGAAGTCAATGGCTCAAAGTTAAAAGGCGAAGATAAAGGTGGCTACTCACAAGGTTTGGTTTTGGGTAAACGTCGTTAAGATTTCAGTATGGCAAAGAGTGTTTCTCCACAACAGTTGTTAAGCCCCATTGGGGCAGTTGCGATCATTGTTGGCATTGTGATTGGTGCCGGTATTTTTAAAACACCGTCTATGGTGGCCGGCATTACAGGAGACGTTGGTTGGGCGCTCACTATTTGGGTAGCCGGCGCTTTGATTTCTCTAATGGGTGCACTTTGTTATGCAGAGTTAGCGACCACCTTCCCTCACGCTGGCGGCGACTATCATTTTTTAACACGCGCCTACGGTAAGAATGTTTCATTCTTGTATGGTTGGGCAAAAGCCATGGTCATCAATACAGGCTCCATTGCTTTGTTGGCTTTTGTTTTTGGCGATTACATGACTAAGGTGCTGCCACTTGGAGCTAACTCGACCATTTATTGGGCAGCACTGATCGTGATCGCACTCACCTTGATTAATATCATTGGTATCCACACCTCATCAAATATACAAACTTTATTAACAATTTTTGAAGTATTGGGCCTTGTCGCGATCATCATTGCAGGTTTTGGTATTTTTGGTACACCACTACCCGCAGTTGATAATCCTTCTTTGTTTTCTAGTAATCCTCAATTAGGTATGTTGGGATTAGGAATGGTGTTTGTTTTATTGACCTTTGGGGGTTGGAATGAATCAGCCTATATTTCTGCAGAGCTCAAAGGCACCAGCAAAACTATTGTGACCGTGATTGTGGCTAGTCTTGCGGTCATCACTGTGATTTATTTACTGGTTAATCTTGCTTTGATCAATGGTCTTGGCTTAAAAGCATTAGCTAGCAGTAAAGCCGCGCCTGCTGATTTGTTAGGTCTTGCTTTTGGTCCAATTGGGGAAAAGTTACTTGGACTTTTTGTGGCAATTGCTGCTCTTACCAGCATCAATGCCACCATGATTGTAGGAGCTAGAACGAACTACGCGATGGGCGAGGATTGGCAAGGCTTGAGCAAAATGGGTCAATGGGAATCATCCCGTGGATCGCCTAGCGTTGCTTATCTAGTACAAGGCATCATCAGCCTTGCTTTGGTTGGATTTGGTGCCTTGCAAAGCGATGGCTTTGAGGCGATGGTGGAGTTCACCGCGCCAGTTTTTTGGATCTTCTTGTTCTTGGTTGGCTTAGGCTTATTTATCCTGCGTTTCAAAGATCATTCAGTGCGTCCATTTAAGGTACCACTCTATCCAATAACACCACTGATCTTCTGCGCTTCTTGCGGCTATCTTGCTTATTCAAGCATCATGTACGCACACAGCAAGGGTGCTGTTGAGATCTCTATGTATGTCATGTTAGCGGGCTTGGTGGCGCTGATTTTTCTAAGACTGAAAAAATCCTCTTAAAATATCAGAGCCAGAATTTGGCCTGCCCAGCACGATTCGAACGTGCGACCTACGCCTTAGAAGGGCGGTGCTCTATCCAACTGAGCTATGGGCAGTCTTTGATCTGAATATGAGATTATAGCGGAGGTCTTGCTTCTGTCTTAGTTATGCTTGGTTTATGACATTTACCGTGCATTTTCTCTAAAATGACCGTATGAGCAAGCTGACGATTTACCACCATAGCAAATGCAAAACATCTCGTGATGTCCTAGATCTCATCCGTCAATCAGGTATTGAGCCTGTGATCATTCAGTTTGCTTTAACGCCACTGAATGAAGAAGAATTACGTTCATTAATGAAAGCAACGGGTGGATCGATCAGAGATATATTGCGTCAAAAAGGCACGCCCTATGATGAATTAGATTTGGAGAATCCTAAGTGGACAGATGAGGATTTGATAGGCTTTATTATGGAACACCCGATTCTTATGAACCGCCCCATCGTATCCAACGGCAAAAAAGCTTTGCTGTGCCGCCCTATTGAAACTGTTCTAGAGTTACTTAAACCTTGAGCTTTTTATATATTTGGTGAAGACATACTGTCTTTATGAATTTCGTGATCCGCTACAGATCTCATTAAAGCCAAAATCTCACCCGGCAAAGTAGGTGCCCCATCTTTCAAGCTCATCCTCAGTTCAGGAACAAATTTACTAATTTCTTCCGAACCATAAAACTTCATTGACCAGTTAGTAAAGCGTCTTTTAATTAATTTATCTACGCCTAAGACTCTGATGTCTTTGTGACGTGGGTCGGCGTTGATAGAATTCCAAACGGGTTTAATGACCTCGGGGAATCCCTCCAAAATTTGTCCGTAAACGCCCTTGTCATAAAACAGCACCCCTGAGATAGCAGATCTCTTGTTGCGATGAGCCGAGCTCTCCAAAAGTTTCATGAGAGCCAAGATACCAACATCTGTGCTTGATTGACTGATATAGCTTAATTCAATGAGATGCTCTGAATCAAAACTTGAAAAGTTGATTTGGTAATCTTCTGGAAACGACATAAAGCATTTACCTTAAGGGGACATGCCCAATTAACCTTATATTTTATTAAAATTTATAAACATAAGCATTAGCGTAAGCCCTATGTATTGAGTGTTAAATGGCTTAATTGACCTAAATTTTGAGGTTTTTTGAGATATCTAGAGATTTATTGGAACTTTGGTCTGAATTTGAGGAGCGCCAAAGTAATTAACATTTGGGTTCAAAAGAGGGGATTTGATGAGTTTCAGAGTGTATTTAACTTAAGCAGAAAGCTAAGTTGGTCGGAGTACAAGGATTCGAACCTTGGACCCCCTGGTCCCAAACCAGGTGCGCTACCGGACTGCGCCACACTCCGACTAAGACCAAAATTATAACTCACCAGCACTTCTTTGGCAAATTTGGGGCTTAGACAGGGATCACTGAACCAATTTTTTGAGCTAGTAACTTTGCTTGCTGTGCATCCTGTGCTTCCACCATGACTCTTAGTAAAGGTTCCGTACCAGAAGCTCTAATGAGTACGCGGCCTGTTCCAGCTAACTCTTTTTCAGCAACAGCAACAGATTCTTTAAGTTTGCTATCTGACTGCCATTCGTAACCTGCTTTGTAGCGAATATTATTTAAAGTTTGTGGAAATAAGGTAACTTTTTGCAATAACTCCGCCAAACTTTGATCACTTTGCTTCATAGCAGTCAATACCTGAAGAGCTGCCACAATGCCATCACCCGTGGTGTGCTTATCGAGACAGATTATGTGACCTGAACCCTCACCACCGAGCAACCAGCCATTTTCTTTTAGCTGTTCAAGGACATAACGATCACCCACTTTAGCGCGCACGAAGCTAATACCCTCTGCTTCGATTGCTTGCTCAACTGCTAAATTGGTCATGAGTGTTCCGACAACACCTTTAATAGTTTCACCAGCATTTTTTCTAGATTTTGCAATTAAGTAAAGTAGTTCGTCACCATTAAACAATCGTCCTGTGTGATCAACTAACTGAAGGCGATCTGCATCACCATCTAAAGCAATACCAAGATGTGCTTTTTCTTCTTTTACTTTTTCAATAAGTGCTTGAGGTGCTGTCGCCCCAACACCATCATTGATATTTTTACCATTTGGGTGAATACCAATCGATACAACCTCAGCACCCAACTCATGAAACACATGAGGGGCAATATGATAGGCCGCCCCATGAGCACAATCTACGACCAACTTGAGACCATGCAAACTGAGGTGCGTTGGAAAAGTGCTCTTACAGAATTCAATATAACGGCCAGTGGCATCATCTAAACGTTTAGCTTTACCTAAATGAGCAGAATCAACACAGTTCATCGGCTCATTCAGCGCCGCTTCAATTTCTAACTCAACAGCATCGTCTAGCTTGTCGCCATTAGCCGAGAAAAACTTAATGCCGTTGTCGTAATACGGATTATGAGAAGCTGAGATCACGACGCCAGCCGATAATCTCAGAGTTCTCGTGAGGTATGCAACTGCTGGGGTTGGCATCGGGCCACACAACATCACATCAACACCAGCCGCTGAAAAACCTGCTTCTAAAGCAGCTTCTAATAGGTATCCTGAAACACGGGTGTCTTTACCGATCAAGACAACTGGCCTGCCATGAGCTTGGGTCTCAGAACGCTTGGCTAGGACTCTACCAGCGGCATATCCCAATCGCATCACAAAGTCAGGAACAATCGGAAACTTCCCAACTTCCCCACGGATTCCATCTGTACCAAAATATTGTCGTGTCATTGCTGTATTTTATAAGTATTCTTGAGCAGCAGACCAAATTTTGAAAGCATCCATCGTTTCGGCCACATCATGAACCCGAATAATCTTGGCGCCCCGCTCTATAGCCATCAGCGCTGCACTCACACTGGCAGTCGTTCGATGAGCCATATCTCTGCCAGTAATTTGTCCCAAACTACTTTTTCTAGAAATGCCGGCTACTGCCGGAAAGCCGTGCTGACAGAATTCGTGGAAGTTTCCAAGCATGGTCATGTTGTGAGCTAAGGTTTTGCCAAAACCAAAGCCAGGGTCAATCGCCATCCGCTCACGTTGAACACCTTCTTCTTCTAAAGCGACACAACGCTCCATTAAAAAGCCGTTGACCTCATCCATCACATCATCGTAATGAGGATCAAACTGCATCGTTTGAGGATCTTTCTGCATGTGCATCAAAATCACTCCGCAAGAACTATTAGCAATTGCTTTAATTGCATGAGGCTGTCTAAAAGCCCAAATGTCATTAATACAATCAATACCTAATTCAATAGCGGCACTCATGACTTTTGCTTTATAGGTATCGACCGAAATTGCTACGGGAGCATCTTTTAATGCCTCAAGAACTGGCATGACTCGATCAAGCTCTTCTTGCAACGAGAGGGGTTCTGATCCAGGTCGGCTTGATTCTCCACCAACGTCAATCATTTCAGCGCCGTCTTGAATCAATTGCTCGGCGTGTCTTAACGCTGCATCGCGAGAAGCGTATTGGCTACCATCAGAGAATGAGTCAGGTGTGACGTTAAGGATACCCATCATTAATGGAGATACCCTCTTGGACCAATCAAAATGAAAACGCCCGCAGCGCCATGCCACGGGCGTGATGTGTTGCTTTAACATTAGGCCGCTGCTGGAGCGCCGCCCTCAGCGACTACTGGTGTGCCACCAGATGAGCCGCCACCAGTTGGAGTACTTGGTGGATATTTAGGAGGACGTGGCGTCTTACCTGCCATGATGTCGCTTACCTGTTCAGCATCAATGGTTTCCCACTCAAGCAATGCCTTGACCATCACTTCCACTTTATCTTTGTTCTGCTCAAGGATATTTTTAGCAACGGCATATTGGTTATCCAAGATCGCACGAATTTCAATATCAACTTTTTGCTGAGTTGCCTCAGAAACTGATTTTGAACTCATCGGTCCAAAGATACCTGATTGCTCAGGATCAACATAAACCATTGTTCCAAGAACTTCACTCATACCGTAACGTGTGACCATATCACGCGCCATTTTGGTAGCACGCTCAAAGTCGTTCGAGGCACCAGTACTACTTGAGTTCAAGAAAATCTCTTCAGCCAGACGTCCACCAAACAAAATAGAAATCTCTTCCAACATTTTGTCTTTGTACATATTGACACGATCATGCTCAGGCAACTGCCAAGTCACACCCAATGCCCAGCCACGCGGCATGATGCTGACTTTGTGAACTGGGTCAGCCTTAGGTAACAATTTTGCAACCACAGCATGGCCAGACTCGTGATAAGCCGTATTACGACGCTCTTCTTCTCGCATCACAGCAGACTTACGTTCAGGACCCATGAAGATCTTGTCTTTAGCATCTTCAAAGTCTTGCATGTCTACTGTACGTTTACCACGACGTGCAGCAAACAAAGCTGATTCGTTCACCAAGTTTGCCAAGTCTGCGCCTGAGAATCCAGGTGTACCACGCGCCAATACCGCAGCATCAACGTCGTTATTAATTGGTACCTTACGCATATGTACTCTAAGAATTTGCTCGCGCCCACGAATATCAGGAAGACCCACATAAACTTGTCGATCAAAACGGCCTGGACGTAACAGAGCTTTATCTAGGACATCAGAACGGTTGGTTGCAGCAATCACGATCACGCCACTGTTTGGCTCAAAGCCATCCATCTCAACCAACATTTGGTTCAATGTCTGTTCGCGCTCATCGTTACCACCACCAGTACCTGATCCACGATGGCGACCTACCGCATCGATCTCATCGATAAAGATAATGCATGGCGCTTGCTTCTTAGCGTTCTCGAACATATCGCGAACACGAGCAGCACCCACACCGACAAACATCTCTACGAAATCTGAACCAGAGATAGCAAAGAATGGCACCTTGGCTTCACCAGCGATTGCTTTTGCAAGCAAAGTTTTACCAGTACCTGGAGGGCCTACTAAAAGAACACCCCTTGGAATATGGCCGCCTAATTTTTGGAACTTAGTTGGATCCTTTAAGAAATCAACTAATTCAAATACTTCTTCTTTAGCCTCATCACAGCCTGCCACATCCGCAAATGTGATGGCATTTGTATTCTCATCGATTAGACGAGCTTTAGACTTACCGAAGGAGAATGCTCCGCCCTTACCGCCACCTTGCATTTGGCGCATCATCAAAAACCAAAAACCGATAATAAGAAGTGTTGGTCCTAAGTAATAAAAAATAGAAACTAATAAGCTTTGTTCTTCATCAGCTTTACCAGTCACTTGAACACCAAACTTCATGAGGTCGCCCACCATCCAAATATCTCCTGGGCTGACAACAGAATATTTCTGGCCATCCATTGGAGTTACCTGAATACTGCGACCCTGAACATCCACTCTTTTAACTTTGCCATTTCTAGCATCGTCCATAAATTGAGTGTAAGTGACGCTCTCAGCAGCACGAGGCTTATCAAATTGTTTGAAAACAGTGAATAGCACGAGGCCTACAATCAGCCACACACCAATTTTCTGTATCAAATTATTATTCACGTAGCCTCCTTAAGGCAGATAGATCAACATATATGATTCTACTCTCTCCATTTTTCAAGTGCTTAACTTGAAAAATGCCTGATTTCCCCATGTATCTATTGTGGTTTTAGAACTTAGTTAGGCCCTACTTCAGATGTTTGCCCAAAAGGAAGGTCTCAGCAGATTTATCGCGAGATGCCTTGGGTTTTCTGGGAGATACCACTTTAAATACTTTTTTAAATGATTCAACGATTTGGCTGTACCCACTACCATGAAAACATTTGATTAAAAGAGCCCCATTGGGCTTTAGGTGGGCTTGAGAGAACTCAAGGGCCAAATCTGCCAAATGACCCATACGAGCAGAATCAGCCGTAGATACCCCAGATAAATTAGGCGCCATATCAGATAAAACCAGGTCTACCCGACGTCCTAATGCTGGGTCGCCCGGCAAAAGAGCTTCAAAACGCCTTAGAACCTCCTCCTCCCTAAAGTCACCCTCCAGGAAGACCACATCAGCAATTTCATCCATGGGCAGAACGTCAATGGCCAGAATCGTGCCATCAGGCTTGCCATCGGCAATATTGGGGTTCTTTTTACCAAACTCCACCAAACGATTACGCGCATATTGCGACCAGCTACCAGGTGTGCTCCCCAAATCAACAATGACCATACCAGGACCGAATAATCGGTCCTGCTCGTCAATCTCTTTTAACTTATAAGCTGCTCTGGCTCGATATCCCTCTCTCTGCGCCATTTTGACGAAGGGATCATTGAGGTGGTCATTTAGCCAGTCTTTATTAAATTTATTCTTTGCCACGCTTACCTGCTTCTTTGCATCCTACTGATAAATGAACTTCAAACAGCTTATTTTGATTAATTTCTGATTGATCTTTTATTACTAAAAACTACTTAATCGCCTATTTTCCGCTGTTTTTGTAGCAGATCCTGATTACCCTCTAGTTTAATGGCTTATCATATGGGACTTCCAAAGAAATACCTATGCCAAAACTAGAATTAACATCAGCCGAACGCTCGGCCCATCGCTCAGACGCTCATGCGTTAAAACCCATTGTCATCATCGGCGGCGATGGTTTAACACCTGCTGTCATGAAAGAGGTCAACAATGGTCTCAATTTTCATGGTCTGATCAAAGTACGCGTTTTTGGCGATGATCGCGAATCTCGCATTGCTATCTATGATCAACTTTGTGACGAACTCAGTGCTGCACCGATCCAACATATTGGTAAATTACTGGTTCTTTACAGACCTAAAGTTGAAAAAGTACTTGAAGAGAAGCGTCGTAGCAAGAAGAGCGGGCCTAAAACAGTCATGGTCAAGAAGTTCACTCGCAATCCACAGCGCAGACCAAAACCAGTGGCTACAACCGTTCTTGGTAACGAGCGCGTTGCAGCAGGCGGTCAAGTCAAAAGAGCCAAGCCTCGCCAATCCAGCTTAAAAAAGCGTCAGCTAGGTTAATCAACCGGGCGCGTGATGCGCCATAAAAGTACTAGTCCAATCAAAGATTGAACGAGGTACAAAGCGCTCGATATGCCATGAAGGCGTCCAAATGTCTCAGCCAATGGTGACAACATCACCGGAAAGCCAAGGCCAAGAGCCTCTTCTCTCAAGTTGCTCATCATCGGCTGCAAAACAAAAGCCACAATCACTGAACAAATGAGTATCGCTAAAAGATACCAACGAATATTTTTGTAGCGACTCAAGCCACGCTTTACTAACAAATTAGCAAACATGATGAGTGCCACAGAGACCACCATACTGATAGTGCCCTCAATTCTGAAAAGAGCACCAGCCACCATGCCTGCAACTTGGCGATCTGTCAGAGTTACAAACAAAGTAGGTGCAACAATATAACCAATCGTAATCAATGTGCCTACCCAAAGGGCAAGAACAAAAGTAAAGAGTCTTTGAGCAGTGATGTGCATATTCAAAATAAATTAGATGTAGTTGACGCTCAAAATCTCAACTTCACGATTGCCGCCAGGTGATGCAAATGTTGCTATATCACCCTCTTCTTTACCAATCAAAGCTCGTGCAATCGGAGAACTGATAGAGATCTTACCTGCATCCAAATCAGCCTCATCATCGCCAACGATTTGATATTTAGCTTTTTTACCATTTTCAGTATCTTCAATCTCAACCGTAGCACCGAAGACAATTCGACCGCCAACGTCTAAAGTACTCGGATCAATAATTTGGGCTCCTGAAAGCTTACTCTCTAACTCTTGAATGCGACCTTCAACGAACGCCTGCTTTTCTTTGGCTGCATCGTATTCAGCGTTTTCAGATAAATCCCCTTGTGCGCGGGCTTCAGAGATAGAGTTAATCACTGAAGGACGTTCAACGTGCTTTAAGTTATGAAGCTCTTGCTTTAAGAGCTCAGCGCCATGTTTTGTAATAGGAACAGTACTCATCGATCAAATCCAAAGACTAGTTAATTAAAAAAACAAATGACTGGTAGCTTACTACCAGCCATTTTCTTTACTTTTACTTTTACTTGATTGCTTAATTGTCTACTTATTTGCTTACCTATTTCTCACTCTACTGATATCTTAATTGAAAAATCATAAAGAAGCATGAAGTCCTTGTAGGTCATAAACCTCTAACTGATTAATCGCTTTAATACCAGCTACCGCAGCTTTAGCACCACTAATCGTTGTGTAATAAGTCACATAGTTAGCTTGTGCAGTTATTCGAATAGATCTTGAATCCGCAATTGCAGCTCTGGTTTCATCAACGGTTGTGAATACCAAGGCCAGCTCACCATTTTTGATCATGTCAACAATATGAGGTTGCCCGTCTTTTACTTTATTAACCCGCTTGACTGGTACACCCGCCGCTTCAATAGCCGCTGCAGTTCCCTGTGTCGCAACAATTGAATAACCCATCTCATGAAGCATTTGAGCCACTTCAACAGCTTTAGGTTTGTCACTATCTTTAACCGTTAATAAAACAGCACCTGATTTAGGTAAAGTTGTACTTGCTGCCAATTGTGATTTAAATAAAGCCTCACCAAATGTTTTACCCACCCCCATGACCTCACCAGTAGAACGCATCTCTGGGCCAAGGATCGGATCAACGCCTGGGAATTTATTAAATGGGAAAACAGCTTCCTTCACTGAGTAGTACGGAGGAATCACCTCATCACCAATACCCTGTTCATCCAAACTTTGACCAGCCATACAGCGAGCTGCAATCTTAGCCAATTGCAAACCTGTTGCTTTTGATACATATGGCACAGTTCTAGATGCACGTGGGTTAACTTCTAAAACGTAAACGACATCTTTACCATCCACTTGCTGAATCGCAAACTGCACGTTCATCAAGCCAATCACATTGAGACCCTTAGCCATTGCAGCAGTTTGACGACGCATCTCGTCCACTGTTTCTTTAGATAAAGAATAAGGTGGTAATGAGCATGCTGAGTCACCCGAGTGAACGCCAGCCTGCTCGATGTGCTCCATAACACCACCGATAAATACACGTTTACCATCTGAGATGCAATCCACATCGCACTCAATCGCATCATTTAAGAAGCGATCCAAAAGTACCGGCGAATCATGGGAAACCTTCACCGCCTCACGCATGTAGCGCTCTAGGTCACGGCCATCATGAACGATTTCCATAGCGCGACCGCCCAATACATAGGATGGACGAACTACCAATGGATAGCCAATTTCTTCAGCCAGTTTCAAAGCCTCAGGTTCTGTACGTGCCGTTCTATTAGGAGGCTGACGTAAACCTAACTCTTGTAACAACTTCTGGAAACGCTCACGATCCTCTGCTGCGTCAATCATGTCTGGGCTCGTGCCAATAATTGGCACACCATTAGCTTCTAAATCAAGCGCCAACTTGAGAGGGGTTTGTCCACCGTATTGAACAATGACGCCTTTCGGTTTTTCAATCGCTACGATTTCTAAAACATCTTCTAGCGTTAAAGGTTCAAAGTACAAACGATCAGAAGTGTCATAGTCAGTAGAAACTGTCTCTGGGTTGCAGTTAACCATGATGGTTTCGTAACCATCGTCACGCAAAGCTAAAGCAGCATGAACACAACAGTAATCAAACTCAATACCTTGACCAATACGATTGGGACCACCGCCCAACACCATGATTTTTTCTTTAGTCGTTGGATTTGACTCGCACTCACCGTGTTCAGCTTCGTAGCATGAGTACATGTATGCCGTATTAGTTGAAAACTCAGCAGCACAGGTATCAACCCGCTTGTATACGGGCCTTACTTTAAGTGCGTGACGTGCTTCGCGTACAGCCTTGGCATCTGTCTTCAGTAGCTTAGCTAAACGACGATCTGAGAAACCCTTTTGTTTTACAAAACGGAGTTCTTGGGCTGTCAAATCTTTTAATTGACGAGTTTGTAACTTCTTCTCTACTTCAATCAGTTCACCAATTTGCGCTAAAAACCAAGGATCAATCGCCGTATGCACGAAAGCATCTGCTTGACTCATACCCATACGAAGTGCATCACCCAAGTACCAAATACGGTCAGGACCTGGAGCACGGATTTCTTGAATAATTTCATCAAGGTCTGTTGAGATTTCATCAAGGCCGTCAACACCACCCTCTAAACCGCGTAAAGCTTTTTGGAATGACTCTTGGAATGTTCGACCAATTGCCATGACTTCTCCAACAGATTTCATCTGGGTCGTTAAGCGCTTATCTGCCGCTGGGAATTTTTCAAATGCAAAACGTGGGATCTTAGTTACAACATAGTCAATCGATGGCTCAAATGACGCTGGTGTTTTGCCACCTGTAATATCGTTTTGTAATTCATCTAAAGTAAAGCCAACTGCTAACTTAGCGGCAATCTTTGCGATCGGGAAACCAGTTGCTTTAGATGCCAAAGCGGATGAACGTGAAACACGTGGGTTCATCTCAATCACAATCATTCGACCATCAACTGGATTGATTGAGAACTGAACATTTGAACCACCTGTATCCACGCCGATTTCACGTAAGACCGCCAATGAGGCATTACGCAAAATTTGATATTCGCGATCTGTTAATGTTTGAGCAGGAGCCACGGTGATCGAGTCACCAGTATGGACGCCCATTGGATCTAAGTTTTCAATTGAGCAAACGATGATGCAATTGTCTTTGTGGTCACGGACCACTTCCATCTCATACTCTTTCCAACCTAAGAGCGACTCTTCAATCAAGAGCTCACGTGTTGGTGAAAGATCAAGACCGCGCTTACAAATCTCTTCGAACTCTTCACGGTTGTAGGCAATACCGCCGCCTGAACCACCCATCGTGAAAGATGGACGAATAACGACGGGATAACCTGAATTACCAGTCTCCCTCATAATTTTTTGCTGAACGGCATTCGCTTCTTCTAAAGAATGTGCAATCCCTGATTTTGCTGAACCCAAACCAATCTTGGTCATGGCTTCTTTGAATTTCTGACGATCTTCTGCTTTATCAATAGCTTCTGGTGAAGCGCCAATCAGCTCGCACTTGTATTTATTTAGAACACCATGGCGATGTAAATCTAATGCGCAGTTCAGAGCAGTTTGACCACCCATGGTTGGTAAAATAGCATCTGGCTTTTCTTTGGCGATGATGCGTTCAACCACTTCCCATGTAATTGGTTCGATGTAGGTCACATCCGCCATCTCAGGGTCAGTCATGATGGTTGCAGGATTACTGTTCACCAAGATAACGCGATAGCCCTCTGACCTCAAAGCTTTACAAGCTTGTGCACCAGAGTAGTCAAATTCACAAGCTTGACCGATAACAATCGGACCTGCGCCAATAATGAGGATACTTTTTATGTCGGTACGCTTAGGCATTCGTCAATCTCACATCAATTTAATAAAGCGATCAAACAAGTACGCAATATCATGCGGCCCTGGCGATGCCTCTGGGTGACCTTGGAAACAAAAAGCTGGCTTATCCGTCCAAGCCAGACCTTGCAATGAACCATCAAATAAAGACACATGTGTAGGTCTTACATTTGCTGGAAGAGTAACTGCATCAACAGCGAACCCATGATTTTGAGATGTAATCACAACGCGACCACTATCCAAATCTTTCACTGGATGGTTAGCACCATGATGACCAAATTTCATCTTGAGAGTTTTAGCGCCTGCTGCCAAACCCATGATTTGATGACCTAAACAAATGCCAAAAGTCGGCATTGATTTTTCAATGAAAATCTTCGCCGCTGCAATCGCGTAATCACATGGCTCTGGATCTCCGGGGCCATTTGAGAAAAATACACCATCTGGTTTCATAGCTAAAACATCTGCTGCTGATGTTTGCGCAGGTACGACAGTGATTTTGCAACCTCGCTCTGACAACATGCGCAAGATGTTGCGTTTCACACCAAAGTCATAAGCGACAACATGCTTCAGTGGTTTTTTAAGTTGATGAAAGCCCGGTTTATCGTTATCAGCATTAAGTCCCCACTCACCCTCAGTCCACTCATAAGGGGCTTTCGTAGTGACCACTTTAGCTAGATCTAAACCAGTCATTCCTGGAAATCCTTTTGCAGCAGCTAAGGCTTTTTCAGTAACTGCTTGCAATGAATCACCTAACTTACCAGCTACAACAGCACCGGGTTGAGCACCTTTATCTCTTAAAATACGCGTTAACTTGCGTGTATCGATACCAGCAATGCCAACAATGCCCTCACCGCTTAAATAATCACTCAGAGTTTTTTCAGAGCGGAAGTTAGAGGCAATCAAAGATAAATCTTTGATGATGAGTCCAGCAGCGTAAATTTTCCCAGACTCACGATCTTGGTCATTAACACCCACATTACCAATATGCGGATAGGTCAACGTCACCAATTGATTGGTGTAACTTGGGTCAGTCAAGATTTCTTGGTATCCAGTTAAAGCGGTGTTGAAAACTACTTCACCAGCTGATTGGCCCGCAGCGCCAATGCTATGCCCCGGAAATATGGTTCCATCGGCAAGAGCCAAGACTGCTGGGGATAAAGAAGGAATTAACGGTGGCAGCAAAGGTATTCTCCAAAGCCCTACTGCCATCCGACACACCCCTGATTCGGAAAAGACATCTCCGTTCAAAGTATTTTCGGGAGGCATATGTGTCTTTAAGCGCTAGGGCGGGTATCTATTAAATTAACTAGTAGATTGTACCTTACCGAGGCTCTGAGATTAGGAAAACCCTTACTTTAATAACAATAAGAATAGAAAGTTTTATAAATTAATAGTTATTACTATCAATGTCTAACAAATAATTAAGGGCTCCGCAGAGCCCTTAATTGAGTGTGCTACTAATTACTTTCCAGGAAAAAGTACTTTGATTGCTTCCAAAACACTTTGGTCATCTAAAGTGCTTAGGTCACCAGGATCACGTCCTTCAGCTACCGCCTGAAGAAGGCGACGCACAATCTTCCCAGACCGTGTCTTCGGTAATGCTGTAACCACGTAAACACGCGCAGGTCTTGCAACGGCGCCCAATCTAGAATCCACCGTCTTAAAAACTTCAGCTTCCAAAGTAGCTGTGTTGTTAGCATCTTTAGGAATAACAAAACCTATAGCTACCTGCCCTTTAAGTTTGTCTTCGATACCGACAACCGCCACTTCGGCAACGTTAGGATGACTTGAAATGCTCTCTTCAATCTCACGAGTTCCAAGACGATGACCAGCGACGTTGATCACGTCATCTGTTCTGCCTAAGATAAAGTAGTAACCATCTTTATCCTTGATGCCCCAGTCAAACGTTGAGTAAACCAATTTGCCCGGCACAGAGTTCCAATAAGTTTTGACAAAGCGCTCATCGTCACCCCAAACAGTTTGCATACATCCCGGAGGCAATGGTCCTTCAATAGCCACAACACCTTTTTGGTCGGGACCCAATTCTTCACCGGTTGAGTCATCCAATAACTTCATGTTGTAACCATAAACAGGCAAGCCTGGTGAGCCAAATTTATGGGGCATGACTTCAATACCGCGCTGCAAAGCCAATATAGGCCAGCCAGTTTCTGTTTGCCAGTAATTATCAACAATGGGTTTATTAATGGCGCCGTGCAACCAAGTAGCGGTCGGCTCATCTAATGGCTCACCAGCTAAGAAAACGGAACGCAAACTAGATAAGTCATATTTTAATAAGAATGCTGGATCTTGTTTTTTCAATACACGAGCAGCAGTCGGTGCGGAGAACATCACCGAAACCTTGTACTGCTCTACTAATTTCCACCAGATACCAGCATCCGGGCGCAACGGCGTTCCCTCATACATGATGGTTGCCATGCCATTGATCAATGGACCATAAATAATGTAGCTGTGTCCAACAACCCATCCGATGTCCGATGTCGTAAACATGGCTTCACCAGGCTGCCCACAATAAATATTACGCATGGATGATGCGAGTGCAACTGCATAACCGCCCGTGTCACGTTGCACACCCTTTGGTTTACCAGTAGTGCCTGATGTGTACAAAATATAAGAAGGGTCTGTTGCGTCTAACCACTCACATGGCACTTGAGCATCCATCACTTTGGCACGCTCAGTAGCGTAGTCCAAATCACGACCTTCAACTTTTTTGTACTCTACTAATTGACGATCAATTAATAGCACTTTAGCGGGCTTGTGGATAGCTAATGTAATCGCCTCATCTAACAGAGGCTTGTAAGGCACAGCTTTACCACCGCGAGCACCGGCGTCTGCCAAGATCACCATCTTTGGTTTGGCATCATCAATCCTTGATGCCAAACTATGTGAGGCAAAACCTCCAAATACAACAGAATGGATAGCACCCAAGCGGACACAAGCCAACATGGCAAAAGCTGCCTCAGCAATCATCGGCATATAAATTAAAACGCGATCACCCTTCACTACACCGTGGGCCTTAAGAATGGCTGCCATTCTGTTAACTTCTGTGTGAAGCTCTTTGAAGGTGTAAGTTTTTTCTATATTTGTCTCAGTAGATACGGCAACCAGCGCTCGCTGGTCGGCGCGATCTTTTAGGTGGCGATCTACAGCGTTATGGCAAATATTTGTTTTGCCGCCTACGTACCATTTTGCAAATGGTGGGTTGCTGTAATCCAAAACTTGATCAAACGGTTTTTGCCATTCAATGAGCTCGGCTTGCTCAGCCCAAAAACCTTGTGGATCTTTTACAGAACGCTCATGAAAAGCTTTGTAAGCGGACATACACTTCCTCCAGTAATACCAAATATGATTTTAAAAAAAGATTTATCTTTCAAGAATTAGATCTTAGCCTGACTAGCGTTTAAAACCCTAGGGATTGACCCTAGTACCTGACACTAAACAGATATTTTTCTGGTCTTACTCAGGCTTTTTGGAGTTCTGGGCTACTTTGGCCTCTGAACTTGGCTTTTTATTTGATTTCTGAGTATCAGATTTCTCAGTGGTTTTCTTTTGATTAGAGTTGGTATTAGATTTTTTAGCTGTGTTGTTATTGTTCTTCGGATTTTTGGCTTTTGTGTTGGTGTTGGTGGTCTTAGCACCATTGGCGTTAGCCACCTTCTTGATATCTTTCTCCAACATCAAAGAACCACTGTTGGCTAGGTACATAGGTACATCTGAATTTATTTCATTTTTAGGAATGATGACGGTTGATCCAGGCTTAATTCTCATCCCCCGAGGGATGGCATTGACCTCTCTAACTTGGTTCGCATCTACATTTAAGCGTTGTGCCAAATTATCGACGGTCTCACGCGAACCTAATTTCACGGCAGTCCATGTGGCTAGCGGTCCTTCAAAGGATTTTAAGTTCTCTTCAAAAGATTCTGCACGTCCAAAAGGCAACAGAATCTGAGGCTCGCTCGCACCCAAAATAACTGGCTTGTTAAAGGATGGGTTCATCGCTTTAAATTCTGGCAAAGTCATCCGAGCAAATTCAGCTGCCAGCTCAACATCAATATCTTTTGAGGTCGTCACAATAACAAAGTACGGGTGGTTTTCTAAAACCGGAAGATTCAATCCATAAGCCTTAGGGTCAGATACAATCTTTTTGATAGCCAGTAACTTTGGAACATAGTTACGCGTCTCATCAGGCATCTTTAAGCTTTTATAGTCAGTTGGCAGTCGCTTAGCTTGATTGCGCTTGATCGCTTTAGAAACGTTACCCTCACCCCAGTTATAAGCTGCTAAGGCAAGTTCCCAGTCACCGAACATCTTATAGAGGCGCTGCAGATAATCAAGCGCAGCATCGGTTGACTGAATCACATCACGACGTTCATCGCGAAAGACGTTTTGAGATAGCTGAAAATGTTTGCCCGTAGCAGGCATAAATTGCCACATACCAGATGCCTTAGCTCTTGAAAACGCCTCGGGATTAAAGGCACTCTCAATGAACGGTAACAAGGCTAATTCCATTGGCATATTGCGACGCTCAACTTCTTCAACAATGTAAAACAAATATCTTGATGATCGAGACATCATCCGATCAACATAATCAGGACGCTCAGAGTAATAACGCACATGCTTAATAACCAGAGGGCTATCAGAATCACTGAATACAAAACCTTCACGAATGCGGTCCCACAAATCGCTATAGGGAGCATTTAAGTTTCCAACAGAATCTTTATCTAGATTGACACGAGGAGCTCTTGCTGCATTTCTAGATTGACTTACTTTCGAAGCATCGCTAGCACGTGGATCCTGATTAGCACCACTCAACCAATCACTATTCGTTGAGGCACACGCAGTGAGTGTCAATGTAAGCATGATCATGCTACCTAAACGCATCCAAGGCTTCAACAAAACTGTTAAGCATTCTTTTTGTAATAGCTTCTTGATGGGTAGCATTTCTAGCATTATCTGTAGATATCTTTCCAAGCTCTTAAGGATGCAAATACTTCTACTGGTTCACTAATTTTTGAAGGTTTCAATTGCTCTTCTTCACAGTGTCGTTGCACGGCTTTTATGACTGATGAAGTATCACACCTCAAAAAAGGATTAACAAGTTTTTCGTGAGCAATAGTAGTCGGTAAAGTTGACTTGCCAACTTGTCTTAATGATTCTGCTTTTAACTTCCACTCCAAAAGATCTTGGTTCTGGGGTTCAACAGCCAGTGCAAACTTGATATTAGATAGTGTGTACTCATGCGCACAATGCACCAAGGTCTCATCAGGAAGATTTTTAAATTTATCCAAAGATGTCAGCATTTGGGCAGGCGTACCTTCAAATAGGCGCCCACAACCAGATGCAAATAAAGTATCTCCGCAGAAAAGGTGTTTTTGATCGCCGATTTCTGCGTAATAAGCAATGTGACCTGCCGTATGACCAGGAACATCTAAAACCCAAAGTAGGCAAGCTGGATTGTCTAAATGAATACTATCCCCTTGCATTAACGAATCACTTACCAACTTAATATCCTCGCCTGCAGGGCCATAGACTGTTGGTGGAGCTTGTCTTGATTGCTCTGCCCAATTGAGCAAATCAGCTATTCCGCCAATATGATCGGCGTGATGATGAGTGATTAAAATAGCCTCTAAGGATAATTGTTGATCTTCAAGATAGGCAATAACTGGATCTGCGTCGCCAGGGTCAACAACTACGGCACAATGGCTATCTGACAACAACCAAAAATAGTTGTCGTCAAAGGCAGCAATTGCTTGTACTTTTATTGAATTTTTATCGGGCATCTCAATTAACGAATCATGGATCAAGCAAAGCCAGAACAAACTAAACCGTCATCTTGGATATCTTGGGATGAATGGCTTAACTCGCCCCCAGGACAATACGTCCTAAAGTGGCAACAGGCTCAATTTGACCACATTGTTAGCGATATTTTTGGATATCACGCTCTTCAGATCGGACTACCTCAACTTCAGGGTTTAAAAGAGAACCGCATGCCCTTACAGATGATCTTAAGAGCCCCGCACGACCGTCCCAATGAACAGCAAGAGCAAACTTGGCAAACGATCAGCGGTTTGCCTGAAAAGCTCCCTTTTGCTGATCAAAGTATTGATTTGGTTTTGTTACCCCATGTCCTTGAATTTGCTGAAGATCCTCACTCCGTCTTGCGTGAGGTGAACCGAATCTTAGTGCCTGAGGGCCGAGTCGTTATTTCTGGTTTTAATCCAGCCAGCCTGTGGGGTCTCAGGCAATATTGCAGTCATTTAGTCGGACAGCCTTACCTACCCAGAGAAGGTCAGTTTATTGATTTATTAAGAATCAAAGATTGGTTAAAGTTATTAGACTTTTCTGTAGATAGAGGGCGTTTTGGTTGTTACCGCCTACCTCTGAGAAGTGAGTCAGGAATGGCAAAAATGGGCTTTTTAGAGAAAGCAGGAGATAGATGGTGGCCAGTTTTGGGATCTGTCTTCATGGTGTCAGCCATAAAAAGGGTTTCTACGCTCACGATGGTAGGCCTGATTGATACCGGCAAACCTGTAAAGAACCCTCAATTAAATCCAGTCACTAACCTTCAAGGTCAGGTACCCTCCTCTGGAGTGAATCATTTAGAGAGTACCCAATGACAGAAACTTCACAGACCTTACAAGGTCGAGTCATTATTTACACTGATGGAGCATGCAAAGGTAACCCTGGACCAGGTGGTTGGGGGGTCGTTTTGAGATCAGGTGATAAAGAAAAGCTCATGCACGGTGGTGAAACTCTCACAACTAATAATCGTATGGAAATGAAAGCAGTGATTGAAGCTCTTAAGGCTCTTAAAATGGCCTGTCACGTTTCTATCTATACCGATTCCAAATACGTCATGCAGGGTGTTACTGAGTGGATGGGTGGTTGGAAAGCTCGCGGCTGGAAAACTGCTGGTAAAGATCCCGTTAAGAATATCGATTTATGGCAAGAAATTGACGGTTTATTAGGCCTTCATGAAATCAGTTGGCACTGGGTAAAAGGTCACGCCGGACATCCCGGGAATGAACTGGCTGATGCACTCGCCAACAAAGGTGTCGAAGAGCATTTAAGGGATCAAGCTGCGAAGTTTTAAATAAGTTTGGCAGTTCCCTGGGATAACCACTAGCCCAGCCCAAATGTGCGAGAATATTCCTTGAAAACACAAGGAGATAGTGGGTTCTAAAGAACCCCTTCAGGTATGCCATTTATTGAAAAATTAAAAGCACGATTATTAGCTTGGGGGCGCCAAGCATTTACACGAGGCACTCAATTAATTAAAAGAATTGATCTTGTTAAAATTTATGCTTTTTGCATGCTCCATAAAAAGAAAATCATTATTGGTTTAGTTCTTCTTTATGGCTTGAATTATAGCTACAACTACTTCTTTCCGAATACCGGCAAAAAAATGCCTCCGCAGATGGTGACAACTACTTTAGTTGAAAAAAAAGATATACCTGTCATTCTTGAAGCTACTGGCAATATTGTTGCTAAGAACATTGTTGATATTCGGCCACAGACAACTAGCGTCGTCAGCAAAATCCATATTAAGGAGGGTCAAGCTGTGAAAGCAGGTGACCTCTTGTTCACATTAGATGACCGCGCGAGTAAAGCCAACTTTGATAAAGCTCGTGCTCTTGCAGATGATGCCGCTCGTCAATACCAACGCTCTTTAGAATTAATTGATAAAAAATTTATCTCTCAGGCTGCTGCAGATACATCTAAAGCCAATATGGAATCAGCTAGGGCCAGTGCCAAAGCTGCTGAAGTAGCCCTAAGTTTTGATCACATCCGCTCACCGATTAATGGTCGCGCTGGAGTGATCAATGTATTTGTTGGTAGTCTGGTTCAGGCTGGCACTAACGTTTCAACCACTAGTAGTGCAACATCCACGACCACGACGGGTGCTATGGCAACCATCACGCAATTAGATCCTATCAACGTTCAATTTACGATTTCTGAAAAAGAGATCCCTTTGATTTTGGGGCAACGTGCTGAAGGTGATGAGCTAACAGTTAGCGTTGAAGTTAACGGTACCGATAAAGCCGTCGAAGGAAAAGTTTACGTCGTCGATAACCAAGTTGATCCAGCTATTGGTGCAGTTCGCGTTAAAGCAGAACTCAGCAATCAAACAGGGCTCATGATTCCTGGTCAATTCGTCAGAATCAAACTAAAAGCTAAAACTCTCAAAGAGGCAGCGGTCATACCAACACAGGCCGTTGTGACGAATACCAAAGGTGACTTCCTCTATGTTGTAGATGAATCCAATAAAGTCAGCTTGAACCCCATTAAAGTGGTCTACCAATATCAAGGTCAAAGTGTGATCACGGGTGTGGCCGAGGGTGCAAAAATTGTTGTAGAAGGTAAGCAAAACTTAAGACCTAACGGCCAAATCAGAGAAACAAAAAGTGCTGAGAAAGCCAAGAGCCAATGAACATCTCTGAGTTATGTATACGCCGTCCAATCATGACGGTGCTTCTGTCACTGGCAGTAGTAGCTGCCGGTACAGTAGCGTATCTCAAAATCCCTGTAGCAGCTCTTCCTAGCTTTAATACTCCAGTTATTCAGGTGAGTGCCACCCTTCCAGGAGCAAGTCCTGAGAACATGGCTTCATCGGTTGCTCTACCTCTTGAAAAAGAATTTTCAACGATTGATGGCATCAAGGTGATTAGCTCGACCAATACACTTGGCACCTCCAACATCACGCTGGAGTTCAACAACGATCGTGATATTGATAAAGCAGCGGTAGACGTTCAGGCAGCTCTTTTACGTGCTCAAAAGCGTTTACCTATTGAAATGACGATTCCACCATCGTATCGAAAAGTTAATCCAGCCGATGCGCCTGTTCTGATCTTAACAATGACATCCCCATCGATGGATCTGTCAGAGATCAATGACTATGCAGAAAACCTGATATCGCCTACTTTGTCGACTATTGATGGTGTTGCACAGGTCATCGTTTATGGTCAAAAACGCTATGCCATTCGAGTGAATGTCAATCCGGCTGTACTAGCAGCAAAAAATCTAACCCTTGATGATGTCGCTAAAGCTGTCAATGCCGCTAACTCTAATACCCCTGTTGGCGTGTTGGATGGTCCTCGTCAGCAATTAACCATTTACGCCAATCAGCAAATTGTTAAAGCGAGTGAATTTGCCAATTTGGTAATAGCTCAACGCAATGGCTTGCCAGTCCGTTTAAAAGATGTTGCTGATGTTGTAGAAAGTTATGAATCAGTCAAAACACTGGCGGCATACAACGGTGAGCGCTCTATAGCCATTGCTGTTTTACGACAACCCACTTCTAACTCCGTACAAGTCGTCGATTCAGTTAGAAAAATGATTCCTCAGTTTCAAAAACAGATGCCGGCATCTATTGAATTAAGCATTCGTATTGATCGCTCTGAATCTATCCGTGAATCTATCCATGATGTGAACTTAACACTCTTACTCACCATTGCACTTGTGATTATGGTGATTTTCTTATTCTTAAAACATTTATCAGCGACTGTTATTCCAGCTCTTAGTTTGCCTATTTCTTTGATTGGTGCTTTTTCAATCATGTATTGGATGGGTTATAGCTTAGATAATATTTCTTTATTGGGGATCACCATTGCCGTGGGTCTTGTAGTCGATGATGCCATCGTTGTTCTTGAAAATATCATGCGTCATATTGAAAAAGGCATGGACCCACTTAAAGCAGCACTTGTTGGAAGTCGAGAAGTTAGCTTTACGATTATTTCAATTTCAATTTCTTTGGTAGCTGTTTTTATTCCGATTTTCTTTTTACCTGGTCCCATTGGTTTGCTCTTTAGAGAGTTCGCGGTTGTAGTGTCTTTGGCAATTTTAGTATCCGCAGTTGTTTCATTAACACTTATACCTATGTTGTGTAGCCGGTTTCTACCAAAGGCTCATACCAAAGCTAAAGAGTATCCAATTACTATCAAATTTGACCAGTACTTTAATAAATTAATTACAACCTATGAATCAGCACTGGATTGGGCGCTGAATAATCAACGCCGAGTTTTGCAAGGCTCTGTTGCTACATTTATCATCACGATTGCTTTATTTGTATGGAGCCCTAAGGGCTTTTTCCCTGAGGAAGATATTGGTCAGATCTTTGTGACTACTGAAGCGGCTGAAGATGTGTCTTTTAATGAGATGGTGAGACTGCAAACAGAAGCGGCTGCAATTGTGCGTAATAACGTCAACATTGACGGTCTTGTTTCGATTGTTGGTGGTGGTGCGAGTTCAGGCAGCAACACAGGACGCATGTTTGTGAACTTAAAGCCTCGTGGCGAACGTGGCAATATGAAAGAAGTTGTAGAAAGTCTGCGAAAAGATTTAAGAAACATACCTGGCTTGGCTGTTTTCCTCCGCCCAGTTCAAAACATTCAGCTGGGTGGCAAAGTCACCAAAAGTCGCTATCAGTTCATCTTACAAAGTGTCGGCTTTGAAGGCATCAATGAATGGTCCGGTAAGGTCACTGAAAAGATGCGCGCTGATAGTACTATTTTTAAAGATGTCACAACTGATTCTCAATTAAAGGGTTTACAGGCTCAAATTGACATTGATCGTGAGAAAGCGGCTAGTGCGGGTGTCACGGTTGCCGATATACGTAATGCGCTCTTCTCGGCCTATGGCGAAAGACAAGTCTCAACCATCTATACGAGTGTGAATACCTACCAAGTCATCTTGCAAGCTGCTGATGAATTCAGACAATACGAAAGTGATTTAAATGGTATTTATGTAAGAGGAAGAAATAGCGATAAGTTAGTGGCTCTATCAAGTATTGCTAGCTTTAAACGGACCATAGGGCCAACAGCGGTCAACCATCAAGGACAAGTTCCCGCGGTCACTATTTCATTTAACTTAGGACCTGATGTGGCCCTTGGTGATGCCACCAAGAAGCTAGAGCAATATGTTAAAGACTTGCAGCTACCGCCATCCATCATTACAAGCTATGGTGGTGATGCAGCTGTGTTTCAAAGCGGTCAATCAAGCCAAATTATTTTGTTACTGGCTGCAGTCCTAGTCATCTATGTTTTGCTGGGTGTTTTATATGAGAGCTA
Source organism: Polynucleobacter meluiroseus (assembly GCA_945881875.1). Taxonomy (GTDB): domain Bacteria; phylum Pseudomonadota; class Gammaproteobacteria; order Burkholderiales; family Burkholderiaceae; genus Polynucleobacter; species Polynucleobacter meluiroseus_A. Next base: position 597,334 of record CAMCVH010000001.1, read on the forward strand.
CATCCATCCACTGACTATTTTGGCGGGCTTACCATCTGCAGCGATTGGCGCATTGGTATTTTTAAGAATCTTCAATTTAGAGTTAACGATTGTTGCCATTATTGGTATTTTGCTTTTAATTGGTATTGTTAAAAAGAATGCGATTCTAATGATTGACTTTGCCCTTGATGTGCAACGTCATCAAAATATGAGCCCTCGCGAAGCTATCAGAACTGCATGCTTACTCAGATTTAGACCCATCATGATGACCACGCTAGCCGCCCTCATGGGCGCTCTTCCAATCGCCTTAGGCTTAGGTGCTGGTGCAGAATTAAGACAGCCTCTAGGTATTGCCGTAGTGGGTGGTTTGTTAGTGTCACAAGTCGTGACACTGATCATCACTCCTGTTATTTATCTTTATCTTGATAAGCACAGCGGCACTGGCCCTATGAATATCCCACCAGAAATGTTGAAAGATTAAGGAAGTTAAATGCGTCAAATTATTCTAGATACTGAAACAACAGGCTTGAATCCTCTAACGGGTGACCGTGTGATTGAGATTGGTTGCTTAGAGATGATTGATCGCCGATTAACGGGCGCTAAGCTACATCACTATATCAATCCACAACGCGAAATCGATCCAGGCGCTGTGGCAGTCCATGGTTTGACGGTTGAGTTTTTGTCTGATAAACCAGTTTTTGCAGATGTGGCTGATGACATCATCACATTCTTAAAAGGTTCTGAGGTCATTATTCATAATGCCCCTTTTGACGTTGGTTTTTTAGATGCTGAATTAGGTTTATTAAAGCGCGGCAAAATGACCGACCATACTGAATCAGTGATCGATACACTTAAGAACGCTCGTGAGATGTTCCCGGGTAAAAGAAACTCATTAGACGCTCTGTGCGAGCGTTTTGGTATCAGCAATGATCACCGTACACTTCACGGTGCCCTCTTGGATGCCGAGTTATTGGCTGAGGTTTATTTGGCTATGACTCGCGGTCAAGAAGACTTCTTGATGGATGATAGTCATGCTGCCAGTGCTAGTGCTCAAGCCAAAAGAAAGCCTTTGCCGACTAATTTAACTATTCAACTAGCTAGCGTTGATGAAAAAGAGGCACATGAGGCTTACTTAGAAGGTATTGCGAAGGCTGCTAAAAAAGCAGTTGTTTGGAATAATTAAATAGGGATTCAAAACAAAAGGTCACGAACACCCATGAGGTATTCGTGACCTTTTTGACTTAGGTCTTCTATTTAACCGTTTACAGGCATTGAGAAGCTAGGACCTTGGGCAATAGAGTCTGGCCAACGTTGTGTGACAGCTTTCATGCGAGTGTAGAAGCGAACACCTTCTGGTCCGTGAACATGATGATCACCGAACAAGCTGCGCTTCCAGCCTCCAAATGAGTGGAAAGCCATCGGTACAGGAATAGGAACGTTCACACCAACCATACCCACTTGAATGCGGCTCACGAATTCGCGAGCTGTACTTCCGTCTCTTGTGAAAATTGCTACGCCATTACCAAACTCATGGTCGTTAATGAGCTGAATCGCTGTGGCCACATCAGGTACACGCATGACACCCAATACTGGTCCAAAGATTTCTTCTTTGTAAATGCTCATGTGTGGTTTGACATCGTCAAACAAACAACCGCCCAAGAAGAAACCTTCTTCAGCGCCAGCAACTTTTAAGCCACGACCATCTACAACTAATTTAGCGCCTTCTTTAACACCAGCGTCAACATAGCCTTTGACCTTATCCAAATGGATCTTGGTAACCAATGGGCCCATTTCAGAACCTGGCTTCATACCATTGTCGATTTTGAGCTTTTTAATACGCTCGCTTAATTTAGCAATCAAGGCATCGGCCACGTCACCAACAGCAACCGCTACCGAAATAGCCATACAACGCTCACCAGCAGAACCATAGGCAGCACCCATCAAAGCATCTACAGATTGCTCTAAATCAGCGTCTGGCATCACAACCATGTGGTTCTTAGCACCACCCAGTGCCTGAACACGTTTACCATTTTTAGCAGCAGTTTCATAAATATATGAAGCGATCGGCGTTGAGCCAACAAAGCTCACCGCCTTAACATCTGGGTGAGCTAATAAGGCATCAACCGCAACTTTGTCACCGTGCACCACGTTAAATACGCCTTTAGGAAGTCCTGCCTCTTCTAACCATTTAGCAGCAAGCAGAGTTGCAGAAGGATCTCTCTCAGAAGGCTTCAGAATAAAAGTATTACCGCAGGCAATGGCAACTGGGTACATCCACATAGGTACCATCGCAGGGAAGTTAAATGGCGTGATACCAGCACACACACCTAGGGCTTGGCGCATGGTCCAAGCGTCCATACCTTTGGCAATTTGCTCGGTGTATTCACCTTTGAGCAACTGAGGAATGCCACAAGCAAAATCAACCACCTCTAAACCACGCTGAATCTCACCCTTAGCGTCATCAAATGTTTTACCATGCTCGCGCGTGATAGCCTCTGCCATTTCATCTAAGCGGGCTTCGATGATCGCTTTAAAGTTAAACATGACCTTAGCGCGACGCGTTACAGCAGTTGTCGACCAAGCAGGAAAGGCTGCTTTTGCAACGGCTACAGCACGACCAACCTCATCTGCTGAGGCTAACTCCACCTGAGCACTGATTTTTCCGGTTGCTGGATCATAAACAGGGGCTGTTTTACCGCCGAAATGGACGATTCCACCATTTATATGGTGACCGATTATCGCTGACATTTTGTCTCCTACTTCATTTATATTAATGGTTTTGTAACTATATCGAATATTTATCAAATTGGCATATTTTAGATATCTTGGCATATTCCTCGTTTTGACAGTTTCTAGTCAAATGACGGGCTGTGCTTTAGTGGCAACCTACCCCATGACTACTGTGAGCATAGCGACGACAGCCAGCACGGGCAAGAGCCCAACAGATCATGCTATTTCAGAGAGTATTGATAAGGACTGTTCTCTTTTTAGGGTTTTAGAGGGTAATCCTATTTGCGAAAAACGCCTAAAGCCTCATGAAGTCCCTATCAAGGACAACACCCGTCAACAAAGGCTTGTGCCCGCTAACTGATGCTCTGATAGTTGAATAAGCTGAAGGACTTACTTCCTAGATCTACTGAAGAGTGCCTTTGAGTGCAGGGATAACGGGTAGAGGAAGCACCTCTATACCCTCTTCTCTTAGTTCTGCAGTTTCATCAGCCGTAGCTTGACCCCTAATGCTCCTTTCAGGAGCCTCTTTGTAGTGTATTTTCCTGGCTTCTTGGGCGAATTGATTACCCACATCTTCAGTCTTACTGATCATATCCGACATCAAATGCATCACCGTTGCCTGAATCTTCTCTTGTAGCTCTCCATGCTGCTGATCACATAGCACCATGGAGTTCTCAGAGGAACTATTGGATTTGACAGTCACTTGATCAGGCGTTGGAGCAGTTACAGCGCCATGAGTCTGTATCTCTGCCACTGATGCCTTGGGAGCATCTAAATCACGTCCAAGGTGTTTGCCAATCCTAGGAGCTGATAGCAGCCGACGGATTTCCTGACTGTCGCAGACAGGACAAACCAACATACCGTTGGTTTGTTGCTCAAGGGCATTCGCTTCGGAAGCGAACCAACCTTCAAAGCGATGATCTAAGGGACAGGCTAAGTTATAAACTTTCATGAAAGATATATGGTGTCATTTATAGCAAATTCAAGAGCAGTGATTGATTCTTGATCAATTAAAGAAACTGCCCTATCAAAGTTTATTGCCCTGCTGATGAAAGTTTCTATCTAAATGGTAAATTGAAATGATGGTTTTAACATCAGTAATACGACCGTCAGCAATCCATTGATGCATCTCTTCAATACTCGCTGCAAAAACATCTAGAAATTCGCCATCGTCTAAGCATCTCTCACCAGAACTCAAGCCTGTGGCTTGATAGATATCAATGAACTCAGTCGAATAAGAAATAACTGGATGTATACGGCCTAAAAACTTCCAAGAACTGGCCGTATAACCAGTCTCTTCTAGCAACTCTCTTTGCGCACACAAGAGAGGGTCTTCACCTGCTTCAAGCTTACCCGCGGGTATCTCAATCATGGCTTGGTCAACTGCATAACGAAATTGGCGCTCAAGCAGTATGCGGCCATCATCTAAGATCGGCAGAATAGCAATGGCGCCAGGGTGAATGAGATATTCACGATAAGTTTCTTTGCCATCCGGCAACGAAACTATATCTTTTTTAAGTTTTAGAAATTTCCCCTGATAAGCATCATCAGAGGAGATACATGACTCCCGCAAATGTTGGTCAGACTCTGGCAAATCTGTCCAGGATTTTTCTTGGTCAGACATATTGTTTAGTTAGTTGAAGACTGACGATGCTTCACCAAGAAGCGCCACGTGAAGCCGGGAAAAGCAGCAACCAAGAATAAACATACCGTCACCGCATAGAATTCCCAACGCTTAGGAAATGTATTGCCAATCATGGTTTCTAAGATATATGCCATCACCCCCACCAAAGCATACCAAACCAGCATCTCCAGCAAGCACCATCCGACATGTTTATCTGGCAAAGTTTTAATCAATAAAAACTTAGGGGAAAAGAAAGCGATGTTAGCTGTCGCTAAACCAATCAAAATAATCAACCAATTTTCAACGCTCAAACCTGCGGGTGACATAAATGACTTTCTGATCGTTTAAATAAATAATTCAGTGATCTTAACTGAATTTAAAACATGAGATGGCATCAGCTCAGGGCATCAACTCAGTAAGGTTTTAGACATGGCTGTTAGGCAAAGTGCCATCAATGTTGCTGGGAAAATACCGCACAACAAAACAAATAAGCCATTGAGCGTGAAGATGGTTTTGGCAACCGCACCACCTTCAATGGGCTCCGTCTGAATTGGCTCATCAAAGTACATGAGCTTAACAATTCTTAAGTAGTAGAAAGCACCAACTAAGGACGCCATGACAGCGACGATAGCAAGGTATAAGTGACCGCTATCAATCAAAGTTTCAAGAATAGATAGTTTTGCAGCAAAGCCTACAGTTGGTGGAATACCAGCCAATGAGAACATCAATACCAAGCCCATAAAAGCCATCCATGGGTTACGACGATTCAAGCCCTTGAGGTCATCAAGAGTCTCACACTCGTATCCTTGACGTGATAAAAGCATTAACAAACCAAAAGAACCTAGAGTAGTTAATACATATGTAATAGCATAGAAAAGAGCAGCACTGTAAGCATGCTCATCAAAAATAGACAACATACCAAGAATCATGAAGCCCATGTGTGCAATGGTTGAATATGCCAACATGCGCTTGATGTTTGTTTGAGCAATGGCAGTTAAGTTACCAATCACCAATGAGAGAACTGCCAAGATCATGATCATTGGCTGCCAATCCTGAGTCAAAGGTAGTAAGCCATCAACCAGCAAGCGATACATCAATCCAAATACAGCCAACTTAGGTGCGCCTGCAATCATGAGGGTAATAGCTGTAGGAGCACCCTGATAAACGTCAGGCACCCACATATGGAACGGCGCAACCCCTAACTTGAAGGCTAAACCTGAAACAATAAATACAACTGCAAACGCGAGTACTAGACGATTGATACGACCATCACTAACTGCTTTCCAAATATCATCTAAATCAAGACTGCCCGTTGCACCGTAAAGCATTGAAATGCCGTACAACAAAAAGCCAGATGCCAGCGCACCCAAGATAAAGTATTTCATAGCTGACTCAGCTGAAAGCGCCGAATCGCGACGCATGGCAACAATGGCATAAGTCGGCAATGCTAATAACTCAAGACCCAAATAAAGAGTTAATAAGTTTGAACCTGAAATCATGATGCACTGACCCAATAGGGCTAGCAGTGTCAAGACAATGAAATCAACTCTAAATAAACCACGGTCCATCAGATATTTTTTAGAGTAAACCAAGCTGATGAAGACAGCCAAACAAGAAAATGACTTAAGAAGGCTAGATAAAGCATCAACGACAAATAATTCATTAAAAGCATGAATAGGCTGGTCAACAGCTTGCAATCCAAAGGCAGCACTTAGACTGATGAGCAATGCTAAGGTGACGCTGTAAGCTAATCCTGTTCCACGTGGCGCATAAAAAATATCTTCATCAGTGGCATTAGGCTCATTCATATACACTGTCAGCAAAAGCAAACAGGCAACAGAAAGGAGTACTAACTCCGGTAAGGTTGCAATCAGGTCAATCGCTTGCATATTTTTCTTTCCTAAATCAGGATCAAAGCTTGCTAACTGCCACGTGCCTTAATAGCTCGATGACAGAAACATGCATCACATCAGTAAATGGTTTTGGATAAACGCCCATGCCAATCGTAAAGATTGCCAAGATGCCCATTATTAAAAATTCGCGCTTATTAATATCAGTTAACTCTTCAACATGCTTATTAGTGATTTCCCCAAAGAAAACTCGTTTGGTCATCCATAAGGAATAGGCAGCGCCTAACATTAAAGCAGTAGCGGCAAGAATGCCAATGACAAAATCATAGTCAACTGCTGCCAATATCACCATAAACTCACCAACAAAACCTGAGGTAGCAGGTAAACCGCAATTGGCCATAGCAAATAAAACAGCAAATGCTGTGAACTTTGGCATTTTGTTAACAACGCCGCCGTAATCTGCAATTTGACGGGAATGCATACGGTCATATAGCACCCCAATGCTTAAGAACATCGCAGCCGAAATAAATCCATGAGAAATCATTTGAACAATTGCACCTTCAACACCCAATGGATTAAAAATGAAGAAGCCTAAAGTTACAAAACCCATGTGAGCGATTGATGAGTAAGCGACTAGCTTTTTCATATCAGATTGAACTAAAGCTACCAAGCCTACATAAATCACTGCAACTAGCGACAAAGTAATCACAACAGGTGCTAGGTACTGGCTTGCATCAGGTGCGATTGGCAATGAGAATCTCAAGAAACCATAAGCCCCTAACTTCAACATGATTGTCGCCAAGACCACTGAACCACCAGTTGGTGCCTCAACGTGAGCATCTGGTAACCAAGTATGCACAGGCCACATCGGAACCTTGACAGCGAAAGCCATGAAGAAGGCACCAAATATGAACACCTGTTCAATAATATTAAGAGGTGCTTTGTGCCAAGCCAAAATATTAAACGTATCGGTAACACTATAAAGATACAAAATCGCTACAAGTGTTAACAATGAACCTAACAAGGTATATAGGAAGAATTTAAAGGCAGCGTAAACACGATTTGGACCACCCCAAATACCGATGATGATGTACATCGGTATTAAAGTAGCCTCAAAGAATACATAAAACAGCATGCCATCAAGCGCTGCAAATACCCCAATCATGAGTCCTGAAAGGATCATGAAAGCAGCCATATATTGGGCCACGTTAACAGTAATCACTTCCCATGCTGCAATTACAACAATCACAGTAATTAATGCTGTTAAAACAACAAACCACATGGAGATACCATCAACGCCAAGGTAGTAACTGATGTCGTAACGCGGAATCCAAGATACTTGCTCCACAAACTGCATGGCTGCCGTTGTTGTATCAAATCCACTGATGAGAGGCAGAGTCACCGCAAAGCTGATCAATGAACCAATTAAAGCCATGATGCGGACGTAGCCTTTGCTATTGTCCGAACCAGTAAACAAAATTATCAATCCAAAGATAATTGGTAGCCAAATTGCGTAAGAAAGAATCATAAGGGGGCTCTATTTATTTTTTATAGTTTTATTAGTTTGGTGTTTTATTTAATACTGCCCAAGTGGGTCAACAAAACCCAAGCTATCAAGCCAATCAAACCCAGAATCATGGCAAAAGCATAGTGATACAAAAAGCCTGATTGAACTTTGCGTACATGGCTTGAGAACCAGCCAATTAAGTTGGCACTACCGTTCACAAGGAAGCCATCAATGAATTTTTGATCAGCGCCCTTCCACAAGCCATTACCCAGAACTCGTGCACCCCTAGCGAATACTGCTTGGTTAAATTCATCCAAATAATATTTGTTATCCAATACTTTCTTAACAGGTGCCAACACTCGTGCCAAGAACGCAGGTATCTGAGGCATCCATAAATAGAAAACTGCAGCCGTTACAACACCGCCAATGGCCAAATAAAGAACAGGTGTATGAAGCGCATGAGCAACCATGGCGAAAGGACCATTGAATGCATCAGATAATTCTTTCATGGCCGGATGCTTAGCTGCATCAATCAAAATAGAGCTACCAAAAAAATCACCGAACAACATAGGGCCTATGGTTAGATAACCAATAATCACCGATGGAATAGCTAAAAGTATCAACGGCAAGGTCACAACCCATGGTGACTCATGAGGCTTCTGACCTGGTGCTAAGCCGTGATGTTCATCGTGGTGATCATCGCTCTTGTGAGCGTCATGATGATTTGCATGATCATCATGTGCCTGCCCAAAACGCTCTTTACCGTGGAACACTAAGAAGTACATACGGAATGAATAGAAGGCTGTAGTAAACACACCTGCCATCACGGCAAAGTAAGCAAAACCAGAGCCATAGATATGACTGGCAGCTACTGCTTCAATAATTGAATCTTTAGAATAGAAGCCTGAGAAAAATGGCGTGCCAATCAATGCCAAAGAACCCAACAAAGATGTGAGCCAAGTAATTGGCATGTACTTCCATAAGCCACCCATGTTGCGCATATCTTGATCATGGTGCATACCCATGATCACACTACCAGCACCCAAGAACAACAGAGCCTTAAAGAAAGCATGGGTCATCAAGTGAAATACAGCGATTGGATAAGCAGATACACCAAGGGCAACTGTCATGTACCCAAGTTGTGACAATGTTGAATAAGCAACCACTCGTTTAATGTCGTTTTGAACAATGCCCAAGAAACCCATGAATAAGGCTGTGATTGAACCAATGATTAATACAAAAGATAAGGCCACATCTGATAGTTCAAATAGCGGCGACATGCGGCTCACCAAGAAAATACCTGCTGTCACCATCGTTGCCGCATGAATCAAAGCCGAAATCGGGGTTGGGCCTTCCATGGAGTCTGGCAACCAAACATGAAGTGGGAACTGAGCTGATTTACCCATCGCTCCAATAAACAAACAAATACAAGCAACGGTTAGAAGATTCCAATCAGTTCCTGGTAATACCTGTTGCAACATCATTTCTTTTTGAGCAAAAACCTCTTCATAGTTCATGCTGCCGCTATAAGCTAATAACAAGCCAATGCCTAATATGAAACCAAAGTCACCCACACGATTGACTAAGAAAGCTTTCATATTGGCAAAAATAGCTGTTGGTCTTTTGTACCAAAAACCAATCAACAGATAAGAAACCAAACCTACAGCTTCCCAACCAAAGAAAAGCTGTAAGAAGTTGTTACTCATCACCAACATCAACATGGCAAATGTAAATAAAGAAATGTAAGAGAAGAAACGGGCATAACCCTCATCCTCAGACATGTAACCGATGGTATAGATATGAACCATTAACGAAACAAATGTCACAACTACCATCATCATGGCGGTTAAAGGGTCAACCAAAAAGCCAACTTCTAGGCTCAACTCACCGAGTTGCATCCAGGTATAAATCGTTTCATTAAATCTAGCGCCAGCCAAAACATCATTCAACACCATGAAAGAAAGAACGCAAGCAATTGCTACACCCAAAATAGTAACGGTGTGAGATGTTTTGCGACCAATGAGATTGCCAAAAAATTGAGTGCCAAATAAACCAGCAATTACAGAACCAATTAGTGGTGCCAGTGGTATGGCTAGCAGAACGAGAGGATTTAAAGTTGGAGTTGTCATATAAGGTTTCTGCTTAGCCTTTAAGCTGACCAAGATCTTCAGCATGAATCGTATCCAGCTTACGGAACATCGTTACCAGGATAGCCAAGCCAATAGCAGCCTCAGCTGCTGCGACGGTCAAAATAAAGAATACGAAAACCTGACCACTCATATCACCCAAGTAATGTGAGAATGCGATGAAGTTCATGTTGACAGCTAAAAGCATCAACTCGATAGCCATCAACAAAACAATGATGTTTTTACGATTCAAAAATATACCTACAACACCAATCGCAAATAGGATGGCGCCGAGTACAAGGTAGTGGGCTAAGGTAATTGTCACAACATGATCCTTTTTCTTATATCTCTCTTGTATTTTTCTCTAATTATTTCGGCTGCTGATCAGATGAAGAATCAGATGACATAGAAGTCACTATGCGAACTCGGTCTTCTTTGCGCGTACGAATCTGTTCAGCAATATCCTGCGTCTTAGTGTCTTTGCGGCGACGCAGCGTCAAAGATACTGCAGCAATAATGCCTACCAACAAAATAACGCCAGCTATTTCAAAACTAAATAAATAAGTGCTGTAAAGCAAGATACCCAGAGCTTTTGTATTATTTGCAGCCATTTCTGGACTCAAAGTGGCCACCGGCTGAGTGGTTCCAATAAAACCACGGATTAACACGATCGCCATCTCAGCAACGATGATGGCGCCAACTAAAGAGGCAACTGGTAAGTACTTTTGAAAATCTTTACGCAGATGATCTAAATCAAGATCTAACATCATCACCACAAATAAGAATAAGACCATCACAGCGCCAACATAAACCAACACCAACATGATGGACAAGAACTCAGCTTCTAATAACATCCAGATAGCTGCGGCTGTAAAGAATGAGAGCACTAAAAATAATGCTGCATGAACAGGATTACGGGCAGTAATCACACGCAAAGCAGCGATAACTAGGATGGCCGCAAAAATATAAAAAAGAAGGACTTTAGGTTCAAGCATCATTTGTATTTAGCATCCGCTGACTTATTAGCGGCAATCTCTGACTCATAACGATCACCAATTGCCAACAACATATCTTTTGTGAAATACAAGTCACCACGTTTTTCGCCGTGGTACTCATGAATGTGAGTTTCAACAATGGCATCAACTGGACAAGCTTCTTCACAAAAACCACAGAAAATGCACTTTGTTAAATCAATGTCATACCGGGTGGTACGACGTGAACCGTCATCTCTTTGGTCTGATTCAATCGTGATCGCCATTGCAGGGCAAACAGCCTCACATAGCTTACAAGCGATACAACGCTCTTCACCATTCTCATAACGACGCAGAGCATGTACACCACGAAAGCGAGGAGACATGGGTGTCTTCTCTTCTGGATATTGAATGGTGATTTTCGGTTTAAATAAATACTTACCAGTAACAGCTAAGCCCTGGAAAAGCTCCTTCAATAGAAGGCTAGATAAAAACTCACGGATACGTAGAAACATTATTTAATCTCCGCCTTATTTCCAAATATTCCAGGGTGACAATACCCAAGCACCTAACAACAAAATCCAAAATATGGAGATTGGAATAAATACCTTCCAACCCAAACGCATCAATTGGTCATAGCGATAGCGTGGGAAAGATGCTCTTAACCAAATAAAGCAAGATAGGAAGAAGAAAGTCTTCGCAGCCAACCAGAAAATTCCTGGAATATCTCTTAGGATTGGTAAATCCACGATCGGTGACCAACCGCCAAAGAACAAAATCGATGTCAATGCGGCAATCAAAATCATATTGGCATACTCAGCCAAGAAGAACATCGCAAAAGCCATACCTGAGTATTCAATCATGTGTCCTGCAACAATTTCAGACTCACCTTCAACCACGTCAAATGGATGGCGATTTAATTCAGCAACACCCGAAATGAAGTAGATCAAGAACATTGGCAACAAAGGTAACCAATTCCAAGATAAGAAATTAAGACCGATGCTCGCAAAATAACCCGTCTGCTGCGACTTAACAATGTCAGATAAATTTAATGTGCCAGAAACAACCAGAACAGCAGCAAGACCAAAGCCCATGGCAATTTCATAAGAAACCATTTGCGCTGATGCACGCATCGCACCAAGGAAAGCATATTTAGAGTTGGATGCCCAGCCCGCCAAAATAACGCCATAAACACCAATCGATGTAATAGCCATCACATAAAGAAGACCCGCATTAACGTTTGCCAAAACCATATCCGCTTGGAAAGGCACAACTGCCCATGCAGCAAATGCTGGCGCAATTACCATCACAGGTGCCACGATATAAAGTACTTTATTAGCCTTGCTTGGAATAATCACTTCTTTAAGCAATAACTTCAGAGCATCAGCGATCGGTTGTAATAAACCTAGAGGCCCCACTCGGTTCGGTCCTAAACGAATGTGCATCCAACCAATTAATTTGCGCTCCCACAGTGTTAAGTAAGCAACACAAGCAAACATCGGTAGAACAACCACCATGATTTTTATCAAAATCCAAACAACTGGCCATGTCATCTCACCAAAGAAAGCAAGACCATTTGTATTGATGGATAGTATCAAATCGCTCATGCGCGCTCCACTGACAATTGGCCATTCATGGCGCCTAATGCAGCACTTGCAGCTGTTCCAGCAGATAAGCGAACAACGCCATCAACTAAAGGTTTATCTTCAGTCGCTGGCATCACAACACTTGCACCTAATTGAGACACCCTCACAGCGTCTCCTTCTTTTAAACCTAATTCTGCAAATAAATGACTCGGTATACCCAATTTGACGGCACGCTTGGCATCCTGGGTTAATTGCAATCCTGGCGCACGTCTCACAATTGCATCAGTCGAATGAATGGTCACATCGGTCAAACGTTCAATAGCAGCAGTAAATACGCTAGTCACTGTTGGAATAGTCGTTGTTTGATTATTCAGTTGAGTTGTGTAATCAGATGGTAGAGCTTCCGATAAAACTTCATCTGAACTATTGAAGTAATAGTTCTCAAGACCAAGAACGTGGCCAAGGACTCTTAACACTTTCCATGCTGGGCGAGCATCCCCCAATGGACGAACAGCTGCTTGAACAGTTTGTAAAGTTCCCTCAGCATTAATATAGCTTCCTGATGTTTCTGTGTAGGGTGCGATCGGCAATAAGACATCAGCCACTTCTCTTAACTCAGGACTATCAAACGCTGTCATAGCAATGACAGTGCCAGCCTTCGCTAATGTTGCTTTTGCCAATTGTGGATCCATTAAGTCAGCGCTTGGCTCAATACCTAACATCACAACTGCTTTTAGATCCTTACCGAGGATGCCTTGAATGCCATTTTCTGAAACAGCGTTAACTAAATGAGCACCGACAGAGTTACCGCCAGTTGGCAAGAAACCTAACACGGCTTGAGTCTGCTCTGCGATGAATTGAGCGTAGGCATGTAATTGTGCAAACTGAGGGTGAGCTAAAGCGGCAGAGCCTAAAAACACAGCTTTGCGTTCACCCGTCATTAAGCTATCAGCGATTGCTTGTGCATTAGCACTGATGGTTGCATTACTTGGTGCAGCAACACCTTTGGCTTGCGCAACAGCTGAAGCAACTCCAGCTAACTCAGCCGGCCAGTTGGATGGTGTGGCTAATGCAGTGGCTGCAATTGGCATTAACCAATCGTCTGCACTTGCGCCTAAGCGGGATACTTTAAGGCCACGCTTTGCAGCAACACGGATACGTGCAGCTAACAATGGTTGATCCTTGCGCAAAAAGCTTCCGATAAAGAAAGCTCTTTGTAATTGAGAAACTTCAGCTACCTTCATACCCAACCATGGAGCCTTATGAGAGGTTGCAGAACCACTCACATCTTGTTGACGCAAACGAGTCTCCACATTGTTAGACCCAAGATCACGTACTACTTTTTGTAAAAGATGTAATTCTTCAACACTAGCCATTGGATGAGCAAGTGCAGCAATGGCATCAGCACCGTGATCTTCTTTAATGGAGTTCAATGAACGCGCAACATAATCTAGCGCTGTTTCCCAATCAGTTTGAACCCATTGATTATCTTGCTTCACCATCGGTGTCTTCAAACGGTCTGCGCCATTCAAACCCTCATAAGCAAAACGATCTTTATCGCTGATCCAGCATTCATTGAGTGCTTCGTTTTCTAAAGGCACTGTACGCAAAACCTGATTGGCTTTAGTTTGCAAAATAACATTACTGCCCATCGAGTCATGTGGACTCACAGAGCGACGACGGCCTAATTCCCAGGTACGCGCTGAATAACGGAAAGGCTTACTGGTTAATGCGCCCACTGGGCACAAATCAATCATGTTGCCTGATAGCTCAGAATCAACAGATTGACCAACAAATGAAGTGATTTCTGAATGCTCACCACGATTGAGCATACCTAACTCCATCACACCGCCAATCTCTTGACCAAAGCGAACGCAACGTGTGCAATGGATGCAGCGGCTCATTTCTTCCATTGAGATCAATGGTCCAACATTCTTATGAAACACCACCCGTTTCTCTTCTGAGTAACGCGATGTTGTCTTACCGTAACCAACCGCAATATCTTGTAACTGACACTCGCCACCCTGGTCACAAATCGGACAATCTAGTGGGTGGTTAATTAACAAAAATTCCATAACGGATTTTTGTGCTTGAATAGCTTTTTCTGAATGCGTATGAATCTTCATGCCAGGCGTAACAGGAGTTGCACAGGCAGGTAATGGCTTAGGTGCTTTTTCAACCTCCACCAAACACATGCGACAGTTTGCCGCGATCGATAATTTTTTGTGATAACAAAAATGGGGGATGTGCGTTCCAATTTTATGGGCCGCATCCATCACCATAGAGCCTTGTTCGACTTCTACTAATTTGCCATCAATTTCAATTTCAACCATCTTTTTTCCCGTTACTCTCTGAGACGATTAAACGTAAGCCGGCACAATGCAACGCTTGTGCTCAACGTGATACGCAAACTCATCCATGTAATGTTTCAACATGCCACGCACTGGCATTGCTGCAGCATCACCTAATGCGCAAATGGTTCTACCCTGAATATTGCCTGCCACATCATTCAATAGATCTAAATCTTCTGGGCGACCTTGGCCATGCTCAATACGATTCACAATACGCCATAACCAGCCCGTACCTTCGCGGCAAGGTGTGCACTGGCCACATGATTCTTCGTGATAGAAATAAGACAAGCGCAATAAAGACTTCACCATACAACGCGACTCATCCATCACGATCACAGCACCAGAACCTAACATCGAACCTGCTTTAGCTAGGCTGTCGTAATCCATATCGGTTTCCATCATCTGAGCACCCGGAATAACAGGTGCTGATGAACCGCCAGGAATCACTGCTTTGATTTTTTTACCGCCACGCATACCACCAGCTAAATCCAATAGCGTTGCAAATGACGTCCCTAAAGGAATCTCATAATTACCAGGACGCTCAACGTCACCTGAAATGGAGAATATCTTCGTCCCGCCGTTATTAGGTTTACCTAACTTAGCGTAAGTCTCACCGCCTACCTCAAAGATAAATGGCACAGCAGCAAATGTTTCAGTGTTATTGATCGTTGTTGGTTTGCCGTACAAACCGAAACTTGCTGGAAATGGTGGCTTAAAGCGTGGTTGACCTTTTTTACCTTCTAAAGACTCAAGGAGAGCTGTTTCTTCTCCGCAGATATAAGCACCCCAACCATGATGTGCATGTAGTTCAAATGAGAACTCTGAACCACAAATCTTATTACCTAAGAAACCTGCTGCACGGGCCTCTTCCAAAGCAACTTCAAAACGCGTGTACTCATCCCATATCTCACCATGTATGTAGTTGTAACCTACATCAATACCCATAGCATAAGCAGCAATCGCCATACCTTCGATCAATGCATGCGGGTTGTAACGCATGATGTCGCGGTCTTTGAATGTACCTGGCTCACCTTCATCTGTATTGCAGACCAAGTATTTACTTCCAGGGAACTGACGTGGCATGAAGCTCCACTTCAACCCCGTTGGGAAACCAGCGCCGCCACGACCACGCAAACCAGAAGCCTTGACTTCTGCAATGACTGCCTCAGGCGTAATACCCTCGATTAAAATTTTGCTTAACTGAGCATAGCCACCACGAGCAACGTAATCATTTAAATGCCAATTGTCGCCATTTAATCCAGCTAAGATTAAGGGCTCTATATGTCGATTATGCAAACTTGTCATGCTGCACTCCCCTGTTTAATTGCTTGAGCTTTTTCTTTTAACTCATCGATCAAAGCATCAAGCTTATCGTTGGTCATCCAACTGCACATTGTTTTGTTGTTGACGATAGCGACTGGAGCATCGCCGCAGGCACCCATGCATTCACCTTCTTTGAGTGTGAAAGTGCCACAAGGTGTTGTTTCGTTGTAATCAATACCTAGTTTTTTCTTGAGATACTCGCCAGCTCGTGTTCCACCTGATAACTCACAAGGTAGATTGGTACAAATAGCTAGTTTGAATTTACCCACTGGCTTGGTGTCATACATGTTGTAAAAAGTAGCTACCTCTTGCACAGCAATCGGTGGCATTTCTAAAATATCAGCGATCTCTTGAATGGATTCAGGCGTCACCCATCCAAATTGATCTTGTGCCACAACCAAAGCAGCCATCACGGCAGATTGCTTTTGATCAGCTGGATACTTAGCAATATTGCGATCAATTTCAGCGCGGGCTTGTACAGTGAACATGTCGCTCATATCCTTTTAGCGGTCAATCTCGCCGAACACAATGTCCTGCGTACCAATAATCGTTACAGCATCAGCCAACATATGACCTTTTGCCATTTCGTCTAAAGCTGATAGGTGCACAAAACCTGGTGCACGAATTTTCAAACGATAAGGTTTGTTTGCACCATCAGAAATTGCATAAATACCAAACTCGCCTTTTGGATGCTCAACAGCAGCATAGGCCTCACCCGTTGGTACGTGAATACCTTCAGTAAATAATTTGAAGTGATGGATCAACTCTTCCATGTTGGACTTCATATCAACACGTTTTGGACTAGTTACTTTGTGGTTATCACTCATTACTGGACCTGGATTAGCACGCAACCACCTCACACACTGCTGAATAATTTTGTTAGATTGACGCATCTCTTCAACACGAACTAAATAACGATCATAAGAGTCACCATTCACACCAACCGGAATATCAAACTTCAATTGATCGTAGACTTCATAGGGTTGCTTCTTGCGCAAATCCCACTCAATTCCAGAACCGCGCAACATAGGACCTGTAAATCCTAATTGCAAAGCACGCTCTGGCGTGACAACACCAATACCAACTAAGCGTTGTTTCCAAATACGATTATCAGTGAGCAATGTTTCATATTCATCAACGTAACCAGGGAAACGAGTTGTAAAGTCTTCAATGAAGTCTAATAAAGAACCTTGACGGTTTTCATTTAATTTCTTAACAACCTTCTCACCACGAATCTTATTAGCCAAATATTGCGGCATTACCTCTGGTAAATCACGATAGACACCGCCTGGACGGTAATAAGCTGCGTGCATGCGTGCACCTGAAACTGCTTCATACATATCAAATAGATCTTCACGCTCTCTAAATGCGTAAAGGAACACCGCCATGGCGCCCACGTCTAATCCATGACAACCAATCCACAATAGGTGATTGAGTAAGCGGGTGATTTCATCAAACATCACACGGATATATTGCGCACGAACAGGCACGTCAACTTGCAATAACTTTTCAATGGCCATGACATAGGCGTGTTCGTTAGCCATCATCGATACGTAATCCAAACGATCCATGTAAGGGACGTTCTGAATCCAAGTACGTGTCTCAGCTAATTTTTCTGTGCCGCGATGAAGTAAACCAATATGCGGATCTGAACGCTGAATCACTTCACCGTCTAACTCTAAAACAAGTCTTAAAACACCGTGTGCTGCTGGGTGCTGAGGGCCAAAATTGAGTGTGTAGTTTTTAATTTCAGCCATGAGTTAAGCCCCGTAGCTTTCTTCACGAATAACTCTGGGAGTTACTTCGCGAGTCTCAATGGTGACGGGTTGATAAATAACGCGTTTTTGATCTGGGTCATAACGCATTTCAACGTTGCCAGAAACTGGGAAATCTTTGCGGAATGGATGGCCGATGAAACCATAGTCAGTCAAGATACGACGCAAATCTTCGTGACCATCAAAAAGAATACCGAAAAGATCAAATGCCTCACGCTCATACCAGTTAGCGGAATTCCAAATCGGCGTCACAGAGGCTACTAAAGGGTAACTATCTTCTGGTGCAAATACTTTTAAACGTAAACGCCAATTGTGTTGGACGGATAACAAGTGACACACAACTGCAAAACGTGGGCCTTCCCAAGTTGCATTGCCATACTCACTGTAATCAACGCCACACAAATCCATCAACTGCTCAAAACCTAAAGTTGGATCATCTCTGAGCGTTGTTGCAACCTCTTGGTAATATTCTGAACGAACGACTAAAGTTAATTCACCAAGCGCTTCATGAATACGAGATACTTTTTGACCAAGAACTTTTTCTAAACGCTCATGAAGTATTGTGAGAAGGTCTCTCATATCAAGCCTTTCTCGCAATCGTACTCGTACGTTTGATCTTAGCTTGCAACTGAATAATGCCGTACATCAATGCCTCTGCAGTGGGAGGGCAACCTGGAACATATACATCAACAGGCACAATGCGATCGCAACCGCGAACTACCGAATAAGAGTAGTGGTAGTAACCACCGCCATTGGCACATGAACCCATAGAGATCACCCAACGAGGCTCAGGCATTTGATCGTAAACTTTGCGTAAAGCTGGTGCCATCTTGTTACATAAAGTGCCAGCAACAATCATGAGGTCCGATTGGCGTGGTGATGGTCTGAAAACAACTCCAAAACGGTCTAAGTCATAACGCGACGCACCAGCGTGCATCATTTCAACTGCGCAACAAGCCAAACCAAAGGTCATTGGCCACAATGAGCCAGTTCTTGTCCAGTTAATCAGCTTATCCGCTGATGTGGTTACAAAACCTTCTTTTAAGATGCCTTCAAGAGCCATGTTGTGTCCTCAATCCCAGTTAAGGGCGCCTTTCTTCCAGATATAGGCAAAACCAATAACAAATTCCAGTAAAAAGATCGCCATTGAAATATAACCAGGCCAACCAATTTCCGTTAAGGCAACACCCCAAGGGAATAAGAATGCTGTTTCTAAATCAAAAAGAATAAATAGAATCGCGACCAAGTAGTAACGTACGTCGAATTTCATTCGAGCGTCCTCAAATGCGTCAAAACCGCATTCGTAAGGCGATACCTTCTCAGCGTCTGGCTTATTAGGACCTAAGAGTTTTCCTAAACCCATTGGCGCAAGACCCACGCCAATACCAACGAGAATGAATAGCAATACTGGAAGATAAGCTTCTAAGTTCAAGACCGTTCCAATTCGTGACTAAAACAATATTTTACATTTTCACCTAATTGTCTTTCGCCCGTGTGACAGGGAGAAAAACGCCAATTTTGGTGCCGTCGGCGAGACTCGAACTCGCACAGCTTACGCCACTACCACCTCAAGATAGCGTGTCTACCAATTCCACCACGACGGCATCGGGTAAAACCCTAATATTTTAGCCGAATGAAGCTCGGCTTTTAAGGTTTTTGAGCTTATTCCGGACTTATTTTGGAATATTCTGACCAGGTACTGCCGCTGGAGGTACTGGTTTAGGCGTTACTACCGCTGGATCAGAATTGATAGCTGGCACTGGAGCGCTCGTACCTGATAAAACACCAGCATTTTCAGACTTTTTAGAGCCTAAAAATGCGATGCCAAGGGTGGAGAGGAAGAAAAGTGTCGCAAAAACAGCGGTCAGACGAGAGAGGAAGTTGGCTGAGCCGGCTGCGCCAAAAAGACCACCTGATGAGCCTCCACCAAATGCAGCGCCCATATCAGCACCTTTACCCTGCTGAACTAGTACCAAAATGATTACGCCAATTGCCGTGATAATTTGCACAACAACCAATAAAGTCTTAAGCCATTCCATCTGATTCTCCAAAAACTAAACTAAATTAAATACATGCTTGGCACAAAGCCAGAAACTCTTCTGTGTTAAGGGATGCGCCACCTACTAAACCACCATCAATATCTGGCATTGCTAATAATTCTTTAGCATTATCAGCCTTTAGGCTTCCACCGTACAAAATTGCCACTTTTTCAGCCGCTTCTGCGTTAAAAGTAGCTAATTGCAGCCTTAGCTGGTGATGAACTTCTTGAGCCTGAGCAGGGCTTGGCACCTTACCTGTACCAATCGCCCAAACAGGTTCATAAGCAATTACGCATGAAGCAATCTGCCCTTGCAATAAGTCAATCACAGCCTGAAGTTGTTTACGGACAACTACTAAGGTGCTGCCATTCTCATATTCTTTTTCAGTCTCACCCACGCAGATGATCGGTATCATTTTAGCCTGTAGAGTAGCTTTAGCTTTTCTAGCTACCAAATCATCTGACTCTTGATGATGTTGACGCCTTTCTGAATGCCCCACAATCACATAAGTGCAACCCATCTCCTGCAACATGGCCGCACTCACATCGCCCGTGTAAGCACCATTGGGATGATCAGAAACATCTTGAGCACCTAAAGCAACTTTTGTATTTTTGAGCAAACCATGCGCTTGCGATAAATAGGGATAAGGGACACACATACCCAGGCTTATTGGGAGATCACAGTACAGAGATTTAAATGTCTCATGACCTTCGGCTAACAATGTCTCAAGCATTAGCTGGTTGTTAGCCAAGCTGCCGTTCATCTTCCAATTACCAATGATGGTTAGTGGTCTCATTGATTTCTCTTGTTTATTAAATTTCATTGATCGTTAAAACTATTTTGCCAATATGCTGACTAGACTCCATCATTGCATGCGCTTGTGCCGCTGCTTCCAGCTTAAAAACTTCATGTATGACGGGCTTAATTTTTCCTGATTCAATTAAAGGCCAAACATATGCTCTTAAGGCTCTAGCAATAGCACCCTTAAACTCAACAGATCTGGCTCTTAAAGTAGAACCAGTAATCGTTAAGCGGCGGCGCAATACTTGACTAACATCCAGCTCAGAGGTTTTACCCCCTTGATTCGCAATGATAACAATACGGCCGTCATCAGCTAAACAATTAATATCACGATTGAGGTAGGGACCAGACACCATGTCCAAGATAACGTTAACGCCTTTACCTTCTGTATGAGCTTTGACCGCTTCAACAAAATCTTGCTCTTTGTAGTTAATGGCTAATACGGCACCAAGATTCATACAAGCTTTTGCTTTAGCACTATCCCCAACAGTCACAATCACTTCATGACCTAAAGCTGTTGCAATCTGAATCGCTGCGACACCAATGCCACTGCTACCACCGTGAACCAACAGAGTCTCACGCTCTCGCCCATCCAAACCTAAACGAGCACGATCAAAAACATTGCTCCATACGGTAAAGAATGTTTCTGGCAAGCTCGCCGCCTCAACATCTGATAAACCTTTGGGAACAGGCAAGCATTGTGCCAAGGGAGCGATGCAATACTCTGCATAACCGCCACCTGCAACCAATGCACAGACACGATGTCCAACACCTAAACCAAAAAAATTATCAGAATGAGATAAATCACCACCCACAATCTCACCAGCGATTTCCAAACCAGGCAAATCAGACGCCCCTGGCGGAGCAGAATAAAAACCTTGCCGTTGCAAAACATCAGGTCGATTGATACCAGCAGCTCTCACACGGATCAGGACTTCACCAGAACCAAGGGCGGGCTCAACCAAATCTGGTCGAGTCACCGCCTTGAGAACATCCGAGTTGCCGTACTGGCTAATCTCAACAGCACGCATGCCGTTTATTGAATTACTGCTGTTGGTCTTGTGGCGCTTCAGCAGGCGCAGCGTCAGATTGAGGATCAACACCATTCAATGGAGCAATGCTTGTTCCTTCATCAACGCAAGCTGCCTTAAGAGATAAACGTAAACGTCCACGCTCATCTGCTGCAAGCAACTTAACACGCACTACTTGACCTTCTTCTAGGTAGTCTTTGACATCCTTAACGCGCTCATTAGCGATTTCAGAGATATGCAATAAACCATCTTTGCCAGGAAGAATATTAACTAGAGCACCAAACTCCAGCAACTTTACAACTGGGCCTTCGTAGATCTTACCTACTTCAGCTTCTGCTGTAATGCCTTCAATACGTGCTTTTGCTTCAGCCATGCCTTCAGCAGAAGTAGATGCAATCGTCACTGTGCCGTCATCTTTAATATCAATGCTGCAACCAGTTTCTTTTGTCAAAGCTTGGATAGTTGCACCACCCTTGCCAATCACTTCACGAATCTTGTCTGGATGAATCTTGAAAGAAACCATACGTGGAGCATGAGCTGACAATTCGGTACGAACGCCATCCATAGACTCTTGCATTTTGCTCAAGATATGTAAGCGACCTTCTTTAGCTTGCGCTAAAGCAACTTGCATAATTTCTTTTGTAATACCTTGTACTTTGATATCCATCTGCAAAGCAGTAATACCATTTGAAGTACCGGCTACCTTAAAGTCCATATCACCTAAGTGATCTTCATCACCCAAGATATCTGTCAATACTGCAAAACGATTGCCATCCAAAATTAAGCCCATCGCCACACCAGCAACGTGCGCCTTAATTGGAACACCAGCATCCATCATGGCTAAACAACCGCCGCAAACAGAAGCCATTGATGATGAACCGTTTGATTCTGTAATCTCAGAAACCACGCGCAAGCTATAAGCAAACTCTTCTGCGGATGGCAATACTGGAATCAATGCGCGCTTAGCTAAACGACCATGACCGATTTCGCGGCGCTTAGGGCTACCAACACGACCCGTTTCACCTGTAGCAAATGGAGGCATGTTGTAGTGGAACATGAAACGATCACGTTGCTCACCTTCTAATGCATCAATAATTTGCTCATCGCGCGCAGTACCCAAAGTTGCAATCACCAAACCTTGTGTCTCACCACGGGTAAACAATGCTGAACCGTGAGTGCGTGGCAGTACGCCAGTACGAATTTCGATTGGGCGAACAGTGCGCGTATCACGGCCATCAATACGTGGTTCACCGTTCAATACTTGACTACGAACAATCTTTGCTTCGATGTCAAACATAATGTTGTTGGCTTCTGCTTCATCAAATTCTCCATCAGCAGCAAGCTTAGTCAATACATCTTTAGTGACATCTTTTAACTTAGCTGTACGAGCTTGCTTTTGACGAATTTGATACGCTTCACGCAAACCAGCTTCAGCCAAAGAGTTAACTTTTGCAATCATTGGTTCGTTCTTAGGAGTTGCTTGCCAATCCCACTCAGGCTTTCCACCTTCGCGTACTAGCTCATTGATCGCGTTAATCGCAGTTTGCATTTGCTCGTGACCATAAACAACAGCACCTAACATGATCTCTTCAGACAACTGATAAGCTTCAGACTCAACCATCAAAACAGCGGCTTGAGTACCAGCAACGATCAAATCTAATTGGCTAGTAGCTTGTTCTGTGCGGGTTGGGTTGAGCATGTATTGACCATCTTTATAACCAACACGCGCGGCACCAACTGGACCAGCGAAAGGAATACCAGAAATAGCTAAAGCTGCAGAAGCACCAATCAATGCAGGAATATCTGCAGGCACATCAGGATTAAGTGATACAACGTGAATCACTACCTGAACTTCATTCAAGAAGCCTTCTGGAAATAATGGACGTAATGGGCGATCGATCAAACGAGAAATCAATGTCTCGCTTTCTGATGGACGACCTTCACGACGGAAAAAGCCACCAGGGATTTTTCCTGCTGCGTATGTTTTTTCTAAATAATCAACTGTGAGTGGGAAGAAGTTTTGACCAGGCTTTGCATTTTTTGCACCAACTACTGTTGCCAAAATAACTGTATCGCCTACATCAACTAATACTGCACCACCTGCTTGACGGGCAATTTCACCTGTTTCCATACGAACAGTTTGTGAACCCCATTGAAAACTTTTTACTACTTTATTGAACATCGTCATTTATATATATCCTCAATCAACATTTGCCATAGAAATACAGCGCTATGGCAGCACTGGAGCACGGAGGTTGACGAAGAAAGGATGCCATTCCAAAGATAGGCTTACAAATTAACCTGCCTTTGGAATGACACGGGTCCTAACTACGACCAGCCACCAACCGCTCTAAACGATAATGCCTGCCTAAGTTAACTTGGGCAGGCATCTTCGGTATTACTTACGTAGACCGAGCTTATCAATCAAAGCACGGTAACGATCTAAATCTTTACCCTTCAAATAGTCGAGTAAACGACGGCGACGACTAACCATCTTCAACAAACCGCGACGGCTGTGATGATCCTTAGCATTTGCTTTGAAGTGAGACGTTAAGTCATTGATACGTGCTGTCAATAAAGCTACTTGAACTTCAGGACTGCCTGTATCGTTTGCTGCGCGGGCATTCGCTTTGACGATTTCCGCTACTTGAGATGTAACAATAGCCATGTTTATTACTCCATACTTGCGAACATTCGAGCTCAAACCCATTTTTAGTGGCGCTTTTACCCAATATGTCGTGCGAATTGTTTAAAAAACTACTTGTGCTCTTTCTGGCAATTACCCAGAAAGAGCGTAAATTATAGCCTAAACGGTCATTTGAGCGTTTAATTTCTGCTGGCTAGGATCGTGAAGCTTATTTAATGCTGCCAAATAAGCTTTTGCAGAGGCTGCAATGATGTCCGGGTCTGTTCCGACGCCATTCACAATTCTGCCGCCTTTTGAGAGACGAACTGTGACCTCACCCTGCGACTCTGTCCCCGTAGTAATAGCATTCACAGAATATAAAAGCTGTTCTGCACCACTTTTAACCTTGGATTCAATCGCATTTAAGGTGGCATCAACCGGGCCATTGCCTTCAGACTCAGAAATCAACTCTTCTCCGCCCGACTGGAAAATCACCTTTGCAAATGGACGCTCTCCAGTTTCAGACCTTTGTGACATTGAGATAAAACGATAGTAGTCACTAGCCTCTTGAGCATTATTGCCTACTATTGCAGTGATATCTTCATCAAAAATCTCTGCCTTTTGGTCAGCCAAAGTCTTGAATCTTGCAAAAGCGTCATTCATATCCGCCTCTGTCTCTAACTCAATACCCAACTCTTGTAAGCGTTGCTTGAAAGCATTTCGACCTGACAATTTACCCAAAACGATCTTATTGGCAGCCCAACCCACATCTTCAGCACGCATAATTTCATAGGTATCGCGCGCTTTTAAAACGCCATCTTGATGAATCCCTGAGGCGTGAGCAAAAGCATTCGCTCCAACTACAGCTTTGTTAGGTTGAACTACAAAACCTGTAATCTGAGAAACCATCTTGGAAGCCGGCACGATTTGAGTCGTGTCAATACCTACCGATAAGTCAAAATAGTCTTTACGGGTCTTGATCGCCATGACCACCTCTTCCAAAGAGGTGTTGCCTGCTCGTTCACCCAAACCATTGATCGTGCACTCTACTTGACGAGCGCCACCAATCTTCACGCCAGCTAATGAATTAGCAACGCCCATACCTAAGTCGTTATGGCAATGAACTGACCAAATGGCCTTATCAGAGTTTGGAATGCGCTCGCGCAAAGTCTTGATAAATTCGCCGTAAAGTTCTGGTACGGCGTAACCCACCGTATCGGGGACGTTGATCGTTGTGGCACCCTCAGCAATAACAGCCTCGAGTACTCTGCATAAGAAATCCACTTCAGAGCGATAACCATCCTCCGGTGAAAACTCAACATCATTTGTATGGTTACGCGCAAAACGAACTGCTGCTTTAGCTTGTTCAAACACCTGATCAGGCGTCATGCGTAATTTCCTCTCCATATGCAAAGGCGAAGTTGCAATAAATGTGTGAATGCGCTTAGAGTTGGCACCCTTCAACGCTTCAGCCGCTCGACTGATATCACGCTCATTAGCACGCGCCAATGAACAAACAGTTGAATCCTTAATCACTTGGGCAATCGCTGAAATGGCAGCAAAATCACCATCAGAGCTTGCCGCGAAGCCAGCCTCGATGACATCCACTCTTAAGCGCTCTAGTTGACGTGCAATGCGCACCTTCTCATCACGAGTCATCGAAGCACCAGGAGACTGTTCACCATCTCTTAAAGTGGTATCAAAAATGATTAATTTATCTGTCATAACTTTCTCCCAACTTACATCAATCCAAAAATAAAAAACCCCAGTGTGACTGGGGTTCGTGGTGTTTTGCTTTTACTAAGTGTTAAGCGTGCACTGACCCCAGGTTTTGACCTAGTTCTAGTAATAGTAGCAGTGACAAGCTAATGTTCATATTTACCAATATACACAAAATATTAATTAATTGTTAGAAAGCATATCTGAGGCTTTCTTCTTACGCAAGAAGATCTTTTGCCAAACCCAAAACACATAGCCAGATGAAGCATAAGCCACAAACAATCCGAACAATGCTACTGGTGGATCGCTTGAAACCAAAACAAAGCCCAATATGATCAAAATCATGACCCCAAATGGCGCTCGATATCTAACGTCTAAGGCTTTACCACTGTAAAAAAGCACATTGGAGACCATGGTGACACCAGCGTAAATAGTCAATCCAAAGGTGACCCAGGGTAAGGCTAATTCTTGAACAGGTAGTTTGTTATCAACGGCCAACCAAACAAAACCAGCAATTAAAGAGGCTGCCGCAGGACTTGGTAAACCCTGGAAGAAGCGTTTATCAACACTACCAATATTGGTATTAAAACGTGCCAAACGCAAAGCAGCGCCCGCACAGAAAATAAATGCAGCTAACCAACCCCACTTACCTAAATCTTTTAAAACCCACTCGTAAGCAATCAGAGCAGGTGCTACGCCGAAAGAAACCATGTCAGTCAGCGAGTCATACTGTTCGCCGAAAGCACTCTGAGTATTAGTCATGCGAGCTACACGTCCATCCATACCATCCATCACCAAGGCAACAAAAATAGCAATCGCTGCAATCTCGAAGCGCTGGTTCATAGCTTGGACAATTGCAAAGAAACCACAAAATAAATTGGCGGTTGTAAATGCATTAGGTAAAAGATAAATACCTCGATTGCGAGGTCTTACAGAGTCACTTGCGTCACGCGCCCAATCAGACTTACGCAAAGGCGTCGTCTTACCTGATAAACCTTTTGATGACCTTAGTTTTCTACGTCTAAATATGCTCATAGACTAGGTTTTAGTCCAATCCTGGCAATTTAGCTAGTATTGTTGATGTGGCAGACACTATATCGCCAACACTAACTAGCGGCTCAGCTTCTAATGGAAGATAAATGTCTACTCTTGAACCAAAGCGAATAAAACCGTAACGCTCACCCTTTTTAAGTTTGTCACCTAGGTGGGCGTAGCAAAGAATTCGGCGAGCAATCAGACCCGCCACTTGAACCAAAGTCACAGTATGACCATTGGCATCAATGATGACAGCATTACGTTCGTTCTCTGTCGATGCTTTATCTAAATCAGCATTGACGAATTTACCCGGGAAATATTCAATCTGCTTGATGATGCCGTTAACTGCGGAACGGTTTGAATGAACGTTAAACACGTTCATGAAAACACTGATCTTCAAAGCATCACGACGAGCATAGGGATCAAAAGTTTTTTCAACAATGATGACTCGACCGTCTGCTGGAGATAAAACAGCATCTTTAACAAGAGGAACTAAACGACCTGGGTCTCTAAAAAACTGTAAGACAAATACAAAGATAATCCAGAAAGGCCAAGACCAAGCCCAACCAAGCGTTGAATGAACAACAAACAGAATGAAACCTGCAATTGCTACGTGAGGCCACCCTTCTTTTGCAATGATTGGATGCGGGTAGTTAATGGCCATCTTTATGTTCTTTCTGGATATCTTTTAATGTCTTCTGATTAGCTGAATCAACTAATTAGTTTTTACTTTGATCAACTAATTTGTTTTTAGCAATCCAAGGCATCATGGCGCGCAACTTACCACCCACCTCTTCAATTTGATGCTCTGCAGTCAAACGACGACGTGAGATCAATGTTGGAGCGCCGGCTTTGTTTTCCAAAATAAAGCTCTTTGCATATTCGCCAGTTTGAATATCTTTCAAACATTGACGCATTGCATTTTTAGTATCTTCAGTAACAATGCGCGGACCAGTGACATACTCACCGTACTCAGCGTTATTAGAGATGGAGTAGTTCATGTTGGCAATACCACCTTCGTAGATCAAGTCAACAATCAACTTCAATTCATGCAAACACTCAAAGTAAGCCATCTCAGGAGCGTATCCAGCTTCAACCAATGTCTCAAAACCAGCCTTGATCAATTCAACTGTACCGCCACACAAAACTGCTTGTTCACCGAATAAATCAGTTTCAGTTTCTTCGCGGAAGTTAGTTTCAATAATGCCAGCACGACCACCACCGTTAGCAGCAGCATATGACAAAGCCATATCACGAGCTGAACCAGTTTTGTCTTGATGTACTGCGATCAAATGAGGAACGCCACCGCCTTGAGAATAGGTACCACGTACTGTGTGACCAGGTGCCTTAGGAGCGATCATGATCACGTCAATATCGTGACGAGGCACAACTTGACCATAGTGAACGTTAAAACCGTGAGCAAATGCAAGAGCCGCACCAGCTTTAATATTTGGCGCTACTTCTTTGTTGTACACCTCAGCAATTTGTTCGTCAGGCAACAACATCATCACAACGTCAGCGCCCTTAACAGACTCAGCAACTTCTTTAACTTGTAAGCCAGCATTAGCGGCCTTAGACCAAGATGCGCCGTTTTTGCGCAAACCTACAGTTACCTTCACACCAGAGTCATTTAAGTTCTGTGCGTGAGCATGGCCCTGTGAACCGTAACCAATGATAGTTACTTGCTTACCTTTGATAAGTGATAAGTCTGCGTCTTTATCGTAAAAAACTTTCATGCTTTTTCCTATTTTTAGTCAGTTTGTTATTAGTTAAAAAAATTACACTTTAAGGATACGTTCACCGCGACCAAGACCAGAGCTGCCAGTTCGTACTGTTTCTAAAATGGCACTGCGATCGATAGCTTCGACAAAAGAATCTAATTTACTACTATCACCTGTTAACTCGACGGTGTACGACTTATCAGTGACATCAATGATGTGGCCACGGAAAATATCCGCTAAGCGCTTCATTTCTTCACGCTCTTTACCAACTGCCCTGATTTTAATCAACATGAGTTCGCGCTCAATGTGAGGGCCATCACTTAAATCAATCAGCTTAACCACATCAACTAAACGATTTAAGTGTTTGGTAATTTGCTCGATCACTTCGTCTGAGCCAACTGAAACAATTGTCATACGAGATAAAGAAGGATCTTCTGTTGGCGCAACAGTCAAAGTTTCAATGTTGTAACCACGTGCAGAAAACAAGCCCACGACACGCGACAGGGCGCCCGGCTCGTTTTCTAAAAGAACAGAAAGAATATGGCGCATTACAGTTCCTCACTTCCTAAAAGCATTTCAGTAATGCCTTTACCGGCTTGAACCATTGGCCAAACGTTTTCCGTCGGATCAGTTTGGAAATCCATAAATACTGTTCTGTCTTTCATTTTGAAAGCCTCACGCAACGCTGGTTCAACATCTGATTTTTTCTCGATGCGCATACCAACGTGACCAAAAGATTCAGCCAACTTTACAAAGTCAGGTAATGAGTCCATGTATGAGCTTGAATAACGCTTGTTATACGTTAGCTCTTGCCACTGACGAACCATACCTAGATAACGGTTGTTTAGAGAAATGATCTTGATCGGTGTGTCGTACTGCTTACAAGTAGAAAGTTCTTGAATACACATTTGTATTGAACCCTCACCTGTAATTGTGACAACTTCAGAATCAGGAAAGGCTTTCTTGATACCCATAGCGTATGGCAAACCAACACCCATCGTTCCAAGACCACCTGAATTAATCCAACGACGTGGTTTATCAAATTTGTAAAATTGAGCAGCCCACATCTGATGTTGGCCAACATCAGAACAAACGAATGCATCGCCGTTAGTCAACTCATATACTTTTTCAACGACATACTGTGGTTTGACAATCTCAGAATCGCGATCAAATTTTAAGCAATCTTTCTTGCGCCATTCATTAATCTGTGACCACCAAGCATCCACCTTCTTTTGATTTTTGCGAGGTCCAGCTGATTTAAGAATTTCAGTCATCTCAATTAATACTGCTTTGAGGTCACCAACTATAGGCACGTCTACTTTTACACGCTTTGAAATAACTGATGGGTCAATATCGATATGAATGATTTTTCTTGGCACGCTTGTAAAGTGCGCTGGGTTACCAATCACGCGGTCATCAAAACGAGCGCCAATTGCAATCAACACATCGCAATGCTGCATGGTCATATTGGCCTCGTAAGTGCCGTGCATACCCAACATACCTAAGAAATGTGGGTCTGTACCTGGGAACCCGCCAAGACCCATTAGGGTATTGGTCACTGGATAACCAAGCAAATCTGCAAATGCTTTTAATTCAGGTGCAGCATCAGAAAGGATGACACCACCACCTGTGTAGATGAAAGGACGCTCTGCTTCCATCAACATGGACACTGCTTTACGAACTTGACCGCTGTGACCTTTGACCACAGGGTTGTAAGAGCGCATATTGATTTCAGCTGGATAGTTAAAGTGTGCTTTTTGGAATGACACATCTTTCGGAATATCCACAACCACAGGTCCTGGACGACCCGTTCTAGCAATGTGGAATGCCTTCTTTAAAGTCAATGCTAAATCAGCAGGATCTTTAACTAAGAAATTATGTTTAACGATTGGACGAGTAATACCTACTGTGTCGCACTCTTGGAAGGCATCCTCACCAATGGCGTGCGTAGGAACGTTGCCAGTGATGATCACCATTGGAATCGAATCCATATATGCAGTAGCAATACCTGTTACAGCGTTAGTAACACCCGGACCCGAAGTCACAAGCGCTACGCCAACGTTACCAGTAGCACGAGCGTAACCGTCAGCTGCGTGGACAGCAGCTTGCTCATGACGAACTAGGATATGTTCAAATTTATCTTGCTTGAAGATCTCGTCATAAATAAACAAGACTGATCCGCCTGGGTAACCCCAAACATATTCAACACCTTCTGCATGAAGTGCTTTTACAAGAATTTCGGCACCAATCATTTCTGGGCCAATCGGGGTTTGGTTTTTTGCAGGATTTAAAAGTTCTGCGTTGGTAATCGTATTCATTTTTATTAGTCCTTTGCAATTTTCGGCAAAAAATTGTTTGGGCTACTCTGGCTCCGTGCTTATGGCTCGGGTTCGAGTGGCAGTCGCTAAATCCGGGGAAAACCATCTTATGAAAGGCCCGGCAAGTCGAGCTGATTATTTTAGACCATAACGCCTTATTTTGGGTAGGTTTATGAGTCGTTGTCTAATAGGGCCTATGGCTTCCGCAAAAGAACTGTCAGACTTCCTTCAAGGAGTCCAGGCAAAATCCTTCAAACGCACCGTATTTGCTACGCGGGACGAGGAAGCGGCCTTAGATATCGTGCAAGATAGCATGATGAAGTTGGCTGAAAAATACAGTCATCACGATCCAGCTGAGTTTCCACTTCTTTTTACACGAATCCTTCAAAACACAACATTAGACTGGTTTAGGCGTCAAAAAACCCAAAATACTTGGATCAGCCTCTTTTCTTCGCTCCGAGGGGGCTCAAAAGATAATTTTGATGAATTTGATCAGTCTGATCCTCTGGAGTTCATTGAATCTATTGAAGAAAATATGAATTCTGTGGAAGGTTCAGCACAGTTAGAACGTAAACAATTGATTGAAATGTTAGAAATAGCCGTATCTAAGCTACCATCACGTCAACGAGAAGCCTTCCTCATGCGTTATTGGGATGATTTAGATATTTCTGAAACTGCCAAACTCATGGGTTGCTCCGAGGGAAGTGTTAAAACACACTGCTCTAGAGCCGCCAGTGCCTTGGTAGAAGCCCTTAAGAAACAAGGATTTAAGCCGTGAAAACCATTAAAAACAATTTAGTGCAGTCCAAAAACGCAGAAATGCGCCTGGGATCCCTTGCCCGAGAGTTGCTTGATGACGGTGCGAAACAGCTTCCAGATCGTATTACTGCTCGCCTCAACCAAGCTAGAGCATCAGCTATAGCCGTATACCCGCGCCAAGAAAAATTGGCCACAGAGTGGATTTTTGCAGGCTTTCCGAGAACATTTTCGAGTGACTGGGCTTCAAAAATGAGGGGCGCACTTGGTTTGGCCCCTATTTTGGCCTTAAGCGTATCTATATTTGCAATTGTTGGATGGCAAGAAGATGCTCGAATCAAAGATATTGCCCATGTTGATAGGGCTATCCTGACAGATACAGTTCCACCAGCAGCTTACAAGGATGACGGATATGTTCGTTATCTGCTGACTAATGGCAAAGACCTCATTGTTGAAGAGGAAGACGACGAAGAAGATATCTGATGATCAGAAATACCTTGCCCGTCTTGCATTTCACGATCTTGAAATGCCAAATACAACTTATTCAACGAAGCTGTGTTTTTGCAAAACGTTTTATTCGTCAATTATTGGTTGGCTTGTTTCTAATTAATCTTGGTTTTGGGACCGCTTATGCCCAAGCTTGGAATACTCTCAGCGAAGACCAGCGCTCTGTATTAACACCCCTTGAAGAAGACTGGGGATCACTGAGCCTTAATCGTCAAAAGAAGTGGGTTGAAGTAGCCAATTTTTATCCAAAAATGGAAGAGGCTGATCGCATCACACTCCAGTCAAGAATGTCTGCGTGGGCTGGGTTATCTACCAAAGAAAGACAACGCGCCCGCGATAACTACCTCAGAACTTTAAAGATATCGCCTGAGAAAAAAACCGCCGCTTGGGAAAATTACCAACAACTGACTGATGAAGAAAAAAAACTCCTGGCTGATAAAAGGGCTGCTTCTGCCAAACGCACCACGGTTACCTCACCAGCGCTAAAATAGCACTTGTGAAACCCTCAGAAAAATTTATCCCTCTACCAGCTGAATATCTCAGCTCACTACCAGCTCCAACAATCAAACGTCGCATCATCCTCAATCTCTATGAGATGTTGGTACTTATGGGTGTTGCTGCGTTTTTATTTCTGTTGCCTCACTTGGTTATCGGCGTTGTTCTTAAGGTAACTGCACCCGCTTGGTTTTTATTAGCTCATATATATTTAGTTCTGGCTTTTTACTTTGCTTGGTATTGGACTAAGTCTGGTCAGACTCTGGCCATGCAAACATGGAAAATTCAAATGGTGGGGCAAGACGGTCAGATTTTGACTCGCTCTCAGGCTCTCAAGCGATATGCGTTTGGATCACTTTGGTTAATTCCAGCTGCCATTATTTTGTTTATTTCGTTACGAGTGGGTAACTCAGAAAAAATGGGCGCTTACTTTTCAATTGTATTTTTTTCAGTGACGCTATTCTTATGGCCACTGAGCGCTTTACTTGATCGTAAAGGTCGACAAATGCTTCCGGATCGATGGGCTAATACACGTTTAGTTCAACTACCCCGCTCGATTCCTCATCCAGTCAGCAGTAGTGAAGAATGATTGCATCAAGCGCTCAAAAAGAAGTCCGTTAATACCAACATCTTTCATAGCTTGACGCATGCACTGCAACCATTGATCTCTTTCGGATATTCCAATCGGAAAAGACATATGTCGAGACTTTAAGCGAGGATGACCATGCATCTCAACAAATAAATCTGGCCCACCCATCCAACCGCTTAAAAACATAAACAGCTTATCTCCAGAACTACTGAGATCTTCTGGATGCATGACTCTAATACCAGCATAGGCAGGCTCTAGAGCCATCAAATCATAGAAACGATTTACTAGCTCACGCAGCTTCTCTTCGCCGCCAATCAATTCATAAGTTGTTTTTTGTTCCGCCATAAATGAATCAATTCATCAATAAGATTTAATTAAGCTTCTCTCAAAATTTCAGTAGCTGAGCTATTAGTCATTTTTCTTTGCAACCATACACCACCCAGTAAACATACTGTAGTGCCTAATAGCATGCCATAAAACAAAATAATCCAAGACGGCTTTAACTGTAATTCAAATACATAGCGAGCCAAAGCCCAACCAATCACTAAAGCACCCGAAGCTGCCAATCCGCCTGCTATTGAACCAATTGCTACCAACTCAGTATAAAAAGCACGGCGCAATTGAGCATTTGTTGCACCTAAAGTTTTAAGTAGGCCAGCGTCTTTTAAGCGCTGATCTTGAGTAGATGCCAATGAAGCAACCAGTACCAAGCCGCCGGCACAAATCGTTAGTACAAACAACAATTCGATAGCTGCAGAAAGCTTATTAAGAACATCTTGAACCTGATTCAGTGATGCCTCAACATCTACAACGGTGATGTTAGGAAATTGACTGACCAAAGCGATATCAACTGGCAAAACGTTCGGCACAGCAGGTGACTGTTGATAGGCGGTCACCCAACTCTGTGGCAAATCAGCCATCAAAGCTGGCGGCATGATGGCAAAGAAATTAACCCGCATGGTGCCCCAATCTAATTGTCTAATAGATGTGACCTTAACCTCAATAGGAATGCCCGCAACATCAAATGCCAAGGTATCGCCTAAAGACAAGCCGAGAGTTTTAACAATCCCCTGCTCCATAGAAACCTCAGGCAAATTAGTTGATCCGTGCCACCGTCCTGCAACTAATTTATTCTTTTCTGGCAATTCAGAAGTATAAGAAAGATTAAATTCGCGATCAACCAATCTTTTAGCTCGATCATCTTGATATTGATCGGGCATGACAAGTTTGTTATTAACATGGGTCAGCCGACCTCTAATCATTGGATACAAGATAGCTTGATTAACATGAGCTGCCAATAGTTTTTCTTGAATCAAATCTTTTTGCTCAGGTTGAATATTAACTAAGAAACGATTATATGCATCCACTGATGAGCCACTCTTCCATGCGCTCAGCAAATCTTGTCTGACGACCGCTAAAAGTAATAAGGCCATGATGGCAATTGCTAGAGAAGCAATTTGTAAACCTGTGAATAAACTTCTTCTTGATAATGATTGCCAAGCAAAGCGCTGTACGACTTGACGACCAAAAATAGAATGCTCTGCTAACTTAGCAAAGCCATGAATAGCTAACCAAGAAACGCCAATAAAAACAATAGCGCAAGCAGCAAAACCACCTAAAGTTACTAAAGCTAACTTAAAGTCTTTAGCTACCAAAATTAATAATCCGAAGTAACTCATTAAGCCAAGAAGCATCAATAACCAAGTAGAAGTTTTAGGAAAGGGTATGTCTTTTCTTAGAACTCGCAATGGAGAAACGTCACTCAAAGACATCAGAGGAGGCCAAATATATCCCAGTAATAAAACAACAGATACTAATAATGACCAGATCAATGGCCAGATAGAGGCAGGCGGTAAGTCAGCCACCATAAGATCGCCCAAGAAAAACAGTAAAGCTTGATGGCCAAGCCACCCAAAAAAAGCGCCTACGAAGCCACCCAATATAGCCACTACCAAGCTAGCTCTAAAATGCTCAAACAAGACTTGCTTTCTGCTGGCACCTAGACATTTCCAAATTGCAGCAGGACTTGATTGTTTTGAGATGTATCGCTTCGATGCTAAAGCCATCGCCACCGCAGCAATCATCGCAGTTAGCATCGCTACCAAAGATAGAAATCTTTCTGCTCTATCCAAAGTGGCCTTCATAAGAGGTTGGGCATTATCAACATCCTCAACTCTTACCCCCCTTAAACCTTGCTCAAGAATTTTTTGATCAACCCATACTAGGTAATCTTCAATAGCTTTATCAGATCCAGATAAAAGAGTTCGATAAGTGACACGACTCCCAAATCCAATCAGTTGAGTAGCAACTAACTCAGATTCCCGAATCATGACGCGTGGCGCAAAGTTTAAAAAGCCAGCACCTTTATCTAATTCTTGCGTAAGAACAGCACTGATCTTGAATTGAGATTGTCCCAATGTTAAAAAATCACCAACATTGACATTCAAACTTGGTAATAAGGTGGGATCAACCCAAACTGTTCCTGGCTCAGGAATATCTTTTGTAGCAATACCTTTTGAAAGACCATCGAGACTAATTTTTAAAGTGCCGCGCAAAGGATATGTTTGTGTCACAGCTTTTAAAGCTACTAACTTAGATTGTTGAGCATTGCTTGACATGGTTGGAAACACAATTGTCTGTGCAGTACTTAACCCTTTGGTAAGAGCCTCATTAACAAATAGAGTTGGTAGAGGTTGATCGCTTTGAATTAATGCATCTGCAGCAATCAGTTGTTTAGCATCACGCTCAAACGCTCTTTGCATCCTGTCAGCAAGATAAGCAACACTACTTAAAGATGCAACCGATACAACTAGCGCAACCAAAAGCCAAATAAATTCTATTGACCTTAGAGAGCGAGTGATTGGACTCATAAATCTTTCTTAGATAAGCTATTTATTTAGCTGCTGAGTTAAGGATTAGTGACTTTAAGAATCCTAATATAAGCTAAATGAGATTCGCGTGCATATCCTAAAAATTAAGCTTGAATGAAAGAGGGCCTAGTTATAAACTAGGCCCTTCTTATTTGGTGCGGCTGGCAGGAATTGAACCCACGACCCCTTGGTTCGTAGCCAAGTACTCTATCCAACTGAGCTACAGCCGCTTAAGACCAATATTATGCCATGGAAATCAAAAACTACATAACTCCTACCGGTCATCAACGCATTAAAGATGAACTTTTACATCTTTTGGATACTGATCGCCCAACAGTTGTTAAAACTGTCACTTGGGCAGCCTCGAATGGCGATCGCTCTGAAAATGCAGATTACCAGTATGGCAAGAAACGTCTTCGAGAAATAGATAGAAGAATTTACTTCTTAACTAAGCGTTTAGAAGATGCAGTCGTGGTTGATCCAGAAACGCGAGAACAAACAGATCAAATATTTTTTGGAGCTACTGTTACTTTTGCTGATGAAGATGGTACTGAAACAACCGTTTCAATTGTGGGTGTAGATGAAGTCAATATGGATAAAGGTCATGTGAGCTGGATTTCACCTATTGCCAAAGCATTAATCAAAGCAAGAGAGGGCGATATCGTTAAGCTGATGACTCCGAAGGGCATGAAAGCTGTTGATATTTTGAGCGTTACTTACCAAAAACTCTCGTAATTTTTAAGATGTCTGCATTTTGTCTCAAGCGCCTCATCACTTTAGCCAAGTGATAACGACTATCCACCTGAATCACAAAGTGTATTGAGACTGCTCCCACTTCAGTGAAGCGATCTTCCATCGTAACGTGAGCAATATTGGCATCGGCTGAAGTCAATGTTCCTGCTATTTTTGCTAGGACGCCTTTAGCATTTTTTACATCCACACGAATAGCGACATCAAAGCCTCGCTTGATATCATCAGACCAAACCACATCAATCCAATGTTCAGGATCACGGTGTTGTAAACGCAAAGCTTGATGACAAACATCAGTGTGTATCTGTAAGCCCTCCCCCTTGCCTAAGTAACCCAAAATAGTATCTCCAGGAATCGGGTGACAACAAGATGGGAAAAATACAGACTGACCTTCTGCTCCGTCAATCATGATGGCCTGACGATGATGAACCTGCACTTCTTCATCTGAATCCCAATCCGACGTATCCAAGCGCATTTGTGAAGACTGACCTTTACTCTCATAAAGAATCATTTCGATACGCTTAGCAATAACAGCTGGCACTCGAAGCCCCATGGCCATATCAGCACATAACTCCTCGCGACCTTTTGATCCAGTCCAATTTAATAATCTTTCCCAAATCTCATCAGTCACGAGTCCAGCATCACTACCTTGCTGGCGCAGGGCTTGAGAAAGCAAACGTTCGCCTAACTGGATAGCTTCAGAATAGCGTCGTGTTTTTAAGAAGTGTCTGATTGCAGCACGGGCTTTACCTGTTTTAACAAAAGATAACCAAACGGGATTAGGTTGAGAATTGGGTGCAGAGCTAATTTCTACAATATCGCCATTTTTAAGTTCAGTTCTCAAAGGTAATTGGACATTGTTCACCTTAGCACCAACACACTCATTACCTAAATCACTATGAACAGCATAAGCAAAATCTAAAGCCGTTGCACCTCGCGGTAGTGCACGTATCTGACCCTTAGGCGTAAAAACATAAACAGCGTCAGGGAATAAATCAATTTTGACGTGCTCTAAGAATTCTTGAGAGTCGCCACTCTTATTCTGAATATCTATCAAAGACTGCAACCATTGATGGGCTCTAGTTTGCATTTCTGTTAGATCATCGTCACCTTCTTTGTATGCCCAATGAGCAGCAACACCTTCTTCAGCCACTTCGTGCATATCTTGCGTACGTATTTGAAACTCAACGGGCATACCAAATGGGCCCACTAAAGTGGTATGTAAAGATTGGTAACCATTGAGTTTCGGAATAGCAATATAGTCTTTGAATTTACCAGGCATGGGCTTATACAAAGCATGTAAGACACCTAAAGCGCGGTAGCATTCATCTACAGAATTGAGAGTCACTCTGAAAGCGTAAACATCTAAGACTTGAGAAAAACTTAAATGCTTTTGTCGCATCTTTGTGTAAATACTGTAAAGCGTTTTTTCACGTCCACGTAAATCTGACTCTAATCCTGAATTACTTAAAGCCATCCTAGAAGTATCCAAAATCTTAGCTACGATCTCTTTACGATTGCCGCGTGCTTTTTTAATTGCTTTATTCAAGGTGGCGTATCTAAATGGCGCCCAATTCATAAAGCTTAAATCTTGTAGCTCTCGATATACTTGGTTGAGACCCAATCGATGGGCAATCGGTGCGTAAATCTCAGAGGTTTCTAGTGCCACCCTCTTGCGCTTGGCTAAAGCCATCGCATCAAGAGTTCTCATATTGTGTAAACGATCAGCCAACTTCACCAAAATAACCCGAACATCACGGGCCATCGCCATGAACATTTTTCTAAAGCTCTCTGCTTGAGCTTCGGCATGACTTTGGAATTCCAACTTGTCTAACTTTGTGAGTCCCTCAACCAGTTCAGCCACTTTCCCACCGAAGATTTGAACTAACTCTTCCCTGGTACTTCCAGTGTCTTCAATCACGTCATGTAAAAGTGCCGCCATAATGGAAGGCGCATCTAAACGCCAACTGGCACATAGTTCGGCAACTGCTAATGGGTGGGTAATGTAAGGTTCGCCACTTTGACGATATTGACCTAGGTGAGCTGAATCAGCATATTGAAATGCTTTTTTTACTAAAGCTATCTCTTCCGGCTTTAGGTGAGTGATTTTTTTATTGAGTCCCGCAAGAGATACAACTTGGGGGATGGGTGGTTTAGCCGGTTGGGACGTTGGCCCAAATAAATGCCGGCTAGACTCGTCTAGTAGGGCGGCTAAGATGCCTTGAGCATCAGAGTTGGCAGCCACCGTTGATCACCTCTTATAGAGGTACTTTAACCAACATATCTCGATCTGTAACGCCAGCAGCCACTTCACGCAAAGCCATTACCGTTGGCTTGTCTTTGGCATTCACTCTAGGAGCGTGGCCTTGAGCTAATTGGCGAGCGCGATAAGTTGCAGCTAGAACCAATTCAAATCGATTTGGAATTGTTTTTAAGCAATCTTCTACAGTGATACGTGCCATATGTTTTTCTCGATAAATACTAGGAATACCCAAAGGATAACGCACTTGTGGAAAACTCACCGAAAGTTCGTTTTATGTCAATAATAAAACTGGGAACTTTGCCCATATTGAACACTTATTCTAAAGCTGATGTTTAAGTGGTTTTTTGTGCTTGGTTTCGGGCTTAGTTTGGAGTTTACTTAAGACCTAACTCTTTAGCTAAAGCTTGATGCTTGGATAATTGCAAATCCGATCTTAAGCGGCTAGCAGAAATGATTTGACGTAGCTCAAGTAAAGCTGAATCAAACAAATCATTGACAATCAAATAGTCGGCTTCGTTGACATGGCTCAACTCTTCTTTAGCTGCTGATACTCTAGATAAAATAGTCTTTTCGTCATCCTGACCTCTTTTACGAAGGCGCTCCTCAAGAGCCTGAATCGATGGTGGCAGTATGAATATCCAAACAGTGTCAGAAATCATTTTTCGAATTTGGCGTGCGCCTTGCCAATCAATTTCCAAAAGAACATCTTTGCCATTTTGCATTTGGGCTTCAATCCAAGACTTGGATGTACCGTAATAGTTGCCGTGAACTTCGGCCCACTCTAGAAAATCACCAGCTTCTTTTCTTTTAAGAAACTCCTCTTGACTTAAAAAATGGTACTCACGACCATTTTCTTCACCTGGGCGAGGTGAGCGTGTGGTACAGGACACGGATAATTGAATCGCTGAGTCTTTCTCTAGGAGCGCTTTTACCAAAGAAGATTTGCCCGCTCCAGATGGAGCAACTAACATCAACATACTTCCTGTGTAAGCCATAACGCTCTCCTGTACTAACTTGTTTATTCTAGGTTTTGCACTTGTTCACGCATTTGCTCTATCAGTAACTTCATTTCGATAGAAGCATCACTGCTTTCTTGAGACACAGACTTTGAACCCAAAGTATTTGCTTCACGGTTGAGCTCTTGCATCAAGAAATCTAATCTTTTACCAACAGGGCCGCCTTTGATCAAAGCTGCCTCAACAACATCCAAGTGAGTTTTTAAACGACTTAGCTCTTCAGCAACGTCAATACGAACACCATAAAGAACGACTTCTTGCTTGATCCTATCTGAAATGTCAGTTTTAGAATTGGCGTGGCCTTGTGCATCGATCCCAGTCAGTATCTCTGTCAGGCGCTCAGAGAGCTTGGCTTGATGAGCTCCAACAATCGTTGGGATCAAAGGCTCTATTTGGGTAACGATCGATCTAATGCCATTCACGCGCTCCATGAGCACGCCACGCAAAGCCAAACCTTCTTCTTGACGACTGAGCTTAAGTGCCTTCACTGCCTCATTAGATGCCTCTACCGTAGCATTACGCCAAAACTCATCATTCGCCTTAGATTCATTCAAGATGCCAGGCCAACGGAGTATTTCACCCATTTTTAAGGTTCCTGCATTGGGCATCTCTTTTAATACGGCAGCTTCTAATGCCTTCAAGCTGGTTAGAGCCTCTGGGTTCAGCAAATCGGTTGGTGCTTGAGTAGTAGAGGCCTCACGCTGGATATTGATTCGAAACTCAACCTTGCCTCTAGAGAGCTGTTTTGTAACTAGTTCCCTAATAGCCATCTCAGAGGATCTGCACTCTTCGGGCGAACGTATGTTCAAATCTAGGAAACGACTATTCACAGAGCGGCATTCCACCGCTACAGTTGCATAGACACCGCCACCCAGATCTAATTGTCTGGAGGCACTACCAAAACCGGTCATACTTTCTATCATCCCTACATTGTAAAGTCCTATCATGACAATATCCAAACGCCCTAGTAATCGAAACCCTGAAAATTTACGCCCAATCAAGATGATTCGAGGCTTTACCAAGCACGCAGAGGGCTCCGTCCTTGTGCAATTTGGTGATACGCACGTCCTTTGTACGGCCTCTATCCTTGAAAAAGTACCTCCCCACAAAAAAGGAAGCGGTGAAGGATGGGTTACAGCTGAATACGGGATGTTGCCAAGAGCTACCCACACTCGTAGCGATCGAGAGGCTGCCAAAGGCAAACAAAGTGGGCGAACTCAAGAAATCCAGCGCCTTATTGGCCGCTCAATGAGAAGTATTTTTGACCTCAAGCTTTTAGGCGAGAGAACAATCCACTTAGATTGCGATGTTCTTCAGGCTGATGGCGGTACACGTACGGCGGCCATCACTGGTGCATTTGTGGCTGCAAGGGATGCTGTTAACCAATTACTTGAAAAGAAACTTATTACGGCAGATCCTATTAAGGATCATGTGGCTGCTATTTCTGTTGGCATCTACCAAGGCACACCCGTTCTAGATTTAGATTACGCAGAGGACTCTTCTTGCGACACAGATATGAATGTGGTCATGACCGGTCAAGGCGGCATGATTGAAGTGCAAGGTACTGCAGAGGGGGCCGCTTTTTCTAGAAAAGAATTAGATGCACTTTTAAGCTTGGCTGAAAAAGGTATTCAAGAATTAGTGTCATTACAAAAATCTGCTTTATCTGGAAAATAATGCCTCAAAGAAAAATAGTTTTAGCCTCAAATAATGCTGGGAAGGTTCAAGAATTCAATACCCTTCTAACACCCCTTGGATTTGAAGTGATTCCACAAGGGTTGTTGGGTATTCCATCTTGTGAAGAACCCTTCCCTACCTTTATTGAGAACGCTATTGCTAAAGCAAGGCACGCAAGCAAGCTTAGTGGCTTGCCAGCACTGGCAGATGACTCGGGTATTTGCGTGGATGCCCTAGGGGGCCTTCCAGGAGTTTTATCTGCCAGATTTGCTTTAAGTGATCAAAAGAGAGATCCCAGTGATGCAGATAACAATGCGCTATTAATCCAGAAGCTCTTGGAGTGCGCACAGCGCCAAGCCCATTTCACATGCACCCTTGTATTTTTAGAATCTGAAGTTGACCCTGAGCCACTGATTTCTGTTGGTCATTGGTATGGTGAAATTTTAGAAAATCCTCAGGGCTCTTCTGGTTTTGGTTATGACCCTCTCTTCTGGGTTCCAGAGTTGCAGAAAACTGCTGCTCAAATGAGCTCCGAAGAAAAGAACCAAGTGAGTCATCGAGGTCAAGCACTTCGACATCTTCTCACTCAGCTACCAAAAAAAATAGTCTAAGTACTAAATTAATTAATGCCTAACCTTTTAACTGCTTTGCCACCTTTGTCACTTTATGTGCACATCCCTTGGTGCATTAAAAAGTGTCCTTATTGTGATTTCAATTCGCATCAAATTAAGGATGTTAACAGTGCTCCTACTGGTGAGGTTAAGATTAAATTTGATAGTGTTATTTCTGAGCCTGTCAAAAAACAGGGCTTTGATGAAAAGCGCTATTTAGAAGCTTTGAGGATTGATCTTCAAAGTGTTCTTCCAAAAGTATGGGGACGTCGTATCCATACCATCTTTATTGGAGGTGGCACGCCAAGCTTACTGTCAGAAAAGGGCTTGGATCAATTACTCTCAGATATTCGAGCGCTTCTGCCTGTTAATGCTGATGCAGAAATCACCATGGAAGCTAACCCTGGCACATTTGAAATTGAGAAATTTAAAAGTTTTGCCAAGAGTGGCGTTAATCGAATTTCATTAGGTATTCAAAGTTTTGATAATGACAAGCTAAAAGCTCTGGGTCGCATACATGATGGCGCTCAAGCACAAGAGGCGGTTAGGTCGGCTCTAGAGTTATTTGATCAAGTGAATCTTGATTTAATGTACGCACTTCCGGGGCAAACGATGGATGGCGCATTAACTGATATCCGACAAGCGATCAGTTTTAATCCCGCTCATATTTCTCTTTATCACCTCACCTTAGAGCCCAATACTCTATTTGCAAAATACCCGCCTGTACTTCCTGATGATGAGAGTGCCTTTAAGATGTTAGATGCCTTAATGGCTGAGCTAGATTTAGCTGGTTACGGTCGTTATGAAGTTTCCGCTTATGCAAAAAGTGGGCATCGATGCCAACACAATTTAAATTATTGGCAGTTTGGTGATTACATTGGTATTGGTGCAGGTGCTCACGGCAAGATCTCAGCCCATAATCAAATTGCTAGACAAACCAATGAGC
Source organism: Polynucleobacter meluiroseus (assembly GCA_945881875.1). Taxonomy (GTDB): domain Bacteria; phylum Pseudomonadota; class Gammaproteobacteria; order Burkholderiales; family Burkholderiaceae; genus Polynucleobacter; species Polynucleobacter meluiroseus_A. The sequence continues at coordinate 640,926 of CAMCVH010000001.1, forward strand.
GTCATCCGGATAGCTACATGGATAAGATTTTCAATCAAGGTCATGCACTGATTGAAGAAAGATTGCTCGATAAAGATGACTTGCCATTTGAGTACATGCTCAATGTCTTAAGACTAACTGATGGGGTACCCAGCCATCAATTTAAAGAAAGAACGGGTCAGGAGATTGCTGCCATTAATAGCATGATGGAACAAGCTTTTAAAAAGGGACTTTTAGATGAGGATCCAAGGTTTATCAAACCCTCCGCCCTTGGGCTTCAATATCTGAATGATTTACAAATATTGTTTTTGAAATAAAGGCTTACTTTATTCGTAATGAGTCCACATTCTTAAAATTCGCACAGTTTTTTCTTTACGTAAAATTTCGTAAACCAAACGATGTTGAATATTAATTCTGCGTGAGTAGGCCCCCTTAAGATCGCCAACCAATTTCTCATAAGGTGGGGGATTTTGGAGAGGATCCACTTCTAAAATATCCAGCAACGTCTTCGCTTTATCTTTAAGACCCGCGGCAGATAGTTTTTTAGCATCTTTCAGAGCGTATTTGGAATAAGCTAAATTCCAAATCACCACTTCAGAACCTTTTTACTTTTGACTAGTGGCTCGGCCATAGCGTCTTTAATCGACTCACGCATCCCTGGAATTGCCAATAGATATAAAGTTTCTTGGATGGCGCTCCAATCTTCTTCAGAAATCAAGACAGCATTTGCTCGCTTACCAGAAATAATTACTGGTTTATGTGACTCTGCCGCCTGGTCAATCAAACGGTATAGACCTGCCCGAGCTTCACTTACAGTTAATGTTGTCATGATTTCACCTCTTTTTAATATGGTACGTAAAAGCGTACGTGATGTCAAGTAACCATCTCATGTAACTGATTACGGAAAATGCCCGTATTTGGAAGAAGAAGATTATTAGAAAGTTTGTGCCTAAATGGCTATTTAGGCTGATTGAGCAGTTGTTTTGGTAAAAAGGCCAGAGATCGACTCTGGCCTTTTAATACCTATTGACTTGGCGGAAGCTGTGAGATTCGAACTCACGGAGGACTCGCATCCTCGGCAGTTTTCAAGACTGCTGCATTCAACCACTCTGCCAAGCTTCCTTATTGTTTCGTGTTTCGCCCTCAATTATAAGGAAGTTCATGGCTTGGGCCTAATCTGTCATTCTTAAGCTAATTCTGCTCGTATTAGGCCAACCCAAATTTATTGGTTTGAGCGCGATTCCAATACAAGCTATATTCTTGAGGTAATGGATTTTTCATAGACAAATCGAGAGGTTGCAATAATACGCTTGGGTTTAAAGTAGGCAACTGCGTGGATAAAGGCGTAGCCTTGCCAGAGCCATCCCTGCACATCAGGTAATCCGTTGTAATGTCATTGGGATGCGTTATTCCAGCAGCACCAATCAGATTGGCCAAAGAAGCCATCGTATTTTTATGAAAAGCATAGACACGCTCGGCTTTGGTAGGAACAACCAATGCCCGCTGACGACTTAAATCTTGCGTTGCAACTCCTGTAGGGCACTTATCGGTATGACACGATCGGGACTGAATGCAGCCCAGAGCAAACATAAAACCCCTTGCTGAATTACACCAATCCGCGCCCAGAGCGATAGCACGAATAATGTCATATCCAGAAATAATTTTTCCGGAGGCTCCAATGGAAATCTCGTCCCGCTTGTTGATGCCAACTAAAGTGTTATGCACTAATCTCAGACCCTCGCGCAATGGCATGCCTACATGGTCAGCAAACTCAACAGGAGCTGCACCAGTGCCGCCCTCACTCCCATCAACAACAATAAAATCTGGACAGATACCCGTTTCCAACATAGCTTTAGCAATGCCAAAAAACTCCCAAGGCTGACCAACGCATAATTTGAAGCCAATGGGCTTTCCACCACTCAATGTACGTAAACGTGAAATAAATTGCATTAACTCTACTGGCGAGGAAAATTCTGCATGATGGGCAGGCGAAATGCAATCTTGGCCGATCGGCACGCCCCTAGCAGCGGCAATTTCGGCAGTCACTTTAACGCCTGGCAAAACTCCACCATGCCCAGGCTTAGCGCCCTGCGATAGCTTAATTTCCACCATCTTAATTTGAGGGTCAGATATCTGAGCAGAAAACTTTTCCTCCGAAAATCTCCCTTGATCGTTACGACAACCAAAATACCCGGAGCCAATTTCCCAAATAATGTCGCCACCAAACTCTCGATGATGACAAGAGATTGAACCTTCGCCAGTGTCGTGAGCAAAACCACCCAGCTTTGCACCTTGATTGAGGGCTCTAATGGCATTTGGTGAAAGTGATCCAAAACTCATTGCAGAGATATTGAATATAGATAAAGAGTAGGGCTGAAGGCAACTTGGGCCACCAACCTTAATACGAAATGTACTTGGGTCCGGATGGCATGGAGAATTAGAGTGTCCTAACCACTCCCCTTCATTGCTATACATCGACTTAATTGAACCAAACCCTCGCTTATCGTTATCCTCTTTGGATCGGCTATAAACCATAGCCCTTTGATTTCTGGAGAAGGGTAATTTCTCCTCATCGTTCTCAAAAAAATACTGGCGAATTTCTGGGCGTATGTATTCAAGCAAAAATCGCAAATGTCCCGTCAAGGGATAGTTTCGTAATATTGAGCGCTGAGTCTGAATGATGTCAGCAAGACCAATCAGAAATAAACCTGCAAAAAGAATTGCAAGATAAAGATTGAAGGAAGCGAATGCTATCGCGAGTATGAGTGCTGAGAGCCAAGCAAAATATCTTGAATAGTGCATTTGAACCCTTCTATCTAAATGCTTAAATGATCTAAACCCAACCTATAAAGTCTAATTTACAACTGTTTAAGAATTTAAGCATCTGATTGCTGAAGTTTATTGGAAGCTATTACATCAATACAGCCCATAAATGAAAAAACCACCCGAAGGTGGAGGTTGGTATCGATTATTTAGTAGCATGGCTGTAACATTTCACAATACATTTGTAGTGCCTATTGACTTGGCGGAAGCTGTGAGATTCGAACTCACGGAGGACTCGCATCCTCGGCAGTTTTCAAGACTGCTGCATTCAACCACTCTGCCAAGCTTCCAAAACAGCAGTAATTATAGGGTCATCTTTAGCTATCTGTCGATTTTTTTCATTTTTATGCTGTTTGACCTTGTTAGAATCTATAAATGTCTAAATTAATTAGCGCCACAGGCCTCACCCTGGATACGGCATATCAAAATATCACTGATAAGGAAATGCATCAGCTGGTAGAGATGGCCATTACAAAAGGTGCCCTAAAAAAACGTGACAGCCTTTTTGCAGGCAATAACATTAATCAATCAGAAAACAGAGCGGCCCTTCACCCTGCATTAAGAAATATTTCTGATCAAGCAATGTTTGTAAATGGTGAAGATGTGATGCCTTTAGTTAAATCTGTATGGCAACGTATTGAAGGATTCTGCAATCAACTCATTGGCATTACTGATGTGATCTGCTTAGGTATCGGTGGATCTGACTGGGGTCCTCGTTTAGTGTGTGATGCACTTCATCAAATCAACCCTCAGGATGGTAACTCAATCCGACTTCACTTTGTAGCTAACGTGGACAGTGCAGAATTGGCAAACGCTCTGTCAAAAGCTCAACCACATAGCACTCGAGTCATCATTACATCTAAGACATTTACCACTTTAGAAACCATCAGAAATGCTCAAACTGTCATTAATTGGTTAAAGGCTAATCAAGTTAGTTCAACTCAATTAAAACAGTATTTAATTGGGGTTACCGCCAATCCAGTAGCAGCAGAAAAATTTGGGGTCGCCCCTGAAAATATTTATCCATTCTGGGAATGGGTCGGAGGTCGTTTTTCAGTTTGGTCGGCAGTAGGCTTTCCGATTGCCATTAAATATGGCTTTGAAACATTCAAAAAGTTTTTGTCAGGCGCGCATGCCATGGATCAACACTTTGTTAATGCTCCAGCTGCTGACAACATGCCTTTGATACTTGCTTTAACGCTCATACATAACCAGAAAAAACATAACATCACAGCCAAGGCGATTGTTCCTTATGCTCATGCTTTGAGGTTTTTACCTGAATGGCTGCAACAATTAGAAATGGAAAGCCACGGCAAGAGTGTCACTAATGATGGTTCAAGTTGCGACCCAACTTCTCCAGTTGTGTTTGGTAGCGCAGGCAGTAACTCACAGCACAGTTACTTTCAGATGCTGCATCAAGGTAATCAAATTATTCCAGTTGACTTCATTGCCATTAAAGAACCCATGAGTGATCTTCCTGAAGCCAAAGAACATCACCAATCTTTAATTGCCAATTGTTTAGCTCAGGCCCAAGCATTAGCCAATGGCTCTAAAGAAGAATTTGCTTATGACTCGTGTCCTGGTGGTCGCCCTAGCAACTTAATCTGGGTTAATCGATTAGATGCTTTTCACTTAGGTGCTCTGTTAGCTCTTTATGAACACAGAGCGCTATGCTTAGGAGCTATTTGGAATCTCAATAGCTTTGATCAACCAGGTGTAGAGCTTGGCAAAAAATTAGCGAAACCCATCCAAGCTGCTTTAAAAGGTGATAACCCATCTCTTCAGGGTATCGACAGCATTACGGCATCTAGAATTAATTGGTTGAACTCTTAACCAGCGATCCCATCGATTCTGCATGCGTCTTAACTAACTCAAAACGGTACATCTCCATGGAACTATCAGCATCAATTTTTAAAGCTTATGACATTCGTGGTGTTATTGATAAAACTTTAGATCCATCTATCGCTCGTTTAATCGGGCAGTCCTTTGGTAGCGCAGTACGGGACCTTGGAGAAAAGGTCTGTGTTGTGGGGCGTGATGGTCGGTTATCAGGTCCCGATCTGATGCAAGGTCTCACAGAGGGTTTACAGTCTGTTGGTATTGATGTGATTGACCTTGGAGTTGTAGCAACACCCATGGTTTATTTTGGCACTAATATTTTAATTAATGGCCAACAAGCTAAATCAGGCATCATGATTACGGGTAGCCATAATCCACCTGATTACAACGGTTTCAAAATGGTTTTAGGTGGTGCTGCTATTTATGGCGAACAAATCCAAGCCTTACGTGAACGTATCGTTCAAAGGCAATTTGCAACTGGTGCAGGCAATCGATCTGAATACAACATTTTCCCTGAGTACCTTCAAAGAATAATTGGCGACGTTAAGCTAAAACGCAAAATGAAAATTGCAGTTGATTGTGGTAACGGTGTTGGTGGCGCTTTTGCTGGTCGATTATTTAGAGAATTGGGTTGCGAAGTTGAGGAGTTATTTTGCGAGGTGGATGGTACCTTCCCTAACCATCACCCAGATCCAGCTCATATCGAGAACTTACAAGACTTAATTAAGAATCTTCAAACGACTGACAATGAACTGGGACTTGCGTTTGATGGTGACGCTGATCGATTGGGTGTGGTGACCAAAGATGGTCAAGTTATTTTCCCAGATCGTCAAATGATGTTATTTGCTAAAGATGTTTTATCAAGACACCCTGGTGCGCAGATTATTTATGATGTGAAATGTACCCGTAACTTAGCCACCTACATAAAAGAAGTTGGTGGCGAGCCTTTGATGTGGAAAACAGGCCACTCATTAGTCAAAGCAAAGCTAAAAGAAACTGGCGCCCCACTGGCTGGAGAAATGAGTGGTCATATTTTCTTTAAAGATCGTTGGTATGGGTTTGATGATGGGCTTTACACAGGCGCCAGACTTTTGGAGATCTTGAGTTCAGAAAAAGATCCTAATGCTACTTTGAATAATTTACCAAATGCTCTTTGCACCCCTGAGTTACAAATGCCTTGTGCTGAAGGTGAAGCATTTACATTGCTGGACAAAATTAAAGCGAGTGCCAAATTTCCAAGTGCCAAATCTATTAATACCATTGATGGCGTTCGAGTTGAGTATTCGGATGGCTTTGGTTTAGCTCGACCATCTAACACGACGCCTATTGTTGTAATGCGCTTTGAAGCAGATTCTGAAGAAGCGATTCAACGTATCCAAAATGAATTCAAACAAGCATTTTTAGCAATTAAGCCCGAGGCTAAACTGCCGTTTTAATAATTAGTTAAAGTTTAGCTATGGATTAGTTGTGGATTAGATAATTAAAAAAGCAGCCTAGGCTGCTTTTTTAATTATAAATTGTTCAAAGTGTAATTTTTTTAATTTCTTTGATTTTGTTCTTTTCATTGACCAAGATAATCTTAGGGATAAATATCTTAGCATCAGCTTCACTCATACTGCCGTAAGTACAAATAATTACTAAGTCACCAACCAGAGCTTTACGAGCAGCAGCACCGTTTAAAGAAATAGCGCCAGATCCTCTCGCAGCTTTTATGATGTAAGTAGAAAAGCGTTCGCCATTATTGATGTTGTAAAGCTCAATCTTTTCAAACTCACGCATATCAGCAGCATCTAATAGATCCTCGTCGATACCACATGAACCTTCGTATTCAAGATCGGCCTCAGTCACCGTTACACGGTGCAATTTGGCGCGCAACATAATTCTTTGCATAAACTCTCCTTCGGGAGCAAATTCTACCCTGATAGGCTAAGTATTGACCTAAAAATTGTTCTTAAAAGTTTTTGATTTGGGTTGGGTAGTAAAAATTGCCTTAATATCTATGTATGACTAAAAAATTGTTTGACTACCCAAGGCAGGATGCATCAGGCGCCACCTGCATTGCTCAAGCTTGGGCAAAAGTTCCGCCCACTTTGCATAAAGATGAAAAACATCAAATAATTCAATCAATTAAGAATGAACTCATTAAACAAAATGCTGTTTTAGTCGCGCATTACTATGTTGATGGTGATATTCAAGATTTAGCTTGGGAGACTGGTGGCTTCGTTGCCGACTCTTTAGAGATGGCTAAATTTGGAAAAAATCATTCAGCACGAAAATTAATCATTGCTGGCGTTAAGTTCATGGGCGAGAGCGCAAAAATATTAAGTCCAGAAAAAACAGTTTTAATGCCAGATTTAGATGCTACTTGCTCATTGGATTTAGGTTGTCCCGCGGATGACTTTATTAAGTTTTGTGATGCTCACCCAGATCGCGAGGTTGTGGTTTACGCCAATACCAGCGCTGCTGTTAAAGCGAGAGCTGACTGGATGGTCACCAGCTCATGTGCTTTAGCGATTGCTCATCATTTAAAAGAGCAAGGTAAAAAGATTCTGTGGGCACCCGATAGACACCTTGGTCGCTATATACAAGATCAAACGGGTGCTGATATGTTGCTTTGGGAAGGCCATTGCATTGTGCATGATGAATTCAAAGGAATTGAACTTGAAACTCTAAAAGCCAAGCATCCAGATGCCATGATTTTGGTGCATCCAGAGTCTCCAGCAAATGTAGTGGATTTAGCTGATGTTGTAGGCTCAACATCAGCCATGATCAAAGCGGTGGTTGAAGGCAGGACAAAAGAATATATTGTTGCTACTGATAAAGGCATCTTGCATCGCATGCGCCAGCTAGCCCCCGGAAAAATACTAATTGAAGCACCGACTGCTGGTAATAGCGCTACCTGTAAGAGTTGTGCACACTGCCCTTGGATGGCTATGAATGGTCTTCAAGGCATTCTTGATTGTTTAACTAAACAATCTGGTGAGATTTTTATTGATGAAGATGTTCGAATTAAAGCAAAAATTTGTATAGAAAAGATGTTGGATTTCACCGCTAACAATCCAGAGCTCTTAGCAAAAGCACAGCATGGCTTTGTTAAGAATATCGGCGCTGCTTAAGTAGGTAAATTTGAAATTGATGTTTGATCACAACGAAACCCTTCTCCAAGCACGCGAACGCAATATCAAAGATGCTTTATTTGAGGATATTGGTACAGGTGACTGGACCGCTATGCTTGTGCCGAATGATTCTCGGGTTAAAGCTATATTAACAGTTAGGCAAAACGCGGTTCTTTGTGGACAAGCATGGTTTGAGGGCTGCCTTTTCGCACTTGATCCTCAAGCCTCCATTCAGTGGCATTACGCAGAAGGCGCTGAGATGATTGCCAATTCAAGTGTCTGCGAAATAACGGCCCACCCAAGAGCACTTTTATCTGCTGAGCGACCTGCCCTTAACTTTCTTCAGACACTTTCTTGGACTGCAACAACCACTCGAGAGCACGTTAAAGCCATTGAGGAAGCCAGCCCAAATGAAACTGGCTGCGCTGTGCTCGACACTAGAAAAACCATACCCGGTCTAAGACAAGCACAAAAATATGCAGTGACTGTTGGTGGTGGTCAAAATCAACGTTTAGCGCTTTGGCATGGCATCCTTATAAAAGAAAACCATATTGCAGCTGCAGGTGGTGTTGAGGCTGCATTTAAAGCTGCTGTAGCCCTTCAATCAGGCGTTGATATCCAAATAGAGGTTGAATCAATTAAAGAGCTTCAAGAGGCTCTAGCAGTTGGTGCAAAGAGTGTGCTGATTGATAACTTTACTCTGGAACAAATGAGGGAAGCTGTTGATATCACTGCAGGATCAGCTCTTTTGGAAGCCTCTGGCGGAGTTAGCTTAGAACAATTAAGAGCTATTGCCGCCACAGGGGTTGATCGTATCTCAATTGGTAAATTAACTAAAGATGTCATCGCTGTTGATTATTCTTTGCGCATCTTAGGTAAATAGTTGCGTAAGCCTTTAGTTGGGCTAGTTACGATTCAATGGTGTCAAAATAGTCGGGTAAGCAACTGACCAACTTTGTGGATAGTCCCTACTGTAATGGAGACCACGACTCTCTTTACGCATCAGTGCTGAACGAACAATCAATTCCGCACAGCTTAATAAATTACGTAACTCAAGCAAATCTCGAGTAACTCTAAAGTTAGCGTAATACTCTTGAACTTCACTTTGCAATAATTCAATACGATGTAAAGCTCTCTCTAAACGACGATTAGTTCTAACAATTCCAACGTAGTTCCACATCAATAAACGTAGCTCATCCCAGTTATGAGAAATCACAACACTCTCGTCGGCATCTTCAACTCGACTTTCATCCCAAGCTAGAACTTCTGTCATATCTGAGAAATGATCTTTGTTGATGTCTACAGCTGCTGATTTACCAATCACCACACATTCCAATAAAGAATTGGAGGCCAAACGATTAGCGCCGTGTAAACCGGTATAAGTAGCCTCACCAACAGCATATAAACCAGGTAAATCAGTTCTGCCATCTAAATCAGTGACAACGCCACCACAGGTGTAATGGGCGGCAGGAACAACAGGTATAGCTTCTTTAGCAATATCGATACCCAAGGCAGCACAACGCGCATAAATAGTTGGGAAATGTTCTTTTATAAATACCTCACCTAAATGAGTCGCATCTAAAAGCACGTAATCTAATCCGTGTTTTTTCATTTCAAAATCAATGGCACGAGCGACGATATCGCGAGGCGCTAACTCTGCACGCTCATCATGCGTCATCATGAATCTGGTGCCATCTGGTAACTTTAATTGAGCACCCTCGCCACGTAGGGCCTCAGAAATCAAAAAAGTTCTATCTTGCGGGTGATAGAGGCAGGTGGGGTGAAACTGGATGAATTCCATATTACCTACTCGACAGCCAGCTCGCCACGCCATGGCAATGCCATCACCTGTGGCAGTCTCTGGGTTACTTGTGTAACGATAAACCTTACCAACGCCACCGGTTGCTAAAACCACTGCACTGGCACGGATGGTGTCAATCTTACCGCTGGCTATATCCAATGCGTAAACACCATAACAATGCTCACTCTTGGATTTTTTCTTGGTTTTTAAATGACGATTGGTAATCAGATCTAGTGCCATCCAACGCTCAAGTAACTGAATGTTGGGATGTGCTTTTGCTTTATCCAATAAAACTTGATGTATGGCTTTACCCGTTGCATCAGCAGCATGAGCAATACGGCGATGGCTATGGCCACCCTCTCTTGTGAGGTGAAGGCCCTTAGGGCCTGTTGGGTCAGTTGTAAAAGGAACACCTTGGTCTACTAACCAATCAATCGCTGAAGCACTTCTCTCAGCGATATATCTGGCTGTTGCCTCAACCACTAAACCAGCCCCTGCATCAACAGTGTCGCGGACATGAGCGTCAATACTATCTTTTTCATCAATAACACCAACTATTCCGCCTTGAGCCCAAGCCGTAGCTGATTCGGAAAGACCGCGCTTGGCCATGATGATGACTTGACGTGTTTCCGCCAATTCAAGAGCTACTGTTAAACCAGCTAAGCCAGCTCCAATAACAACAATAGGCAGATCAGAAAGATTGGTGGTTTTCATATTAGGCGCTCAGCTGAGCTTACTCGCATGTTCTCTAGTCTCATGAAAAATAATTTGAGGCCAACGCTCTTGAGTCACTCTTAGATTAACTGCTGAGTTAGCTAGGTAAGCTAAATTATCCGCCGCATCCAAAGCTAACTGATGTCCTGCGGATGAATTTTCAAAATCTGACATCATTTTTTTATCTTCGCAAGTCACCCATCTTGCGCAATTGATACTCGCGCCTTCAAAAACAGCATCAACACCATATTCATTCATCAATCGGCTAGCTACCACCTCAAATTGCAGAGCACCTACTGCGCCAAGAATTAAGTCGCTTCCACTTACAGGTCTAAATACTTGAACTGCACCCTCTTCACCTAATTGTTGTAGCCCTTTTTGTAGCTGTTTAATCTTCATCGGGTTACGAATCCGCGCCACTCTGAAGAAGTCAGGTGCGAAATAAGGAATGCCGGTGTACTGCAATAACTCTCCTTCAGAGAAGCTATCGCCAATTTGCATATTTCCGTGGTTGGGCAAGCCAATAATATCTCCGGCATAAGCTTCTTCGACCTGCTCACGAGAAGATGCCATAAATGTCACCACATTAGATACTTTGACATCGCGCTTGATACGCAAATGATTGATCTTCATACCGCGTTCAAACTTACCTGAGCAAACTCTCAGGAAGGCAATTCGATCACGATGCGCGGGATCCATGTTCGCCTGAATTTTAAAAACGAAACCAGAAAACTTATCTTCTCGAGGATCCACAGACCTTACGGTTGCATCACGCTCACGCGGACTTGGTGCCCAGTCTAATAAAGCAGTCAAAATTTCACGTACCCCAAAGTTGTTAATGGCGGAGCCAAAAAATACTGGGGTTTGTTGACCTGATAAGAAACGTTCTAAATCAAATGGGTGTGAGGCGCCCTGCACCAACTCGACTTCCATTTTTAACTGCTTCATTTCATCAGGAAACATTTCTGCTAACTTAGGATTATCAATGCCTTTGATTAGCTCAAACTCTTGATCAGCGCGATCACTACCTGCAGCAAATAATAAGATCTCGTCATTAATGAGGTGATATACACCTCGGAAATTTTTGCCCATACCAATCGGCCAAGTCACTGGGGCACACTCAATTTTTAAAACTGATTCCAACTCATCCAGTAGCTCCATGGGATCTCTGGTCTCACGGTCCATCTTATTAACAAATGTAATGATCGGCGTATTACGCATACGACACACATTTAATAATTTAAGTGTTTGTTCCTCAACACCTTTGGCGGCATCAATCACCATCAAGGCGGAGTCCACAGCCGTTAAAACGCGATAGGTATCTTCAGAGAAATCTTGGTGACCAGGCGTATCTAATAAATTAACCACATGGTCACGGTATTCGAACTGCATCACCGAACTGGCCACAGAAATACCACGCTGCTTTTCAATTTCCATCCAATCAGATGTAGCATGGCGACCACTTTTACGCGCCTTGACCGTTCCCGCTAATTGGATGGCTCCTGAGAACATAAGAAGTTTTTCAGTTAAGGTCGTTTTTCCGGCGTCAGGGTGGGAAATAATCCCAAATGTGCGACGCCTAGAAACTTCCCGGACAATGTCATTGCTGTAATTCATAGGCTTTTCAATTAAATAGCCCTCTAGTTTAGTTTAGACAGGCTATTTAGGCATTAATTCGGTATTAAATGCCCAGTTAGCCCGCAACTCCCTTGCTGATCATCAGTAATCATCAGGCAAAATAGAGTGTATGACTTCAAAAGCACTCAAAAAAGACTCTTCAGATCAAAAGTATGAGATTCGGCCGACTCAATCTCATGAATTGCTAAAAGAACTCCACATCCTCACCAGAGATGGCAAGCTTAATCAAGATACTCGGAGAAAACTCAAACAGGTTTATCACCTGGTTCAATTTATCGAACCACTTCTTCAAGAAGTTTTGGACAGAAAAGAAAACTTAACTTTAGTTGACCATGGTGCCGGTAAGTCTTACTTAGGTTTTATCCTAAATGATCTATTTTGTAAGTTACAAGAAAAGCCCAGCACCATCATTGGCATCGAGCTGCGTGAAGAACTTGTTAAAAAATCCCAAGAACTTGCTTCTAAACTTGAATTTAACAATATGCGGTTTTTACATCTCAGCGTTGAGGAGTCCCTCAGCTCTGATTTAATCCCCCATGATGTCGATGTTGTAACGGCTCTTCATGCTTGTAATACGGCGACAGATGATGCGATTCGTTTTGCCTTATCCAGGAAAGCCCAACATATTGTGTTGGTGCCTTGCTGCCAAGCAGAAGTAGCGGCAGCCTTCAGAAAAAGTAAGAATACTTCTTCAAAAAATGAATTGTCAGAGATTTGGCGTCACCCAATCCATGCTCGAGAATTTGGCAGTCACATCACCAATGTACTGAGATGCCTTCAATTAGAGTCTCACGGCTATGACGTGACAGTGACTGAGTTAGTTGGCTGGGAGCACTCCATGAAGAATGAACTGATCATTGCCACCCAGAGGAATCTAGATGGAAAGCAGGCCTCAGAGAGAAAAACCAAACTTCTTCATGATGTAGGCCTTAAGGCATTGGCTGATAGATTTGCGTAAAAATCCCATTAAAAAAGGCTGCCTAAGCAGCCTTTTTTATTCTCATTGAAGAGGAATTACTTGCGCTTGTTTACAGCGTCTTTGAATGCCTTACCAGCTGTGAACTTAACAGTCTTAGCAGCAGCAATCTTAATAGCTTCGCCAGTCTTTGGGTTACGGCCAACACGCGCAGCGCGCTTACCTGAACCGAATGTACCGAAACCGATCAATTGAACTTTGTCACCTTTAGTAACAGCTTTAATGATTGTATCGATTGATGTGTTCAAAACTCTTTCAGCAGAAGCTTTAGAGATGTCAGCATCTTTTGCAATTTTTTCAACTAATTCAGCTTTATTCATTATTTACCTTTCAACATTGGAACTGGGAGTGTATACAAACTTAATAATATAACTATAAAAATTACTCATAAGCTTTGTAATAGCGTTATTAAATCACAGAATTACTCGTGAAGCTAATATTTATAACGCTCTTAAGGGTTTTACCTATGCTTTATGCTGGTCTAGAGATCAATCCAAGCGAAAACTTAATGAATATAATCTATTAGCTCTTACAAATTTTCGAATGTTACTAATTTGTAGTTAAGCTTTTAAAAATTCAAGACCACCCATGTAGGGTTGTAATGCTTTTGGAATTCTAATGCTGCCATCAGCTTGTTGATAATTTTCTAGTATTGCCACACTCGCTCTGCCAACGGCCAAACCTGATCCATTGAGTGTGTGTACCAGCTCAGGTTTGTTTTGCCCTGACTTAAAACGGGCTTGCATTCTTCTGGCCTGAAAATCTCCCATATTGGAGCATGAGCTGATCTCACGGTAAGCATTCTGGGCGGGCAACCAGACCTCTAAGTCATATGTCTTGGCGCTGCCAAAGCCCATATCGCTAGTGCAAAGGAGCACTTTCCGATAAGGAAGCTCTAATTTTTGCAAAATTGATTCTGCTTGTTTTGTTAAATCTTCCAAAGTCTGCATAGAGTCTTCAGGTTTTGAAATTTGAACCAATTCAACTTTTTCAAACTGATGTTGACGAATCATGCCTCGTGTGTCACGACCATAACTACCTGCCTCAGATCTGAAACACGGTGTATGGGCAACAAATTTTATTGGTAGATCTTCAGTTGCTGTGATCGTGTCACGCATCAGATTAGTGACAGGTACTTCTGCTGTAGGTATCAAATAAAAGTTTTCATAACCTGCTTCAACATCTGCATCTTGATCGTCACCACCCACTTTGCGTGGCACTTTAAATAAATCAGCTTCAAATTTTGGCAACTGTCCTGTGCCTCTCATTGATTCAGCATTAACAATGAGCGGCACATAAACTTCGTTATAACCAACAGCTATGTGTTGATCCAGCATGAATTGACCTAAAGCTCTGTGTAAACGAGCTACTTGGCCATGTAAAACAGCAAAACGTGATCCCGTAACCTTAGCAGCACTGTCAAAATCTAAACCTAAGGGCGCAGCTAAATCTACGTGATCTTTGATAGGGAAATTAAATTGAGGTAGGTCACCCCACTTCAATACTTCCTGATTCTGATTTTCACTTTGGCCAGTTGGCACGCTCTCATGAGGAATATTAGGAATACTCATCAAAAAATCATTTAACTGAGACTGAAGCACAGTTAGCTTTTCTGTTAAAGCTTGTAATTCCTTATTTAAGGCAACTGATTCAGCCATCTCTTGTGAGGCATCGTCACCTTTGGCTTTTTTCATACCAATTGCTTTGGCTAATTGGTTTCTTTTGGCCTGTAGTTCTTCAGTTCGACTTTGGACTTGCTTACGATCAGATTCTAGTGATAAAAATGCATCCTTATCTAAGACGAATTTGCGATCAGCCAAGCGGCCAACCACCATATCAATGTCCTTACGTAGAAGCTGAATGTCAATCATGAAGTTCTCAATATACTTTTAATTTATTTAGCTGTGAATTTTAAATTTACTTAACTTTAAATACTTCAGCACCTGTTGGTGGTGAAAATTTGAAAGTTTGTGGCCCCAGCGTTATGTTAGTTTTGATTTTACTCAAGTTAATCAAGACAACGGTTCCAAAGTTGTCATGTAGCTCAAGGCCTACTGGAAGTCCATCCTTCATGCCAACACCAATACGGCTGTAAGGAGCATCCCCTTTTCCAGTAACTTTAGGTTTTAACTCCAACCATAGCACGCCTCCCCTATCCTCGCCTGGAATAAGATCGAAATGCTCATCAACCGAAGTATTTCCAAAAAGTATCGCAGCAGGGCTAGCTGCGAGGCCTTGGCCAGCTGGTCTGGTAGTTAGCTGATTGAGATCTTTGTCCCATAAGAGCAATTGACTCCCATCGGCAATGACTTTTTGTTCAAATGGTTTTTTGGTCTCCCAAACAAACTGGCCAGGCCTTTGAAAAACAAAATTACCCTGACTTTTTCTTAAAACCTTAGCCTGATTTTCGCCTTGCTTTGGCGGTCGAATTTGTTGTTGAGCAAAATCTCCCTCCGCATTTTTAACATTGACCAAAAAACTTTTAAATTGAGTGATGGCATCAAGATTTGGTTTTTGAGTACTGGGAGTTTGAGCTTGAGGTGCGGTAACAGTTATCAAAGATAGCAAGCTTACTAAACATGATTTAAAAATCATTTTCCTAATTAATGCTGACATTAGTTATCGCCTGCTGCACGAACCAAAATATCACGATTGCCATTACTACCCATCTTAGATACCAATCCAGCTCGCTCCATATCTTCCAATAAGCGTGCCGCTCTGTTGTAACCAATACGCAAGTGTCTTTGAACCAATGAAATAGACGCTCGTTTATTTTCTAAAATAATAGCGACTGCCTGATCATAAAGCGGATCGGCCTCACCACCAGCCGTCGCTTCAGAACCACCTTCCATCTCAGCTTGAGGTTCTAAGATAGATTCAATGTAATTAGGTTCGCCATTTTTCTCTTTTAACCAAGTCACCACGCGATGAACTTCATCATCAGTTACAAAAGCGCCATGCACACGAATCGGCAATCCAGTTCCTGGTGCCATGTACAACATATCACCCATACCTAACAAACTCTCGGCGCCCTGTTGATCCAAAATCGTACGGCTATCAATACGGCTGCTAACTTGGAAAGAAATACGCGTTGGTACGTTCGCCTTAATGAGGCCTGTAATCACATCGACACTTGGGCGTTGTGTTGCTAAAACTAGATGTATGCCTGCAGCACGTGCTTTTTGAGCAATACGAGCAATTAACTCTTCAATCTTCTTACCAACCACCATCATCAAATCAGCCAACTCATCAATCACGATGACAATCACAGGTGCTTTGTGAAGCGGCTCAGGATCATCTGGCGTTAGGCTAAAGGGGTTATATAGGAACTCACCCTTCTCTTGGGCATCAGCAATTTTCTTATTGAAGCCTGCTAAGTTACGCACACCAAATTTACTCATTAACTTGTAACGGCGATCCATCTCGATAACAGCCCAATTGAGGGCGTTATAAGCCTGCTTCATATCAGTGACGACTGGACATAGCAGATGTGGGATGCCTTCATAAACTGACATCTCTAACATCTTTGGATCGACCATGATGAGCTTTACCTCATCTGCTTTGGCTTTGTAGAGCAAAGATAAGATCATTGAGTTAATACCCACAGACTTACCTGAACCAGTGGTACCGGCAACCAAGCAATGTGGCATTTTTGCCAAATCAGCCACAATAGGAAGGCCTGCAATATCTTTACCCAAAGATAAAGTCAGTAAAGATGAGTTGTCGTTATAAGTGCGAGAACTCAAAATCTCAGTTAGGCGCACTGATTGTCGGTTAGGGTTGGGTAACTCTAAGCCCATGCATGTTTTACCTGGAATCGTTTCAACGACTCGCACACTAAAAACACCTAAAGCTCTTGATAAATCTTTTTGAAGATTAACAATCTGACTACCCTTCACACCAACTGCAGGCTCAATCTCATAACGAGTGATCACAGGGCCTGGGTGAGCGGAAATAACTTTGACTTCAATGTTGAATTCTTTTAGCTTCCTTTCGATTAACCGAGAGGTAAATTCAAGAGTGTCTACCGAAATTGTCTCTTTAACGGGAGGGACAGGATCTAGTAAAGAGAGCGGTGGTAGCTCTGAATCTGCTAAATCTGCAAATAACGGTTGTTGTTTTTCACGTTCAACCCTTTCACTTTTAACCACTGATAAGGGTGTGCGATAAATCGGCACAGGAGGAAGCTCTTCGATTTTGACGCGCTCTTCTTCAACAATCTCTTCGCGCTCTTCAGCAGCCTGTTCGCCAATACGGCGATCTTCTACAGATTCGCGACGTTGACGAATACGCATGAGTGAAATCTCTAAAAAGCGCCCTACTTTCTCAGCTAGGTTTAACCAAGAAAATCTTAAAAATAATGACAACCCAATGGCAAGAGTCACCAATAGGATCAGAGTGGCGCCTGTGAAGCCTACTGCCATTTGCAAAGGATCACCTAGTAATTCGCCTAAAACACCACCTGGCGGCCTTGGAAGATCCATAGTCATGCTGTGCATCCTGATGGACTCTAGGGCCATACTAGAAACCATGGTTAAACCAAAGCCTAGAAGGCGCGGCAGAAATGGTTCTGGCTCAAGTTCGTTACCCGGTAATTTGGCAGCAGTCAGCTCTTGCCACCCTCTGACAGCTCTCTTAAGCAACAAAATTACGCACCAATAGGCGGATGCCCCGAATACATAAAAGAGTAAGTCAGCAACCCAAGCACCCAAACGGCCACCAATGTTGGCAATATTGGCCACTTGATTGGCATGGGACCAGGCCGGATCACCCTTGCTGTAGCTCGCCAAAACGGCAAATAAAGCCAATGTAAGGGTCATGAATGCAATCCACTTGACCTCCCGCACCAATTTGCTCATACGTGAGTTGGGAGAGCCCTGTTGAGAGGGTGGAGTCGAGGAGGATGCGATTCTAGCCATGTATTTCTAATTGTAATCAACATGAAACGATGAAACTCTTATAATTGCAATATGACTACAAATAATATTAAACACGCTAAAGTTTTGATCCTAGGCTCAGGCCCTGCAGGCTACACAGCAGCCGTTTATGCCGCCAGAGCCAATTTGGATCCCGTTTTAATCACTGGTATCGCTCAAGGCGGTCAGTTAATGACGACCACTGATGTCGAAAACTGGCCCGCCGACCAAAATGGCGTCCAAGGCCCTGAATTGATGCAGCGCTTCCTAGAGCATGCTGAGAGATTCAATACAGAAATCATTTTTGACCATATTCATACTGCTGCTTTGACAGAGAAGCCAATTCGATTAGTTGGTGACTCTGGTACATATACTTGTGACTCACTCATTATCTCTACAGGCGCATCAGCTCAATACTTAGGCCTACCTAGTGAAGAAGCATTTATGGGTAGAGGCGTATCTGCCTGTGCCACATGTGATGGGTTCTTTTACCGCAATCAAGATGTTTGCGTCATTGGTGGCGGCAATACTGCCGTTGAAGAGGCTCTTTACTTATCAGGTATTGCCAATAAAGTAACGGTAGTTCACCGCAGAGATAAATTCCGCGCTGAGCCCATCTTGATTGATCGCCTCATGGCAAAAGTGGCTGAAGGTAAAGTAACTATCGAATGGAATAGCCACTTAGATGAAGTGTTGGGTGACAACACTGGCGCAACCGGTATTCGTATCGCCAATGCTGACGGCCATAAAAAAGATATCGCTCTTAAGGGTATTTTCATAGCAATCGGGCACAAGCCTAATACAGAATTATTTGTCGGCCAGTTGGATATGGAAAATGGTTACATAAAAACTAAAACAGGTTTAGTGGGTAATGCTACAGCTACAAATATTCCAGGAGTTTTTGCCGCAGGCGACGTACAAGATCATATTTACCGTCAGGCAATCACAAGCTCAGGGACTGGGTGTATGGCTGCATTGGATGCACAGCGTTATTTGGAAACTCTATAAATTTAAATACTTATACTTTCCCAAACAAAAAGCCCATCTAGTAACTCACTAAATGGGCTTTTTATTCGGGTTAATTTTTTAAACTGCTGATTCGTTAGTCTCACCAGTTCTAATACGAATGACTTGCTCAACGCTTGAGACAAAAATCTTACCGTCTCCAATTTTGCCTGTGTGGGCAGCTTTCACAATTGAGTCAATCACCGGCTCAACACGATCGTCAGCAACAACCACTTCAACTTTAATCTTTGGTAGAAAATCAACCACATACTCTGCGCCACGATAAAGTTCTGTATGGCCTTTTTGACGACCAAAACCTTTTACCTCAGTAACGGTTAAGCCAGTAACGCCAAGCTCAGCTAAGCCTTCACGAACCTCATCTAATTTAAACGGTTTAATAATCGCAGTAACTTGTTTCATATTGATCTCCTAATACGTCAATCATACCTAAAAACAACAAAAGTACTCAATAACCAAATTCTTAAAAATTAAGCTCTAAATTTATTGGTAATGGGGTAACGCCAATCTCTTCCAAAAGCCCTCTGTGTGATTCTGACGCCAATGGGTGACTGGCGGCGCTTGTACTCGTTAATTTGAATTAATCGGGTCACTTTTTCAACATCTTCAGCCCGATAGCCCTCTGCAATAATGGACTCAATAGATTGATCATGTTCCATATACTTTTTAAGGATGGCATCCAAGATCTCATATTCCGGAAGACTATCTTGATCTTTTTGATCAGGGCGTAACTCAGCTGAAGGTGCCCTCGTGAGTATCCGCTCAGGGATGACCTTACCCAAACTATTGCGATAAGTGCAGAGTCGATAAACCAATGTTTTAGCAATATCCTTAATGACCGCAAAACCTCCGGCCATATCTCCGTATAGAGTGCAGTAACCTACAGCCATCTCACTCTTGTTGCCCGTTGTTAAAACAATACGACCAGATTTATTAGAGATGGCCATTAATAAAGTACCGCGAATTCTAGCTTGAATATTCTCTTCAGTAGCATCCACTGCAGTATTTTTAAATTCCTCTGACAAAGAAGTTTCAAATGCGTCATACATATTTGAAATAGCAATTTCATCATATTGAACAGATAAATTTTTAGCCATTTGTCTGGCATCTATCCAAGAAATATCAGCGGTATATCGTGATGGCATCATGACAGCACGAACTTTTTCAGCGCCCAATGCATCCACGGCAATAGCAAGAACTAGAGCGGAATCGACACCGCCAGATAAACCAATAATGGCGCCAGGGAAACCATTCTTATTGATGTAATCTTTGACACCAAGAACAAGCGCTTGATAAACCTGAGCTTCAATCGAAGGGGTTGGCGCTACGCGTTCACCAATTAAATCCCCATTGACAACTTGCGCTACAGCAAAGTCTTCCTGAAACGCTGGTAAACCAAGTACTACATCAGCTGCTTGATTAAGCGCAAAAGAGCCTCCATCAAATACCAACTCATCCTGGCCCCCGACAGCGTTGACATAAATCAAAGGCAAGCCTGTTTCTAAAACTCGTGCCTTGAGGACATCTACCCTAATGTTTTGTTTTTCTAAATGGTATGGTGATGCATTGGGAACCACGAGTATTTGGGCACCAGCGTGTTTAGCATGTGCAGCTGGGCCAGAATGCCAAGCATCTTCACAAACAATTAAACCAAGCTTTATTCCATCAATATCAAATACGCAAGCTTGCTCGCCAGGAACAAAATATCTGACCTCATCAAATACTTCATGGTTAGGTAATTTTTGCTTGGCATAGCTGGCAATAATCTCACCCTTGTACAAAACACTTGCCATGTTTTGTAACCCGCTTTTGGTTCTACCGGGGTAACCAACGATGACCCTCAAATCAGGGAACTCGGCCAGTTGTTTTGCCAAACCTTTTAGAGAAGCCTCTACCGCCTGAATAAAAGCTTCACGCAACAGCAAATCTTCTGGAGGGTAACCGGTGATCGATAACTCGGAAGTTATGAGTAATTTAGCCCCTTGATCACTGGCTTTTTTTGCGGCTTGCAGGATTAATGCTGCATTGCCATGCAAATCGCCAAGGATGGGGTTAGTTTGAGAAAGGGCTATAAAAAACGGAGACATGGGAATCATTATCCCATCGCCTCCGTTTTGAGTCAGTAGGGTTTTACTTAGTCTTGTTGTAACGCTCTACGCTGTCCATGATTTCTTTTTTGGCAGCATCAATACCATCCCAACCTTTAACCTTGACCCACTTACCTTGCTCTAGGTCTTTGTAGTGCTCAAAGAAGTGTTGAATCTGCTTGGTCACCAATGGATTTAAATCTTCCATTTTTTGGATATTAGCGAACATCGGCAAGATCTTTTCAGTTGGAACAGCTAAAAGCTTAGCGTCGCCACCAGATTCGTCATCCATGTGCAAAACACCTAATGCGCGGCAAGTGATAACAACTCCTGGCGGAATGGGGAAAGGGGTCAATACAAGAACGTCTGCAGGATCACCATCATCAGACAATGTTTGAGGAATATAGCCATAGTTACAGGGGTAATGCATCGCCGTACCCATAAAACGATCAACAAAAAGCGCGCCAGAATCTTTATCAACCTCATACTTAACTGGGTCTGAATTCATCGGAATTTCGATGATGACGTTGAATTGATCAGGGATCTTAGATCCAGGCTGTACGTTGTTTAAGCTCATTTTTACTCCATGCTATGCGTTTGAATTAAGACGAATATTAACAAAGCCAACCATCAGTTTCCTAACGATTTAAATATGCGGTGCACCAATTTTATCAAAAGTGTGTCATAATCTCACCTGTAATACGAATCATCGCCCCCCAGCCAGAGTTCTCAGAGAGAGAACAATTGCCTTTTTTGTTGTCTGTTGGTCGATGCCTTAATTGACCAACCACAGAAAGGACATCCCTCGATAGGGATGTGCATGACTATGACTATTAGTTTTAAAGAAATGGGCTTAGCCCAACCCCTACTACAAGCAACTGAAGCCCTTGGCTATACGCTGGCTACACCTGTACAAGAACAGGTGATCCCTGCTGCCTTAATCGGTGGCGACTGGATGGTGAGTAGCCAAACAGGTAGCGGAAAAACAGCTGCTTTCTTATTGCCTCTATTAAACAAATTAATTGCGGCTAATCCAAACAACAAACCTGTTCCAGGTCGCGCAGAGCCACAAGTACTAATCTTGTGCCCAACTCGTGAATTGGCTCAACAGGTAAGTGCTGATGCCATTAACTTAGTCAAGTTTGCTAAAGGTATCCGTATTGCAACCATCATGGGTGGCATGCCTTACGGTAAGCAAATTTCACAAATTAAAGGTGCTAACCTAGTGGTTGCAACGCCTGGTCGTTTACTCGACTTAAGCAAAAGTCGTGCAATTCGGTTGGATAAAGTGCAATGCATGATCATTGACGAAGCTGACCGTATGTTAGATCTTGGCTTCCAAGATGACATCGAAGCTATTCACCAATTATGTTCTGATCGTGATCAAACATTAATGTTCTCAGCAACATTTGCACCACGCATCATGCAGTTGGCAACAAGCCTCATGAATAACCCTGGTCGTATTGAATTAGCAAGCGCTGGTCACAAACATGAAAACATTGCTCAAACCCTACATTGGGCAGACAGCATAGCGCACAAACATAAATTATTAAGCCATTGGTTATCAGACCCAACAATGGAGCAAGCAGTTGTTTTTGCGAGCACTCAAGCTGATAGCGAAACAATTGCTGATTCACTGCGTGCTGATGGCTACGATGCAACTGCACTTCACGGTGCGATGCCTCAAGCTGTTCGTAACCGTCGCCTACAGTCATTGCGTAAAGGTCAAACTCGTATCTTGGTAGCTACTGACGTAGCTGCTCGTGGTATCGATGTACCAACCATTACTCACGTGATTAACTTTGGTCTTCCAATGAAAGCCGAAGATTATGTTCACCGTATTGGTCGTACAGGTCGCGCTGGTCGTAGTGGCGTAGCAATCACATTGGCTGAACATCGTGATCGCTCAAAGATTCGTGCCATTGAGCAATACACACAACAACAATTACAAGCGGAAGTAATTCCTGGTCTTGAGCCTTCAGAAAAATCACGTAAGCCATCTAGCCGTCCAGGCTCAGGTCGCCCAGGTAGATCTTTTGGCGGCAAAGGTGCTAGCAATTCTTCAAACCGTCAAGGTCAAGGCCAGGGTCAAGGCCAGGGCGAAGGCAAAACTTTCAAACAAAATCACTTTGCTAAGCCAACTGGTCCAAAGTTTGGTGGTTCAGGTAAGCCTTCTTCAGGTCCTAAGTTTGGCGGTTCAGGCAAGCCCTCTTCAAGTCCAAAGCGCACATTTGCTTAAATGAAAAAACTTCGCCGGTCTTGGTTAGATCTAGATCATGCGGTGCTGCATTCTGCACCACTGATCTGGCAAGACTGGTTGAGTTATCCACTCTCTCTGACGCAATATGTCGAAAAGAGAACGCAAAAATCTGTCAGCATTCAAGTTCTAACAGATGAAAATCAATTGGTTTTAAACGACGAACAAGATCTCTTTATGAGATCTTTTCGTCGTTGTCGCGTTCGAGAAGTTTATCTTTGCGTAGACAACATCCCAGTTGTATTTGCCAGAAGTATTCTTCCTACTTCAAGTTGTACTGGCATTAATCGAGATTTATTACAGGTTGGCAATAAACCCTTAGGTGATGTTCTTTTTAAGAATGGGCAGGCGCCTATTTTATTGAGGCAAGTCACTGAAATTCCTCGCATTGGTTTTGGTCGTCGGACTCTTTACCAACTTCGCGGACATCCCATATTAATTACTGAATTCTTTTTACCTGCGCTTTTAGATAAGATCGTTCAATAAAAAAACCACCTTTTACAAGGTGGTTTTTTGGTTTTGTTTGACGCTTATTTGGTAGTTTTTATTGGCTAGTTTTACTCAGAATTACAAAACGTAGCCGATGTGGGCAGCGCCTAAAGCGAACAATATTGCTAGGCAGGTAGCAGCGGCTAACATCACGATCAAAGTAATGATCTTTTTGTTAATTTCGTCCTTACTCTCTTTGTGCCATTCATTCATTTAAAGCTCCCTCATCAAATATTCGATATGTATCTTATTATCCATGAATCTTGAACTTATTTGAAATTTATCAAGTCCCTAATTTGATGAATGATTTCTGAGGGTGTGAGCCCAATGGGTCCAACCCCTTGATTGACAAGAGCATCGGCAGCTCCAGAATGTATGTCAACGCTTAAGCAGGTAGCCTCAAATACTGATAAATGATGATGGAGACCTTGGGCTATGATTGCTGCCAAAACACCCGTCAAAGCGTCTCCCATCCCCCCTGTGCCCATTCCGGAATTCCCCTTGAGGACATGCTTACTTATTTGTTTAGGCGCCCCAATGAGCGTTCCCTGCCCTTTTAAGACCACAATTGATTGGGTGAGATCAACCAACCTTGCCAGCGCTCCTAGTCGATCGGCTTGGACTTCTTTAGTTATCAGATTTAACAGTCTAGCCGCTTCACCTGGATGAGGCGTTAGGACTGTTAGACCATCAGGTCTTTTTTGGAGTTTTTCCATTAAGCTCTTATCAATTGAAATCAGGTTTAGAGCATCTGCATCGAGCACAAGAGGCAACTGTTGTTCTAAGCTAATTTGTAAAAGCTGTTTGGCTAATAGACTTTGGCCTAATCCAGGGCCAATAGCTATTAACTCTGGTGAGACTTGAGTGATTAAATCAAGATCTGCTTTTCTAATCATGAGTTCAGGATGGTCCACTACCAAAGATGGTGCATGGGGATCTAAAACCCCCAAGACAACCCAACCCGCCCCAGAAAATAATGCTGCTTGACCCGCTAAAAATATAGCGCCAGTCATGCCCGCATCACCCCCGATGATTAATACTTTGCCGCCATAACCTTTATGCTCATGAGGAGCCCGTTTTAAGCGAGCTAATAATTCTGGAGTATTGATAAGGGTGGGATTCATCTATGCCAGTCAAGTTTATACTTGCAGAGTACATCACAAAAGGAATTAATCATGAATTTGCACTTATATTTCTGCCCTGGAACCTGCTCCTTTGTCCCGCACGTCTCTCTAGAACTTGTTAAAGAGGCTTATGGACAAAATTTTGAGGCAAGCCTCATTAATTTAGGTAAAGGTGAACAACTGACCCCTGAATACAAACTGATCAATGCCCAAGGACAAGTTCCTGTGTTAGTGGCAGATGGCAGCTCATTAACTCAAGTTATTGCGATTGTTAACTACCTTCACGAACAATTTCCTAATGCGAAGATTTTCCCATCAGATCCTATTCAAAAAGCACATGCTATCTCTATGCTTGCATGGATGAACAATACGGTTCACACAACTTTTACTCGAGTATTTAGACCTGAAAGATTCAGTGATGCTGGCAGCAAAGATGCAGTGAAGATGGTGGCACTAGAAACATTCAAATCATATTTGGCAGAAATTGAAGATATTCTTTCAAAAGGTCAGGCTTTTATTTGCGGTGATCAATTAACACCTGCAGATATCTACGCCCTCACATTTATACGATGGGCAGGTTTAGCGAAAATTGATCAGCAGACTTATCCGAACTATTACAAATATGCTGAGCGTTTGGCTGAGATCCCAAGTGTCAAAAATATCATGGCTAAAGAAGGTATTTTTCTTAAAACCGGTAGGTAATTAGATTTATTGCCTTTGGTCTTTAGTCTCTAGTTTTTCAGTATTCAGTTCTCAGTCAGTAATGGCTGAGAACTCTCATTTCCTTGACCATCTTCTTAAAAGCAAGGCGTTAGAAATAACACTGATACTTGATGCCGCCATAGCGGCACCGGCTACTACGGGTGTTAAATATCCTAGAGCAGCCAACGGGATGCCTACCAAGTTATAAATAAAAGCCCAGAATAAATTCTGTTTTATTTTTTTCCAAGTTTCTTTTGATATTTCAATAGCATCTGGTACTAATCCAGGATCACCTCTCATTAGAGTTATACCAGATACGTGCATGGCTATATCTGTACCGGTTGACATAGCTATACCAACATCTGCCGCTGCCAACGCAGGTGCATCGTTGATGCCATCGCCGACCATCGCAATACAAGCATCCGGAGACTCTGATTTAAGTCTTTGAATAATTTTCGCTTTATCACCCGGCATCACTTCGGCATACACCTGATCAATCCCAATCATTTGAGCAAGTCGATTGGCCACAATCTGATTGTCTCCAGAAATTATGACCGTTTGTATCTGCATCAATTTCAGTCTCTCAATAACTTCGACAACACCAGGTTTAATCTGATCACCAAAACTAAAAATACCTAATATTTCATGATGAGTTAAATCAACTAACCAAGAAACACTAAAACCTTTATTAAATTCGTCCTCAGCAATACTGATGTCATTTGGATTGAGTTTTTCAAAAGTTTTTAACAGCGCATGATGGCTCATAAAAGCTAGATTTTGATCTTGATATTGACCCTGAATACCAATGCCAGGTTGAATCTTTAAATCACCCATGGATTCTGGTTTCAGTGACTGTTCTGCACAGTAGGCAATGACAGCTTTTGCCAAAGGATGCTCACTGCCCAGCTGAATCCCCATCGCAATAGCAAGAATGCTTTGATCACTAGATGAACGAAGGCTCGAATTGAGGTTTGAAGCTGCTGAAAGGTTTTTAAATAACTGAAGTTGTGGATGCCCTGTTGTCAGAGTTCCTGTTTTATCAAAGGCTACGATGGTCAGGCGATGTGCCAACTCCAATGCTTGAGCATCTTTAATCAAAATACCTAACTTGGCAGCAAGGCCTGTTCCAGCCATGATGGCAACAGGGGTGGCCAATCCTAAAGCACAGGGGCACGCAATGACAAGGATAGCGACGGATCGAATTAAGGCCGTTTCAAAATCACCTAATATGAAATAAGTAATTATTAAGTTGGCTATTGCAATGAGGATCACCGCAGGTACAAACCAGGCACTGACCTGATCTACTAATCTCTGAATAGGTGCTTTTTCTACTTGAGCATCTTCAACCATCTGAATCATTTTGGCTAAAGTACTCTCTTCACCAATGCCTTTTGCTTGAACAATCAAGCGACCTGATGTGTTCAGTGATCCCCCTGTAACAAATGAACCCACTTCTTTGAATACCAAATGTGTTTCACCAGTCAACATAGATTCATCGATATCGCTTGCTCCTTCGATAACAAGGCCATCTACAGGGACTCTTTCACCCGGTAAAACTAAGACAAGATCTCCTGGTAAAACTTGATCAATAGGTAACAGGCGATAGTCTTGATGATTGTCACCTGACTTTAAAACCTTAGCGTCATTAGGCCAAAGTGCTTGTAAAGCTGAAATGGCATGGGTTGTTTCTTTTTTAGCTTTAGCCTCTAACCACTTACCCAACATGACTAAAGAGATGACAACGGCGGAGCTTTCAAAATAGATTAGATGCGGCTCACCCCATCCTGACCGATACCATTCATAAATACTTAAACCATAGGCAGCACTTGTTCCGATAGCCACCAATAAGTCCATGTTACCTGATCCAGATCGCAAACTTTTATAACCAGCAACATAGAATCTTGCTCCCAAGATAAATTGAACAGGGCTCGCTAGTAAAAATTGCGCCCAAACAGGCAGCATCCAATGAATATCAAAAAGCATCAATATCATTGGCAGGACTAAAGGCAAAGATAAGAGAATACTTAGCAGTACAGCTGTGCCACCATACAAGTCAAAACCACTCACTTGCTTTGGCTGATCTATTCTTTGTGAGAGGGATGCGGAAAAACCTGCCTTCTCAATAGCTACAATCAACTGAGGTAATAAAGTCCCCTGATTTGAATCTGACTCCAATCTTATTTGAGCTTTTTCAGTTGCTAAGTTAACGCTGGCAGCCTCAACTTCGTTAATTTTTAATAAAGTTTTCTCAACTCTTGCTACACAAGAGGCGCATGTCATGCCATCAATCTTTAGGGTGACTATTTGGCTCATACAATTGATAATTAGGCTTATTAATAGTTAAGCTTTATTGTCCTCTGATTATGAAAGAAAAGAAGAAATATGCCCACATTTACCGTTAATGGCATGAATTGCGGCCATTGCACCAAAACAATTACAGAGGCTCTGTTGGGCATTGATCCGACACTCATTGTAAAAACTGACATTGAACATAAAACAGTCACAGTTTTGATGTCAAATGACTCTGCCGGAAAACAGGACATCAATACTGAAAGTATTAAAAATGTAATTGTTGATGCCGGTTACGAAGTAACGGCGGTGATCCCATGAATATCGAATCAATCATTCAAACGGTTGCAATTTATGCAATCCCCGTTATTTTTGCAATTACATTGCATGAGGCGGCACATGGTTATGCGGCAAAAAGCTTTGGCGATAAAACTGCATACCTTTTAGGCAGGGTCACTCTTAATCCCATCAAGCATATTGATCCTGTAGGAACAATTCTGATACCGCTGATGCTTTATTTTGCAACGGCCGGTACCTTCCTATTTGGCTACGCTAAGCCAGTACCTGTCCAATTTGGTAATTTAAGACGTCCCAAAAAAGATATGGTTTGGGTAGCTCTTGCTGGACCGGCTTCAAACTTATTCCAAGCACTTATCTGGGGTATCGCTTATTTATTCTTAATCAAGCTTGGCGTAAGTGAACGCTTTTTTATTGAAATGTGCCAAGCTGGCGTTTTAGTGAATGTGGTGATGTTTGTATTTAATTTATTCCCCCTACCGCCATTAGACGGTGGTAGGATTCTTGTAGGCGTTCTTCCCTGGAGACAGGCTGCAATGGTCTCCAAAATCGAACCGTGGGGCTTTTACATTGTCTTAGGATTACTATTAACAAATATCATTAATAATCTTTGGATGAGGCCTTTGATGTCAGCCACCTACTGGTTATTGGATACTGTACTCATACCATTTAGACTTATTTTTTAATCAAAAGGATCTCATGATGAAAAAATTAATTTTAGTCCCTCTTCTATTGACTGCTCTTGGAGTCATGCTATTGAGTCCGCTGACAGCAAAAGCACAATTTGCTAAGGCTGAGGATGCCATCAAGTATCGCCAATCAACTTTCTCAGTAATGGGTACTCATTTCTCCAGAATTGGTACTGTTGTTAAAGGCGAAAAGCCATTTGATAAAGAAGAAGTTGCTGCTAATGCTGCAGTTGTAGCCAGCTTAGCTCACTTACCATGGCAGGCTTTTGGTCCTGGCACAGAAGGCGGCAAATCGCTTCCTGAAATCTGGAAAGAAAGTGACAAGTTCAAAGTAAGTTCAGACAGGATGCAAAAAGCTGTGATGGAACTCAATACTGCAGCCAAAGGCGGTGATTTAGATACGATTAAAAAGGCTTTCGGCGCAGCTGGTCAATCTTGTAAGGCATGCCACGATAACTATCGTAAAAAGTAATACAAGGCTCCAATGATGCCGCTAAAAACAAGAGCGGCAATCAATCGTTGAGATAAATCATCCCTGGAAACAGGGATTTTTTCTGTCCAATTTTTGTCACCCGTCAACATGGGTTGAATTAGATCCTGCTTCTTAAATATCCTGTAATAAAAAATAGCTGTGACATGAATAAGAATTAAACCCAATAAAACGGGCTCATTAAGACGATGCAGGCTTGTTAATAATTCAACCCAATAAGATGAAACATATTTAGCCAACGGCCCATCAAAGGCAATATCGTCTGAAGCAAATAAACCTGCTAGTGCTTGAGCAGTAAAAAGAGTTATTAAGACTACAACCGCAACAGCACCTAACGGGCTATGGCCTGGTGTTGGAAGTGGATTTTTCAGGTATTCAATAATGGATCTGGGGCTCTTAATAAAATTAACAAAGCGAGCATGATGGGAACCAATAAATCCCCAAATCAATCTAAATGACATTAATGCAATAACTAAGTAACCAAAACGAGCGTGCCAAGTCATAGCATTACCGCCAAGTTTTACGGTAATGAAACTGCACAAAATAGTGATTACTAATAACCAGTGGAAGGTACGTACCGGCAAATCCCAAATACGAATTTTCATAATGCTCTCAAATTGGATTACGATATAAGTTATGCATAAATTTAAAATTCTAAGTCTTATTGCTATTGTGGCTATTCCAGCCATTTTAAGCGCTTGTGCATCACAAGCAGTTTACAGAAGCTCACAATTACCCCTTAAAGCACATAGTTCAGTGGAGTTAAATCGCTATCTTGGTAAGTGGTACGAAATTTATAGAGTACCCAATCGGTTTGAAGACGCTGACTGCAGAACAGTTACTGCTGAATATAGCCCAAGAACTGATGGTCGTATCAAGGTATTAAACACTTGTTTTAAGGCTGACAAAAAGAATGAAGCTGTTGGTGTCGCTAATGTTGTTGAAGGCTCAAATAATGCCAAGTTAAAGGTATCCTTTTTTAGACCTTTTTATGGTGATTACTGGGTATTAGATTTAGCCGCTGACTACTCATGGGTTTTAGTTGGGGAACCCTCTGGTAAATACTTTTGGATATTGGCCAGAGATAAAACTTTAAGCCCAACTCTAGAGTCAGAGTTACTAAAGAAAGCTGAAAAATTGGGCTACAACAGGAATGACTTTATAAAGCCTAAGAATGATCTTTAAAAATATTTATTTTGAATACCGAGCCAATTGATCGTTATCGGTTCTTTCTTGACCCTCAGCAAATGCTTTAAAACATAAACCAGAACCCACCTGGTTTTTAGTTTTACTAGCTGCTTTTTGCATATCGTACATCTGATTAAAGCAATCCATCCTAGAAATAAACTGATACGTCTCAGTATGGGTGGGTTGATTGTTTTTTAACCAAGTGAACTGCAATGTCCAGTGGGTATCACCCTCAAGCACCACAGGCTTTTCCTCTTTCAAGGGGGCGCAAGCTGCTAAAAACGCAGCAACTAGCAAAAGCAGTCTCTTGATTAACATTCTATTTAAGCCTTAATTTATTTACCAGGTGCCTTTTTTACACCAACTTTCTTAGCTGGTACTTTCTTAGTAACCATTTTCTTTACTGCAGCCTTTTTAGCGGTTGGCCTCTTAACAGCAGCTTTCTTAACAGTTGGCTTTTTAGCGAATGGTGTTTTCTCAAAGGTATTCTTAGCCATAGCCGTATCAAATGCTGCCAAACCTTCTTCTGCTGCTGCTGCAGCTTGTTTAGCCATCTTTCTGCCTTCTTTAAGTACCTTTTCACCTGCGTGGGCGATATCTCTAACAATCGTATTAAGTTTGTCCGAGCCCTCAGGGAAGTTTTTACCGGCATCTTTTAACCAGCTTTCCATTGCGGTACGAGCTTTAGCTAAATGCTTCTCAACTTCTTCTGCAGTTTCTTCTTCCATTGATTTAAGAGTCGTTTTAATTTTCTTTTGATAACCACTAACCCTGACAGCAGCTTCTTTTGAAAACTTCTCCTGAAGCTTCTTAAGACTCTCAATGTCACTTGTAACCACATGCTCAGCATAGGATTTGGCATGCTCCATGCTGGCTTTGATTTCTGTTAGCTGATGATCACTGAACTCCTTAGCAGTATCAAAAAGTCGATGCGATAAAGCAAACAACTCTTTTGCTCGTTCATGTTGCCAAGCCATATATTCTTTTTGAATTGCCATTTTTAGCTCCTAAGTGGTATTTGACACTTTCATGCTATACCTAATTAATGACATTGCCAATCTTAATCTTGAAAATAACTCTTTGATCGAACCAGCTCAATCATTGATTCTGCTTTCGCTCTAAATTTAATTTGTAAATAAGCCTGAATTTTCTTCCTTTTAATAAAGCTTATGCCAAATAATGCAACACCAGTAACCACGCCTATCATGGCCACAAGATCACCCAGGAAAGGTCTTAGGAGTAAGCCAGTAATAACTGGTAAGCAAAATGCTACAGCCATAATGAGCACGTCACAGATTGCGACTAGGATTTCAAAAGACGTGTAAATCACCAGGCAAACGGTTGTTAGTAGAGGTTTTTTCATTTATTGGATTGAAAAGTAAGATCAATGTTTTCAGAATAACCCTCTTTTGATCTTAAATAGATCTTATTTAAAATAGCGCCGACAACTTTAACCTTCTATAGTTAAATGCATCTATAGAAATCATCATTGAATTTCTAACGGTCAAATCCAGCGACATCAGAAAACTACCAAATTTAAGGTAATAAAAAACCCGCTCCGAGGAGCGGGTTAGTTGATTCAGAAGAATCTATGGATTGCTACTTCAAATTACGCTTTTACATCGCTGCGTAATGTTGGGTAACGCACATTGTCGATCAAGTCTTGAATCTCTTTACGTGGAGCTGGTGTTACCAAGCTCACCAAGATAATCAAAGCAAAACCAATTGGTACACCGAAGATACCAGCAGAGATTGGCAAAATGCCATACCAAAGCTCAACCGGTGAGGTTACGTTGAACACACTACGCAACCATGCTTGAGTCGTGACCATGTAGTAAATAGTAATACCTAAACCACCGATCATACCCACGCAAGCACCAGCTTTAGTAGCGCGCTTCCAGAAAATACCCAACACAAGGGCTGGGAAGAACGCTGCAGCAGCAAATGAGAACGCCGCACCAACCAAGAACAAGATGTCAGCTGGTTTCTGAGATGCTACGTAAGCTGCAGCCAAAGCTACTACTAACAATAGAACCTTAGAAATCATAACACGTGTGCTTGCAGGAGCATTTGGGTTGAT
The DNA here is from genome assembly GCA_945881875.1 of Polynucleobacter meluiroseus. Taxonomy (GTDB): domain Bacteria; phylum Pseudomonadota; class Gammaproteobacteria; order Burkholderiales; family Burkholderiaceae; genus Polynucleobacter; species Polynucleobacter meluiroseus_A. The sequence goes on from CAMCVH010000001.1 coordinate 673,443, forward strand.
CATTTTGTAGTAAACGTCATGTGACAAAGCGTTAGCAATAGTCAACAACAAGCCATCAGCTGTTGATAGAGCAGCAGCCAAACCACCCGCAGCAACCATACCTGAAATCACGTATGGCAAGCCACCGATTTCTGGAGTTGCTAGAACGATGATGTCACCACCAATGGTCATTTCTGCTAACTGGAAAATACCATCTTTATTGATGTCAGTTACTGACAATAAAGTTGGATCGACCCTACCCCATTGTGCAATCCATCCCGGCAACTGATCAAATGGTGTTCCGACCAATACCGTAAATACTTCATATTTCACAAGAACTGCTAAAGCAGGTGCTGAGAAGTAGAGTAAGAAGATGAAGAACAATGACCATGTCACAGATTCACGAGCTTGTTTTACAGACGGAGTCGTGTAAAAGCGCATCAAAATGTGTGGCAAGGCAGCAGTACCAACCATCAAACAGAAGATCAAAGCTAAGAAGTTGCGACGTGAAGTGTCGAAAGCTGTTTTAGCCTTTTCGTCACCATTAGGGTCGCCTGCAAACTGGTTACCATGACGTGGCATACCACCTAGTGGTCCAGAGCGAGTAGTTGCGCTAGCTCTTGCAGCTGTGTAAGCTTTTTTCGCAGCTTCGGCATCTTTCGGAAGTCCAGCTAGTGCTTTTTCAGCAGCAGCTATTTCAGCAGCAGGTGCATTTGCGGCTTTCAAATCAGAAAGTTTTGTCTCAGCAGCAGCTTTATCAGCAGCCATAGCAGCAGGAACATCTTTTAACTTCTCAGTAAGAGCATCAGCACGTGCTTTGAAAATCGCACGAACTTCTAACTCTTTTGGATCTTTGATTAGTTCAGCTTCTTTAGCAGTTACTTTCTCTAACTGGTAACCGTAGATCAACTGTGGAATTGGGTTGCCTGTTTGCTTAACTGATAACCATATAACTGGAATCAAGTAAGCAATGATCAAGATGATGTACTGAGCAACTTGAGTCCAAGTCACCGCGCGCATACCACCTAAGAACGAACAAACCAAAATACCACCTAAACCAATGAAAATACCAAATTCAAATGGCACATCAGCTAAACGAGTTGTAATCAAACCAACGCCGTAAATCTGAGCAACCACGTAAACGAAAGAACACAAAATAGCAGCAAAAACTCCAATGAAACGCGGGAGGTTACCGTCATAACGTGCACCTAGGAAGTCAGGAATTGTGAACTGACCAAATTTACGTAAGTAAGGAGCTAAGAACAAAGCTACTAAACAGTAACCGCCTGTCCAGCCCATGATGAAGGCCAAACCGCCGTAACCTGTCAAATAGAGAGTACCAGCCATACCGATAAACGACGCAGCTGACATCCAGTCAGCACCCGTAGCCATACCGTTATACATAGCAGGAACTCTTCGACCAGCCACATAGTATTCTGCAGCATCAGTAGTTCTACTCATTACGCCAATACCTGCGTATAGCAAAACTGTTGCGCCTAAGAACAAGTAACCAATCATTGCTCTAGTCATGCCCATTTGCTCTGCGATCGCTATAACAATAACGAATGCAATAAAGCCGCCGGTATACCAAGCGTAAACTTTATTTAAGGCTTTTTTGAAATCGGCATTAGTACCGCCGGTGAACATGTCCTTCGTTTCAGTTCCAGGTGTCATTCCAGCCATGATTATTCCTCCTCCGCTTCAGCACAACCATATTCTTTATCAAGGTTGTTCATGTAATGAGCGTAATAGGCAATAATCAAAACGTAAACGACTAAAGAGCCCTGAGAACCAACCCAGAAGCTAAACGGCCAGCCGAAAAAGTTAAAAGCCAAATCACGCGCCATGTATCCAACAACGAAAGTAACAATAAACCAAATGGCTAACAGGATACCTGTCATCCGTACGGCTTTTTGCCAATATTGCTTATGCGATTCTGTTAATTGCATAACAGTTTCTCCTTTAAGTAAAAAACAACTACTACTACAACTCACTACACAAAAACACTAAACAGTTAGACCGGTTTCCCGCTCTAACTGCCTAGCAAATTTAGGTTCAAAATTTTTGAGATGCGAAATGATTTTGGTAGCCTCGTCAGGTTGCTCACGCTCAACATATAGTCGGGCAAGCTGATACCACGCATACGGGCTCATAGGCTGTAATTGAGTGTTTTTCTTGAGAGCTTTAATGGCCTCATCAAAACGTTGTAATTGAATTAAGGCTAAACCAAGACCGTACCAAGCTTCATCGAGTTTTTCATTGAGCTTGATAGCTTGTCTAAAACTATATTCAGCGCTTTCAACTTGGCCCATTTCTTCTTGCAGGAATCCAAGGTTGTACCAATGAGCTGCAGTGACATTAGCAGATTGCACCAAACGGTTGTAATCAGCTATTGCGCCGACCTTATCACCCATCTCCGTCTTCATAAACGCAAGGCTGGCAATTGCATAGTCGTCATCTGGGTACAAACGATACAGTTCTTCAAATACTTCCATGGCTTGAACTTTTAAACCAAGGACAGTATAGAAAGTGGCGCGCCACTTAAGCTGATACCAGATGAGGCCGCGTTTTTTTACTGACATGTTTTAACACCAACTGAAATGCAGTGCTCGATCTTGGCTATTGTTACTGCCAAATAAAGAACGCCTGTAACACAAAATGCAACAAAAGGAACTTTGCTATCCGGGATTTGTTTAGGTGAAATTAGACGTGCAATGTATGTCCATGGTTTATTAACCATACCAATCAGTTGATAGAACAAATTGTTATCGCGATTGTTGCCAGCTATGACAAAAAGAATGCCCTGGCCAATCAAGCCAAGAATGCCGATGTACAAAACCAACTGAGCCATATTTAAAAATAAAAGCACTATATTTCCTAAAAAAATTTACCCCAAAAGGGTCTTAAATATTGCCAAAGTATCGTGGTAAGGGCATCAATCAAGAATAGGGGCTTTCCCCAATAAAGACTTGAAAGATAGAGGGTTTTCCTTACTTGAAACCGACGATCCAATTAGCCTGACGGGCAATATGTCTTATAGAAGACCATGAGTGCGCTTCTCTTTTTAAGTAGGGCCATAAGCGCATTAGGAGCTCGGCTGTCGCAAAGGTATCCGCCGCAGCCTGATGGCGAACAGCGCACTCAATACCAAAGTGCTCAAGCCATTCATCTAAAGCTCGTAATTTAGGGTTAACCCCAGTTATTTTGGCTAGTGGCTCAATATCCAGCCATTCGTTTTGTAACGGCTTTAGGTGAAAATTAGCATAGGCTCTATTAATCATAGCTTCATCAAAAGCTGAATGAAAAGCCAATAATGGGCTTTCACCCACCCATGTTTTGAATTCTTCTAAAACCTCAATGGGGGGTCTACCCTCCAATTGTGCTTGTGCCCCAATATGATGAATCAAGATATTACTTTTACTAGTGGGTAAGTCTTGCTTGATAACAGCCTCATAGCTATTACCGACCATTATGGATATTTGACTAAAGTCGGCACTAACTTCAATCGCTACTGCAGCAATTGCAATCAATCTATCAGAATACGGATCGAGCCCACTAGTTTCAACATCAAGAACAATCCAACGACCTAGCTCAGGCTTCTTAGTCTTAAACAGCCTTTTAAGACCATCAAACAGAGGCGCATCTTTTAGATTAGCGAGCATAGTCAAGCTCTAAGTGCTGTTGTAGTGAACGTACCCTAATAAGAGATTCTTTTAAGATGCTGCGATCGACTGAGTTCAGCTGATCAATATCGATGGCATTCGGATTACCGTTGATCCTAACATCACCAATTTGAACCGCAAGACGTTGCGTTTGTAAGAATTCAAATGCAGTGATCCATGCAGCACTCTCTGCCTCAGGAATGTTTAGAGCCCTACCAATTGCAGCCAAACGTTCACGGGTATTAATAAGATCAATGCCATGCGCTAGAGAATAAATGCGCGCCACATCAACCATCAAAGCAGAACCTTGTAATTTGAGATCAATGGTTTTTTTACCATTTATTTCAGTTGGCTCAATCGCGCCTAGCCAATTCAGAGGAACTCTTGCATTCAGTGCATTGTCAGCAAGTAACTTGATAAAACGAGGAATACTTGCCGCTTTTGTTTTTACCAACTGTTTTAGTGGAGTCAGTAAGTCAGCATTACCAGCAATCGCTCTAAGATCAAAAAAGATACTAGCGTTTAAAAGATCCTTGGGGTTGCCATGCTCAATCCAACTTGTAAAACGTATCAACCAATCTTTTTGCGTAAGACATAACTCAGGGTTACTCGCCATGATGTTACCTTTACAAAGCGGGTAGCCACAGGCGTCTAGCGCTTCGTTCACATCTCTTGCAAATTTCAAGTAAATCAAGCGTTGCTCTTCAGATTCTCCATCTTCGTAAACCAAAGCATTATCTTGGTCAGTAGCAATTGTTTGCTCACCACGACCTTCAGAGCCAAGAGATATCCAAGCGAAGCGACTTTTGTTTAATTGATAGCGCTCAATATAAATATCAATTAGTTGCTCCGTGAGGACATCATTTAAATGACTGATGAGTACCGTTAATTGTCGAGCCTGAACGCCCTGACCTAATAAGTTAAGTGCGAAGGTTCTAATATCTTCGGCACATTTTTTTAATTGCTGAAGATCAGAACTACCTCTTATGGCAGAACTGATATTACTGAGAGAAAGACGCTGCAAAGAGAATAAGTCTCGCTCTGAAATAATTCCAACCAATTGACCTCGATCGGTAATTGGCAAATGCCTAATATTGAAACGAGACATCAACAACCCAGCCATCTCTGCAGTGTCATCCACAGTGAGAGTTTTAACACCGGTTGACATCACAGATGATATGGGCGTGTTCAAATCAAGATTAGCAAGGGTAACTCTGGACAAAACATCATAGCGCGTCAAAATACCTAAGATATCTTGTTCATTTTCAGTAATTAATATCGACCCTACTTTTCTTTCGTGAATCATTGTTAATGCTTCACGCAAAGATGTCGTTGGTTTGGCACACAAGGGCTTTTTAAGCCTTAAGTCACCCAGGCGACTCTCTAATGACTGCTCAGCAAGTGCGTGTGAAGCAAATGAATTGCGTAAGGCAGTTCGAGACTCCTGCAACAGACCCCAGATTCGATTGCTTAAGAAATCATTAAATGGTTTAGACAACCCTTGCAACTGGCGCATGGCGCTAACAGGAAAGAGTAGGCAAAAACAATCATCTACTGCGGTATATACCGTTGATACTGGTCGATTGGCAAATGCTGAACCTATAGAAAACAAACTACCTGCATCTAATAGGAATGCATTTTCTTCTATGCCTGGTATGTCGCGTCGCCCCGATACCCTTCCTTGTCGGATCAGATATAAAAACTCAGGTGGGCCATCAGCAGGCGCCAGAATATGTTCTTTGGGAGCGAAATAAGATTCACGAGATTGACTCAGGAAAAAATCAACATCACTTTCGGCCATTTTTGAAAACGGCAAGTCTTGCATAATCTGCTGGCGCAAATTCTGGAATAGGCTCTTTGATGGCGAGGAAATTTTGACCTGCTCTGTCATAAGTAAATTCACACTAAATTAAAAGTTTATTTTTACTCGTTTTTATTACATTTATAAGTTTACGCTTGCAAAACTCAGCTAATCAAATACTTTAAATTTAAGCTGAAAAGCAATAGATCCAGCTACGTGGTCTTTTATGGTGGGAATAACTAATACATTCAAACCAACCCACTGACTTTCCATTGAAAAAGCTGGTAAGACTGCAGGAAACCATCCGCCGTTATTGGTATCGATATAGCCATTAAACCCCCCAATAACAAAACCCATCTGTACAGGGCCCACTTTAATAGGTTGCCAGAAAGCACCAATGTAATTCGTCAGATTGTGATAACTATTGTGATACTGCCCAGCAGTCAGAGAAGTAGTAGATGAGAACTTGTATTCAACACCAATGCCGTAATTAACCGCATTAAAGTCTTTATTCTGGTCAAAGTGATAAGAAACCAATCCAGGATTGATCCAAAGCTCACTTTTAGCGCTTGGTTCTATGACTTCGAATGGTCCATAGGAGTTTGCAAGTGCTATCCCGCTTATTGGTAAAAACACAATTACGAGTAATAACTGATTGAACTTTAAGAATGTTTGAATTATTTGCACATTTTTCAGTGTGCAACATTGCTACTAAAATGTCTAAGCAAATTTACAAGTTAAATCAAGCAGTAAAGAATTAGCTGAACAGACAAAATTCTCCATTTATGAAATACTTTTTGTTGCCCAATTAATAAACTTGGCTTTGTTCAATAACCAAGCATGGGGAACAGTCAGAGCAGCAAGTCCAACAAAGATGATTTGAATCAAATCTTTTTCAAATGATGGTGTTAATTTGAGATACCAAATACACAAACCCATCAATATGACAGCCATCGTTGGCAAAATCAGCGCATAGATAAATTCTTGTGTTTTAAAGCTATTTAAAAAGAAGTGACTTCTCACTAGGTGACGGGCACTGTGCATGAAGCAAAAATAGATGGTGAATGCCAAGATAGGCGTGGCCATCAGAAAAAGAATGGAGATGGCAATCACTTCAATTTGAGATCTGAAATTGACTTTATTGGTAAAAAATAAAATCAAAAGAATGGGCAATAAGGTTAGGCCTGCATACTTTGATACCAAAACTATTGACTGGGCTAGCTCTACATCAATAATCATGCCGTAAAGTGTTGTTAATTCTGCACCATGAGTAACAGCTGGAAGCGTAATAACTGCAAAACCATAGCTTAATTTTAAGAGTTGATGACCAGATAAATTTATATCGTCAGCAAAATGTATAGCTGACAAAATTAAGAAAAATACAAAGAAAAATCCAGGGACAAGCATCCATAAAGCGATGATGAATAGAGAAGTGGCACTATAAAATCCAAGAAATTTGAGCCATTTTGCGATGTGAACTAATTGATAAGTTTGCTGAGCGAAAAGAACATCCAAAGAACCGTGAGGCACACCCAAAATCACAACCAAGGCCAGTGCCCCTAACAACATAGTCGAACTCAAGTGTGGATCCATGCCAATACTCATCAAAGCAACTATCAAGGATGCTGCTATGGCAAGATTACTTTGGAATTTAAGAATCTTATGCATTAGCTTGATCTATCAAGGCGATGTTTTGAACGGATTAACTCCGGTATTGCCAAAAGAAAAGGTAATGCAGGTAATGAAGTAACAATCTTTAGCTTATCCCAAATACTTGAGTGATCAGACATAAATTTCGCTACTGTCTTGGCTTCACAGTTTTTAAAGAGTTCTTCGAATACTTTTGCCCCAATAGTTGGATTTTTCTTAATGACAGTAATAAATAATAAATCCATCCATTTTTGGATAAATGAGTCTTTTTTAAACCTCTTTAATTGATGATTATTTTTCAATTCAAAAGCGCACTCTTTTGCCCAAGTTTGTATTCTTTGAAAAGCATAGCCTGAGCTAGGTCTAGCTGCCCCGGCAAATAACCCGGCAAATAAATAAGTGGGGTCTTCTTGCTGGTCAATCTCTTTATTACCCATTGGAAGAATGGCAGCTTCCTGACGAAGAATCTTATAACTGGTATTTTGGGTATATTCACCGATCTTCTCAAGTAACCTTTTGGTTAATTGTTCAGCAACAAATAACTCCTCTGAAAATACCGTGTACTCAATCAAAGCTTTAGTCTTTGAAGTAGGTAGACAATAAATAAAAGCCAAACCTTCCTTAAAAATTGAATCAAAGTCCATCAAGACAAGTTGGTCTTCATTAAATAGTGGGCTATTAAGCTCTACTTCATAACCTACAAAAGATTGCCACATCAGCGAGTCTTTTTTAGTCATGGTCTTAATGGGTCTCGTATCCACAACATTTGTAGCAGTTGCCATAAACTTTGAGGTTGGAATTAGCCAAGCACTCTCCTTAGTTACTTGATCTACTATTTTTTCACCAGTTAGTAACTGAATTTTGTTATTTGAATTGATGACACTTAAAACGTTTTTATAGAAAACATCACTTGGCAACATTAGATATGGGGTTTCTTGACAACTATATTCATGAGCAACGTGATGATTCTTAATCGTGAATTTTTTCCACGCATAGGGAGCTAAATCTTTGTGGATTGGATCTTCGAGATCCCAGAAGCACCATGTACGATCATTTGTATAGTTTGCTCTCTCCTCAATGATCAAAGTTTTGGGACAGCTGTCTCCCAATTGTGACAATTGATAAGCAAGGCTTAGCCCTGCACAACCGCCACCAATAATGACAAGGTCAAAGTGCTGATTCATTGGCGTAAGGTAGGTTCTTTAATGCTTGGTGAAGTTGAACTTGATGTTGTTCTTTGTACTTATAAAAACCGGCATCAAAAATTGAACGCCAAAGTATTTGGGCTGTTAACTTGAGCTTTGATGCTTTTGGAACAAATACCCTTCCCATCCAAAATTCATAATTCTTGTTTTTAAGCTTTACCCCAATATGGCGATATAAAAAAGCTGCAATCGCCATGCCCATTCTGGTTCTCAATGGCAAAAAGCATAGGCCATCATGGCCACTTTGATAGTATCTATCCGCCATATTAAGTAAGTCATTCAAATTTTTAGAAATTAGAATTTTTATCTCTTTATCAGGGTTAATTAACAGGTCGGGCTCTGGGTTGTTACACATGCTTCCTGGAATATACCTTCTTTGCATCATGGCATCTTCTGTCACGTCCCTACAGATATTAGTTAACTGCATAGCGATACCTAAATCAATGGCATGAGCGTATGCACGCTCATCATTAACATCAAGTATCTTACTCATCATCAACCCAACCGTGCCAGCCACTTGGTAACAATAAATAAGCAGCTGATCTTCAGATGCAATACGAACCGGCTTAAGATCTGACATCACACCACGGATGAGCTCTGTAGGCACTCTTAGGTCAATATTCTTTTTACTAAATAGCTTAAATGCATCACTGATGACGGGATCATTTGATACACCAGTATTTATTTCAGAAATTACTTTTGATAAGACTTGGTAAGCGTGATCTTTGTCGTCGCTTTCATCGCCAATGTCATCAATATATCGGCAAAATCTATACAGTCTCGTTGCATCTTCTGCATGCTCTTGCTTTAATAGAAATCTAGCCCAAAAAAAGGTTTTCCCTTTTTTGGCCAATATTTTGTTTGATTCTTTTATGTAATCAATTGAATATTGATCAACTGGTGTCATTTAAAGTCTATAGCTGCTGGTATTAGATGATCAATTACTTTAGCTGAGCAAAGAACACCTGGCAATCCCGCACCAGGATGAGTTCCTGCCCCCGAGATGTAAAGGTTTTTTATACCTTCCGCTTTATTGTGAAATCTAAACCATGCGGATTGACGAAATAACGGCGCAATTGAGAAACCTGCACCATGAGCGCTTAGGTAATTACTTTCAAAATCTTTGGGTGTCATAAAGAAGTCTTCAGTCATATGCTTTTTCAAATCTGGAAGAATGGTTTGATCCAAGGCATCAATGATTCTATTTTTAAGTGTCTCACCCTCAACCGACCAATCAATATCTGCTTTAAGGTTTGGAACTGGACACAAGACATAAAAACTATCGCAACCTTCAGGCGCAAAAGATTCATCCGTTGCAGTGGGGCGATGAATATAAAGTGAAAAATCATCAGATAGTATTTTTTTATCAAAAATATTGCTAAGTAGTTCTTTATATGTCTTTCCAAGCCAAATGGTGTGGTGAACCACATCAGGATATTTTCTGGTGGTGCCAAAATAAATCACCATCAAACCCATTGAAAAGTGGGCTAGTTTGATTTTTACCTTCGTCGCTATGGCAACATCGTCCTGATCTACCATATTTTGGTAAAGGTATGCAGGATCGGCATTTGAAACAATGATATCGGCACTGATCTTAGAGCCATCCTCTAGGGTTAAGCCTACAGCCTTACCTTCATCAATGATGATTTTCTTCACTGATTGATTCAAAATAATTTGAATATTATTTCGCTCCATCAATTTCTTATAAGCATTAACAATCGCGCCAGTACCGCCCATAGCAAAAAAGACACCAAACGTTCTCTCCAAGTAATGGATCAAGCCATAAATGCTCGTTGTCGAAAATGGGTTTCCGCCAACTAACAATGGTTGAATAGAAAAAGCTTGGCGTAACTTAGGGCTAATTAAATGTCTTGAAACCATTCCCCAAACACTCTCATAACTTCTCAAAACAACCAGCTTTGGAATAAGAGAAATCATCAGCATGAAACGATGAAATGGAATTGCAGACAGTTTCGTGAAAGCTATATCAAATATGCTTTTAGAGTGATTGAGTAATTTCTTGTAACCCTCTTTATCTCGGGGCTCTATCTTGTCGATTTCAGCTAAGGTGTCATCGATCGTGCCACCATAATCAAAAGTGGTTTTATCTGAAAAGTAAAATCGGTACCATGGTGTTAACGGCACTAACTGAATATGATCTTCAAGCTTTTCATGAAAGAGTTCAAATAGCTCTTCGAGTAGAAAGGGAGCAGTAATAACGGTCGGTCCAGCATCATGCTTGAACCCGTTTCTGACAAATACCTGAGCTCTACCACCTAGCATAGGGCTTCGGTCAATGATCTTTACCTGATAGCCCTTGGCTCTTAATCTTAAAGCTGAAGCAATACCACCAAACCCAGACCCAATAACTACCGCTTGCCTAGGAATAATTGTCATTTTTTACTTGTGTTTGAATCTGTTGAATCATTTTTAATAGGTGCTCACTCATAGCATCGGGCAACATTTCTGCTGACTGTGCGGCTTCTAGTAAATATTGTTCTGTTAACTTGATCGCACTTTCAACAGGGTCTGCAGCCCCGGCATCTTTCAGTAAATGCACCACATTGAGTGATTTTGATTGGCCGTTAACTGGAGCATCTTTTTCAATATCTTGTAGATCATCCGCCATTTGATAGGCAACTGAAAAAGCACTGACGCTTTTTCTAACGATTTCTAAATACTGATTTTGTGAAGATAGTACGATTGCAAGTTCCAATGGCAAGCCTAATAAAGCACCTGATTTTGCTTTTGCAATCCTTGCATATGTATCAATACACTGAATAGGATTAACTTTACATTCAATGTCATCTGACTGCCCTTGTATCACTGAGGAAGTGCGTGTGCCTACAAGTGAAATAACAATAGGCAATAACTTTGTATTGCTGATACCTGCTAACAAGCTATAGGCACTTGAAAGTAATAGATCTCCCGCACAGATAGCAATATTAGTGCCGTATTTTTTCCAAACTGTTATTTGGCCTCTGCGGATTTCATCCTTATCCTGAATATCGTCATGAATAAGCGATGCGTTATGTAGTAATTCTGAAACTGCTGAGATGATGAGCATATCGTCATGCTCAACATTTAATTCTAGACAGGCGCTGAGACAAAGCCTCATTCTTACTTTTTGACCTGGAACATCTAAATGGTACTTAGCTGCTTGTAGCGCTAAGTTATTAATTGGTGATGATTCGGTGGCAGTGCCGAATATCTGCTCATCAATATAAGCATCTACCTGACGAATTAATTCGTCCATAGATGAATCTAAACCTTTTGAGGATTCAGATAACTTAATTAATGTTTGAGCTGTCATCGCTTAATTTCAATAAAAATCGGGCACATCTTTTAATTGTTAGTTACCAATCTATAGATATGCCCGAATATTTGACTCTAATTAACTAATTACTTCTTTTCACTTTCAGACACAGCTACTGACCAAATGATCACACCAAATGCAATCTTGTTTAGAACGTCAGCAAGGTTGTAAATGATATTCAAAGCATTAGCACTAGCTTCTGGTGATGCACCTGTTAGGTAACCGAAGAAGTAGCCAATTGGGTAGATTGCCCAACCGATTGTCACAATCCAACGCATTAAGTTAAATGCTGACTGTACATTCTCTGGTGCTTGTTGTGCATTGATCTTGCTAGCTTCGCCAGCGAAGATTTCGTAAAGAATATATGCCCAACCAATCATACCGATGATGAATGCAGGCCATACAGCCATGTATCCAGCTTCGCCTAAGTATCCACCAACCAACATGACCAATGTACCGATCATCAAACGCCAAAATACGCCTACTGGTACTTTTGCAATTGCTTGAAGGATCAAGTAGAACTCAATCATCAATAGTGGTACTGTAATTAACCAGTCGATGTAACGGAAAACTGTTGGTGATGTACCTGTTGCAACCCAAACGTCGCGCATGTAGAAATAATGCACAGCTGCAATCAATGTAACCAAACCTGAAACAGTTAATGAAGTCTTCCACTTAGGGCTTACACGATCTCTCTCCAAGAAGAAAAATGCTGTTGAAGCTACAAGCGCCATTGAAATCAACCAGAAGGAGATTCCAACAAAGTCAGTTGACTTGAGGACTAAAGTTTCTGCAAAAGCAGGTGATGCAATAAGACCTAGAGTAATGAAACCTAAAGCTGTTTTGCATCGGACTAAAGCGTTTTTGAATGTAATCATTTGCTTCTCCATAAAAAATTATTGTGTAACTGCATTTAAAACTTATGGTTAAAAATACATAAATAACTAATTTGTCTCAGACAAGTAGCAGTGATATCTTACTCTCATATGTTTGCATTTACTTAGCTCAGTAAAATTCTTTTTATTTATTGCAATTTAACTATATTTAAATAAGGGTTTATACTTAATTTCGAGGAATTTATTGCCTCTACAGGTCATTCATATTGCTCATCGGTTAAATTAGGGCGTACTCAATTAGTGCTTTTTATGACCAAAATAAATGTAAAAAAACCTCTTGCTATTGAAATAATTACCCCCGCCCCAGCAGGAAGTTTGCATGGAAATCGCATCACAGCATTAAGGTGGCAAAACTTCCTTAATAAACTAGGTCATCAAGCTCGAGTTTCTGAAAAGCACTCAGGTTCTGATGTAGATCTTTTGGTGGCACTTCATGCTTACAGAAGTCACACATCTATTGCTCAATTTAGAAAGACATTCCCTAATAAACCAATCATCTTAGTGATGACAGGTACCGATTTATATCGAGACATGTCAATACATCCTGAAGTCATTCAATCCATGAAGATGGCAAATGCCATAGTTTTATTACAACCAGCAGCCTTGGCACTAATCCCCAAAAACTTGCAACCAAATGTTCATGTTATTTATCAATCAACAAAACCCATCAAGCGTAAACCTCTTTTAAAGAGAAATTTCTTAGTGAGTGTGATCGGTCACCTAAGACCAGAAAAAGATCCTTTCTGTACTGCCAAGAGTCTTGAACACCTCTCCCCTGAAAGCAAGGTAAGAGTCATACATTTAGGTAAAGCCATGAGTTCTGATATGCATCAAATGGCCGAATCCTATAGCGCTGAGTTAGAGCGTTATCAGTGGCTCAACGAGCTCAGCCATGCCCAGACGATGCAACATCTTGCTCGCTGTCATTTGATGGTCATCTCTAGCTTAATGGAAGGTGGCGCTCATGTGGTAACGGAGGCTATTGCCATAGGTGTTCCCGTTATTGCGTCTGATATTCCAGGCAATCGAGGCTTGCTAGGCGATAACTATCCTGGCTACTACAAAGTTGGAGATGCAAAGGCACTTGCTAAGATGTTAATAAAGGCAGAGACAGTTCCATCCTTTTATAAATCACTAGAGCAACATATCAAGAAGCGTAGCAAATACGTCCAACCTCAATTTGAGATGAAGTCTATAAAAGATTTAGTTAATAGCTTAATTAAGTAAAAAATAGAAATTAGGTTCTTAAGCTTTGGCGTAACAAACTAAAAAGTATTCTTTCGGATCTGTCCAAGTTTCTACATTTTTAAAGCCAGCTTCGATCAATAAATTAGTGAACGAGTCTTTTGTATATTTATAGCTGTTTTCTGTATGAATCATTTCACCAGCTTTAAAACTCAAAGAGTCATCAGGCAAAGTTATTTGTACGTCACGCAATGCGCGCAGGTGCATCTCAATCCTAGACTCTGACTCATTAAAAATGGCAAAGTGCTCCCAATCAGCCAGGTCAAAGTTGCTGCCTAATATTTGATTAATATGGAGCAGAGCATTTAAATTAAACGCCGCCGTAACCCCAAGCGAGTCGTCATAAGCTTTTTGAAGAACTTGGCTATCTTTTACCAAATCAACGCCAATCAACAAACCGCCTGAACCATCACAAATAGTGGTTATTTTTTTAAAAAAACTACTGACATGATCAGGATGAAAGTTTCCGATCGATGAACCAGGGTAGAAAAATGTTTTTTTCTTATTAACTAGATTTGGGAAATTAAGTGGCTGACTTAAATCACAAACCTCTGCAGTCATCTTAATATGAGGGAATCTCTGTTGTAAGTCAGTGATGGCTGATTCTAAAAAGTCTTTAGAAATATCAAGTGCCAGGTATTGTTGGGGCTTCACTGAATCAAATAGCTCGCTAGCCTTCTCACAATTACCAGCCCCTAAATCTAAAAATACATCACAAGTACCAACAGCAGACACTATTTGATGCTCGTACATTTTCATGATCGATTTTTCAACACGTGTTGGATAGTATTCTTCAAGAAGCGTGATCACTTCAAATAAACGCGATCCAATGTCGTCGTAAAAAAATTTGGGGGAGATAAAAGGTATGCTTGATTTAAGGCCAGCTACTATCTCATCTTTTAGCAATTGATTCATATTCTTAAGCAACTGATAATCCACTACCTTCAGCAAAGTGCCCAATTTTCTTAGCACTCGTAAAGTCACCAGCTTGCAATATAGCTAAAACTTCTTTCTCTACTTCTGGCGCGCAAGAAATCAACAGGCCACCACTAGTTTGTGGATCAGTAAGTAGATTCTGTTGCCACAAACCAAAATGGCTTCCTAGCTTCACTTCATTACCGTATCCCGCCCAGTTACGAGTGGATGCCCCAGTGAAAACATCTGCTTGCACCAAAGTAACTGCTTCTTGAACAACAGGAATAGCATCCCACTCTAATTTTGCTTCTAGCTTAGCTCCGCGCGCCAACTCTAATAAGTGCCCGGCTAAACCAAATCCTGTTACATCAGTTAAGGCATGAACGCCATCTAACTGAGCCAAGGCAACTCCAGGTTTATTGAGCTTGGTGGTTAAGGCAATCATTTCGCGATAACCGGCATCTGAGAGCTGCTCTTTTTTGAGTCCCGCCGAAAGAATACCGACGCCTAATGGTTTACTTAAAATAATACTATCGCCTGCTTTAGCTCCATTATTACGTTTGAGTTTTTTAGGGTCCACAATACCAATTGCTACCAGTCCATAGATGGGTTCAACCGTATCAATGGAATGCCCACCAGCAATCATGATGCCAGCATCATGACAGACTGATTCTCCACCGGCTGTGATTTGCTGAATGACCTCCATCGGTAAGATATTAATGGGCATGCCAAGTAATGCCAGAGCAAATAGAGGTTGTGCACCCATTGCGTAAATATCAGAAATAGCATTAGTCGCAGCAATGCGTCCAAACTCAAATGGATCATCCACTATTGGCATGAAAAAGTCAGTTGTAGCAACAATGGCTTGGTGATCGCTAATTTGATAAACAGCCGCATCCTCATTGTTATCTGAGCCAGCTAATAATGCTGCTGGAATATTGCGAATAGGAGATGCTTTAAGGATGTCGCTTAGAACACCCGGTGCGATTTTGCATCCACAACCACCACCATGAGAAAGAGAAGTAAGACGACCGTTATAAGACATAGATGCTCAATAAAAAGTGTAAAGATTTGAATGAAAAAACTGACAAAATCAGGGATAACGTAGCTTACTCAATTTAGAGTAAACACGTACGAAAGCCGCAAAAATGATCGTTACGTTGAGGGGCATAAAAATTACGAAATGCTGGTCGCCTCATGCGCTTAGGGGTGTAGACGCTCCAGCCCTTTAAAACCTGGTAGTTCCCATCAAACCAAGGCTTAGAATAATCTAGATAGGGATCTGGTGAAAAACCTGGAAATGGCAGAAATGGACTAGATGTCCATTCCCATAGATCTGAGGCACACCACTCATTCTGAGGATGGCTCATCAATACTGAAAGCTCTTGCTCAGTTGGTAAACGTAAGCCACGCCACTCGCAATATCTCTTTGCATCTATGAGATTGATATGTCGCACAGGCTCTAAATCATTAAGAGCAACCCACTGATTAAAAAAGCGTTGGTACCAAATGCCATCCTGCTTTTTCCAATGCTTTGGTATGGCAACTGGAAATGGATCTGAGCGATTAGCTTCAGATTCAATAAATTCTAAATATTCAGCATTACTTACTGCTCTAACTGATATGTCAAAGGCGGGCACATCAATAACATGTGCCCATTTTTCATTATCAAAAATAAAGCCATTTTGACTTTCAGAACCAAGCTTGATGCTGGAATCTGGAAAGTTAATGTGTTTTGATGCTTGTTGATTGGAGGCTGCTCTTGAAAATGCTTTGAATGGCTCTTTGTATCCCAGTGTTTGCCACATATAGGCAAATGCTTCGTTGTGCATATCCTGATGAAAGATAGGTAACTTAATAAAGTAAGCTGTTTCTGCATCCATAGTATCTTTGAGTAAATCAAGAGTCTTATCAACAACTTTGGCGTTGTAATCAAGTAAGGCAGTTAATGAGGGCATCTCCAAAGACCAGCGATCTGTGTGAGCAACATCTGATGAATTAAATAAGTAGTCTGAGTTAACGATGAACGATGGCATCGTTACTTGGCCATGACGATGAACCCAGAATTCATGAAACCATGTCAGGTGAGCAAATTCCCAATAGGGCGGGTTCAATACATCATCTTTAGGAACAAATTCTTGGCCAGGCTCTAAATTTTGAAGAATGCTACGTGTGAGATTGTTGGTATGGGTTAACCAATCCGCTAATTCAATAGGATTGATGTGATTTTCATAAAGTTGATGATCAGGTAATTTTGATTTCACACCTAATTATATGGCTTCAAACCCCATAAATTAAAGCTTCTAAGTGCTCATTACTTAAAATTAAACGTTCTGTTTACTTAATTGACCATTTGAAAGTTGATTTGCTGGCAAGTTCCTACGGCAGCAGCAATTTTAGGGATAAATTCTGAACGAATCATTGTATGTACATACTCAAATTTGCCGTCATCAGCAGTCCTAAAACTATAGATTTCATTGGAACCTAAAAAGACAACTAATAAAGAAAATTCAGTAGGAGTTCTACTAATTAAAGAGATCTTAGCGCCCTCTTGCAATGCTGAGAAAACTTGATTGCGTTTAGTGTCTGAATAAATCAGATCGTATTGACCATTATTATTAGTAATAGTAATTTTCTTGCCAGAGGTAGTCTCTTCTCGCCAAGCTTTTTTATTTTTTGGGGTTACACCACCGTAGTTAGGATAGAAGGTGTAGCCTTTTGCATCAGTGCAGTTAGCAACATCACCCTTGGCAAAGGCCAACTGAGAGATAAAAATTAGTAAAACAGCAAGATATTTCACGGCACACTCCACTATCGGTATTATTTTAACAAGACGCCCTGAGTTTTAAGCGTTCGATTGCTACAACTAAATTTCAACTCTTTAACAACAGATTGTTTGATTGCTTGAGTCTGTATATCTATGATTTTGACGTTGATCACTAACTTGTCTGTGAAATTATGATAAGTGCCAATAACAATATCTCTAATCTCCAACTCAGACTTCATTAGTTGATTGGGCTGTCTTGTTAGAGAAACTGTTCCCTTATCATTTATTCGAATATCTTTACCCACCTCAGCTTGAATGACTGTTCTGCAACAATTCTTCATGAGATAGGATCTCATGAGCTCTCCCATGAGCAAACCAGATTTATCAGACTGAAGAGATTCAAGCTCCACAAAGTCAGTAACCATGATTGGGGCGGCGCCTTTAGGAGGTGTCAAACTACCTTTGGCACAGCCTCCCGCGTAATAGGTGCAAATCTCCCCAGCTATACCAGAAAAAAGGGTAGACAGATCAAGAGCGCTTAATTTTGTGATTAATTTTGTGTCACAACTTGTATCTTCAACCCCAAAACGAGGTGTTTGACACCCAGACAAAAGAATAGAACCGGCTCCAGCAGCTAAGCCTGTCAAAAAGAATCTTCTCGTTGTCAACATAATCAGTTTGGAACGATGTTCACTCTGGTTAAGTTGGTGCGTCGGTCAAGCATGTGACCTGCAACAGAGCTAATGTCAAAGTGTGTCTGAGCTGAAGATAATATCGCTCCTGATGTGTAATCTAGAACTCTGACATTAATAAAAATGTCCTCTCCTACAACAGAAAATGTACCGCTCACAACACCAGAAACCTCTTGCGGACTTCTTAACTTCCTAGCATCACGAGATAGTGAAAACTCACCACCGTCTGAAATAGCAATAGTTTTGCTTAAGCGCAAGTCAATGATGTTCCATTGTTTAAGTTGCAACTCATGCACTAACTGCTCTGTCATCAATCTACTAACTGAATTTGAGCTCGCAAATTTATCAAGATCTACAAAAGTAGTTACCGCATAAACTGAGAAACGCTTATTAACATCAAGATTCTTCTCTAATTGAAGGGCCAATGAAAGCATTTTGTCGTTAAAAGCTTGGTTCGGGGCTACGTAGGCCGGAGCAGCAGTTGTTTTGATCGTCTCAACAACAGCACTTGTTTTTTTCGTCTCAGCTACAGCCGGTAAGGTAAACATAGCTCCCAAAAAGGTAATTCCAAAGGCCAAACTCACTAATGGAGTTTTAAAGGTAATTTTCATAATTCAATCCCTGTTTTAAAAGCGTATGTGAAAGTCACAGATTCAAATTGTTTACGGCAGGTAGTCTGGAATAATTAGTTTTTTATTCTTAAAAAGCCTATAAAAAGTGATTTTTCACACCTTTTGGCAGCTTGGTAAAAATTATTTAAGTTATTGTATTTTATGACAATATTTACCTTATTAAAGTGTCTATGAATTCAGTCGTTAATAATTACATACTATTTAATAAAAGATATCGATCGATATGAATTGTCTCCAGTGCGGCACTGCACTCCTCAATAATGAAATCATTTGCTCTAACTGCGGTGCTACTACCGATTTAGAGAAAATTGACACGATTGTTGAGCAGCCAACTCCCGTGGAGGCACCCTTAGAAGCACCCATTGAAGAATCGCAAGATGATATTCAAGTAAAAGCTCCTAAAAAAAATATAGTTAAAAAGATAGTCCTGATTTTTGGACTAGTACTTCTTTTAACCATCTTATCGGGCGGGTCCTATTTTGGATGGAGTGCCTATCAGAATAAAAAAGAAGCTGCACTTGCAGCCGTTCTAAAACAACAACAAGAAAAAGAAGCCGAAGCCCAAGCTCTAATAGAACTAGAGGAAGAAGCACAGTTAGCTGCTGAAAAGGAAGAGGCTGAGAGATTAGCTGAGGAGACTCGAGCCTTTGAAGAGACAGTGGCACTGGAACAAAAAAGACTTCTTCAAAAAAAGCAACAATTAGCCCAATCAAAAAAGTTATTGCCTGAAAATTGCGTTGATCAGCAAGCCTGTACTTTAAGTATGTTGAAATCGGCAACCAATTTAGATCTCAATTCGATTGAAATTGCAGCTTCAAGAATATCTAATCAAAATACTGTTAGGCAGGGTGATATTGGTGCGGCATGGGCCCTAAATCAACAAGGGATTGCCGAAGCAAAAGAGAAGAACAACTTACAAGCTATTAAGTTATTCAGACAAGCATTGAATGCAGATCCTGCATCAATGGCCATCCATCTTAATCTTGTAGATACATTATTTGAAGAAAATCTCATTGATGAAGCTCACAAAGCCCTTATACAAATCATCTCAATCAATCCAAGGCTAACCTACGCCTGGCGTCAACTAGCAAGATGTTTTGCAGATAAAAATCAATCAGAAATGGCCATTAATTCATTGGTTATAGGCTATCAATTTGCCCCTGATAAACAAGGTATGTTGGTTCAATATGAAAATGTCACGCAACAGCCACAAGTAGGTATCAATCTGAAAATCATTTATTTGTCAGCTATTAAGAAAATAAGAACTCTGTAAACTTTTCTATTGATGTCATGATTACCCATGCAGATCTGAAAAATTATGGAATGGCTAATGCTTTACAAAGCTTAAAAGATGATGGCATTGCTAATTACATCAAAATTTTAAAAATTGACATCCCTAATGCTCATGAATTAGTCATTGAAGGCATCAATGAAGCCAACAATAATCAGTTTGATAACGCATTAAAAAAATTTGAACAAGCCTTAACAGAAAATCCCAGTGATTTTGATGCCCTCCTCCGCGCGGCATTTGTTTATGAATTTAATAAAAATCATGATCAGGCGATTGTTTACTATCAAAAAACTGCTGAACTTCAACCGAATGAGCCTTTTATTCAGTTAAGAATTTCAGCCAATCACTACTATTTAAAGCAATACCACGCAGCGCTGGCCTCTACTCGTACAGCACTAGCCATGAAACCAGATTTTGCTGATGCTTTTTTTAATCAGGGACTATGCTTTTATGAGCTTGGGAGATTTGAAGATGCTCTGAATAGTTACAGTCAATCGTTAGCCATAAGATCGAATCACTTTGGAACGGTATTTAATATTGGCATGTGCTTTCAGGTACTTACTCACTACAGCGATGCCATTGAAAACTACTCCAAAGCGATAAAAATTAGACCCAAAGAATCAGATGCTTACTTCAATCGTGGGCTGTGCTTTCACAATCTAGGTGACTTTGATAAAGCCATCAAAGATTATGAAATTGTTCTTGATATTAACAAGACTTAAATTATTAAAACCACTTAATTAAATAGTTAAGCTTATTAGCGTGCAATATCACTTTTATTGACTGGCTGGGCTATTGGCTGAGTTGCTGGTTGAACCACTGATTGAACAGGCTCAACAACTTGTTGCGAGGGAGTGGAATTTAAGTTTTCTACACCCTGAACAGCAATCACCTCTTTTTTGATAACACCCACATCTGTTAATGCTTTGATACTGTAGTTGTAAACTTCTGAAGAATAAAAAACACCACCTAGAAGTATTGCCATCCCCAAAGTGCTTGCTAGCAATATAGCGCCAATAGAGCTTGATTTTTTAGTATTGTAAATATCAGTTTGAACCTTAGGCTCAACAGATGAAATCAGGAGCTCGTTAAATGGTACTTTCCCATTTGAACCAGAGGGCTCAGCATAGATTCCAATAATCTTATCTATTTCGTTGATAACATTACTTGAGTTATTTTGGATTGCAGCAATACTCTGGGCCTTGGTACCCTTTACCTCAAATTTTTCTGTTGTTTGTTTGAGATTCACTTCATTCAGACTTGATTGAATTTGGTCTGTTGAATCGTCGTTAAATAAGGTTGCCTGATTAACTACTAAAAAATCTTTATCCTGTAACTTAAGGTAGGCTCCGATTTTTCTTGCAACTTGAACTTTAATTGCAAAACTATAGAATGAATCTGATCCACCATTTTCAATTTGGTGCAACATTCTCTCTGAAATACAGCAAATATTAACTATATGACTGACCGTGTAATGTTGTCGCTCTCTTGCGAAAGCGATGACGTCTCCACGAATATCAATAACCTCAGATGTATGAATGTTTTTGAACAAAATAGTTACCGCAAAAAGAAAAACTGTTTAATTAGTCCACCGAATTGATTATTTAGTACAAAAAGCGATTTTTCAATCATAAACGGTTATTTGAATACAATTTTTGATTGATTGGCAATTTTGTAAGACAAAAACCTACAATAAAAATAGAATTAAAAAAATTCACCAATCTATATACTCACATTTCATTACTAATTAACGAGTCTTTCATGTTTGGTTCAAAGAAAAAACAAGGTTTACTGAAGCCAGAGTTAGAGTCTTTTGACACTATCATTGACAAGACAACCACTATCCACGGACGCCTATCAATCGAAGGTTCGATACGAATTGATGGAACAGTTATGGGTAATATTGAATGTGCAAGTGACAATAAAGATATAACTGTAGCAATCGGAGTAACAGGCAAAATCAACGGAGATATTAGAGCATTTCGAATTCTTATTGCTGGTAAGGTTGAAGGCAATATTTATGCTTCTGAGAAAGTTGAACTGCACGATTCGGCAATTGTTCTTGGTGATATTACTTACAACCAAATCGGTATTGAGCATGGGGCAGAAGTTCTAGGACTGATGATCAAAAAAGTGGATTCAAAAAAACAGATCAACAGTGCTTCCAACCTTATCAAAAAAATACAAGAATCTACTTTTAAAAATAATTAACCAACTAAATGAGCGAGAAAGTTATGTCAAACGATAATCAAAATGGATGTTTAACCGTTGGTGAAGGCGTGAGTCTCAAAGGAAACTTTGTGGTACCCGATATTGCTTCCATATCTGGAACAATCGAAGGTGATCTTACTGCTAGAGAAATCTTGATTGGCCCAACAGGCGTTCTCAAGGGAAACATCCTTGCAGACATCATTGATATTCGTGGTGAAGCTCATGACAATATTTCTGCGAAGAAATCTTTATTCATTCGCTCAAGTGGTAGAGTTACAGGTAATGTTGAATTCTCAGAAATTGAAGTTGAAAAAGGCGGCAATATACAAGGTAGCCTTACAAAAATTAATTCTTCATCTTCAATTTAATTATCAAGAGGCTTTATGTTCAATCGAAAACCAAATCAATCAAATACTGACAACAACGATATCTCTGATAGTAATGAGTCCTCAGATGATTTTGCCTCGCAAAATCAAGTAGCTCAGGAATCTCAAGAGCCAGTATCAGCAAAAATTGAAGATAATCAACCTCCTAGAGGTTCAAATGAACCAACTAAGCCCTCTCTTATCAGTGAAGGTTTTGAATTCACAGGCGATATAACCTTTCAAGGAACATTGAACGTAGATGGCTCGGTCAACGGAAGTATTACAGTTCAAAATCTATCGATCGGCGCTAGTGGAAAAATTAATGGTTCTGTTAGAGCTACGACAATTCAAGTCCGAGGTTCATTTACTGGGGATGCCACTTGTCAAGATTTAACTCTTGGCAGTCAAGCTAGCGTTAATGCAAAGATTAATTACTCTTCATTAACCATTCAAAGAGGCGCGTTGATTCAAGGTGAATTAACTAAGTCTTGATAGTCTGAAGAATTTCTATATTGGAAGTTTGTATTGCTTTGTTTAGTTGACGATCATTTTTTAATCATTCAATGATCGTCAATTAACTATCTTTTACCGAACGGTATTGAAGTGACCTCTTTGCTGTTAACTTCATTTTTTGCAAATTCAATCGCTTTTTTATTCATAACAATGATGTTAATGCGGCGATTAATAGGATTTTGAGGATCTTTGTCATCTTGCAAAATGGCTGATGATAAGCCCACAACTTTCATGATTCGACTTTCTTCTAAGCCAGATTCAACCAGAGATCTTCTTGCCGCATTCGCCCTGTCTGCTGATAGCTCCCAATTCGAATAGCTCTTAGTTCCTCTAGGGTATGGGATAGCATCAGTATGGCCTGATATGGTGATGGGGTTAGTCAATGTATTGATAGCCGGTACCAGCTCTTTCAAGATAACTTTGACATAACTTTGTAATTGAGAACTTCCCAACGGGAACATGGGTCTATTTTTCTCATCAACAATTTGAATTCTTAAACCTTCGGTAGTAATTTCAATATTGAGCTGCTTACTATACGGGGCTAAGCGCTCATTATTTTGCAGCAAACTATCTAATTGTTTTTTCAATTGCTCAAGTCTCTGCTGATCAACAGCCTCTGATTCTGCTGCTAAATTTTGAGCTAAAGGAATGAGTTCTTTTTTATAAACCTCTACAGATGTCCTAGTGTCATCATTAGAACGGTTCATCTGCGCCTCCTTACGCGTTAGGTCAGTTCCCCCACCTTTAACAACAGACGAAGAGTCACCAATGGTTTGGCCAATCTCCAAAACAGTGAGTCTTAAAGGTTGCTTAAAATACTCTTCAATGCCTTTGAGTTTGTTTTCTTCAACGTTACCAAGTAACCACATCAATAAGAAGAATGCCATCATTGCTGTTACGAAGTCAGCATACGCAATCTTCCAAGCGCCGCCATGGTGACCACCGGCAACCTTCTTAATTCTTTTTACAACAATGATGGGTTTTTTATTAGGCCCAGACATTATGCAGCGGCCTTTGCAGCTTCCTTAGGCTTCTCAGCATAATCAACTTTAGTTGCTTTGATCTGGTCTTCAAGCTCTTTAAATCCCGGACGCTCTGTTGAATAAAGAACTTTTCGACCGAACTCAACCGCTACAGCTGGTGGAAATCCGTTCATATTTGCCAGAATCGCAACTTTCATGCATTCGAAAGATTTAGTTGAATCATGTAATTTACTCTCTAACAAGTTGGCAAGTGGTGCCACAAAACCGTATGACAACAAAATACCTAAGAAGGTTCCTACTAGAGCATGTGCGATCAAAATACCGAGTTCTGCCGGAGGTAAGCCGATAGATTCCATGGTGTGCACCACACCCATAACGGCTGCAACAATACCAAAAGCTGGCATACCATCTGCCATCTTTGCGAGTACATGAACAGGCACTTCGCCCTCATGATGATGTGTCTCAATTTCAATATCCATTAAGTTTTCAATCTGAAATGGATCCATCGTCCCAGATACCATCAAGCGCAAATAGTCACAAATAAATTCGACATGATGATGGCTTGCTAAGATTTTAGGATAGCGTTGAAATATTTTGCTTTTTTCAGGCTCTTCAATATCTTCTTCGATATTCTTCATACCCTCATTACGAATCTTTGTGAAGATCGCATAAAGAACTAAAAGTAACTCTAAATAAAGTTCTTTATTGTATTTAGATCCTTGGAACAAGGTAGGGAAAGCTGCACCAGTTGCTTTTAGTACTTTAATGGTGTTACCAGCAACTAAGGCACCAGCTGCAGCACCACCAATCATTAATAATTCAATCGGCTGAAATAGGGCTGCTATATGGCCCCCCGCCATAACGAATCCACCAAATACAGAAAAGGAAACCACAATGAATCCGATTATTACTAGCATGCTTGGCCTTGAGAAAAATTGGTCAATTTAATTAAAGTCATGTTTATAACTACTATCTACTATCTACAACTATTCTTTTCAGTCTTACTTAATTACTTACCTAGAACACAGGCGCTATTTTTAAGCTCTTCTTTTATTAAAATGACGAATAATGTCGCTTTTAGTAACAATACCAACTGGAACAAAATCTGCATCAACAATTGGGATACAACTGATATGGTTTTTATCAAACATATCCATCGCGTCCTCAAGCTCTGATTGGTCATCAAGATACAAAGGATGTCTCTCAACTATTTGCCCAACACGCTGATTGAGTGTCGCTAGGTCTCGTGTGGTGTAGACATTTGAATTGACATAAGGACTGATTGCCAATAAAAGATCACGCTCACTCAAAATACCCATTAACTTACCCTCTTCAATAATTACAAGATGCTTAATCTTATTAACGGTCAAAATTTCTTTAACTTCACTTAAAAAATCATCTAAAGTGGCTGTAATTAGCTCTGTAGACATTATTTCGGTAATTTTCATAAAAACCTCCTAGGTTTAACTATTTTTAACACTTATCAGTTAGTTTTGTCGCCATATATAAAGAGTTTTTCCGTAACTGACTTCAATTTCTTCGATTGATTCGTTGTGACCACATGGGATCTCAAAACAGTAGCTAGCTAATATGGCGCCCGATTTCATCTGTTTCTTAGCCTGTAAATAAAGTGCTTGCATTGCAGCGGGTGATAAAAATGCAAAAATAAGATTTTGTTGAGAGAAATCCATACGTCGGTAATCTTGACGCAAAAATTGACAATCAATTTTTAACACCATTTGTCGTATGCGGCTGTAAAGCCAAATGATTGGGGATAGTTCAACACCAACAACATTTGAATCGGGTTTCTGTTTTTTTATGAATAAACAGAAACCACCAAATCCACTACCTATTTCTAATATATTTCTTGCTTGATCACCCGGCAAAAGGTCAGCAATTTCTGACCAAACAGCCTCTGTTGAGGGGTAATAAGGCACCCTCGTTAAAAAATTACTCCAGTAAAACAGTACAAGTATTAAAAATGCTACTAGAAAGACAGAAGATGACCAATTAAATGTCTGAAATATCCCAACCATGATTGGGAATAGCGCATTAATCCAACACCACCATTTCGGCAGACCCATCCAATAACTTAAGATTGCAGCTACTATGGCTATGAAGATTAGTTGATAAATTGTATCAATCTCAACCAGCAACCAAGAGCTGAATAAGGGCTTGATCACAAACGAGATGATCGTTAATGCTAGCAATAAGAAAAGTGAAGTAAATTGCGGTCTGTTCTTAATGAAAGAAAGAACTGGTTGACGACTATTCACGGCAGAAACGATTATGCGGCAGCTTGTCTGGCCGCATTATTGGCGTCAATAAACTTCTGTGTCTTGCCCGCTCGAGAAGGTACATCACATAAGCCACAAACGTAATTGCGCTTCATCAAAGGTCTTGAAATGAACTCACCTGTGCAAGATTTACAGACTGCTGTGGTCAGCATGTCACATTTCATAAAGCGATTGAGAGTCCAGGCTCTAGTGAGTGACAATACGGGTTCTTCACCAAACTCTGGTGGGAACTGCTCTAGGTATAACTTATAAGCTTTGATAATCGCAGATATTTCAGAAATATCAGAATTAAGCTTCAACTGCTTATAGACACTTAAGAATAGTGATGTATGAATATTTGGCTGCCACGTCAAGAACCAATCAGAAGAGAATGGCAGCATGCCTTTGGGTGGAGACTCTCCACGAAGCTCTTTATAAAGACTAATTAAACGATCACGTGAAAGTGATGTTTCCATTTCAAGCAACTGAAGCCTAGCACCAAGCTGTATCAGATCAATAGCAATCTGAATATCCTTAGATTCGTTCAGTATGCTTTTGGTTTTTTTAGTCATTGATGAGTTTCAGTATCAATGCATTTCAACTGCAGGTTGAGACGCCAGCAATATAGCTGCATGGGCTTGCGCTTGAAACATATCCTTGGTGTCGTGGGTCAACATACCTAGGATGGTTGCATCATCAAAACGAAATCTCATGAGCATACTAGGACTTGAAGCTAATTTGATTGTTTGTGCAGTGCTTAAACTAGAGATTAGGTCTGCAATCTTCTTACTAATACCTAAACGAAACATGGCAGTGTCAACATCATCGCGGATCATTTGCTGTGTGAGCAATAGATAGCGTAAGTTGGCATCTTTAATTTCAGCTAATATGACATCTGTACCCATTTTTGTCTCCGCGAGAATATATCTCTTTAACTCAGTGTTGCTATTGTGATGAGTCACAACAATGGCAACAATCAGATAAAAGATGTATTTTTCTACGGATTAAATAGCAAAATACCTACCGTGTTTGTCTTACAAACACAGTATTCCCTGTTAGAAATATTTAAAATTTCAACATATAACCCTCTCAAAACACACTAAAACATTTAGGGGGTAAAAAGGTTTACGGCGCCCAATATCAAAACTTTAGGTTTTTTTTGAAAAATTTATAAATAAATTATTTAATCTTTTTTCCCGAGAATTTATTACATAAGCTTGGGTGCGTAGCCTGTCTCTTTGGATCCATAACACCTCTTAAGTACATGTTATTTTAGGAATTTATTTTTAAGCCTTAAAAGGCGGAGATTTTTATCTTACAAATCTTTTACTCATCCCATACTGAGCTTCGCCACCCCTTAAGAAGGTCTAAATCACCCAACAAGCGCTTTAAAGCATCCAAGTTAGCAAGTTGATAAGCACCTGGGGCATCCCTCTTAAAACCCCTTTATTGGCCATCAATGCATATATGTTGCAATGGCCCCTTATTTATGACAGATTCCTTCCTAACTATCGGCATCAAAAAAACTAATTGACGAAAAGTAAGGGTTTTCCTTAAAGACCAGTTCGGCTCTTGTATGTGGGAAAGCTAATTAGAAGTAATTAAGGCGATTGCAGCAACCTAACAACAAGAGGTCAGGTAGATTACCCAAAAATAGTTAAAGCTTTTTCAAAGCTGCACGTTAATAAATATAACAATGGTCCAACTTGATATACAGACCATGGTTTTATAAATAATCGGTTTGTATATTAAATAACTCAAGGAGTACAACATGGCTGCAGTGATCAATACAAATATGGCTTCTTTACAAGCCCAGAATCAACTTTCAAGAACAACAGCTTCTTTGAATAACACTATTCAACAGTTATCTTCAGGTTTGCGCGTTAGCTCAGCAGCTGATGATGCTTCTGGATATGGCGTTTCTAAAAATATGGACTCTGTCATTAATGGAAGTATGGTTGCCATCAGAAATGCAAATGATGGCATTTCATTCTCTCAAACAGCAACTGGTGCTTTAGATTCTTTATCAAATATTCTAAGTAGAATGCGTGAATTGTCCACACAAGCTTCCAATGAAGCGAATGGAGTAACGAATGTAGACCTTTTACAGACCGAATTCAAAGCTAGTCAAGATGAACTAACTAGAATCTTAGCTGCTACTACTTTTAATGGTGTTTCAACATTTTCCGCATCATCACGTAGTTTTCAAATTGGAAGCGGAACATCTGCCAACGATAGTATTAGTTTAACGACTACTGCTCTAGGAGCAGTAACTGACGCTGCAGACGCTGGAAAACTAATTAATGGTGGTTCAGGTTCTATTCCTGGTACTGATATAGTTAATGCGATTGATACTGCGAGCCTTGTTTCTGGAGCGACTGGTGCTTCTATAAGAGCAGCAGCTGTAACAGCTGTTTACGCTTCCACACTTAGTGATGCGGACAAAGACACTGCTGCGACTGAAATTAATACCCTAACAGGAACTGCTGTCGACGCATCAGCTGCTGAATTGAAAGCCAAAATTGGAACTATTGATGCTGATGGTGGCTTCACAATCGGTACCAGTGCTGTTACCGCTTTATCAACAGCATCAACCACTGCTGCCACTAATGCACAATCTGCAACAGATACAATTGACTTAGCGATTGCCGCTGTGAATACCGAGTCTGCAACTCATGGTGCATTCCAAAATAGAATGGCGTTCATAACTAGTAATCTGTCTAACTTAATTCAGACTACTTCTGCTGCTAAGAGCCGTATTGTTGATACAGATTTTGCTGCGCAGACTGCACAGTTGTCTAAGTATCAGATCTTGCAACAGGCAGGTACAGCAATGTTAGCCCAGGCTAACCAAATGGGTTCTAACGTTTTAACTTTGTTGAAGTAATGATTAAAGGGGGCTTTGCCCCCTTAATCAGTACTTCCATAAACTAAGACTTAGTTATAGTTTAGTTAATATATCGGAGAATTTTTATGATATCTGGAATCAGTTCAACAGTGATCCCCATGACCAGTAGTAATGGTGGTGGACCGGCTGTTTCCGGTGCTCCAAACCCTGCAGCAACAACTGCACCAATTGCGGCACCAAAGATTACTGGCTCAAGTACTGGCGAGCCATTAGTTCAAAAAATTGAAATCAATACTCAGCAAATCGAGGCAGCTGTATCTAAAATTAATAAACAGCTCAGTTCGCCTGCTGGCTTAAGTTTTCAAATTGATCCAAGTTCTGGTGATTCAGTCGTAACAGTGATTGACTCTTCAAACAATACGGTCATTCGTCAAATTCCATCTGAACTTTCTTTGAGGATTGCTCAATCAATTGAGAATCAACAAAGTAAGGGTTTATTGGTAAGCGACAAAGTTTGAGCTAAATGGCCTCTTCGGGAACTATCTCATCAAGCGGTATCGGATCTGGCTTAAATGTAAGCCAGATCGTTACCGCTTTGATGGATACCGAAAAGGGTCCACTTAATTCAATTAACAAATCCATCTCTAAAGATAATGCTCAGATATCTGCCTACGGCAATATTTCTAGCCAAATTGCATCATTCCAATCTTCGATTGCTGAATTGATAACGCCAAGTGCCATAAAAGCAACAACTGCTAGCACCTCTAGCACTAGCGTTTTATCAGTTAGCAACGATGGCACTGCTCTTTCTGGTGATTACAAAATAACCGACGTTACACTAGCATCACCTCAGGTTCTAACAAGTAATATAAGTAATACTGCTTATACAAGTATTAGCTCTTCAATTGGTACCACTGGCAGTATTACTATCACAGGCACTACTACTACTACTATTACGCCAACAACTTATACGGTAGCTGGGATGGTAGACGCTATTAATAGCGCTAATATCAGTGGCGTTAGCGCCACGATAGCTAATCTTGGCACTAGTGCTTCGCCTGACTATCAAATACGAATTGTTAATACTTCGGATACGGCTGCAACCATTGCCCTCTCCACGACAAGCAGTGTTGCAGATTTTACGGGTCTTGATTTTGTCAATGCCGCTGCTGTAACTGGTTCACTCAAGATCAACGGTACAACAGTTACCAGATCAAGTAATGCTATTACGGACCTCATACCAGGTCTTACTATTAATCTTGTTGGAACTGGTGATTCTACGATTACGGTTGCTCAAGACAATAGCGCCTTGTCTTCAAAGATTTCTGCATTTGTTACATCGTTCAATGCTTTAGATAAGTCGCTCAAAGATATTTCAAGTTACGATACGACTGCTAAAAAAGGTGCGGCATTGTATGGTGACTCCACCATCAACAGCTTACGCAGAGAAATCAGAAGCATCATCACGAGCACCCTTGGTGTTGATTCAACAACTTCTTACAATCGATTAAGCCAGGTAGGCGTTAGTTTTAAAAGTGATGGCACCTTAAGCTTAACTAGCACAACCTTAAATACTGCTATCAGCGCTAACTTCAATAAAGTAGCCAGTCTATTTTCTGGGACAGGTGATTCAACAGATAGTTCAACCTTACAGGGTTTTGCTTATCAACTGAATACCCTTCTGACTAACGCTACCGGTATCGATGGATTAATCACTAATAGAAAATCAAGCTTGCAGTCTGAGATTCGTCGATTACAAGCTAGAGCAGATCAAGAGCAATTACGATTGGCTGATTTGCAACAAATGTACCAAAAACAATATACGGCATTAGATAAAACAGTAGCGAGCCTAAATTCAATGGCTAGCTATTTGACGAATCAATTTGATGCCATGAGCAATACCCAGAAAAACCAATAGTAGTCATTTATGAGGCAATCGTTCATGTTCACTTATACGCACAATGCGGCAAAACATTACGCAATGATTAATTTAGAGTCAAACGCTTTGGTAGCTGACCCTCATAAATTGATCAGCATGTTATTTGAAGGAGCCGTTATTGCCTTAAATCAAGCCGAATTTGATATTGAAAATAATAAGCCAGCTGATAAATGCACTTCAATCAGCAAAGCGATTGATATTGTTTTATTGGGCCTAGACGCCAGCCTTAAGTACGAACGCGGTAATAAATTAGGTGAAAATCTTCATATGCTTTATCAATATATGGCTCACCAATTGACTTTAGCCAATTTACATAACGATACAAACAAGATTACTGAGGTTCGTAATTTAATCAATGAGCTTAGAGGCGCCTGGAATACCATCGATCCTAATGTGAATTTGATGACTAATAGAAAAGTTTCAGCAGCAAACGAAGTAGGCACCCAAAATTTTGCGAGGGCCGTATGATGCTGACGCAAGATGATGTGATTTCTTTGTATGAGAATGTTCAAAACATCACTGAAGAGATGTTAGTGGCTGCTCGTGAAAAAAACTGGTCTTTATTTGAAGAGTTAGGTGCAAAATGTACCAATGAAGTGGTTATCCTTAAATCGGAGGAAGTAACAGGCACCCTGTCTTCTGATAATATTGAGAAAAAGTTTAAGTTAATACAAAGTATTCTTGGAAATGACCGAGCGATCCGTGACATCACAGAGCCTTGGATGAAAAATCTAGATGCTTTAATTGGAAATACCAGCAACCAAAAGAAAATCGAACGCTTTTATAATTCAAGGGATTTTTAACTTAAGGTTTTTATATGGCTATTCTGCCAAATAATCTTTTGGCAAATAAAACTGCTATCTCAGCAACTGAGATTCTGCGCTCAAGCGCTGTAGCTGGAGATCCCCGAATTGACACTGCTATCCGCCTTGATCAAATAGCAGTTGGTAAAAATTTCAAAGCACAAATCTTAAGTTTCCAGCCTGACGGCACCGCCGTTGTTCAGCTAACTTCAAAAGAAACTGGTAAAAACTCTGCAACTGTTCAAATGCAGTTACCTGCTGGCTTAGAAGTTGGCGAGTCCTTAGAGTTAACTTTGCTTGGCAAAAGCCCTAATTTGAGCTTTGGGGTTAGTGGTCGCTTACATAATCCAGAGCAAAAGTTCAGTTCTTTAGGTCAATTGATGGGTCAGATACCCAATGACAGCACCCCTATCAAAGGTGCAAGGCCTCTTCTTAGATCCTCTTTGTCACATCCAGAAAGTGTTGATGACTTACCTCCTCAGTTGTCAAAGGCTGTTGAAATGAGTGGTACTTTTTATGAATCACACTTAAAAGATTGGTTAATCGGTCAAAGAACAACCGATCAAATAAAGCAAGAACCGCAAAATCAACTCAATTTGATGCGAGCAGTTATCTTTACAGATATCGAAGAGGATGGCACGGGCGGCACGAATACCTCAGTTATTCCGCAACAGTTAAATGCCTTAGAAAAACGGAGTTTTACCTGGCAAGGTGAGCTTTGGCCGGGGCAGAAATTTACTTGGCAAATCAAAGACGATACCCCTAGAACACCCAATAAATCAAATGAACCCGTTGAAAAGGTATGGCAAACCAGAATGCAGTTTCACTTGCCACATTTAGGTGATGTAAAGGCTTCAGTCATCATCGTAGGTAATCAAACTCAAGTGAAATTGCTGATAGGTAAAGAAACTAGCGTTACCCGTGTACAAGAATCTCAACAAACTTTTGTTAATACCCTCAGTGCCTTAGGTCATGATGTCACAAGCATCGTTATCCAAAAAGATGAATAAGCCCAAAGACCTCCGCACGGCTGTTGCAATTGCCTATGAAGCTGGCAGCAGAGCCCCTGTGGTCGTTGCAGCCGGTAAGGGCTTGATTGCAGAGCAAATAATTGAGCTGGCAAAAGCCAATGATATCTACGTGCATGAGTCAAAAGAACTCGTAGCCTTGCTAATGGGTATTGATTTGGATAAAGAAATTCCACCAAGTTTGTATAAAGTGGTGGCAGAACTCCTAGCTTGGCTTTATCAAATCGATGCAGCGATGGTGCCAGCTAAAAAAGTAGAACCTAAAAATGATGATTCTTAAGCAGCTTAAATCTGCATATTCATGATGCTTTGGTAGGCAGCAACCACCTTATTACGCACTTGAACGCTTGTTTGTATGGCAACACTGGCTTTTTGAGAGGCAATCATGACATCCGATAAATTCACTCTGGTGTCGCCTAAGGCGAATTTTTGACCTAAACTCACTGAATTCTGCTCAATATTGTTAAGTTGATCCAATTGGGCTCGCAAAGCAGAGGCAAAATCGATTTTTGTTGTTGATGCTGGGTTAGCAGCATCAGCGGGTTTTACTACGGGTGGTTTGACAACAGCAGAACTGTTACGTATCTGACTTAGAATTGACTCTATCTGAGAGCTTCCAACAGGTGATGTCATATTAAATTAGAGCCTTTTTATTACATTCACAAGATTTGATGACTATAACAAGTCAAAACTGAGTCAACCCTCTGATAAAAGGGGGTTTTTCACCGCTGTTTAGGCTTATAGCTGGATTGGCACGTAGGAGAATGTTATGTGTCAATTTGTAACCTTTTTTTCACCCTAAATTAGATGAGCGATGGCAGATCAAGAGAACGAACAACGCAGTGGATTTAGCAACTTTATTCAAAGTAGTTTTGGGCTAAATATTGCCTTGGGTGCAGGCATCGCTTTAGCGGTAGGAATTATGGCCGCTGTTTATATGTGGAGCATGAAAACAGCAGACTACAGAGTTCTTTTATCAAATTATTCTGATCGAGATGGCGGTGCTATCGTCGCAGCCCTCTCCACAATGGCTGTTCCTTATAAGTTTTCAGAAGATGGTGGCACGATATTAGTACCATCTGGTCAAGTTTATGACGCTCGCTTAAAGCTTGCGGCGCAGGGTTTACCTAGAGGTGGAAACATTGGTTTTGAGTTGATGGAAAACCAAAAAATGGGAACATCTCAGTTTATCGAGCAAGTTAATTACCAAAGAGCTCAAGAAGGCGAACTAGCAAGAACTATCAACTCAATTGGTTCTGTCGCATCCAGTCGCGTCCATTTAGCCATCCCTAAACCCTCTGTTTTTGTTCGAGAAAAACAGTACCCTACTGCCTCAGTAATGGTAAACCTTCAATCAGGTAGAGCTTTAGATATGGGTCAGGTCAACGCCATTGTGCATTTGGTATCAAGTAGCGTTCCTGAATTGCCTGCCAAAAATGTGACAGTGGTTGATCAAAATGGCTCCTTGTTATCTGGCAAAACCAGTGATGGCAACGATCCAAATAAACTAGATCCTTCACAGCTCAAGTATGTAAGAGATATTCAAGATAATCTCATTAGACGTATCGAAGCAATCCTGACCCCTCTATTAGGAGAGGGCAACGTTAAAGCACAGGTTGCAGCTGAAGTTAATTTTGCTACTGTTGAAAAAGCAACGGAAACATACAGTCCTAATAGCAATCCAGAAAAAAATACTATTCGTAGTCAAAAGAGTAATGAATCATCTAGCTCAGATCCGGTAAAAGGTGGCATTCCAGGAGCAGCAAGCAACCAAGCTGGTGCTACCCCTGCTGCTGGTGCTGCCCCTGCTGCTGGAGCGGCAACAAATGCTAGAAGAGAAAATATTGTCAACTATGAAGTTGATAAGGTTATTAGCTATACCAAAGAGCCTGTTGGTGGCATCAAGCGCTTAGCAGTGGCTGTTGTAGTTAATTTAAAATCCTCCGTAGATGACGAAGGTAAAACTACTCAGAAGCCATTGACTGATGATGAGAAAGCGCAAGTAACTGCTCTCATTAAAGAGGCTGTTGGATTTAGCCAAGATCGCGGAGACACAATCAATCTGACTAATAGCGAATTTAAGCAAGCAGAGAAGGTAGAGATTCCAGAGGATCCAATTTGGAAACCTTATGCTAACTTAGCAACTGCCAAAACTGCCATTCAGTACATCATTACTGCCGTTGTTTTGTTCTTACTTTATTCCAAAGTACTTAAGCCACTTATGGCACGCATGGCGAACGCATCTGTTGGTGGTAGCTTAGCTTTTGGCGGAGCAGCAGGTGCAGGAGGTTTCGCCCGCGGAGCTGGTGGTGCAGCTGGTGCAGCTGGTGCTGAGCAAGAGGAAGAGGAAGAGGAAGTGGATGAGGAGCTTGATGCTGAAGCTAAGAAAATTGCCTCTGATCTCTCAGGTCTTGGTCGTAACTCTGGCAGTGACTTAAAAGCGGTTCAAAAATTTGGCGAACAAAATCCTAAAGCTGTAGCAGCAGTAGTCAAAGATTGGATAAGTGAATGAGCGCTGAGGGCTTAAAAAAATCTGCCGTATTAATACTTGCTCTTGGCGAAGAGAAAGCTGCAGCTGTTCTTAAGAATCTTACCTCAGATGAATTACAACGTATCAGTCGAGCCATCTCTGAGTTAAAAGGCGTTAATGACGCTTATTTACGTAAAGTTTTAAGAGACTTCAGCGTTGATGTCAAATCCCAATCTGCATTGGGTGTTAATAACGATGAGTTCTTAAAAGATATTTTAGAGAAGACGCTTGGGGAAGAGGATGCAGGGCTTGTTCTTGGTAGGATTTTAAATAAACAAGATTACTCTTCAGGTCTAGATGTACTCAAGAACATGCCGCCTAAACAAGCGGCACAGTTAATTGTTAATGAACACCCTCAAATTATTTCAACCATTTTGGTTTTCTTGACTCGACAAAAAGCTGGGGAAATTCTCACTGAATTACCTGTTGATGTCCGAAACGAAGTCATATCAAGAATTGCGTCCTTAGATGGTATTCCCCCTGAAGCGCTGACAGAGGTAAATATTTCTTTATCTAAATTGTTACTTAAAGATGATTCACAAAGGGGTTTGGGTGGGGTTCGTCCTGCAGCAGAGATTCTCAACTTCTTGGGTACAGAAGTGAGTGACAGTGTGATGGAATATGTTGCCACTATTGATGAAGAACTTTCGCAACAAATCAAAGATGAAATGTTCATTTTTGAAGACATTATCAAAATTCGTGATCGTGACATGGAAATTGTCCTTCAACAAATTTCATCGGAAGGCTTGGTAACTGCTCTTAAAGGTGTCTCAGATGCCCTACGCGATAAGTTTCTTAATAATATGTCACGTCGCGCTGGCGATTTGTTGCGCGAGGATCTTGAAGCAAAAGGTCCCGTTAAATTATCAGATGTTGAAAAACAACAAAGAGAAATTCTTGCAGTTGTTACAGGTTTATTAGGTGCAGGAACCATCTCTGTCATGTCTGAAGGTGATGAAGAAGAGTTCATTTAATGTCCGAACAAAAAATAGAGACTGCGTATGAAAGATGGGAGCTTGTCTCGCTCAATGAAGATCGTTTTAAGCATCCTGATCCCTCCATTGCAAAGCTAGCTCAAGAAATCATTGATGGTCGACAGGCTGAGTTTACTGAGGGCAGAAAAGAGGGCAAGGCTGAGGGTTTTGCTCAAGGTCGTGAAGAAGGTTTTGCGCAAGGCTTAGAGGAAGCAAAAGTTGAAATCAATGAAAAGATAGCTGTACTAGTTGCTATGCAAGCCAAGTTGTCGCAACAGATTACATACGTTCGTGAAGAAATGGCAAAAGAATTAGTTGACCTCACGCTCAATGCAGGTCGCGCTCTAGTCAGTCAAGCTTTAGAGACTCAGCCAGAATTGATCAATGATGTCATTTACAAGGCACTGCAAGAGATACCTGTATTGCAGTTACCCGCAAAAATCATGCTTCATCCAAAGGATGCATTACTTGTTGAAGAGTTCCAAGGGCCTGCATTAAAACAAGCCGGCTGGATCATTCAATCAAATGATCAAATCGCCAGGGGTGATTGCTTAATTGAGACTGGAAGTAATCGTTTAGACGCTTCTATAGACTCAAAATGGCAAAGACTAGCTATTGCTATGGGTAAAAAACCCACAACAGATCAAATTTAAGTATGTCTGATCAAACAACAGATAACTTCGAACTGACTGATTTCGTTCAATCATGTCATGAACGGATCGGTGATGCTCAATTATTAGAAACCCAAGGAAAAGTAATTCGTGTGGCGGGTTTAGTCATGGAGGCAGTTGGATTGAAGCTGCCTGTTGGAAGCCCTTGCTATGTTCCCCTACCCAATAATTCACGTGTTGATGCCGAAGTAGTTGGGTTTGATGGTGACCGTTTATTCTTAATGCCACTTGGAAACGTTGAAGGCGTAAAGCCTGGGGCTTATGTCATCCCATCTGACAATCTTCCCAGGCCACTTTCTTTTGATCATGAAACACTTCATGAGCAAAGCACGCCCTCATCAGGAAGATCACTTCCAGTTGGATTTCAGCTTTTAGGAAGAGTGATTGATGCAGCAGGAAAGGCCCTAGATACAGGCCCCGCTATTGAAAGTTACCCCTCTGCTCCCTTGTATGTGCCCCCGATCAACCCCTTGCGCCGATCTCCTATAGTCGAAAAACTAGATACTGGAATACGCGCTATTAACGCTGGGTTACCGGTTGGTCGTGGCCAACGCATGGGTTTAATTGCCGGGTCAGGCGTTGGCAAAAGTATCTTAATTGGCATGATGACACGCTACACAACTGCTGATGTCACCGTAGTCGCACTCATTGGTGAACGTGGGCGAGAAGTAAAAGAATTTGTTGACGATATATTAGGTGAAGAAGGTTTAGCCAGGTCCGTGATAGTAGCCGCACCAGCTGATAATTCGGCAATTATGCGTTTGCAAGGCGCCTTTTATGCAACTGCAATTGCGGAATATTTTCGAGATCAAGGCAAAAATGTTCTATTAATCATGGACTCCTTGACCCGTTACGCCATGGCAGCCCGAGAAATTGGGCTAGCAATTGGGGAACCGCCGGCTACCAAGGGTTATCCACCCTCAGTATTTGCAAAAATACCCACATTAATTGAACGTGCCGGCAATGGTGAGAGCGGAAGTGGGTCGATTACAGCTTTTTATACTATTTTGACCGAGGGTGAAGAGTCGCAAGACCCTGTAGCCGACTCTGCTAAAGCCATTTTGGATGGACATATCATCTTAAATCGGCAATTGGCAGATTCAGGGCACTACCCTGCTATTGATATTGAGCAGTCAATCAGTAGAAGTATGACCACAATTAGCACCGCAGAGCATCAAAAAGAGGCTCGACAGTTAAAGGCTTTAATCTCAAAATACCAAAGAAATCGGGATTTAATCAACGTTGGCGCTTACGTTGCTGGAAATGACCCCATTTTAGATTTAGCTATCAAAAAATACCCTGCTATTGAGCAATTTCTTCAGCAAGGAATTGATGAAAAACACGGTATTGAGGCGAGTTTGAGGGAACTTTCTGCTCTATTCGCTTGATTAAAAAGCGGTAATTTCTAACATAATGACACCATGAATCCAAGTGTCATTCAACTTCTTATTGATTTAGCCGATCAAAAAGCAAAAGCAGCGTCTATTGCTTTGGCTACTGCTTTGAAAAATGAACAGTCTACAAAAGAAAAATCAAACACTTTGTATCAATTCGCCAACCAATATGAAGACAATCTTAGCCAGAAATCCCTGACTGGGATCAGTATTTCAGAATACCGAAATACACGCCAATTCATTAGCAATATTGAAAAAATTGCTTTACAACAATCTAACTATATCCAGTTTGCAAAAGATGCGGTCAGTCAAAGACAGGCTGAATTTAGAGAAATTGAAAAAAAACGACTTACATACGAAATATTACAGAAAAAACAAATCAAGTTATCAGTAGCTCGAGCAAATGCAATTGAGCAAACCAGCTCTGATGAACTTTCTGTTATGAGAAAAGGGTTTTAAAGTGAATCTTCCAAGCATCCTTAGCACTATTGCTAGCATCCCCCAGCTTGATTTGAATCAGATTGACAATGGTCAACCATCAAATTCTGGCATGAGCTTTGACCAACAGTTGACTGCTCAAACAGAAAAGCTGAATCAACAAGCTTCGATAAACCAGCCATCAGAATCAAAAAGTGCTGATTCTAATCATGCTCAGTCACAAGATGCTCAATCAGTAACAATGGTTGTGAATGATTCTGATGATAAAAATGTTGAGAATTCTGAAATAGTTGAAGCTATGGCGGGCATGGCTTTAGCACCATCAGTATTAAGCGGCATCAATCTTGCTGTAAGAGTTATTGATCGTTTGACTAGCTCAGATCAAGCAACGCAAACTGAGGTAATCTCAACAGCATCAGAGGTTTCTGGAATTACAAAGACCTCAATAGCAGCTACCAATACTGCTATTACTAAAAATACAACATTAGGTTTAGTAGAAGCTGACTCTGCGTTGAATACAAAAGAAGTTGTCAAAGCCAATACTCAAGATACTTCAATCAGCCCATCTGAACTCAAAACGATGATGGATGCCAAAGCATTAAATGATGGCGCTCAAGATAGTTTGAATCAAGCTAATAGAATGAATACAACTGTATTCTCTCCAGAAAATATCAGTTCAGAACTCAAATCAGAAAACGACTTAAGAAATACACTCATTCAAGATGCTAGAAACAGCGCAAATAGCAAAACAAGTAACAATAATGACAATTTGTTGACTAGTAACCTTGTTGATTTAGAAAGTCAATTAACAGAGTTAAAGACCATTAATTCATTGAAAGTCAGCAGCTCAATAAATGCTGCAGCTATTTCTCAAAGAGTTCTTGCCTCTGACTTGGCTTCAGATATAACAAACAAAGATATTAGTATTAACAACATTAGCGCTAATCAACGCACTACTCAAGTTGACTCAGCGAATTTAGTTGAGTTGAAAGCGCCTGTCTCGAGCCCAGACTGGGGTCCGGCTTTAAATCAGCGTGTTACCTGGATGGTGGCTAACTCTTTACAAAATGCGAGCATTACGGTTAACCCCCCTAATCTAGGTCCGCTTGAGATAAATATCCAAACTGACCAAAATAAAACTAACGTTCAGTTTATTGTTTCTAGCTCAGAAGTTCGTCAAGCCATTCAGGATGCCATTCCTTCGCTAAGTAAAATGTTAGAAAATAGTGGCTTACAGCTTGGACAAGCTGATATTAATTCAAGAAGTCATAGCCAGAATAGAGAAAATGCTAAGACTGAGACTCAAATCAAAAATATTGAGTCCATCAGCAATCAGATTGAGTCAGCTTCTATTCAGGGTCAAGGTTTAATTAATACATACGTTTAACAAACAAAATAATGAAAGTTTAAGAAATGGCTGAAGAAAAAACTGAAGAAGCTCCAAAAAAATCAAAATTGCCTCTCATTATTATTGCAGCGGTAGTGGTTTTAGCTTTAGCAGGAGGTGGTGCCTGGTTTTTTCTAAAGGGTGACTCTTCTGAGGATGACGAAAAAGCGAAAGCAAAAACAAGTGCCATTGAAGCTATCCCCGTATACATGGCCATCGATACATTAACGGTTAACTTAAAAGATAGCCGTCAATATCTTCAATTAACGATCAGCCTGCAATTGAAAAATACGGAAGACTCAGGACTGATTAAACTTTATATGCCTCAAGTTCGTACAAGAGCGTTAATCATATTATCCAATAAGAAACCAGAGGATGTTATTAGCGCAGAAGGTAAGCTGGCATTACTAGAAGAGCTTAAAACAATCACTGAAAAGCCCTTTACGGAAAAGTTAGAGCCGATTGAGATCTTAGATGTGTCTTTTACAAGCTTCATTATTCAATAACTATGGCTGAAGAATCACTTTCTCAAAATGAAATGGACACCCTACTGACTGGACTTTCGAGTTCTAAGTTAGAAGCTCCCTTCGTATTTAACGAAGCAGACGTCGTTAAATACGATCCTCTCAAGCAAAGGTATATGGCTCAAAAACTGCCTACACTTGAGATGATCAATGATAGTTTTACACGCCTAGCCAGAATTACTCTTTATAACTTTTTAAAGCGATCTGCCAATATTTCAACAGGAACAATCCGGGTTATTGAATATGGTGAATTTCTACAATCTGTCATTAATCCTTCTTGTTTAAATTTAGTTCAATTAAAACCTTTAAACGGTATTGGACTTTGTGTTTTTGATCCTGATATTTCGTTCTTATTCATTGATAGTTTTTTTGGTGGTGATGGTCGATTTGAGGTGGGCGGTCTTGCAAGAGAATTTACTTCAACAGAATTAAGAACCATTCAACGAATCCTTAATCTTCTATTGTTAAATTATCAAACAGCTTGGGAACCCTACTTCCCAATTGAGCCTTTTTTTGTTCGAACTGAGATGAATCCTACTTTTGCCAATATTGCACCTCAAACAGACTTAACAACGGTAACGACTTTTAATATTGAAGTTGGCAACATTAAGGGTCGGATTAGTTTTTGTTTGCCAAATTCTATGCTTGAGCCTGCAAGAGAAATTATTTCTAGTGACTCTCATGCTATTAGCTCTGATGTTAAGTCTATTTGGTATGAGTCATTAAAAATGCAAATGTCAGATGCAGAAATTACAACTGTTGCTGAGCTTTGCCATATACCCAGCACTCTTCAAAAAGTTTTAGATTTAAAAATTGGGGATGTTTTACATACAGAACTCCCACATATCATCAATTTAAAGGTAGAAGGTTTACCAGTAATTGAGTGCACTTATGGTCAGAAAGATAATCGTCTATGTGTTCGAGTAGAAAAGATTATTCATAATTTTGACTCCTTCACACACCTCACCTAAAGAGTTTTTATATGGCAGAAGAAAATAACCCTGACTCCCCTGAAAATATTGCAAAAGAGTTGCCCGCTGACTCTGGTAGCGTTTTTAAAGATATGAATAGCGGAGATGTCTCTGAAGACGACCCTCAAAGCATAGACTTTATTTTAGATATACCTGTTCAATTAACGGTTGAACTAGGTCGTACTAAAATGCCTATCAAAAATTTAGTCCGCTTAACCCAAGGTTCAGTTGTACCGCTCAATAGTGTTGTAGCAGAGCCCTTAGATGTCTATGTCAACGGCACACTTGTTGCAAAGGCTGAGATTGTAGTCATACAAGAAAAATTTGGTATCCGCTTAACTGACATTATTTCGCCAGCTGAGCGTATGCGTAGGTTAAGTCGTCAATGAGCGCTTTATTCCAGACAACATTAGCACTTGTAGCAGTTTTATTAGTTATATGGGGTTGCGCTTATCTATTACGTAAATTGCAGACAATACGCGGCGGTCATTCAAATCTTATTCAATTAAAAGCCATAAGTTCGTTGGGTCCAAGAGAGAAAGTGGCTTTAATTGAGGTTTCTGGGCAATTAATTCTTGTTGGAGTGGCGGCGGGTCAAGTTAATCACATTGCAACTCTTGAGAAAACAACGGATATCGATAGCTCCAAAGGTGAGGCATCTACCCCAATACCATTTAATGCTAAATCTTGGTTAGACTCCTACTTAAAAAATCAAAATGCTAAATAATTGTTTTTCTTTTTTTAAGAACTTACCTTTTCTTCAAACTTTGAATGCTTGCAAACAAAATCGCTTAAAGTTGTTTGTATTTTCAAGTATTTTATTTGCTGGATTATTCACTTTTTTACTTCAACCTGCTTTAGCCCAAGAGCTTCCGGGGCTCAATGTTAGTAAAAACGCAGCTGGTGGCCAAACCTACAGCTTAACTTTACAGCTACTCATATTATTAACATCACTGACCTTTTTACCAGCAGTTATCTTGATGATGACTAGTTTTACCAGAATCATCATCGTTTTATCTTTACTTCGCTCAGCCTTAGGCACAACCAATTCACCACCCAATCAAGTCTTGATTGGTTTGGCCTTATTTATGACTTTTTTCATCATGAGCCCAGTGATTGATGACATTTATAAGAATGCTTATGAGCCATTAGCTGCTAATAAGAT
The DNA here is from genome assembly GCA_945881875.1 of Polynucleobacter meluiroseus. Lineage (GTDB taxonomy): Bacteria > Pseudomonadota > Gammaproteobacteria > Burkholderiales > Burkholderiaceae > Polynucleobacter > Polynucleobacter meluiroseus_A. The sequence continues at coordinate 716,514 of CAMCVH010000001.1, forward strand.
ATCTACGACGGTTGCTATCGAAAAAGCAGCTGAGCCGCTTAAAGTATTTATGACTAAACAAACAAGAGAAGCTGATTTAGCTCTTTTTGTAAAAATGTCAAAATCGGAATCTGTATTTGACGTGACCAATATTCCATTAACAATCTTAGTTCCTGCCTTTGTCACAAGTGAGCTAAAAACTGCCTTTCAAATTGGTTTCACAATATTCCTGCCATTCTTAATTATTGATATGGTGGTTGCTTCCATATTAATGGCTATGGGTATGATGATGGTTCCACCATCGATCGTGTCATTACCATTTAAATTAATGCTCTTTGTACTGGTGGATGGCTGGCAATTGCTTTTAGGTTCTTTAGCCCAGAGTTTTTCTTGAGAAATTCATGAACCCTCAAGACACTATGCTGATTGGAAGACAGGCAATTGATTTAACAATCATGTTAGCTGGTCCATTATTAATAGTCGCTTTGGTCATTGGATTGGTAGTGAGTATTTTCCAAGCCGCTACTCAAATCAATGAAGCAACTCTTTCATTTATTCCCAAACTCTTGGGCATTTTGATCGCATTGGTGGTTGCCGGTCCTTGGATGTTGACATCGTTTGAAGACTATTTCAAATTAGTACTGATGAATATCGCTAATTTTGGCGGTTGAAGCACAAGTTGATGGTAATTGAATAGACTATGTTCCAGATAACGAGTCAAGAATTGATCAACTTAGTTGCCACTTTTATTTGGCCCTTTAGTCGAATATTAGGCCTTTTTTCAAGCGCCCCACTTCTTAGTCAGAACTCTTTCCCTGTAACTACACGTATTGGTCTAGCGATCGCTATGACTATTCTGATCATGCCTGATATGTCAATGACGGTGACAAAAGATCCCTTATCGATGGATGGGCTTCTAATTTTGATCAATCAATTCTTAATTGGTATTTCAATTGGTTTTGTTATGCGTGTAATTTTTGCTGGGATTGAAATGGCTGGTGAACTGATTGGTGTGTCAATGGGCTTAGGTTTTGCAACTTTCTATAACCCCCAGACACAGGGACAAACAATTGTTATCTCACAGTTCTTGTCTTTAGTGGCTCTGGCAGTATTTCTAAGTACCAATTTACACTTGGTCATGATTGATTCTTTTTTTGATAGCTTTAAAACAATCCCTATCAATCAAATTTCTTTAGCTCCCATTGCGTTTAGAGATCTTGCTTATTGGGGATCTCATGTTTTCAGCATTGGCTTGCAACTTTCTTTACCCATCGTAACCACCTTATTGATAGCAAACATTGCTCTTGGGATTCTGACTAAAGCTGCGCCTCAATTGAATCTTTTTGGTATTGGCTTCCCAATTACCATTGGCGTTGGTTTTCTGATGCTATCTATTAATTTGCCTTATTGGAGTAGCCCAATTATCAATTCACTTGATATGGGGATCCAAATGATCAGGCAGGCAACAGCTACTCTAGCTAACTAAGTAGCTAATTCAATGACTACTTGATGTAGTTAAAGATGCTTAAGTTGCTAATTTGAGTAAAGGTTTTCTGAGCAACTTGAAGCTGCAATTGCTGTCTTGCCAAATCTGACAGCACTTTATTGTAGTCAACGTCCTCTAAAGAAGAAACTGTGTCTTTATAAGTTAAATTTCGCTCACTACCAATCGAATCCATACTCGTTAATCTATTTTCAGTTGTACCAAGAGTTATTTGCGCAGCGCTGACAGTTATTTGAGAAGCATTGAATTTTGTAGATAAATCAGCTATTGATTCTGTAATGTCGTCATCAGTTGACGATGCATCACTCAGTACATCTATGCTTGCTTTAATTTGCGAAAGAAAATCAGTTGAAAATATAGATCCCGCATTAACGCCTAGACCCAATTGAGTTGAGCTATCAACTTGTATAACTGCATTGTTTGAATCACCACTGTAGTCATATTTATATTGATAATCATCAATTTCTGGATCAAATGGGCTAACAATATCCATTGCAATTGAAGCTGTGTCAGACTTATAACCAGAGAATATGTAATGCCCTGCAGCATCTTTGGTATTTGATAGAGAAACCAAATGATCTAATTGCGATTGAAGTGTTAAGGCAATTGACTGACGATTAGAGCTATTCAAGGACCCGTTGCCTAAATTCACGATTTGCTCATTCATACTCTGCATAACGTCTTGAATTCCGTTCAAAGCCACGTTAGCAATACCAATGGTGTATTTCAAGGCATTACGATTAACTGCATATTGATCATTGATCGAAATCGCTTGCTTTGCTTCTAATAGCTTTGCTGATCCCACAGGATCATCTTGTGGAGTCATGACTTTTTTTCCAGTACTCGCCTGTTGAGAAGTCTGTGAGATTTTCTCTTGTAGGGCAGTCATTTGACTGGTGCTGAGTTGATAAATTGTATTGGTGCTAATACGCATAGGTTACCTAAGAATTTGATTACCGCATGATGCCGAGAATGCTATCAAACATTTGCCTAGCCATTTGCAAGACAGTGCCTGAGGCTTGGTAAGCTTGTTGATAGCGCAATAAGTTTGCAGCTTCTTCTTCCAGATTTATTCCTGAGTAGTTCTCCATGGCAATACTTGAACTTTGTTGCCACTGATCTGCATACGCACTTGTGGCTTTTAATTCTGCCGATTTATTACCAACAGTACTAATCAGCCCTCCTAATGAATCTTGGTAGGTACTTAAACCATCATTCATAACCAAATCGGTTTGTTTAGCTAGCATAGCAAGTACGTTTGTATTATCACCAGGGGCCGGCGCTGTACCAGGAGCATCTCCTGCTCCCGCAGTCGCTATATCATTAATGGTTGCTGTTACTGAATAGCTACTAGCTCCGGAATACGTTGGTCTTAATAAAAATTGATCGCCGGTTGATACTGTGCCAGTATAAATTGACACCTTAAATCCATCATCGTCAATGGCTGATAAAAGACTATCTGAATATATTTCAACTCCGTCAGAAACACGAGTTAAGCTATATAAGTCAGCTGCAGGTGTTCCACCTGCGCTGGTCTTTTCTAAGATGTAATTACTATTAGTTAGCAGATTCGTGTCGTCAATTTCAATACTTATACCGCCAGATCCGCTATTTGTTTTATAAGGAGTAGCTAAACTAGCAGGCTGAGTAAAAATATCTGTGCCTTGCGCACCAGTAGCCTTTAAACCATCTTTATTAACTGTATTAATATCAGTTGTAATTGCTAAGATGATTTGTCCGATGGTATTTTGAGTCGGGTTAAGGATATTTTTTCTAAAGTCAAAAATACCTCCTAAGGATCCGCCCAATAAAACATCAGAGACATCAACTTCTGTTCCACCAGTTGGGGTGTAACTTACATTTAAACGAGTTGGATCATCAGTACTAGCTACTGATTCCATTGTGTAAGTATTGAATGCAAGTACCAAAGGTACTCCATTACCAATCATGACGTTGTAGTTACCATCCTGCTCGTTCACTGTAAGCTTGATTTGTTTACTGAGATTAGCAACTACTTGATCACGCTGGTCTAAAAGACCGTTCACGTTTGATCCACCGCGACTTGTTTGTGAAACAGCTATTTGTTGATTTAATGAAGCAATTTGAGATGCTGCTTCATTAATTTTGGTAACACTGTCTTTTATTTGGATATTCAAGCTACTATTGACATTGGTCAACTGTTTCTGAGCATCGTTAAATCTTGCCACAAGGTTTTGTGATGCAGAAATAACAGTCTGACGAGTTGAGGTATCTGAAGGCTTGGATGATAAATCTTGTAATTTATTGAAAAAGTCTAAAATAGCTGTAGATAAACCAGAGCTAGAGTCAGTCAATAAGTTATTAATTGGCTGCATTTCAGCACTTTGTGTCGCCAAATTACTGCTTGTTGTTCTGGCAGTATTTGCCTGAACAGCTAAAAATTCGCTATAAATACGATTAATGCCTGTAACGTTGGTACCCTGACCAACTGAAGTCAATCCGTACTGTACTGAAGGGCTGGGTTGCTGCTCCACAACCTGTCTTGAATATCCAGGAGTAGAAACGTTGGCAATATTTTGACCAGTCGTGTTAATGCCTGCCTGAGCAGCATGCAATCCACTTTGCGCGATCGATAAAATATCAGCCATTTACACCTTTCATTACTACATAAGATTACAACGGCATATTTACAGGAAACATGAGACTTTTGTAAATAATGCTGTGTTTCTAAATCTTGCTAACTTATGCCTTGAAATTCGTCCGAATCAAGTTACTTAACTTTTCCGCATAGGCCGTGTCTGTTGCATACCCAGCCTTTTTTAAACCTTGAACAAACCCTAATAAGGTTTGGCCATTTTCAATTAAATTCTTGTATCTTGGGCTTGTTGATACCAAATTAGCGTAATCAGAAAATGCCTCAGCATAGGAGTCATAGGATCTAAATGTAGCCATGACTTTTTCAGGCTTACCGTTGATATATTCTGTCGTTAAAATCTCAGTGGTTTTACCTTGCCAACTTGAACTGGCTTTTATTCCAAAGATATTATGGCTAGTGGATCCATCTGCATTCAGTATTTGGCGCTTTCCCCAGCCACTTTCGAGGGCTGCTTGCCCTAAGATAAACTGAGGTGGCAATCCAGTTTTCTGACTAGCCTCTTTAGCTTGTGCAAACAATGGCTCAATAAATTCTTTTACTTTGTCAGTCACGCTAGATAAGTTAAAACTAGTCGCTGACGGTTTATTGAGATCAAATGTCTTTGGAACATTCAAAGGCATAGGTTCAGGTGAGCCTTTTTCTTTGATTTCCAATAGTTTTGGATCAACTTTATTAAAATTCGCAGCATTTTGTAACTGCTTAATCATCATGTCAGCAAGACCAACACCTCTTTCGGCCATGACTTGACTCATCTGCTGGTCAAACATACTGGTAAATAGTTTTCTGTCCGAACTAGTTTCATTAACATCAGTTGGCGTCGCATCACGCATGCTCTTGAGTACCATATTCAAGAAAAGCGCCTCAAACTGTTTTGCTGCTTTATCTAATGCCTCAGGGGAATTTTTCTTAGCGGCTGCTTTTAAATTCCCTAAACTCTTAGCATCAATCGCAATGGATTGACTGGCTTGAAAATCAGCACCTACTGGGGAAGTCATTAGATGATTTCTAACTCAGCATTAAGTGATCCAGAAACTTTAATGGCTTGTAATATAGCCAATAAGTCCTGGGGAGTCGCTCCAATAGAATTAAGAGCATTAACAACATCGCTTAGTAAAGCTGAATTAGGCAATGAAACTACTAAACCAGGTTTAGATTCAATGCTAACTTGAGCATTGGTTACTCCAACTGTTTCTCCTCCAGACAATACACCTGGCTGGCTAACCTCATTGGTAGCAGTGACAACAACTGAGAGATTTCCGTGAGAAATCGCGCAAGGCTTCAGCGTTACAGCTTGGTTCATAACAATAGAACCTGTTCGACCATTTAAAACAACTTTGGCAGCTTGCGGTTTTGTTTTAACTCTTACAGACTCAAGCTCTCCTAAAAAAGCTACTCTTTGGTCATAGTCAACTGGGGCGCGAACATTAATAACTCTAGAATTTTTAGCACTTGCAGTGCCATCACCAAATTTTTTATTAACTTCAGCAACTACCGAAGCTGCAGTTGAGAAGTCAGAATCTTTTAGCTCAAGGGCAATGATATTTCCCTCTCCGATAACCATATTAACTGATCTTTCAACAGTAGCACCGGCACTGATCCTTCCAGCACTCAAATGATTGACTGTAGTTGACGCGCCTGCAGCGGCTGCACCAGCACCACCTACCAATAAATTTCCTTGAGCCATGGCATAAACTTGACCATCAGCTCCTTTTAAAGGTGTCATGAGTAATGTGCCACCTCTTAAGCTTTTAGCAGCACCAACAGATGAAACTGTGATGTCGAGCGTCTGTCCAGGTTGTGCGAAAGACGGTAAGCTAGCCGTAACCACAACTCCTGCTACGTTTTTTGCCTGTAAGTTGGCTCCAGCTGGCGTGTTGATACCCATTTGGGTCAACATATTAGTAATACCCTGAACAGTCACAGGGCTTTGGTCACCGGTACCATCAAGTCCAACAACAATGCCATAACCAATTAATTGGTTTTGACGAACACCTTGAATACTTGCTAATTCTTTGATGCGTTCAGCATTGGCTAAGGGCGAATTAATCAGAGTTACAAACAATACTAACCAGATCATTTTTCCCAAAAAACATTTTGTAAGTAATTTTTTTTGAGTTAAGTCATTTAGTTTTTGAAACTGAGCTTGTAGAGTCAACATAGTGTTTGTCCTTTATGAGATTTTAAAAAGGCAAAATACTATAAAAGAGTCGATTCATCATGCTTGCAATCGCTGACTGGTCAACTTGAGTATTAGTTCTATATTCAATTCGGGCATCGGCAACTTGGGTAGATGAGATGACATTACCCTTGGCTATCAACTGTGGCGATACAACTCCTGAAAACCGAATAAAGTCAGCGCCTCGGTCATAACCAATCTGCTTTTCGCCCTGAACAACTAGATTTCCACTCTCAAGAACATCAACCACAGTCACAGTGAGTGATGATGTAAACGCATTAGTAATATTGCCTGTATCAGTTGACTCAAGAGTTCTTTCACCAGTTGCGTTGACTTTTGCATTACCCAAAAGATTATTAGATAACCAACCCAATGAACCTACATCATTAATTGCAGATCCAGTGTTTTCTGATTTTGTGCTGCCAGATTTATTTGTTGCACTTTTTTCAGTAATCATAATAGTAATAACATCGCCAACTTTGCTAGCGCGACGATCTTCAAACATCGATCTGTAAGTTCTTTCGGTATAGATCGCACCACTCATAGGCAAGGATCTTTCGGCTGCCATGGGACGTACGCTTGCAGAAGTAGACGTAATCGTTGCCGGCGTTACACCAGCACAACCTATAAGCGTTGTGGCACATGTGGCGATGAGGATTAGATACTTCATATATTTACCTATCTTTACAATTGCGCTAACTTTTGTAACATTTGGTCAGATGCAGTAACAGCCTTACTATTAATTTCGTAAGCACGTTGCGCTTGAATCATATTCACCATCTCTTCAACAACGTTAACGTTCGCTGTTTCAATGTAGCCCTGAACCACTGTACCTAAACCGTTAGTACCCGGAACGTTGACTGCAGGCGCACCTGAAGCATTGCTCTCAATATAAATATTTCCGCCTTTTGCCTCTAAACCGGCTGGATTGATAAATGCGGCTAACTGTATGGCACCAACTTGAGTAGGGGCGGCAGCACCAGGTAATGTAACGTTAACAAGTCCATCCACACTCACTGTCAATGACTGAGCATCAGCCGGAATAGTAATAGCGGGTTGCAAAACATAACCACTCGCTGTTACTAGTTGACCTTGGTTATCTGTTTGAAATGAGCCAGCACGTGTATAACCAGTTGTACCGTCGGGCAAGAGAACTTGAAAGAATCCTTGTCCGTCAATTGCTACATCTTTAGCATTACCCGTTGTTTGAAGATTGCCTTGCGTATGCATACGCTCTGTAGCAACTGCTCGCACACCTGTACCAAACTGCATACCTGATGGAAGTTGTGTGTTTTGAGACGACACAGCACCTGGTTGGCGAGTATTTTGGTATAGGAGGTCTTCAAACACAGCACGAGATTTTTTAAATCCTGTGGTGTTGACGTTTGAAAGGTTGTTAGTAATAACATCCATCTGCGTTTGTTGCGCCTCTAACCCCGTTTTTGCTATCCATAATGATCGAATCATTTTTTACCTTTTAAGTTATCTAAGTATTAGCTCAGGTTGAAGAGCTGCGAAGCCTTAGCGGCGTTATTTTCAGCATTTTTTAATAAATTAATTTGCATTTCGTATTGATGACTCAAGTGAATCATCCGAACCATGGCATCCACAACGTTCACATTACTTCCCTCAACGGATGAGTCAACAACAGTGACAGTTTGATCAATGGCTGCCGGGTTACCATCTTTTGTTCTAAATAAACCGTCATCACCTCTTACCAATGTCTCAACAGCAGGATTCACTAACTTAAGTCTGCCCAGCTCATTATTTATAGCAGGATTGGTTCCAGGAACAATGGTTGAAATAGAACCATCTTTAGCAATATTGACGGTTGAGTCTGGTGGCACTGTAATTGGGCCACCCTCACCCATTAAGTTAAAGCCTCGCTGAGTTTGTAACAAACCCGTACTAGTGGCCATCATGGAGCCATTACGTGTGTATGCTTCTTTACCGTCTTTATCCATGACTGCAAACAAGCCAGGACCACTAATAGCAATATCTAAATCACGTCCAGTTCTCTGAATTGGTCCGTATGAATAATCACTACTGGTATTTCCAGAAACAACTTGAGTTCTTGTATTGAGTTCTCCATCACCAACGATTGGAACAGCTTGATAAGTATCAATTTGAGCTCTAAATCCAGCAGTAGAAACGTTGGCCAAGTTGTTGGCAACAGTTGCCTGTTGATCCATGACCTGTTTGGCACCACTCAACGCTGTGTAGATCAACTTATCCAAAGTTATTCCTCATACTGAAATAATTAATTCAATTACTGACCAATATTGATAGCAGTTTGTAAAACTTCATCTTGCTTTTTAATCAATTGAGCTACTGCCTGATAGTTACGTTGAGCTGCAATCAATTTGATCATTTCACCTGTCAAGTCAACGTTTGACTGCTCAACTGAAGAGCCCTCGATAGCACCCGTACCATACTGACCAGGTGCACCAGCTTCTTCTTCACCTGATGCCAGTGTTGATAAAAACTGGTTATCACGAGCAACTTCTAAACCGTTAGGATTTTTGAAGTTAGCTAACATCACTTGACACTGAACCTGTTGTTGACCGTTGCCGTATCTTGCCAAAATCTTACCGTCACGCTCAACAGAAATACCTAATAGTGAGCCTGGAGGATATCCATCTGTTTGGGTTGATGATGCTGTAAAGTCACCTGCATATTTTGTAACATCAGAAAAATCGAACGGCAATGAAAATATTTCACCACCTGATCCTTCAGGCACATCGAATGTTAGCTGTCCCATGGCGACATCCCAAACAGCTTCAGTAATAGGCACATCTGGGGTCACCGAATAATATGAAGTAGATGCAACATGCGTATCGTCTTTATTTAATGTTCCATCTGTATTAAATACAAGATTTAATTGTGCAATTTCTTGGGAGTCACTATAAATATAGGCCTCCCAATGAGTTGGCACAGTAAAGGCTGTTACTGCTCCGTCTGTCGGTTGAGAAATATTCACTGTGAATACACCACCATCAGAAGTTATGGATTCAATGAATGTATCATCAGGAATATTACTGCCAATGACTCTCTGTCCAACCTTTAATCCATCCAAATTCGTTACTATCAAAGCTTCGTCACCGTCAGCTGCGGTTGCTGTTTTGATTTTTTCTTCTTCATAGCGGTAGTAAGTCTGAATCACTTTTGCAACACCTAATTCGTCGTAAACAATACTCGACGTAGTGTTATTGAACGAACTGGTATTTGTGGTACTGAAGGGGATAGCGTCATCTATTTGAGTCTCTTCAGCAGGCAAGTTCATTTCAATCTTTGCCAATGATGAGGCCTCAGGAGGATTTTTGGCTGTATCAATTTGAAGAACACCCTGAGCATTAGTTGTAGCATCAGGAAAACCAATTAATTTATCGCCATTGGCGTTAACAATGTATCCCTCTTTATCCATCTGGAAAGATCCATCTCTTGTATATGTATATGAGCCATCAATTTTTTCAACTTTAAAAAAACCGCCGCCGTTAACAGCCATGTTCAAAGGGCTCACGCTTGCAACAATTGAACCCTGAGACAGGTTAATCTTCGCGCCTTTAATCTGCGCACCTTGAGAACTTCGTACAGCTCCTGCTAGAGCTGACTCAAAGTCTGACGATTTGTAACCACTAACGCCAGAGTTAGTGATGTTATTACCAACCACTTCTAGATTTAATGAAGCGGTATTTAACAGTGTTGGGTTTAGTTGAAACATGTTTAGATCTCCAGAAAAATTAGCTACTTAACGAACACCACGAACAGTGCTCAATGCAATATTTGTGCCGTTATTTAATGAAAGTTGTGGGCCCGCAGAAGTCATTTCAACTCCGCTGACGGTTGCTTGGGTTAATGGTGTTACTGCAACAGCTTGATTAAGTTTCTTGGCATTAACTTGGAAGGTATATTGGCCATTTGGAGCAGTACCACCCTCGTTTGTTGAGCCATCCCAAGTAAAGGTTTTAATACCAGCAGCACTAGCACCTAGATCAGTTGATTTAATGATTCGGCCACTTGCATTGATCACATCAATAACAACACTCTCCGCGGCACCTTCTAGTCGCATTGATAAGTTAGCCGAGCCATTTAATAAGCTGATTGCATTACCATCCGCAAGAATAGTTTTTCCAATTAAAGATGCAGACTGCATTGATTGTGAAGCCATCAAGCTAGCTTGAAGGCTAGTAACTGTTGCGTTCAATTGATTGATACCCTCAACAGTATTTAACTGAGCAATCTGGCTAGTCATCTGAGCGCTATCCATTGGGTTCATTGGATCTTGATATTTCATTTGGGTGACTAACAACTTTAGAAAATCATCTTTAGTTGCTTTCACGCCCGCTGCTGATCCAGCTGTTGAGCTTGAGGTTGGCGTGCTGTTAATAGGTGTAATTGCCATATAAATCCTTATTGGCCGATAGTGAGTGTTTTTAATGTCATAGATTTAGCTGCATTCATGACATCAACGTTGTTTTGATAGGATCTTGATGCTGAAAGCATATTCACCATTTCTTCAACCGGATTAACGTTGGGCATGGCCACGTATCCAGCGGCATTAGCTTGAGGGTGGCTTGGCATATACATCAGTTTTGGTGCAGCTGTATCTTCAACAACGCGATCCACCTTGACACCAACACCTTGACCATCTTTAACTGGCACTGCAGAAAATTGAACTTGCAACGCTTTGTAAGGTTGTCCATCAGGGCCAGTGGCGCTATCTGCATTAGCCAAGTTACTTGCAACAGTATTTAAGCGTAAAGCTTGAGCAGTCATCGCAGAACCGGCAATATCAAAAACATTTAATAAAGACATGATGAATTTCCTTAATTATTTTGGATGACTGATGCAATATTTTTAAACTGATTATTAATCAGGGTAATAGCTGCCTCGTACTGCAAAGCATTCTCAGTAAACTGTGCTCGCTCAACATCCATATCAACGGTATTACCGTCTAAGCTATTTTGTTTACTAGCTCTTTCTTTAATATCTGCGTTACCGATTGTTCCGGTATTTGGCATATGATTGGAACTTGTAAGCTTTAATTCTGCAGGGTTAACTTGCTGTAACGCAGATTGCATCGCACTATTAAAATCTATATCAACCGCTTTATAATTGGGTGTGTCCGCATTAGCAATGTTTGAGGCGAGCAATTGCTGTCTCTGAGCTCTCAGGCTTAAAACCTGCTCATAGAAATTAATTGGGCTCAATTGCATATCAGACATAATTCGTACTTGCTCCAAGTTAGCGACCGTCTCTCACGACAGAAATTTACATAACTTGAATCATATTTAGATTTTTTACTAGCAAAAGGTCGAAGAGAGATGAGTTTTCTGTTTACCTTAGCTAATCGTTGGCTCCCACTGCGAATTTATTTACCCTAAAATAATCGTGTGAATAAAAAATCTTCGATTATTAATTCTCTTTGGGTTTTCCTTGTAATTTCAGGGATTTCAGGTCTCAGCTTTGCTCAAAATCAGAGTGTTGATGCCCTTATGAGTAAGGTAACCGCCCATTTGCAACAAAAATTTGGTGGCCCATCTAACGCTTCAGTTAAGGTTTTTCCTCCTGAAACTGAGCTAAATCTGGCATCTTGCAACAAATTAGACATTACAGTTCCAGGTGGCCCATCATCTATCAATGGCAATATTCGAGTTGGGGTCAAGTGCCTACAAGCCAATGGTTGGACGATATTCCTGTCGGCTAACGTTCAGCAGAAAAAGACTTATTTTGTTACCAATCGCCAAATCCCTTACGGAGAAATCCTAAAAGCTGAGGATCTGGTTGCTGCTCAAGACTTTCCAGACAACATCCCCATGGATGCAGTTTTTGATTTACGACAAGCTATTGGGCGTGGCGTAGTTGAAATAGTTGAAAAAAATACGGCCATACTGAGCCGTCATTTTTCCAACCAGTCGGTGATTTCAAACGGTCAAGCCGTGAAAGTCTTAATTCAAGGAACTGGCTTTAAGGTCACCAGCGATGGAAAGGCACTCGGAAATGCTGGCGTTGGCCAGTTTGTAAAAATTAAACTAAATTCCGGTCAAGTTGTTACAGCTATAGCTAAAACACAAGGTTTCGCTGAAATAGTCAAATAGAGGTGTAATGCTTCATTTTATTGATAAAAATAGCTCAATCTTTACTAAAACAAGTCGTTAATGACTCAAGATGTAGTTTAAATAGCTGGAGATATGATGAAAATTAACCAAATTAATACCCAAGTCGTTGATTCTAAATTAGTTTCTTCAGAAAAGAAGAAAGCTGATGCTGTCAGCTCATCTCCGGTAAGCTCCTCACCTATAGGGCCAGAGGCCAGCGTCAATATCTCATCAAAAGCCCAAAAAGTGGGTGGTATTAGTGGCACAGACGCGGTTTTTGATACTACAAAGGTTTCTGAAATCAAAGCAGCTATTTCTAGCGGTCAATTTAAGGTGAATGCAGAGTTAGTGGCAGATGGTCTAATCTCAACTGTGAAAGACTTGATTCAAACTCAATCTTACAAAGCCTGATTTTTAAATGAATGATCCAGTAACAGCTTTATTAGATCATTTAACAGTTGAACTAGCGCTAGCAGAGAAACTCTTTTCAATTCTTGAAAATGAAGAAAAGTCATTAATTAACAATGACTTAAATCAACTTGAATTAATTACAACTGAAAAAACTCAATTAATAAGTGAGTATTTGCTTACTCGCGACACTCGTTGGAAAAAGCTCTCTTCAGTTGGTGTCAATATTAAAGAGGGTGAGTTCGATAAATGGATACTTTCCCAAAAAAATGAGTCATTACATGGTATTTGGTCAAAACTTAGTCAAGTATTAACCGATTCGCAGCAAATTAATCGCACAAATGGACTGATTATTCACCAGTTAAGCTCTAAAAATCAGCGGGCGCTTGCAATCTTGCTTGGACAAAGTGACTCAGATGGGTTGTACGGGTCGTCAGGACAGAGTCTAAGTTCATCAAACTTTAACAAAATTACTGGATTCTGAGTTAAAGCTCCATAAGTAGTATATTCATCTTATATAAAAGTCAGATGTAATTTAGATTTATGTTAGCCTTTGGGCTTATCAAATACATGTTTGTTCACTAGACTTAATACAGCGAAATGCTAACAACTGACAGTAAAAAAGTAGTCATTATCGATGATCACGTGATTATTAGACAAAGCTTAAAGGCTTTGATTAATACCATTCCTGGTCTCGAAGCTACAGCTGAAGGTTCGAATCCATCGGGCATACTAGAGAACTGCGAAAAGAATCAGCCTGATTTGTTGCTAATGGATATTTCTTTTCCAGAGCATAACGGCATAGATTTTATAAAGAATATCAAAAAATACTACCCAAAAGTCTCAATTTTGGTCATTTCAACTCATCCCGAACATTTGTACGCACTCAAAGCCATCAAGGCTGGAGCGTCTGGATATATCAATAAAACACAACCACTTGAAGATTATTTAACTGCGGTTGAAATGGTTCTAGAGGGTAAAAATTACATCAATTCGGCAGTATCACAACTAATGTCGCAAAATTATCAAGATGGCGGAAGTAAAGACGGCATTAACCATCTATCGACAAGAGAATTACAAACTTTACAGCTCATTGCATCTAGCTTAACCGTGACTAAAATAGCTGAAAAACTTAATTTATCCGTTAAGACTGTCAGTATGTACAGAAGCAGACTTTTGATGAAATTAGGCCTGAAAAACAACTCGGAATTAATCCTATTTGCCATCAAAAATAAGATAGTTGACTAAGCTATCCAAGCAATCTTTGGGTATGCGTCAAATAGCGGTCAATTAACAAAGCTTTTCAAGTCATTCCATTCGCTAAGTTCCTGAATAATATCAACATAGTCTGAGTTGAAGCATATTTTAGTGATCTCAGCTAGGAGAGAATTTTGGCTGAAGAAAGTGATCTAGAAAAAACCGAGTCGGCATCCCCCCGACGATTAGAAAAAGCAAGAGAATCTGGCGACGTTCCCCGCTCGATAGAGTTTTCAACTTTCTTCATTTTGTTATCGGGTACTCTAGCCATTTGGTTAATGGGTAGCAGCCTCGTAAAAAACCTTCAAACTGGTTTGGGGCAAACATTAAATTTCGGCATCATCAAAGAATTAAATTCAGCAGAAATGTTTCTTGGTTATCAAAACTTTCTTATTGATCTCGGAATCACATTTCTTCCATTACTTGGAATTATTTTTATAGCTGCAATCGGTGCTCCACTATTGATTGGTGGTTGGACATTCTCTGCAGAGAAGTTAATACCCAACTTTTCAAAACTAAATCCCATTCAAGGAATTAGTAATATTTTTTCTGTTAACTCTTTAATTGAATTATTGAAAGCCATCTTAAAAACATTGTTTATTGGCTTTGCTTCTTGGTTACTCATCAGTTCACAACTTGATAGCATTCTTTCTTTACTGACTAAATCCATTCAAGAAAGTAGTGCACAACAGGGATACATCATTTTATGGTGCTTAACATTAATGGTGGTTTCACTTTCAGTAATCAGCATGATCGATGTTCCTTATCAAATCTATCGATACACTGACAAATTAAAAATGTCTCGACAAGAACTCAGAGATGAATCAAAAGAAACTGAAGGTAATCCAGAAATAAAGGCCAAGATAAGAGCGCAACAAAGAGAGATGTCACGTCGAAGAATGATGTCGAAGGTCCCAAGTGCTGATGTTGTAATTACTAACCCTACCCACTATTCAGTTGCTTTGCAATATCCAGATAACTCAAATAAAGCCCCCATTATTTTGGCTAAGGGCCAAGGTGAAGTTGCCTTAAGGATTCGTGAATTGGCAAAAGAAAATAATATTGAGATTGTAGAAGTACCGCCATTAGCCCGAGCTCTATATAAACATGCAGAACTCGATCAAGAAATACCTAGTGCTTTATTTACAGCAGTAGCACAAGTACTTGCCTATGTGTTTCAGCTTCGTGTTTATCAAAAACAAGGCGGTATACAGCCACAAAAGCCAACACAAATTGCTATACCACCAGGTCTAGATATTTTAGAAGTATCGCCCGAAGTCGAACTTACTAACCAAACGAAAGTAATGAGCCCTGCATGAACCTAAGTGAATTACTTCGAAACATAAAAGGCAAAAGCCTAGCAGCCCCAATTCTTGTCATGCTTATCTTGGGCATGATGATTTTGCCAATACCTCCATTCATATTGGATGTACTTTTCACTTTCAATATTGCTTTATCAATCATTGTTTTATTAACAGCCCTTTACACGGTACGACCGCTTGACTTCATGGTGTTCCCAACTGTTTTGCTAGTTACTACTATTTTAAGGCTAGCACTCAACGTTGCTTCAACGCGAATAGTTCTAAGTGATGGTCATACCGGGCCAGGTGCAGCGGGAAAAGTGATTGAATCTTTCGGTAACTTTTTGATTGCCGGAGATTATTTAGTTGGTGCAATAGTATTTATTATTTTGACAATTATTAACTTTGTTGTAATTACAAAGGGCGCGGGCCGTATTGCTGAAGTTGGTGCTAGATTTGCATTAGATGCTATGCCAGGAAAGCAAATGGCCATTGATGCTGATTTGAATGCTGGAATGATTGGCGAAGCAGATGCTCGAAAAAGAAGAACTGAAGTTGGGCAAGAGGCTGAGTTTTACGGAGCAATGGACGGTGCTAGTAAATATGTTCGAGGCGATGCAGTAGCCGGCATCATTATTACTATCATTAATATCGTCGGTGGCGTGATTATTGGAATGCTGCAGCATGACTTAACATTTTCAAAAGCAATGGATACATATTTGTTACTTGCCATTGGTGATGGCTTAGTCGCTCAAATCCCCTCTTTGATTATCTCGATCGCGGCTGGTGCTGTGGTGTCAAGAGTAGCCAGTGATCAAGATATTGGAAGTCAATTAGCCAATCAAGTTTTTATGAGGCCAGAGGTTCTTTACATAACGGCCATCATTATTGGAGGCTTAGGACTCATTCCTGGAATGCCTAACTTAGCATTTTTATTATTTGCTGCAATTATTGCTGCGATAGGATATCAACAGTCGAGAAAATCCAAATTAGCAAAAATACAATCTGAAGAGGCAGTGGTTGTTCCGACCATTGAAATGGAAGAGGCAAGTTGGAAGGATGTGTCGCCATTGCATATTTTGGGTTTAGAAGTTGGTTATCGCCTGATTAATCTTGTTGATAAGAATCAAAACGGGGAATTATTACGGCGCATAAAAGGTATACGTAAAAAGTTTGCTCAAGAAATAGGTTTCCTCCCGCCTACTGTCCATATCAGAGATAACCTAGAACTCCGACCAAATGCATACCGGATCACCCTCAAAGGTGTCGAAGTGGGTTTTGGAGAATCGAATGCTAATCAGTTTATGGCTATCAATCCAGGAATGGTGACTGGAACGTTACCAGGTACGCCAACAAAAGATCCAGCATTCGGATTAGATGCCATATGGATAGATGCCACCCTTCAAGAGCATGCTCAATCACTTGGTTATACAGTGGTTGATGCTGGCACGGTGATTGCAACGCACCTTAACCACATTATGTCTTCTCATGCAGCAGAATTACTTGGACGACAAGAGGTACAAACTTTAGTGGAGCATATCGGAAAAGAATCTTCCAAATTTATAGAGGATTTAGTTCCAAAAGTTATTCCTCTTACAACTTTACAAAAGGTATTGCAAAATCTCCTAGAAGAAGGGGTACATATTCGAGATATTTACACCATCATTGAAAGTATTTCAGAAAATATTGGGAAGTCCCAAGACCCAGTTTATTTGACTTCAATAGTCAGAATCGCAATTGGGCGAGCCATTGTGAATCAAATATCACCAGGATCACAAGAAATTCCAGTAATGACTCTTGATACACAGCTTGAAAAATTATTAATGCAAGCCATTACTAATAATTCTGATGAGAGCGCGATTGAACCTGGTCTAGCTGAAACCTTAACAAACGAAACATCAAAAGCATCAAGAATCCAAGAAGATTTAGGATTTACACCAATACTTCTTGTACCTGGACCTATGAGAAACATGCTATCTCAGTTTTTAAGAAGAAAATTGCCTCAACTGAAAGTCTTGTCCCATTCAGAATTACCAAGCACACGAAATATTAGAGTAACAAACCTCATAGGAGCACTAGGATGAAAGTTCAACGATTCATAGGATCAACTAGTGGAGAGACACTGGATCATGTCAGGAATGCATTAGGTCCAAATGCCATGATTCTTTCAAATCGAAGTATTGAAGAAGGAATTGAAATTCTGGCCTGTAGCGAAAATGACTTCAAGGATGTTGTCCAAAGAAATGACCCCGAAGAAGTTTATGTTGATAAAAAGACATTCCAAAGGCAACAACCGCCCATCATTATCAATACTTCTCCAAGTCCTACATTCGATATGAGTGACTTTATGGGCGAAATAAGATCCATAAGAGATTCATTACAGGCCCAAATATCAGAATTATCCTGGGGAAAACTCCAAGAACAAAACCCTATTAAATCAGAATTGCTAAGGGAACTTTTTGGATTTGGATTTAGCGCAAGTCTCTCAAGATACCTGATAGAAAAATCACCACAAGAGCTTGATAAATACCAGACATTAGAGTGGATGAAAAACTGTTTAGTCAGAAATATGTCGACATTACCCGACGAAGATGCATTTTTGGATGAAGGCGGTGTTTATGCTCTTGTTGGTCCAACAGGAGTTGGAAAAACAACCACCACTGCAAAAATTGCTGCTCGATATGTCATGCGTCATGGATCAAGTAATTTAGCTTTAATCACAACAGATGGATACAGAATAGGTGCTGAAGAACAATTACGAATTTATGGAAAAATTCTTGGTGTTATGGTCCATTCAGTAAAAGATGAGGTTGATTTAAATTTAGCACTTAATCAGCTGAAATCAAAACATATGGTTCTTATCGATACAGTTGGCATGAGTCAAAGAGACCAAAAAGTAAGCGAGCAGATTGCCATGCTTTCTGCAACAGATGTTCCTTTAAAGCGATTACTTTGCGTTAACGCAACTACTAATATTGAAACGCTATATGAGGTGGTGAGTGCTTACAGTGGCTCAGGGCTTGACGGTTGCGTATTAACAAAGATTGATGAAGCGGTTAATCTTGGTCATGTACTTGAT
This sequence comes from Polynucleobacter meluiroseus, assembly GCA_945881875.1. GTDB lineage: Bacteria > Pseudomonadota > Gammaproteobacteria > Burkholderiales > Burkholderiaceae > Polynucleobacter > Polynucleobacter meluiroseus_A. Next base: position 734,951 of record CAMCVH010000001.1, read on the forward strand.
GTCATTATTAGACAAAAGCTAAGACTCTATTATCTAAGTACAGGCCAGAGAGTGCCTGAAGATATCAACACAGTAAATTCAACTGAATTAATCAATCAGGCTTTTGTAAAGAATCAATTTGGAAGCGCAACTCTATATGAAGAAGTAGAGTTACCTGCCATAGCATCAGCTAATCAACAGATTCCAACGAAAACCCTTAATGCTTATGTTAAATCTTAAAGATCAAGCAGAGGGCCTAAGGAATCTATTAGGCAGTCGTAATCATAAGAGCTTTATAGTTCTATCTGCGCTGAATCCTAGTGATAGAAATGCCATCTTATTAAATATAAGCGTTGCTATTGTTAATAGCGGTGAATCAGTGCAACTGATCGATGCAAACAGAAATAAAGAAAGCATTAACTCGATAGTCAAAAATAAACAATCTAATCCTCAAGATAAAACCAAAAATTCTCTCAGTTTGATTACTACCAATTTTAAAAGAATTATGGATGGTATTAGTATCACTAAGATTTTTGATGCATCCGAAGATTTAAATAAAATACCAAAGTCTTCAAAAGAAGCGCTTCAATTAATTGTAGAGAGTACTAGTAAAAGTACTATTTCATTTATTGATATTGATGTCAATGATGAAATGACAGAGCATTTAGATGAGATAACGGGCGGTGAGGTGATCGTTTTAGTGAATAATCAAGAAGATTCAATAAAAAAAGCATATACGCTTCTTAAAAAACTTCGCTCAAAAATTTCAGATCTAAAAGTTCATGTTTTGGTGCATGGTTGTAATAAAAATGAATCGCAACTGATCCAAAGAAATATTTCATTAACAGCCATTAATTACCTGTCCATAGCAACAACGTCACTAGGTCATATTGCCAATGATGAAGATCTAACAAAAGCAAATAAAATAGGTAAATCAGTCTTTGAGATTTTTCCGGAATCAAAGTCAGCAGAATATTTTAAGCAAATTGCAAAAAACATTCTTAAAGAATCAAATATAGTAAGGAAATCAAATACGCCACTATCTGAGAAATTTCACTCAATGGGGGTGCAGTGATGTATGACTCAAAGGGACGTGCAATAAAAGATGAAATATTGACCAAACATACACCCATGGTCAAAAAATTAGCACATCAGCTCAAAGCTAAATTACCCCCTAATATTGAAGTGGATGATTTAATTCAAGCTGGCATGATTGGCCTATTAGATGCCTTATCTAAATATGAAGAAACCGTACAAGCTCAGTTTGAGACATATGCCGTACAAAGAATTAGAGGGGCAATGCTTGACCAATTAAGAGAAAATGATTGGATGCCTCGCGGTACGCGTAAAAACATGAAAAAGATTGAGTTGGTGCTCAATGAATTACAGCAGGAATATTCAAGGCACCCAACAGAGTTAGAAACTGCTAAAAAACTCAAAGTATCACTAAAGGAATACCAAAAGATGCTTTCTGAGGGTGCTGGCCACCAACTCATTTATTTTGATGACTTTAACGGCGGCAATGGTGAAGATAGTGACCATTTTTTAGATAGATTTTATTCAGATACCTCCAGTGACCCACTTCAAGCTCTGATAAATCACGGATTTCGTTCTGCAGTCATCAAAGCCATTGAGAATCTTCCAGATAGGGAGAAGCTATTAATGGGTCTGTATTATGAGCAAGAGTTAAATCTAAAAGAAATAGGTGATGTTTTAAGTATTTCAGAATCAAGGGTATCTCAAATACATAGCCAGGCAATTGCTAGAATGCGCGGTGTTTTAAGAAATCAGAAATGGACGGGGCTAACTAGTCATAAGTAAGTTCATAATTTTCAAGCAAAGTTAGTATTAAAAATGAAGACATTCCAATCAAATAATGACGAAAATTACAGGAAATTATGGGATGAAGAACGTGTACAGAGTTGTTGTAAAGTTTTAACTGAAGAAACATACAAAAAAATAGTATTAGATTTTTTTGAAAAAAATAATCGAATTGATAGGTTGATTGAAGCAATTAATAGCGAACAGACAAAGCTTATTCTTAAGGAATGTCATTCACTAAGGGGAGCTTCATCCATGATTGGATTAATTGCATTCGATGATCTAATTGATACTATTGAACAATCTATAAAAAAACAGAGTCAACTTAACAAAATCAAAATAATTAATATGCTAAATGATTTGCTCAGGGACGCACAAAATCATTTCTTGAAATTAACTGAAATAAAAGAGTAAAAAATGCAATCGCAAAATACAGAAGCCAATATTAAAAAATTAGAGAGAAACATTTTTTTTAAATACAAATTTCATTTAATTACGATTTTTTTAATCTGCTTTATATTTTCTTTCTCGATATACAGATCAATAAAAATAATTGGGTATATGGAGCAAGAAGCCATCAACCTCCAAACATTAAGATATATTAATGACTGGAAAAAGATAGATGAATCTTTTCGTATAGAAATTAAGAAAATAGATCAACTTAATCTAGATATTAAAAAAGAGATTGAGCAGCAACTTGTCAAAGAGAATGGAAATTTAAAAAAAATATCAATCAATAAAATCTATGAAAAATTTCCTCAACTCGAGGATGTAAGTATTGAATTAGCATTGCTTGACCCTCAGGGAACTCCTATAGAACATCAGGAGAATCCAGCCTATGCCAATAAAAGTAGTATTGAAAAAAATATTCTAGACGAATTTAAATCAATTTCAAACAAAACTAATTCATTCTTTTTTACAAAAAAAGAAACAAAGAAAATTGTTTTTTTACGGCAACTAGAACTTCAAAATAAGAGTATTTCTGGCTTTCTATCCATAGAAATTAGCCCGAAAATTCTTGTTAGTTCATCAGATACGATTAATAAAAGCTTATTTGAAAATATTTTTATATTCGATAGCAAAAATTCAGTACTCTATGGAGAATCACTTCAGAAAAATATAAGTCGCAACGACAACAGATTCAGTGATTTCGCATCAATAGTTAGCTTTACAAAAGATGGCGATATTTTATTTAGTTCCCCACCATCTGATGATTCAACAATTTCGTGGGCTGTTTTTTCAAGCAAGCAATACTTTATATCAGAGTGGTTGAATATAAAAAATATCAGACTAAGGAATTTAGCAGTTATCCTATCGGGAATGCTTTTATCAATTTCACTATTAGTATATTTTTTTAGAAAATTTGTAAAAACTGAATTAACGAATCAACTGAACTCAATTGAGTTAAAAAAAAATATTACTGCGAAAGAGAATGTTGTTGCACTTCTGTCACATGAAATAAGAACACCAATTAATGTTATTTTAGGGTTAAGTCAGCTATCTGACGACTCTTCAATTACCAAAGAAGAACTCATCAAGAATAATGAATCAATAAAATCAGCCACAAAATATCTTACTAAGTTATTAAATGAAATTCTTACGTTTAATAAATTATCTGCAACAAATTTTAAACTTGATGAAAGTTTTTACCAGATTGATCAGATTTTTAACAATCTTCATAGTTTATTCAGAAACAGATCAAAAAAAGATGTGTCAATATTTTTTAATAACAAGATTACCCGTAATTTGCTTGTTAAATTTGATGAATTTCAAATACAACAAGTTTTAATCAATTTAATAGAAAACAGTTTTAAATTTACAAAAGAGGGGTCAATTGAAGTAGCAGCTGAAGAAATTATTAGGGGTGATGAGACTGTCATTATTAGATTTTCTGTATCTGATACAGGGATAGGAATTAAAAAGAGTGAACAAGCTTTAATATTTGAACCATTTACTCAGGCCAATCCCTCAATTGTAAGAAATTATGGTGGAACTGGACTTGGTTTAGCAATTTCCAAAAGAATTGTTGAGCGCTTAAATAGTCAGCTAGAGATCAGGTCAGAAGAAGGTATCGGGTCAAGCTTTTATTTTGAAATTGAATTTAATTACCAAATTGAAGAATCTACTCAAAATATTTCTTTTACCACTCCATCTCCGTCAATACTGAATACCAGCCCAGCAAAGATTGATTTCGATAGTTTAAATATGAATGGGAGAGTCTTGCTTGTTGATGATCATGCAACAACTCTTGAAGTCATGGAAAAATTCTTACAAAAAATCGGATTACAAGTGACGACTGCCATTGACGGTAAAAGTGCCATTGAACAAGTAGTTTCAAATAATCGCTTTGATATCATGATCATAGATGTTCAGATGCCAGGCTTAACCGGTTTGGAAACAACTAAGATTATCAGGCTTTATGAGGATGAAAACCAAATTCAAAGGGTTCCGATTATTTCTTTATCAGCAAACACTTCCGAGATAAACATCGAAGATTGTATTTTGGCAGGAATGGATGACTTTATTGAGAAACCAGCAGATTTCAACAAAATCCATCAAGTTATTAATACTTGGATTAGGAACTGATTCTTAACTTAAGATTTATATTAATTTATGCCTAATCCATCGATTGATAATCTACCTGAAATAGAAGCTGAGTTTATTAAGGCCAGACGTGAAAGCCTTAATATTTCTCGTTTTGATCTTGCAAAAAAACTTTGTATTACAGAAGGTCAGCTTGAGCAAATTGAAAATGGTCAAAAAGATAAGTTCTATAGTTACCAGCATAAAAACCAAGTTGCTAGAAAAGTGGCAGCTGAATTAGGAATTAAAGAGCAAGATTTATTTAAAAGAAAATTTAGTATTGGTTTTACTATTCAAGAAAAAAGCTACTCTATTCTTGTTGATAAAAATAAAGAGTTTGAAAAAAGTGAAGCTCTTATCAACAATATATTAAGTAAAAACCTCAATGTTGAACTTGTTGTAAGCGAGCATAGCCTCACTGAAAGTACTCAAACCCTTGATGATCTTCCTAAAATTAAGCCTGACTTTGATAGAAAGCTGGGTTTAATTTCTTTTTGTTTCTTTTTCTGTTTTGCAGTTTATCTTTTTTACTTAATTTCTTCAGGCCATTCATTCTTTTCTAAACCGCAGCAAATGCCAACTGAAGTACAAGTTAATCTTTCAGATGTAGCTAAGGATGACTTCCGAAAAGTTTTACCTTTGATAGCTGACATCTGTCCATTCGCCAACGAAAACCAATCAAGTTTTCATATACTGACTATTATTAAAGAGACCTCAATAATTTCAGTAACCAACAGTATTCCATCTAGGATCTGTGTTGTTTATATTGATAACACTGCCAAAGACTTAACAGTGTCTTCTTCAGCTCAAAATCTTGATGTTAATTCAAGATTTTCGTTTCTTATTGCTGAAAAGCCTGAGACGCTTATCGTTAAGATAGATGGTTTTGACTTAGATATATTAGACAAAACATCATATATTAAATTACAAAATATGTTTTAGTTTTGTAATTCTCCTTTAAATCTTTTGTACTTTCAAAAATACACCCTCTCCTACCATTCTCCCGCTTCCTTTAGTAATTGATTTTATTTAAATTTTTAATTATTAATTTTTCATGCGGCGCAATATAAACTAACACCATATGTTAGGGTATACATCTATTTTGGTGAGTCTTTTTTAAGTATTTAATAAAACTAATTGAAATTATCAACCTTATCTTTTTCTAATTTTGATTTCTTATTTATACGCAGCTATCTGCTTTCTTTAAATATCTTAGGATCATTATGAATAAAAAAATATCTGTGTCATTCATTGCAGGCGTAGCTGTTTTTACTTCCAGCACTAATCTGTTTGCACAAGATCAAAATGTACGAGTTAATCCCGTTGTTATGGTTGATCAATTTGAAGCAACCTCCGGAAAATTTGAAGGTTATCGACGCTCTGGCGCAAAAGGTATTTGTGCTATTGGTGAATTCAGAGGAAGCGCCGCGGCAAGAGAAATAAGTACAGCATCAGCTTTTAGTGGCAATCCAATAAAAGTGATAGTTAGGTTTTCTGTTGGTGGCGCCAATCCTAAAGCTGCTGACAACACTAAGTCTCAAAGAAATTTATCACTAGAATTTAATTTACCCAATGGTGAGGTCTGGCAACACGGAAATATTTCTGCTCCTGTCTTTGGCTCATCCACGCCGCAGCAACTTCTCGGTCGCCTAGCATCCCTCCAGCCCGATCCTGTGACAAAAGCAGCAGATCCTGTAAAAGTAAAGGCTTTCGCAGATGCCAACCCTGAAGTATTACTACAGGGGAGACATTTTGCATCACAGCCAGTTCCAGCAAGTTATGCAAGTGTGAATTATTGGGGTGTGCATGGTTTTATATTTACAAATGCCCAAGGAAAAGAAACTGCTGGAAAATGGATCTTTGAGCCTGTTAATGGCGTGAAAGGTCTGTCAGACGAGGAAGCAAAAACAAAAGGTCCTAGTTTTCTTTTTGACGATATCAGGCAACGTGTCCATCAGGGAGATGCTTCATTCAACTTTAATCTTGAATTAGCACAAGCTGGTGATGTTATCAATAAGGCTACCGTACCTCTTCCAGAAGGACGTAAAAAAATGACGCTTGGAGTTTTAAAAGTAACTTCTGTATCTGCTGATGGGGGTGGGGAATGCCTCAATATTAACTTTGACCCCAATAGAATGCCCAAAGGTATTAAAGGTACCAATGATCCCATGCTTACAGGGCGTTCAGCACCCTATGCTGTTTCACTTGGAAGAAGATTATCCGAGGGTTCTAAGCAGCAATAAAAAGATAGAGGGTATCTTAAATAGAAAATACCAACCCTAAGGTTGGTATTTTTTTTGGTGGGCCCTCGCGGACTTGAACCGCGGACCAAAGGATTATGAGAACAGTATACCGGACTTGAACTCCATAAACAGGGTCTCTACAAGCTTCAAATATCGGTGTGTAGTGAAATGTGTAGTGTTTTATATTACTAAATTTTTACTTATTATCAAGAATCTCGGCAAATAGATTTATGGTTGTTACAAAGCCTCATCTACTTAACTTCTCTCTAATAAGTTCTCCAAGCTTGCTATATTCAGGAATTGGTAAATGTTTAGATACCGCTGTTATCAATGCATGCAACGAATCTTGCTTGGTATCGATACTTCCAAAAAACAGAACATCACTATCATCTAGGATGACAATTGTTGGAAATGTTTTAATGCTCAAATCATCTGCAATAGTTTCAAAATCATCCACATCTACCCAGATTGGTTTTGGCTCAAGATCACTTGAAATCATGTTTTTGTACTCTCTGCAAACTCCACACCAAGATGCACAAACAATTAATACCTTTAGTGACTTATCGCTTGATATATCTTTTAATGAATCCATAATTAACTTTTAAATTACAATCGATACATGACAAAAAATGCAATTATTCTTTTCAGCCACGGCGCTCGAGACCCGAGATGGAAAGAGCCCATCATCAACGTTCAGAAATTAATTCAATCTCAAAATGCCGACCTCATCGTTGAACTCGCCTTTTTAGAATTAATGTCTCCTAGTCTTGAAGAGTTAATTGCTGATTTCTCATCAAAAAGTATCACCGAGGTCACTCTTGTTCCAATTTTCTTTGGTCAAGGTGGACATATCAGAGAGGATTTACCTAAGTTAATTGACGCTTGTCGTCAAAAATACCCTCTTCTGAACCTAACCATAAAGCCGGCTGTCGGAGAAAATCTCGGAGTTCTGCAAGCGATTGCCAAATACTGCACCGACCAGTAATAAGGCAGGTGACTCTGAATTGAACCAATTTATGGCTTGACCCTGAGACATCTCATGGAGAGTCAAAGCCAAGGAACGCTCTTTTTGAGTGCTGATTGATTCAATGATCTGCACAGGCGTTGATTTTGGTCTTCCTTGCTTAAGTAATTGCTCAGCCAACTGAACTGAACCAGCGCGCCCCATATAAATCACCAAAGTGTCAGCGTTCGGCAATGTCGCATCTTGCTCATTCTCAGCTTTGACTTGGGTATAAAAAGCCACACTTCTGGATACACCTCTTAAAGTCAGAGATTGCTTCAATGATGCTGAGGCGGCTAAAGCAGCGGTGATTCCTGGCACCACCTCTACTTCAATACCAATCTCTTCCAATGCAGAGATTTCTTCATCGGCACGCCCAAAAATCATGGGGTCACCACCCTTGAGTCTGACGATGGTTTGGTACTTTTTACTAGCATCTATTAATCGTTTATTAATGAACGATTGCGCTGCCGAATGCTTGCCGCAACGCTTACCAACTGCTACCAAAATGGCTTGTTGGCAATACTGGAGCATCTCAGGATCAACCAAAGCATCATGAAAGACAATGTCAGCTGTCTGCAGTAACTTCATCCCACGCACCGTAATTAAATCAGCGGCGCCAGGGCCCGCACCAACCAAATAAACCTTTCCCATTGATAAGTTCATTTACAGTGCCTCCCGAATCATTCCAGCAGCCACCGTATGGTTGGTGACCTCATCAATCAAAACAAATGCCCCTGTTGCCAGAGATTCATCGAACAAATCAGCAGCGATTGGTTTTTGTAAAGCAAGCTCTACTTGGCCAATCATATTGACACCCAATGAATTTCCCTCAACACCTTGTGACAAAGTTTCAATATCTAAAATCTGAATAATATTTTTTACTTTTGCAAATACTGTATTAGTCGTATGCCTTAATATGTACTTTCTTGATGTAGATAAGGCATCTTGATCTAACCAACAAATATCGGCAATCAGTTGTTTGGTCAAAAGATCTGAAGCGTTATCTTGCTCAATAATCATATCGCCGCGCGACACATCCACATCTTCGACAAAAGTCATAGCAATTACATCTCCAGCTTTCGCCACATCAACGCTTTGGTTTTGGCTAAAGCTATTAACACCATTGGAAATATAAATCTCTGCAACCGTGGCTGATGAGCCCGCTGGAAGAATCGTCACTGATTGACCTTGACGAATCTCACCTGATTCCACTCGACCTAAATAGCCCCTGAAATCCTCTGCAGCACTACCATCCTGACGAGCAACATATTGAACTGGAAATCTCAATTTTGAGCCTAATTTCTCAGAAGTGACATCCAGCCCCTCCAACCACTCAAGCAACGTTGGGCCCTGATACCAATCAAAATTCTTTGACTGACTGACAATGTTGTCGCCAAGCAAGGCGGATACAGGGAAAACTTGCGGGATTGGCAATTTCAAGGTCTTCGCCAAACTTAAAATTTCTTCTTTTATTTTTTTGAATACTTTTTCATCAAAATTCAATAAGTCAATTTTGTTCACAGCAACGGCTATATGTTTCAACCCCAACATTTTGACAATGGCTGCATGACGCTTGGTTTGCGCCAATAAACTGATACTAGTTGTGCTTGTATCTATGCGCGTGGCATCCACCAACAAAATTGCCACATCGGCCTGCGAAGCGCCTGTGACCATATTTCTTGTGTATTGCTCATGACCAGGGGCATCAGCAACGATGAATTTCCTTTTAACTGTTGAAAAATAACGGTATGCAACATCAATAGTGATGCCCTGCTCACGTTCAGCCTCAAGACCATCAGTTAACAGAGCTAGATCAATGGCCGCATCAGAGGCCGTCACTCGAGAATGCTTGGTTTTAGAGAGTGCCTGAATCTGATCAGTCAAAACTGCTTTGGTGTCGTAAAGTAGGCGACCAATCAAAGTACTCTTGCCATCATCCACACTGCCACAAGTGATAAAGCGAACCACACCGTGAGTATTTTTGTTGTGAAGTTGTTCCATCAGAAGTATCCCTCTTTTTTACGACGCTCCATGGATGCCTCACTGGTTTGATCATCCATGCGTGTGGCACCACGTTCAGTGATTTCTGAAAGCACTGTTTCAGCAATAATTTTTTCAGGTGAATTGGCCTCACTTAATACTGGGCACGTGCAACTGATGTCGCCTACTGTACGGAAACGAACACTCAGAAATTCGCTAGTCTCATCTGATCCCTTTGGCGTTATTGGCGTAACTGGTACCAGTAATCCATTTTTCTTAACAACTTCACGTTGATGTGCGTAGTAAATGCTTGGGAGTGCTAAATTTTCTCGTGCGATGTACTGCCATATATCTAGCTCTGTCCAATTTGAAATTGGAAAAACTCGCATGTTTTCACCTTTGGCAATGCGTGCGTTATACAGACTCCAAAGCTCAGGTCTTTGTGCCTTTGGATCCCACTGACCAAACTCATCTCTGAATGAAAAAATTCTCTCTTTGGCTCGGGCTTTTTCTTCATCACGTCTTGCACCACCCATCAGAGCATCAAACTCATGCTTTTCAATTGCCTCTAAAAGGGTAACAGCCTGAGCAGCATTTCGAGAATCAGTACTTTTTCTTAATTTAACGCTGCCCTTTTGAATAGAGTCTTCAACATACTCAACAATCAGATCTGCTCCTGTTTGCTGAACAATTTCATCTCTAAATTGGATGACTTCTGAGTAGTTATGGCCAGTATCAATGTGCAATAAAGGAAACGGCAAACGAATTGGGCGAGCGCCAAAGCGAAAAGCTTTTCTAGCCAAATGAAACATCACAATTGAATCTTTTCCCCCAGAAAACAACATGGCAGGACGACTGGCTTGAGCAATCAGCTCACGAATAATATAAATGGACTCAGCCTCTAGCCAATCCAAATGCTCATTATTTAATTGTGTTTGTTCTTGTGTCATGATTTTTATTTCAGATGCAAACCGCACTCTTTACTTTCTTTGTTTAACCACCACCAACGCCCTGCCCTCAATTCTTCATCGGCACGAATAGCTCTCGTACAAGGCTCACAACCTATGCTGGGATAGCCCTTTTGATGCAATGGATGCAATGGGACCTTTTGCCAAGCCAAATAAGCCCACAATTCGTCATCAGTCCAATCAAAAATCGGATTGAATTTTGGGATACCTCTAACTTCATCTAGCTCCTGAAACGCCAATTCATTCCTGGTCACTGATTGCGAGCGCCTTAAACCTGTGATCCAAGCATCGGCGCCATTCAAGCTCAACTCAAGTGGCTTCACTTTTCTGACATAACAACAGTTCTTCTTGGCTTCTTCGCTGTCATAAAAGCCATTCAAGCCATGCTGAGCTATGAATGCTTGAACATCTTGAGCTTGAGGCTCTACCGCATCAATTGAGAGACCATAGTGGTTTTCAACGGTCTCTTTCATTTCAATGGTCTCAGCGTGGAGACGACCCGTTAAGAGAGTGAAAATATGAATCGACTTAGCACTTTTTGCAATTCCATCAGTCACTGCCATGTCCTCAGCTGCCAAACTGGTTGCAAAGCGAACATCACCATATTGACCACTGATGTTTGTCAGACGCTCTTCCAAATTGTTTTGTAACTTTGAAAGATGACTTCCAGGCAACTCTACTTTTGGAATCTGCCACAAATCACTATTACTTGACATGACTACCTCTGCCCAATTGGTCACGGCTTGCGCGCCAGTCGTTTTGTAGTCGATGATGAATAAGTTCAAATTGTTCTAAAGCGACTGACTCATTCTGATCTGCTCTTAATAAGAAACTATCAAAGCCAACTTTTGCCATTTTCAGTAGTTGATCAATCAATACGTCACCGATTGCTCGTAATTCACCTTGCCAACCCAATCTTTCTCTGAGTAAGGCTGCGTGACTAAAACCTCGGCCATCTCTAAATATAGGGAAATCAACAGCGATGATGGCCCAAAATTTCATTCCAGCCAAAATCACATCGCGATGAGTGGTCAAATCCGCATCACTGGCGAACCAAACTCCCAATTCGCCGGCCAAATACTTGGCCTGAATCTCTTTAGAGCTGGAATGATCAAGCCAATACTGAAATGGCACCAAATACGAACCTGAACCCAGAGGTTCTTGAGTATCCACAGGCAGAATCTGCCATTGGTTGTCGACTACTTGGGCAACGCCACCCCTCGGATAACGTATGAGCTTAGCCATTTGCATCTTCTCCAATTTTTTTGTTTTTATCTTTTTTCTCTTTATTGGCGTAGACCCTGGTTTTAAATGGCTCTACTCCCACGCGACGATAGGTCTGGATGAATGATTCTTCGGGCTCACGCAATTCAATGTAGACCTGAATCAGGTCACTGATCACATCAGGCATATCACTGGCAAAGAATGAAGGACCAATCACTTTACCAATCGCTGCTTGAAGCCCTTGCTCACCACCCAATGTCACCTGATACCACTCTTGACCATCTTTATCGACACCTAAAATGCCGATATTGCCAACGTGATGGTGACCGCAAGAGTTGATGCACCCTGAAATATTCAGGGTGATGTCACCAATATCAAATAGGTAATCTAAATCATCAAATCTCTTTTGAATGTCATTGGCAATCGGAATAGATTTGGCATTAGCCAAAGAACAGAAGTCACCGCCTGGGCAGGCAATGATGTCAGTCAATAAGCCAATATTTGGTAAAGCCAAGCCCAATGATTTAGCTTCTTTCCACAACTCATATAAACGCGTTTCCTCAACATCTGCCAAGACCAAATTTTGCTCGTGGGTTGAGCGTATCAAACCAAAACTATATTGATCTGCCAAATTAGAAATTTTGATCATCTGAGATGAATCAATATCACCAGGGGCAACAGTTCCATGTGGTTTTAAAGACAACAAAACACTGGCATAGCCTGAGATTTGATGTTTTTTAACGTTTCTCTCAAGCCATCGAGAGAACGATGTTCGCTCTGATTCAGGCGCTTGTAAAACAATCGCGCCCTCATTTAAAGATGAAAGAGTTTTATAAGCTGGCTTAACAAAATACTGAGCAACTTGATTCCACTCTTCTTGGGTGAAAGCTTGGTGGCCACCCTGCCAAAATTGATACTCTTCATTCACTTGACGGGTGAACTCTTCGACCCCAAGGGCCTTCAGAAGAATCTTGATTCTTGCTTTGTATAAATTATCTCGACGTCCATGCAAGTTATAGACACGCAAAACTGCAGAAATATAGTTAGGTAACTCTTGCCAAGGTAAACCATGCTGAATGATGGTACCAATGATGGGGGTGCGACCCATACCGCCGCCGACCAAAACATCAGCAACCAACTCACCCTGTTCATTATTTCTCAAGAAAAGTCCTAAATCATGAGCCGCAACAATCGCACGATCTTCTTTGGAAGAGCTGACTGCAATCTTGAATTTTCTTGGAAGAAAGGCAAACTCAGGATGAAGCGTTGACCATTGACGCAATAACTCACAAATCGGTCGAGGATCAACAATTTCATCGGCTGCAACACCAGCAAATGGATCGCTGGTGATATTGCGAACACAGTTACCAGATGTCTGTATGGCATGCATTTGCACACTGGCCAAATCTGCAAGTATTTCAGGGGTTTCTTCTAACTTCAGCCAGTTGAATTGGATGTTTTGACGGGTTGTGAAATGTCCATAGCCACGATCATATTTATCAGCAATCTTGGCAAACATGCGCATTTGTTGACTATTGAATAGACCATACGGGATCGCAATCCGCAACATGTAGGCATGACGCTGTAAATAGAGTCCATTTTGCAGGCGCAAAGGACGAAACTCTTCTTCAGGAAGCGTGCCTTGCAAACGTCTTTCAACTTGTCCTCTGAATTGCTTGACGCGATCATCAACAATGCTTTGATCTATGGGGTTGTATTGGTACATACTGATCTTTCCAATCAAGATTCAACGAATGCTCGTTCATACACGTAGTCACCTAACTGACCGAGACTTGGTGAAACCTTGAAGCCTTTGGCATCAAGCATTTCTGAGATCTCTTTGAGCATGGATGGGCTGCCGCAAATCATGCCGCGATCATTCGCTGGATCCAATGGCGGCAAACCAATGTCCTTGAACAACTGACCGTTCTCAATCGCAGTGGTTAAACGTCCCGTGTGCTTGAATGCTTCTCTTGTGACTGTTGGGTAGTAGATTAGTTTTTCACGAACCATTTCACCCAAGAACTCATCATTGGGTAATTCGTTCTTGATGTAATCTTCATACGCCAATTCGCTGACCAAACGCACGCCATGAATCAACACTACTTTTTCGAAGCGTTCATAAGTGTCAGGATCGCGAATGATGCTCATGAATGGAGCCAAACCTGTGCCTGTGCTGAACAAGTAAAGATTTTTACCGGGATTCAAATCATCAATCACCAAAGTACCGACAGACTTTTCACTGACCAAAATAGGATCACCTACTTTGATATTTTGTAGACGTGAAGTTAATGGGCCGTTTTCAACTTTGATACTTAAAAACTCAAGGTGCTCTTCATAGTTGGCACTCGCCACACTGTAGGCTCTCACCAAAGGCTTACCTTCAACCTCTAAGCCAATCATCAAGAAATGACCATTGCGAAAGCGCAGACTTTTATTTCTGGTGGTGGTGAAGCTAAATAGTGTGTCGTTCCAATGCTTAACGCTGGTGACTGTTTCTTTAGTGTAAGTTGCCATTATTTTTACTCACACCAAAGTTTTAAATAAATTGAACGCGCTTAAGCTTGAGATCAAAAGCCCAATTGAAATCAATAGAGTCTTGACTGATAATCTACTAGTTAAATAAGCTGCAAAAGGCGCTGCAAATAATCCACCAAAGACTAGGCCCGCAACAAGTACCCAATGATCAAGACCACCCAGCAATAAAAAGCTTGTGCCCGTTGCAAGAGCAACAAAGAATTCTGCAGTATTGACAGTGCCGATGGTTTTTCTAGGATTATTGCCCTGACCAATCAGCGAGGATGTCACAACTGGGCCCCATCCACCTCCACCGACAGCATCAAGAAATCCTCCGCTCACAGCTAACTTTCTCACGTGCTGTAGCTCTTCAGTGGGTTTCTCTTTAACCACTTTGAAAGCTTTTCTCAAAATAATTACGCCCATGATCAATAAATAAGCAGTAACAAAAGGCTTCAGCAGTTTTCCATCAATTGAAGTTAAAAAGATGACTCCAGCCACACCACCTAATACTCCAGGTATCACAATTTTTTTGAACAACTCTTTATCAACGTTTCCAAATTTAATATGCGAAACACCGGATAAGGCTGTTGTAAAAATTTCCGCAACATGGACCGCGCCCGAGGCTGCGGCTGGTGTCGCGCCAATACCCAAAAGAAAGGAATTTGAAGTTACTCCATAAGCCATCCCCAGAGCACCATCAACAATTTGTGCCGCCAAACCAACACCAACAGCAAGCCAAAAATATTCTGATGTCAACAAAGCCGCTAATGAAGTAGCAAGAGAGTGTCTTACGTGATGATCAGCTTGACTAAACCAGTAGCCAGCAAAAGACATTGCAATTAAGAATCCCACTAAAAACACCCGTTTATCAAGTAAAACCAGACTCGATGTTTTCTCCACGGGGGGTAAACCAATTGATAAATGTTCTTGATTCTCTGGAGTGTCAGAGATATTGGTATGTCGATTTGTACGCATGGCGCCACCTAACTAATGAATTAGGTGGAACTATAGATAGAACCTTATATTACGTAAAATACTATTTAATTGTTTAATCATTACTTTTAGTTATGAAAATATGATTTAGAAATCATGAAGTAATCAAAATTAATCTTCATTACATGAAGTTAAGGCTTTTGTGGAGCTTTAACGAAAGAATGAGAAAGTTAAATTTAGTTTATAGTAATACTTGTTGTAACTAGGATGTAATTTGATATCGGGAGAGATCGCATTTATTTGCGGCGCCGAAGGAGCAACCGCCCCGGAAACTCTCAGGCAAAAGAACCGATATCTGATTAAAAACTCTGAAGAGTCTCTGGCAATGAACGTCTGCCAGGGTACCGCAGGAGCAAGCAAGCTTAGCTTGTGAATCTCTCAGGTCCAAAACAGAGGGGGCGCACATTAGAAATTTCTAGTGCGCTCAACCCCTTTGGCGTTTTGGAGCTATTCATGAAAAACTTTGTAGTTATTGGCGGTGGCATCACAGGTGTCACGACAGCTTACGCATTAGCAAAACGAGGCTTTAAAGTCACTTTACTTGAGAGGCATCGTTACAGTGCTATGGAAACATCCTTTGCCAATGGTGGCCAACTCTCGGCATCCAATGCTGAGGTATGGAATCACTGGAGCACTATTCTCAAAGGCATGAAATGGATCTTTAAAAAAGATGCCCCACTACTGATCAATATGAAGCCTAGCTGGCATAAGATTTCTTGGTTTGCAGAATTTATGGCTGCCATTCCTCACTATGAAAAGAACACCGCCGCAACCACAAAACTTGCCATTGAAGCTAGAAAGTTTTTGTTTCAATGGGCGCAAGATGAAGGTATTGATTTTGATTTAAAACGAGAAGGTATCTTGCATATCTATCGCGACAAATCAGGATTTGATCACGCTGCAAAGGTATCTAAATTATTGGCTAAAGGTGGCCTAGAAAGAAGATCTCTTTCACCTCAAGAAATCATTGGCATTGAACCAACACTATCTGGTCAATACTATGGTGGCTACTACACTGAGAGTGACTCAACTGGCGATATCCATAAGTTCACACATGGCTTATCTTTGGCTGCCGAAAAAAGAGGTGTGAAAACCATCTACGATTGCGAGGTCGTCGAAGTTGATTCCGATGGAGATACAGTTAGAGTCATCATCAAAAAAGATGGCGAGCTTGAAGAATTAACATTTGACAATGTTGTCGTTTGCGCAGGCATTGCAAGCCGTCAACTTGCTAGCCAGCTTGGTGACTATGTCAACATTTATCCAGTCAAAGGCTACTCTATCACCGTCAATCTGAATGATGTCCAGAGTCAAGCAGGAGCACCGATGGTGAGCTTACTTGATGATGAAACAAAGCTAGTCACTAGCAGATTGGGTGTTGATCGTTTCCGCGTAGCCGGCACAGCAGAGTTCAATGGGGTCAATCGAGACATTCGTGCTGATCGTATCAAGCCATTGATTGACTGGGTCAACCAATGCTTCCCCAAAGTCAGCACTCGCTCAGTAGTACCTTGGGCAGGCTTAAGACCAATGATGCCTAATATGATGCCGAAAATTGGAAAAGGTTCGAAATCAAATGTGTTTTACAACACAGGTCATGGCCATTTAGGATGGACTCTTTCGGCAGCAACAGCTGAAATGACTGCTGACATCATTGAATCTAGTCACGAGGTACCACAAGGATTCACATCAATTCCGGTTGGACAAGCAAGCTAATCAATTAATTCAAAAGCGTTATAAAGAGCATCAGTTCAAATTGAACTCATGCTCTTTTTTATTATCCAAACATATAGGCTGAAATAGTTGTCTCTAAGACCCGATCTGAAAATACCTTACGACCCAATTCCTTAGACGCTGCACCAGAAGCCACCATCAAAGGTAATAAGTGCTCTTCTTGCCTTAAAGGATGAGATTGCCTGGCGGATGGGGCATTAGCCCATTCAATCAATGCTTGATGACGTTCTTGAGGTTCAGATTCAACTGTTTTAGTGAGCCAATCATCAAACTCATCTGAAACAGAACTAAAGCTAGGATTGCCATAAGCACGCATGTTATGAAAACTCATGCCAGAGCCAATAATCAATATTCCTTGATCACGAAGTTTCTCTAGTGCTTGACCAAGATTCATCTGAGTTTGAGGATCTAAATTACTGTTGAGAGAAACCTGAACTGTTGGGATATCAGCATCAGGAAACATCAACATCATTGGTATAAACATGCCATGATCAAATCCACGAACTGGATCAATCTTGGCTGTAATATTTGCAACCTCCAAAAGTTGAACTATTTTGTGCGCTAAGTCAGGGTCGCCCTTTGCCGGATATTTCAACTCATAAGTATGTGCTGGAAAACCGTAGTAATCATAGATAAGCTCTGGATTTGATGACCCAGTAATGGTGATGGTTTTCTCCAACCAATGTGCGGAGATCATCACAATTCCCTTGGGTTTTCCTGGCAAAGTCGATGGTAAACCTCTGAGGAATGACGCCATTTTGTCCCATTCATGGGGAGGATTCCAGTCCATGAAAAAGCAAGGACCTCCCCCATGCGGAATGTACCAAGTGGGCATGCGATTTGATGGTTGTGTTCTATCTAGTTTGTCCATAGATCGAAAATCAATACTTTACTCAATCAAACTGATTCACTTGATTAATTTGGCGCCAAATCAAAGACCAATACTTCGGCATCTTTTCCATGTGAAATTGAAACTTGATTTTCTTCAGCCAACATCAACGCATCACCACTCTCAAGTTCCTGCCCATTGACTTCAAGCGATCCCTTAATTAAGTGGACATAGGCTTTGCGCTGAGGATTAATTTCTAAAGTTGTCTTTTGATCACCATCAAATAGACCGACATAGAGCTTGGCATCCGCATTGATTTTGACTGAATTATTTTTTCCATCAAGTGAGGCCACCAGCCTTAACTTTCCCTGCTTTTCAGTCAAGGGAATGGTCTTTTGCTCATACCCTGGTTTTACACCTCTGAATTTAGGCTCAATCCAAATCTGAAGAAAATGAGTTTCTTGATCTATGGCGTGATTGAACTCACTATGTACCACTCCTGTCCCAGCACTCATACGCTGAACATCCCCAGGAGGAATTCCCTTGATGTTACCCATGCTGTCTTTATGTGCCAGCTCACCCGACAACACATAACTAATGATTTCCATATCTCGGTGACCGTGATCACCAAAACCACGACCAGACTCAATACGATCTTCATTAATCACTCGTAAATTTCCCCAACCCATGAATTTTGGGTCATAGTAATTAGCAAATGAAAATGAGTGAAAGCTCTTCAGCCAGCCATGATCGGCATAGCCACGTTCATCGGATTTTCTGAGCTGTAACATTTCGGACCTTTTTGGTTATTGAGATATTAAGCTACTTTTTTCTCTAACTGTGAGCGAGCACTTTCTAATGCCGTAGCCTTAGGCTCTTCACCCATGTTGAGGCCTTCGGCATACACAAACTCCACATCAGTAATACCAATAAAGCCTAGAAATACTTTGATGTAATCGGTTTGGGTGTCATAAGGCGTACCCTGATAGTTGCCGCCTCGAGTGGCCACTACGTAAGCCTTCTTACCTGTAACTAGGCCCGCTGGACCTGATTCGGTGTATTTGAAAGTTTCACCAGCACGAGCAATATGATCAAAGTAAGCCTTGAGATTTGATGGAACTCCTAAGTTATACATGGGTAATCCCAGCACAATCACATCTGCCTCTTTAAGCTCTTTAATCAGAGCATCGGAATAGGCTACTACCGCCTTTTGTTCGGCACTTCGCTCTTCTGGTTTTGTCATAAAGGACATAAAGCGAGCTTCATCTAAATGGGGGACTGCATCTTTAGCAAAGTCTCTCACAATCACTTCAGAGTTTGCATTTTTGGCAACCAAGTTTTTAACAAAAGTGTCCGTTAATTGACCTGATTGGCCACCAGCAGAAAAAATGCTGGATTTAATTTGTAGAATTTTAGTCATTAGATATCCTTTAATTAAAGTCCGTTATCAGGATTACTTGGAGTCTTTAAAGCCATCGATACTAAATTTGCCAGCTCCAGATGAAGCGAGAACCATCAGGCCGCCGATGACCGCAATATTCTTAAAGAATAGGAGTTGTTGGATGAATGCTGCATCCGCAGGAGCAGCCCAATAGGCATGACCAATAATCGTTGCGGCTAATGTAAAGACTGCTAACAAAATTGCTACGATTCGAGTTTTAAACCCCACAAGTAAAGCTAAACCACCTGCTACTTCAGTAATAATTGCAATGATCACCGCCAATGTTGGTAAAAACATACCCAGTGACGTAAAGTAGCCAACCGTTCCCTCAAAGCCAGTAGCTTTTGATAGGCCTGCAGGCAAGAACAAAGCTACGATTAGTAGGCGACCCAAGAGGTTTAATGTGTTTTGATACGTTTTCATCAGTTTTCCTTTTTTTGAATTAATTAAAAATTGTTTTGATTTCTTTTAATGTTTTTACGGCTTGCTCTATTTCTTTGTTGCTTAACTTGCCAAATGCTTTTCCCAAATACTGCAAATGCTCTGGAAATGCCTTTTTAAATAGCTTATCTCCTGATTTGGTAAGGCCAATCTTGTAACTACGACCATCATCTTCATTGGGAATTCTTTCAATCAGCCCTTTCGCTTGCATTCTTTCTAAAACTCCTGTCATAGTTCCCTTAAGAATTAATGTCTTGTCGCCTAACTCCTTACAAGTCATCGGAGGCTGGTTTCCTAAAGTTGCCAAGATGTCAAACTGGGTCGTTGTTAACCCCAGCTCTTTTACGTGAGCAGCTGAATAGCTCTCAAATGCCTGATAGGTAGTTGCTAGCTCCTTAATTAATGGCAAGAAACTCATCTCAATTCCCTTTAAATTTAGTCTGTATGCGTACTATTATAGTACGAGTTCGTACTTGTTGCAAATATGTGGAAATTTAAGTTTGTGGTCTACAAAAAAGAAAACCACCCGAGAGTGGCTTTTAGACTATGTATGTATTAAGACAGAATTAATCAGTTATAAAGATAGATGTATCTATCTGTAGGCTTGGTAAATAGTCGATTTACCATTAAAACCAATCAAAAGAACATCATAAGGATCTTTTTTTTCACTGTATTCAGGTCCATCCATTCCAGGCGAACCAATAGGCATTGCAGGAACCGCCAAACCTAATGCTATAGGTTTTTCAATTAATAATCTTTTGATTTCTTTTGAGGGCACATGACCCTCAATGACATATCCATTTATTAATGCAGTGTGACAAGAGCCATACTGGATGGGCATTCCTAACTTCCTGCGTATTTGATCATTTCCTTCGGGAATAGCTTTCACATTAAAGCCATTTTTCTGTAGGTAAATCTCCCAATCTTTACAGCATCCACAAGTTGGACTTTTCCACATCGTGATCAGAGGTTTTAGGGGAGATGAAAAACTGAGAGCGGGCAATAACATCGCTCCGAAAATCATTGACCGTCTGATTTTATTTAAAGTTTTCATTAGTTTTTACCAATCAAACATTGAAGATTAATTTTTATTATGGCTTTCTAATTTGTTTAACAATTAGCTTTGTTCCTTTTTCTTCAGCCGTGAATTCAACCTTATCGCCTGGATTAATTCCTTTTAAAATATCAGAGTTCTCAACGTAGAAAACCATGGACATTGGAGGCATATCAAGACTTTTGATTTCTTCATGTTTTATGGTCAGCTTCTTATTCTCAATATCAATACGGCGGACCTCTCCCTTAGCCCACTCCGTCGCAGAGATACCAGAGCTCAATAGAAGTAATCCCAATGCAATAAGTTTTTTCATCATTTCACCTCAATTTTTCCAACCATACCGGCTTGATAGTGCCCAGCAATCAAGCAAGCAAAGTCAAATTTTCCTGGACGATTGAATTTCCAGATGATTTCTGCTGATTTCCCTGGAGAAACATGAGCCATGTAGGGTTCATCGTGCTCCATGTTTGGATGCTTCACCATCATTTCAGCATGTTTATCAAGCACAGGCTTTGTTCCAATCACCATCTCATGCATTAAATTCCCGTTATTCTTGATAACAAACTTAATGGTTTCGCCTAATTTAATATCAATTTTTTCGGGCTTGAACTTCATATCATCAGACATTGACACCGCAATGGTGCGAGTGACCTCCTTGCTATTACCTACAATACCCCAGTCTTCCTGCTGAATAGTCATTTGATGATGCATCGGCTTTTTATGCTGATCCCCATGAGCAAAGGTTAACTGAGACAAAGCTAAGCCAAAAAATATATAAGCGAACTTGAATTTCATTTTGAACTCCTAATTAGTGATTGTGACTTGTTGAACCTGAAGGCTTTTTGACCTTCACTTCGACTTCTGGTGTTGGATGCATTCGCTTCATTGCAGAAGACCCTGCATCCTTACTTCTTGATGGACTTGGTGTAGCACCCTTCCATTCAAATGCCTGGGTCCCTTTGGGCTGTTTGAACCATCCAGCATTCTTATAGTCGTTGGGAGCTTGATCCTTTCGTACTTTCAAGACTGTGAACATGCCACCCATCTCAAGGGATCCATAAGGACCATCGCCTGTCATCATTGGAAGAGTGTTTTTGGGAAGCTCCATCTCCATCTCAGTCATATCAGACATGCCTCGCTCTCCCATGACCATGTAATCAGGTATAACTTTCTTGATTTTTCCAGCCAATCCTCGATGATCAACTCCAATTAAATTAGCAATATCGTGCCCCATTGCATTCATAGTGTGGTGACTCTTATGACAATGGAATGCCCAATCACCTTCTTCATCCGCTAAAAACTCAATTTGACGCATTTGACCCACCGCGACATCAGTTGTCACTTCATACCAACGGGTTGCCTTTGGCGTTGGTCCACCATCAGTACCTGTGACATGGAACTCATGCCCATGCAGGTGAATAGGATGATTCGTCATTGTTAAATTACCCACACGGATACGCACTTTGTCGTTCAAGCGGACATTCAGAGTGTCAATACCAGGAAAGACTCGGCTATTCCATGCCCAAATGTTGAATTCCAACATCGTTGCTGGGTTAGGAGTAAAGCTAC
Source organism: Polynucleobacter meluiroseus (assembly GCA_945881875.1). GTDB lineage: Bacteria > Pseudomonadota > Gammaproteobacteria > Burkholderiales > Burkholderiaceae > Polynucleobacter > Polynucleobacter meluiroseus_A. The sequence goes on from CAMCVH010000001.1 coordinate 757,336, forward strand.
CAGGATCAATATCAAATGA
>CAMCVH010000002.1 GCA_945881875.1 Polynucleobacter meluiroseus
TTTCATATGGAGGCGGGCAACCGCTGTTTTGACCAAAGAGTTCCAGAGGAGTTAAATCGTAAAGTTTTGGATCATTTAAGCGATATCAATTTGGTTTTAACTGAGCATGCAAGACGTTATTTGATTGCTGAAGGTATTCGTCCTGAAACCATTATCAAGACAGGCTCTCACATGCGAGAGGTTCTTGATTTCTATATGTCTAAAATCCAGGCGTCTGAAATTCTCAAGACATTGAACCTACAATCGAAGCAGTACTTTTTGGTAAGTGCTCATCGTGAAGAAAACGTCGATTCTCCAGAAAATTTAAGTAACTTATTGGCATCTTTAAATGCTTTGGCTGAGAAATATAATTTCCCAGTCATTGTTTCTACTCACCCTCGCACACAAAAACGCATAGATCAATTAGGTGATATTGCTTCCCATCCATTAATTCGCTTCGCTAAACCTTTTGGATTTTTTGACTATAACAAGCTACAGATAGAAGCGTTTTGCGTAGTATCCGATAGTGGAACAATTACTGAGGAAGGTTCTTTGCTGAATCTTCCTGCTATTACTATTCGTAATGCTCACGAAAGACCTGAGGGCATGGATGTTGGCACATTGATCATGTCTGGCCTGAAACCTCAGGATGTTGTGGATGCTGTGCATGTGGTAACCACACAGCATCAACAAGGTGCTCGAATTTTGCCAGCTGTTGTGGACTATGAAGCTGGTGCTGTTTCTAAGAAAATACTTCGTATTGTGATGAGTTACACTGATTACATTAATAGAACAGTTTGGCGAAAAACAGTCTAATAGTATTCACTCTTTTCTAGCTAAAAGCTCTTTAAGTGCCTCACTTTTAGAGCTTTTTTCTTTTGGTGTGTTGGCAGTATGGGTTGAATTAATTGTATATTTATGACCGTTTGTGCTGTGATTTTCATGAGCGCTAATTCCCAAAGCCAATCTCGCACACTGCTGTATTACTCTGTGTCTTAACATGCGTCTTGGCATCTGTTGCCAAGATGGGTGATCGGTTCTGACTTCTTCGAAATATTCTTTGATCACAATCGGTAGAATCCGATCGTTTCTATAGATGGTGCACTCCATCCAAGTGGGGATGTTGTTGATGAGCTCGGTCGAATCTCTCAGGCTCATCCCTGCATATTGAGGGTGATGGTTTATGAGCTTAGACCACCCATCAATCGTGATGAAGGGTTGATATGTTTGGTCTTGCCCTTGCACTAAAGCAATCTCATCCGATAGGGGATCTAATTGGTTCTTATTAGCCAGTCTCAGTAGTTGTACCTGAGGGTAAAGCGGTACACCCAGGTGTTGATCTAACCAAAGTTGGACTTCTTCTGGATCAAGAGCCATGGTTTGGCACAGAGTGTTGATGGCGGTAGATAGTGCTTTCATGAGAGCTCCTTGATCACCAAGCGGCGACTGTTCTGGATAGGTACTTGGTATTGATTGACTAAGTCTGGATGATCTTCAGAGAGCCTCTTGGCATCTAGTCTGAGTGAAGGCTTAGGAGCCTTCCATGTAGCCAAGGTCTGACCGTGATAAGTCAGCACTTCTGCATCTTGCATCTGCCCCATGATGCTTTGCTTGATCTGACTAATCTCTGCTTCATAGTGTTCTACTTGTTCATTGAGAGATTTGAGCTTCTTAATGAGTTCACAAGTTTTAGCGGGGGCTTCTACTGATTTACTCACACTTGATTTACCAAAGAGAGTCTTATAGTCCGACTCAGATGTGGCGGCAGGAGCAATGTCAGTTAGGACATGATTCTCCCAAAACAACTTGGCTCTTTCTAGAACCATCTGTTCTAGCTCTAGATCCCTAGTAATCTCATAAATCCTAAAGTCGGTATTACCAAATAGAACCGCTAGATCAGTTCGATCTATATTGGTGAGCATCATGTACCAAACACACTGCACTAAATAAGAGAGTGGTACTTGATCACTGCCTGCTTCTCCCCACTCTGATTGAGCAAAGGGATTGGCTGTCTTACATTCCAAAATGCGTGAGGCATTGATTTGTCCATCAGAACCAATTAGCGGTAAATCACCCGACAATACAAACCGATCAATGTACCCATGCATATACGCATACTCAGGATGAATCACGGCAACATCATGGGTCGCCAAAGACAAGCCAGTCGCTAGGGCGTATTCAGAAGCGACAAAGGATTCTGCGAATTGACCAAATCGGAGCGGTAAAGAATCTTTAACTGCAACCTCCTTGCCTGTCTTCTCCATCCAAACGTCTACAGCACTGCGGTACTTTGATAAACCCAATACGGCTCCCATATCTGACCCACCTAGACTTTTGGCTCGTAACAGGGCAAAATCTTGATTATTAAGCATATTTTAGATCCTTTAGCATTTAAAAAAGTGTTAATTAAACTATAAATAGTGCAATTTAACTCATTATAAGGTCAAATTACCTTTGGTTACAAGTGCTCAAATTCGTGCTGCCCGTGGATTGTTAGATTGGTCTAGACGTGAGCTTGCAGAAAAGTCTGGAGTAGGCTTCTCAAGCTTGTTACGTTTGGAATCTTTCGAAGGAATTCCAAGTAGTAATGTCAAAACACTTGAAGCATTAAAAAAGGCATTTGAAGAGGCTGGTGTGGAATTTACAGGTACGCCAGATTCACAAGCGGGAGTCCGCTGGAGGAAGTAGTTTATGCCATCAGAGCTTTCTCGATTGGTGACTAGTCAAATTCAAAAGGCAAATTTTCCTTTTGGGCTGAGGCAAAAGGCTCATGAGCAGGTAATGCACGCCTTGCGACAAATCAGGGTTTATGAAAAAACTAAAAAGTACGATTACTGTCCAAAAACAGGGCGTCAATCGGGTCTTAAGCCAATGCGATCCTCAGCGGGGCGGCCCAAGATGACTGATGAAATAATTTATTTGATCAGTCGCCTCAATAGCATTTGGATGCAGCATATGAACAAAAAAACTCGCCTTAATCGGCGAGGTGAGCGCGAAACTCCGTTTGTTCAGTTCGCTGGCCCCATCATGCGTTCAGTGGGAATTTATAACGTTCTCGATAATCTAAATTTTTATAGGCGGCATGCCAATCATTTAGCAAAAGAGATCGAAAATACCAAGTCGTATACCCATGTGGTTTCCAAATAATAAATACGTGAGTTTTTCAAAAATAAGTACGTGACTTCATTCCTAAAAATTGATCCAAGATTTAACTTCATTAATTTTTTAGGAGTTAAGAATGTCAATTCATATTTTGGGTCGTACGGGTCCTAAGAGTCTGCCAGGCAAGTATCGTTCCAGTCTGAATGCACTCAAGCATGGTGGATACGCTAAAACAAAGATCTTACCTTTTGAGGATGAGGCTGAATACAACAAGCTTCGCAGAGATGTTTATAGGGCTTTGCAGCCAGGTGACATCATTCAGAAAAACTTAGCCAATCAAATTGTAGATAGCTTATGGCGGATTGAGCGCTTAGAGCTTAAATTTTCATTTAGGGTTGATGAAAAGATTGGGGAGCTAAAGCCTGATATGTTGGCTGCCATGATTGATGCCGATGAGCGCTTTGTACCTTTTGCACCAGAGTACCTATTAAATCCCAATCACAAAATTGCCAAAAAAGATGTTCATGATGCCGGTGTAGTGGTGTATCAGTATGAGCAATTTTCGAAAAATGCAAAGGGTATGAGTAACTACAACGGTGTGTGGCGTCAGTACCCAGAGTTATTTAAGAGCGCTCATATTTGGAGTGAAAGGTTCTTGGATATTCCATTCTTCATGTCACACGGCAAGGATCTCAGTATCGAGTGGCAAAATCAACCTGAAACAGTTTTAAAGTTGTTGCATAAGTTTGCTGCACTCATGTACTTCAAGTCTAAATTCAACCAATACAAACCAAAAATCAGGGTCATGATGGCCTCGTGGTTATTTTTACAAAAACAACAGTTGCGCAATAGCGATCATCATGATGATTTCATCATGAAAGAGCGACGTGTTTATCAATCGCTTTTGGACAGTTACATGAAGCTACGCAAAAGTCAGGATGAGCACTTGATGTTTTTACACCGCCTAAAGATTCAACCAGAAGTGGTTGTTTTGGAGGATCCTGAAGGAAACGAAATGACTGATTCAGATTCAGAATCAAGTACTTAGGATTTTTTAACTCGGTGTTTTTCTCGTTAAAAACACTATCATCTTTAACAATTGAAGTGTTATGTGTGATTCTAGTAGCGCCTGGGTTGAAATTAATTCAGGCGCAACTAACGCATCCAAGAGGGCGTCTTGAATTTAACTATCATGATGTAGAGGTACACATAACTGATGATAAACAGAAGCCCTGAAAGTTGTAGTAACCAGGTATGTTGCCACCATAAGATTGCAGGAATAACGGCAAGACTCGATAGGAACCATAGATATGGAGATGTTCTCGCATTAGCTTCATGATCCTTATATGCCACCCCAGAAATATAAGCCCAGCGAATGATGCGCCGGTAGATGAGGGAATGAAAATGAGAAGCATCGGCCTGCCCAGGACTTTTCCCTTGATGAACTTTTCTTCGCCAGATGGAAAATAAAGCTTCAAAAATAGGGTAGCAATTGACTAGTACAGCAAACCATGGAGAAATTGTTGAGTTGCGGGACACTAGCAAAATAGATAATGCTGCAATCCAAAAACCAATCAGATAAGCGCCGCCATCCCCCAAGAAAATAAGTCCTCTGGGGTAGTTCCACAAAAAGAATCCAGCTAAGGCTCCCACCATGACCAGGGCTGCAATTGCAATAGAGCTATCATTTACACGTATGGCAACATAGGTAATAGCTAAAAGAGCAATGATGGCCACCATGCTAGCTAAGCCATTGAAACCATCGATGATGTTATAGGCATTAGCTAATCCTGCAATTGCTATACATGTAAAAATAATACTAATAGCTGGTATGGCTAGTAGATAATCAACTCCCATGACATCAATACGACTAATCCATGCACTTAAATAGTAACCAGCTAGGAGCGCAGAGCAAACAGTGGCTATTAAACGTGTACGAACACCAATACGCTTAGTGATATCCTCAGTTAATCCCATGAGTGCTGCTGGCAGGCTACAAGCTAAGATAATTCCTAAATCAATGTCAGTTGGAATATCTTGAATCCAGCGAACTACTGATGCAGTCAGCAGCCCTAATAAAATAGCTGCCCCACCAATACGAGGAACAATGGTGTGGTGAAATTTTTGCGGCCCAGAAAGTTCACTGTCTCCAGTAATGTGGCTATGGAGATGTTGATATCTAATAATCAGCAGGCAACTAATCAAGCTTATCAAGAATGCGGCAATGGTGGCGTTCATGGATTAAGCACTGGCTTTAAATTGTTGAAGTAAATGTTGGTAAGGCGAACCATCTTCAGGAATAGTTTGCCAATGATTGTGCCAGTGATTGACTCTGTAGCCTTTGGCAAATAATTCATCAACAATGGCTGTTGATTGAGCACTGTGCTTAAAAAATAAACTCACATCATTTCTCAGTAAAGAACTCTTATCCCATCCGGGGTCAAACAGATTGGTCGGATAGATGTGAATCTTGAGCTTGGCACAAATATCATCTGTGAATAAATGCCAGGGGATGAAAGTTTCAATCTCATTGCCTTTGGCAATGATCGCTTTGGCTGCATCGATATTCGGAGTAAATAGAATGGCACTGTTAGCAAATGTAAATTCTTCCCAGCGATAAGCAAATCCAGAGCCTTGGCAGAGGTCTAATAAGCTACTTAAAAAACAAATATCCAAGTCCAAATAGAGGCTTGATTGGAGATAGTATTTGACTGGAATCAAACAGCGCGCCAAGTCGCCCCGGTAGGCTAGATTATGCGTAAATCCTTTGAATAAAGGTGATGAGTGTTTGTAAGTAACGCCAATAGCTGGATGGACCCATGATTGTAAATTGATTTTTCTAAAAATCTTGCGTTTGTGTTGTTGACGAAGCCACTCATGCCAAGCTTTGGGTTGATGTTTTGAGGATTGCTTGGGGTGAACATACTGATCGATCAAAGCTTGAAGTGAAAAACGCCTGATGTTGATCTGAGGATAATCGTTTAACCAATTCATTTCAGGCGACAAACTGCTGTGCGCATCATCATCTAACCAAAGATCATAGGAACTCTCAGGGTGATGATGAATAAAACTTCGGAAGTGGAGTTCTGTGACAGGCGGCAATACCCCTGACCAATAGCCAAAAAAGATCACGGGAGCTGTGACTGAGTTTTGCATATTCAAATTCATGGCGCACTGATCTTCACTTCACTCAGATCCACTTAAAGGTGCTGTTTTCACGCAATCCATGGATGGACATACCGTGCTCTGCCACTTCACGCTCAGACCATTCGCATAATTGCCTCTTACGTTCTATTTTGTTGAGTTTTCGACTCAGCCAAGATTGATTCAATAACTTATAGTTATAGCGATAGCCCAAACCATCTTTTTGAGCCAAGCCGCGCTCTTGTTTCATAGCGGTTTGTGTGATGGAGCCATAGTGATGCAACCAAGAAGATCCTGTCATGGCAGTTTGTATCTTGCTTTTTTCTAGCTCATGAAAAAATAAGGTATCTTCATAGCCCAGCAACTTAGGTACTGGCTGAAAGTACCCCACATCTAACCATACGGATTGATGAATGGCTAGGCATACCGCATGACGTCCGCCGATGCGATGCGCATCACGCATCTGATGGCTTGCATTTGCCTCAAAGGTCTTAAAATCGTAATCCAATGGACCCTCGACCAAAGCTGGGCTGATCACTTTTAAATTTAACTTTTCTGCCGTACTAATTAAGTTCTCAATCCATTGAGGTGAGACCAATACATCGTTATTCATGATGATGGTCCATTCGGCCTGTTGCGCAAGAGCGCCTTGATTCCAGGCAACACCACAACCTAAGTTTTGGGTATTGAATATACGCCCCCCTAAAGGCAGGGTATTGAGATAGGTACGGGTTTCGTCGGTAGAACCGTTATCCACCACTACTAAACGGTCTAAGGGGGTGCCGTGTTCAATCATGCTTTCAATGCATAATTTTGTATAAGCTACTGAGTTGTAGCAAGCAAATGTGAGGGAGTATTTTGATGGACTCATGATGATGCTCTTTGATCAAATGATAAGGCCTGAGCACCCAGACAAGCCAACATCAGAGCATAGAAAGACGTAGTGTATTTGAGATTAAATACCTCGATACTGAGGCTGCAAATGAATAAGCCCAATACAAAGGCTAAACCTACTTGAGCCGCCAGATTATGAGAATTACGGCGCAATTGCTGAATAAATACCGTGAAAGGAGCAAAAAATAAGAGCAAGCCAGCTATCAAGCCAAAGATGCCTGAGCGCAACATTTGCCCAAAAATTTCATGATGTGGCCCTAAGGTGATAGCGCCTAGGGCATTAGGGCCAGCAAATGAGGTCAGAAGAGGCTGTTCAAGAAGGTGTTTATAGCCTACAGGGTCACCATAGCCGTATAGGGGACTCTCTAGGAACAGAACCCAGGACATTCTCCACATGGTTAAGCGCATGCCCCCTGAGCCTTCTTCTTTGTTCGCTTGATTGGTCATCCAAGCATAGATTTCTTGAAAAATCGAAAGAACGCGGTGTTGTAGGTTCTCATTTAGGAAAAGTGCGATGACCAATGCGGAAATCAAAACCAAGGATACATTGATGACCAATTTTGTATTTTTACGGTTAATGAATACCCAAAGTGCTAAAACAAATGGAATTGCCATCCAACCACTTCTGGAGCCTGAGCCAACACTTAAAAACAGTGCGCAAGCAAAGCCGAGTAACTTCAGGGCACTTAAAAAAAGCCTATCTTTTTTTACATTTAGTAAAAACAAACATGTAAAACCTATCACTAGAGCGTATCCACCAAATGTGAGAGGGTCTACAAAATAGCTGGCATATCGACCACCCCAATAGTTGGAGGTTTCTGGGTTGTAAAAAATGGCTCCCACAGCAATCAGCAGAGATATGGGAGCGATGTATTGAAACATGCACAAAAAATCAATTTGTTTGTGCTTCAGGTACAAGAAAATCAAGCCAGCCAGAAGAAATCTCAATGGACCATCATAGGCCTTGATATTGATGTCATCTCTCAATAGTTGACTGAGCAATATCGCTAGAAAAGGTGAAGCCAGTGTCAGGATGAGTAATTTACTAAAACAATCGTCTAGCTCTGTTTTTATGAGCTTCCAATGGAGTATAGAAAATACAAGGGCTAAGACAAATAGAGCGATCAGCCAGCCGTTAGTCCAGCCTCGATAGGTCATGTAAAGCAATGGAAATAGTGAAACTCCAGCGATCAGAAGGGCATCTCCCCAAACTTTACCTGGCCTTTTAATCACGGTTTGAAATGCTTTTTGTACTATCGAAGATGTCATAATATTGATATGAGTCAATTTAATAAGATTTTAGTCGTATGCCCAGCTGGAGCGGTTACAGGAGGACCGGAAGCTCTGCATCAGTTGGTGGACCATATGAATCATTTGGGTTTGCCTGCCTATATTGTTTACTTACCTTTTGGTCGCACTGCTCAGGCTCCTGAGCCCTACCAACACTATAAAGCACCTGTGGCTTCATACGAAGATAGTCCCGGAAATTTGATTATTTTTCCTGAGGTTTACCCCATGATGGCTTTAAAGGTAAAACATGCCCAAGCCGGACTTTGGTGGTTATCGTTGGAGAATTTCTTGGAGCGTCGCCATATTTCGGCTTTGCATGACAAAGTGCGTTATTGGAAGAGGGTTTTAAAGGGCCAGAGACCTTGGGGTGGAGCTAATGATTTGAAAAGGTTGCTCCATTTCTCTCAAACAGAGCATTCCACTCAATATTTGAGAACTTGTGGGATTGAGCCTATTCCATTGATTGATTCAATCAATGAGGGATTTTTAACAAATAAGTATTTAGATAAGATTACGCATAAGCAAGATATCATTTTGTACAACCCGACCAAAGGAAAAAAAGTCACTCAAGCTTTGATTGAAGCTTATCCGCAGTGGCAATTTTTACCACTGCAAGGTTTAAATCGTGAGCAGTTATCGGAAAAGCTATACGCAGCTAAGTTATATATCGATTTTGGACATCACCCGGGGCGTGATCGTATGCCACGCGAGGCTGCCATGCATGGTTGCTGTTTGATTACTGGAATTTTAGGGTCTGCTGGCAACACCATCGATCTACCAATCCCTAAAGAATATAAATTAGATAGCTCTCAGGATGATTTTGTGAGATCTTTTGGGCTATTGGCAAGTGATGTAATGGAAAACTTTCCGCATCATTGGAGTGCCTTTACGGTTTATCGTCAATGGCTTCAAAATGAGCCTCATGTTTTTAAACAACAAATAGCAGATTATTTTTGCCAATGAAGCCAAGGATCTACGATTGTTTCTGCTACTGCAATGAAGATATGTTGCTGGAGTTACGTTTTGAAACACTATGGGATTATGTTGATTACTTTGTCATTTCTGAAGCTGTTTATACGCAAGTTGGCAATCCCAAGCCACTTAATTTTGATATTAATAAATTTTCTAAGTATCAAGAAAAGATTCGTTATCTGGTTGTTGATCATTTTCCAGAAGGCCCTATGGACTTTTGGAAAAACGAAAATTACCAGCGCAATTATTTGATTAATGGTTTATATGATGCACAAGACCATGATTGGATTTTGGTTTCTGATTTAGATGAGATACCAAGACCAAATACGATTTGCCAATTTAACCCCAAAAAATATAAGCGTGGAGATTTTTCTCAGCGGGCTTATGTTTATCGATTAAATAATTTATCTATCAATGATAATGGCACACCTAAGTTTTGGCCCGGCAGCAAGGTAACTACTTTTAAATATCTAAGAGATTTCTTTAAAACTGCTTCAGTGGTCCGCATTTATAAAACCACTGGAGTGTTGCGCGGAATAAAAAGATGGATTTTCAATAAAACCCGCACGCAATTTATTTCCGAAGGGGGGTGGCACTTTACTTGGATATTTGACACACAAAGAATTATTCAGAAATTATCAAGTATTGCTGAACAGCAATACAACCGCCCAGAATTCCGGGTTCCCTCTTACATTGAGGATCAAATTAACGCTGGACGTGATATTTTTGACTCACAAAGCACTTATGTGCCGCAACAGGTTGAGTTGCCTGAATTTCCGGCTTATTTGGTTAAGTACAAAGATAAATACACCTCTTGGTTTAGGTAATTTCAGTCATGATTCTTCTAACAGGAGCCACCGGATATATTGGATCTCATACATGGGTAAAGTTGCTAGAGACTGGCTATGAGGTAATTGGTTTAGATAACTTTTCAAACTCTAGCCAACATGTTATTGACCGTATAGAAAAAATTACCAATAAGAAAGCCCTATTTATTGAAGCAGATGTCCAAGACAAGTTTTCACTCAGTGATTTATTTAAGAAAAATCAGATCGAAGGCGTCATCCATTTTGCCGCTTTAAAAGCTGTTGGTGAGTCTGTGCAAAGGCCATTAGACTATTACTCCAATAATTTGAATGGTTTATTAAATTTGTTGGGTGTTTTGGCTAGATTTGATTGCCATAACTTTGTATTAAGTTCTTCAGCTACGGTCTACCATCCAGAAAATCCAATTCCATATGTTGAGGGCATGCCTTTAGGTTCAACCAGCCCCTATGGTTGGACTAAATATATGAGCGAGCAAATTCTTCGAGATTTAGAGGCATCCAATCCTGAGTGGCGTATTGCTTATTTGCGCTACTTCAATCCTGTAGGAGCACACCCCAGCGGCTTAATTGGGGAAGATCCAAGAGGTATTCCTAATAATCTGATGCCGTTTGTGACCCAAGTGGCTGTCGGTAAGCGCAAAGAGCTTTCCATTTTTGGCGGTGATTGGCCGACTCACGATGGTACTGGCGTACGTGACTATATTCATGTTCAAGATTTGGCTCGAGGGCATGTCAGAGCAATCGATTATTTACTGAACCAAAAAAAATCATTAACAGTTAATTTGGGAGCGGGAAAAGGCTACAGTGTTTTAGATTTGGTGAAGTCTTTTGAAAAGGCATCAGGACAAAAAATTCCCTACCAAATTGTTGATCGTCGTTCAGGTGACATTGCCGCTTTTTATGCAGATGCTTCATTGGCTGATGAACTTCTTGATTGGCGCATTGAGTTTGATTTGGATGCAATGTGTCACGATAGTTGGCGTTGGCAATCAAATAATCCCAATGGGTTTGAAGATTAATGAATCACCCTTCAAAAGTATTGATTGCTTATGATTATTTCCCGCCGATTGCGGAAGATTTAAAACTTGCTTTTAATCGTTTGAATATTTCTGTCGAGATTTTTCATTCTTCCGATCATGAGCATTGGTTTTACAAAAGAGTCATTCGGCGCATTAATAAATTAGCGCGCAACTTAAGACTGATTAAAAAAGATGTTGATTTGTTTGTGCAGCATCCGCTTAACCGCTTGAATTATCTGAGTACAAAGCTTAAAAGTGTTTGCGATACTTTTTCGCCAGAAATGATTTTTTTTATCCATGGCCAGCCCTATGGAAACAAAACTTTAGAGAGTCTGTCAGTTCCCAAATTGGGATGGTGGATGGAGCCGAATGATGATATTCAGGAGTTACGTGTTAATGCAGCTCCCTTTGATATTTATCATTCTTTCAGTCAAAGAACCCTGGATCTAATGAAGCCAGAGGGTTATAAGGTTGATTATTTATGTCACTCAGTGAGTCCTGACAGGTTTTACCCTCTAGCTGAAACCCCAAAAAAATACGATGTTTGTTTTGTAGGTAACTGGAGCCCTTGGCGAGAAGAGGTTTTAGAGGCAGCATTAAAGGTCACTAATAAAATTGCTTTGTATGGACCTCACTGGAAAAAAAAGAGCCAGCTTGTTTCTAGTAACTTAAATAGGATTCACTTGGGCGATCATATTATTGGTGATGATTTAAATGTATTATTTAACTCATCAAGGATTGTTTTAAATGCCTCGCGCATTCCGAATAGTAATGGGCTCAATATGAGATTTTTTGAAGTGTTGGCCACTAAGTCATGTTTCTTATCAGATGCGCCACCTGAATTCCCTATGCACTTTGAGTCAGAAAAGCACTTAATGGTATTTGATGATTTATCAGATTTGCAAAGTAAGCTCGCTTTGCTTTTAAGTGATTCAGATTTATGCGAGAAATTGGCTTTTTCTGGGTATCAGCATGTTTTACAACACCATACTTATGATCATATGGCTCAACAACTATTAGAGCAATATCAATCGGTATATCTAAAAAGTTAGGGTCTAACTTATAATTACTCTATGATTTTAGTAACTGGCGGCGCAGGATTTATTGGCGGCAACTTTGTTTTGGATTGGTTATCTGATCCAAGTAGAGAAGGTATTGTAAATTTAGATAAGCTAACCTACGCTGGGAATCTAGATACTTTATCAAGTCTTGCGGACGATCCTAGACATGTATTTATCCAAGGTGATATCGCTGACTACGCTTTAGTCCTTAATTTGCTGAAAAAACATACGATTAGGGCGGTGATTAATTTTGCTGCAGAATCCCATGTTGATCGATCGATTCATGGTCCAAGTGATTTTATTCAAACTAACATTTTGGGAACTTTTCAGTTGCTTGAAGCTATTCGAGCTTATTGGTCAGAGCTTAAATCGCCCGACAAAGAAGCTTTTAGGTTCTTACATATTTCGACTGATGAGGTTTATGGCTCTTTAGGGCCCTCTGAGGCTGCTTTTTCTGAATTAAATGCCTATGAACCCAACAGTCCTTATTCTGCATCTAAAGCAGCATCAGATCATTTGGTGAGAGCTTGGCACCATACTTATGGTCTGCCCGTCATAACCACAAATTGCTCTAATAATTATGGCCCTTATCATTTTCCTGAGAAGCTGATTCCTCTATGCATTCTGAATGCTTTAGCAGGTAAGTCCTTACCAATTTATGGAGATGGTCAGCAAATCAGAGATTGGTTGTATGTTAAAGATCACTGTTTTGCCATTCAGCAAGTTTTAGAGGCTGGGCGTCTGGGTCAAACATACAACGTGGGCGGCTGGAATGAAAAGCCAAATTTGGCGGTTGTTCAAACCATTTGTACTATTTTAGATGAATTAAGGCCCAAAGATAATGGCTCATATGCTGATCAAATTATCTTTATTAAAGATCGCCCAGGACATGACCGGAGGTATGCTATTGATGCCACAAAAATCGAGTCAGAGCTAGGTTGGCGTCCTGCGGAAACTTTTGAAAGCGGAATTCGTAAAACAATTCAGTGGTATTTAAACAATTCAGAATGGGTCGATGGGGTGGTTAGTGGTTCCTATCGTGATTGGCTAGAAAAGCAATATTGATCATGTCATATTCATCTTTTGACCTATTTGATCAAGATATCCGTATTATAGTTTTTGGAAAAAATGGTCAGGTAGGCCGCTCACTTCAAATTCTTCTTAAGGACTTTCATGCCTCGGTCGTTTTTTTAGGTCGAGAGGATTGTGATCTTACAAACTCTTTAGCACTTAGAGAGAGCCTAAACCGTTATCAACCCCAAATAATTATTAACGCATCTGCATATACTGCTGTTGATCAAGCAGAAAGCCAGCGAGAAATTGCTTATGCTATCAATTGTGATGCTGTTACTTTGATGGCGCAGTATGTTGCCAATATTTCAAAGGGTATCTTTTTACATTTTTCCACTGATTATGTTTACTCTGGAAATAAACCAGATAGTTATATTGAGTCAGATATTACCGAGCCAGCTAGTGTGTATGGGCAAAGTAAGCTAGCGGGCGAGTTTGGCATTATTAATGCTTTTAAATCCTCACAAAACACAAAATCGCTGGCTCGATATTTCATTCTGCGAACTAGCTGGGTTTATGGAGATGGAGACAATTTTATTAGAACTATGTTGCGCTTAGCAACTGAGAGAGATCATTTACGAGTTGTGTCTGATCAATTGGGTGCGCCAACAAGTGCTGACTGGCTAGCTTCTTTGGCAATTCAATTGGTTGGATCTAAAGTTAATTCTGGTATTTTTCATGCTGTCCCTGATGGGTTTACTTCATGGCATGGCTTGGCCATGTATGTAATTGAATTGGCAAGAGAGTTGGGTGAGGGTGTTGAAGTTAAATCAGAAAACATTATTCCAATTACTTCTTCAGAATATCCCTTGCTAGCTCCAAGGCCAAAAAACTCTCACATGAATAATAGTCGATTGAAATCTGTTCTGTCTGATATGGCTTTTACGGATCAATTTCCTTCATGGCAAGAGCCTGTCGGCTTGTATGTTAAAAATTACGTTAGAGACTCATTAAAAAGTTAATATGATTCTAATATGGGGATAATGAGGTTATGAATAAAAATGCTTATAAAATCAAGCGAAAAGGCATCATATTAGCTGGGGGCTCAGGCACTCGCTTATATCCTGTTACCCAAGCAGTCTCTAAGCAGTTAATGCCAGTCTATGATAAGCCGATGATTTATTACCCATTGAGCACTTTAATGCTCTCTGGCATTCAAGATATTTTAATTATTTCAACGCCACAAGACACGCCAAGGTTCATAGAGTTACTTGATGATGGCTCAAAGTGGGGTTTGAATTTGCAATATGCTGTTCAACCATCTCCAGATGGTTTGGCACAAGCATTTGTCATCGGGAAAAATTTCATCGATCAACATCCTTCCACATTAATTCTAGGGGACAATATTTTTTACGGTCATGAGTTGGTTAATCAATTACATTCTGCGCATGACAGTGATTTTGGAGCAACTGTTTTTGCATATCACGTTAAAGATCCAGAGCGTTATGGTGTTGTTGAGTTTGATGATTCATTTAAGGCTTTATCTGTTGAAGAAAAGCCGTCTCAGCCAAAAAGTAGTTATGCCGTAACTGGCTTATATTTTTATGACAAGCAAGCCTGTGATATTGCATCCTCAATCAAGCCAAGTGCTAGAGGTGAACTAGAGATTACTGATTTGAATCGTCACTATCTTGAGCACGGCCAATTGCAGGTCGAAATTATGGGGCGTGGGTATGCATGGCTTGACACAGGAACCCATGATTCCTTGCTAGATGCGGCAGGCTTTATAGCAACTTTACAAAAGCGACAAGGTTTAATGGTGGCCTGTCCTGAAGAAATCGCATATCGCCAGGGGTGGATCGGTGCTGATGATGTTCTTAGTTTGGCTTTGCCTCTAAAGAAAAATGCCTATGGTCAATATTTAGAAAAGATCATATCTGAAAGATAGTCACAATACATGCCATCATTTATCACCCCAACTGAAATTCCTGAAGTAGTAATTATTGAACCAAAAGTATTCTCGGATAGTCGTGGTTATTTTTTTGAATCTTTTAATGAAAGAGAATTTTTTTCAAATACTGGAATTAATGCTAATTTTGTTCAAGATAACCATTCGTTATCCTCAAAAGGGGTTTTGAGGGGGCTTCATTATCAGTTGGAGCAAACTCAGGGAAAATTGGTTCGCGTTGTGAAGGGATCTGTTTTTGATGTGGTTGTCGACTTGCGCCAATCATCAAAAACCTTCGGTCAATCAATTAGTATCGAATTATCTGCAGAGAATAAAAGGCAGTTATGGATTCCACCTGGGTTTGCCCATGGATTTTTGGTAACTTCAGATACTGCTGAGTTTCTTTATAAAACTACTGATTATTGGCATTCTGCTAGTGAACAGTGTTTGCTGTGGAATGATCCGATCTTAAAAATTCGGTGGCCTGATATTGGTATTGAGCCTCTACTAAACACGAAAGACTCGGCAGGTCTTTCTTGGCTAACTTGCCCTAAATTTAATTGAAGCCATCCTATGTCTTTAAGTAGCCGATATAAGTTAATTAAACGTCGCATTGGAAGAGTACTTATTGGGCGCAATCCATTTGATCTCGCTTATTTCTTTTGTAAGGGGGTTGGTTTAGAGGTTGGAGCTAGAAATAACCCATATCCATTTGGAAAATTAAATAAAGTTTTTTATGCTGATATTGGTGATGAGTCTGAAGTTGAAAATATACTGGAGAAAGGATTTAGGATAGGCCCTGCAATCAATAAATTAAATTATGCAAAAGTTGATTATGTTTTAACTGCTCCTAAGTATGACTTCAAGCAAATAAATGATAATCATTTTGATTTTATTTATTCAGATAATGTTCTTGAGCACACGCCTAATCCTATTTTTTATTTAATCGAGCAATTACGTATTACAAAGGTGGGTGGTTTTGTCTATGCGGTTATACCTAATAAAGATTTCACTTTTGATAAAAGAAGAATGCCAACCACACTGCAAATATTGATAGAAAAATATGAGCAAAATATTTTTAACCATTCAGTTGGTGAGGCACTTGATGTGATTCAGAATACTATAGGTTTTCCCAAGGAAATTATGGGGAAAGATTCGGAGTTAGAGTACGCTGAAAAAATGCTTAAAGCCAACGATGGCTCATTTCATTTTCATGTTTTTAATATTAAAAACACTTTGGATATGTTGAACTATGTTTGCGAAACTTCTGGCGCATCTTTAGAATATTTCTCTGGGCCTGATCAAAAGCATATACATTTTGCTCTTTGTAAAAGTCACTAAATAAGCTCATTACATAAAAGATAAGCAATCATCAAGCGCTTTATTTATGTTGAATGTTGATGTGCAAGAAAAATCATTTCTTTTGCAAAACCATGGATCATTAATTGAAAAATCGCTTTGACAGCCATAGCAATCAATATTGGGGGTTACCGGCTTAAAAATACTTTGATCATCCCTTAAGGGTCTTCTTAGATGATGATGAGCAATTGAGAAAAAACTAACAATAGGTGTTTGAGTTGTTGCGGCTATATGAAGAGGTCCAGCATCTGTTCCTAAAAATAATTTAGCATTTGAAATAAGTTCTTTGGTTTGTTGAAGGCTAAAAATATCTCTAGCGTCAATGAATTTATTATTTTCATTTTTTAGAGCAATATCCATACTTCTACTCCCAATCTGAACTATCTGAAGATCGCTTTTTTCGGATAACGAGGTTAATAAACGCTCCCATTCTTTGCGAGGAACATTTCTATAGGGCTGGCTAGCATCTTCGCGGTTGTGACATACGATGTATGGCGATTTAATATTCTTAATAAACTCTGAGCAAGTTTCTTTGTCACTATTAGTCGAGAATATTTCTGGTTGAAGATTTTCTGTTGTGGAACTTATGCCGAATGTATAAAAGTTGTAGGCTTCGGTTACATGGAGTGCCCTATTTTTTTCGTAACATGAGTCTAAATCCAAGATAAGGTCATATTGTTCTTCAATATTTCTTAAATCATGAATTGATATACATTTGACTATGTATGGATTATTTTTAAATATATCGGCATATCTAGTGGCAACAGTTATTGAGCATAGACCGTCATAATTTTTGAATAATTTTTTGATGATGGGGGTTGCTAACAAAACATCTCCCATTGCACCTGATCTTATGACAAGAATTTTTATTTTTGCATTTATCTCGTATAGATTTTTTGGGGCGAGAGGATTAATTTCTAGATCTACCGAAGTTTTTAACTTTCCGTAAATAGATGTTGATGGAGTTTTTATATTTATTTTTGTTTTAAGTAAGTACTTTTTTGGTAAGTATTGACGAAAGACAGTATCAGATAGTTTTTTTGGACCACCTTCTTTAGTTAATTTGTATGCATTAGAAATATGTGAGCCTACAAGTAGAGGATTTTTCACCCATTTCCAAATAAAGTGCCCTATTGTATAAAGTACCAACTTAAGTTTAGTAGTTTCTTTTTTCATCAGATTCTTCTAAGGCTTTTTTACTCGACCACACTTGTGAACTTTGGGAGTAAATGAAATTATCACCATCTAAATTGGTGTTCTCCATACAACAAGCAAGGTATGCTGGAATTGATGTTATTACCATGGCTTTATTCTAGTCTTTTTGCTAGTTAATTGAAAAAAAATCCATTAGGTGAATGCTTTAGGCGAAAATAGCCCTTATGAAGATTTTAATCGTTAAATTATCCTCCTTAGGCGACGTTTTACATAATTTGCCTATTATTTGGGACTTGCGGGCTAAATATCCTAATGCTCAAATCGACTGGGTTGTAGAAGAGGGCTATGTTGGATTGTTAGAGCCCTTGAAAACAATGTCCAATTTTTCTGGTATTAATCGAATTATTCCCCTGGCGTTTCGTCGCTGGAAGAAAGCCTTAAAGAGAGGTGAGTTCATCCGCAGTATTCAGGAATACATCTCTTTTAAAGAGCAATTTCAGATAAAAGAATTCACAGGTTATGACTTAATCATCGAGACTCAGGGCTTATTAAAGTCAGCATGGGTGACAAAATTAGCAAATCCTACTAAAACAGCTCAAGTCTTTGGGTTAGCTAATCAAACTGAGTTTTCTGGTTACGAGCCATGGGCTCGTCAATTCTATTCAGATTGTGTGCAAATACCATTTCATTGTCACGCAGTCGATCGTTCGCGCTGGGTAGCTGCATCTGCGATGGATCTACCTGTTCCTGATCGTGTCATGATGCCACCTCAGTTTTATCCAGAAGCTTATGTTCAATCTTTAGTCGATGCTGCCAAATTAGGTTTTGCTTCTACTCGGATCGATTTGGGTTTTGATGTGACTAAGCCTTATGTCATGTGTTTTCATGCAACAGCAGGAGCTTCCAAGCGTTGGTCAGATGATCATTGGGTTGCTATCGGTAAGGTTTTAGTGGCAAAAGGTATTCAAGTCATTTTGCCATGGGGTAATGACAAAGAAAAAGAAGTCAGCCAGCAAATAGCTAAAAAAATATCTGGTCACTTTTCTCTTGATGGGTCAAAAGCAATTATTCCTAATTCTTTCTCGATTGCGGATGCATTTGGTTTAATTGCAGGTGCGCAAATGACCATTGGTGTTGATACAGGACTAACTCATTTATCAGCTATCTTAGGATTGCCTACTATTGAGTTGTATTGTGATTCTCCTCGCTGGAAAACTGAGGGTTATTGGTCACCTAATATTCACAACCTAGGTGATAAGGGTCAGCCCCCAAGTGTTGAAGAAGTGCTTGCACTTATTCCTTAAGGTCCCTTAGACGTTCATTATTTTCTATTTAGATAGTTAGAGCTCTATCAATTTAAAACCAGCTTCTAAAAATTACGGTGGTGATTAATTACTTCAGTAATGCGTTGACTGACTGCAAATCCTCATCGCTAAGTACAGCCGCTTGAGCCTTCAACTTAAGCCCATTCAGAATGGTGTCGTAACGAGCTTTTGCTAAATCTCTGCGCGTGGTGAATAAAGTATCTTGAGCATTCAAAACATCAATATTGATACGAACACCTACTTCGTAACCTAATTTGTTTGACTCTAGCGCGCTTAAGGCTGATATTTCTGCTGCTTCATAAGCCTTGACCTGAGCTAAGCCATTGTTAAAGCCGAGGTAAGCTTGTCGAGTGGCTTGAGCTGTACTGCGACGAGTATTTTCTAGGTCGGCCAATGCCTTGCTGGCTAAAGCGGACTTTTCTCGGACAACAGATTGGTTGTAACCACTGGAGAATAAAGGAACTGTCACTTGGACAATAATTTGATTGGAAAAAGACTGTTGAGGATAAATATTGCCAGTGGCAGTATTCAAGCTTTCTGAGTCTGTATAGCCACGTTGAGCAACTAAATCAACTGATGGAGCGTGGCCAGCATAGGCGCGCTTTGTTTCTTTTCTTGCAACATCATAGGCTAATTTGCTAGCCATGATGCTGTAGCTAACTTGTTCCGCTTGGTTGACCCAGTCAGTCATACTTTGTCCAGGTTCAACCGCTACTATATTTTTAATATCAAGTTTTTTAGGCTTTTCATTATTTTTTAATTTGATCTTGCGCTCTTTAGCAACAATCTCAATATTGGCTTGGCTACTTAAACTTTTTAGGTTACCGATAGCTGCGCCAGTTAATTGCTCTAAAGCACTTCGTTTAATAAGAAGGTCTGCTTCTGCTGCCAACTCTTGAGCAAACACTAAGTCATATCGTGATTGTGCTTCGTGCGTGTCTGTGATGGTAGATGTGCCTACCTCAAAATTACGCTTAGCTTGTTCTAACTGCTCACCAATTAGGGCTTTTTTGTTTTTGCTGAGATTGAGTGAATCTTGAGCATTCAGCACATTGAAGTACGTTTCAGTGACTCTGAGCACTAAATCTTGCTCAGCAGCTGCAAATTGAGCTTCAGCAATAGCTGCATTTAAATTACCCTGACCAAACTGTTCCCACTTATCCCAGTTAAGTAATGGCTGCGTCAGTTTCACCGTCCATCCTCTGCTCATGTAAGTTTGCGGTGAGCTATCTCTTTTTGAGAAATCATTTTTTGTTTCACTGGCAGTTGCTTCAACTTGGGGTAATAAAACAGACAAGCCTTGCCACTTTTTTTCTTTTCCGGCTAAGAAGCTATAACGAGCTGAATTAAATACCGGGTCACTAAGAGCTGCTTGACGATAAAGTTGAATCAAGTCATTTTCTTGAGCAACATTGGGTGTGTAGGGTGTGTTTGGTTTACTAGGGCTAGCGCTATTAGTTGTACTTGTAGCTGCGGGAGGATTTTTGACAGGCTCTACCACTGCTACAGGAGGCTTATCTTGGGCAAGTACCTGGTTCACCAATAGAGGCGAGCCCCAAGCAACTGCTAATACTAGCGCCAGCTTATTGTATTTAGGATGTAAAACTTTATTTATCATGCGTTTTGCTTTCATTTTACTATTTTCCACCAAACTGCTTGAATTTGCAGATCTTTAGGTAAGTTTAAAAACAAAGGGGCTTTTGTTAAAGATCCCAATATTAATTGATACCTATGACAGCCCTTGGTTAAGCTGCCTAAGTATGCTGATATCTTTTTTGATGAAATCTAAGTAAATAACCATTTAATTATTGGACTTTTAAACAAAATTCCCTTTTTGATTCACAATAGAAAGTTATGAAGCAATCCGCCCTTTAAAGCCATAGAAAGTAGTCATGCGAAACATCTGGAATCAGTGCCTTTTGTATTTAAAAAGCATCCGTCAATGGATGGGTGAGCGCGCATGGGTTCGGAAGAGCATTTATGGTTTAGTAAGCTTGATTGTTTTGGTCATTATTTGGAAGTTATTGTCCTCAACATTGGGATGGAGTGATCCCCAATACAAAACGGCTTCTGTTGAAGAGGGGCCACTATCCGTGACGATCAGTGCTAGTGGCACCTTAAATCCAGTTAAATCTGTTCAAGTAGGCACTCAGGTATCTGGCATGTTGCAAGACATCTATGTTGACTTTAATGATGTTGTTAAAAAAGGTCAGATCATTGCTCGAATTGATCCGCGTGAGTGGCAAGCTCGTTTTGAACAAGCTGAAGCTAACTATATTTTGGCTAAACGTAATCATGACAATAATAAAATGCTCATTGAGAAGAAATTCATTTCTCCGGCAGCCTTTGATCAAACCTTCAGTGCTTACAAGAGTGCTAACGCCTCTTTAGCCATGGCTAAAAAAGCTTTGGATGACACCGTTATCAAAGCACCTGTTGATGGTGTGGTTGTTAAGCGCAGTGTTGAGAGAGGTCAAACAGTAGCTGCTAGCCTGCAAGCACCAGAGCTATTCATCATTGCGCAAGATTTAAGCGATATGCAAGTAGAAACCTCGATTGATGAAGCAGATGTTGGGCGCATACAGGAAGGTATGACTGCTAGTTTTACGGTGGATGCTTTTCCGGGTCAGACTTTTCAAAGCAAGGTCAAGCAAGTCCGTAAAGCTCCGCTTAATGTGCAAAACGTGGTGACTTATACGGTCCTTCTTAGTGCATCTAATCTTGATTTAAAACTATTGCCTGGTATGACAGCAAACACCAGCATCATCACTGAGCAAAAAGAAAAAGTATTGCGTTTACCTAATGCTGCATTACGTTTCAAAATGCCTGATGCCGACGCAGGCGCTAAAGGAGATGCTAAGGGTGATACTAAATCTCCTAAAGCAGCGCCAACTGGCAAATCAGACAAAACCACTGCATCCCCTTCAGATAAAAGCATGACTAAGCCATACGTTGGAGCTCCCAAAGCCATCACTCGTAAAGTGTGGGTTTTAGAAGAGGGTGGTCTCAAGAAAAATCCGGTTCAAAAAACTATTCAAGTTGGCTTGAGTGATGGGTCTGCTAGCGAGGTATTACCGGGCCAAAATGGAGAGAGCCAGCTGAAACCTGGAGATCAGGTGATTATTGGCTTACAAAAATCTGGTGGCGGTAGTGCTAGTTCTGCTCGTCCAAGCGGCCCGCGATTTTTCTAAAAATCTCATTCTTTATTGTTAACTAAGATGTCATTTATCGAAGCTCGCCATCTAGTGAAGACCTATGGGATCGGTGAGCAGTTAGTTCATGCACTCAACGATGTCACCTTAGAAATTCAGCGTGGTGAATTTGTAGCAATTGTGGGTGCTTCTGGTTCTGGTAAATCAACTTTCATGAACATGATTGGTTGTTTGGATCAACCAACAACTGGCAGTTGTTTAATTGCGGGTGAAGATATTGCTACTTTGGACAGCAATGCTCTTGCCAATCTTCGCAATCGTCGGATTGGTTTTGTATTTCAGCAGTTCAATCTTTTGGCAAGGACCTCAGCTCTTGAAAATGTAGCCTTACCTTTACTCTACGCTCGTGAAGGGGATCTAGCTGGATTAACAAAGCAAGACCGCCTAGATCATGCTAAAAAGCGCTTAGAGCAGGTAGGTTTAGGCGAGCGCTTGAGCAACACGCCTGCTCAGCTATCAGGCGGTCAGCAGCAGCGTGTGGCGATTGCAAGAGCCCTTGTAAATGACCCTGATTTAATTTTGGCAGATGAGCCTACTGGGGCGCTGGACTCTAAAACCAGTGCCGAAGTGATGGACTTATTGACCCGTTTAAATCAGCAGGGCATCACTGTGGTGGTTGTGACTCATGAACATGATGTGGCAGCTTACGCGAATCGGACCATCACCTTTAAAGATGGTCGAGTTTTATCTGATAAAAAAAATCCTCTTAAAACATTACAGGGAGATAACTCTCTGTGAATCTACTCATCGCACTTCAAGCACTTAAGATTAATAAGTTACGTTCTGGCTTAACGATGCTGGGCATCATCATTGGTGTGGGCGCCGTGATTGTGATGGTGGCGGTAGGTAGTGGTGCACAGGCAAAAGTCAAAGAACAAATTGCAGGCCTTGGTTCTAATTTAATGATTCTTTGGGCTGGTTCGGTTACTACTGCAGGAGTACGTGGTGGTACAGGTACCGCACAAACCCTAGTGGAAGATGATGCTTGGGCTGTCATGCGTGAGATACCAGAGATTCAGGTGGCTGCACCAACGCAACGTGGTAGTGGTCAAATCGTTTGGGGTAATACCAATTGGTTAGCATCCATCGTTGGTGCAACACCAGAATATTTTGAAGCCCGCGATTGGAATTTAGTCAGTGGACGATTGTTCGAGTATGGTGAGTTATCTAGTTCTGGAAAAGCCGCCATCATTGGACAAACAGTCTCTCGTGAACTTTTTGGCGAGACAGATCCAGTCGATCAAATTATTCGAGTAAGAGGCGTGCCCTTTACAGTCATTGGCCTTTTAGAAAGAAAAGGCCAAAGTATGATGGGGCAAGATCAAGATGACATTGTGATCATGCCTTTATCCACTGCCAGAAATAAAATATTTGGTGCCTTACAAGGGCGTATCGGTCGCGTTAGTTCTATCTTCATCAAATCTCGAGATGGAGTCGATATGAAGGAGGCTGAAGATAAAGTGAGAGAGTTGCTCAGACAGCGTCATCGCTTATCACCCAATACCCCAGATGATTTCTCATTGCGTAATCTGACAGAAATACTACAAGCTCAAGAGGCAGCTAGTAAAGTGATGTCAATATTACTAGCGGCTGTTGCTTCAGTGAGTTTGTTAGTGGGTGGCATTGGCATCATGAACATCATGTTGGTTTCTGTCACAGAAAGAACCCGAGAGATTGGTTTGCGTTTAGCTGTAGGTGCAAGATCTAAAGATATTTTGAGTCAGTTCTTAGTAGAAGCTATTACCTTATCCACCATTGGTGGAGTTTTAGGCATTATTTTTGGTGCGATAGGTACTTGGTTGGTAGAGAGCCTAGCGGGTTGGCGAGTAGAGCTCACTATATTTCCGATTCTATTGGCAGTTGGTTTCTCAGCCATGATTGGTATTTTCTTTGGTTACTACCCAGCTCGCAAAGCTGCTGCTATGCAACCCATACAAGCCTTAAGGTATGAGTAGGCCTAATACATTTTTGCAAATTTAGATTTATAAAATCTAGAATTAAACATGCTTTTTAATTTCATTAGAAAGATCGAGAAGAGAGATTGCCTCGACATCATGACCTAAGCTAAATCTTTCTTGACCTGCATAAACAACAAATTTTTTCTTTGGCTCAAGATCTATACAAGCTTGATGAAAACCCTTTTCAACCTTTGGTTGAAGGCTGCGTTTAATTTCAATGGCCCAAATTTCTTGATTAGGCCATGCAATGATTAAATCAATTTCCGCGCCACCGCTGGTTTTATAAAAATAGGGGATTGCGCCATTGGGTAAGGTGGCTGTTAAATTTTCAATGATGAAGGCTTCCCAACTTTGACCAATAATTGGATGTGATAGCAAGGCTTCTTTATTAGAAATACTAAGCAAAGAGTGAACTAAGCCACTATCCCTGACATAAACCTTAGGACTTTTAACTAGCCTTTTGCCGATATTACTGTGCCAAGGTTGCAACTTTCTAACCATTAATAAATCTATTAAAAGATCCATATAAGATTGAGCTGTTTTTTGATCAATGCCTAAGTTACCAGCCAGTTGAGCCACGTTGATGAGAGTGCCTTGTGCATTTGAAAGCATGCCCCAAAAACGACGTAAAGTCTCTGTGCTGATCCTAGGAGCAAATTGGGGGACATCTCTCTCTAAGTATGTTCTTATAAAGTTTTGGCGCCATAAAACACTTTGTTCTTCTGAATCCGCTAAAAAACTATCTGGAAATCCGCCTCTTAGCCATAAAGACTCCATATCTTTTGGCTCAATCTCTGATGCCAACAATGGAGTTAATTCCAAATAAGCAATTCTCCCAGCCAAACTTTCTCCAGATTGCTTAAGAAGATCGGGGGAAGCGGAACCAAGTAAAAGGTATTGACTAGTTTTCTTACCAGCTCTTTTTTGGCTATCAATCAGCCCTCGTAAGATTGGGAATAATCCCGGCGCTCTATGGACTTCATCCAAGATGACTAACTTATCTGTGTGCTCTTTAAGATAAAGCTCAGGTTGATTGAGTTTGGCTAGATCCTGCTCAGACTCGAGATCGAGATATATGGAGTCTGAAAAATGCTTCTTTAATTCAAAGGCAAGCGTTGTCTTGCCAACCTGCCTTGGCCCAAGAAGGGCAACAGCAGGAAACTGTTTGACTGCGCTTTCGAGTGTTTTAAATAGTTTTCTGGTAAACATCCTTGTAATTATGGAACCACAATACTAGATTTGCAAGGATAAATACTAACTTTTCACGAATTTAGGGCTTAAACCTGACTTTTAATCAAAACTTTAAATTTAGGGGTGGTTCATCTAAGCCCTTTATCATGCGGCTATGGATATCTACTTAATACTTAAAGCGGTTATTTTGGGCTTGGTGGAGGGTTTCACTGAGTTTCTACCTATTTCATCGACAGGTCATTTGATTTTAGTGAGTGACTTACTCGACTTTAATGACGAAAAAGGTAAAGCCTTTGTTGTGATTATTCAGTTTGGTGCAATTTTGGCAGTTTGCTGGGAATATCGCCAAAGACTTATCAGCGTCTTATCGGGTTTATTTACCAGAAGAGTTTCACAGCGCTTTGCTATCAACATCATAGCAGCCACGATTCCAGCAGTTATTTTGGCTTTGCTATTTGGTAAATATATTAAGGCTGCGCTTTTCTCTCCGATTCCTGTTGCTACTGCTTTTATTGTGGGTGGATTAATTATCTTTTGGGTAGAAGCAAGGCAGAAGCGAATAACAGCGCAACTATCTGATTCTTTTTTAACTGGTACGAGTATTCAGAGTGTGGATGATTTGCGTTGGCAAGATGCATTCAAAGTTGGATTAGCTCAGTGTGCTGCTTTAATCCCTGGCACATCACGTTCAGGTGCCACGATCATTGGCGGCATGGTGTTTGGGTTGCCTCGCCATGTAGCAACGGAGTTTTCTTTTTTCTTAGCAGTTCCTGTGATCTCAGCAGCTACTGTGTATGAGTTGTTTAAATTACGGGATGTTCTCGGGGCACTAGGTTCAGATGGTGGCGCAAGCTGGGCAAGCTTTGGCCCGGCCTTAGGCATTGGCTTTGTCGTTTCATTTATTTCAGCTTATGCTTGTATTCGTTGGTTGATTCGTTATGTAGCCACCCATGATTTCACGATGTTTGCCTGGTACCGAATTGTTTTCGGCTTAATTGTTCTGTTAACTGCTTGGACGGGTACTGTGCAGTGGTCGAATTAATTTAAATAACAAAGTATGTCAGAGAATAAAAAGAACAATTCAGAGGGGCAGTCTGTCCCTGACGCAAGCCTCACTACAAATCGCTTGTACGCAAGACCTGATCTTGAAAAAATCGTAGCCGGGGAACACTATCTCAACCGCATCAAATCATTTGTTCTAAGAACAGGACGATTAACCCCGGGGCAAGCTAAAGCGATTGAAACGCTGGGACCACAATTTTTATTACCTTACACAGGTCAAGTAATTGATTGGGGCAAAGCTTTTCAATCAGTAGGAACATCAAAACTATCAGCTGAAGCAAATACTCGCCTCAAGATTTTAGAAATAGGTTTTGGTATGGGTGAGACCACTGCCAAGATTGCTCAAGCTCGCCCAGATGATGATTTTTTAGGCATTGAGGTTCATGAGCCTGGGGTGGGGGCTTTATTAAAAGTGATTGGCGAGCAGAGTATTACTAATTTGCGTTTAATACGCCATGATGCTGTGGAAGTCGTTCAGAACATGGTTCCTGAAAATTACTTGGATGGTGTGCATGTTTATTTTCCAGATCCATGGCATAAAAAACGCCATAACAAGCGCCGCTTGATTCAGCCAGAATTCGTCGCTCTATTGGCCAGCAGGATTAAACCAGGCGGATATTGGCATCTAGCCACTGATTGGCAGGAGTATGCCGAGCAGATGATGGAAGTTTTATCGACGGAGCCTAGTTTGCAAAATACAGGGACTCTAGAGGGTGCTTATTCAGAGAGGCCAAGCTACCGTCCTATTACCAAGTTTGAAAACCGAGGTATCCGTTTAGGTCACGGTGTGTGGGACTTGGTCTTTAAGAAACTTACCCCTTAAATTTATCTAGCCTTTAGGGCGAATAAAAAACTATCTATGGTTTTTTAGCTAAAAAATTTCACTAAATGTAGGTTTTTTACAATATGAAGTTAGTATCTACTAACCAATATTTTCTCCTTATAGGTCAACGACTACTCCGGCAAAAATTGTTTAAAGCTGACTATTTATACAGTCTTTTAATAACTAAAGTATCAATTTTTTATTATCTATATTCTTGACAGGGTATATAAGTCTTCCTAATATTCGTTAACACAAAGATATGTTGCGGTGCGTCAAATTCAGTAGCTTGGATTGAGCGGGGTTTGAAAAAGCAATCGAAACATTTTTTGAAAGTAAGGGTTAATGAATACATACACACTAAAGATGGCTGAGATGATGACTACAGGCAGACTAAGCTCTGTGCCCGTGGCATTGTCCAAACACTTTGCAGTCATAAAGACTAAGTTAAGTAGTCTAATGACTGTCATGGGTGTTTTGACCTGCTTTACGATCGGTGCGCTTCTCACCAACCAGTCGATGCGGGTTGAATTAGGTACTTGGTTGATCCCTGCTCAAGCTTATAAGATGCTTGAAGCAAGTTTTAGTTCAGTGCCCTCAGTAGCCCAAGAAGCTGCCAAGATCCCAACAAGTTTAATTGATGGTCAGGCGATGGATCAACAGATCCTGAAAAGTTCAGCGGAACGCCAAGCGGTGGCTCGTTATGTTGCAGATAAATACAAAATTGCCCACTCAGCCAGTTTAGAGTTCGTTGATAAAGCTATAAAGGTCAGTCGTGAGGTTGATTTAGACCCAACACTCATTTTGGCAGTAACTGCAGTGGAGTCTGGTTTTAACCCCTTTGCCGAGAGTAACAAGGGTGCCCAGGGCTTGATGCAGGTCATGACCCGTGTGCATACTGATAAGTATCAGTTATTTGGTGGCCATGAGGCTGCCTTAGATCCTGATGCCAATATGAGGGTAGGTTCGTTAATTCTGCGTCAGTACATTGCTAAGGGTGGTTCTTTAAACGCTGGCTTACGTCTCTATGTTGGTGCATCCTCTGTATTGATCAATGATGGCGGATACGGCAAAAAAGTATTGGCTGAACGCGAGCGTATTAGAAATGCCGCTTCAACTAAATTTGCTTACATCCCGCCAGCCAGCAAACGTCTTTAATTAATTTCCACAGATAATAAAAAAACCTCCATGTGGAGGTTTTTTTATTGATCTTAAGCCAACTCACATTTCATGTGGCCTTAATTGATGTGCCAGCTTATCCAAAACGCCATTGACGTATTTATGACCATCTGTGCCACCAAAGACCTTTGCAAGCTCTACAGCCTCATTGATGGCCACTTTAAACGGCACACTGATATCCTCTGCTAATTCAAACGCAGCAATCAGTAGAGCGCCGAACTCTACTGGAGATAGATCTTCCATAGGACGATCGATATGCTGCTTGATATGATTCTCAAGCGTCTCATAATGATTAACAACACCCGAGAACAAATGATCAAATAGTTCTTTCTGAGCTTTTCTAAAGCCAGGATCTTCACCTAATTGTTTAGCAATAGTGGCATAGTCCGCAAAACCTCCAGCCGCCTTAACAACTAGCCATTGATAGACGCCTTGTAAGGCATATTCGCGAGCACGACGACGAGGCGTGAGTGAACGCTTCACCGTTACTGATGAAATAGGCCTACTAAGTTGTTGTGGATCAAAGTTCATAGAGTTTCCAATATCGATCTTTGATTATTCGTCGTCTTCTTCAACTTCATCATCAGGTGTCAAGCCAATGGATAAGTTAGCCATTTCAACGGCAGTGCGGGCGCAATCACGACCTTTTTCAGTGGCGCGAGCTTGGGCTTGAGCATCTGTATCGCAAGTCAAAATACCATTAGCAATTGGAATACCGTAATCTAGATTGATGCGGCTAATACCAGCAGCGGATTCATTGGAGACTAATTCAAAGTGATAAGTCTCACCACGAATAACAGCACCCAAAGCAACTAATGCATCGAACTCGCCACTCTCAGTAAGTTTCTGGAGAGCTAATGGAATTTCTAAAGCTCCAGGGACAGTCGTAATAACGATATCTTCTTCAGCAACACCAAGAGTGACTAACTCTTTAACGCAAGCCACTGTCAGTGCCTCGCAGTGCTCTGGATTAAAACGAGCTTGAACAATGCCAATACAAAGGTCTTGACCAGTTAAGTCAGCTTCAATTCGATCAATATTAGTTAGTGGCATTTGGAACCTCTTATTTAAATTATGAAACTACAAAAAATACTTTTGAAAATTTATTTAGACTGATACGGTAAGTAGCCAGAAACTTCTAAGTTGTAGCCAGACATCGTTGGTATCTTGCCAGGCTTTGCTAGTAATTTCATTTTCTTGATGCCCAAGTCTTTTAGAATTTGGGCGCCAATACCGTAGGTACGGAAATCTGTTTTTCTTTGTGGGTTGGCAGGTGCCAAACCATCTAACTTACCTAATTGATTGAACCACGCATCGGTATTGACCGCTGCAGAGCCAGCACAATTCAAAAGTACGATAACGCCAGCTTCACTTTGAGCAATCGTTTTAATCGCTTCAGTGACAGGCCAAGAGTGTTGGCTTTGAACAGTTTCAATAAGATCCAAAATAGTGGCAGGTTCATGCACACGAACCAAAGTTTCTTTTTCTGGATTGGGTGTTCCCTTGATCAGGGCTAAGTGCGCACAGCCAGTAGGGCTATCTTTATAGGCAATACCCTGAAGTGGTCCCCAAGGGGTGTTGAAAATTCGGCTTCCTTCACGACTGATCATGCTTTCATTGCGACTACGGTAATGAATTAAATCAACAATAGTGCCAATTTTTAATTGATGCTCTTTAGCAAACTCAATCAAATCTGGTAAACGAGCCATTTCGCCATCGTCTTTCATGATCTCGCAAATGACTGATGTGGGACTGCATCCAGCTAGCTCTGCTAAATCACAACCTGCTTCTGTATGACCTGATCGAACTAATACGCCACCGGGCTGAGCCATCAATGGAAAAATGTGACCAGGCATGACGATATCGCGTGGTTTTGCATTTGATGCAACAGCGACCTTCACTGTGTGTGAACGATCAGTTGCTGAGATGCCAGTAGTAACACCTTCTGCAGCTTCGATCGATACTGTGAAATTAGTACCAAGAGCAGCGGTGTTGTCGCGAACCATTAAAGGGAGGTTGAGTTGCTCACAACGCTCACGTGTGAGCGTTAAACAAATTAAGCCACGACCATGTTTAGCCATGAAGTTAATGGCCTCTGGTGTCACGTGATCTGCTGCTAAAACAAGGTCGCCTTCGTTTTCTCGATCTTCTTCATCGACCAAAATGACCATGCGACCGGCACGCATTTCGGCAATGATTTCTTCGACGCTGGCTAAGGAATAGGCTGTACTTGACATAGAGGCATGATTTTAAAGCTTTTTACGAGCAAGCCGTACCTTTTTAAATATTTTAGGGCTTTAAGCACCTAGGCAGCCTTGTTCAGACTCCCTTGAGAGTCTGCCACTATCATTTACTTAGGGGCGCTGAGCATCCGCTCAACATAACGAGCAATCAGATCGACTTCTAAGTTCACCGGTGAACCAGCTTTTAGATACTGCAATGTTGTATTTTCTAAAGTGTGGGGGATTAGGTTGATATGCATGAGGCAACCATCCGCCACATCTTCAATTTGGTTCACTGTCAATGAAGTGCCATTAACAACGATAGAGCCTTTGTAAGCCAAATATTTCGCTAAAAATTGGGGCGCCTTGATGATTAAATGCCAAGATCCTTGATCGTTATGATTATCAGTAGCGACAAGCTCAAATAAAGTGACCTCACCCATCCCGTCAACGTGACCACTTACTAGGTGCCCACCTAAGCGATCGTTAAAACGAAGTGCCTTTTCTAAGTTAACAAAACCTGGTTTGCCAAGTCCTGTTGTTTTATCGAGCGACTCTGCCGAAATATCGATTGAGAAGTGAGTAGCACTCATTTCAACAACGGTCATACATGCACCTTGAATAGCAATGCTGTCGCCTAGTTGAACATCAGACATGTCTAAGTCGCCCGCTTGAATTTTTAAACGGTAACCATCACCCAGCTTGTCAACAGTTTCAATACTTCCAATAGTTTGAATAATTCCAGTAAACATATTTTTATATTTCTTTGATAGTTAATGACAAGTAACCCATACCTAAGCAGATTTATTTTCTGAAAGAGTTTTGAATAAGCGTAATCGTAAGTCATTGCCAATACTCGTGTGATCTACCAAGGTCCAATCAATGGTTTTATCTAAAGATTGAAGCTCTGGGAGATTGGCAATGCCTAAGCCATCACCAATTAAACGTGGCGCCATATAAATTAGTAGTTCATCAACACAAGATTCACGAATTAGGGAGCCATTGAGCTTAAACCCAGCCTCCACATGAACTTCATTAATGTGCAATTTTTCTGCTAAATATTTAAAGACTGCTGGTAAGTTGACTTTACCTTTACTGCCCGGTGAATGATCCGATAGCTGAAGTACCGTTACATTTTTATCTGATAGTATTTTTTTGATTTTTTCAAAATGAGCAGGGTTAACATTTCCACAAATGACTATGGTGTGACCACCAATGCTTTGATCAAGAATTTTGGCATCCAGCGGCACTTCTAAAAATGAATCTATCAAAATACGTAAAGGCTGCCGAGTTGTATTGACCCCTCTAGCATTGAGCTGAGGATTATCTTCTTTGACTGTGCCAATGCCTGTGAGGATGCAACACGCTTGTGCACGCCAATGATGACCATCTAATCTTGCGTCAGTACTGGTGATCCACTGACTAGTGCCATTATTAAGGGCAGACTTGCCATCTAAGCTTGAGGCTATCTTTAGGCGTACCCAAGGCAGACCTTGTGACATTCTTTTGATAAAGCCAAGATTCAGTTCAGTGGCTTCTTTTTCAAGTAAGCCACAGCGTACTTCGGTACCTGCTTGGCGCAAGAGTTCAAGACCTTTACCTGCAACGTGAGGATTAGGATCTTGCATTGCTACAAATATTGTTTTTATCTTTGCTTTGATCAGGCTATCAGTGCAAGGAGGTGTTCTGCCTTGATGGCAGCATGGCTCTAATGTGACATAAGCACTTGCGCCTGATACGTCATGCCCTTTTTGCGCCGCATCTTTGAGCGCCATAATTTCTGCATGATCACCACCAACAGCTTGGGTGAATCCGCTACCAATGATTTGACCATCTTTGACAAGAACGCATCCCACCCTTGGGTTGGGGTTGCTAATGAATAATGACTTCTTGGCCTGGGCCAAGGCAGCATTCATATATTCAAGGTCATTCTGGTTATACATTTGATCTATAAGTAAGGGCTATTAATAGGGACAGATTTTCATTAATTTGAAGAACAGGCTTGATTATCCTCTTTTGGGTTACAAGTGCGCCAACGCCCTCCGGGACCCAAGATGATGTGCCTTGTGAGGTCTGGATATTGAGTATGTTGCCAAATTATTCGATTAGCCACAAATCCTCCATTTTTAAGTAAGGCCATTTGCCCATTTTTAAAGCTGAGATGGCGAGCCTTTTGAGGGGCGCTCATGTCAGTAAATTGTTGACTGGGTTTCAGCAGGTCCTCTGGAATATGTATCAGACCTTTTAACTGATTGGATTTTAAAGAGTAAATTTTCAGAGGAGTTGATATAGCTGGATGATTTTTACTGAAATAATTTTCCTGGATTTGCCAGCCTTCACTCCAATCATTCCCCTGAATAGGACGAATAGTGATTTCAACATTTTTTGATTTTGAGTATTGCCTACTGAGTTGCGCATCTTGGATAAAAGCTTGAACCACTCGGCGTAATTGCAGCTCAGCTATTTGTCGATTAAATAAATTGACTCCAAATCCTGTCATCACGCCCACGATAGCCAAGCAAATCATCATTTCAAGTAAGCTAAAGCCCTGATCTAATCTTTTATCTTCGTGCAATCTAAAGTAAGAGCTCCCAACTAAGGCGTTGTAAGGAGCGTTCTTTTTTTGAAGATTTGTTTCTATCAGATTTGGTGATTTCATCTATACGAATACTTGTTTGAATACTGAGATGATTGATTGGACTGGTAACCGTAATTTTGTAATGCTGACTAGAGACACCTGATTTAGCCCTGAAGTATTTAGGTTTGAAAGATTCAACTGAAACGGTTGAATCTCCTGGTTGTTGAATACCTACCATTAATAATTTTTCAGTTGTCACCAATTGAACTTCTGCTAAATGGAATGCTTGAAGGTATTGCTTCTCGCTACCTAGAGAACGAATTTGAGTACTCGCCGTATGTATGGCAGAAGCGCTGGCTATGCTGGTCAGCAATATTAGAGTTAAAGCGAGAGGTAAAACATAGCCAGCTTGAACTTGAGGGTTCAATAGATTTTTAGCGCAAAGCATAGATTTTCTGTAATTCAAGTTGATGCTTTCTTTTCTGAAGTTTTAAGTTGAACTTAATAGCTTTAACTTGTTTCCAGTGCGGATGATTTTTAGATGCTCGTTCTTGTAATTCATAGGGTTCATGCCATTCAATTTGCCCCTGATGAAGTATGGCAACTTGTATCTGGAGAGATTGGACATGCCCTATTAAGGCGTCATTTTGTAGAGCATTTTTCTTATTTTTAGTTTGCATATAAAGAACGCCATCACGTTGTTGATGATGACCTTGTTGTTGAACAAAGAAAGCTCGATAAGGCTGATCAGTGGAGTTTGTTTGTGTATAAAAAGCATCTGAGCCATCCATACTGGCCGCACCTTTACGTATCTGAAAGCTTGCAGTTTTGGTATTACTCATCTGAGCACTATCTTTAGCCATGATTTTGAAACCCGATGTGTTCTTAGTTATTTGGGCCTCATGAACCGCACGACCCATCATTTGTAATGCTTGCAGTCCCTCAGATTGAAGCAAGCTCATACTTTGTTGCTTCTCGAAGGCTTGATAGATTTGGATGCTACTTTGGCTCATACCAAGAACTAAGCTGCTACTGATCAGTGAGGAGATCATTAATTCCAATAGGCTCATTCATCTACCTCAGAATTTAAAAGAGCCATTTCTAATTCATGTTGATCACTGATCTGCAAAAGATCTTTAAGCTCTCGCTCTTGACGAACAATTGATGCAGCTATGAATTGCTGACTTGAAAAAATAATCAGATAAGACCCGCTTAGTAAAGCTAAGGTAACTAGGACCTCGATAAAAGAGAAGCCTGAAGATTTACTCTGGGAATTGGAGTGGTATGAAATAGTCATCTATGTATGATGACTAAATATTTTTTTTGAAGTAATCAGAAAATTCTGATTTTTGCGTGAGAAAATTCCTAATCTCGAAAAAACTAAAACAATTAAATTAATCTAATGCGCAAATATTATGATTTTTCAAAGGCAAGAAAAAATCCTTATATAGAATTTTTGCCAAAGGTGTCTAGTGCCAGTTTAGGCGCTCAATCCAAGACTCAGAAGTTGAAAGTATTTTTACTTCAACTCTTTAAGAGCACTTTCAAATGATTCGATATCTGCAAAGCTCTTATAGACTGAAGCAAAGCGGATATAGGCTACTTTATCTAAGCGCTTGAGTTCTCGCATTACAAGTTCGCCGATTCGTTCGCTAGGAATTTCTTTTTCGCCAGTAGCTTGAAGACGTTCTTCAATATTACGAATACCTTCTTCAACAGCTTCAGCAGAAACAGGGCGCTTACGTAAAGCAATGCCCATGGAATCAACGATCTTGTTGCGGTTGTATTCAACGCGGCTACCATTCTTCTTAACAATAGCTGGAAGTGTTAGCTCAGGTCTCTCGTAGGTCGTAAAACGTTTGTCACATTTTTCACAGCGACGACGACGTTTGATGACGTCACCTTCCTCAGATACACGGGTATCTAAAACCTGCGTATCTGAGTGTTTACAGAAGGGACAATGCATCTAGTTTCCGATCAAACTTAAAAAGCAATTAGTTGCTGTAAACAGGGAAGCGCTTAGTTAGAGCAGATACCTGATCACGAACCTTGGCGATATTAGCTGCATCGTTAGGATTATCTAAAACATCAGCAATCCAATTGGCAACCTGAATCGCTTCAGCTTCTTTGAAGCCGCGAGTTGTCATAGCTGGAGAGCCTAAACGGATACCACTTGTTACAAATGGTTTCTCTGGATCATTAGGGATTGAGTTTTTGTTACATGTGATGTGTGCTTCACCTAGAACGCGCTCGGCTTCCTTGCCAGTGATCTTCTTGGCACGAAGGTCTACCAACATCACATGTGACTGTGTGCGTGAAGAAACAATACGTAGACCACGTTCGATCAATGTCTTTGCCATGGCGTCAGCATTTAACAAAATCTGCTGTTGGTAGACTTTGAAGCTTGGCTCTAATGCTTCTTTAAAGGCAACTGCTTTAGCAGCAATCACATGCATCAAAGGACCGCCTTGTAAGCCAGGGAAAATTGCAGAATTGATAGCCTTTTCGTGCTCGGCTTTCATCAAAATGATGCCGCCACGAGGACCGCGTAAGCTCTTATGGGTTGTTGATGTAACGACATCAGCATGAGGTACTGGGTTAGGGTACACACCACCAGCAATCAGACCTGAGTAGTGAGCCATGTCGACTAGGAAAATAGCACCCACTTCTTTGGCTACTTTTGCAAAGCGCTCAAAGTCAATGTGCAAAGAGTAAGCAGAAGCACCAGCGATGATTAACTTTGGTTTGTGCTCACGAGCCAAGCGCTCCATAGCATCGTAGTCAATCTCTTCTTTTTCATTTAAACCATAAGAAATGGCATTGAACCATTTGCCACTCATGTTAAGGGCCATACCGTGGGTCAAGTGACCGCCTTCAGCCAAGCTCATACCTAACATCGTGTCACCTGGCTTCAAAAATGCCAAGAAAACCGCTTCATTAGCTGAAGCGCCGCAATGGGGTTGAACGTTGGCTGCCTCAGCGCCATAAATCTGCTTTAAGCGATCAATAGCTAATTGCTCAGCAACGTCCACAAACTCGCAGCCACCGTAATAACGCTTACCTGGGTAACCCTCAGCATACTTATTGGTTAATTGAGAGCCTTGGGCCTCTAAAACCGCTGGGGACGCGTAGTTTTCTGAAGCAATGAGCTCAATATGGTCCTCTTGACGCTTATTTTCTGCTTGGACGGCTTCCCACAATGCGGGATCAGATACAGCCAATGTTTGACTACGTTTGAACATGTTTAAGGCTTTCTATGAGGATCAACTATTTTGGAACTAGCTTACGCTAAACTCTGTAAACCTAAATGATACAAAAAAATAGACAAGGAGATCGTAAATGCCTCAATTAATAGCTCTAGTGACCGGTGCGACGGCTGGTTTTGGACAAGCCATAGCAGAAAGATACCTTGCGGAAGGTCATAAAGTGATCGCTGCAGGCCGTCGTCAAGACAGATTAGAGGCTCTTAAAGCCTCATTACCTGCTGATCAGCAAGCCCGTTTACACACAACTATTCTTGATGTAACCGATAAAGACGCTGTTTTCGCACTGGCAGCCCAATTACCTGCTGCTTTTGCTCATGTGAACGTTCTGGTTAACAACGCTGGTTTAGCACTTGGTCTTGAACCTGCTCATCGCGCTGTTCTTGAAGATTGGGAGCAAATGGTGGACACCAACATCAAAGGTCTGATGTACATGACTAGAGCCTTTTTACCGGGCATGGTTGAGCGCGGGTCTGGCCACGTATTTAATTTAAGCTCTATTGCTGGTCGTTACCCGTATCCAGGCGGTAACGTTTACGGCGGTAGTAAAGCATTTGTTCGTCAATTCAGCTTAAATCTCAAATCTGACTTACTGGGTACACCAGTAAGAGTGACAGACATCTCACCTGGTTTATGTTCTGGCACAGAGTTTTCTAATGTTCGCTTTAAAGGCGACGATGAAAAAGCATCTAAGGTGTACGACGGTGTTCAAGCTTTGACGGCTACTGATATTGCAGAATCTGTTTACTGGGCATCTACTTTGCCAGCTCACGTCAATATCAATGTGATTGAAATGATGCCTGCTTGCCAAGCATCAGGCCCATTGGCGGTTCATCGTCAGGCTAAGTAATCAACAGTTAATTAAAAATTAATAGTTAGGTCACAAAAAAGTTAGAAAATTACAACTAAGTGAGTTAATCCTATTCGAGGAATAAAAAAACTCATTTAGTTGTTGATGGACTTGTGATGAAGCAAGAAGTATCAAATCAAAAGATTTAAATTTTTTAAAATAGCGATATCTAAACATTTAACTATTTCTACGGAAAATCATTTATATGCAACCGACTCAAGATTTATCAATTTTGTCATTAGTTTTAAATGCCAGCATTCTGGTGCAACTGGTGATGTTGTTATTACTGGGTCTCTCAGTTGCATCGTGGACGATCATCTTTAGAAAAGGTATGTCGCTAAAAGCTGTACGCAAAGATACTGAACGTTTCGAAAGAGACTTTTGGTCTGGCGGCGATTTGAATACTTTATTGCAGGGTGCCATGCGCAATAAAGAGCAGGCATCTTGTTTGGAGCGTATTTTTGAATCAGGTATGCAAGAGTTTAAAAAAGGCAATGAAATTGATGGCGCACGTCGCGCTATGAAAGCGGCTTACCAGCGTGAGATGGATACGCTAGAAGCTAACTTACCTTTCTTGGCATCAGTGGGCTCAGTTTCTCCATACATCGGTTTGTTCGGCACCGTGTGGGGCATTATGAATTCTTTCCGCGGCTTAGCCAACGTTCAGCAAGCGACATTAGCAAGCGTTGCCCCTGGTATTGCTGAAGCATTGGTAGCAACAGCTATTGGTTTATTTGCAGCGATTCCAGCGGTGGTTGCCTATAACCGCAATGCAGCTGATATTGATCGTCTGTCGATCCGTTTTGAAACATTCATTGAAGAGTTCTCCAATATTCTTCAGCGTCAACAGCAAGCTCGTTCATAAGGGGTCGCTCATCATGGCAAGTATCTCTAGAAAATCTGGCCGAGGGCGTCGAGTAATGGCGGACATCAATGTGGTTCCTTACATTGATGTGATGTTGGTGTTGTTGGTAATTTTTATGGTGACAACCCCCATGGTTAATCCAGGCATCGTTAATTTACCCACATTGGGTGGTGCACAAGTGCAACCGCTTCCACCAGTACTAATTAATATTTCTGCTGAAGAAGTTATTTTGGTTAAGAGTGAAGGCCAAGCTGACAAAACTTTATCTCGTCAAGAGTTAGGGGCATTCGCTCGTGAGCGTGCGGAGTTGAGCCCTGATCAACCTATGGTGATTGCTGCTGATAAATCTATCAAATATGAAGTGGTCATGGATGTCATGGCTAGGCTTAAAGAGAATGGTGTAAAACGAGTTGGTTTGGCGGTGAAAAGTAATTGAGCTCTGCAACGTTTTCATTTTCTCCACGGGACCGACTTCAAGCTGAGTCTGGAACTGGTAAAGCCTTTATATGGGCTTTTGGAATGCACTTATTGTTAGTTGTATTTCTAACGGTTGGGTTGAATTGGAAAAGCCGAACGCCAGCAGGATTAGAAGCAGAAATCTGGGATAACGTCCCCGTCATTAAAAGTGTTTCTCAGGCAGTTGAGCAAAAAATGGATGCTGATGAAAAAGCAGACATTGCCATGAAGAAGAAAAAAGAAACTGAAAAAAAGCCTGAACCTAAAAAAGAGCTTGCTAAAGAAGCTAAAAAAGTTGATCCAAAAGAGTTAAAAAAACAAAAAGCTGAAGAAGAAAAGCAGGCAAAATTAAAAGAAGACAAGTTAAGAGAAGATAAAAAGAAAGCTCAAGAGAAGGCTAAGGCTGAGGCTGAGCGTAAAGAAGCCTTAGCTCAAGATAAAGCAAGGGCAGACCAACTGGCGCGTCTCCGCTCAGCAGCAGGTAAAGAGGGCGCAGCGGGTGGCAGAGGTGGTGTGGTGGGTGATGGTGTTGGAGGTGGTGGTAACGCTAAGGCTGGGTATGCCGATAAAGTTCGTAAAAAGATACTCCCATTGATCATCTTTAACCCTTCTTTGATAGCAGGTAATCCATCAACCGAAGTGGCGGTTGAATTAGCTCCAGATGGCACAATTATCAGTAGAAAAGTTTTAAAAAGTAGTGGTGATGCTGGATGGGATCGAGCAGTATTGAAGGCGATTGATGATGCTCAAACTCTGCCTAAAGATGATGATGGCAATGTGCCCAAGCAAGTCCGTTTGAACTTTAAGCCTAAAGATTAATATTGAATGATTAAACTGATAACTATGAAAAATTTCCCTCAACGCTTTGTTGGAGCTTTGCTGTGTTTTGTGGCATCGCTGTCTTTTATGAGTGCACCTGCACAAGCGCAAGTGAATATTGATATTTCTGGGGTAGGTCAGTCTCTTTTACCGATCGCCGTGATGCGATTTACCGGTGAGAGCCAACTTCCAGCAAAAGTCACTGATGTAGTTCGCTCCAACCTATCTAGAAGCGGGGCGTTGCGCAATGTTGAATCTGGTAACGCTGAGATGGCTTGGGATGCTAACCCTGACTATAAATCATGGAAGGCACGTGGAGCAGATGCTCTAGCAACTGGCACAGTGACAAGACTCTCAGATGGTCGCTTTGAGATACGTTATCGCTTATTTGATATTTTAAAAAATGAAAGTTTGGGTGGTCTTGTAGTGACTGTAAGTGCTGATGAGATACGCCTAGCCGGGCATAAAATTGCTGATGACATCATTCAAAAACTCTTGGGTGAGCGCGGTATTTTTTCAACTCGTCTCTCCTACGTGATTCGTTCGGGTAAGAGTCATCGCTTAGTCATTTC
This sequence comes from Polynucleobacter meluiroseus, assembly GCA_945881875.1. Taxonomy (GTDB): domain Bacteria; phylum Pseudomonadota; class Gammaproteobacteria; order Burkholderiales; family Burkholderiaceae; genus Polynucleobacter; species Polynucleobacter meluiroseus_A. The sequence continues at coordinate 40,134 of CAMCVH010000002.1, forward strand.
AGACTCTGACGGTGAGAATGCTAAGCCGGCATTGGCAAGTAATGAGCCGATCATTTCTCCATCATGGTCACCTGATGGTAAAAAAGTCGCTTATGTTTCTTTCGAATCTCGTAAGCCTGTGGTCTATGTTCACGAATTAGCAACTGGTCGCCGTACTGTTCTTTCAGATCAAAAAGGTAACAACAGTGCACCGTCATGGTCAGTCGATGGTCGTCACTTAGCTCTTGCATTATCAAAAGACGGTAACACCCAAATTTACAAAATTAATTCTAATGGCACCGGATTGGATCGATTAACTCGTGGAAGAGCTATCGATACAGAACCACAATGGTCGCCTGATGGTAAGTCTATTTATTTCACAAGTGATCGTGGCGGTAGTCCTCAGATTTACCGGATGTCCGTGAATGGCGAAGCTGATGGTGGTGCTCAAAGAGTTACTTTTAAACATAGTTTTGTAACAAGCCCTCGTTTATCACCTGATGGCAAAAATATGGCTTATATCGCCCGTGTAGGTGGTGCTTACCGTCTTCATTTGCAAGATTTAACAACAGGTGAGGTTCTAACTCTAAGTGACGGTAATCGTGATGAGACGCCAACCTTTGCCGCTAATGGCCGTTACATCCTTTTTGCAGCTAAATCAGGTGGGAAACCCGTGTTAATGGCAGTTTCTATTGATGGTAAAAACAAGCAAGTCTTAAGTCTTCCGGATGCAGATATTAGGGAGCCTGCTTGGGGCCCGTTCATGGATTAATTAGGTTTCAATCCAAATTTGGTACGATGTAAGCTGGATTTGAACAAAAGCTTGTCTTTATTGAAGCTAAGCATGTGTTTTAATTATCTTTTTATATTTTTTAACGCGAGGTTTTTATGATTCAATTTTCTTTTGCTCGTAGAGCAACTTTGTTATTGTCAGTAGCATTACTGACTGCTTGTGCTTCTGGTGTTAAGCTTGATGATGTTGCTGGTAGCGGTAAAGGCGGTGTTGATTACAGTTCACAACCATGGAATGATCCAAAGAGTTCATTGTTTAATCGTAGCGTTTACTTTGATTTCGACAGCTACGCTGTTAAAGCTGAATACCAAGCAACTCTGCAAGCCCATGCTAATTACCTAAAAGCTAACAAAGATCGTAAGATCAAAGTACAAGGTAATACAGATGAGCGCGGTACAACTGAATATAACTTGGCTTTGGGCCAACGTCGCTCAGAAGCTGTTCGCAAATCACTCACTTTGTTAGGTGTTTCAGATTCTCAAATTGAAGCAGTGAGCTTTGGCAAAGAGAAGCCTAAAGCACAAGGTAGCAACGAAGCAGCATGGAAAGAAAATCGTCGCGCTGATATCGCCTACTAATTCTTTACATAAGAAAATATGCAAATTAAGATGAATCATTATTTGCACAAAACAACAGCGGCTATGGCCGCTGTTGTTTTTGTTGCATCCACTAGCTTAACAACACCTGCTTTCGCTTTTATGGAAGACGGGGAAGCTCGTCGCGCTATTCTTGAGGTGCGCTCACAGTTGAGCAATAGCCAGAACTCTTACTTACAAATGCAGGGGCAGTTAGATGAACTCTCTCAAGAGAACGCTAAGCTTAGAGGTCGTGCTGATTTACTTGAGAAACAAGTTGAAGAGTTGTTAGCTCAACAAAAGACTTTTTATGGCGATCTCAATAATCGTTTAAAAACATTTGAGCCTCAGATATTAGAAATCGAAGGGGTTCAAGGCCAAGTGTTTCCCGGTGAAAAAGAAGCTTATGATGCAGCTTTAAAAGCCTTCCAAGATGGCAATCTTAAGAAGGCTGAGTCTGGATTCGGTGCGTTTGTAAAAAAATATCCTGACACCCCTTATTGGCCTTTAGCTCAATTTTGGTTAGGCAATGCGGAATATGGTCAAAAAGATTACAAATCGGCCATTACTACATTGCAAGTACTAGTTAAAAAATACCCCCTGCATGGACGCATACCTGATGCATTGTTGACTCTTGGTAATAGTCAGGTGGACGCGGGTCAAAAACCAGCTGGTAAAAAAACATTGGAGTCATTGATTGCCAAACATCCTGAAAGTGAAGCGGCTGAAATAGCTAAGCAAGCTCTCAAGCGTTTGAAGTAAGTCAATTGATGTTGATTGATTTATCTACCATGCGTGCTAGAACTGATCATGCTCCTGCTGTAGTTCTGTTATCTGGCGGCTTGGACTCTGCAACAGTTCTAGCATTGGTTAAAACTTTGGGTTACGCGCCTTACGCACTTTCATTTAGTTATGGTCAGCGCCATTCATCAGAACTTGACGCTGCAGTTCGTGTGGCTCAATCAATAGGCGCAATTCGCCACGAAATTATTGATTTAGATCTGCGTCGTTTTGTTGGTGGATCTGCTTTAACTGATGATACCTATGCTGTACCAACAAGTCCTGGATTGGACAATGAAATACCTATTACTTATGTTCCAGCGCGCAACACCATCATGTTATCAGTCGCCTTAGGTTGGGCAGAAGCTCTAGGTGGTCATGATATTTTCTTTGGTGCCAATGCAGTGGACTATTCTGGCTATCCTGATTGCAGACCTGAGTATGTTGAATCTTTTGAGACTATGGCAAATTTAGCCACCAAGGTGGGTGTTGAGTCTCATGAGGCTAATACGCGTTTTAGAGTTCACGCACCCATTGTGAAAATGAGTAAAGCTGAGATTGTGAAAATGGGTATGAGTTTGGGCGTAGATTTTTCACAAACAATTTCTTGTTACCAGGCCGACGCTCGAGGATTGGCATGTGGAAAATGCGAGTCTTGCCGTTTACGTCAAGAGGGCTTTGCTGCGGCTGGGGTACCTGACCCTACCCAATACGCTTAACTACTTGAGAGCAGCAAACACGCTTGTAGTAATAGCGTCGACTGCACCAGTGCCTTCAACTTTGCGGTAAGCGGGCGCAGGAACTTTAGCATTTGGATCACCATTTTTAGACCATGATGAATAATATTCAACCAGAGGGCGTGTCTGCGCATCATAAACATCTAAACGTTTTTTAACCGTTGCTTCCTTGTCGTCTTCACGCTGAATTAGATCTTCGCCAGTTTCATCATCTTTACCGGCGACTTTAGGTGGGTTAAAGCTAACGTGATAAGTGCGACCAGATGCTACGTGAACACGGCGACCACTCATGCGGTCAATAATTGCACTGAAAGGAACATCAATTTCCAAAACATAATCAATCGCAACACCCGCATCCTTCATGGATTGAGCCTGAGGAATCGTACGAGGGAAGCCATCAAACAAATAACCTTTAGCGCAATCTGCTTGAGTTAATCGATCTTTAACTAAACCAATAATGATGTCATCTGAAACTAGGCCACCAGAATCCATCACTTTTTTTGCTTCAATACCTAATGGGGTGCCAGCTTTGACTGCGGCACGCAGCATGTCGCCTGTAGAGATTTGTGGAATAGAGTACTTCTCACAAATAAATTTAGCCTGCGTTCCTTTGCCAGCACCTGGGGCACCTAATAGGATCAATCGCATGGTTAACTCCCCTTTAATAAAATTATTGTTTGCTTGACAGCATACTGACTGTTGACCATAAGACCATCGATTTTCCCATTAAATGACTCGAAAGCCAATTTTTAAGCCTCAGGATTTCCCTGAGCTTTGATAAATATTTGCTGACTTAGGGTTAATTACTACAAAGCACGATATCAACTAACAGCCCTATAGACAGCTCTCACTCTCTCTAGATCTTCAGCCGTATCTACGCCTGGGGGTGGCGCTGCATCAGTTAGCAGCACTTGTATGGTGTATCCGTACCACATGGCACGCAACTGCTCTAATGATTCAGCTTCTTCAATAGGTGCAGGAGCGAGTTTAGAAAACTCTTTTAAGAATCCTGCTTTATAGGCGTACATACCAATATGACGGTAGTGTTGCACCTGGTACTTATTTGGATTGCGGTTAAAAGGAATCGGAGATCTAGAAAAGTAAAGCGCTTGTCCACCTTGAGACATGGCAACTTTAACGACGTTGGGATTATTCACTTCAACTGGATCAGCAATTGCTAAAGCAGCTGTTGCAATATCAGCTTCTGGATGATCCGCAAGTGTTTGAGCAACCTGAGTAATCAATTCTGCGGGGATTAAAGGCTCATCACCTTGAACGTTGACCACAATATCCTTATCGTTCAAATTTAAGCGACTAGCAACTTCACTCAGCCGATCTGTACCCGTTGGATGTTGATTGCTGGTGAGCATCACATTCAAGCCATAACTTTGACAAGCGTCAAAAATACTCTGATCATCGACTGCTACGACAACTTTAGAGGCTCCCGATAGCAGCGCTCTCTCAGCAACGCGAACCACCATGGGTTTGCCTGCTATATCAGCCAAAGGTTTATTAGGCAAACGTGTCGACGCGAGCCTAGCTGGAATGATGGCAATAAATGCAGCTGTCATTAAGGGTTCAGACTTCTTGCTTCGACGACTAACATGACTGGAATGCCATCTTTAATGGGAAAAGCTAACTGATCCGCTTTACAGATCAATTCATTAGTTTCTGAGTTATGTTGCAAAGGTGATTTGCAATTAGGGCAAACCAAAATATCAAGTAAGCGTTTATCCATTTTTTTCATACCTTTACTGGTGTTCGAAGTCCATGCTTGTATAAAAGATGCTGAATTCAATAAAATTACAATGGCTGAGGTCTCTGAATCACTTCAACCATCATTTCGATCAAATCTTTGGGTAGTTCAATTTCAATCGGTATTACCCAGACGCGTCCGTCATTTTTGTAAGCGTCTAATTGAGAACATTTTACGGCATCCTTTTCAGTTATGAGGATGATGTCGGCGATCTTTGATTCAAAAGGGTTAACTAAAAAATCATAGTGATCTGGAAGTGGAAGTGATTCAAATTTCAGACCGTGATAACTGAGCAAATTAAAGAATTTTTGTGGATGACCTAAACCGGCTGCCGCTAATATCTTAAGATCATCTCTCTGCTGTAGCTCTGACAAAGTCATTGTGTTATCCGGTTGATTCAGTTGATAAGCTGCCTTGACTTTGATTGTTACTGAAAAGTTAGGGGCGTCGACCAGATAAGGTGTATTGAAATTTGAGTTGAGATCAATATTTAGAGTGTAATCACGAGGTCGATCAGGTGACTCCCTTAAGGGTCCAGCAGGAAGTAAATACTCATTACCCTCAGCTCTAGCATCGCGAACAACTAATTCAATATCACGGCCACCATCTCTGGCGGGCCATCTCTTTAAAGCGTAGTGCTGTAGACCATCATCGCTGATGATGACATCAACTTGTGGGTAAGCTCCTAGGAGCGCTTTTGCTGTTTTCGTTCGATCGCCATGAACAAAAATAGGAATGTTTAGTTGATCTAACTGTTGAGCCATATAACAAGGCTCATCACCCAAGTCTTTGGGTGATGATGCAGAACTCACTTCTTGAACTCCTTGAAGTTGTCCCTCGTAACCTCGTGAAATGATGCCGGGATGAAATCCCTTCATATGGAGTGCTTTGGCAAGAGCCATAACTGTTGGCGTCTTACCAGTGCCGCCCACGCGCAAGTTACCAACAATAATCACGGGCACTGCTAGCACTTCACTTTTTAAAATATTGAGTTCGTAAAAACACCTTCTCACTGAGGTGAGCCAAGAAAAAATCGCGGTGAGAGGCCATATCAATTTTGCTATGACTCCACGTTTTTCCCAGAATTGAGGTGCTTGGCGCATTGCTTTTGATGGACTCTCTTATTTGATTACTTGTTTGTTGATTGAGTGGCAAATACAACTTGAGGAAGTCCGGCGTTTCTTGCGGCTTCCATGACGAGCATCACAGATTGATGGCTGGCTTTGCCATCTGCTGCAATGGTGACTATTGGAGCTTTCTCATTCATGTTATTTGAAGGGCTGCTGTCACTTGAATCTATGATCCCAAAGTTTGGATTCAGTTCGCTCAACACCCGAGTTAATTCACCATTCTTTACTCTTTTGCCATTCACTGCGATTCGACTGTCTGAAGTAATCGCTACAGAGATATCCTTAGCTTGGCCTTTAGAAATAACCCCCTCTGCATTGGGCAGAGTAATAGAGAGCTCTTGATAGCGAGTGAAGGTTGTGGAGATCATTAAAAAAATCAAAATGACCAATAACACATCAATAAACGGGATGAGATTGATCTCTGGAGCGGTTGTTTGAGCGCCTGTTGCAGATTGTGCGAACAAGCTTTTACTAGAGGAGCTTTTAAATAGCATTGATTGAACTTATAGAGTTTCTAGATGTCACGCAATTAGGCGATTAGGTGTCGTAGTAATTTTTTAGCTGCAACTTCACACTCATGTTGGCGTTTTTCAGCCATCGATTTCAAAGCTCTCCATCCTATGTAAGCTGGTATGGCGATTAAAAGACCAAAAGCCGTGTTGTATAAAGCAATCGAAATACCATGTGCTAATTGTTGAGGATTAGTGCTGCCGCCTTGCTGGCTTCCAAAAATCTCAATCATGCCAACTACCGTGCCAAACAAACCCAAAAGCGGAGCAATCGTTGCGATTGTTGCCAAGGCACCCATGTAACGATCTAGCAATAGATTGACATGACTTGCAGCCTCTTGCATGGACTCAATTATTTTTTCTTCATTAGAGCCTTTAGCCTTTTCCACCAAAGCTGCTGCCAAAATTTGCCCTAATGGAGCTGCATCAGCAAGAGCTTGAGTTGTTTGAGTGGCATTACTTGTAGTTAAAGCCTTGGAATTGGCTAATTGGATGGCCCCATCCAGTAAATGTGAGGGGGTCATCCGTTTTGCTTGTAAAAACCAAGCTCTCTCTAAAAGAATGGCTAGCCCAGCGATAGAAGTGATCAAAAGGGGCCAAACAGGCCATCCAGCGGCGATTAAAATGTCATACATAACCTATACTGTAAACGAAGCTTTGAGCACAACTGTAAAACGCTCATCAAGCCTGTGGATAACTATGTGAAAAACTTTATTTAACATGTGTTCTAAACCATTGATTCTTCGTTGATGGAAAGCATTTAATTTAATTTAATTAATAAAATAACTATTAAAATCATATATTTGCATTTTTCTTATTGGGTTTAAAGCAAATTGATGTAAGTTTTTCTTGATCTTGATTGAGCCTGTGGATAGTTATTAACCTAAGACCCTTATAAATACAAAATTAACCCTTAAAAATGACTGAAATAACAAGAGAAATTATCGGGGTTGGCGATCTCAACCGCACCATCGCTGATGTGTTGGACAAATATATCGGTGATGTATGGGTTCGGGGGGAGATTTCTAACTTTAAAGCCTACGATAGTGGGCATTGGTATTTTTCTTTAAAGGATGCTGAGGGTCAAATTCGCTGCGTGATGTTCCGTGGTCGGAACGCCCAGGTTGGATTTTTACCCAAAGAGGGCGACTTAGTGGAAGTGGCCGCTAACGTCGGCATTTATGTTCCCAGAGGTGATATCCAACTGAACGTCGGTATGATGCGCCGAGCAGGCCAGGGTGGTTTATACGAAGCTTTTTTAAAGTTAAAAGAGAAGTTGAACGCAGAGGGACTCTTTGACGAAACTAATAAACGGTTAATACCCAAGCACCCAAAAGCAATCGCTGTTGTCACATCAGCTCAAGCAGCAGCCTTAAAGGATGTGTTAACAACTTTAGCTCGAAGAGCCCCTCACATCCCCGTCACGATCTATCCAACATTGGTCCAAGGGGTTGATGCACCCCCCGCGATTAAAGCTGCTCTGAGGGCTGCCTACGAGGATGCCAGTCAAGGGAATATAGAAGTCATCTTATTAGTGCGGGGTGGAGGCAGTATTGAGGACTTATGGGCATTCAATGATGAGTCCCTGGCTCGAATGATTACTGAATCTCCTGTGCCGATTATTTCTGGGGTAGGTCACGAGACTGATTTCACGATTGCTGATTTTGTCGCTGATTTAAGAGCGCCAACACCAACAGGTGCTGCAGAATTAGCAACGCCTGATCGTCAGGCTCTGTTGCAAGATTTAGAGGTCTTGGCACAACGTATGACTGTTCGTGCATCACAAAGACTAGACCGAGAGGCGCAGCGCTTAGATCAGTTGTCATTACGACTATCACATGCTTTACCAAACCCGGATCGCATGAGAGATAAGGCAGCTCAGCTAAAAGCGCGCATAGACCAATCTTGGCAAGTGAGGGTCAAAGCCTATTATCAGCAACACCTAAGCTGGAATTCTCATTTGGAGTTGTTAAATCCTCAGAGAACGCTTGATCGGGGTTATGCCGTGATTTTGGATTCGAATGAACAAGCTTTGAGAGATCCTACTGCGTTAAAAGCTGGAGAGCTCTTCAGTATTCACCTGGCTAAAGGAGTTAGCCAAGTTGAATTAACAAAAGTGAGTTCTTTAGCAAAAAACTCTTCAAACGAATAGAATTACTCATTACGCAATTTTTGTAATTAATGATCGAGCTCAATTAGGAGATATCCATGGAACATACCCTGCCACAATTGCCTTACGCCCTAGACGCGTTAGCACCACATATTTCTAAAGAAACTCTAGAGTTTCACTACGGTAAGCATCATCAAACTTATGCAACAAACTTGAACAATTTGATCAAGGGTACAGAGTTTGAAAATATGAGCCTAGAAGATATTGTTAAAAAATCATCAGCTGGTGTTTTTAATAATTCTGCACAAGTTTGGAATCACACTTTTTACTGGATGGGCTTAAAGCCTAACGGTGGTGGTGCCCCAACAGGTGCGTTAGCTGATGCTATCAACGCTAAGTTTGGTTCATTTGATAAATTCAAAGAAGAGTTCACCAAGTGTGCAGTTGGTACTTTTGGTTCAGGATGGGCTTGGTTAGTTAAAAAAGCTGACGGCTCATTAGATTTAGTTTCTACAAGCAATGCAGCAACACCTTTAACGACAGATGCAAAGCCATTGTTAACATGTGATGTGTGGGAGCACGCTTACTACGTTGACTACCGCAATGCCCGCCCTAAGTATGTCGAGGCATTTTGGAACTTAGTGAACTGGGAATTTGTTTCAAAGAACTTTGCCTAATTAGTTTTCTGAAATACAAAAAAGGCCTTTCATTGAAAGGCCTTTTTCTTTTGATATCAATTTATTACATCAATCTCTAAAGTTGTTGAAGCCTAAAGGCGCTTCTTCAACGTCTTTACGAAGCAGAGCCATGACTTCTTGAAGATCATCGCGCTTCCCACCCGTGACGCGAACGGCATCACCCTGAATACTTGCTTGAACTTTAATCTTGCTATCTTTGATGATGCGAACAATCTTTTTGGCGAGTTCAGTATTAATACCTTTTTGAACTTCGACGATTTGTTTTAATTTATCACCAGAAATCTTCTCTAGCTTGCCATCTTTTAGGAAGCGAACATCTACACCGCGTTTGGCAAGTTTGCTCAGGAGAACGTCTTTAACTTGTCGAAGCTTAAAGTCATCATCACCAAATAACATTAACTCTTCCCCTTTATGTTCGATGCGAGCATCAGAACCTTTAAAGTCAAAGCGAGTCGAAATTTCTTTATTCGATTGTTCCAGAGCATTTTTTACTTCAATCATGTCTGGTTCACATACAACGTCAAATGAGGGCATATTTCACCTAAAAATCTAAAGTAAAGTTAATCACAGTTAAGATTGTGGCATGAAGATCGATTTACACGCTACATTGCGTGCGCACAATACCTTTGGATTTGATGTTTCTGCCGATTATTTAGCCTATTTAACCGAGGCTAACGACATTCCCTTATTCATTCAAAAAGCCGAGGAGCAACAGGCGCCGTGGCAAGTTTTTGGGGGTGGTAGCAATTTAGTGTTGGCCGCTGATTTGCAGGGGTATACCGGTTTAATGCAGATTAAAGGGCGCCGCCTGCATGATCAGACCGATACTCATGTTTTCATTGAGGCTAAGGCTGGAGAAGATTGGCATGATTTCGTTGATTGGACACTGGAGCAAGGTTATGGTGGTTTAGAAAATCTGGCTCTAATTCCGGGGACTGTGGGAGCAACACCCATCCAAAATATTGGTGCCTATGGACTAGAGTTATCTCAAGTTATGGATAGCTTAGAAGCTTTTGATACAAAAACAAAAAAGTGGGTGAAATTAACAGTTGCACAATGTCAATTCTCTTATCGCCACAGTATTTTTAAAAATGATCCCAAGCGTTATATCGTGAGTTCAGTATGTTTCAAATTACCGAAGCTCTGGCAGCCAAACCTGACTTATGCAGAATTAGCAAAAGCATTTGCTGACAAGGTAGAGAAAAAACAAAAGATTACCCCCAGAGATATTTTTGATAAGGTATGCGAAATACGTTCTGCTAAATTGCCGAACCCAAAGATCTTGGGTAACTCAGGAAGTTTTTTCCATAACCCGATCGTTACATCTGATCAACATCAGGAATTAAAAAATCGCTATCCGAATTTAGTGGCATATCCAGCCAACTTAACAGGTGGTGATTGGAAGTTGGCCGCTGGTTGGTTAATTGATCAATGCGGCTTCAAAGGGTACCAAAGCGGGCGTGTTGGCGTTTACGAAAAGCAAGCATTGGTGTTGGTTAATCATGGTGGCGGAACTGGTAAAGAGCTATTGGCTTTAGCTCAACAAATCCAAGTTAAAGTTTTTGACACTTTTCAAGTTCAACTCACCATTGAGCCAGTGATTTATTCTTAAATGATGCTGAGCCAAAACGGCAACGTTATAGCTGCTAGTAGCGTCATCACTGAAATACAAACTGCAACCAATGCGCCATCACCTTTCATGCGATTAACAAGAACATAAGCGCTGGTCGCTGTTGGAAGAGCTGCAAATAAAACTACATTTGTTAATTGAGCAGGTGGTAATTCAAAATAACGACCAACAGTTAACGCGATAGCAGGACAAGCGATTAACTTGACGACAGTCCAATAAGTGATCAGAGCACCATCTTTTTTACTCTTAACCCACATCAATCCCGCGCCAACGCTGAGAAGACCTAAAGCAATCGATGCTGACCCCAAGCGTTGAAAACTCATCGCTAGGTATTCCGGCATAGTTAGACCAAGAAGGTTGGTCGCTAAACCCAAAACCGTTGCAATGATTAAAGGGTTCTTAATAATTTCTTTAAAGATGTGTGTTTCTGAATGTTTGGCCAAAGACCATACAGCTACAGCGTTAGCTATAGGCACTAAGCAGCCACTAATGAGGGCCATCAGAGCCACACCTTCTTCACCTGCCATGCGACCGGCGGCAGCAAAAGCAATGTACGAATTAAAGCGAAATGATGTTTGAAAGCCAGAAGAGAAGCTGAGATCGCTTGGTTTAAACAACCATTTTGATGAATAACCTAAAACCATGGCTGAGATAAAAGCAATACCTGCAACCATTAACATGTCAGAAGTACCAGCCCAGTCAAAATTTGTTTTGTTAATAGAATGGAACAATAGGGCGGGGAATAGAAGGAAATAAACCAACTTTTCTGCAGCAGTCCAAATATCTTTATTAAGGGCTGAATAACGAACTAGTAGGAATCCCAGCAAAATCAGTAGAAAATCAGGAAGTAATAAAAATGCGGGGTTCAATAGGGTCTCTTTTAGAATGAAAGTGCAATGGTAGTCAAAAAAACAAATCTTGGTGCAAAAAATATTGAGTTGCCTGTGCAGCAAGCAAACAATATTTTAATAGCAAGTCAGGAAGCTATTGACGCTTTTTGTGACGCCTGCTGGCTTGAGGATGGGCTTTCGAAAAATAGCTTATCTGCCTACCGGCGAGATTTACTTTTATTTGCCCGCTGGTTGGACCTTGAGTTAGGTAAAGGTATTTATAGCGTTGATGCTACAGATGTCATGTCTTATATGGCTCATCGCCGTGCTGATAAGGCAACAACTGCAAACCGACGTTTAACAGTTTTAAAACGATTTTATCGTTTAGGCATTAGAAAACACCTGATTAAAAATGATCCTTGCCTGAATTTAAGAGCTGCTAAACAAGCACCGAGGTTTCCAAAAACTTTGAGTGAGGCTCAGATTGAGGATTTATTAGCAGCGCCTGATGTCAACACGCCTCTTGGCCTGAGAGATCGAACGATGCTGGAGTTAATGTATGCCAGTGGCCTGCGGGTTTCTGAGATCGTCAGTCTTAAAACAATTGAAGTGGGTTTGAATGAAGGTGTTGTTAGGATTGTCAGCGGTAAAGGTGGCAAGGAGCGCCTGGTACCCTTTGGGGGAGAGGCGGCTGACTGGATCCAAAAATACCTTACTAATGCACGCCCGCAATTATTAGATATCAAAGGGAAGCCAAAAGGTAGTCAGGCCTTATTTTTAGCTAGGCATACCGGTGAAGGTATGACACGACAAGCTTTTTGGCACATCATCAAGCGCTATGCCACTTTGGCTAACATTCAAGTACCTTTATCACCGCACACCTTGCGCCATGCTTTTGCAACCCATCTACTCAACCATGGTGCTGATTTAAGAGTGGTTCAATTATTATTAGGGCATGCGGATATATCCACGACACAAATTTATACACATGTAGCACGAGAGCGCTTAAAAAATATTCATCAACAACATCACCCTAGAGCTTAAATATGACCCTGTTAGTTTTTAATTCTTTATTAATCTTAGCCGCTTACTTTATTGGGTCTATTTCTTTTGCAGTAGTGGTTAGTAAGGCTATGCAATTACCTGACCCTCATTCTTATGGATCAGGTAATCCAGGTGCTACCAATGTTTTACGAACTGGAAATAAGTTAGCTGCAGTACTTACTCTATTGGGAGATGCTCTAAAAGGTTACTTTGCAATATTTTTAGCCAGGGCACTGATAGGTGTTGACACAGATTCTTGGGTATTGCCAACTGTTGCAGTAGCAGCATTCTTGGGACATTTATTCCCTGTTTTTTATGGCTTTAAGGGTGGTAAGGGAGTTGCAACAGCTTTTGGAATTTTGTTGGGTATCAGCGCTTGGCTGGGGTTAGCCTCATTATCAACTTGGTTGATTGTGGCCTTCTTTATACGTTATTCATCATTGGCTGCTTTGATGACCGCACTATTTGCACCCGTTTACTTCGTATTTTTATATGGCTTTCAGCCGATGGCGATGGCAATAACTGGCATGAGCGCGCTTTTAATTTGGCGTCATCAAGGAAATATTAAAAATTTATTGAATGGCACTGAGGGAAGATTAGGTAGGAAAAAGTAAAAAGGTTATATACAGAAAATAAAAATTAAAAATGTATAAATAAAAATACATTAAGAAAAAAAACCGCTCACTGAAATCTCAGAGAGCGGCTTTTTAATAAAAAATTATTTATGATTATTTAATGATTAACACAGGTTGTTTAGCTTGAGATAAAACTTGAGTTGTGATTGAACCCATTACCAAGCTCATTAGAGAGCTGCGACCATGAGAGCCCATCACAATCATTTCAGCCTTTGAGGCTTTAGCCTCTTCAAGAATCGTATCAGCAACCGGTCCAACTTTTTGAACAAGCTTGTATTTGATACCGGCAGTGTCTAATTTAAAAAGGACAGCTTTTACCGCTTTCTTACCTTGATCTGCATACCATTCATTAATCGATTTTTTAGGAATGTATTGAGTTACCTCCAGTGGAATCACGTCTGCTTCAACATGGATGATTACTAAACTAGATCCCTTGGATGTCAACATATCAGCATGTTTAATTAGATAATCAATAGCCTTTAAGCTGTGCTTTGAACCGTCAACTGATACTAAAACTTTTATGTGATCCCCTTACTTTATTAATATTTATATTGCTTATCTATATTAAGCCATATTTGTCATACCTATGACCATTTTTATTGCAAAGTTAATCTCTAATTTAATCATCTAGTTCGAAAGTGAAACATAAAGAAGCTTCATTGAATTCAATCTCTTAAACTGCATGCGATAAATTAGCGGAGCATTAAAAGTGTAGTAGTATGGATTAGGTCAGATAGATTGAATAACAACAAGTAAAATGAGTTATGCAAATACATTATTTACTGAGCACAGAAGCAGGACAGCGCATTAAAACTTGTGCATTTTGGTCTTTTATTCTTTTCTTTCCGACCAGTCTAATATTCATCTTTTTTCCACAAATCGATCTTTACACTAGTAGTTTTTTTGTCGGCTCAGATAATTTATTTTATTTGCGAAGTGATCCTGCCTTAGCAATTTCTTTTAAGTTAGTTGATTGGGTAGCTCGATTGATACTTTTCTTCTTGCTGATTGCAGCTATTTACACTTGGGTTAAGAGGCAATCTCGTTTTATTCCGATAGTTTTTGTATTTATTAGTCTTCTATTCGGACCTACGGTATTAGTTAATGATGTATTCAAGGAACATTGGGATAGAGCGCGGCCTCGCGAAATTAAGGAGTTTGGCGGCACAAAAATATTCACTCCCGCCTGGGTATTGAGTGATCAATGCCAAACCAACTGTTCATTTACAAGTGGGCATGCAGCAGCTGGATTTGCTCCCTTTGTACTTTTTTTTATTTTGCGACGTTACTCAAGCTTAGCACTTCTTTTTGGAGTTCTTTTTGGGGTTAGCATTGGTTACACTCGCATCATTGTCGGAGCACATTTTTTAAGTGATATTGTCTTTTCAGGTTTTCTTGTTTTGTTGAGTTCTCTATTGTTGGCATTTCTGTTTTGGTTTTATCGCACTCCACTTAATAAATACTTTATGAAACGTTTTGTATTATGAAAATTTCGGTCATTGTCCCAGTTTTTAACGAGGAAGCTAATCTTGATAACTTGGTTAAAGAAATTGGCTCTGCTTTAAGTGCTTATAAAGATAATTTTGAAATAATCATTATCGATGATCACTCAAATGATAAAACTGCCGTAAGGTTAAAAAATTTGAGTGCGCAATATGCTTGGGTGAAAGGAATTTATTTCGCCAGAAACTATGGACAATCTACAGCCTTACAAGCTGGGTTTGATCGTGCCGTAGGTCAATACGTTGTCACAATGGATGGGGACTTGCAAAATGACCCTGCTGATATTCCACGTTTAGTTGAACATCTTGAGCGATCTCCGGGAGTTGATTGTGTATCTGGTTGGAGAAAAGATCGACAAGATGACATGATTAGCAGGAAAATACCTTCAATGCTTGCTAACAAGCTAATTTCATTTATTACAAACGTAAAACTGCATGACTATGGTTGCGCCCTAAAAGCCTACCGATTTGAAATAATTGCTTCACTTCGTCTTTACGGTGAATTGCATCGTTTTATACCTGCGCTTGCCAAAGAGGTGGGTGCAACAATTGTTGAAATGCCAGTCAATCACCGCGCAAGAACTGCCGGGGTTTCAAAATATGGCATCGATAGAATTTTTCGCGTCCTGCTTGATTTATTTTGGATTAAATTCACGATGCGTTTTTTACATCGTCCCATTCATGCTTTTGGTGGAGTGGGGATGTCGATGTTTGTTCTCGGCACAGGAATCCTTTCATACCTTAGTGTTGATAAACTAGTTTTTAATAATGATATTGGTAACAGACCATTGTTTATGCTGGGGGTGCTATTCATTTTGATAGGCATACAACTATTGGCCACTGGTCTAATTGGCGAGGTACTTATTCGTATTTACCATGAACCACAAGGTCGTAAGCAGTATATTGAGAAATATGAACCACCAAAATAGTTTTTATCGTTCACTGAGTACTATCGAGCGGCAGCTATGGGTTAACAGAATTCTGATCCTCATCATTTTGGTGGCCATCGGCGGTCATTTTCATGATCAAGCTTGGCATCAAAACCTATTTTTAGAAATTAATCATTCTGAAATTCTTCGTTTAGCTCCAATCGATTGGGGTCTAATAACATCGCTTGGAGAAACATTTTTTTTAATATTTATTCTCTTAAGTGTTATCACTCTTTCACCTCAATCAATTCGAGCGATTGTCATTGCGGCCATTTTGGGAACTTTACTTTCTCATGGCATTAAAAATTTTTATGATTACCCAAGACCTGTAGCGATTCTTGAGGCGCAAGTCACGATTATTGGCACAGTCCTTTTAAATAAATCCTACGTATCTGGCCACACTGTTACTGCTTTTGTTGGGTTAGGCTTAATCATGCAGTGGCTCATTCCATTTAAAGGACAATCGGTCATAAAATTTTTATTGCTGGTATTGACTTGTGGAATTGCTTTATCACGTATCGTGGTCGGTGCTCATTGGCCATTGGATATATTGATAGGAGCTTTGGTTGGTCTAATGGCCGCATACATAGCTACACCAATTGCAAATCGGCTCGAGCATGTCAGCTTGAATTATTTCCTTTTCTTATTATTTGCGCTCGTCATTTATAGCTTTTACTATTGTTTATTTTATGATCACGTCAACACAGCATCTGGCACTCTTTTAGGAAAGTGGATTGCCGTTATCGGTCTTCTTGTTGCACTAGTATTTCGAAAAAAGGACTGGTTGGCCCTAATTTTCTCCTCAAAAATCTCACAATAAGCACGTATGACTTTACAAAATAATAAGCAGCTGATTTTTTTTGTCAAGCTCATATTGGCTTTTGGTTTTATTTATCTAGCTATAGTAAAACTTGATAGTACAAATTTAGTTCAGCATTTGCAGAATATCGAATGGATTTACTTGTTTTATTCATTAATAAGTATATTTTGCGCCACATTCTTTTCAGCACGTCGCTGGAATTGCTTGCTGAATAAGTTGGGTCACAGAATTTCTTTCGCATATACATATATTTTATATAGCAAAGGCATTGCTATAAACAGCATACTGCCAGGCGGCGTTGTTGGAGGGGATATCTTTAAAAGTATTTCTTTGATTTCCTATCTGAAGGGTGTAAATATAGAGCAAGAAAAACTCAAGGCACGAGTTATTTTGAGTATTTTGATTGACCGCTTAATAGGATTTTGGTCGCTGAGCATATTATCTTTTTTAGCCTGTTTGATATTAGCGAGTCAAAAAAACTTATGGATCAATACAATCCCTCCATTCCTAATAAATATCTATCTGACTTTTCTGATTAGCGTGCTTCTTGCACCATTCATATTAAATCAGCTCAATCAATTTTTATTAATGAGTACGCTAAGTGTTCTCAATTCAGTTCGTCAAATTTTGAATTTAGTTAATAAAAAAAGACTCATTCACAGCACGTTCGTTTATTCAATCCTCGTACAAATTTTTTCAATTTTGAGCTTTATCTTTGCCATTCGAGCCACTGGGACCATTCTTGATCATGGACTAGTGTTTGCTATGGCTATGGGAGTTTTTACAGTTACCGCGCTGCCTTTTTCTGTTGCAGGCTTTGGGCTAAGAGAATTTTCTATGGTTTTGATCTTTCCATTGCTTGGGCAAAGTCCAGAGCAAGGTTTCGTCAGTTCTCTTCTTTTTGGTCTGGTAGGCACATTACAAGGTTTAATTAATTTAAGTTTTTGGTTGGTGCCAAGTGGAAGTTATACGAAATCCCTCAAATAGTCATTAAAATAATTTTATGTTTACTCTAAGCTTTAATAGAACAATTTATTTAGGATTTTTCCTTGCTGCATTTTTTTTGTTGTGGGGTTTGTGGGCGGTTCCACTCACGGATATTGATGAAGGTGCATTCTCCGAGGCTACTAGAGAAATGCTTGTCCGTGGTGACTATATTTCTCCTTGGTTACTTGATCAACCGAGGTTTGATAAGCCAGTTTTGATTCATTGGTTACAAATGTTCTTTGTAACCATTTTTGGATTTAATGAATTTTCTGTTAGATTGCCTTCAGCCCTAGCCGGACTTATTTGGATTATGGTTTGTACTGCGTGGACCATTGACGTTGCAAAATTAAGCTCTCGTTCGCAATCTCAAAATCTTGAACCTGACTCAGTCATTGATCCTCGTTTGACCATTGCCATTATGAGTACGTGCATTGGAGTGCCTATCATTAGTCGTGCAAGTACAGCTGATGCATTACTTAATGCACTGATTTGCTTAAGTCTCTATTTGATATGGTTGGCGATGTCGCAACGTGATATCAATTCGCAAGCCAAACGTTACATACGACTATCTGCTGTAGTAATTAGTTTGGGTCTTTTGACTAAAGGGCCAATCGCTTTGCTAATACCCGTTGCTTGTAGTTTTTTTGCAGCATTGGTTGCTCGCCAATTCAATATGTGGTGTCGACTTGCTTTTGATTATTGGGCTTGGTTGATTCTACTTGGAGTGACATTACCATGGTATGTGTTGCAGTATCGTGCTCAGGGTATGCCGTTTATTGAGGGATTCTTAGGGTTTCACAATCTAGGGCGATACACATCAACCATGCATGGGTTTAATGGAGATTTTCTTTATTATATTTTAAGTACAAGCATAGTGATCCTACCTTGGTTACCTCGTCTGATATTCAGTTTGTATTCATTAATTAGAGGCCAACATTTAGCGAATCGTTCAGAATTTTCTTTGTTTTGGATTAATCCACTTTTTGTTGTTTTATTTTTTAGCTTTTCTGCAACAAAATTACCTCATTATGGTTTCTATGGCTTGACTGGTATTTTCCTATTGATGAGTTTGCAGCCCGCCACAAAATTTAGAACTGATTTAATTTTCACCTCTTCATTACTACTTGGCTTTGCAAGTTTGCCACTCTGGTTGATGGGAATTCCTGATTTGATTCGTGATGCATACTTTCAGCGTGTTGCATTATTTGCATTTGATGAGCTCACAACTCAAAAAATTTGGCTTTTTGTTATTTGTGCCTTAGCTGGTTTTATGGGGCTATTTATTTCTATAACACCTAAGATTCTTTTGCATAAGTGGTCGCAGATAATTGCTGCAGGAATTCTTGCTATTAGTATTCATCATGGTTTAACTCCCGTATTAATTCAGGCGAATCGTGACTCAATTAAGTCGGCGGGGTTATTGATCAAAGAGCTTAATATCCCCGCCAAAACATGGCGCTTGACTGCACCAAGCTTATCTTTTTATGCTGAAAATGTGATTTCTGATTCTGGTACCCCTCAAAGTGGTGATTACCTTGTGTTGTACAGTCACTTAAGGGGTGATTTAGAGGATACTTTAGTGAAGAATCAAGTTAGTGCTGAAATAGAAATTCTTATGGAAAAACAGGGTATTCAATTAGTGAAAATAAAAGAACAGAAAACGATAAAAAGATAAATCACAATTATTAAATATTACTCAATAATTAACTTCATCGAAATAGTTCAATCAATCCTGTGACACTTGCTTTATGTACAACCAAGTTGTCCCGAGTTTTAGATAAAAAGTTTTTTGTAATAACGATTTGAATAGATTTAAAAATTTATATGAACTAGGTTTTAAAGGGAGTGAATCTTGAAGATTGCCATTGCCGGTATTGGTTATGTGGGGTTGTCGAATGCCTTACTTCTTGCTCAACACAATGAAGTTGTTGCATTGGATATTATTCCTGAGAAGGTAGCGTTATTAAATCAAAGAAAATCTCCGATAAAAGATCAAGAGATCGAGATCTACTTGGCTCAAAAGTCAATCAACTTTCGTGCTACGCTTGATAAGCATGATTCTTACAGAGATGCGGATTACGTGATCATTGCCACTCCGACTGATTATGATCCCGAGACAAATTATTTCAATACCCGATCAATCGAGTCAGTTATTGATGATGTGAGGACCATTAATCCCAAAGCAGTTATGGTCATTAAGTCAACTGTGCCGGTAGGCTATACCGAAAAGGCTAAAGCAGCATTTAATACGCAAAATCTAATATTCTCTCCTGAATTTTTGCGAGAAGGAAAAGCTCTTTACGATAATTTACATCCAAGTCGGATCATAGTTGGTGAAAAGTCAGAGCGAGCTGAGGTATTTGCGAGACTTCTTCAGCAGGGTGCTTTAAAGCAAAATATTCCAACCTTACTGACTGGTAGCACTGAAGCCGAAGCGATTAAGTTATTCGCAAATACCTATCTCGCAATGAGAGTTGCTTACTTTAATGAGCTAGATACTTATGCTGTGATGCACGGTCTTGATACCCGTCAAATTATAGATGGCGTCAGTCTTGATCCTCGTATTGGAGATCTTTACAACAACCCAAGCTTTGGATACGGGGGTTATTGTTTGCCCAAGGATACTAAACAACTTTTGGCCAACTACCAAGATGTTCCTCAAAATCTTATCAATGCAATTGTGGAATCTAATGTCACCCGTAAAGATTTCATTGCTGATGAAATAATTCGTCGTAAACCTAAAGTTGTTGGAGTTTATCGTTTGATTATGAAAGCGGGTTCAGATAACTTTCGCACTTCTAGCATTCAAGGAATCATGAAGCGAATTAAAGCTAAAGGTATTGAGGTAATTATCTATGAACCAGTTTTGAAGGATGCCGAGTTTTATAATTCAAGGGTTGTTAATGATTTTGAAGAATTCAAACGTACAGCCGATATTATTATTGCCAATAGAATGACGGATGCACTTTCTTGCGTAGAGGATAAAGTCTATACTCGAGATTTATTCGGGAGTGATTAGTTGAAAGTTTTAGTAACAGGTGCTGCTGGCTTTATTGGTTCATCTCTCACATTACGTTTGCTTGAGCGCGGTGATTCAGTTATCGGCGTTGATGATCACAACAACTATTACAGCCCTGCCCTGAAAGAGGCTCGTCTTTCCCGTCAAGTGAATCACCCTAGTTATACCCATATTCGTTTAAATATTGCGGATCGTGTGGGAATGGATCAACTCTTTAAGACACATAAACCAGAGCGTGTGGTTAATCTGGCTGCACAAGCAGGTGTGCGTTATTCATTAGAGAATCCACAGTCATACATTGATAGCAATATAGTGGGATTTGGCAATGTCCTAGAAGGTTGCCGTCAACACAACATTGAGCACTTGGTTTACGCTAGTAGCTCCAGCGTTTATGGAGCAAACACTTCCATGCCATTCTCAGAGCACCATAACGTGGATCACCCTCTCAGTCTTTATGCAGCCACTAAAAAAGCCAATGAGCTGATGGCCCATTCCTACAGCCATTTATATAGACTTCCAACAACAGGGCTTCGTTTTTTTACCGTTTATGGCCCATGGGATCGTCCTGATATGGCCCTTCAAAGATTCGCTCAAGCAATAACTAAGGGTGAAACCATTAAGGTTTTTAATTATGGCAACCACCGCAGAGATTTCACGTATATCGATGACATAGTTGAAGGGTTGCTTCGTGTTTTGGACTGCCCAGCCCAGCCTAATCTTGAATGGTCAAGTCATAATCCAGACCCGGGATCTAGCAATGCTCCTTGGCGTATATATAACATCGGTAACAATAGTCCTATTAATCTATTGGAATACATTGGTGCTTTGGAAATGGCTTTCGGCAAGGTTGTAGATAAAGATTTTTTACCAATTCAGCCTGGCGATGTTTCGGATACTTGGGCCAATGTGGATGATCTAGTCAAGCAATTTAACTACAAACCGAATACCTCAGTTGAAAAAGGTATGGAAAATTTTGTAAAGTGGTTTAGAAGCTACTACTGCAACTAAATTTTATTCAATCGATTCGAATGATATTTAGAAGGAGTATTGTATAAAACATAAGGCTAAGCGCACGAATGTGCGCTTAGCCTTATGTTTTGGTGGGTCGGGCGAGATTCGAACTCGCGACCAACGGATTAAAAGTCCGCTGCTCTACCGGCTGAGCTACCGACCCATAATGTAAAGAAAAATATTATAGCGGACTTTTGGGATTAGATCTAGATTTGTCTTGATTTAGCTACAGTGGATTCTTTGCAAAGTAATTTTTTATGCCATTTAAAATGCTTGAGGCAATCTGTTCTTGATAATCTTGATCGTTGAGTCTAGCTTCTTCCTCAGGATTACTGATGAATGCTGTCTCTATTAGAATGGATGGAACATCAGGAGCTTTTAAAACTGCAAAGCCAGCTTGCTCAACATGAGGTTTGTGAAGTTTTGCAAAGCTACCAATTTGTTTTAGAACTGCATCTCCGAGCTTAAGACTATCTTTGATTTGAGCACTTGTCGACATATCTAACAGTAATTGAGCAACTTGATGATCTTGTGTTTTGATATTGAGACCGCCAATCATATCGGCGCTATTCTCTTTATTGGCCAACCAGCGTGCGGCAGTGCTTGAAGCACCTTGTTGCGATAGTGCAAATACAGAGGCGCCTTTTGCATTAGGCCTTACAAACGCATCAGCGTGAACAGATACAAATAGATCTGCTCTGACGCGTCTAGCTTTATTCACTCGAGTGTGAAGTGGAACAAAATAGTCCCCATCTCGCGTTAAGTAAGATCGCATATCTGGCTCTTGTTCAATTTTTGCTTTCAGTTTTCTAGATATTGATAAAACAATATCTTTTTCTCTGGATCCTCTTTTGCCAATTGCTCCCGGATCCTCGCCGCCATGGCCTGGATCAATGGCAATGGTTAAAAGTCGTCGACTCTGAGGTTTTTCTGAGGGAGTCGGCGCTTTTTGATTCGGGATTCGCTTATCTATTGGTATATCTTTATTAGCAAAGGCAGCAATAGGATCCTCAGCTTCAAGCGCCGCAGATTTTTTTGCACTATTTTTAACTAACTCCATTAATGGATCATTCGCTACAGTTGGATACAAATCAAATACCAAACGATTTTGATAATTACCAACAGGGTCAAGTGTGAAGAGTTGCGGCTGAACACTTTCTTTTAAATCAAAAACCAGTCGGACAACTTTAGGTTGAAATTGCCCCACGCGAACTTGAGATACATAAGGATCATTACTTTTAACTTTAGCTACCAGCTCTTTAAGGGTATTAGTCAGTTCAATGCCTTCTACATCAACCACAAGGCGATTTGGTTGAGTCAGTAATTGATGGTTGACTTTTAATCTTTCGTCAGACTCCAGGGTAACTCTTGTGTAATCCTCAGCGGGCCACATTCTTACGGCTAATAACTTACCACCCCAAGCAATTTGCGCAGGTCCCAAAAAAACAAGTGCACTGGTCTGTGCTATCCGTTTTAACAGATCTCTGCGTTTATGGTTTCTGGGAAGTAATTTCATGAAACTAAATTTTGCCCGACTTTAGTATGGCCTATCAACTTAACTAAACGTGTTTGATCATCGTTAGTTTCTAGATGGATGGTGAGGTCAAATGGCGGTAGCGTACCTTCAGCTTTTTCTGGCCACTCCACAATACAAATACCAGGATTAGTCAGAATTTCTTTAAATCCAGCATCAATCCACTCATTTGCTTGGTTCATGCGATAAAGATCAAAGTGATGAATATGTAACTTTTGTTGAGCCGATTTATCGAGCTCATTGATTAAAGATAGTTCAACCTCATAGGGCTCACAAAGAGCATAAGTGGGGCTTTTTACTTTGCCCTCATGGCCTAGAGACTTTAATAAATACCGTGTGAGAGTTGTTTTGCCTGAACCAAGATCACCAATTAATGCAATACGCAGGGAAAGGAGATCTTGCTTTAAAAATTGACCTTTAATTTTAAGGCCTAAATGAGAGGCTAATTGTTTTGTATCTACTTCAGAATGAAGTACTTGTGATTTTTCTGTCATGGCAACCTACAATCTCACCATGAAAGCAAAAACCTTATGAACTCTCAACCGGCATCCAATGTGGATTGGATCAATCAAATTGATTGGTTGAGGGAGGAGGCTCGTGCGCTTGATTTTGGCGATATTAGAGTTTCTGACACGGATTTGAGTCAGGCTGGACCAAAATTGCGAGAGTGGTTGGATGCGGGTTGTCACGGTGATATGAATTATATGAGGGAGCACGCTCATTTGCGAGAAGATCCTGCAGAACTTTACGTAGGAACTATCCGAGTGTTAACCGTCAGGATGGATTACTTGCCGGATAACCCGGCGATGCGAACAGCAGTCGATTGGCGGCAAAAAGAAATGCAAAAGTTAGATGATGGCACAAAAGCTGTTATTGCCACGTATGCCCGAGGGCGTGATTACCATAGGGTGCTTCGAAATCGTCTACAAACCCTAGCGGATCGTATCGAATCGAAGATTGGATCTTTTGGGTACCGAGTTTTTGTTGATTCTGGCCCTGTGATGGAAGTGGAGCTAGCTCAGAAATCAGGATTGGGTTGGCGAGGTAAGCACACTCTTTTACTTAACCGAGAGGCTGGCTCAATGTTTTTCCTGGGCGAGATTTTTGTGGATGTACCTTTTCCAGTTGATCCGCCAGTAACTACTCACTGTGGCGAATGCTCTGCATGTATTGACATCTGCCCCACCCAGGCTATTACTGGACCGTACCAGTTAGATGCAAGACGTTGTATTTCTTATTTGACAATTGAAAGTAAAGCGCCAATCCCTCTTGAATTAAGACCTTTAATGGGAAATCGAGTTTATGGTTGCGATGATTGTCAGTTGGCTTGTCCTTGGAATAAGTTCGCGCAACTGAGCCAGGTGCCTGATTTTTTGCCGCGCCACAATTTAGATCATGTTTCTTTATTAGATCTATGGTCTTGGTCTGAAGAGCAATTCTTGAGTCGGCATGAGGGAAGCCCCATCAGGCGAATAGGCTACGAAGCTTGGCAAAGGAATTTAGCTGTAGGCATGGGCAATGCTTTGCGCTCAAAATCTGTGAGTGATGAAGATAAGCAACTAATTTCTGAGGCTTTGAATCGTAGACTCCAATCATCGCCCCTCTTAGTTCTTGAGCATATTGAATGGGCGCTTGAGTACAATTCAAGTCAATAAACAAAAAGAATAAAAATAAATATATGTATTTAGATAAACAAGTTTTACTAAAGGGCGCTAAAGATGCATTTGGCGCACCTGCGGCTGTCTTATTTGCTGGGATGGTAGGTTTTGGTGCGATGGGTCAAGCCAATAATTTAGATATTTGGTTAACCAGTGCCACCAGCTTTTTCATGTTTGCTCTACCAGGGCAAGTTGTTTTGATTGAAATGATTGTTTTGGGATCATCTGGTGTTGCCATCGCTTTTGCGGTGACTTTGACAGCAACACGTTTTTTTACAATGTGTTTGACACTGTTCCCTCAGTTCCCTGAAAAACAACGCAGCCCCTTTTATTACTTATTAGTTCATTTCATGGCCATGACCTCATGGGCGATTGCCATGAAAGATTTTCCTAAAATGGAAACTGATAAAAGATTAGCTTATTTCACAGGTTTTGCTTTGGTGTGTTGGGGAGTGTCTACGCCCGCAACAGCTTTGGGCTATTTGATTGCAGGGCAGGTTCCAACTTATTTAAGTTTGGGGATGGTTTTTATCAATCCTTTATTTTTTCTTTTAACCTTCACTGAGGTCAGAGCTAGAGCCAATCGCATCGCCATTCTTTTAGGTGCGGTCATAGGGCCCGTTTCTTATCTTTGGTATCCCGACTATTCTTTATTAATTGCAGGTTTGGTGGGTGGCACTATGGCATATTTTTTTGATCGCTATTTGAGAGGAAAGAAACTTGCCTGAAACATCTGATCTCTCAACGATGTTCAATGATGCTGGCATGTGGGCTGCGCTCATTGCAGCTTGTATTGGTACGTATTTATGGCGTGGTTTGGGCGTTTTTTTATCTGGAAAAATTAGTCAAGATAGTGAATTGTTTAACTGGTTATCTGCAGTCACTTACGCAATGGTCGCAGCACTGACACTCAGAATCATTCTTCTGCCAGTAGGACTTTTAGCTACAGTACCAATACATGTTCGTATTGTTGTGACTGTTTTGGCAGTACTTGTGATGATTTCCAAAAAGGAAAAAAGAATGGTGCCTGCTTTACTCACAGGCACCATCGGTCTGGTGCTATATGGTTTATGGATTAACTACTTTTGATTTTTAAAATCAAATTTATTGATTAAACACGAAGAAAAATTAATCCTTCTTACAAGTCTTAATCCCAAGGATCGGATAGGCTGGGCAAAAACGAAAAATACCTGTCGCCATTGGGATCAAACCCAGTAAGCCCCAAAGGCTAATAACATTTGTTAGGGCCAAGATAACTAACAATGCTCCAATAGAAACTCTCAGAATGCGGTCAAGACCGCCTACATTTACTTGCATAGTAATTCCTTTAAAAATTGACCTACTTCCCACAGTAAGTGGCGTACAAGAGCTCCATCACCGAAATAGCAATGGGGCCAGAAAGTTTGTAATAAATTTGTTTACCACTGCGCCGCGTTGAGACCACATCTTCCTTACGCAAGATCGCAAGTTGTTGAGATAAGGTGGGCTGTTGGATTTCAGTTAACTCTTCTAGTTCACTGACGCATTTCTCACCTTGACTCAATTGACATAAGAGCATCAAACGATCTCGATTTGCTAATGTTTTCATCATGCGACATGCGTCATCTGCGTTTTGTCGCATCAGCGACATATCAATAGTAGGAAGCTCCATAATTTTTTTGTTGGTACTCGTATCCATGATTAACAGACCTTTAATTAATACATAAATGACATTATATATTTAATTTAAATGTATCATCTTTAACTAACACACCACCCCATAACCTCAAAGAGTTAATCGAGTGGCTTACTTCTGTAGAATAGCCCTGTTAGCGTCATAAAAAAATATATAAATCATTGAGGAGTTAAGCATGCCAGGTCAAAAACCTTATTTAAATCAAGCGGATGTTCAGAAAATCTTAGTTGCAGCTAATGCTCACGCAGAAAAAAATAACTGGGCAGTCAGTATTTCTGTTGTGGATGACGGTGCCCATTTATTAGGTTTTATTCGTCGTGATGGCTGCCCAACAATTTCTGCTTACATTTCTCAAGAAAAAGCTAAGGTTTCAGCATTGGGACGCCGTGAGAGCAAAATCTACGAAGACATCATTAACGGTGGTCGACAATCGTTTATGAATGCAACTCCGATGTTGAGCGGCACTTTAGAAGGTGGCGTGAATATTGTTGTTGATGGTCATACCATCGGTGCAGTAGGTGTTTCTGGTGTTAAATCAACAGAAGATGCTGAGATTGCTAAAGCAGGTATTGCTGCACTTTAATCAACAAGGCGGTGTATCTGTGATCAGGCTAGTAGAGATACGCCACCACTCAGAAAAGCATGCATCTATGGCCATAGAACGGCATAATAGATGCCTGTGAGTACATATCAAAACATATCCCCCCCAACAGCAGAAGAGCTAACGTTTTCTAATTTTGGCTTTGCAGAACCTATTCTGCGTGCCATCCTTGAGCAGGGTTATACCAAGCCAACGCCAATTCAAGCACAAGCTATGCCGCATGTTATGCAGAACCGCGATGTGATGGGGGCTGCACAAACAGGAACTGGTAAAACAGCAGCATTCGTTTTACCGATTCTCCAGAATATTTTGCCCTTAGCAAGCAGTAGTGCGTCGCCTGCTCGACACCCCATTCGTGCCTTGGTTTTAACGCCAACACGTGAGTTAGCAGATCAAGTTGCTGACAACGCATTTAAATACGCCAAATACACCGACATTCGAACGGCTGTTGTGTTTGGTGGTGTTGATATGTCAGCACAGACTGCCTTATTAAGATCCGGCGTTGAACTACTGATTGCCACTCCGGGGCGATTGCTTGATCACATCACACAAAAAACTGCCAACTTGTCACAAGTACAGTTTTTAATTTTGGATGAAGCTGATCGCATGTTAGATATGGGCTTTTTGCCAGATCTTCAGCGCATCATCAGTTTAATTCCAGCTCAAAGACAAACATTATTGTTCTCTGCGACCTTCTCACCAGAGATTAAAAAATTAGCTCAAAGTTATTTGCGTGATCCAGTGACAATTGAAGTGGCGCGCCAAAATGCTGCTGCAGATACAGTTCAGCAAATTATTCATATGGTGCCTTCTGATCAAAAGAAGGATGCTGTTATCAAAGTTTTAAATGCGCGCATTCAAAAGGGCTTATCGCGTCAGGCAATCGTGTTTACAAATAGTCGTATTGGATGTAGTAAATTAGCAAGCGCATTAGAGCGTGGCGGCATCAAGGCTGGTGCTATCCACGGTGATAAGAGTCAAATTGAGCGCATGCAAATTTTAGAGTCTTTTAAAAAGGGCACGATGGATGTATTAGTGGCAACTGATGTTGCTGCTAGAGGTCTTGATATTGCAGATATGCCTTGTGTGATTAATCACGAATTACCGTTTAGTGCTGAAGACTATGTACACCGTATTGGCCGTACCGGTCGTGCGGGTGCCCAAGGTGATGCAATTGCCCTAGTAGATCCTTCAGAAGAGCGCTTGCTTGTTGATATTGAAAAACTTATGAATCGTAAATTGGTTCGTATGCCTTTGCCTACTCTTGCTGGCGGTGTTGGTGCTGATCCATTCTTTTACATGCCTTATCGCGCTAAGGATCCTAACGAAGTTTCTAAAGACGTACCGGCTCAAAGTTCGACTACTGTAATGCCTAAGCCAAATAACTCTTCTATCAAGCCAGCCACGAAATCCGTGGGTGCCTTACTAGGTGCCTTTGCTAAGAAGTCCTAATTAATAAGCTTTAAACAAAAATCATCTCTTTGTAGTTCTGTGTAGCTCTCTCAAGCCATTGAGAGGCGCTCAGATCATTTTGAATAAAAAGAGCTGAGTTTGTTAAGCCTAAATGCAGCCCAGCACCTCTGAGCGCCTTTAAAACGTTTTCTGAGCTATTGGTTTGTATTGCAAAAGCCAAAGTTTGTTTACTCAACTTTTCTTGGTTGTCATCCAGCACCAAAGGTAAATGTAAATACTGTAGAGTAGGGTACGCCAAACATTTTTGTAAATAAATTTGTCTTGGTGTGTTATCCAGTAAATCAGCACCTCTGACTACATGGGTAATACCTTGTAGGGCATCATCAACTACGACAGCGAGTTGATAAGTAAAAACCCCGTCTGCACGTTTTAAAACAAAGTCACCAACACTTTCTTTCAGAGTTTCATCTTCAACGCGTAATCGCCAAGCGCATGGTGGAACCACATCTTTTCTGTCTCGGCAACTGCCGGGATAAATTAATTCTTGATGGCGCTGTTTCTTGATGCCTTTTGCTAGCCAGGTATCTTCAATTTGCTTACGAGTACAGCGACAAGCATAAGCCTTGTAAGACTCAATCAGTTGATTGAGTGCAGTTTGATAAAAATGGCTTCTTTTCGATTGGTACTCAATTTCCCCATCCCAGCTTAAGCCACAAGCTGATAGCTGTTGAGTGATTATTTTATCAACTCCAGGGATGCACCTTGGTAAATCAATGTCTTCGATCCTTAAAAGCCACTTTCCATCATGGGCTCGGGCGTGGAGCCAGCTACCTAGGGCGGTTGCGAGCGACCCTGCGTGTAGAGCGCCTGTGGGTGAAGGTGCGAAGCGACCAAGGTAATTGCAATTCAACATAGCTAAAATGATCTCATGTCTTTAAATACTAACTTTGTACATCTGCGCCTCCATTCGGAATATTCCATTGTGGATGGGGCTGTACGGATAGATGATGCCATTTCTGCAGCAGTGAAGGATGGAATGGGAGCTTTAGCTCTTACAGATTTGGGTAATGTCTTTGGTTTAGTGAAGTTTTATCAAGCGGCACGTAAAGAAGGGGTCAAGCCAATTGTGGGTAGTGATGTTTGGATTACCAATCCAGAAGACCGCGAAAAACCTTATCGTTTACAGCTCCTTGTGAAAAACCATCAGGGCTACTTAAACCTCTGTGCATTACTCACTAAAGCATCATTAAGTAACCAATTTAGAGGGCGCGCTGAGGTTGACCCATTTTGGTTTGAAGAACATTCCGACGGCTTGATCGCATTATCAGGTGCGCGTTTTGGAGATATTGGTGTTGCATTATTAGCCGATCAATTACAGGAAGCCGAGTCGCGGGCTAAAGTTTGGGCTAAGTATTTCCCTGAATCTTTTTACATCGAGATTCAAAGAGCAGGCCATCCACAGGATGAGCCGCATGTTCATGCAGCTGTCCAATTAGCTCATCAAATGAAGTTGCCCGTTGTGGCTACTCACTCAATTCAATTTATGAAGGGTAGTGACTACAACGCTCATGAAGCTAGAGTCTGTATTGCTGAGGGTGAGATTTTGGGTAATCCTAAGCGGGTTCGTAAATTTTCAGCCGAGCAATATTTCAAAACTCAAGAAGAAATGCAGAAGCTTTTTTCTGATTTGCCTACGGCAATTACGCATAGTGTTGAGATCGCAAAACGTTGTAACTTAAGTCTTACCTTGGGTAAACCTCGATTGCCAGACTTTCCAGTGCCTGATGGTATGACTTTAGATGAATTCTTATTAGATAAAGCGATGGATGGTTTATCTAAACACTTATTGCATCTTTATCCGGATGAATCTATTCGTGAAGAGCAGCGACCTACTTATTTGGCGCGATTGAGGTTTGAGGTCAGCACGATTGCTCAAATGGGTTTCCCGGGGTACTTCTTAATCGTTGCAGATTTTATCAACTGGGCGAAAAATAATGGCGTGCCAGTAGGCCCAGGTCGTGGATCGGGTGCTGGTTCTTTGGTAGCCTATTCGTTAGGTATTACTGATCTCGATCCATTGCGCTATAACTTACTTTTTGAGCGTTTCTTAAATCCAGAACGTGTTTCTATGCCTGACTTTGATATCGACTTTTGTCAGCATGGACGCGACCGCGTGATTGCCTACGTTAAAGACAAATATGGTAAGGATGCTGTTAGTCAAATTGCTACATTCGGAACAATGGCAGCGCGTGCAGCTATTCGAGATGTGGGTCGAGTACTAGAGCAACCTTATGGATTTGTTGATGGTATTTCAAAGCTGATTCCTAATAAGCCAGGTCAGCAAGTTACCATTGAGCAAGCTAAGAAGGATGAAAAATTATTAGCAGAGCGTGAATCTCGTGAAGAAGAAGTGAAGCAACTTCTAGGATTGGCTCAGCAGTTAGAGGGGATGACCCGTAACGTGGGTATGCATGCTGGAGGAGTTTTAATTGCGCCAGGTAAGTTAACTGACTTCTGTCCCCTCTACACCCAAGGTAGTAAGGATGGTAAAGAGTCTAAAGATGGCAATGATACGGGCGTCATTAGCCAGTTTGACAAAGATGATGTTGAGGCAATTGGTCTTGTTAAGTTCGACTTTCTAGGTCTAACCACACTCACGATTTTGGATTGGGCCGAGCGTTATATCCATGAGCTTTACCCAGATAAAAAGGATTGGCGAGTGGGGCAAGCCCCTCTTGATGACCCAATAGCTTTTGATATTTTAAAAACAGCTAATACGGTTGCTGTATTTCAGTTAGAAAGCCGCGGCATGCAAGGCATGTTGCGTGATGCTAAGCCAGATAGATTTGAAGACATCATCGCTCTAGTTGCTTTGTATCGACCGGGTCCGATGGATTTGATTCCCTCTTTTATTGCTCGTAAGCATGGTAAAGAGCAGGTTCATTATCCAGATGTTCGAGTTGAGCCTGTTTTACAAGAAACCTACGGCATCATGGTGTATCAGGAGCAGGTGATGCAGATGGCTCAGATCATTGGAGGATATTCTCTCGGTGGTGCTGACTTGTTACGCCGTGCAATGGGTAAGAAAAAACCAGAAGAAATGGCGGAGCACCGCCAGTTATTTAGGGATGGATCCGCTAAGAGCGGTATGAAAACCGATAAGGCCGACGAAATCTTTGACTTAATGGAAAAGTTTGCGGGCTATGGATTTAATAAATCACACGCTGCAGCTTACGCATTATTGGCTTATCACACAGCATGGTTAAAGGCTCATTATCCCGCTGAATTTATGGCGGCAAACATGTCCTTGGCGATGGATGATACCGACAAGATCAAGATTCTTTATGAAGATTCAAAAGCTAACAATATCAAAATTTTGCCACCTGATGTGAACACCAGTGCCTATCATTTCATGCCCTTGCGTGAAAATACTCAAGATTCAACTCAAGCTGCCACGATGATTCGTTATGGGTTGGGAGCTATTCGGGGAACTGGTGAGGCAGCGATCGAGCAAATCATTCAAGCACGGACAAATGAGCCCTTCAAAGATCTATTTGATTTTTGTTCAAGATTAGATCGTCGCGTTGTTAATCGTCGCACGATGGAAGCTCTGATTCGTTCTGGTGCTTTTGATTCGCTTTATGGGGGACATGATTCTCGCTCGACACTATTGGCATCCCTTCCAATTGCTATGGAGGCAGCTGATCAAGCAGAAGCTTCTGCTCAGCAAGTGAGCCTGTTCGATATGGCTGGTTCTGGTGATGAACATAAACCCGAATTAGTGAAAGAAGTCATATGGTTTGAAAAACGTCGTTTACAAGAAGAAAAAACAGCCTTAGGTCTTTATCTAACAGGTCATCTCTTTGATGCTTATAAAGATGAAGTTAGTCATTTTGTGAGAACGAACTTAAACCAGTTAACTGAGGGTAAGGATCGTTTGATTGCGGGGATCATGACTTCAACGAGAAGCATGATGGGTCCACGCGGCAAGTTGATGATTGCTACGATTGATGATGGCACGTCTCAAATTGAGGTGACTATATATAGTGAAATTTTTGAGCCTAATCGTCATTGGTTAAAAGAAGATGAGCTAATCATCGCAAAAGTGAGCGTGACACCAGATAAATTCTCAGGCGGCATGCGTGTGGTGGCAGATTCCATTATGGATGTCACCAGCGCTCGACTCAAGTTCGCTAGGAGTCTGCATGTGCAATTACAACCTGGGATGGATATTCAGGGATTCAAAGAAAAAGTTGGCTCTTACATGGGCAAACAGGGTCAAGGTCTTTTAATGACAGCTGACGTGATTTCAAATGGGTCTGTATGTTTGGTGCAATTCCCAGATTCTTGGAAAATTTATCCAGATGATGACAACATCAGGGGTTTAAGTCAGGCTTTAAGCGGGGCGGGTGCACAGGGATCCATTGAAGTAAAGTACGCTTAGCAAAGAAGTGTGGAAAGCATTTGCTACTTATTTAATCCCGTAAGAATGAACAGCATTTAATACTGAATCAACAGATAAATTCACAAGACAATCACTACGACTATTGGGGTGATCATCACAGCCAGCTTTACGACAAGGAACACAATCCCCTGGCCCTTGAATAATCGTAACATTCCCTACCTTTTGGGTCAGTGATCTTAGTTGGTAAGGTTGTTTGCCAATAAATCCATTAGGCCAAGGACCAAAATTAGTAGGAGGTGTCGCGCCAAAGAGAACAATGGTTGGAGCATTACATGCTGTAGCTAAGTGTGTGACTGAAGTATCAACCCCGATATACAAATTAGTTTGTCGCAAAAGAGTGCCCAGTTGATCAAGTTTTAAGCGACCATCTAAATTTAGAATTTTTTCTTTGGCTGAGGGGCTTAATAAATCAATGATTGATTCATTGAGTTCCCTATCTTGAGCAATAGGAGCTCCACTTAAAATAATCTGGTAGTTTTTACTAAGTATTTCAATCAACTTAACCCAATTAGCAAGTGGCCAACGTTTATAGGCTGTTAGGGGGGCTGGGTGTATCACGATAATCGGGTGACTTAACTGCTCTTGAATGTCCGCTGGAAGGTCAACAGCTTGGGGTGGCGTCACTGAAATACCAGTACCAAATAGATCTTCATCATTTAGCCATATTTCCATTAGGCGCAGTTTTTCAGTAATGACATGTTGATGAAAATAATCAACCTCAACTGTATGAAGGCAAACTTTCTTTTTCCACCAATTTAACTTTGGTTCGCTTGGAATGACACCAACGCGATGTCTTGCTGCTACTAATCCATAGATATAAGCGCGATCACTTGGCTGAGTAATGAAAGCTAAATCATATCTTTGAAATAACTGAAAAAACTGCTTCAGGTAATCCATGAGCTTAGGACGAGGTTTCGTGGTAATCAGCTTATGAATATCTGAATTGCCCGTCAGCATATGCATGCTATTTTGGTAGCCTAAAAAATCAATTTGAGCACTAGGCCATTTTTTCTTGATGGCACTGACTAATGGTGTTGTGATGAGCGTGTCCCCAATTTGTCGGGTGGCAATAATTAATATTTTTTTTACGCGCATAAGTTTAATTAATTTGATTTAGCTAATATTTTGGCGCGAACAATTGCCGCATTTCTTTCTGCGGTTTCTTTATTAGCTATCTTATGCCATAGATGAATGACCTCTGTTGCCCACGCGCCTGATTTACGGATCACTCCTTGACTTTGCAAGCGGTAAATAAAATCAGCATCTTCATGACCCCAACCTATAAGAGTTTCATCGAAACCTCCGATCTCAAGGGCATCAGATTTCCAACAAGCCATATTGCACCCTTTGATGCGCCGCCACTCAAACTCTTTATATAAGCGCATGGGGTGATTGGGTAGCTTGATGAACAATGCCAACCATTTATTAATGAGTCCCTTAAAACCCCAAATTAGAGCTGTTGCACCTAAAAGTTTTGAAGACCATTGGCCGGAATCGCAAAGTTTTTTCGTTAAAGATTCTGTGCTCAGAATTCTACTGCCGGTTACTACATGGTTTTTTTCAGACAGTTTTCTATGCTGTGCGATAAAGTCAGGTTGCGGGATGCAGTCCCCATCCAAAAAAACCAAATAATCACCTTTCGCAGTATGAATTCCTTTATTTAGTATTAGAGTTTTTCTGAATCCAAGGTCTTCTTGCCACAAGTGATAAATATTGACAGGGTAATTTAATTGAAATTTCTCGATTAACTTTTTTGTATCTTCTTTAGAGCCATCATCACAGATAACAATCTCAAAGTCATTATCAGTTTGTTGCTTTAGTGCCTGGAGACACAATGACAGAGCTTGTGGCCAGTTATAGGTTGCTAATAAGACGCTAATCAATTTACTTTTCTATACCTTTTTGTAGTAACCAAATTTTAATATAGCGGTAATAAGTGCCCTCTGCATTTGAGATAGCTAAAGCCAATCCCTGTGGACCATCTAAAAAACCTAGACGTAAAAAATAAGTTCTAAAAAATGCCCAAATAGAGTGACTTACTGCTTTGCCAACAGATGAGCGCTTTCCTTTTTTAAATGCTTCTTCCGCTGAAGCGGTCGAATAGACATCAATTTTCTTCAGTACTTGTGAGAAATCTCTATAGCTGTAATGCAAAAAATGATTTTTCAGTTGACCTACATCACTATTCGGTAAAAGTCTCTCATGCACCAAATGATCGGAAAATTTTGCTGTTCCTTTTTTAAAAAGTCGATCAACATAGTCTGGGTACCACCCAGAATGTTTCATAAAACGACCACAATACCAAGATGATCTAGGGATAGCGTAACAATCTTGACCAGAATTTGATTGAATCACTTCTAAGATTTCATTTTTGAGCTCTGGAGTGACTCTTTCATCAGCATCAATTGATAGTACCCAGTCTTGAGTGGCTAGATTTAAGGCGCGGTTCTTTTGTGGACCAAAACCAGGCCAATCCGAGGTTATTTCAACTTTTGCGCCGAAAGATTGGGCAATTGAAATCGTTTGATCAGTACTCTGACTATCAAGGATAATGATCTCATTAGCGAAAGAAACACTCTCAAGACAGTCCTTGAGATTTGCTTCTTCATTTTTAGTAATTAAGATAACAGATAAGCCCATGATGGGATGTTAGCACCGGTGTAGGTTACGATTCAGGTTATGGACTCAAATAGTATCAATATTAGTACTCAAACAGCTCTTAAGCGCATTTTAAGATATGCGATTCCTCATAAGGTGGCGGTAGCCCTTGCCTTGTTCGGTCTAACTATCGTGGCTGCGTCAGAGACAGCTATTCCAGCTCTTTTAAAGCCCTTATTAGACCGAGGCTTTACCGGTCAGTTGGATAACAAGTTATGGCATGTTCCTGCCTTTTTAGTGGGTTTGGCATTTATTCGTGGTTTAGCCCAATTTGGCTCAAATTACGCACTTAGCCACATCACCAACTCTGTCTTGTTTAAATTGCGTGAGCAAATGTTTAATCGTTTGCTCCAAGCCCCAGCAGATCTATTTCAAAATCGCTCTGCAGCCTCGCTCATTAATGCAGTAGTGTTTGAGGTCAATGCAGTTTTACAAGTCATCACCAGTATTGCAATGAACTTGGTAAGAGATAGTTTGACCGTGATAGGTTTAATGGCTTATCTTTTTTATCTCAATTGGCGTTTGACTTTATTAATTTTGATCATTTTCCCAATCATTGGTTTTATGGTGAAGTTGATCAATACGCGTTTACGCAAACTCCATAAGGTCAGCCAAGATATGACCAATGAACTTTCTTATATTGTTGAAGAAAGTGTTGGCGGTTATAAGGTAGTCAAACTACATGGTGGTGAGACTTATGAAAAACAACGCTTCTCATTAATTGCTAATAAGTTACGTCGTTACTCAATGAAGATTGCAGTTGCAGGTGGCCTTAATCATCCTATCACTCAGTTTGTTGCTTCGATTGCTTTGTCTGGTGTTCTTTTGGCAGCTCTCTTTCAGTCATCGATGGCAGAAACAACTGTTGGTGGTTTTGTGGCTTTTGTTACTGCTTTGATTTTGATTATTTCCCCACTTAAGCATTTAGCAGATCTTAATCAACCCCTTCAAAGAGGTATTGCAGCAGCAGACATGATTTTTAAATTGATGGATCAGCCTATTGAGGAAGATCAGACTCGTCAATCAGGTGCTATTAGAATTAGTAAATCTAAGGGTGATCTTGAGTTTAAAAATGTACAGTTTTCTTATCAGGGATTGGCGACCTTAAATCCAAGCGATGGCTTAGTTGCAAAAGACATACTGAAAAATATTGATTTAAAAATCCCAGCGGGCGAAGTGGTTGCTTTTGTTGGACCCTCAGGTAGCGGTAAATCTACCTTGGTTAATTTACTACCTCGATTCTTTATACCAACATCAGGCTCTATTAGTTTGGATGGGGTTGATATACAAAATATAGATCTTAAGGATTTGCGCCAGCAAATGGCTTTTGTGAGTCAAGATGTTGTCTTATTCAACGACACAATTGCAGCTAACGTCGCTTATGGTGTGAAAAGTCCTGAAGAGATAGATCGTGGATTAGTTCAAGAGGCTTTGCAAGCAGCTAATCTCACAGAATTTGTAAAAGAGTTGCCAGACGGTATTGATACACAGGTGGGTGATAACGGTAATCGCCTATCAGGTGGTCAGCGTCAACGCTTAGCAATTGCTAGAGCTATTTATAAAGATGCGCCAATTTTGATCTTAGACGAGGCTACCTCTGCTCTAGATTCTGAATCTGAGCGTCAAGTACAAGAGGCTCTTGAAACCTTGATGCAAGGCCGAACCACCTTAATGATTGCCCACCGTTTATCAACCATTGAGAATGCTAGCCGTATCGTTGTACTTGATCACGGCAAGATTGTTGAGAATGGCTCACATACAGAACTAATGGCTCTGAATGGGCTCTATGCCAGCTTGCATCGGCTACAGTTTTCGCAAGCTTAACTATTTAACTCAAAACAATATCGTATTGTTCTTGGTTAAAGCTTGACTCTGCTTGAAGCCGTATAGGCTTTGCAATGAAGTCAATTAATTGTGCGATATGACCGCTTTCCTCCTCCAGGAAGCGATCAATCACATCAGCGCTTGCAATGATTCGGAATTCTTTAGGGTTGAACTGTCGATGTTCTCTTAGGACTTCTCTTAAGATCTCATAACAAATACTTTGCGCTGTTTTAACTTGCCCCTTGCCTTGACAGATGTCACAAGGTTCGCATAACAAATGAGCCAAAGACTCTCTCGTCCGCTTACGAGTCATTTCAACCAAGCCTAAAGATGAAAAAGGATTGATTGAGGTTTTTGTTCTATCCCGGCTTAGATTTTTATTTAGCTCTTCTAAAACAGCCTGCTGGTGTTCTTGGCTGTGCATATCAACAAAATCGATAATGATGATGCCACCTAAATTACGTAATCGGAGTTGGCGTGCAATATTTTGAGCAGCTTCTAGATTTGTTTTATAAATCGTGTCATCAAAAGTTTTTGCGCCCACATAGCTACCGGTGTTCACATCAATGGTTGTCATCGACTCTGTTTGATCAATCATCAAATAGCCGCCTGATTTGAGATCAACTCTGCGACCAAGTGCGCGATTAATTTCTGACTCGGTGTCATACAAGTCAAATAAAGGTCTCTCGCCACGATATAAAACCAATTTATCTAATTGGTTAGGCATAAAGTTTTTAGCAAATTCTTTTAACTTTTCTAAGTTCTCTAAAGAATCAACTCTGATTTGGCCCGTGGCATCAGTTGCTAAATCTCTCAATACACGTTCAGATAAGCTGAGATCTTGGTGGAGTAGGCTAGGTGCCGGAAGGCGAGAGCTAAGGTCTTTGATTTTCTTCCAAGTGGCACCAAGGTACGTAAGGTCATTGGATAGCTCTTGATCTTCTGCATCTTCGGCGCTAGTTCTAAGGATGTAGCTGCCTTGCTCACCGGCTGGCATGAGTGCTTGAAAACGTTTTTTGAGAGCATCTCGATCCTCTTGGTTCTCAATTTTTTGTGAGATGCCAATTTGATTGCCATTATCTTCTTGAGGTAAGTAAACTAAATTACGTCCAGCAATGCTTATATGAGTGCTCAAACGCGCACCCTTTGTTCCTAAGGGGTCTTTTAAAACTTGTACCAAAATTGTTTGGCCATCAAATACTAATTTTTCAATTGGAGCGTTGTCAGGCTTTGAATTTTTAGGCATCCATAGATCTGCCACATGCAAAAAAGCTGCTTTATCTAGACCGATATCCACAAATGCAGATTGCATACCAGGTAGTACACGAGTCACTTTACCTAAATAGACGTTACCAACCATACCTCGGCTTTGGCTACGCTCGATATGAAGTTCCTGAACCATCCCTTGCTGAATGAGCGCCACCCTTGTTTCTTGGGGAGTGATGTTAACTAGGATTTCTTCAGTCATGGTTCTACTTAATAGGTAATTAACGAGAAGTATTTAAGTCAAACTGTACATCAGATGCTTGAAGTAATTGAGCTGTTTCAAATAAAGGTAAACCCATAATACCGCTGAAGCTGCCTTGAATGTTTTCAATAAAACAAGCGGCTAAGCCTTGAATGCCATAAGCACCTGCTTTACCGAATGGCTCACTGCTAGCGACATAACTAGAGATCAGTGACTCACTCAACATCTTAAAAGTTAGTTGAGAGCTAGATACTAATAAAAGGGGTGAGCTATCAACGCTTTCTCTATCACTAATTTCTCCCAATTCTGTGACAGACGTTTGATTCAGTAAAGCAACCGCCGTATGAACTTGATGAGTGCTACCACTTAATAGATGAAGAATGCGATGGGCATCTTCATGATCTATGGGTTTACCTAAAATACTTTCTTTGCCATTGATGCTAACAGCTACAGTTGTATCAGCACATAAGATAGGTGCCCACACCAGCTTACGTCGCTTCAATCTCTGATGAGCTGCTTCAAGCTTAGCTAAAGTCACTCGCTTGACATAATTAAGAGGGCTCTCATCATCGATTTCTGCCTCAAGTGATTCTGCATCCTCATCAGAGTCAGCAAGCAAAAGCTCAAACCGAACTCCGATTTGTTGCAGAAGTTCTTGGCGTCTAGGGCTTTGTGAAGCCAGGTAAATGTAGGGATGCATTTGCTCCATTACTCACTTAAACTCGGTGGTAGGGGTGGCCTTGGATTACCGTCCAAGCTCGATAGAGCTGCTCCACCAAAATGACTCGAGCCATGGCATGTGGCAAAGTCATGCTAGAAAGACGCATCATCGACTGTGCTTCTTTCTTAAGTTCTGGATCAAGACCATCAGCTCCACCAATTAGTAAAAC
The DNA here is from genome assembly GCA_945881875.1 of Polynucleobacter meluiroseus. Lineage (GTDB taxonomy): Bacteria > Pseudomonadota > Gammaproteobacteria > Burkholderiales > Burkholderiaceae > Polynucleobacter > Polynucleobacter meluiroseus_A. The sequence goes on from CAMCVH010000002.1 coordinate 79,794, forward strand.
AATATCTTTACCGTTTTGGCGCCAATCATTCATTTGATTCGCTAGATCTTGCGTAGAGACATCCTTACCGCGCTCATCAAGCGCAATGATGTGACAACCCTTTGGGATGGCTTCACGGATCTTCACAGCCTCTTTTGAAGGACTGAGATCTGGCTTAAGTTCTTTAATATAGATGGCGCAGTCAACAGGCATGCGCTTGACGTAATCTTGGGTTGCTGTTTCAGCCCAGGCAGGCATTTTATGACCGACAGCGATGACCCAGAATTTCATAAATTCAAAAAATAATGAAAACCATTACTCTTCGTAATCCTCAGTCTCACTTGCAAAACGCTTAGATGTCTTAGCGCCGCCATTGAGAGCTACACGCACAGGCTTGCTACCCCAAATACCTTCTAATTGGTAATAAGAGCGCAGCATAGGCTGAAGAATGTGAACTACGATGTCACCGCAGTCGACTAAAACCCATTCACCAGTCTCCATACCTTCAACAGAGATAACGTCACCGCCCTTTTCTTTAACAGATTCTCTAACAGACATCGCTAAAGATTTAGTTTGACGGTTACTGCTACCTGTTGCGATGATGACACGATCAAATAAATCACTTAATTTAGTGGTGTCATAAACACGAATATCCTGAGCTTTAACATCCTCCAGGGCATCAACTATCGTGCGTTGTAATTTGCGAAGATCCATTATTTATTTCTATAAAGACCTTTAGCTTCGATGTAGTCGAGCACTAAAGGGGGTATTGCATCTGCTAGTTCAGCCCATGAAGCATGGTTATAAAAACCATCACGCAGGGTGCTAGATGCAAGATTAATCTGCAGGTCTTGATCAAACAAAACATGTCCGTATGGGTTCAATTGTAACAATTGAGGCTCCCCTGTCCTTATATCTGCAAAAAGCCCCTCTTTTAGCCCGGCTGCATTCACTTCAAACGAGGATGGATCCTCAGGTGGACGGCTTGCTACAGCCAAATGAACATATTTGGGTAATTCCGACCATTGGTGCCAAGTTTTGAGACCAGTCCAGCTATCTTGCCCCATCAGCCAGGTGATCGATGCATCCGGACCATACAAAGCTCTGATTTCTTTTGCTGTATCAATCGAGTAACTAGGACCTTCTCGAGACATTTCTAGGGTGCTGATTTCAATTTTTGTATAAATATGATGATCAACAAATAAATCATGTAAGGTTTCAATGGCATATTCGCTCATGGCTAAACGATCTTTAGCAGGAGTGATATCCATTCCTTTTTGCCATGGTTGACCAGCGGGCATCCAGATGATGTGATCGAGTTGTAATATGCGAGAGAAGTGCTCTGCTAAACGCAAGTGCCCCCAGTGAGGCGGATCAAATGTGCCACCTAAGATACCGATCGATTTCCGTTTTTTTATATCGCTCACGCATTGATCCAGTCTTTAGGTTTCAAGAAATCGCTATAAAGACTTGCTTCAGGACTACCAGCTTCAGGTTTCCAGTCATAACCCCAACGAACAATCGGTGGCATCGACATTAAGATCGATTCAGTTCGACCGCCTGATTGCAAGCCAAATAAAGTGCCGCGATCGAACACCAAATTAAATTCAACATAACGTCCACGGCGATAAGCTTGGAACTCTCTTTGGGCCTCTGTAAAGGGGTCATTTTGATGCTTTTTCACAATAGGTAAGTATGCATCTAAAAGAGCGTCACCGACTGAGCGTGTCATCTCAAAACTCTTATCAAAGCCTAATTCACTAAAATCATCATAGAAAATACCGCCAATACCACGCGGCTCATCCCGATGTTTTAAGAAGAAATACTCATCACACCACTTTTTAAATCGAGGGTGCAGTGAGGTATCAAATCGATCGAGAGAATTTTTGCAAGTTTGATGAAAATGTTGGCAATCAGCCGCATCACCGTAGTAAGGGGTTAGGTCCATACCGCCTCCAAACCACCAAACAGGATCTTGACCTTCTGCTTGTGCAATGAAGCAACGTACATTCATATGCACGGTTGGGATATGAGGATTACGTGGGTGGAATACCAAAGACACACCCATCGCTTCAAATGAACGGCCGGCTAATTCTGGACGGTGAACAGTGGCTGAGGGCGGCATAGAGTCACCCAGCATATGAGAAAACCCAACGCCACCACGCTCCAATATTTTACCGTTCTCTAGGATGCGAGATCGACCATCACCTTTTAGTTTGGCAGCAGAAGGTTTGACCCAAGAGTCTTCAGTAAATGTCTTACCATCTAATTCACCCATCGCTGCTGTGATGCGATCCTGTAAATCAAGTAGGTAATCACGAACGACTTGAGTATTGATAGTTTTTGACATATTAAAGTGCTCTATAGCCAATATCGCGACGGTATTGCGCGCCATCGAATTTAATTTGATCCACGATGGCGTAAGCTTTTTGTTGAGCTCCTCTGATCGTGTGATCTAAACCAACAACACAAAGAACGCGACCGCCAGAAGTTTTCAATTGATCACCATCCATAGAGGTACCTGCATGAAACGTGACATGATCAGAACCATCTGCTGGAATGCCAGAAATAACATCGCCCTTACGAGGCGTTTCTGGATAGTTGTGCGCAGCCATGACAACACCTAATGCAATCCGTGGATCCCATTCTAGTTCGACCTCATTTAATTTGCCATCAACAGCAGCATCGAGAGCTACTAAAAAGTCACTGCGTAAACGTGACATGATTGGCTGAGTTTCTGGATCACCCATACGGCAATTAAATTCTAAAGTCTTGGCTTTACCGGACTCATCAATCATGAGACCAGCGTATAAGAAACCCGTGAACGGAATGCCGTCAGCTGCCATACCTTTAACAGTCGGCATGATAATTTCTCTTAAAGCCCGAGCATGTATTTCTGGTGTTACAACAGGGGTCGGGGAGTAAGCACCCATACCGCCTGTATTGGGACCCAGGTCGGCATCGAGTAAGCGCTTATGATCCTGGCTAGTCGCTAGAGCTAAAACATTATGACCATCCACCATCACAATAAAACTAGCTTCTTCCCCAACTAAAAACTCTTCAATCACCACACGGGCGCCTGCATCACCTAATTTGTTATCCGATAGCATCATGTCAATGGCGCCATGAGCCTCTTCTAAACTCATAGCAACAACCACACCTTTACCCGCGGCCAGCCCATCAGCCTTGATCACGATGGGCGCTCCTTTGAGATCAATATAAGCATGCGCTTTTTTAATATCTGAGAAAGTTTGATATTCCGCTGTTGGAATATGGTGGCGTTTCATAAAAGATTTAGCAAAATCTTTAGAAGACTCTAATTGAGCCGCTTTTTGTGTAGGACCAAAAATACGTAAATTTTTTGCTCTGAAGATATCAACGATACCGCCTGCTAGAGGAGTTTCTGGACCAACAACAGTCATATAAATTTTTTGCTCTTCAGCAAACTGAGCCAATTCATGTAAGTCTGTAATTGGTAAGTTTTCAATACCCATATTTTTGGCCGCGGCAGAAGCTGTACCCCCATTACCAGGCGCTAAAAATACTTTTTGTACTTTTGGTGATTGAGAGAGTTTCCATGCCATCGCATGTTCACGACCGCCTGAGCCAACAACTAGGATATTCATAAATTTTTCACTTGTTTAAATTAGGATTTATTTTTTTAATTTATTCCATAGAGGCGTTCGTAAATACTTCTTGAACATCATCTAAGGACTCTAGTGCATCTAATAGTTTTTGCATTTTCTCAGCATCATCGCCACTCAGCTCTGATTCAGCCTCTGGACGCATGGTGACCTCACCAAGTTCGGGCGTAAAACCTTTGGCAATTAAAATATCTTTGATAGCAGTAAATTCATAAGCGGGAGTGATCACTTCAATCGATCCATCTTCCTGTGGGGCTACATCATCAGCACCCGCTTCAAGAGCTGCTTCCATGAGGGCATCTTCAGAAGTACCTGGTGCGAAGAACATACGACCACAGTGTTTGAATAAAAAAGCAACTGAACCGTCGGTACCAAGATTGCCCCCATATTTTGTAAATGCATGGCGAACTTCTGCAACAGTACGCGTTCGGTTATCGGTTAATGCATCCACAATCACAGCTGCACCATTTAAACCGTAACCTTCGTAGCGGATCTCTTCATAGTTCACATTCTCTAATGAACCGGTACCACGTTGAATAGCGCGCTGAACGTTATCGTTCGGCATATTTGAGTCCTTGGCTTTATCAATGGCTAACCTTAGACGAGGGTTAGTCTGTATATCGCCACCACCTATCTTTGCAGCCACAGTAATTTCTCTGATCAACTTGGTCCAGATTTTCCCTCGCTTTTCGTCTTGACGACCCTTGCGATGTTGAATATTGGCCCATTTTGAATGACCAGCCATAAGTACTCCCGTGGATAACTTTTTTAAAAGAATTGCTATATATTCAGCTAAGTCCGTAATTTTAGGCAAAATGAAGCTGAAATACCTAAAATCACAAAAAAATTGAATAAATACTTGGGTAATGAGCCCTAATTAATAAGAATTAAAGCTAGAGGAGACAAAATGAGTGTTATTAAAGCTAAAGCTATCAAAATGGTTGAGGTTGGTGGCCCAGAGGTCATGCATTGGGTTGATGTTGAAGTAGGTGAGCCAGGGCCACAAGAGGTTCGTATCAAACATCATGCTGTTGGCTTAAATTACATTGACGTTTACTTCCGTAAGGGTGTTTATCCACAACCACTTCCTGGTCCTCTAGGTATGGAGGGCGCTGGTGTGATCGAAGCTGTGGGATCTGAAGTTAAACATGTCAAAGTAGGCGATCGCGTAGCTTACGCTGGCAAACCAGCTGGGGCCTATAGTCAAATACGAGTGATGCCTGCTGAAACGATTGTTAAGTTACCTGATGGTATTTCTTTTGAACAAGCTGCAGCCATGATGTTGCAAGGTTTAACGGTGCAATATCTAGTAACAGACAGCTACCAAGTTAAAGCAGGTGACACAGTTTTATTCCATGCAGCAGCTGGCGGTGTAGGTTTGATTGCATGCCAATGGCTCAAACTACTTGGAGCGACTGTGATTGGCACGGTTGGTTCAGAAGAAAAAGCAGCTTTAGCAAAAGCATATGGCTGTGATCACACCATCCTTTACAAGACAGAAGATTTTGTTAAACGAACCCGCGAGCTAACGGGCGGCAAAGGCGTTCATGTTGTTTATGATTCTATTGGTCAAGACACTTTCATGCAGTCATTAGATTGCTTGCGTCCTCGCGGCACGATGGTCACCTACGGTAACGCTTCAGGACCTGTCGCACCAGTGGATGTCGGCATCTTAGGCGGCAAAGGGTCTCTCAAATTAACAAGACCAACTGTGATGACTTATGTTCATGACAGGAGTTTGTTAGAGCCGATGGCAGCAGATCTATTTGAAAAAGTTCTTAGTGGAAAAATCAAGATTGAAGTCAATCAAACTTATCAACTAGAAAACGTTGCGCAAGCGCATCGTGATTTGGAAGCGCGTAAGACAACTGGCTCTACAGTTTTATTACCTTGGTAATGAAGAGCGGAGTTTTAAGATGAGCACAATTGCGTTTATTGGCTTGGGTAATATGGGTCGCCCCATGGCTGGATTCTTATTGAAGGCCGGACATCAGTTGCGTATTTATGCAAGACGTCCAGAAGTTTTTCAACAGGAGGCTAAGTCGCTAGTTGATGCGGGTGCTGTTGCTTGCGCATCTCCTGCCGAAGCAGCGCAGGGTGCTGATTACATCATCACGAATGTCATGGGTCCGCATGATGTGGCGCAAGTGTTACATCTCACTCCTGAATCAGTGATCCATACAGCTAAGCCTGGCGCCATTTGTATTGATCACAGCACGATCGATCCACAAAGCACCAAAGATATTGCTGCTGTCATGGCAGGCAAAGGTATTAGCTTTGTTGATGCACCTGTGAGTGGTGGTGTTAAAGCAGCCACTGAAGGTACGTTAGTCATGATGCTGGGTGGCGCTGATGCCGAAGTGGCAAAAGTAAAAGAAGTTGTAAAAAACTATGCCAAAACGATGACCCATATCGGTGGTGTTGGTCATGGTCAAGTAGCCAAGTTGTGCAATCAAATTGCTCAAGTGATTAATATCCAAGGCGTTGCTGAATCTTTAAGATTCGCAACAGTTAATGGTGCTGACTTGCAGAAAGTATTTGAGGCAATTTCTGGAGGTATGGCGGGTAGCCGAATGTTGGATTTAATGGGACCCAAGATGGTTGCCAGAGACTTCAAAGCGGGTATTGAGGCCCGTCTTCACGCTAAAGATTTTTTCTTAGTAAAAGATGTTGCTAAAGAATCAGGCATTGACATGCCAGCACTACAAACAGTGGCCTCTCAGTTAGAGATGTTGATGGAGTCTGGCTGGGGTCATGATGACACTTCTTCACTTCTAAGAGTACTTGAGGCATAATAGAAGGCTTGCTAAGTTTCTGATGAACTTTAATAAGTATTCATAAATTTATGCAAAGTGCGCCGTGGTGGTGAAATTGGTAGACACAGGAGACTCAAAATCTCCCGCCCAAAAGGTGTGACGGTTCGAGTCCGTCCCGCGGCACCAAACAACTCTTAAAGACTAAAAGTCCACAAACTCCATGCTTGCATACCGCCACGCTTTTCATGCTGGCAATCACGCTGATGTTTTGAAGCATTGCGTTCTTCAGCAAGTGTTGACCTACATGAATCAAAAAGATAAACCGTATTGGGTGATTGATACCCATGCGGGTGCAGGCATGTATTCATTAGCATCCGATTACGCTAATAAAAAAGCTGAGTACTTAGAAGGTATTGCACGCCTATGGGATTGCCAGGATTTGCCAAAAGTTTTGCAAGACTACATTGATTTAGTTGAGCGCTGTAATGCCAAAGGTGATTGGAGTTTATATCCAGGTTCACCTGAAGTGATTCGTCGTTCGATTCGAGCTGATGATCGTATGCGTTTGTACGAATTACATCCAACTGATTTTGATATCTTAGAGGAGCACTTTTTAAGAGATCGCCAAGCTAAGGTGTTTAAAGGCGATGGCTTTGCTTCTCTAAAAGCTTTATTACCAACTCCTACAAGAAGAGCTTTGGTTTTTATGGATCCGCCTTACGAGATCAAGTCTGATTATTCGAAGGTGATTGAGGCTCTTAGTGAAGGCTTAAAGAAATTTGCTGAGGGCGTCTATATAGTTTGGTATCCCATACTCACGCGTGGTGATCACGTCTACCTAGTTGATCAAATGCGTGAGCTATCTGATAAGACGCTTAATATTGAAATGGTGGTCCAAGAGCCAGATGCGCAGGGGTTCGGTATGTTGGGTAGCGGTTTATTCATCATTAATCCGCCTTGGACGCTTGCAGAGAAAATGCAAGAGGTGATGCCTTACCTCACAGAAAAATTAGCCCAATTTAATGGGGCTAGTTTTGAGATCAGTTCCAGTTAAATTTGGTAATCAACGTTTTCACCAGACATCGCTTGATCTACTAATTTGCGCGTTAATGTGGGTGAGAACAATTCAATAAAAGTGTAAACAAAAGAGCGTAAGTAAGCATTTTGTTTAACAGCTAATTTCGTTACATTATTTCCAAATAAGTGACCTGCTGGAATCACTCTTAAATTACGATCACGATCAGCGTCATAAGCTACGCCTGCTACGATGCCAACTCCCATACCAGTTTCGACATAGGTTTTAATCACGTCAGCATCGATCGCCTCTAATACAACATCAGGGCGAAGGTTTTTACTACTAAATGCCTTATCAATTTTGCTTCGACCAGCAAAAGCTGCATCATAAGTAATGATGGGGTACTCAGCCAAATCTTCTAACGAGATATTTTTTTTTCTGAGCAATGGGTGGTCCGGTTGAACTGCAATGACATGTTGCCATTGATAACCTGGTAAGGCTAACAAGCCATCAACCCCAGAGATGCCTTCGGTTGCTATAGCGATGTCGGCTCTGTCATGGATCAACATATCTGCAATTTGCTGGGGGCTACCCTGTTGAATGCTGACTCGCACTTTGGGAAAAAGCTTGGTGAACTCCGTTAAAACTTTAGGCAAGGCGTAACGAGCTTGCGTGTGAGTGGTGGCAATGACAAAATTACCTTGGTCTTGTGCAGCAAAATCCTTACCAACGCGCTTCAAGGTCTCAACTTCAATTAATATTCTCTCGATTGAAGTTAGTATTCGCTTACCTGGCTCGGTCAAATTTCTGATTCTTTTTCCGTGACGTCGGAAAATATCAACACCTAGCTCATCTTCCAATTCTAGGATAGCCTTTGATACTCCTGGCTGAGAGGTAAAAAGTATTTTGGCAGCCTCAGTCAGATTGAAGTTCTGACGAACGGCCTCTCGAACAAATTTAAATTGGTGTAAGTTCATATAAGCTCGATTCTATATATTGAAATTAATATAAAGAATTCATTCTATATGAGATTCTGAGATATATTTCTTATTAAACTTTGGATACCCAACGTATCCCCAAAACTGCCAATATAAAATAAAGCAAGGCGGGTAGGGATGCGCTGAGAATCGCTAGCCATTCACCCAAGAGCCCTGCATGTGAAAACAAACTATTAAATAGCTGGAAGCTGATGCCTAGCATGATGCCACCAAACACTTTGTATCCGATGCCGCCTGATCTGGTTTGCAAATAGGCAAATGGTAAAGCCAAAGCTAACATCACCAAAATAGTAAATGGGTAGATCACTTTTTTCCAGAAAGAAATCGCATATCGTTGGAAATCTTGTTTGTTATTTCTTAAATGATTGATGTAACCAAACAAATCAATAATTGAAAGTCGTTCAGGTTTGATAAGAAGGGAGCCCAAAAGCTGTGGACTGACATCGGTTTCAATATCCAATTGATCTGATTTTTTAATTTGCGTGCTAAAGCTTGGATCGAGACGGTCGCCACTCACAATCTCTGTGAATCTAGTTTCAGTGACTTTACTTAGTTGCCATTGACCATCGCCAATAAATTTAACTGTTTCGGCTGTTCTACTTAGGAGAAGTCGATGATTGCTATCGAATTCATACATCCTAAAACCTTTAATAGTTTCATTCTTTTCCAATGAACCTATATTGATATAACGTATGCCATCTTTAACAGCGCCCTTACCATCATTACCACGTAATTTATCTTTAATCCAAGCACCTGAACGGAACTCTAAAACTTCATTACCTTGATTGATAGCTGCAAGACGAAGATTCTTGGAGAGACTTTCTGTAAATGGACCTACAACTTCACTCATCAATAAAATGATAATAGCGATGGGAAAAGCTATTTTCATCAGAGTTACTAAAGCTTTTCTGGTGTTAAGGCCAGCAACTCGAAGAATTGTATATTCAGACTGAGCGGCCATGCTAGCCATAACGTAGATGCCGCCAATGAGACCTGCAATAGGCATGATTTCAACCAAACGACTAGGAACTCTCAGTAAAACGGTCAGAAATGCCAAAAGCAGAGTGTAGCTATTACTTAGAGAGCTTATCTCCGCAATGAAGTCAAAGAAAACAAATAAGGACATCAATGCAAACAAAATAAATAAAAATGATTGATAGATTTGTTTTGCTAGGTAGCGTTCATAAACTAAAGGAAATAACTTATGCCACATCTGAAACACCTCTAGATGTTCGTCTATTCAAAAAGCGCTTGAATAGACCATAGATCGTGATGGATCTATTTTGGCGATAGAAAATAAAACTTAAGCCAATCAGTGCCCCAATGACATGTAATATCCAAGAGCCAATGATGAAGTCAATTTTTCCAGAGCTAACCCAAGCTTGCATGAGTTTAAGTAAGTTGGAGTAGGTGAAATAAACCAGGACCGCCATGATTAAGGTTGTGTAACGACCTCGGCGAGGATCTATATAGGATAGGGGGACGGCAATGATGACGAATACCAGAGCCATGAGAGGTAAACCAAGGCGCCATAGTAGTTCACCTAAATGGATTTTATTGGGCTCAATAATTAAATCTGTGATTGGTAAAGTGCTAGGGCTTTTAATAATTGGATCAATGACCTTGCTATCAAGTTTGACTGTGTAACGACTAAATTCAGTAATTCTAAAATTATTATTCCCAGGCGTTCCCTCGTATCTTCGGCCAGATTCAAGAATGAGGAACTTTTCACCGGAAGGATTGTTTTCTATATAACCTTCTTTGGACACAGCCACTAGCTGTCGATCTTTACCATAGTTAGTGACGAAAATATTCTGAAAAGTATTGTTTTCTAGATTCATGCTTTCAATAAAGAAAACGCGACTATTGCCAGAGGACTCTCTGAACTGTCCAGGTGCCAACATAGAAATATCATCACGTTGCTGAAAGCGTTGTTTGATAGTGGATGTCTGTTCATTAGCCCATGGTGAGACAAAAGTCGACAAGATTCCGATGATGATACTTAATGGAATCGTATATGAAATGATGGGTTTTAGAATGCTAAATAAGCTAATCCCGGCAGTTTGCCAAATGACCATTTCTGAGTCTTTGTACCAACGAGTGAGAACAATCAAAACTGCCACAAAAATACTGGCGGTTAGCACAATAGGGAGGTTATTGATCATTCCCAGGCCTATCAGAACAATTACATCTTTAGGGTTAGCATTGCCGCTGGCGGCATTACCTAGCACTCTAATCATGAAAATTGTCAAAACAAGAGTGACCAAAACCATGAACACCACACCTATGGTGAAATTCAGTTCTTGTCGAAGTGCTCTTTTAAGGATCATAAAAAGCTAAGCTGGGCGATAATCAAGGGTATTAATAACTTCCCTTGTGTAAAGGATAAGCATATGGAATGTAGCACGAAAGTATTTGTTGAGGGCGCTTTAGGTGTGAAGGCTCATATGAGTCAAGCGGTTGGATGCCTAATCATCACTTTTCAAGCTGATAATATTAAGAACGCTAAAAAGCTAACGGGCCACCTAGGAGCATTGAATACCGCTACTTACGGTGCAATTGCCAAAGCTATTGAACAAGGTGATTTAGAGCCACAAGCTGGCAGTACACTCATGCTCAATGCCACTGATGCATGGGCCAAATTAGGTTTAAAAGCCGAGCGCTTGTTGTTGGTTTGCACCGATGCAGACTTGAAGACATTAGCCTCAGCAAAATCAGGTCAGCAGTTTTCTAAATGGTTAACTGCCGGCTTAAAAGCACTTATTGCAAGCTCTGCAAAAGATGCACTATGGGTATTTACACAACTACCGACTAAAGATGGATTGTCACAGGCTCGCTTATTGGTTCAGTTAGCCAGAGAGCAGCTTTATAAATTTGGGGCAAGGCACCCCCAATTCAAAACTAAGCCAGCTGAAAAAGCACCAAAGTTCAAAAAGCTTTTTGTTGCTAGTAATGCCAAAAATAACAAAGATTTACAAAAAGCGCTCGCGGAAGGTCTAGCAATTGCCAATGGTATGGATCTGACTAAAGATCTGGGTAACTTGCCTCCTAATATTTGCACACCTACTTACCTAGGACAAACGGCTAAAAAACTTGCTAAAGATTACGGTTTTAAAGTGCAAGTTCTGGGTCGTAAAGAAATTGAGTCTCTCAAAATGGGTGCTTTTTTAGCGGTCACTCAAGGCGCTACAACGCCTCCTCAATTTATTGTGATTCAACACCAGGGTGCCACAACAAAAGAAGCGCCAACTGTTTTAGTGGGTAAGGGTATTACTTTTGATACGGGTGGCATTTCATTAAAACCTGGCGAAGGTATGGATGAGATGAAGTACGACATGTGTGGTGCGGCGTCGGTTATTGGTACGATGCGTGCCATTGGTGAATTAAAACTCAAGAAGAATGTGATTGCAGTTATTCCAACTTGCGAAAACATGCCATCTGGAGAAGCAACTCGTCCTGGAGATATTGTTACCAGTATGTCAGGTCAAACCATTGAGATTCTTAATACAGATGCTGAGGGTCGTTTGATTCTTTGTGATGCGTTGACTTATGTGGAGCGCTTTAAACCTGCTGCTGTGATTGACGTAGCTACATTAACGGGCGCCTGTGTCATTGCTCTTGGTGGAGTCCATACCGGCTTATTCTCAGATAACGATGAGTTAGCCGAAAAATTATTAACTGCTGGCAAATATTCTTTGGACACAGTTTGGCGCATGCCTTTAGATAGCGCTTATCAAGAGCAGTTGAAATCAAATTTTGCTGATATGGCTAACATTGGCGGACGTCCTGCTGGCAGTGTAACGGCAGCATGTTTCTTGGCGAGATATACCGAGAAATATACTTGGGCGCATTTAGATATTGCTGGAACTGCTTGGAAGAGTGGTGCTGCAAAAGGCGCTACAGGACGACCAGTTCCTTTGTTAGTTAATTACTTACTCGCTTAATGAGCTGAGCTCAGTAATTTTTAAAAAAGCAAAGGGTTCTAACGTATATGGCCAGAATTGATTTCCACAGCCAAGTGAACAATAAGCCACTTTATAGTTGCCGCTTGATCAGAAAAATCATGGCTAGCCATCGTGAAGATTTACCCATCAGAAATATCGTGGTGGTAGGCCCTAAAGATTTTCTCAAGCAACTAGATGAACAGTTATGGACTTTTACAGCTGTAGACTTTTTGCCTCACGCTTGGGGCGCTGATGATTTTGCATCTGAGACGCCAGTCATCTTAGTTGAAAGCTTTGAAGCTAATGAATTGGATTACTTGCCACATGGCGACGTGCTGATCCATGTGGGTAGAGACTTACCGCAGTCAGTTGAAACTTTAGCGGCAAGATTTCCAAGGATTGTTGAAATTGTTTCAACAGATGAGGCGGATCGCCAAGCTGGACGAGATCGCTATAAAGCTTATCGAGAGCAAGGCCACGATTTACATAACTTTGATCAAACCGGTCAGTAATGAATAACAACTTACCAATTAAAAATAAAAGAACGATTAATGGCTATTAACCATCCACAATTTGATCCGATCGCAATTAGCTTAGGACCTTTAGATATCCATTGGTATGGTCTGATGTATTTGATGGCTTTCGGGCAATTTCTTTTATTGGGTCGCTTACGCTTAAAGCAGGCATCAGTTCAACAAGCAGGATGGAGCTTTAAAGATATCGAGGATTTGTTATTTGCGGGTGTTCTTGGCGTCATACTGGGTGGTCGCTTAGGTTATATCGTTTTTTATATGCCAGGACATTACCTAGCTAACCCTCTTGATGTTTTAAGAGTATGGGAAGGTGGTATGTCTTTCCATGGTGGATTCATCGGCGTTCTGGTAGCGATGTTTTGGTTCGGTAAAAAAAATAAAAGAAGTTTTTTTGAAGTCACTGACTTGATTGCTCCCTTAGTTCCATTTGGTTTGGCATTGGGGCGTTTGGGTAACTTTATCAATGGTGAGTTATGGGGTCGCACGACGGATTTGCCGTGGGCTATGATTTTTCCTCAAGCTGGAGATTTGTTGGCAAGACATCCTTCACAGCTTTATCAACTTATGGGTGAGGGAGTTTGTTTGGGCATCATTCTTTGGTGGTATGCCTCTAAGAAAAGAAACTTAGGTCAAATCTCAGGTGTTTTCTTATTAGGCTATGGCTTATTTAGATTTTTAGCTGAGTTTGCTCGTGAGCCAGATAGTTTCTTGGGCTTATTGAGTCTTGGCTTGTCTATGGGTCAATGGTTATCTCTGCCCATGGTATTTCTGGGAATTTATCTCATTTTTAGAAGATCTAAGTAATACCTCTACGTAACCTTCGATAAACAATCCCAATTAACACCCAGATTGCTAGGTACTTTCCCTTTTTAAGGGTTAGCACCTATGTCATCGAAAATGTATACAAAATACATTGATGTCATGTCTTCAAAGACAGTCAAAACAGCCCTCTATGTAGAAGTTACTGAACGCTTGCGTTCGATGGTGGCTGGCGGGGTATTAAAGCCAGGTTCATGGATTGATGAACAAAAACTTTCTGAAAAGTTAGGTGTATCAAGAACACCTTTCAGGGAGGCGATTCGTATTTTGGCTTCAGAGGGAATTCTTAGAGTTGAGCCCCGCAAAGGATGTTATGTCACTGAATTAACAGATCACGATCTCAATGATATTTTTCCTTTAATGGCTATCTTAGAGGGACGTTGTGCGTATGAGGCTGCTCAAAAAGCGAATGTGACAGAAATCAAGTCTCTTGAATCAATGCACGAGAAATTAAAAAAGCATGCTGATGAAAAAAATATTGATGACTACTTTATGACGAACCAAAAAATACACGAGGCCATACAAACTTTAGCAAGTAATGAGTGGTTAACCAACATGGTCAATGATTTGCGAAGAATCTTGAATCTTTCAAGACATCGTAGCTTGCACCACAAAGGTCGTATTGAAGAGTCTTGTCAAGAGCATCTCTCTATTTTTGCAGCACTGAAGTCAGGAGATGCGGCTGAGGCGGAGAGATTAATGAAAACACATATATTAAGACAACGTGAAGTATTGAAATTTCTTCAAACACCAGAAATGCTAGCAGTATGATCTTAGATAAATTACTTAAGGCTAGGCACTTCACTAAAACGGTCAATTCAACTAAGCGCTTGCTTTCTGAGCGTGGTGAATCAAATGCCGCTAGTATGGCTAGTGATTTAATTGAGAACTTTAAGACACTTGAAGATGATCAAATAGCTGAGTACTTTCAGTACTTATCTGAAAAATTAAATCCCAGTGGGCCCGATGTACTGAGTGCCGCTCAAATCTATGCAGCAACGCCAAATGCTGATAATTTAATTTGGTTAATGAAGGTTGCTGAATCACCGCGTCAAGAGTTATTACGTCGTTTGAATCGAGCGCCCAGCGGCACAAGCATGATTGTCAATATGCGCCAACATCTTCTGAAGCTTTTGCCCAAAAGACCCGAACTAAAAGCAGTAGATGCTGATATTCAGCATCTACTGACATCTTGGTTTAATCCAGGGTTCTTGAAAATGCATCAAGTTGATTGGAAGTCACCTGCTCTTATTTTAGAAAAAATTATCCATCATGAGGCCGTCCATGAGATTGATGGATGGGATGATTTGCGCCGTCGCTTGCAACCAGATCGTCGCTGTTTTTCTTTCTTTCATCCTCAACTCTCTGATGAGCCACTGATCTTTGTGGAAGTTGCTTTACTTCCAGAGATACCAGAAGCAATAGCACCATTAGTGGATAAAAAATCTGTTGTGATTGAGCCAAGCCAATACAAATGCGCTATCTTTTATTCCATCAGTAACTGCCAGCCTGGTCTTCGTGGTGTTTCGATGGGTAACTTCTTGATCAAACGTGTTGCGGAGAGTCTAAAAAAAGAATTTCCATCATTAAAAACATTTTGTACTCTTTCTCCAGTGCCTGGATTTGTAGAGTGGTTAGCAAATAATCAGGACCTCAGTTCTGACGATATCAAGCCAGGTATGTTTGAAAAATATCAAGAGTCAATTAAAGTATTTAATTTGCAAGAAAAGTCATGGAACGAACGATTACAAGCTGGGTGGCATCCTTATACTGCCTCGCTGAAAGAAAAAGAAGCACTTATGAGTTTATGTGCTTTTTATTTGATGACGCAGTCATCAAAAAGAGGAGGTAATTCTGTTGCTAAATTCCATTTAGGTAATGGCGCTAAGTTACACAGAATTAACTGGGCAGGTGACTTGTCAAAAAAAGGTATCAAACAATCAGCAGGTTTGATGGTGAATTACCAATATGACTTAGATAACGTGGAGGATAACCACGAACGTTTTGTGAATGGAGAAGTTATTCATTCAAGATCAGTTTCTCAAATGATGTAGAGAATAATTTTATAAAGTAATTTAACTGGAGTATGAGGAGATAACAAATGAAAAAACCAGTCAATGTAATGAGTATGATCAGTGCAGTAACTATGACTTTAGGTCTAGCTGCTCACTCAGGTGCAACTCTAGCAGATCCTAATTGGCCAAGTAAGCCGATTACGCTAATCGTGCCTTTCCCTGCGGGTGGTGGAACGGATGCTTTTGCAAGACCGCTATCAGCACACATGACAAAGCAGTTGGGTAAGCAAATTATTATTGATAACCGTGGTGGAGCAGGCGGAACATTAGGTGCTGGTGTGGCATCTAAAGCAGCACCTGATGGTTATACATTTTTGATGGGTGGTGCGCACCATGCAATTGCTCCAACAATGTATCCAAAACTTGACTACGATATTGAGAAAAGTTTTGAGCCAGTGATGTTGGTGGCATCGCCACCCCAAGTAATCGTTATTAACCCTCAAAAAGTACCTGTAACTGATTTAAAGGGTTTGATCGATTATGCAAAAAAGAATCCAGCAAAATTGAACTACGGTAGTGCTGGTAATGGAAGTTCTCATCACTTAGCTGGTGAACTTTTCAAGATGCAAACTAAAACATTTATTACACATATTCCGTACCGTGGTGCTGGTCCAGCTTTGTCTGACTTGATCGCTGGTCAAGTGGACTTAATGTTTGATGGCTTGGGTTCATCAGCGCAACATATCAAAGGCGGACGTATTAAAGCCTTGGCTGTAGCGTCAAACAAACGTTCTGCTGCATTCCCTGACGTACCAACAGCTGCTGAAGCTGGTGTACCAGGATATAACGTCAGTACTTGGTACGGTTTATGGGCTCCTAAAGGAACCCCTAAACCAGTGGTTGACAAGATGATTGCAGAAGTAACTAAGGCATTGAATAGTCCAGAATTAAGACAGACATGGACAAACAATGGCTCTGAGACGCCAAACTTAACAGGTGATGCATACGGTAAGTTTGTGACTTCTGAGATCAAGCGTTGGGCAGATGTAGCAAAAGCTTCCGGCGCAAAGATGGATTAATGAGGCAAAATCTTATTAATCGACCTGTTAAGTAATTTAATAGGTTTTTAAATGTGTAAGTTAACTAGGGGTGCGCCCCTAGTTAACATTTGAGGGTGATATGAATTTATATGCATTATTAGAAAGTGGCTTTCCAAAAGATAAGTCCGCCTGTGCCATCGAAACTCATGATGGTTTGTACTACAGCTGGAAGGATTTAGAAGCAGCTACTTCTAAAATAGCTAACTTATTGTTAGCGCTTGATTTACCTCAGGGATCAAGAGTTGCAGTTCAGGTTGAAAAGTCTCCAGAAGCCCTGTTTTTATATTTAGCAACGCTTAAAGCAGGTTTGGTATATCTACCTCTCAATACAGCTTATCAATCAGCTGAAATGGAATATTTTGTTGGCAATGCTGAGCCTGCAGTTGTTATTTGCAGCCCTAAAAATTACTATTGGGTATCTCAGGTTGCTAAAAAGGCAGGAACAAAACATGTTTACACCTTAGGTGAGGACAGATCTGGTACTTTGCTTGAAAAAGCAGCTTCTTGCCCTAGCACAGGAAAAACAGTCAAGCGTTCAGATGATGACTTGGCTGCCATCCTCTATACATCTGGCACTACTGGCCGTAGCAAAGGTGCGATGTTGAGTCACGCTAACTTAGGCAGTAATGCAAAAGTTTTACAAAAATTCTGGGCCTGGAAAAAGGGCGATGTTCTTTTACATGCGCTACCTATTTTCCATGTGCATGGTTTATTCGTTGCTTCACACGGCGCGCTTCTTAACGGCAGTAAGATGATTTGGTTACCGCGTTTAGAAACTAAAGAGCTGATCAAGCATATGCCGCGCTCAACCATCATGATGGGTGTTCCTACGTTTTATGTACGCTTATTGTTGGATCCGAGTTTTACAAAAAATACAGTTAAGAATATGCGTTTATTTGTCTCAGGATCTGCGCCACTTCTTACAGAAACATTCAATTCATTCCAAGAGCGTACTGGCCACACAATTCTAGAGCGCTATGGCATGAGTGAGACTGCTATGTTGACATCCAACCCTTATAAGGGTCATCGTATTGGAGGATCAGTCGGTTTGCCACTTCCAAAAACAAAGATCCGTGTCACTACAGATAATGGAAAACTCTGTGGTGTTAACGAAATAGGTAACGTTGAAGTTAAAGGACCTAATATTTTTCAAGGTTACTGGCGCATGCCGGAGAAGACCAAAGAAGAATTTACCAAAGATGGTTGGTTTAAGACGGGTGATGTGGGTCGTTGGGGTGGCGAGACAAGCGGTGGTAAGGTGCCAAAAGAGTACCTATGCATCGTTGGAAGAAGTAAAGATTTGATTATTTCTGGTGGATATAACGTTTATCCAAAAGAAATTGAAAGTTTTATTGATGATATGCCTGGAGTTGATGAGAGTGCTGTTGTTGGTATTCCTCATCCTGACTTTGGTGAAGCAGTATTAGCGGTTGTGGTTGCCAAATCAGGGCAGTCACTCAATGCTGATTCAATGATCGCTGACTTAAAAGGCAAGATCGCTAACTTCAAAGTACCTAAGCGTATTGTGATTGTTTCTGAGCTACCAAGAAATGCTATGGGTAAGGTACAAAAGAATATTTTGCGTCAAACCTATTGCAACTAGTATTCAAGTTATTGGTAGTGCGTGATTCATTGAGTCATACAAAAAAGCCCTATGTTTCTACATAGGGCTTTTTTCTCTTCTCAACCACCACTTAATTAACTAGCCAAGCCTTTGTAAAGCATGTAAGTTGCCAAGCAAAGTAAAACGCAAGCAAAGACTTTCTTAAGTTGCGCGACATTCAGTTGGTGAGCCACTTTTGCACCTAATGGCGCTGTTACTACGCTAGCAAGAGCAATGCAAGCTAAGGCTGGCAGGTATATATAGCCTACTGAACCTGTTGGTAAGTTCGGATTACCATAACCACTGATGATGTAACCAATGGCGCTTGCAAGAGCTATCGGAAAACCAAGAGCTGCTGAAGTTGCAACGGCATTGTGCATGGCCACATTGCACCAAGTCATAAAAGGTACAGATACAAAACCACCACCTGCTCCAACTAAGCTAGACAGAAATCCAATGAAGCCACCAATACCAAACATCCCTAATTTCCCCGGAAGTGTTCTACTTGGTAAAGGCTTTTTATTGAGTAGCATTTGGTAAGCCGAGAAGCCGACAAATCCAGCAAATATAAATGAAAGCCAGGAAGTCTTAAGTAACGCAAATAGCTGACCACCACCTAAAATGCCGCCCAGAAGAATGCCTGGGGCAAGGGTGATCACGATATCCCAGCGAACAGCCCCACGTTTGTGGTGAGCCCTGACAGATGAAAGTGAAGTAAATAAGATAGTGGCCATCGATGTTGCAATCGCGATGTGCACAATGACTTCTGGTGGGAAGCCGTATATTGAAAATAGAAATGTCAAAAATGGTACTAAGATCATGCCACCACCAATACCCAATAATCCTGCGGCAAAACCGGTAAAACCGCCCAGTATGACTAAGGCGGTAATTTGAATATATGTCATAAATTAGTTTCTATTTTTTGTACTTATAAAACTGTTCATTGATGTAAGCAACTAAATCTACTTCATCCTCCGGAAATAAATCTAAGCGTAATTCAGTATTGCACATCGACACCATTCTTTTTACCCCTGGTAAATCTTTAGCTTTTCGGTCTAGGCGCGTGTAAATAACATCACCGTTACCAAGCCCTGATTTTTCAGCATGACACTGATAGCATTTTGCTTGATGCAATGTTTTTCCATTGAGTAAATCCGCAGAATTTGCTGTTGAGCTGATTAAAAGCCAGGCGAGAACTATTTGAGTTTTAAAAAAATATTTGACGAGCATGGGATCTCCTTGGATTATTGGATTCCCCACCTTGGCCGCTAGGCCGTCATCCTGAACCCAAAAGATTCAAGGCGGTATGGCAATAGTGCTTCGGGTGCACCAAGTTTTTCAGGGAGAACATAACCCGAAGTCATGCTCTATGAATTACGAGGCGCTCACGCCCACACTATATGGCCCACACCAGATGCTTGCGCATCGGTTCAAGGAACTATTGGCCTTAGCGCACCAGGCAGGGAAAGAAGTTTCAGGGCAGAATCGACAGTTGCTTCGATCTCATCAACTTTATTTTGTAAATCAGTGATTTGATCAACACTTGCACCTGGATTTTCTGTATGACTGAGATTCATTTTGGCAGCTTGAAGATCACCAGCCAATTTAATAGCTGTCATGATGGCTGCTCGTTCAATGCTTCGGTTACCAGCCGCCAAAGCAGCTTCTAGCTGTTCATCAACAATAGCAGCCGCAGCTCTGAGACTTGTTTCATGTTCTTGAGTAGTAGCAAACGCAAACTTTTGACCTGCTAAGGTTATTTCTATACGGTGTTGGCTCATTGCTGACCCTCTGAAGAGGGGGCTAATAGATCAAGCTGACCGGTGTCGCTTGGACTGGGTAGTTTATTTAAAATATTTTGAATGCGATCTTGAGCATCTTCAATTTTATCCTCTAAAGCCAGACGCTCTTTGTGAGTTTGATCCACAGCAGAAAGTAGCGCCCTAGATTTGCTATCTAAGCGGACCAAACTCTCTTGCAGACGAGTATGAGAATAATTAGTAAGTTCTGACATAGCTATATTGTATATACTACACGTGTTCTTAGGTGCTCTTGGTAGGAAAATCTACCAAAGTTAAACGGGAAACAGAAGTCTATTTTAATCAACAGATTAGGGAAGACAACCTGTGCTGCCCCCGCAACGGTAAGCGAACGCACGAAAGTGCAAGCTCAATCGAATACCACTGGCGAAAGCTGGGAAGGTCATTGAGTTGGTTTCGTTAGCCCGGATACCGGCCTAGAATTGTTAATTGAGCTACGGGGACGTGGCACGATTATTAAGGTTCCGTGCTTGCGGGGGAACAAGCCAGAGACCGTGTTGTTTTTTGAAAGTCCATCCATGTTTACTAGATATACAAGTATTGCGCTAGCTTGCGCAGGTATTTTTACAACCATCTCAACAGCACAAGCACAACCGAACTCTGAATTTAGTCCAGTGGTGGTTACAGCCCAAAGGCAGGAGCAAAAAGAGCTTGAACTTGTTGCAAATAATTTAACTATCATTTCTGCAGAGGAAATTGCCAAATCAGGCGCATCGACCATTGGTGAACTTCTTAACCAGCAAGTTGGCGTTCAATTTGATAGAGCTGGCGGGCCAGGATCTGCTGAAAGTATTTTTATAAGAGGAGGAAATTCCTCACACACTTTACTTTTAATTGATGGTGTAAAAATCAATTCTGCTACTACGGGAGCTGGAAGTTTTGAAAGTATTCCCTTATCTCTTGTTGAGAAAATAGAAATCTTACGAGGAGGCGCATCAGCTCTTTATGGCTCTGATGCTCTTTCAGGCGTTGTGCAGATTTTTACAAAAAGTAATTTAGGAAATTTTTCAAAAGTAGATGTTTCATTTGGAAATTTAGATTCAAGGGATATCAGTTTGAGTCTTGGTAGAAAAATCAACGACTTAAATATTTCATTTGGTGTGAGTGAAAAATCATCAAAGGGAATTAATTTGTATTCAAGAAATACAAATGCTTACAATTCAGATTTGGATGGATATCTTTTGAGATCATTTAATCTTAGAGCTGATCATAAAATTAATAATGGTCGCTTGGGGTTTTCTCATATGACAAGTCAGCTGACTTCACAGTTTGATTCTTATGCGTCAGATTCAAGTTATAACCAGTACTTATCGAGTGCAGATTGGAAAAATAAACATGAAATTAGAATTTCAAGCATATGGCATGAATATTTAATTGATTCCAATTGGTTGTCAAAAGTTACTTTTTCTGATGGTATCGACAGTGTCATCACAACCCCTTCATCTACATATTTACAATCAAATGATGTATTTAAAACAAAAAATCAGCAAATAAATTGGCAAAATAATTTCTCAACAGAATATGGGAAATTTATTGCGGGCATTGAATATTTAGAGCAAAAGTTAGAAACAACTGGTTCTTATGAGAAAAAAAATAGAATTATTAGTTCTCAGTATGTCGGGTTGATAAAGGATTTTAGTAAGAATCAAATCCAATTGAATCTAAGAAGAGATGATAACGATCAGTTTGGTGAAAAATTAACCAATTTAATGGGGTATTCTTTTAAACCTAGTCAAAGTTTTAAGTTTTATATATCAAGAAGTAGTGCCTTTAAGGCTCCATCGTTTAATGATTTATATTTTCCGGTAACTCCTGGGGTCGGCGGCGGAAATCCAAATGTTAGACCTGAAACTTCAATTAATCATGAAGTTGGGGTTCAGTATACAAAATCTGATAGAAGCATTTCTCTAACTCGCTTTGTAAGCGAAATAAGCAACTTAATTAGCTGGACAGAGTCACCAGCCGGATCTTATGAGTATTATCCTAATAATGTCGGGGAGGCTAAGATTAGCGGTTACGAATTCAAAGCATCAAGAAACTTTGACAATATCGGAGTTGGCTTAAATTACACAAACCAATCTCCAAAAGATTTGTCAACTGGTCTTCAACTGGTTAGAAGGTCTGAGCAACATGGCTTGGCTTTTATTTCGTATAAATTAAATTCTTATATATTAAGAAGTGAATTGACTTTTCAAGATCAAAAATTCGATGATGCAGAAAATACTCGAAAAATTTCTGGTTATGGGTTATTGAATGCATATGCAGAAAAAAAGATTGATAAAGAAGTGACTATATTTGCTAGAGTAAGTAATCTTTTTGATAAGAATTATGTAGCATCTTTAACATCCTCATCTTTAGCTCCAGGTATGCCGATGACATTTTTTATTGGAATGAGATACTCAACTAAGTAATTAATGAAACTATCTAAACCTACCATTTTTCTTTTGCTAGTGACTCTGTCACTAGCATCGGTAGCTTTAGCTTTATCGATCGGTAGCGTCTCCAACGCCGACTCTGCCATCATTTACCAATTGCGCTTACCTCGTGTTTTAGCAGCATTTGCTGTTGGTGGTTTATTGGCTATGTCAGGAAGTCTTCTTCAAGTTTTAACTCGCAACCCACTTGCTGAGCCATCTGTAATTGGTGTCTCTGGCGGGGCTTCAGTAGGCGCCTTGGCTGTATTGATGATGGGTGGTGCGGGAACAATATGGGTTGCTGGTGGGGCATGGATTGGTGCTGTCGTGGTGATGTTATTGCTATGGACATTGGTTGGTGGTTATGCCACTCACCCCTCCAGACTTTTATTAGCGGGAGTCATGATTGCGACGGGCTGTGGTGCAATTAGTACTCTCATGATCACCTTTGCTTCGAATGTAGCAATGCCTGGAATGATTCATTGGCTCATGGGAGATCTGGATTCTATTCTGAGTTTAGAAGCAGTAGGCGCTATCTTGAGCCTTTGGCTCATAGTTCTTGTGGTCATTTGGAGGCTAGCACCCAAAATTCACCTTTTGCAATTAGGCACTGATAAAGCTGTCACTCTAGGTGTAGATGTCACTTCTCTTCAATGGATAATAGTTCTATTGGCAGCACTTTCAGCTGCTGCGGCAGTATCAGTAGCTGGATCGATTGGTTTTGTCGGCTTACTAGTGCCACACATCCTAAGAGCATTCATTATCAAGCAACATGGACCTGATCAAAAGTTCTTACTGCCTGTATCGGCCTTTTTGGGAGGATCATTTTTAGTGCTTTCAGATATGGTTGCAAGAACTGTTATTGCGCCATCTCAATTACCTGTGGGTGTCATTACAGCTTTAATCGGAGTTCCAAGTTTCTTATGGCTTTTATCTAGATTGAGAAATTGGAATTCTTGATGAATCAGTCTTCACAACCCATTATTTTAGAAACTAAGAATTTAGATATTCAAGTTCCTGGAAGAACTTTGATTAAAAATTTAAATTGGACTGTCAAGCAGGGTGAGCGCTGGTGTTTGATCGGCCGTAATGGCGCTGGTAAGTCAACATTACTTAGAATCATTGCAGGAGTTCAAGCCAACTCTTCTGCTGGCCAAATAAATTGGTTAGGTCAGACTCTCGCTAGTTACCAGCCCGAAGCATTTGCAAAAATACGGGCCTATGCAGAACAGTCCCCTATTGGTGGAATTGGCTTGAGGGCTATTGATGCTGTATTAGCCTCTCAATGGCCTTGGCATGAAGAACAATCAGATGACTTACAGATTGCTATAGATGCTTTAGCCTTATGTGATGTTCAGCATTTAGCATTATCCCAATGGCAAAATTTATCAGGTGGCGAGCGTCAAAGAGTTGCATTAGCGGCTTGTTTTGCACAAAATACTCAAGCATTAATTTTGGATGAACCAACATCGCACTTGGATGTTGGGCACCAAATATCTCTTTTAAATACTTTGGTCAAACAAAGTGAATCTTATCATCAGACCATCATTGCTAGTTTGCATGAGATCGGGCTTATTGGACGTGGCTTTAGCCATGCTTTGTTACTGCTTGAAGATGGTTCTTATATGTCAGGCACTGTTGAGGAGATTATTAATACTAATAACTTGGAGAAATCATTAGGTCATCTAATTGTTGAGGCAAGAACTTCTAATGGTCAAATTATTTACGTAGCAGCCTAAATTTGTTGAGATTGGCTTGTTATCTAATTTTATCGATTTCTGAACAAATCTTGTTGGCCCCTTGAATAATTCTGGGTGATGGTCTGCTGATCGTATCCCCATCTAGGGCAATAAAAGCTTTTTTCTTAGTTGCGGCAAGTTGTGGAATAGATGTCCACATTGACCAATCAACTTTCATACTTGAGCTATCAGTAGCAGTGAAAATAATTTCTGGATTGGCTTCAACAACTGCTTCGCGACTCACGATTGGCACTAATAATTTTTCTTTAGCAAATAGTTGCTCACCACCGCAGATTCGAATAATGTCAGCAATCAAATGATCTTGATTAAGTGTCATCAAGGGTTGAGACCAAACTTGATAGAAAACTCTCACTTTTCTTTTGTTCGATGCTTGGTATTTGCTCTTTAGTGCGGCGATTTGTGAGTTGAACTCTTTCGCATTTTTAATGGCAATAGATTGAGTACCTAAAACTTGTCCAATGGTCTCAATATCTTGAGAGATATCACTTAATTTCTTAGGCTCTACAGAAATGATTTGAGTTTCAGCGTGATTGCTAGAGCCAGATGGATTGAATATTTTTTTAATCGACTCAATATGGGTTTCAGGCATTCCACCACGCCAGTAAATTATGAGATCTGGCTTTAATTGCTTCATTCTCTCCAGATCAATTGATCTGGCATCACTGGTAATAGGAAGGTTTTTGACTGATTCGGGATAGTTACTGTAGGCGCTCACACTGATCAAGCTATTAAGGCCGCCCGCTGCATCAACAATTTCAGTCAGGTGGGGAGCAACTGTAATGATGCGTTTTGGATAGCTTTCTTTGGCTGGCTCTGAGTAAGCTGAAGGAGTGCTAAGGAAGCAGGCCGTGATCAATGCTATTGAAAAGACCTTAGAGTGCATGATGATTTAAATCTCGAGGTTGTCAATTAAACGAGTTTTGCCAAGTTTTGCAGCTGCAAGAACCACTAATTTCTCATTCGATTGAAGTTCGCTGTCAGTTGCACTAAGAAGATCTTTACGTTTACGTATCGAAATATAGTCAGGTTTCCATCCTCTTGAGGTTAACTGGTTTAAAGCCTCTCGCTCAATTTTAAGAATTTCTTCAGGAGAAATGTTTCCGCCAAGAATTTTTTCTTGAACCTGTTTAAGTAATTGAATCAGTTGAACAGCCTCAGCACGTTCTTCTGTGCTTAAGTAACCATTTCTGGAAGAAAGAGCTAACCCATCTTCTGCACGAATCGTTTCTGCAGGGATGATATCTACTGGAATGGCAAATTGATGACACATCTGACGAATGATCATCAATTGCTGGTAATCCTTTTTTCCAAACACTGCTACTTTTGGCTGAACGCATGAAAGTAACTTAAGTACTACGGTGCAAACTCCCTGAAAAAACCCTGGGCGGAATTCGCCTTCCAGGATGGCGCCTAAATCATGGGGCGGTTCAACACGATATTCTTGAGGCTCTGGATAAAGATCTTTTTCAGTTGGCGCAAATAAAACATAAACACCTTCTTTTTCTAGCTTCTCTACATCTGCTTCAAAAGTTCTAGGGTATTTATCAAAATCTTCATTAGGGCCAAATTGCAAGCGATTAACAAAAATACTAGCAATCACTGGATCGCCATGTTGTTTAGCTAAGCGCATCAGAGACAGATGACCCTCATGCAAGTTACCCATGGTTGGAACAAATGCAGCACGATTTTGGCCGCGCAATTGATCACGCAAGTCTTGAATGTTACTAATGATCTTCATGGATTAATTAGGAGAGTAGGCGAGACGCACATAAATAGGTGCGTATGGCTCTGCTTGGGTAATTTCAATTAAAGATTCTCTAGATAGCTCTAGCATGGCTATGAAATTAACAACCACCATAGGCGCGCCTTTACCGGTGGCAATGGCATCTTCAAATAAATCAGTAAATTCAATAAATCGTTCGCCTTGAAGACGGCGCAAGATGCGTGTCATAAAGTCACGAACTGATAATTGTTCACGAGTGATCGTATGGTGTTGGTTGAGCTTAGCTCTATGCAGAACATCTTTCCAAGCAGCTTGGATATCGTGCGGGTTAATGTCCGGCCATGTAATAGCAGTTGTAGTATCAACGTGCCCGTTTGCTTTGTAAAAGTCACGACCTAGCACCGGCATTTTATCTAAATCTTGAGCGGCTAACTTCATGCGTTCGTATTCTAATAAGCGGCGTACTAACTCTGCGCGTGGATCTTCAACCTCTTCATCGCTATCTGCCTTCTTCATTGGTAAGAGCATGCGAGATTTGATTTCTATCAACATAGCTGCCATCAAGAGATACTCTGCGGCAAGTTCTAAGTTGGTACGACGAATTTGTTCAATATAGCCAAGATATTGTTTTGTTACCTCAGCCATCGGAATATCTAAAACGTTGAAGTTTTGTTTGCGGATCAGGTAAAGCAATAAATCAAGCGGACCTTCAAATGCTTCCAAGAAAACCTCTAAAGCATCCGGCGGAATGTACAAGTCAGTAGGGAGCTGAAACAAAGGCTCGCCATATAACCTGGCGAAAGACTCTGACATACCATCAGTGACTTCTGGAGCAGTGGTTAACAAATCACTCATTGATAAACGTAAGGTTTTTGTTTAACACGTGCTGCTTCAGCACGCTTTTGATCTTCAGGGGAAGTAGGCGCTTTGTCCCACAGAAGCGCACGACCATCCTGCTGGGCTTGTTCTAGCTCAGGCTTTTTGGCTTTGAGCTCTTCCAAAAAGAGAGAAATGTTTGATTTGTATTGGGCCATAGTTTGTCAATTGTAGCGATTTAAGAGAATCAGCTTCCTACAATTACCTTACATGAGTTATTAGGGTGTTTAGAAGAGATATTTAGCAATTGGATTATTGTTGATTAGCTGCGATTAACTGATCAATCATGACGGGATCAATTCTGGTCATCAGATGCTGGTATGGCTGAACAGCTTGCCCACTATTTAACGGTTGATTAATGTCACCCCATGTCATAGCAGGTATGCCAAAGAATTTCTCAACACCTGCTGCCACCTCTGGCACAACAGGTTTTAAATAAAGTGTTAAGCGTCTAAATGCTTCTAAAGTGACACTACAAATAGTTTGGAGTTCTTGTTCTCGAGCAGGATCTTTAGCAATTTCCCATGGCTTGTTTGTATCTACGAAACCGTTTACCAAATCTGCCAATTCCATCACGCGACGAAGTGCTTTAGCAAATTCACGAGTTTCATAAAGATCAGCAATTTCATCACTAGCTTCTGCTAGCTGGGCAAGAAGCGGATGATTCATGGCTGCATCATCAACAATGCCGCCAAAACGCTTGACTAAGAAGCCTGCGCTACGACTAGCGATATTGATATATTTGCCCAATAGATCACTGTTAACACGTGCAGTGAAGTCTTGGAGATTTAAATCAAGATCTTCCATGCTGGCATTTAGTTTGGCAGCAAAGTAATACCTCAACCATTCTGGATTCAAGCCGCACTCAATCACGCTGTTAGCAGTAATAAAAGTGCCGCGAGACTTACTCATCTTTTCGCCATCAACGGTTAAGAAGCCGTGTGCAAAGACGTTGGTTGGTGTGCGATAACCAGAGAACTCAAGGGTGGCTGGCCAGAATAAAGTATGGAAATACAAAATGTCTTTGCCAATGAAATGGTACTGCTCTGTCTTAGAGCCAGCTTTGGTCCACTCATCAAAATTCAGACCCTTTTGTTTGCATAGATTTAAAAAGCTTGCGTAGTAGCCAATCGGGGCATCTAGCCAAACATAAAAGAACTTGCCTGGGGCATCAGGTATTTCAAAGCCGAAATAAGGAGCATCTCTAGAAATATCCCAATCACCTAATTTACTTTCGCCAGGTTCACCCACCCACTCTTTCATTTTGTTACGAGCCTCAGGCTGTAAGGGCGTTTTAACTTGAGTCCAATCGCGTAAAAAGTTTTCACAACGAGGATCGGATAATTTAAAAAAGTAGTGATCAGAGATCTTACGAATAGGTGTTGCACCGCTAACAACTGAGAATGGATTCTTTAAATCAGTAGGAACATAGGTAGCGCCACATTTCTCGCAAGAATCGCCATACTGATCTTTGGCGCTGCATTTAGGACACTCGCCCTTAATGAAGCGATCCGGCAAGAACATTTCCTTGACTGGATCGTAAGCCTGCTCAATGGCACGCTTTTCTATGAGGCCGGCATCACGCAACTTGAGGTAAATCTCTTCTGATAAAACTTTATTTTCTTCACTATCAGTAGAGTAGTAGTTATCAAAAGAAATTAAAAAGTCATCAAAATCACGTTTATGTTCTTTCCAAACATTGGCAATGAGCTCTTTAGGAGAAATACCTTCTTTTTCAGCTCGGAGCATGATCGGAGTACCATGCGTGTCATCAGCGCCAACATAATGAACTTCGTGCCCCCGCATTCTTTGAAAGCGGACCCAGATGTCAGTTTGGATGTATTCAACCAAATGACCGATGTGTATCTGGCCATTGGCATAGGGTAGGGCGGAGGTGACTAAAATTCGACGCATAGACAATGATTTTAGTCTGCAGATATAGTTAGTGGCTTAATTTATAAAAATAGCTTTAGGAGATAGATGTGTCGGTAACTGTTGAAATTGTCCAAAATGCGCTTAAGAGCGTTATAGATCCTAATACTGGTAAAGATTTAATATCTACTAGATCTGTCAAAAACGTGAAAGTTGATGATGGTCAGGTGACTTTGGATGTTGTTTTGGCTTACCCGGCGAAGAGCCAAATTGACCTTATGCGTAGGTTGGTTATTGCTTGCTTGCGCGAGCTTCCAGGCGTTAAGAATGTCAGCGCCAATGTCACTATGAATATTGTTGCTCACACTGTACAAAGAGGTGTCAATCTCCTTCCAAACATTAAAAATGTCATTGCGATCTCCAGTGGCAAAGGTGGTGTTGGTAAATCAACTACGGCTGTTAATTTAGCCCTAGCCTTAGCTGCTGAAGGCGCCACAGTGGGTATGTTGGATGCCGATATTTACGGTCCAAGCCAGCCGATGATGCTGGGTATCACTGGCAGACCAGAGTCCATTAAAGAAAACACCATTGAACCCATGGAAGGCCATGGTATTCAGGCGATCTCAATTGGGTTTTTGATTGATCCAGATAGTCCGATGGTATGGCGCGGTCCTATGGTGACTTCCGCTCTAGAGCAGTTATTGCGCCAGACCAACTGGAGAGATTTGGACTATTTGATTGTGGATATGCCCCCAGGTACAGGCGATATTCAGTTAACACTGTCACAAAAAGTACCAGTCACGGGCGCTGTGATTGTTACAACCCCACAAGATATCGCATTGTTAGATGCTCGCAAGGGTCTAAAAATGTTTGAAAAAGTGGGTATTCCAATTTTGGGAATTGTTGAGAACATGAGTACCTATATTTGTCCGAAATGTAATCATGAAGAGCACATATTTGGACAGGACGGCGGCAAGAAGATGTGCGAAGAATATGGCGTTGATTTCTTAGGTAGCTTGCCATTGAACTTATCGATCCGTCTTCATGCTGACTCAGGTCGACCAACAGTTGTTGAAGATCCCGATGGTGCTATTAGTGTTATTTACAAAGCAATTGCCCGAAAGATCGCTATTCAGGTTGCAGAGATGTCTAAAGATATGAGTAGCAAATTCCCAACGATCGTCGTTCAAAACACCTAAGCGAATTTTATGAAACTGAAGCTGGCTATTGTCATGCGCAAGGAGTTTATTGATAACCCTTGGATTTCTTATCGCTGGGCACTCGATGAAGTCATATTTGATATTGGTCAATTTGCCCATAAACAACCAGATTTTGAAGTAGCTAATAAGCCAGCTGTTTGTATGCGAAAAGATGAACAAGCCGAAAGATGGCTTTACACAGGGTTTGAATTACAACTTTTCCAAGATGAGTCTGAGGGATACTTTTTAAACGCTACAGCCACTTATCCGGCATGGTTTGTCATGTGGCGAATGGAAGATCACCCTCATGGAGGAGATCAAATTGCAGTACCGCACTTCTTAAGTGTTAGTTATAACGAGGCTGGAAGACTTTTGGATGGTGGTGAAACGGTTGATAACGTACCGCTTGATTCTGAAACCACTTCTTGGTTAAATGATTTTGTGAACCAGCACTACAAGCCTGAGCCAAAAAAGCGTGCGCGTCCTGCTTCATTTAAAGGCCCCAATCGCCCTGGGAATGAGGGTTCATAAAAATGCCAGACTTTTTAAATCGCTGGTCAAAACGTAAGGCTGGACTTGAGTCTGACGAGCCCGTCACCAAAGAAAAATCAAAATTAGAGAAGTCGACTCTTGCCAAAGGTTCTCAATCCTCACCAGTTACTTTAGCAAAAGACTCAACTGCAAAGTCTGATGAAGCTACAGCTACTGTTGGTGCTCTTAAAGACGCCGATCAGCCTGTAACTCCTGGGCAAGCAACTATTCCAACTTTAAAAGATGTTTTGAAGTTGACAAAAGATTCAGATTTTTCGGCTTATGTGCAATCTGGTATTGACCCAAACGTACAGCAAGCTGCATTGAATAAATTATTTTCTGATCCGCATTACAACATCATGGATGGCTTAGATATTTATATCGGGGACTACAACACGCCCGATCCAATGCCTCTTGAAATGCTTAAGCAACTTAACCAGTCAAAGATGCTTGGTATGTTTAAAACTCCAGAAGAGATAGAAGCTGATTTGCAAGCGGAGTTAATTGAAAGAAAAGAGTACAAAGAGCGTCTTGCAAAAATAGATGCAGATGAAGCTGAAGTTGAAGCAACGGCTGCGCACAAAGCTGAAGAAGAAGCTAAAGCTGAAGAAGAAGCTAAAGAACTAAAAGAAGCTAAAGCTAAAGAGAATAAGGATTTATCTGAGCAATCTGTGGCGCTTGAAGACTCAACAGTTTTACCTGATGAAAACGCTAATGGTATAACTGTTGCAAATTCAGCAGAATTAAACAATTCGCAAGAAATAATAAAAATTACTAAGCTTAAATCAGTAGTGAACAAAACTTAGTATTGAATTTAAGAATATATAAGCCGATAAAGCAGATTGCCCAAATGGCTGAAGGTACAGAATGACAAAGAAAACGCTCGTTTGTAGTTGTAACCAAACCATGCCCTTAGATATTGCTCAAATAGCTAAGGGTCTAGATGTTGAAACGAAATCTATTCGTTTGAATACCGCCTTGTGCCGTCAAGAGATAGGAACATTCATTGAAGCTTGCCAAGGATCCGATGAGATCATATTGGCATGTACTCAAGAGAAGCGTTTATTCGATGAGGTTGCTGGTGAGCAGGAAAAGGCTCTGGTTGCCCCAATTAAATTTGTCAATATTCGTGAGACCGGTGGTTGGTCTGCAGATGCAAAACAAGCGATGCCTAAGATTTCTGCTTTGCTCGCCAAGGCAGCGTTACCCAATCCAGACCCCGTTAACACGGTCAATTATCAAAGTGGTGGGCGTTTACTAATCATTGGTCCAGGCGATGTTTCGATTGATTGGGCTAAACGCCTTTCAAAAGATTTGAGCGTTGGTGTACTTTGTACAACTCCTGGCATTCTTCCTGAGGCAAGAGACTTTCCTATTTACAGTGGCGAAGTGAAGATACTTGATGGTTATTTAGGAGCATTCAATGTTGAATGGCTACAAAAAAATCCAATTGACTTAGAGCTCTGTACTCGTTGTGGTGCTTGCGTTGAAAGTTGTCCCGAGGGCGCCATTGATTTAAGTTACCAAATTGATTTGGATAAATGTAAGAGTCATCGCTCTTGCGTTAAGTCATGCTCAGCGATTGGTGCTATTAACTTTGATCGAACTGAACAGAGTCGTACAGAAGGTTGGGATTTGATTTTGGATCTTTCCAAAGATCCTATTTTCAAAATGAGTCAGCCACCCCAAGGTTATTTCGCCCCTAAATCAGACCCTCTTGAGCAGGCGATTGCGGTAACTAAAATCATGGGTATGGTTGGCGAGTTTGAAAAACCAAAATTCTTTGCATATAGCGAAAAGATTTGTGCTCATGGTCGTAACGGACAAATAGGTTGTTCTGCTTGCGTCGATGTTTGTTCTACTGCCGCGATTACATCTTTGTTCAAGGATGGTAAAGGTAGTGTGAGTGTTAATCCAAACCTTTGTATGGGTTGTGGTGCTTGTGCCACAGTTTGCCCTTCTGGAGCTATGCGATACAACTATCCAAGCGTTACTTATTTGGGTCAGCAGGTTCGAGTCATGGCCAAAGCATATCGTGCTGCTGGTCCTAAGGTGGCACCAAGCCTTCTTTTACACAGTGATACCAAAGGGCAAGAATTAATTCAAGAGTTGGGTCGTTTGGCTTCAACACAAAAAGCTAAATTTAAAGGCGTGCCTGCCCATTTAATTCCGATGGGTTTACACCATAGTGCATCAACAGGCGTTGAATTTTGGTTGGCATCACTAGCTCACGGTTTTGGACAGGTGGCGGTTTTACTTAGTGGCGAAGAAGCTCCAGAGTATCAAAAAGCTTTGAGTGATCAGGTTGAGTTAGCTTGTTCATTGATGGAGGGCTTGGGCTACGCTAAAGACCGCGTTGTTTTGTTGCAAGCAGATTCTACTGCTGCGCTTGAGAAAAGCTTGAGCACTGTTATTGCAATTGACACTCTGTGCCCACCCGCAACCTTTGCTTTCTCAAACGAAAAGCGTGAAACACTTGAGGCTGCACTTGAGCATTTAATGGCACACGCTAGTAAGAAAGTGACTGAGAGCGCTCCTTTAATTCTTGGTGCTGGCTCTCCAATTGGCGGCATTGCCATTAATCAAGATACCTGTACCTTGTGCATGTCTTGTGTTGGCGCATGCCCTGAGAGTGCCTTACGTGACAATGCAGACGCACCTCAATTATCATTTATTGAGCGCAATTGTGTTCAATGTGGTTTGTGCGTCAAGACCTGCCCAGAGGACTCATTGAGCTTATTGCCTCGTTTGCAAACAACTGAGGTCAGGAAGAAGATCATTGTTCTTAACGAAACAAAACCTTTTCACTGCATCGTTTGTGCCAAGCCATTTGGCACTCTAAAAATGGTTGAGTTGATGGTTGGCAAATTATCTTTACATGCGGCATTTTCAGGAGCAGCAACAGATAGATTAAAAATGTGTAGCGACTGTCGTGTAGTCGATATGATCAATAAACCAAATGATGATGATGTGGTCTGATGAGTGATATAGAAAAAAAATTAGATGATGTAGAAACTTCTTTAAGTACAGATGGTCTTGAAGAAGATATAGCGCGTGCCGACTTATATGGCTTATTAGCAAGTTTGTTCTACAGCGCTCCTGATGATGATTTATTACACAGGATTGCTGCATCAGCTGCCTACGGCTCAGGCTCAGGAGCGCCAGCAGATGCTGCTATGACTCAAGCTTGGGGAGAGTTGGTTAGAGTTGCCTCAATTTCCAGCGCTAAGGAATGGGCGGACGAATATCAAGATATGTTTATTGGTATTGGTAAGCAAGACATTTTCTTATACGGCTCCTTTTACCAAACAGGATTTTTAAACGAGAAGCCGCTAGTCAGACTTCGAGATTCTCTCAGAGAGTTAGGTCTTGAATCTGTCGAAGAAGTAACCGAAAGTGAAGATCACATTGCTGCCCTCTGTGAAGTGATGAGATATTTGATAGCAGGCGATGATTTAAGTGTGGCCAATTTGACACAGCAGAAAAAGTTCTTTAATGAGCACATGCGCTCATGGCTACCTGATTTGTGCGCTGCAATAGAAAATCATCCGGACATAGTGCACTACAAGTCAGTTGCTGGCTTGGCAAAAGCATTTTTTGAGGTAGAGAGTTACGCTATGGATATGGTGGAGTAGGGCCAAAGAGGTGATCAATTGAGAGCAGATCGTTATGTTATTTGTAAGAAAACGCCTTATTAATAAAAACTATGAGCTTGATAGTTAGGGAAAGCACTAAGGCTTTTTTGTTTACACATTGATGTAAAAACAAGGGATTAAGTTTATAGTTAGATCATAAATGTAAGTATTATTTTTATTGAATTAAGAAGATGTATCAAATTATTAGGAGATTGAAATGAGCGAAAAAAACAATCATAAAGAGTCACGTAGGAAGTTTTTTGTTACAACTGGTTTGGCAGCTGGTGCTGTTGCAGCTGTGTCACAAACTTCTATCGGCACAGCAATTGCTGAGCAAGCTGCATCATTGGTTGAGGATTCTAAAGGCTATAAAGTCTCCGACCACGTTCTTAAATATTACAAAACAACGCTTGTTTAATTAAACAAGCGTTTTTTATTTCTCTTGAATCTTTGAGGGTTTAACCATGAGTCTGATTCGTAAATCATCGCAACAAGTAACAGCTGTTAAGAACCATTCAACCCAAATGATGGGTAGTTTGGCTCGCAGCCTCCAATCTGCAATTCCTATGATGGATCGCAGAACATTCCTCAAGCGCTCTGGCGTAGGTGTTGGTGTAGGTCTAGCCGCATCGCAGCTAACTCTTGTACAAAAAGCCAAAGCATCTAACGTTGCTAAAGGTGATGGCAAGGGAACGATTGAAGTTAAGAGAACTATTTGTTCACACTGTTCAGTTGGCTGTGCCATTGATGCAGTTGTTGAAAACGGGGTTTGGACTCGTCAAGAACCAGTTTTTGATTCACCGATCAACCTAGGCGCTCACTGCGCTAAAGGCGCCGCTCTTCGTGAACACGGTCATGGCGAATTCCGTTTGAAATATCCAATGAAATTAGTCAACGGTAAATACGAAAAAATCAGCTGGGATCAAGCTTTAGAAGAGATCACGGCCAAAATGAAGGGGTTGAAGAAGCAGCACGGTCCAGACTCTCTTTTCTTCGTGGGATCTTCAAAGTACAACAATGAACAAGCTTATTTACTTCGTAAATTTGTTTCGTTCTTTGGTACTAACAACACAGATCACCAAGCTCGTATCTGTCACTCAACAACTGTAGCCGGTGTTGCAAACACCTGGGGTTACGGCGCGATGACAAACAGCTACAACGATATGCAAAACTCAAAAGCAGCTATTTATATTGGTTCAAACGCTGCTGAAGCCCACCCAGTTTCAATGTTGCACATGTTGCATGCTAAAGAAGCTGGTTGCAAAATGATTGTTGTTGATCCACGTTACACACGTACTGCAGCTAAATCTGATCAGTACGTTCGTATTCGTTCAGGTTCAGACATTCCTTTCTTGTTTGGTGTGCTTCATCACATCTTCAAAAATGGTTGGGAAGATAAGAAGTACATCAACGACCGTGTCTACGGTATGGAAGATGTTAAGAAAGATGTTCTTGAGAAATGGACGCCAGCCAAAGTTGAAGAAGCTTGTGGTGTTCCAGAAGCTGAGGTTTATAAAGTTGCCAAAACGCTTAATGAAAACCGTCCAGGAACAATCGTTTGGTGTATGGGTCAAACTCAACACACAATCGGTAACGCGATGGTTCGTGCCTCATGTATTTTGCAGTTAGCACTCGGTAACGTTGGTAAGACAGGTGGCGGAACAAACATTTTCCGCGGTCACTGTAATGTTCAAGGCGCAACTGACGTTGGTCCTAATCCAGATTCATTGCCTGGCTACTACGGTTTAGCGGCTGGTTCATGGAAACACTTCGCAGATGCTTGGGGTGTTGACTATGAGTGGATCAAAGCACAGTTTGCTCCAAACATGATGGAGAAATCAGGTACAACAGTGTCACGTTGGGTAGATGCGGTGCTTGAGAAGAATGAATTGATTGACCAAGACAGTAACGTTAAGGGTGTTTTCTTTTGGGGTCATGCACCGAACTCACAAACTCGTGGCACGGATATGAAGAAGGCCATGGATAAATTGGATCTATTAGTTGTAGTTGATCCATATCCAACAGCAACAGCTGCTATGGCGGCGATGCAGGTTGAGGGTGCTCAAGTTAATAAAGATCGTGCTGTTTACTTATTACCTTCAACTACACAGTTTGAGACAAGCGGTTCAGTCACCGCTTCAAACCGTTCTATCCAGTGGCGTGAGAAAGTTATCAACCCACTATGGGAGTCAGTACCTGACCACGTGATCATGCAAGCGTTGGCCGATAAGCTTGGATTTGGTAAAGAATTGACCAAAAACTACAAGATGTTGACAACTAAGTTTGCAGGTAAAGACTGGAAAGAGCCTGAGCAAGAATCTGGTCTACGTGAAATCAACCGTTCAGTATGGACAATTGGTTACACAGGCCACTCACCAGAGCGTTTAAAAGCTCACATGCGCATGATGCACGTGTTTGACGTCAAAACATTAAGATCAAAAGGCGGTAAAGATCCGGTAACTGGATACGATACAACTGGCGACTATTTCGGATTGCCATGGCCTTGTTACGGTACTCCAGAAATGAAGCACCCAGGTAGCCCGAACCTCTATGACACCAGCAAGCACGTTATGGACGGCGGCGGTAACTTCCGTGCCAACTTCGGTATTGAAAAAGATGGTAAGAGCTTACTTGCTGAGAATGGTTCGTTCTCTAAGGGCGCTGACATCAAGACTGGTTACCCAGAGTTTGATCACGTTTTAGTTAAGAAATTGGGTTGGTGGGATGAATTAACAGATGCCGAGAAGAAATTGGCAGAAGGTAAAAACTGGAAGACCGACTCTTCAGGTGGCATGATCCGTGTAATTATGAAAAATCACGGTTGTCATCCATTTGGTAACGCTAAAGCGCGTGCAGTTGTTTGGAACTTCCCTGATCCAGTTCCTCAACACCGTGAACCGTTGTACGGCACACGTCCTGACTTGGTCGCTAAGTACCCGACGCATGATGATAAAAAAGCTTTCTGGCGTTTACCAACTCTCTACAAGTCACTTCAGCAGAAGAACATTGAAGACAAGTTGTATGAGAAGTTCCCAATCATTCTCACCTCAGGTCGTTTGGTTGAGTACGAGGGTGGTGGTGAAGAGACTCGTTCAAACCCATGGTTAGCTGAATTACAACAAGATAACTTTGTTGAGATCAATCCAGCTGCGGCTAATAAGCGTGGTATCCGTAACGGTGAGTATGTTTGGGTTAAATCTCCAACAGGCGCGAAGATTAAGGTGAAGGCCTTGGTTACAGAGCGTGTTGCAGCTGACACAGCATTTATTCCATTCCACTTCTCAGGCTGGTGGCAGGGTAAAGACATTCTTGATGCATATCCAAAAGGTGCGGCGCCGATTGTTCGTGGTGAGGCTGTGAATACAGCTACAACCTACGGCTACGACAGCGTAACCAATATGCAAGAGAGTAAAACAACAATTTGTCAAATCGAAAGATTCGCTTAATCAGCGGCAGAATTTAGGAGAAAATAATGGCACGAATGAAATTTATCTGCGATTCAGAGCGCTGCATTGAATGTAACGGCTGTGTAACCGCTTGTAAGAATGAGCACGAAGTACCTTGGGGTGTTAATCGTCGCCGAGTTGTGACAATTAATGACGGCGTCATTGGTGCTGAGAAGTCAATCTCTGTTGCATGTATGCATTGTTCAGATGCACCATGCATGGCAGTTTGCCCAGTGGATTGCTTCTATAGAACTGATGAGGGTGTTGTTCTTCATGACAAAGACATTTGTATCGGTTGTGGCTATTGCTCATATGCATGCCCATTCGGTGCACCTCAGTTCCCAAGCTCTGGAACATTTGGTTTACGCGGCAAAATGGACAAGTGCACATTCTGTGCTGGCGGTCCTGAGAAAAACGGAACATTGGCTGAGTTTGAAAAGTATGGCCGTAACCGTTTATCTGAAGGTAAGCTACCAGCTTGCGCTGAGATGTGTTCAACCAAAGCTTTGATTGGTGGTGATGGCGATGTTGTTGCGGATATCTTCCGTAACCGTGTTGTTAAGCGTCAATCAAATGGTAAAGCTGCTGGTGCCAACGTGTTTGGTTGGGGTACTGCTTACGGTAAGCCACAAGCTCCAGGAAAGAAATCATGATCAAAAAAATACTAACACTTAGTGTTGTTGCTTCTGCTTTC
This sequence comes from Polynucleobacter meluiroseus, assembly GCA_945881875.1. Classification (GTDB taxonomy): domain Bacteria; phylum Pseudomonadota; class Gammaproteobacteria; order Burkholderiales; family Burkholderiaceae; genus Polynucleobacter; species Polynucleobacter meluiroseus_A. The sequence continues at coordinate 118,170 of CAMCVH010000002.1, forward strand.
ACATTAAGCGCTTGCTCTGAGGTACCACAAGGTGTTGTGGGTGGCAAAAAACCTGACGAAAAAGCCTATGTTGCAGCTGACAATAAGTTCGTGGTGACTGGCTGGAAATCAGGTGATCCTGTCACTTGGGAAAACCAGCTAAAGGTGCGTAGTCAAGGTCAAGACGACTACACCAAAGCTAAGTAAGCATTTAGAGTAATCTAGGAGAAGGTATGAGAATTACAATAAAAAACTTGCTTGCTTGCGTGGTCTTGTCTTTGTCAGCATCGTTTGCGATCGCTCAAGGTGCAGCTCCTCAAGTTGAATCAGTCAATATCCTTGAAGTAAGTAAAGACGTTCAAGCGCAACGCGAAGCTGGGGAAAGTAAGCCAGGCAGCAATCAACCTATTTGGAAGAATGCTAATTCTGATGTAGCTCACAGTGTTAATTTCCCGAATAAGGAAATGGGTGTTTTGATTCAAAAATCAGGGCAGCAGTGGCGCTTGATTCGTAACGGTGTTATCACTGTATTTGGCGGTTGGTTGTTAATGATCGCTGCTGGTGCAATTTTGGCAGTGTTCGTTCTCAAAGGAACTATCAAGCTTAAAGAGCCGATTTCAGGCAAGTTGATGCAGCGATTTAGCAGTGTTGAGAGATTTTCACACTGGTTGATGGCTATCAGCTTCGTTGCTTTGGCAATTACTGGTATTTTCATTCTCTGGGGCAAGTTCTTTATGTTGCCGATCATTGGTGGTACTGCTTACGGTGCCCTTTTATTGGTAATGAAGAACATCCACAACTTTGCTGGCCCGCTGTTTACGGCGTCCACGGTTCTTTTCTTTGTTATTTATGTTAAAGATAACCTTCCAACAAAAGACGATTTTGTTTGGTTAATGTCTTTCGGTGGCATGCTATCAGGTAAGCACATCCCTTCACATCGTTTTAACGCTGGTGAGAAGTTCTGGTTTTGGGGTGGTGTAACAGCTCTTGGTCTTTTAGTTTCTGCATCAGGTTGGATTTTAGACATGATCGTGCCAGGACTTGATTACTGGCGTGGAACTATGCAGTTGGCCCATATTGTTCACAGCGCCTCAGCTATCTTGATGACAGTCATGGCTATGGGTCACATTTATATCGGTTCGATTGGTATGCAAGGTGCTTACCAAGGTATGAGTACTGGTTATGTTGACGAATCATGGGGCAAAGAGCACCATGAACTTTGGTATGACGATGTCAAATCTGGAAAAATTCAGAAGTAATTAAAGGATATAAATCATGAAAAAAATAACATTAATATTGATGACTCTTTTATCAAGCGTTGCCTTTGCAAAGTTACCAGCACCAACACCAGAAGCAGCTGCCGCTGCTGATTTAGCGAAAGCTAGAACCGACCATGCTGGTAAGGTTGGTGGTTATCAACTTTGTTTATCTCAAAATGATGTAGCTGGAAAGTATAAGAAAGCTGGCGCTCCTGCTCCAGCCGCATGTACAAATCCTGGTCCTTTTGTAGCTCCTGCAGCTAAGTAATTAGTTCTATATCAGTCACTAAGACAAGCTCTTAGTGACTGATTTTTTTTACCCTTTTTTTAGAGCTTCCTTTGGTTAAACTCACTCAAGCCGTTGCTCCCCTAACTCACGAAGTTGAAGTGATTGATGAAAAGGGTCGCAAGAAAACCAGCCATATCCCCGGTGAGCGACCACTCACTATCTATCTTGATAAAAAAGAATTAGTGACCCTTATGACTATGGGGGGTGCACCTGAGGCTTTGGTTTTAGGCTACTTGCGCAATCAGCGATTGGTGCCATCTATCGAGATGATTGAAAGTATTCAGGTAGATTGGGAAACTGAATCTGTTGCTGTTAAAACAAATGGTAATACTGTCAATATTGAAGAAAAAACAAGTCGTCGTGTCGTCACGACTGGTTGTGGCCAAGGTACCGTCTTTGGTGGCCTGCTAGACGATATTGATAAGATCAGACTATCTGATACAGCAAAGATCGAACAGTCAGCTATTTATCAAATTGTTGACCATATCAGAACAAGAGACTCTATCTATAAACAAGCTGGTTCGGTTCATGCCTGCGCTGTTTTTAAAAACTGCGGTGATCATGCTGAATTAATGCACTTTATAGAGGATGTAGGTCGTCATAATGCTGTAGATTCAATTGCGGGATTAATGTGGTTGAATCAACAGGCCGGGGAAGATCTTATTTTTTATACAACGGGCCGACTCACATCTGAGATGGTTATCAAAGGTGCTCAGATGGGGATACCGTTTTTATTGTCACGTTCTGGTGTTACTGCTATGGGTTTAGATATGGCCAATCAAGTGAAGTTAACTTTATTAGGCCGTTGTAGTGGTGAACATTATTTAGTTTACAGCGGTGTTGATCGCATAATTCAAGGGTCTACAAATGTCCATACCGCGTGAGTTAATTGCTGGGCTAGTTCTATCAGGTGGTCGTGGCCAAAGAATGGGTGGAGCTGACAAGGGTTTGCAGCCTTTTCAAGGTGCACCTATGGTTATGCATACGCTGATGCGTTTAGAACCCCAAGTTGACGTCTTAAGTGTCAACGCTAATAGAAATTTAGCGGCATATGAGTCATTGGGTTCTACGGTAATACCAGATTCCATTGGCGACTTTGCTGGCCCTCTTGCTGGATTCCAGGCGGGATTAGAGATGTGTGAACACGTCTATATGGTGACTGTTCCATGTGACTCACCAAGGTTCCCTTCGAATTTAGTTGAGAAGTTATCTGAAGCCCTTTTGATACAAGATCTTGATATTGCTTATGCAGCGACGATGGAAGACGGAAAAGTCATGACTCATCCTGTCTTTTGTCTGATGAAATCAACTACCATTACTTCATTGACAACTTTTTTGGGTGGCGGCGGCCGCAAGATTGACGAATGGTTCAAATTTAATAAAACAGCATCTGTCATTTTTGATGATGCAGCTGCTTTTGCAAATATTAATACTCATGAAGAGTTACGTAAATTACAAAAATAAATCTAAGCACTGACCATCTGTCAATCCATCCGCGACTTTCAAAATCTATCAAGTGCTAGCATGGTTATGTCAAAATACAGGTTATGACTATTAAATCTGACCGTTGGATCCGTGAGATGTGCCAGAAGCACGAAATGATTGCGCCGTATGATCCTGGCCAAGTTCGACAGGATAAAGCCGGCAATAGAATTGTGAGCTACGGTACATCAAGCTATGGCTATGACATCCGTTGTGCGGATGAATTTAAGATTTTCACCAATATCAACAGTACTATCGTTGATCCTAAGAATTTTGATGAAAAATCTTTTGTTGATTTTAAGGGGGATGTTTGCATCATCCCTCCTAATTCTTTTGCTTTAGCTCGTACGGTTGAATATTTTAAGATTCCAAGAAGCGTTCTGACTGTTTGTTTAGGCAAGAGCACCTATGCTCGTTGCGGCATTATTGTGAACGTCACTCCTTTTGAGCCAGAGTGGGAAGGTTATGTCACATTGGAATTCTCAAACACGACCCCACTTCCAGCCAAGATCTATGCCAATGAAGGTTGTGCCCAGGTTTTGTTCTTTGAGAGTGATGAGATTTGTGAAACTTCTTATAAAGACCGTGGTGGTAAATATCAGGGGCAGGTTGGCGTAACCCTTCCTAAAACCTAAACTGAGCTTTAAGGGCCTAAATAGACCCTTTTTGTCCTATTTCCTAAGTAATATGTAAAAGTGCTGGCCCTTAAAGAGTCAGCTGTTGCTATTGAGCCAAGATTAAGTAAAGAATTTGTGCCCAATATCTATTTTTATAGATATAGTCACGTTTTTAAGAGAAAGCCCCATACTCAATGGAGGGGCGTCAGCTAGGGAGTTGTTATGAAGTTTCGTTTTCCTGTAGTCATTATTGACGAGGATTTTCGTACTGAGAATATCTCAGGTTCAGGTGCGCGCGCCCTGGCTGAAGCGATTGAAAAAGAAGGTATGGAAGTTTTAGGTCTAACCAGTTATGGCGACCTGACTTCATTCGCTCAACAAGCGGCTAGAGCTTCCTGCTTCATTCTATCGATTGACGACGAAGAGTTCGGGGCCGGATCGCCTGCTGAAGTTGATACGGCGCTATACGGCCTAAGAGCTTTTGTAGCAGAGGTACGTAAACGTAACGAAGAAATTCCAATTTTCTTGTACGGTGAGACAAGAACATCTCGCCACATTCCGAATGATGTGTTGCGTCAACTTCACGGTTTCATTCATATGAATGAAGATACGCCAGAATTCGTAGCTCGTACGATTATTCGTGAGTCAAAAGTTTATTTAGATTCCTTGGCGCCTCCATTTTTTAAAGCATTAACTCATTACGCATCAGACGGGTCGTATTCTTGGCATTGCCCAGGCCACTCTGGCGGCGTTGCATTTTTAAAGAGTCCAGTTGGGCAAATGTTCCATCAGTTCTTTGGCGAAAACATGTTGCGCGCAGACGTATGTAACGCGGTTGACGAACTAGGTCAGTTGTTAGACCACACCGGCCCCGTTGCTGCCAGTGAGCGCAATGCAGCGCGTATTTTTAATGCCGATCATTTGTTCTTTGTAACCAACGGAACATCTACTTCAAACAAGATCGTTTGGCATTCAACAGTTGCGCCAGGAGACATTGTTGTTGTTGACCGTAACTGTCATAAATCGATTTTGCATGCCATCATGATGACAGGCGCTATTCCTGTTTTCTTAATGCCGACTCGTAATCATTACGGCATTATTGGTCCGATTCCAAAAGAAGAGTTTGATTGGAAAACCATTCAGAAAAAGATTGATAACAATCCTTTCATTTTGGATAAAAAGGCCAAGCCCCGCGTTTTAACAATTACACAAAGTACCTACGATGGTGTTTTGTATAACGTCGAAACAATCAAAGAAATGTTAGATGGCAAAGTTGACACTTTGCATTTCGACGAAGCTTGGTTGCCGCACGCGACTTTCCATGATTTCTACAAAGATATGCACGCCATTGGTAAGGATCGTCCGCGCTCAAAAGAAAGCATGGTCTTTTCAACTCAGTCAACACATAAGCTATTAGCTGGCTTATCTCAAGCATCTCAAATTTTGGTGCAAGATTCAGAATCTAATAAGTTAGATAACGATTGCTTTAATGAAGCCTATTTGATGCATACATCAACTAGCCCGCAGTACGCCATCATTGCATCACTCGACGTAGCAGCTGCAATGATGGAGCCTCCTGGTGGTACAGCCCTGGTTCACGAATCAATCGCTGAATCATTAGACTTCCGCCGTGCTATGCGTAAGGTGGATGAAGAGTGGGGAGCCGATTGGTGGTTCAAGGTTTGGGGTCCAGAGTACCTTTCAGATGAAGGTATCGGTGAGCGCGAAGATTGGGTATTAAAAGCAGGTGAGCGTTGGCATGACTTTGGTCAACTGGCTGACGGATTTAATATGCTTGACCCAATCAAGGCAACGATCATCACCCCTGGCTTAGAGATGGATGGCGATATTGCTGATGCGGGTATCCCAGCAAGTATTGTCACTAAATACTTAGCAGAGCACGGTGTCATTGTTGAGAAGACTGGTTTGTATTCATTCTTCATCATGTTCACTATCGGTATTACTAAAGGTCGTTGGAACACTTTAGTAACAACCTTGCAACAATTTAAAGATGACTACGATAAGAATCAGCCTTTATGGCGTGTTCTTCCAGAGTTCATTATTAAGTATCCACGTTATGAGCGGGTTGGCTTGCGTGATTTATGCCAACAGATTCATCAAGTCTACAAAAAGTATGATGTTGCTCGCATGACAACTGAAATGTATTTGTCAGACATGATTCCTGCTATGAAGCCATCTGATGCTTGGGCCAAAATGGCGCATCGTGATATTGAACGTGTTCAGATTGACAGCTTAGAAGGTCGTGTCACAGCCATGTTGGTAACGCCTTACCCTCCAGGTATTCCGTTATTGATTCCTGGTGAGCGATTCAATAAACGAATTGTTGATTACCTAAAATTTACTCGCGACTTTAATGAACAGTTCCCTGGATTTGAGACTGATGTTCATGGTCTTGTTAAAGGTGAGCTCAACGGTCGTAAAGAGTATTACGTTGATTGCGTCAAAAGCTAATTTATTCAATGCAAGCAACTTAAATAAAAAGGCTCACTGATGTGAGCCTTTTTATTTTGTTGATCTAAAAAATCATTAACCCAAAGTTTTTCTATAAGCAGCAATAGCTTTTTTGACTTGCTCGGGTGCAGTGCCACCAATGTGATTTCGGCTATTAACAGAACCTTCGAGCGTTAAAAATTCAAATGCATCTTGTTCAATTAAATGAGCGTTACTGCCAAGACCGCATGCTATACGCAAATCTTCTAAAGATAGATCTGATAGATCACAGCCTTTGTTAGAGCAAGCTTTAACTGCGTGCGCCACAGCTTCATGGGCATCACGGAATGGTAGTCCTTTTTTAACTAGGTAATCAGCCAGATCAGTAGCCGTTGCAAAACCTTGAAGAGCGGCAGCCCTCATAGCCTCTGCTTTGACTTGAATGTGGGGCACCATATCTGCAAAGATACGTAAGGTGTCACGTAAGGTATCCGCAGAATCAAACAAAGGCTCTTTATCTTCTTGATTATCTTTGTTGTAGGCCAGAGGCTGACCTTTCATCAAAGTTAACAATGCAATGAGATTGCCATTGACGCGACCAGTTTTGCCACGAGCTAATTCTGGAACATCAGGGTTCTTTTTCTGAGGCATGATGGAGCTACCAGTACAGAAGCGATCAGGTAAATCAATAAATCCGACACGTGGGTTCATCCAAAGAATTAACTCTTCAGATAAACGTGATATGTGAGTCATGGCTAAAGAGGCTGCAGCGCAAAACTCTATGGCGAAGTCTCTGTCAGAGACCGCATCTAAAGAGTTATGACAAACGCCATCAAAACCTAATGTCTTAGCAACGCGTTCACGATCGATGGGGTAGCTGGTTCCTGCTAATGCTGCTGAACCAAGGGGTAAACGATTAACCCGTTTACGGCAATCCGTTAAACGTTCAGCATCACGAGCAAACATCTCCGCATAAGCCATCATGTGGTGACCGAAGGTGATAGGTTGAGCTACTTGAAGATGAGTAAAGCCTGGCATGATTGTTTCAGCATGCTTTTCAGCTAAGTTAACCATTCCTGATCTAAGTGCAGTCAGTTCAGTTTGGATGTCATCAATCGCGCCACGTAACCATAAACGAATATCAGTAGCAACTTGGTCGTTACGTGAGCGACCTGTGTGTAGACGTTTACCGGCATCGCCAACCAGTTTAGTTAAGCGTGCTTCAATATTTAAATGGACGTCTTCAAGGGCAAGCTCCCACGTAAAGGTGCCATCTTTCATTTCAGAAAGTATCTGAGACATGCCTTTTTGGATCTGCGCATAATCTTCCGCACTGATAATCTTTTGTGCAGCAAGCATTTCAGCGTGAGCTAATGAGCCTTGTATATCCACTAGAGCCATGCGTTTGTCGAAACCAACAGAGGCGGTATATCTTTGCACGAGCTCCGCAACAGGCTCAGCAAAACGCGCTGACCATGCCTGATCTTTATTGTCTAAAGAGTTTTTATTTTTATCTAAATCTGCCATAAACATTAGTATATTGCCTCAAAGGCTTTATTCTTATGGTTATGACACAAATTTCTTATCCTAAAAAATTAGTTATTGCCTCACGGGAGAGCCGTTTGGCTATGTGGCAGGCTGAATATGTTCGCGATTGCTTGAAAAAGCTCTACCCAGACTGTGATGTCAGCATTTTAGGAATGACGACCCGCGGGGACCAAATTTTGGACCAAACACTATCAAAAGTGGGAGGTAAAGGGTTATTTGTAAAGGAATTAGAGGTGGCTTTGGAGGATGGGTGTGCTGATTTGGCGGTTCATTCCCTCAAAGACGTACCCATGCAACTGCCAGAGGGTTTTGACCTAGCTTGCATCATGGAACGTGAAGATGCCAGAGACGCTTTTGTTTCGAACGATTATGGTCAATTGGCAGATTTACCGGTTGGCGCTGTTGTGGGCACTGCCAGCTTAAGACGTGAAGCATCCCTTAGATCAAAATATCCTCATCTTAATATCCAGCCTTTAAGAGGTAATTTGGATACCCGTTTAGGCAAGCTAGATAAGGGTGAGTATGCCGCCATCATTTTGGCTGCGGCAGGCTTAAAACGTTTAGATATGGCTGATCGCATACGTAGCTTATTGAGCCCTGAAGATAGTTTGCCGGCAGCTGGCCAAGGTGCTTTGGGTATTGAAATTAGAGCAGGAAGGCCTGAGATTCAGGCATGTTTGGCGCCACTCAACCATGCTCCCTCAGCAATGGCTGTGACAGCAGAAAGAGCTGTTTCTAAAGCATTAGGGGGGTCTTGCGACGTACCTTTGGCTGCCTACGCTACTTGGGAGGGGGCGGACTCTTTATATCTGCGCTCCTTTGTGTCCAGTACTGATGGTCAAAGTATTTGCCGATCTGAAAAGAGACTTTCATTGAACTCAATGGCAGAGGCAAACGCTTTAGGCTTATCAGTGGCGAATGATTTGATTAATCAAGGTGCCATGTCTTTACTGCCGCCGAGGTAACAAAATGCCGACCATTGTTCTTACTCGTCCTATTGGTCAGAACCATACTCTAAGTGATTTACTGAGGGAGCAATTGCCAGAGCTAGATCAAATCGAGCTCCCATTGTTGTCCATTGTGCCTAATCAGGATCCTGCTGAAGGAGCCAAGCTAAAAGAAATGATGAAGTTAGCAAACTTAGCTATTTTCATAAGTCCTAATGCTATCGAATGCAGTATGCGTTTATTAGATTTTGAATGGCCTAAAAGCCTACCCATTGCGGTAATTGGTGGCGGCAGCGCTGAGGCACTCGAACGCCGAGGCATAACTATTGAGCAGGGATATCAAATTGATTACCCAAAGAATTCTGAACAATGGGATTCTGAAGGTCTATGGGATCAACTGAACTCTAAAAAAACAAACTGGGCCAATAAGGAAATATTATTTCTTAAAGGGTCGGGCGGTAGAGAGTGGTTAGGTCATCAATTTCTAGACCAGGGCGCCAAAATTCACCAAGTGATGACTTACCGTCGAATGCCTTTAAATATTGAAGCCCCCATTTGGGAAACACTACGACAACAAACTCCAGGAAAAACAGCTTTTTTCCTCAACTCCTCCGAGGCAGTACGACATTTGTCAGAAGTGTTACATCAGACAGCACTTTGGAACCCGATCTGGATTGATTCTGTAACCCTCATTTGCTCTCATGAGCGAATTGCTAAGACGGCACAAGAGACTGGATTTAAGCAAGTAGAATGTTGTTTACCAGGGAATGAATATGCATTAGTTGCCCTACAAGATTGGCTGAAGTCCATTAGTTAAATTCCAAAGACAAGAAACTAGAAACGAAAAGATAAAAGCGAGATATCTGAATGACGAATGAATCAAAAGATCATGCCTTGAGTGAATCTAACAAAGAAAAATCAGAAGCCCTTGGAAAAAGCTTATGGAAAGCTTTATGGATTGCCATTGCTATTTGTATTCTTTGGTTAATCATTGAAGGTGGTTTTCGTTTGTTTCAGCGCCCAGCTATCTTGGATGCAAGAGTCAGTGAGCTAGAAAAGAAGATCAGTGCTGTTGAAAGTCTAGATACAAAATTAGAGTCGTCATTAAAAAGAAGCTCAGAGTCTCAAAAAGCTTTGGTATCTGTAGCTGGAAAAATATCAGAAATGATAAACAGTGTTCCAAATTTGCCGATGACAGCCCTGCCTGTTAAAAGCCCAGGCTTAAATATGATTGCTGATGAGTCTCAAAAAAGCCCATGGCTTAAAAGAGTATTTGATCAGATCCAGCTATTGGGAGATCGATTAGTCAGAGTTCAGGTTGTTGGTGATGTGAAAGATGTTGCATTAACCCCAGCAGCTCAAGATTTAATTCGGCAGCAACTAAAGCTACATTTATTAAGTGCGCGTATTGCATGGCTATCTGACTTGCCACAAACTTGTAAGGATGACTTGAATCAGGCGCAGGCTATCTTAGCCAAGCATTTTCAGGCGCAAGCGACTTCAGTTGTTAAGTTTGAAAAAGCCCTCATCGAGTTAAAGGCTGAAGTTGAAAAAACTTCTGCCATCGTGAAGGCTCAATAGTCATGCGAGGCGCACTTTGGATAACTTTCTTATTTGCAATTGCAGTCATAGTGGCATTGTTTGCCAGCAGTAACGGTGGGCACATCACGATCTACTTTCCGCCTTATCGTCTAGATACTAGTCTCAACCTCTTTATTGCCAGCATCTTGGGGATCTTTATTGTCAGTTTGTTGGCATGGCGAACATTTGCGGCTGTTTTAGATTTACCAAAGCAAGCTGCAGCTTATCGTAGAAAACAAAGAGAGACTCGATCAATCGGATTTCTATCAGAGGCCATAGAAGATATTTTTGCCGGCCGTTTTTCAAAAGCACTTAAATCAGCTGAGGCAGCAACCGCTAATTCTGCTTTAGCTGAAACAGCGGCATTATTGGCAGCGCGCTCTGCACACCGCATGAATCAATTTGATGTGAGAGATCGATGGTTATTAAAGATTCAGTCGCCTGAAAAGCGCCAAGCAAAATTAGTAGCGACTGCTGATATGCAAATGGATGCTCATGATGCAGAGGGTGCATTAGCAACTATTGAACAGTTGCAAAAAGGTGATGCACGCCAGTTACTAGTTCAAAGAATCGCTCTTAAAGCGAATCAGCAATTAAAAAATTGGAGTGAGGTTTTAAAGTTAACCCATAGCCTTTCGAAAAGAGAGGCTTTACATCCAGTAGTAGCTCAGAAATATATCCAAGAGGCGATTGCTAAGTTAGTTCAAGAAAAATCAACTGACCATGAAGCCTTATTGCGCATTTGGAAAACCTTACCCACAGAGAGTCGTAAAGCTTCCAAGATTGCTTTGGTAATGGCTCAGGGTTTATTGTCTGTATCCCAATACGATGTAGCTAGAGGATTAGTTGAAGAATCTTTAGATGCTCAGTGGGATGAAGCCTTGATAGATATTTATCCAAAGTGCGTAATACCAGGAACAAGCAATTTAAGCTTGGCTCAAAAGCTTGAGTCATGGATGATTAAGTACCCTGGTGAGCCAGCACTATCTTTAGCTTTGGCAAGAATTTGTTTGGATCAGCAATTATGGGGTAAGGCTAAATCAAGTTTGGTTGGAGTTATACGAGATCCTAAAACCAAACCCCCTATGAAAGCTGCTGCTCACATGGCCATGGCGCAGTTGCATGAATCTTTAAATGAGTCTGCCGAGGCGGCTGGCGAGTATGAGTTGGCGGCTAAGATTTACAGCAAAATCGTTATTGATCGTTAACTCACTTACCCATGCGGCGTATTATTTTTTCAATACTTGAACCATAAGGTGGGTGGACTAAGTTGGTGCCCATCCACTTCTTAATACCCCATAAAGGCTTCACATCTAAGACTGGTTTTTGATGACTGAAAGCATCAAAGCCTGCTTTGCCATGATATGAGCCCATACCGCTGGCACCAATTCCGCCGAAAGGTAGGTTTTCAACACTTGCATGCAATAAGGTATCGTTAATACAAACACCGCCTGCATGTGTTCTAGTGATAATTTCTTTCAGAACTTTTTTATCTTTACCAAACCAGTAAAGAGCTAATGGGCGGTCTTTACTGTTCACATAGTTGATGGCATCTTCTGTAGAGTCAATTCCAATGATTGGCAATATGGGACCAAATATTTCTTCATGCATGATCAATGCATTTTTAGGAACCTGGCTCATTATCACTGGAGTAAAAGATCTAGATTCAGAGGGAGCCAAAAGCTCTTTGATTTGAGCACCTTTGTTAGCGGCATCATTGACTAAATTCATCCAGCGGATTGTTTGAGCTTGATCAATTGGGCTAGTCAGCAAAGATTCATTAGAAAACATGAGTCGGGCCGCATCTTGAAGCTCTTTTTCAAGTGCAGGTATTTTTTCATGTTTGATTAGGACGTAATCTGGCGCAATACAGGTTTGCCCACCATTAATTAATTTGCCATAAATAATTTTTTTAGCTACTTCTTTCAGTGAGGCATCAGAGTGAACAATTGCCGGAGACTTACCACCCAGTTCCAGAGTAATGGATGTTAAGTTATATGATGCAGCACGCATCACTTTTTTACCAGTTGCAGTTGAACCAGTAAAAAATAGATGGTCAAACGGTAAGGCAGAAAAATCACTTGCTACTGTGGCATCCCCAGTTGTAACTGAAAATTCCAAGGGGTGGAAATATTCAGCCACCATCGTAGAAAGATACCCTGATGTTCTAAGAGAGCGTTCAGAAGGTTTAAGCCAAACTCGGTTACCAGCTGCAATGGCGGAAATAGCAGGCGCAAGTGCTAAAAGAATAGGGTAGTTCCAAGGGCTCATTATTCCGACAACACCCCGAGCCTGCGGTTGTAGCCAGGCTTTTGAGGATCGAAGTTGGAAAGGAAGCTCGACTGCCTGGGGTTTCATCCAAGCTTTTAAGTGTTTGATGGTGTGTTTTGCTGCCTGCTTAACGGAGTTCAACTCAATTAATCGAGTTTCTACTGTATGTCGAACTCCAAAATCAGCGGAAACCACTTTGCAAATATTTTCTTCATACTTATTGATCATGGCAACAATACGAAGGATACGTTCCTTGCGAACCTCAAAACTAGGATAAGGTTCGTGATGGTAGGCTTTCTTGAGTTCTTCAAGATGTAGATTGAGCATGACTAAATTCATGAAAATATTATCTCAGATTTGGATTTTCAAAAGGAGGTCTCTGCACAAAAATCACAGAAGCAGTAGGATATTACTCATGAATGAAAAGAATGAAATGACTGCTAAAAATATAGAGCTAAAACAAGCTTCCTTAGGTGGGGGCTGTTTTTGGTGTTTAGAAGCCGTTTATCAACAGGTCAAAGGGGTTGTCCATGTTGAGTCAGGTTACACCGGCGGACAAACGTTAAATCCAGACTATGATTCCGTTTGCTCTGGTAGGTCAGGTCACGCAGAAGTTGTCCAAATTCACTATGACCCTCAGTTAATCACTTTTAAGCAACTGCTTGAAGTTTTCTTTGTGATCCATGATCCTACGACTTTAAATCGCCAAGGTAATGATGTGGGTACTCAATACCGTTCAGTTATCTACTACCATGATCATGATCAAAAATCACAGGCCTCTGAGATGATCCGTGATTTAAATCAGCCTGATGCCCTCAATGGCGCAGTAGTAACTGAGTTAAGCGAGTTACCTACTTATTACAAAGCCGAAGCCTATCACCAGAATTATTTTGTTAATCATCCTGATCAAGGATATTGCGCTTTTGTGGTTAGTCCCAAGGTGGAAAAATTCAGAAAAACTTTCTCGGCCTTGATCCGCTGAATTCCGCTGAAGTCTCCTTAGGGAGCCAGCCTCTGTATCTTCCAAGAGTCATTATGCAAAACGTATTGAATACGGTCATGAAGACGAGATGGTCGACCTTGCCAAAACTCTAATAGCTCTGGTTTGACTCTAAAGCCACCCCAATGTGGTGGTCTAGGAGGATTCAAGGCAAATTTAAGTGCGTACTCTGCAGCATTTGTAACTAATTGCGTTCTGCTGGAGATAACCCGACTCTGAGGTGATGCCCAAGCGCCAATTCTTGAGTCTAAAGGTCTCGAGTGAAAGTAATCATCACTCTCTTGATCTGAAAGCTTTTCAACTGATCCTTCAACCCTGATCTGTCTCTCTAGTTCTGGCCAAAAGAATAGTAGGGCTGCATGAGGATGACTAATCAGCGCCAAACCCTTACGACTCTCATAATTTGTAAAAAATACAAATCCTGCCGGAGTCACTTCCTTGATTAAAACAGTTCTTGCGCTGGGCTTACCATCCGCATCCACTGAAGCAACGGTCATAGCATTAGGTTCTGGTAAATCGGCATTCTGAGCTTGATCAAACCATAGATGAAACTGATCTATTGGGTTGGGTTGGACATCCTCTTCTGAAAGGCTGCCCTTCATATAGGATTTTCTGAGGTCGGCTAAATTAGTCATGTGATCAGTATATATAGACTCAAGCTTATTTTCTAGAGATCAAATGAGACGACAAAGACACATAACCCCAGAATAAATAAATCAAACCCTTTTTCTTATATAGTCATGGCTATGGAAGTTAATCAGAATAGACGTTTTGGTGGTGTTGCCCGTTTGTACGGTGAAGAGGGCTTAGAAGCGTTCGAAAAAGCCCATGTGCTCGTTGCCGGTTTAGGCGGTGTTGGTTCTTGGGCCGCTGAGGCACTTGCTAGGAGTGCGATTGCTGAAATAACTTTAGTTGATTTTGATCACATTGCTGAAAGTAATGTTAATCGCCAATTACATGCTGTAGAGGGATCATTTGGCAAATCGAAGGTAGATGCTATGGCCGAGCGCCTTATCTCAATCAATCCTAATTTAAGAATTAATATTATTGATGACTTTTTAACACCTGATAACTTAAGTAAGATATTAGGTGAGCATGCCGCTAATCCACTATTTGCAATTCTTGATGCTACTGATGATGTGAAGATGAAAATCGCGCTAGCAAACTATTGCAAAAAGAACATCGCATTGATCCTATGTGGTGGAGCAGGAGGAAAGCTTGATCCAAGTCGCATTAAGGCTTGCGATTTATCAAAAACAACCCAAGATCCTCTGCTCTCCAAAATACGTTACACCCTTCGTAAGGAATATGGATTTACCTCTGATCCTAAAAAGAAACTTGGATTAACTGCCATCTTTTCAGACGAGCCCAGGCAGGGTGTTGCAAGTGGTGGCTTGGCCTGTTCTGGTTATGGGTCTGGTGTAACAGTGACCGCTAGCTTTGGATTCATAGCAGCAGCTGAAGTGCTGAAGATTATTCAGCAGAGATACTTAAAATATTTGAAGCAATTAAATTCAGAGAAATAACTGTAATTAATTAGCTAACTAAATAATTAACCCATAGTTGCTTGAACTCGTTGACGAATATAAGCGAGTGCTTCATCTACTTGATCTATAAGTATCAAGCAAATATCGCCCGCCTGAACTTGTTCAAGAGCCTTATCAATCGCCAGAAACTCGCCTCTAAACTCTTCAATCTTTTTAACTTTTTTAGAATTGGTGAGTCCACCGCGCATGATGGCAGTTATTTCTCCATCAGGTCTACCACGCTGACATTGATCTTCATACAAAATGACATGATCAAATGACTGCCCTAAGATTTCTGTCTGACGTCTTAAATCTTCATCGCGCCGATCGCCTGCGCCACTGATAACAGCTATTCTTTTTTTAGCAGGCATGCCGCTAATAGTTTCGGAAAGAGCAAGGATGGCGTCAGGATTATGGCCATAGTCGGCGATGATCGTAGCGCCAGCATGTTTAAAAATATTAAATCGACCCGGCACAGTATTTGAGTCACTCTCAAAGCTATTTAATCCATCTGCAATGACAGTCCATGGGATATTCAGCGCCCATGCAGCACCTACAACCCCAAGAACATTTTCAACTTGGAAGCCGATAGTGCCCTCAGCGGTCATTGGAACTTGATCAAGATTGATATGGAATTCTTTTTTACCTTCAGAAGCAATCACTTTGTTATCTTTTACAAATATGACACGCTTACCTTGGGCACGATGCTTAGCCATAATGGGGTGATTAACATCTCTTGCAAAAAACGTTACATCACCAGGACAGGTTTTTGCCATCTTCACCACATTTGCATCTGCTGCATTAAGAACTGCCATACCGTCAGGTGCAACGTTTTGAACAATGACCCGTTTTACAGCAGCAAGATCGGCTGTGGTGTTGATGTAGTTCATACCTAAGTGATCGCCTACGCCAATATTCGTGACAATGGCAACTTGGCATCGATCAAACCCTAGACCTTCTCTGAGGATTCCACCGCGGGCTGTTTCTAGAACCGCTGCATCAACATCGGGGTGCATCAATACATTACGAGCGCTCTTAGGTCCGCTGCAATCACCTGTATCAATTCTCTTACCACTGATATAAACACCATCAGTACCAGTATGACCCACTCTCAAACCATTTTTTTCAAACAAATGACTCATGAGTTTGACGGTTGTGGTTTTTCCGTTAGTGCCAGTTACAGCTACAACTGGAATACGCCCATCATCATCTTTACCAAACATAGTAGAAATAATGGCTTCACCAACAGGGCGGCCTTTGCCATATGACGGATGTAAATGCATTCTGAGGCCGGGTGCCGCATTAACTTCAACAATACCGCCACCTTGTTCTTCAAGAGGGCGGTAGACGTTATCGCAAACCACATCAACGCCGCAAATATCTAAACCGATCATTTGCGCTGCTGAAATAGCAGAAGCTGCTAGATCAGGGTGCACATCATCTGTCACATCAGTGGCAGTGCCACCAGTGCTTAAGTTGGCGTTATTTCTGAGGGTCACTCTAAGACCTTTAGCCGGAATAGAGTCTAACGTTAAGTTTTGATTTTTAAGTGTTGCAAGTGCTATTTCATCAATTTTGATTTTACTGAGCGGGGTTGCATGACCGTCACCTCGATTGGGATCTTTGTTGATTTCTTCAACTAATTGGCCAACAGTATGTTTGGCATCACCAATGACATATGGAGGTTCTCTTCTTGCTGCAGCTATTAATTGGTTACCAATAACCAATAAGCGGTGATCATGACCAGGCATATAGCGTTCAACAATCACATCTGAAGAAATCTTAGATGCGGCATTAAAAGCAATGTCAATTTGCTCTCGGGTATTAATGTTGACAGCGACACCTTTGCCTTGATTGCCATCTCTTGGTTTAATTGCAACGGAAGTATTAATTTTTTTAAAAGCTTCCCAAGCTTCGTCAGCCGTTCTAACAATACTTCCAATGGGGACTGAAACACCAGCTGCATGAAGTAAATTTTTTGTGAGTTCTTTGTCTTGTGCGATGGACTCAGCAATAGCGCTGGTAGAGCTTGTTTCAGCTGCTTGTATGCGGCGCTGTTTACTTCCCCAACCAAATTGAACCATGCTACCTTCGGTTAAGCGACGGTAAGGTATGCCTCGAGCAACAGCTGCGTCAACAATTGATCCTGTGCTTGGTCCTAGGCGAATGCTTTCATCTAAGTCACGGAGTTGCTGTAAGTACTCTTCAACGTGAGATCCATTATCAATGAGGGCTGATCGGCAAAGCTTCATGGCTAACTCTAGCGCTAGGCGACCAACTTTTTCTTCTGTGTATTCAACCACAACGATATAAACACCATCATCTGGAGTCGACATTGTTCTACTAAAAGTAATAGGGCAACCCGCTTGAGCCTGTAAGTCTCTTGAGCAAACTTCAAGAGCGTGAGCTAGAGATACTGTTTCATTTTGACCATAAGGCCTAACTGGACCAAGCTGTGGGAATCTTGATCTTAAGCGTGTTTCAAATCCGAAAATGTTAGTGATGACTTTTTCGCTCTCTTCGCATTTAACTAATGCCTCTAGAGCTGTGTGCTTACCCCACAAATTAGGTCCTCTTAGAGCGCGGATGCGGGTTAGTTCCATATATTCTCTAATTAAAGGTTTGAAGACCAGCGACGATGATATCTTTAGGAGAGTTCAATGCCCACACTGCGCCTACTGCAGCCAAAACATTCTCTAGTGCATTTGTTTTGTTGCTCGACTGAAGAAGCGGAATATTACTTAGATCAATTAAAGTTTGTCGATCTTTGCCCTGCGCAAGAATGATTTGATTGTTTTCTGTGAACAGTGCACGCCCACCATTTTTTAAATGGTTTTGGGTTGCGTCATTCAAGCCATACCGACTAAATAAAATAACTTCACCATCAGACAGCTCTGCCATTTTGACAACAGCTTCATCATCAGCATTTAAAACAGCAGCTCCCGTTGGCAGAATCACGTCAACTTGTGTACGCATGACGTTATAAATTTGTTCAGGCTCAGTAATGGAGCATTCAGGAGCAACATCGTCAAGGTCAAGGTTGGTCACAATACCTACGCTACATCTATCGTAAGCAAGTCCTTCATTCAAAATAGTGTGATTGTCATTTTCAATAACAGCTGCTTCAACTTGACGATTCAACAGCAAGCGATTGGCACTGATCCAATTAGCGCAGTTACCTGAAGTTTGAAGGCGCTGATTAAAGTAAGCACCTTTGCTGCAAGCTAAGCCAACTTTCACGCCGGTCAGTTGAATGAGGTGGCTAACAAGTTGTGCAACCATTGTTTTTCCACGGGAGCCAGCTACACCAACTATTGGAATTCGACCATTAGCTTGATTAGGGAACAAGTGTTCAATAATGGCAGAGCCAACGGGTTGGGGCTCACCTACGGCAGGCTTTAAGTGCATGATTAGGCCAGGCCCTGCATTGACCTCCACAATGGCACCACCTTGTTCTTCAAGCGGCCTGGAAATATCTTCGGCAACTATATCGACACCTGCAATATCTAAACCTATCACTCGTGCAGCTAATGCTGCTTGAGCCGCAACGTCAGGATGGACTAAGTGGGTTACTTCAAAAGCCATATTGCCAGAACCTTGAACTAAAACGTCTTGATCTTTTCTTGGTATTGAATCCAATGTCAATTTTTGACGTGCTAATTCAAGCTCAAGCTTTTTATCAAATACGACAGGGCTTAAGGGAAGTATTTCAGCATCACCTCGGCGAGGGTCCGTATTAATTTCTTCTTCGATTAATTGGCGAATATTTCTGATGCCATCACCTTTAGCCCATGCTGACTCGCCTTTTGCAGCAGCCACAACTTTTTTACCTACCACTAACAGGCGGTGCTCATTACCCGGTATGAAGCGCTCGACCATCACGCCACTGCCTTCTTCAAGAGCATCTTCAAATGCTTTTTCAATTTCACTTTGATTGCTTAAATTAGTAAAAACACCGCGAGCATGATTGCCGTCATAGGGTTTTACAACCACTGGTAGACCAATATCTTTCGCAGCTTCCCATGCATCCGCTGGACTTTCAACCATGCGACCTTCAGGAACTGGAACGCCACAAGAGGCTAATAATGATTTTGTTAAATCTTTATCTCTAGAGATACCTTCTGCGATAGCACTGGTTAATTCTGTTTCGGCTGTCCAAATACGTCTTTGTTGATTGCCGTAACCTAACTGAACCAAATTACCTTCTGAAAGACGCGTTGCTGGAATTTTTCTTTCTCTAGCAGCATCAACAATACAGCCAGTACTTGGGCCTAAATATAGGCTATCGACTAAATCTTCTATTTGTTTAATAGCTGCAGGGACATTAAACGTTTTGTTCTCTATGGCAGCCATGACTAAGTCACGAGCTAAATAAAGTGCTGTTTTAGTGATTTCTTCATGCCATGCACGAACAACTACTTTATAGACGCCACGTTTATTGGTTTCTCGAGCTTTACCAAATCCACCAGGCATACCGGCTAAATTCTGTAGTTCAAGGGTAATGTGCTCAAGGATATGGGCTGGCCAGGTACCCTCTTCAAGGCGCTTAATGAATCCACCGCGTTCACCGTAGCTGCAGCGGTGTTCAATTAAGCTTGGTAACCATGCGACTAAGCGGTCTGTGAATCCTGGGATGGTATTAGACGGACAATCTTCCAAATCGCCAATATCGACCCAGGCCTCTAAGACAGGGCTGTAGGTCCACATGCTGGGCCCTTTAAGGACCTTGATATCTATGATTTCTATTGTTTTTTTTGTCATGTGGGGCGAAAGTGCCAAATTTACCTAATTGTACTTGTTCGATTAACGCCTAGGGGGTCTTTTAGTTGACAAAAAAAGGTAAATATTTTGTTTGTTAAATTTGAGATAATCGCTCACTATTCAAGAACTAAGCAAAGCTTCCATTGATAAATACCGACCCCAAACAACTGAACCGCCTGCCAAGTCATTGGCAAAATGCTCTCCCTCTTAAGGAGGGGGCTGGCGATGCGATGATCGCTTTCATAGAATTAGATTTAAATGGCGACCTTGAGTTTGAAAAAGGTTTAATTTATCTGACCGATCAGGGCTTGTATGCCTATAAAAAGCATAATTTACCTAAATCTGACTCCTCTTCAAATTGGGAGCATTGGGCTTTTTCACAAGATCATCATTTAAAACTTCAAGATCACGCGGGTGTAGCAAGTTTAGAGTTGGTGAGTGAGAAGGGGCGCTTAGCGTCTTGGCGATTTACCTTAGCGCAAAATCCAGCTGCTAATCGACTCGTTCAGCAATACAACATAGAAAAAAATAGATTTTTAGGTTTACATGACTCAAGTAAAGATTTAGTTGGGCAAACGGTTTGTCCTACTTGTTGGGTGCCACTGCCACCTGATCAAGAGGAGTGCCCGGCTTGTACTTCAGAGAATCTTGCGCCGCCATCCACATGGACCCTATTTCGTTTATGGAGATTTGCTAAACCTTACAGAGCTCAGTTATTAGCGGGATTTTTATTAACGCTAGCTTCCACCGCTGCAACCTTGGTACCGCCTTATTTAACGATGCCAATCATGGATGACATTTTGTTACCTTACCAAAGTGGGCAAGCGATTGATCAGCAACTCACCATTTTTTATTTAACAGCTTTATTTTTTGCTGCTTTATTGGCTTGGGGTTTGGGTTGGGCTAAGACATACATATTGGCGTTAGTCAGCGAGAGGATCGGCGCTGATTTAAGAACAAAAACATACGAGCACTTAATGAGATTGTCATTGGAGTATTTTGGTGGCAAAAGAACTGGCGATTTAATGGCTAGGATTGGTTCTGAATCTGATCGTATTTGCTTGTTCTTATCAATGCATCTTTTAGATTTTGCGACCGATGTTCTGATGATCTTAATGACAGCTATCATATTAGTCACTATTGATCCTTGGTTGGCTTTAGTGACTCTGACGCCATTACCTTTTATTGGTTGGGCTATTCATGTGGTGCGCGACAAACTACGATTTGGATTTGAAAAGATTGATCGAACTTGGTCTGAAGTAACAAGTGTCTTAGCTGATACGATTCCAGGTATACGTGTGGTTAAAGCATTCGCTCAAGAGGAGCGTGAGACAGATCGATTCCGCTTAGCTAATCAACATAACCTAGCAGTCAATGATCGCGTTAATAGAGTTTGGGCTTTGTTTTCACCGACGATTACTTTGTTAACTGAAATCGGCCTACTAGTTGTTTGGGCTTTTGGTATTTGGCAGATTTTACATGACGCTATTACTGTTGGCATGCTGACTGCCTGTTTAGCTTACATCGGGCGTTTTTATACTCGCCTAGATTCAATGAGTCGTATCGTCTCATTTACTCAGCAAGCCGCCACTGCCTCCAAGCGTATTTTTGACATTTTGGATCATGTGTCCAGCGTTCCCGATCCAGCACAACCTGTCAAGCTTACTAATGTAAAGGGACGTATTGATGTACAAAACGTGGGCTTTCGGTATGGCAATCGTTCAGTTACAAAAGGTATTAATCTTGCGATAGCACCTGGTGAGATGATTGGTTTGGTGGGCCATAGCGGCTCTGGCAAGAGTACGCTTGTAAATTTGATTTGCCGTTTTTATGATGCTGCTGAAGGCACTATCAAGCTTGATGGTGTGGATATCCGCTCTATTGCAGTTGCTGATTACAGACGTCATATTGGACTTGTTCTACAAGAGCCATTTTTATTCTTCGGCACGATTGCCGAGAATATTGCCTATGGTAAGCCTCATTCAACTCGAGAAGAAATTATCTCTGCAGCAAGAGCTGCACATGCTCATGAGTTTATTCTGCGTTTACCGCATGGATACGATTCGTTAGTAGGTGAGCGTGGACAATCACTTTCTGGCGGTGAGCGTCAGCGTATTTCAATTGCAAGAGCTCTATTAATAGATCCTCAAATTCTAATTTTGGATGAAGCCACATCTTCAGTCGATAGCACTACTGAAAAAGAGATTCAAAAAGCTTTGGATAATCTTGTAAAAGGCAGAACTACTATAGCGATAGCCCATCGGCTATCAACCCTTCGTAAAGCTGATCGCTTGATTGTTTTAGATAAAGGGCAGATCGTGGAAGAGGGAAGTCATGATCGGTTGATGGAGTTGCAAGGTGTCTATCGTAGGATGTATGATTCTCAGGCAAGACAAGCTATGGACGTAGTTGATGAAGAACTAGGAGTACAGCGTGATTAACTTAACTGTTTCGTTCGCCTTATCAAGAAATTCATTTGGACATCTTTGCCTGACAGATCAATCTGGACAGCTGCATGAGCATGTATTTCCAGTTCGATCATTTCCCATAAGCTCCCCTCATGAATTCATCGCCATTGTTGATCGTGATGGTCATGAACTGGTTTGGTTAGATCAACTTGATCAAACAAGTCCAGAGAATCAGGTATTAATTAATGCTGAATTCGCTACCAGGGAATTCATGCCCGTTTTAACTGAGATCAAGTCGGTATCTTCTTTTACAACCCCCAGCACCTGGCGGGTTGAGACTAGTCGTGGATCAACTGAGTTCACCTTGCGTGGTGAAGAAAATATCAGGCGAATTAATCCTACAACTTATTTGATCGCTGATGCTCACGGTGTTCAATATCTGATTGAGGATATCAAAGCTTTAGATAAGCACACTCGCCGTTTATTAGATCGTTTTTTATAGGATTTAATATGAGCGAGAATCAACAAAAAATCTTTTTTGAAACTCGCGGAATTGAGTTTTGTTTATCAAATAAAAGTGATAAAGAAAATATAGTTACCCAAGTAATGAGCTATTTTAAGTTGCATGGTTTGGAAAATGCCATCAACCTAAGGGAAGCCACTCAAGACTCCTCTCTAGTTATCGCTTTTAGCCTCAAAGAAGATTATCAGGGTCAGTGGGCCCCTAACTGGGACACCACACAACTTTGTGAGATTCTTTCATTAAAGGGTTATAAAGAAAAAAATGATCTTAATAAAGAGATATTGGTGGGTATGTTACTCGCACCGATTCCTTTTCAATTTCCAAATTATGACGAGTTTCATTCCGCTATCCAGATAAGGCACCATACGGTTAATGCTGGCTACTTGGCCGCATTAAATTTTGATACGAGTGCAACAGAGCGTCCAGAAGACTACTGGCATTACGATGAGGATGCTGGTTTCTTACTCAAGCAAGGCCAATCAATCATCGATGCCTTGATTAAGGCGACTCAACCAGAGAGCATGGAGAATGCTTATTCTTTCTCGTGTTATCGAGCAACAGAATATGTTATTTTGTTAGCGATTGCTCGTAAATTAAACAAGGTTAATCCTGAGCTATTAAAAAGTCTCGAGTCGCGCTCGCAAAAGAAAGCAATCCGCTCAGGTGAGTTCCATGAGGTTTTCTTAAAAGAGTATGGTTCTATAGAGCAACCACTACCAATGAAGTATTACGTGCCTGGCGATCGAGTATGGTTCCGCAATCCAGATAGCCGCTCTTCAGATATCCCTGGTTATGAAGGCTCATGGGTCATTTATTTGGGTAATAACTTATTTACTAACTTTTGGAAAAGAGATCAACCTTTTACCTTAGAGACTAAATGTGTGGAGATCTACCATTGGAAAGATGGTGCGTACCTTGATGATAGTAGTGAGCTTCTAATGAATGAAAATGTTGTTGAGGCTTGCGTTGCTAAAACCCTAGCTGAACCAAAAGAATTTGAAAAGATTCTTCAGCGCATGATGAGATATCGTGATCCTAAAGGCGTATATGACCAAGGCGGTTGCATTGACACCTCAAGAGAATCACCTCGATTGGTTTGCCCTGGCACGAGTGACATCAAAATCTCACATTAACTCGGGAATATTGGCTGAATCAGATGTAGGAAATTTCTGATTTTGTTGTAGGAAACTTCTTATTCTTCTGTAGGAAGACATCACCCGTAATTCTTTAAAGCCCCATTTTGATTGACTCTGTCAGATCTGACATTGCCATATTTTGTATTTCAAATACTTTCACTAAATTCCAGCCATATACAACTTGAGTGTTGACTCCTATTCTCGTCATTCGATTTTCGATTGATAAAAATGGAGGTAAAAATGGTTCATGACAACCATGGATTAAAAAGAAGTTTGCAGCCAAGGCATATCAGATTAATGGCCTTGGGCTCAACGATTGGCGTTGGTTTATTTTTAGGATCAGCAACCGCAATTCAGCTTGCAGGACCATCAATCATCTTAGGGTATATCTTGGCGGGATTTGTTGCCTTTATTGTCCTAAGATCATTGGGTGAGATGGCTGTTCATGAACCTGTCTCTGGTTCTTTTTCTCATTACGCAACCCGTTATATAGGACCTTTAGCAGGCTATCTGGTTGGATGGGGTTACTGGACCTACTGGATTGTTGTGGGGTTAGCTGAAATTACTGCAGTAGGCGTTTACATGACGCTTTGGTTCCCTGATACACCGCAGTGGATATGGGCTTTAGCATCGATCCTAGCTATGGGCGGTATTAATTTCGTCGCAGTAAAAGTTTTTGGTGAGTTTGAATTTTGGTTCTCGCTAATTAAGGTAGTTGCTATTGTTGCAATGATTGCTATTGGTTGTTCCATGATTTTCTTGGGTATTGGTAATGGCGGTGTACCAATTGGTGTAGCTAACCTATGGCAGCATGGCGGCGTATTCCCCAATGGTGTTGAAGGATTCTTACTCTCATTGCAAATGGTTTTATTTGCCTATGTGGGTATTGAGATGATTGGTTTATCTGCTGGTGAAGCTAAAGATCCGACTCGCACCATCCCTATGGCCATTAATTCATTATCTTGGCGCATTCTGATTTTTTATGTGGGCTCACTCTTTGTCATCTTGGCGATCTTCCCATGGCATCAAGTAGGTCAGAACGGAAGCCCATTTGTTGCTATGTTTGAGAGTATGGGTTTGCGTGAAGCAGCCGGTGTCATTAACTTTGTAGTTATTACAGCAGCCCTGTCTTCTTGTAATGCAGGCATCTTCAGTGGTGGTCGTTTGCTTTTAGGTTTATCTAAGAGCGGTAACGCACCAAAGTATTTATCAGAAATATCCTCCGCGGGTGTTCCAGTCAAGGCTATTTGCCTCACAATCATGGTTCCAACTGTTGGCGTTGCTATTAACTACTTTGTTCCAGAAAAAGCATTTCAGTGGATTACCGCTGCTGTAACACTGATTGGCCTATTGGTTTGGGTTGCCATCCTTTATACCCAAATACGTTTTAGAAAGAGCCTCACTCATGAAGGTGTAAAAGCATTGCCATACCGAGCCATTTTTTGGCCATATGGATCATGGTTTGCCATCTTATTTGTATTTTTCGTAATCGGTCTGATGGCTTATTCAGAGGCAACCAGAATGGCTTTTTATGTAGGGCCACCGATTTTGATTGGATTAACGATTTTGTATTTTATTTTTGGCTTACATAAAAGAGAGAGGAACATATCATGATAGTTGGCGTACCTAAAGAAGTTAAAAACAATGAATACCGAGTTGGCCTAACTCCAGATCAAGTGTTTGAGTTGAAAAAATTCGGTCATCAGGTATTGATCGAAAAAAATGCAGGGCATGGAATTGGCTTTCTTGATGATCACTATGTCATGGCAGGTGCTGAGATAGTTGATCATGCCAAGCATATTTTCGAGAGATCTAATTTGGTCGTTAAAGTAAAAGAGCCTCAGCCAGAAGAATGCCAAATGCTCAAGGCAGGCCAAACTTTATTTACTTATTTACATTTGGCACCTGATCCAATTCAAACGCAGGCTTTGCTGAAGTCTCATGCGACTTGTATCGCTTATGAAACTGTTACCAGCTCTACTGGCCGCCTACCTTTGTTGGCACCCATGAGTGAGGTGGCTGGAAGAATGTCGATACAAGCTGCTGCACACCATTTAGAAAAATCTCAGGGTGGTAGAGGTTTACTTTTGGCAGGTGTGCCAGGGGTCAGCGCTGCTCAAGTTGTTATTTTAGGAGCTGGAGTTGTAGGTTCATCAGCACTTCAAATAGCAGTTGGAATGGGTGCTGATGTCACAATCATTGATAAAAATATTGAGCGTTTGAGAGAGTTAGATGCGCTTTATGGCAACCGTATCCACACTCTATATTCAAACGCATCCAATATCGAGCGTGCCGTTATCAATGCTGATGTAGTGATTGGTAGTGTTTTGATTCCTGGGGCTTCTGCACCTAAGTTAGTCAGTAAGCTTTTAGTTTCTAAAATGCATCCGGGTAGTGTATTGGTCGATGTGGCAATTGATCAGGGTGGTTGTTTTGAGACTTCTCGTCCAACAACTCATCAAGATCCAACTTACCTAGTTGATGATGTCATTCACTATTGTGTGGCCAATATGCCTGGTGCAGTTGCCAGAACCTCTACGATTGGCCTTACTAATGCCACGATGCCATTTGTTCTAGACTTGGCTAATCTTGGAACAGAAGCTGCATTAACTAGAGACCACCATTTAATGAATGGCTTAAATATCTATCAAGGCCATGTTTGCTGTAAGGCAGTTGCCATTGCCCAGGGTCTAGATTATGTTGATCCTAAGACTTTGATTCATTAACTAAGAAACTCCTTTAAAAAAGCAAAAGCCCACTCTTAAGAGTGGGCTTTTTGTTATCTGATGAATGTACAGTTAACTTAGCTCATTACTTACTCAGATGGTATTTCTGCAGTAAATCAACCTCATTTCTAGACCCGAGGATCACTGAGACTCTTTGGTGTAATTGTTCTGCTGGCAAAGACATGATGCGTTCTTGACCATTAATGGATGCACCACCTGCTTGTTCAACTAAAAAGCTCATTGGATTGGCTTCATACATCAAACGTAACTTGCCCGGTTTTTTAGGGTCACGCTTATCCCATGGGTACATGAATAAACCCCCGCGGCAAAGGATGCGATGAACATCAGCAACCATGGAGGCAATCCAACGCATATTAAAGTCTTTTTCACGAACACCTTCAGTGCCAGCTAAACACTCATCAACATAGCGTTTAACGGGTTGATCCCAATGACGCATATTAGACATATTGATAGCAAATTCTTTGGTATCTGCTGATATTTGAATATTCTCTTTAATTAATAAGAACTCACCAGTTTCATGATCTAGCGTGAACATGTGAACGCCTTGGCCGGTTGTATAAACCAAAGTAGTTTGGGGGCCATAAACAACATATCCAGCTGCTACTTGCGCAGTACCAGATTGTAAAAAATCTTTTTCAGAGGCGGAGCCTTGATGTTGCTTTTTAAGAATTGAAAAAATAGTGCCGATCGAAACATTCACATCAATATTGGATGAGCCATCTAATGGGTCGAATAAGAGTAAAAACTTTCCTGCATCATTAGCGGGATATATCGTTTCCATCTCTTCAGATGCCATGGCTGCAAGCGTTGCGTCTTTGCCGCAAGCCTCCAAAAGCATGTCGTTAGAAATGATGTCTAATTTTTGTTGCGTCTCACCTTGCACGTTACCGCTACCAGCTGATCCAATAATGCCAGCTAGTGCACCCTGTTCAACTTGCTTTGCAATGAGTTTGCATGCGTTAGCAACTGAAATTAACAATGAGCTCGGAATTTCAGAATTGCTTTTTGCGCAATCTGAAATGTATTTAGTGAAAGTAGTGCCTTGTGACATAAATGACTTTCTTTTAGCTATTGAGAGCTTTATTAATTACCTCAGCAACATCTGAAGATAAATTTTTATGCTCAGACACGAATTTTAGTGCTGATTTCATATGATTTTGATAACTTGGTGAAAATTGTTTCCAACGATTGAGTGCTCTGGCCAATCTAGCAGCTACTTGAGGGTTGATTTCATTCAGTTCAACGACTTGTTGAGCCCAAAATTGATAACTTTTGCCATCCGGTTGATGAAAGGCTCCAGGATTATTCATACAAAAGGCATGAATTAGGCTTCTTGCTCTGTTGGGATTCTTAATATGAAAATCAGGATGTTGTCGGAGTTGAATAACATGGGCTAAAACACTTGATGGGTTGTTGAGCTCAGGTTGGCGTGAAGCTTGTAAACCAAACCACTTATCAATCACCAAAGCATCACTTTCAAAATATTGATGGAAATGATCCAAACACTCTTTGGCATATCCTGATGCATTTTGAACCATGGCTGAAAGAGCGCCATAACGATCAGTCATGTTGTTGGCTGATTGATATTGCTCAAGGGCAAGCTTTTGAGATGCTTCATGTTGACTATCCAGCAACATATTTAAAGATAGATTCTTCAATGATCGTTTACCAGCGCTTATAGCATCCGCCTTGTAAGACTCTGTTGAACTATTTTTTTGATAAGTCTTTAGCCATTCGCCCTGAAGATTTAAAGCTAACTGAGATCGAACTTTTCTCCGAGATTGATGAATGAGTTGAGGATCAATGACATCCACTTGTTCATACAAATAGCTCTCTGCTGGTAATGTGAAAACCAAATCCTTGAATGCAGCATCCAGTTTTTCATCATTTAAAACGGAGCGAAGTGCTTCGATCAATGCTGGATCAAGATCACGATTATTTAAAATAGCCTGAATGAAAAGCTTTTGAGCGGATTCCCAACGATTAAAAGCATCGTCATCTTCTCTTAATAAAGTCAGTAATTCTTCTTCGCTTTGCTCAAAATCTAAAATAATGGGAGCAGAAAAGTGGCGATTGATAGATAGAGTGGGTTTTTTACTGAGACCTTTAAACGTCAATGTTTGTTTTTCATCGCGTAATTCAAATAAATTTTCTTGCCCGACTTGATCAGTACCGATCAATTTATAAAGTAGCGGTATATGAAATGGCAGTTTTTTATCCTGACCAGGCGTGGCAGCGCAAGATTGTGTGAAGTGCACTTGATAGGTATTTCCATCAAAGGATTCTTTCACATGAACTCTTGGCGTGCCAGCTTGGCTATACCAACGCTTAAATTGCTCTAAATCTTTATGGTTGGCATCAGCCATTGCCGCCACAAAATCATCGCAAGTGACTGCTTGCCCATCATGTCTCTTAAAGTAGAGGTCCATACCCTTACGGAAGCCATCTTGCCCGAGAAGCGTTTGCTGCATTCGAACAATTTCAGCACCTTTTTCATAAACAGTGACTGTATAAAAGTTATTAATTTCTTGATAGCTATCTGGGCGAATAGGGTGAGCCATTGGTCCCGCATCTTCTGGGAACTGTACTTGTCTTAAAAGTCTGACATCTTCAATTCGCTTTACAGCTTTGCCGGAATCGCTACCCATCTGATCAGCTGAGAATTCTTGATCTCTAAATACGGTTAAACCTTCTTTTAAAGAGAGTTGGAACCAATCTCTACAAGTAACACGGTTACCAGTCCAGTTGTGGAAATACTCGTGTGCAACAACACTTTCCACGTTTGCATAATCAACATCTGTGGCAGTTTCTGGATTAGCTAAGACAAACTTGGTATTAAAGATATTTAAACCTTTATTTTCCATGGCTCCCATATTGAAGTCACCAACAGCCACAATCATGAAGCGATCGAGATCTAATTCAAGTCCATATCTCTTTTCATCCCATCTAATTGATGCAATAAGTGACTCCATGGCATGTTCTGTTTTTTCGAGATCTTTTGCCTCAACCCAAACTTGTAATAATTTATCTTTCCCAGATTGACTCTTAATGACTCGCTCTATAGCCGTCAGCTTTCCTGCTACTAAGGCAAACAAATAAGAGGGTTTTGGAAATGGATCTTCCCAAACGGCGGCATGCCAGCCATTACCCAACTCTTCTTCTTTAATCAGATTGCCATTAGATAAGAGGACTGGAAAGTCAGTCTTTAAAGCTCTCAATGTAACTTGGTAAGTGGCCATCACGTCAGGGCGATCTAAGAAATATGTAATCTTCCGGAACCCTTCGGCTTCACATTGCGTAAAGAAGTTACCATTTGAAATATAAAGACCCATGAGTGAGGTGTTCTTGTCAGGGGCACAAGTGCTTGTGATGCTGAGTTCAAACTCATCAGGAAGATCATGAAGTGTTAGCGTTTCAGGAGTCAGCTCATACCCACGGTATGGCTCATCATTAATTCTGACGCTCACTAATTCTTGTTCTTGACCATTCAAGACAAGTGTTGAGTTCACGCCAACCAACTTCTTACTGACCATCATCCGATTAACGACAATTGTTTTTGCTGGATTTAAAGCAATATCTAATTTGACGGATTTAATACTGAAAGCAGATTCTTGATAATCACTTCGTAAAAAAGTTACTGAATTTTCTGTGCGTGCCATAAATATTTTCTTAAATGTTGATTACTAGTAAAAGAAGATCGTCACCAAGCCTATGATGATAAAAATAATAGCTGCTATTGCATGAACCCACTTAATTGGAAGTGAATTTGTAAACTTTTGGCCTAACCAAACTGCGGGAGCATTGGCAATCATCATACCAACCGTTGTCCCCAAAACCACTGCCA
The DNA here is from genome assembly GCA_945881875.1 of Polynucleobacter meluiroseus. GTDB lineage: Bacteria > Pseudomonadota > Gammaproteobacteria > Burkholderiales > Burkholderiaceae > Polynucleobacter > Polynucleobacter meluiroseus_A. The sequence goes on from CAMCVH010000002.1 coordinate 148,539, forward strand.
TTAAATCATCATAACGAGCCCCAAGCGCTACTGTAGCAACTTGGGTTTTATCTCCCATCTCAGCTATAAAAAATAAGGATGTCGTGATGGTAAAAACCTTCCAAGAGCTATGAGCTATAGGTGTTTTTTCACCATCATCTAATTTGTCGGGGACCAAGAGCCATATCCCTAGAGCTATGAATCCACCCGCTATGATCCATCTCATGAGTTCAGGGTTGACCCATTGCGCTAGGGCGCTACCAAGCCAGGCTGCAATTGCATGATTGAATACTGTGGAGACAAAAATACCCGCAACAATAGCCCAATGGTGAGTTTTGTATTTTGCGGCCAATAACAGGGATAAAAGCTGGGTTTTATCGCCCATTTCAGCTAGAGCAACAATGCTGCTTGCCAGAAGGAAAGAATTTAAATCCATTTAAATCATGTATTTAGGTCTGTAAATTAGCTATAGTCAAAAGCTATATTAAAAATAAATAAATACAATTTAACTATTAGATGTTTTAGACCTAAAATTCTCTTGTCGGGTTAAGTTGCAGTTAAAGGTTTATCAGTAATAACCCGATACTGCAATCGTAACCGACTTAGAAATTTAATCTATCGATAGGAGCATTAAATGCCAACATTAAAAGGTAGTAAAACAGAAGAGTGCTTGAAAGAAGCTTTCGCTGGTGAGTCAATGGCTAACCGCCGTTATTTGTATTTCGCGAACATGTGCGATATCGCTGGTGAGAACGACACAGCAGCATTGTTCCGTTCAACAGCTGAAGGCGAAACTGGCCACGCACACGGTCATATGGAGTTCTTGATCGACGGCGGCGCAGGCGAGCCAGGTACAGGTCTTCCAGGCCGTACACCTAAAGAAGCTTTAGAAGCTGCTGTTCACGGCGAGACACATGAGTACACAGATATGTACCCTGGTATGGCTAAGACAGCACGTGACGAAGGCTTTGACGAAGTTGCTGATTGGTTCGAGACATTGGCAAAGGCTGAGCGTTCACACGCTAACCGTTACCAGAAGGCTTTGGACGCATTAGAAGCTGGCTAATCATTCATTGATTGCCAACAAGGCTTTTTAAGGATTCCCGGGGTTATTTTAATAACTTCGGGACTCTCATAAAAAGTCTTCATGAGAAGACTTAAGTAAAAAATAGAAAATAGAGAAATAGGAAAAGTAACATGAGCCAAAAAGAAGGCAACTTAGAAGCCCCAACGCGTCACGCACTGGATTGGAAAAATCCTGACTTTTATAACGAAGAATCGCTCAATAAAGAATTAGAGCGAGTTTTTGATATTTGTCATGGTTGCCGTCGTTGCGTTAGCTTGTGCGGTTCTTTCCCAGCGCTTTTTGACTTGGTTGATGCTACTGAAGACGGTGAAGTTCACGGTGTTGATAAGAAAGACTACGATAAAGTAGTTGACCAATGTTACTTGTGCGACCTTTGCTACATGACAAAGTGTCCTTACACACCACCACACGTGTGGAACTTGGACTTTCCACACTTGATGTTGCGTGCAAAAGCCCAAAAACACAAAAATGGTGAAACATCATTCCGTGACAACATCTTGTCATCGACTGACAAGATGGGTAGCTTTGCAGGTATTCCGATTGTGACGCAAGCTGTGAATGCCGTGAATAGCACGAAAGTCATGCGAACAGTGATGGAAGCAACATTAGGTGTTGATAAGAATGCTTGGATTCCAAGCTATGCCCCAGAAACATTCAAACAAGTGGCAAAAGAATCTTCAGCATGGCCCGTTAAAGATGGTGCTAAGACGCCAGGCAAAGTAGCTGTTTACTCAACATGCTTTATTAACTACAACGAGCCAGGTATTGGTCAAGATCTATTGAAGTTATTGGCTCACAATGAGATCCCTTACAAGCTTGTTGAAAAAGAAGCTTGCTGCGGTATGCCTAAGTTAGAGTTGGGTGATCTTGAGTCTGTTGAAAAGAACAAAGATATCAATATTCCACAATTGGCTAAATTAGCAAAAGAGGGTTATGCAATCGTCACGCCTATCCCTTCTTGCACCTTGATGTTCAAACAAGAGTTGCCATTGATGTTCCCTGAGGAAGCAGATGTGCAATTGGTCAAAGCTGCGATGTGGGATCCATTTGAGTACATCGTAGCGCGTAACAAAGATGGTTTATTGAAAACTGACTTTAAGGTTGAGTTGGGTAAAGTGAGTTATCACGTGCCATGTCACTTGCGTGTTCAAAACGTTGGTAAGAAAACGGCTGAAACATTGCAAATGATTCCTGGTACTGAGGTCAATGTGGTTGAACGTTGTTCAGGCCATGCAGGAACTTGGGGTGTTAAGAAAGAGTTCCACGAAATGGCTAAGAAAATTGGTAAGCCAGTATTTAAAAATATGGCAAGCACTGAGCCGGATTACATCAGTTCTGATTGTCAGTTAGCTGGACATCATATTTCGCAGGGTATGGAAGAGAACAACTTGAAAAAGTCACAAATGGCTCACCCTATTACTCTTTTAGCTAAGGCATACGGCCTTACATCAAATTAATTAGGATAGGTAAAAAATGGAGACAACAATGAGCAAGATTAAAAGAGAAGATTTATTAACTCTTGAGGGTTACTACAAAGCTCGTCCAGAAATGCGCCAACGTGCTATCGCTGAGCGTAAGAAGCGCACAGTGATCTTAGGTGAGCATCTCAATATGATTTTCGAAAACAAGTTCTTGATGCAATATCAGATTCAAGAGATGTTACGTGTTGAGAAGATCTTTGAAGATGAAGGTATTCAAGACGAATTAAATACTTATAACGATTTAGTACCTGATGGTTCTAACTTCAAAGTAACGATGAAGTTGGAATACATCAACGAAGCTGATAGAAAAATTGCTTTGGCAAAGTTACTAGGTATTGAGCATCGTGTTTTCATTGAAGTTGAAGGTCAAGCACGTGTTTACGCCATTGCTAACGAAGATTTAGAGCGAACAACGGCTGATAAAACTTCATCAGTACACTTCTTGAGATTTGAGCTAACAGAAGATATGAAGAAGTCACTCAAAGCTGGCGCTCAATTGAAGGTGGGTTGTGACCATAAAGAATACCCATTCCATCTTGAAGGCTTGCCAGAAGAAACTCTAGCTTCTTTCTTGGAAGACTTGTCTTAATTAGTTACAGATCAAGTTAGTATCAAGAACAGCAAAAATGCCGCATTAGCGGCATTTTTTATTGTTGATTCCAGCTAATTCATGTTGTATAAATTTCTGTGCATTTTTAGATGGTGGATTCTTGAAAAATGTTTCAGTATCTATTAGATCTGAGCACACACCCTCTGAAATAAAAACAACTTGATCCGCCAAGCGTTCAATTTGTGTAAGCTGATGAGACGTAAAAATAATTGAACATCCTTGAGTCGCTAGATTCTTAATAATTTCTTCAACTTGATCTGTTGAGCCTGGATCTAAGTTGGCGGTGGGCTCGTCTAACAAAATAACCTTAGCATTTTGCAGTTGAGCTCTTGCAAGGCTTAAGCGTTGACGTTCACCAGCTGACAGTTTAAGGCCCGGTTGATTAGCCAGGTGTGATAAGCCAACGCTGGCTAACGCTGCATCAATGTCTTCATCACTGATATGACCTACTGACTCTGCATCTTTAATAATTTCTAAGTTAGTTTTAACGCTGGCCTTGATGAGAGGGGTATGGTGTAAAACCAAGGCTGAGTGTAAAACATCGGAGCCTGGTAAATATTTACCTGAATCAGGAGTAATAAGACCATGAAGCAATTTTAGAAGTGTTGTTTTACCGGAGCCATTCGGGCCAATCACAGCAGTAATGCCATTTAATGGGATGCTGATATTAGCGGATAATATTTTTCTATTACTTCTGAATACTTCAATATCTTGAAGGTCAATAGTTTTAGGTGTATTAGCTTGGGAAGTACTCATTGATAGCGGCTTATCCATAACGTTTCTCCGCAATCGTCTTAATGATAAAAATTAAGAAATTCGCCACTATGACTACTAGTAATAGAACCATGCCGAGAGCCAAGGCCATAGGTAAATCGCCTTTGCTCATTTCAAGTGCGATGGCTGTTGTCATAGTCCTAGTAGATTGATCAATATTGCCACCCACGATCATGACTGCACCGACTTCTGATATAGCTCTTGCGAAGCCAGCTAGGAGAGCAATGGATAAAGAAAAACGAGTATCCCAAGTAAGCCACTTAAGTTTGGCTACAGTTTTTAATCGAAGGGCCGTGAAGGTTTCACCATGGATCTGCCAAGCATCTTCAACAATCTGTCTAGTTAATGCTGCAATAAGAGGGATCGTTAAGCAGGATTGAGCCAAGATCATCCCCTTAACGGTAAAAAGCCAGTTCAGATCTCCCATGGGACCGGTTCTTGATAATAGTAAGTAGATAACAACGCCCACAATCACCGTTGGCACACCCATTAAGCTATTCAGTAGAACTACAACAGCTTTTCTACCTGGAAACTTATAAACAGCAACAGCTGCGCCAAGAGGAATGCCAATGAGGCAACCAACAAGTAATGCAGAAATGCTGACTTGGAGAGAGATAAAAACGATGCCAATTAATTTGGCATCGAGTATTCCTAATAAATGAAAAGCATCGCTAAATGACGAAAACATGCCGATAGCTTAATGCTTTTATTGAAACAGGGTTATTTTTTGGCGTTTGCAAAAAATAACTGCTCGCCACCGACCTTGTAGCTATCAATTCTGTCTTGACCTTCTTTTGAGGCAAGCCAATCAATGAATGTTTGGCCTTCTTGTTTTTTGACGTGAGGGTGCTTTTCAGAACTAACTAGCATCACACCGTATTGATTAAATAGCTTCGGAACACCTTGAACCAAAATACTGAGTTCACCTCTATTTTTAAAAGCCAACCATGTGCCACGGTCAGATAGGATGTATCCATTCATGCCTGATGCTGTATTTAGGGCAGGTCCCATGCCTGAGCCTGTCTCTTTATACCAATTCAAGTTAGGAGAAACTTCAATACCGGCGTCTTTCCAATAGCGGAGCTCAGCTGCATGTGTGCCACTCTTATCGCCGCGTGAAATAAAGTTAACTTTGGCTGCGAAAATTTTCTGAAATGCAACAGTGATATCTTTGCCACCGTTGATTTTTGCAGGGTCTGCCTTAGGCCCGATTAAAACGAAATCGTTGTACATGATTTCAGTACGCTTGCTAGCGAAGCCTTGTTCAACAAATTTTTCTTCAGCTACTTTGTCGTGAACGAATACAACATCAGCATCGCCTCTGCGACCGATATCTAATGCTTGACCAGTACCTACAGCAACCACTCTGACTTGAATGCCAGTCTTCTTCTCGAAAGCAGGAAGAATATGCGCGAATAAACCTGATTGTTCAGTCGATGTCGTTGAAGAGACCGTAATTAATTTTTGAGCATTTACAAAACCAATGCTCGCAACGACCAAAAGTGATGTTGCTGCTAATTTAAGAATGTTACGAATTTGCATATTGCCTCCTGAATAAATATGGCTATATCATCAACATTAATATAAAAATTATCAATATGCAAAAAATTACATATGCGAATTAAGATTACCCCACTCATTTCTATTAGTAAAAAGACATCTTTTTCTGATGAGGATGTCGATTTGACCTCAGTTGCAATACTTCTGCGTGGGATAAAAGAAGGGCGTTCCTTGCAGTCGGCTGCAGATAGCTCCAATATCTCTTATAGAACCCTATGGAATAAATTAAAGGCAGTAGAGGAGTCACTTGGATGTAGTTTGCTACATAGCGTTAAAGGGCATGGATCTACATTGACAGATTTAGGAGCTGCTCTATTAAAAATGGTGGATGAAGTAGAAAGAGAATATAAAAATATCAATCAATCTCAGGCAGAGCGCTTTCAGGTGAAGCTAGATGGATTGGAAAGTTTTGATAAGAAAAAGTGGGTACTTTGTGCCAGTAACGATCCTCTATTAGAAGAGGCCATTTCGAAAAGTAATGCATTTGATTTAAAAACGATGGGGTCGGGACAATCCTTAGAGCGATTACTGTCAGGTGATGCTCATTTAGCTGGTTTCCATGTGCCAGATGATCAAAGTATTCAGGGGGTAAGAGAACGTTTATCTTTAAATGGCATTAAGGCATATCCGGTGATGAAGCGTACCCAAGGACTCATGGTTCAAAAAGGCAATCCACTAAGAATTCTTAAGTTAACCGACTTGGCCCGCCCAGAGGTGCGTTTCATTAATCGCCAAAAAGGTGCGGGAACTAGACTATTACTAGATAAATTATTGGATTCTCAAAAACTTCCCGCAGAAAAAATTAGAGGTTATGGGCGCGAGGAGTTCACACACACTGCTGTAGCGACAGCCATTTTGGCTGGAACCGCTGATGTGGGGCTAGGGCTTAAAAGTGTGGCTTTAGACCACGGCTTAGACTTTATAAGTTGGGGTCAAGAAACTTACTTTATCGCCATGAGCCCTGACATGGTGAAGCTCAGTGCAGTAAGTGAATTGATAAGACAAATCAGAAATGGCGCACGCGAAAAGATTGGCTATGAAGAAGTGAAATTGCGTAAGAATCAGATAAAATCTAAGTGAATGAAAAACTTACTTAAAAGACAAGTCATATCCTTATAAAAAATATATAAACGATTTACATCAAAAGAAAATTAGAAAATTAAATGAAAAAATTATTAAGCTCATTAGTAGTTCTAACTGTATTGATTTCAAGTGCTACTTATGCAAGCAATGAGACAAAAGTAGGAGCTTTAAAAATCGAATATGCTCAAGCGAGATCTACTGTACCTGCTCAAAAAATGAGTGGTGGTTTTATGAAGATTGAAAATGATAGTAATGCCGCTGACAAGCTCATTTCAGCATCTTCATCAGTCTCAAAATCCATGGAACTTCACACTATGTCCATGGATAACAATGTGATGAGGATGCGTGAGGTCAAGTCAATCGATCTTCCTGCCAAGTCAAAGGTTGAACTAAAGCCGGGCGGCTTGCATTTGATGTTTATTGACTTAAATCAACAGTTAAAAGCTGGCGACACCATTCCTGTCAAACTCAAGTTTGAAAAAGCTGGCGAGGTGGAGGTTAAGTTTCAGGTGATGGGTACTAAACCTCCCGCTCATGGACAGCCAGGACATGATCACAAAAAAGATCATTAATCCTAACTAAAGCAACAAAGAGCCGCAATTGCGGCTTTTTTATTACTTGGTTAATCGATCTCTACATCGTCATCCCATGAGAAAATATCAAAAATACATTGGCTAATAGCCAGTTCACTTAATTAATAAGGTTTTACATGTCTGATCAGCAATCACCATTGTGGGATGCCATCATTGTTGGAGCAGGTGCTGCTGGTTTGTTTTGTGCGGGTGTGGCTGGGCAACTTGGTAAAAAAGTATTGCTACTGGATCACGCTGAAGTCTTAGGTGAAAAAATAAGGATTAGTGGTGGTGGCAGATGTAATTTCACAAACATGTATTCCAGCCCAGCTAATTTTTTATCTGAAAATCCTAATTTTGTAAAAAGTCCCTTATCTAAATACACATCTCAAGACTTCTTAAACTTGGTTAAAAGTTACAACATTCCTTTTCATGAGAAGCATAAAGGTCAATTATTTTGTGATGTATCAGCTAAGCAAATCATTGAAATGTTGTTTAGCGAATGCCAAAAGGGTGGTGTAGTTATTCGACATCCTGTTACCGTTGAGGGTATTGAGCAACTGGATGATCAAACTTGGATGGTGAATACCAATCAGGGTATAGAGAAATCAAAAGCTCTGGTGATGGCGACTGGGGGTTTACCGGTTCCAGCAATTGGCGCAACAGAATTCGCTCTAAAGATTGCAGAGCAATTTCATTTACCGATCATTCCTGTAAGGCCTGCATTAGTGCCATTGTCTTTTACATCAGAGGAGTTTGCTAATTTGAGTGAGCTCTCAGGCTTAAGCGTTCCGGTGAAGGTTGCTGCTGGCCAAAAAGGCCAGCGTTATGGTGCTTGTCATTTTGATGAAGATGTTTTGCTGACTCACAAGGGGTTGTCTGGACCAGCCATTCTTCAAGCCAGTAGTTATTGGCACGAAGGTGAGGGGATCAAGATCAATTGGCTAAATGACATTGATTGCGATGAGCTCTTCAATGATGACGCTAACCGCCTCAAAACAACAGAAACAATCTTAGGTATGGTGTTCCCGCAACGACTCGCCAAGTCATTCGCGGAGCAGAAAAATCTTTTGGGTCGTAAATGGGCTGAAGTTGGTAAAAAAGATCGACAGGCACTTAAAGACTTATTGACCCAATGGGCAGTAAAACCTGCCGGTACTCTTGGTTGGAAAAAAGCAGAAGTCATGTTGGGTGGTGTTGATACAAGGTCCCTCGATGGGCAAACCATGATGTCTAAGCAACATCCAGGTTTGTATTTCATTGGAGAGTGTGTTGATGTGACAGGTCACTTAGGCGGTCACAATTTTCAATGGGCTTGGTCAAGCGGTTACGTTTGTGCCCATGCTATCTAATTAAACCTAAAGCTGAAGCTAACCCTAAAGCATCAGATCGGAAATAAATTACCGCGCTCTGGGGTAATGACATGCTCCCACTGCAATTCATCTTTGATGATGGCTGCAAAATTATGGGCGGCTTTTTCTTCACCGTGGATGATGAATACTTTGCCAGGAGCCTTCTTAAATCCTCTTAACCAACGCAGTAAACCTGCTTGATCAGCGTGGGCTGACAAACCTCCAATTGTATGAACTGAAGCTTTAACGCTTATTTCTTTACCCATTACCTTAACCATAGGAGATTTATCAACTAGGCGTCTTCCTAGAGTACCCATTGCTTGGAAACCAGTCATCACAATGGCATTTTGACTATCTGGAGGATTCCAGCGCAGGTGATGAACAATGCGACCTGCTTCGCACATGCCACTAGCTGAAATAATAATGGCGCCGCCTTTAATACGATTTAAAGCCTTCGACTCTTCAACATCCGCTACAAATTTTAAATTAACAGCACTAAGATTTTTCTGATACCAGGCATAGACATCCTGAGACTCCTCATCTAAGTCTTCTAAAAATTTCTCAGTAAGATGCGTGGCTGCTGTGGCCATCGGAGAATCAACCCAGATATTGAGATGAGGAAGTCGACCATTTTTAACTAAGCTAACCAATAGTAAAATGATCTCTTGGACTCTCCCAACAGCAAAAGCCGGCATCACAATATTGCCACCATGCCTCATGGTTTCAGTAATAACGGTAACAAGTTCCTCTTCTGTTTCTTTAAGGCTTCTATGAAGCCTGTCACCATAAGTGGATTCAACGAGCAAAATATCGGCTGATTCAATCAAATCAGGATCTGGCATTAAGAGACTGCCGAACATACCTAAATCACCAGAAGCTACAATCCTTTTTTTATTTTTATCCTCTTGAACATCAATCACCGCAATAGCCGACCCTAAAATATGTCCGGCATTTCTGAAATGAGCCTCAATACCTGGGATAGGTTCATACACTTGACCGTAGTCATATCGCTTGATTTGAGATAAACACTCTGTTGCTTGTTTAACACTGTACAAAACAGTCGGAAGTTCACCGCGCCATTTACCTAACTTTTGTTTGCGTTCCGCACGCTCAAAATCATTTTCTTGGATATGCGCACTATCTAATAGCAAAATCTTTATAAGAGCCTCTGTTGCTGGTATGCAATAGATGGGACCTTTAAAACCTTGCGCTGATAATCTTGGCAATAAACCACTATGGTCGATATGAGCATGCGTTAGGATCACAAAATCAATTTCAGCAGGATTAAATGGTAAATCTGCTAAGTTTTTATCATCCGCATCTCTTCCACCTTGAAACATGCCATAGTCAATCATGAACTTGAATGATTGACCATTGATTTCGCCTTCTAATAAATGGCGAGAACCTGTTACTTCTCCTGCGGCACCAAAAAATTGAATATGCATATTTATCTTGTGTTTGTATTCATCAGTGAAGCTTTAAGTGTGTCAACAATATCTTCCACACTATTAAGGATAGTTATGCCATCTAAATGATCACCACTTAAAAAACCTTGGTGATCCGCTTGTTGTAAAAATGACAATAACTTGTTGTAGTAACCATCCCAATTACCAATGATGATTGGTTTGTTATGGGCTTTGATCTGACGTCCCGTCCAAACTTCAAATAACTCATCCAAAGTACCAAGACCGCCTGGTAGGATCAGAAAAGCATCAGACTTATCAATCATCAAACGTTTTCTTTCGATAATGTCATCCACCACAAACAATTCGGTTAGTTCTAGTTGGACTGGTTCCCGTGAAGTTAACCCTGTTGGAATGATGCCAATGACGCGTCCATTCGATTCAATCGCAGCTCTTGCGACACTGCCCATCAAGCCAAACCTGCCGCCACCAAAAACTATACTGAAGCCTTCCTCTGCTAGGGCACGACCTAAATCTGCTGCTTTTGCAATGGTATTGAGGTTGTCACCGTCTTTGGAGCCACAGAAAACACAAATAGTTTTATTCATGACTCAAGCATAATCCATGCTGATTACCATTTTGTGTTTATGGTCACAAATATATAATTAGCTAAGTTGCACTGTGTCCTCGATTGATTCATTAGGAAAACATGATTTCTTCAGTTATTGCCATCAGCGTTGGAGCTTCCCTGGGAGCGGTATCACGCTGGTTGCTAGGCATTTGCTTTAACGCTGTGTGGGCAACGATGCCCTTAGGCACTCTAATAGCTAATTTAGTGGGTGGATATTTAGTAGGACTTTCAGCCAGTTTCTTTGAGGCTCAAGGTCATTTGCCGCCAGAGTTAAAATTATTAGTGATTACTGGATTTTTGGGAGGCTTAACGACCTTTTCAGCATTTAGTGCAGAAGTGGTTTTGGTGATGCAATCAGGTGATTATTTAAAAGCTTTCTTAACGATTGCTTTTCATTTACTAGGTTCTTTGGCTCTCACCATGTTGGGGATAGCAACCTATAATTGGTTGAAATAATTTATTAAGGAAAATATGATTTTAGAAATCGTTGATATTAGTATTGATCCAGCTAAAAAAGCTGATTTTGAAAAAGCAGTTAGTGCTGGTGTTACAGAGGCTATTGCTCCGGCAAAAGGTTTTCGTGGCTACAAACTCAATGCCGGTATTGAAAATCCAGGTAGATATATTTTGATGATCTATTGGGATACCTTAGAAAACCACACTGTTGACTTTAGAGGGTCTGAGGCTTTCACTCAATGGCGCTCTCATGTGGGACCATTCTTTTTGCAAGCACCTACTGTGGAACATTTCACATTAGCCAGCAAATCATAAAACTTTAGTTCTTAAGTTATTTAGTTCTTAAGATCTCATAGTAAAAAAGCCTTGATAGTTATCAAGGCTTTTTTGTATTTAAAGAGAACTTATTGAATCAAGATTCCATAACCGGAATTTGCTCTAGTTTTGATGCATTCTCTTGCGTCAGGTAACGTGCTAAGAAAGCGCCTTCAGAAGAAAGTGGCAACTTGACCCAAACTGTATAGCCATTGCCTGGTACTACTCGCATCGGCTCTCCATTAGTACTAAAAATCTCTTCTATAACAATATCAGTGGTACCGCTTGGTTGGATGATTTCAAGCTTATCACCAACTGCAAACTTATTCTTTACTTCGACCCTAGCAAGGCCTCTTGCGGCATCCACCTCAAGCACATTGCCAACGTAAATACTGCGACCTGATAAAGAAAAACCACGTAGATAGTTTTGATAATCTTGATCATGATGGCGAACATAGAAGCCATCGGTGTAGCCGCGATTAGCAAGACCTTCTAGGTGACCCAATAAGACAGGATTGAATGGTCGACCTGCTACGGCATCATCAATCGCTGAGCGATAAGCTTGAGCTGTTCTTGCTACGTAATAAGGCGACTTGGTTCTTCCTTCAATCTTCAATGAGTCAACACCCATTTCAGTTAAGCGTTGAACGTGTTCAATAGCACGCAAGTCTTTAGAATTCAAAATATAGGTGCCGTGCATATCTTCTTCAATCGGCATCCATTCACCAGGACGATTACCTTCTTCAAGAAGATAGATATCGCCAGTCGCATCCTCATCAGCTTTCGCTACTTTGTAGTCCCAGCGGCAAGAGTTCGTGCAAGTACCTTGGTTAGGGTCACGATGATTGAAGTAACCGGACAACAAGCAACGACCAGAGTAAGCAATACACAATGCGCCGTGGATGAAAACTTCTATTTCCATTTCTGGACAGTCTTGGCGAACAGATTCAATTTCATCTAGAGACAACTCGCGCGACAAAATCACTCGGCTGATACCGACTGAGCGCCAAAATCTTGCAGCTTGACCATTGACCGTATTGGCTTGAACAGATAAATGGATCGGCATATCTGGCCAGTTTTCACGAACTAACAGGATCAAGCCCGGATCAGACATGATCAAAGCATCTGGTTTGAGCGCCATAACAGGGGCCATATCTTGTACATACGTGCGTGTTTTTGCGCCATGAGGCAAGATATTAGAAACAAGGTAAAAGTTTTTGCCTTGAGCGTGAGCCGTTTCAATGCCCTCACGTAAAACGTCAATACTGCCAAAGTCATTATTACGGACGCGCAAAGAATAACGAGGCTGACCCGCATAAACAGCGGTGGCGCCAAAATCAAAGGCGGTATTAAGCATGGCTAGGCTACCCGCAGGTGCCAAAAGTTCAGGTGTTTTCATAGCCCGTATTTTAGGGGTTTTCAGGCGATTTAGCTCTTAAACAGCATAAAACTAAAGGGATTTTTCAGATAATGAGTAAAAAATGATAGTTTTAATTAGATAAAACGACCAGAACCAATCTAAAAACTATCTTAGAAGCGCTCTGTAGGACCGATGTGGCGCCACTGACCAACTGGCAAACTACCTAATGGGATTTGTCCAATCCGGATGCGTTTCAAACCCACAACATGTAAATCTACTAATTCACACATGCGACGAATTTGACGCTTTTTACCTTCACGCAATACAAATCTCAATTGATCTGTATTTTGCCAACCCACTTTTGCAGGCTTAAGAGCCACATCATCGAGTGACAGTCCGTGGTTAAGAAGGCGCAAACCTTCCGGTGTCAAAGTGCCTTCAACACGAACTAAATACTCTTTTTCAATCGGGCTGTTTTCACCGATGAGTAGTTTGGCAATTCTGCCATCTTGAGTCAGTACGAGGAGGCCGCTTGAGTCGATGTCCAAACGCCCTGCAGGTGCTAAGCCACGGGTATTAAACTTTCCCGGTAGGTGTGCTGATAACTGATGAACAAATTGATTCTCCGGGATGATCAATGATGCCGCAGGTTGGTATTCACGATCTTCATCAAAATGAGAGATAAAACCTACAGGCTTATTCAAGATGATGGTGTAACGCAAAGCTTGCTGAGCAACAGCAGCTTTCTTGAGTTCAATTTTTTGATTGGGAAACGCGCGGGCACCTAGTTCACTGACTACCTCACCATCAACCAATACCAAGCCTTGCTCGATATAGTTGTCTGCCTCGCGTCGTGAGCAAATTCCTTGCTCAGACATTAATTTTGATATGCGTACTTTTTCCACAGATGTGATTATCTCTTATTGTGGTGGCTTATTTTGACTATTTTCTTTAAATGACTCTGTTAATGCGATTTGGAGCTTGGCGTGTATTTTCACCAGTTGCTTACGAAGCAAGTAAATAACACTGGCCATCAAAACTCCTAAAACAAGCAACATACCAGCTGGCGGCAAAATACTAGAGCTGAGTGCTGATACCAAGATCAATAAAGCAATGACAGCTAAGACCGGCATCAGTTGAGAGAATAATTGATGGATAGCAGCTCTTTCACCTGCAGAGTATTCGCCTGAATGAAGGCGCACATCAGCCAATATCATCCCTAGTGCTTCTAGCTTTCTGTAGATGGCAAACAAGAAAGGTGCCGATAGCAAAATACTCATGGCCCACATCACTGCTTGTTGATAAGCTTCTCCGAACCAATCTAAATGACTGGTATCGATGTAATGATTGAGAAGTGTGAATAACTTAGAAGCAGATAAAAATAGGGCGATCACGATACAAGCATTAACAAATACGTGAAAAGTGATTCTTCTTACAAATGGACGAATATCGTTACGCAGCTGATTGTCAGAGCGAATCTGACTGATCCATTCAGAATACTGAATAAAGACGTTTTTAATCGGGCTTGGAATTAATGATCCTACTTTTTGACTGAATGGATCAGAGGCTTTGATCAAATAGGGTGTAAAAAATGTAGTGATGGTTGAGACAGCCACTACTATGGGGTAGAGAAAATCGCTAGTGACAGAAAGTGTTAATCCCAAGGTGGCGATGATGAATGAAAATTCACCAATTTGAGCTTTACCCATACCGACACGCATCGATGTTTTGCCATCATGCCCTGTGATAAATGTGCCCATACTGCAAGATAGAACTTTGCCAACAATTACAGCAATGCTGATGATCGTAATGGGTAGGGCATATTGCCAAATGATGGATGGATCTAAAAGCAAACCAATTGTTACAAAGAAAATAGCAATAAACATATCTTTGACGGGTTCAATTAATTTCTCAATCGTATGGATGTGTCTTGATTCTGCCATGATGGCGCCAATTAAGAAGGCACCTAAGGCAACGCTGTACTCCAGTTGAATCACGATCAAACAAAAGCCAAAGCAAAGACCAAGAACCGTGACAAGTAGCATTTCTTTTCTTTGGAACTTGGCTACTACATTAAGAAGGCGTGGCACTAATAAAATACCTACCGCCAAAGAGACTGTCATAAATAAAACCAATTCACCAATCGTCATGGCAGCATCGATTGGCTCTAATTGACCTGTGGTCGCAATACCGGTGAGCATCACAATCAAACTAATAGCCAAAATATCTTCCACAATCAAAATGCCATAAATAAGAGTGGCAAACTTTTCTTTCTTAAGCCCTAACTCTTCTAGTGCTCTAACGGTAATCGTGGTCGATGAGATCGCCATCATGGCTCCCAAGAACAAGGAGTCCATCGAACTCCATGAGAAAAATCGACCAATTTCATAGCCCACCCAGATTAATAAAACAATTTGAGAAATGGCTGCTACGAAAGCAGTGGCACCTACTTTGGCTAGTTTGCGAAGACTAAATTCGAGCCCTAAGCCAAACATCAAAAATACAACTCCAAGTTCTCCTAGAGTCTTAATTGTCTTTTCATCAGAAATAAATGGAAAAGGAGTGGCATAAGGGCCGATAATGAGGCCCGCAATGATGTAACCCAAAACAACTGGTTGTTTGAGGTAATGAAATATGACGGTAACAAACCCAGCAACCAACATGATCACTGCTAAGTCTTTAATAAAATCCACACCGTGCATCGTTTTTTCTTTCTTTTTAATTCAACCGCGATAATGTCATTATGGCTTTAATTGTTATAACTAACGCAAAACTGGCATTTGGCCACGTTGACTTGCTAGCAAACACTTCCTTTTCTCTAGAATCTGGCGAGAGGATGGGTCTCATTGGCCGCAACGGTACTGGTAAATCCTCTTTATTGAAAATTCTAGCGGGTCTAGAAAAGCTTGATGATGGAACCTTGCAGTATCAACAGGGTTTACGTATGGCTTATGTTGCTCAAGAGCCCATATTTGACTTACAAGAGACTGTTTTTGATGCTGTTGCCAAAGGCGTTACAGAAGTTAAAGCTTTAAGAGAAGAATACGAAGAATTAAGTGTGGCCGAATGGAATGATGACTCTCATCATCGGTTAGATGAGATTCAATCGAAATTAGAATCTATGAGTGGATGGAACTGGGAACAACGTGTTCATGAAACGCTTGATCGCCTGCATCTAAACCCTGAGATTGCTATCGGTGATCTATCGGGGGGTAATCGTAAGCGAGTTGCCTTGGCCCAAGCTTTGGTAGCTGTTCCCGATGTCCTGTTTCTAGATGAGCCTACTAACCACTTAGACTTAGATTCAATCACTTGGTTAGAGGAACTACTAAAGGCTTTTAAAGGTTCAGTTGTTCTCATTACTCATGATCGAGCATTCTTAGATGCGGTGAGCACTCAAATTGTGGAATTAGATCGAGGCATCTTAAGAACTTATCCGGGTAACTTTTCAGCCTACGAAGTTTTAAAAGAACAAGAGATTGCATCTGAAGGTCTTGCAAATGCCAGAGCAGATAAGCTCTTAGCGCAAGAAGAGGTATGGATACGTAAAGGGGTTGAGGCGAGAAGAACGCGAAGCGTAGGACGTATTGCGCGCTTAGAAAAACTACGTGTCATTCGATCTGAGCGCCGAGATGCCATGGGGCAAATTAAGTTAGCGGTTTCTTCAGGTGATCGCAGCGGCAAAATCGTGGCTGATCTAGAAAATGTCAGCAAGTCTTACGATCGTCCGATTGTCAAAGACTTCACCGCAACTATATTGAGAGGCGACAAGGTTGGTTTACTCGGCCCAAATGGTGCAGGTAAAACGACCTTACTTAAATTAATCCTAGGAACCATCCAACCAGATAGCGGTACAGCCACCATGGGTTCCAGAATCGATGTGGCTTACTTCGATCAAATGCGTGAGGGACTAGATCTCAATGCCACACTTGAAGACTACATTAGTCCTGGTAGTGAGTGGATTGAGATTAACGGTAACCGTAAACATGTCAAAAGTTATTTAAATGATTTCTTATTTTCTCCAGAGAGAGCGGGCTCACCCGTATCAACCCTTTCAGGCGGAGAAAGAAATCGACTTTTACTAGCCAGATTATTTGCAAGACCGGCTAACGTCCTTGTTTTAGATGAGCCTACCAACGACTTAGATATTGACACGCTCGAGCTACTAGAGCAATTGCTACAAGACTACAAAGGAACGGTTTTCTTAGTGAGTCACGATCGTGCGTTCTTAGATAACGTGGTGACGAGCATCATTGCTTATGAAGGTGATGGTTTCTGGCGTGAGTACGAGGGTGGTTACGAGGATTGGAAGATCCAGAAAAAGCGCACTGAAGAATACAGAGCAGCCCAATCTAATGGGACCCTGCAGGTGCAGGTTGCCGATCAGTCTAAGTCTGATAAGACTGTCGCATCAAAAGATGTATCCACACCCAAGTCAAAATCTAATGTTCAAAAACTAAATAGCAAAGAGCGCCAAGAGTTAGAGGAAATACCCGCAAAGATTGATGCGCTTGAAAAAGAGCAAGCTGAAATTGGTGTGAGTTTGGGAGATGCTGATCTTTATAAAAATAAACCTGATCAAGTCATTGAATTCCAAGGGCGCCTAAAAGTGATTGAAGATCAGCTATCAAAACTAATGGCTAGATGGGAAGAATTACTTGAGCGATGCTAACTCTAGCAAACTCGGCTAAGTTAAAGGGCAGGGCAGTTAGAATTTCATAACCCCATTATTATTCTTTATAAATGTAATTTCTAGCATTTAGCGTACATATTTTATTAATCTTATTTTGAGACTTTCATGAAAACTTTTTGTGCTGCGCCTCCTGTATCAGCTTTTGCAATGGTCATGGGTCTATCAGGATTATCTTTGGCATGGACAAAATTCTCGCACGTGACCCAACTGAGCTATGCCCAAGAATTTGCTCTTGCTTTTGGTGCTTTAGCAACGATTGTCTTCATTGTTTTAGCTTTGGGCTTACTTCGCAAGCAAATTCAGCAACCCGAAAAATTAATAGAAGAGTGGAACCATCCCGTTAAGTCATCATTTTTTGGTGCCATTTCAGTTGGGGTTTGTTTACTTTCAGCAGTGATCTTTAACTATTCACCCATCATCGCTGATTATGTCTGGATTTTTGGAGCATCACTTCATTTGATTGCCATGTTGGCAGTCTTAAACGCTTGGGTTCATCGTGAGTCTTTACAATCTTCACATGCATGTCCAGTTTGGTTTATCCCTGCCGTTGGTAATGTGGTTATACCTTTGGGAGGTGTGAAGCTAGGCTACATAGAAATTTCTTGGTCCTTCTTTAGTGTGGGACTTATCTTCTGGTTGGTGTTGTTATCCCTAGTGATGTATCGCTTGATGTTTGTTCAGCCACCTTTGCCTGATCGACTAAAGCCAACTATGGCGATATTCTTGGCGCCACCCACAGTAGCTTTTTCATCTTGGTTAGCTTTGACATCACAAACTGGTGATCAGCCTTTAGACCCAGTAGGACATCTTTTAATTGGGATAGGTTTTTTCTTTGCGTTCTTTTTATTAACCCAGTTCAAAAAATTTGCGCAACTACCTTTTTTCATGTCATGGTGGGCTTACTCTTTCCCGGCAGCATCTTTCACAATTGCTGTATTTAACTATGCCCAGTTTTCTCCATCAGCTATATACGCTGCCTACGCCTCAATTATTTTCACAACGATATTAATCTCAGGCTTATTTATTAGAACTTTGCTGGCTATCAAGATGAAAGATCCACAGTGGGTAGATTGATACCCACACGTCTCTAAATTAAAAAATCAAGATAGACCCTTTATTGGGAATAGTTATTTGTTGAGAATGGTTCTCATGTAATATCTTCATTGATTCAGCACAAGCCAGCCATACCCCCTCTAGCGAGCCAGTGCCTATTGCTATAGGAGCGTGTATGTGCAGTCAAGTCATTGATATTCGTCAGAGTTTTGCTTCTTTAAGGCTCGAAAAAAAACTCAGACATCGAGAAATTTCCAAGTTTCTTGGGATCACCGAAGCGGAGTTGATTGACGCTCATGTGGGAGTTTCTAGGCTCACGGCTATGAAGTCATCCCCGCATCTTGCCAGAGCAACTCGTTTAAAAAAACCTTATTGCGAACTCATATCCCAAATGGAAGGATTAGGAGAGGTCTTAGCTTTAACTAGAAATGAATACGGTGTTCATGAAAAGGTAGGTACATACCAACATGTCTCAAAGCAAGGTGATGTTGGTGTCGTTCATGGTGATTTAATTGATCTTCGCCTTTTTTATAAACATTGGGAGTTTGCATATGCCTTTGAGGAAGGTAAGGGCGATGCTCTGCAACGCAGTATCCAATTCTTTGATGAGTTTGGAACTGCAATACATAAGATATTTCTTTTGTCGACCAGTGAACATGATTATTTTGAACAATTAGTGGATGACTTTTCTGAAGTCAATCAAGATTCAGGGATTCATGTGCAGGAAAAATTACAAGACACATCCTCATGCAAAGTAATTTTTCCGGAGGACTTTTCTTTGGAAGAATTTAAACATGACTGGTCTCAAATGGCAGATACACATGAATTCTTTGATCTTCTTAAGAAGCATGGGCTTAATCGATTGCAAGCTTTACAGTCCATTGGTAATCACTATGCACAAGCATTGACTCAATCGTCGATGTGTCAGGTTTTTGAATCAGTAAAAGATCAAAAAATATCTTTAATGATTTTTGTTGGTAATCGGGGAGCTATACAGATCCATTCAGGCATCATTTATCGGATAGTGGATGTCAAAGCTTGGTTCAATATCCTAGATCATGGATTTAATCTTCATTTGGATATTGAGAAAATTCATCAGATTTGGTTGGTTAGAAAACCTAGCCAAGATGGCTTGATTACTTCAATGGAGCTTTTGGATAACCAAGGAGAGATGATTGCTTTGGTGTTTGGCGAGCGAAAATTGGGTGAGCCTGAATTGCCAGCATGGCGTCATTTAGTAGAGGGCGCCTTGGAGGATCAATCTAATCAAGAGTTAAGCATGGCAGATTGATCAAGTAAGAATCCGGCATTTTTTTGATAAAAGGCTTAAAATGGAGTTCTGATATGCGTATATCGGGGCCGACATGGTTTCGACGTGGATTGCAAAGCATTGAGGGCATACCGAGGACCCGTCATCTCGTAAAACAATGGGACTGCAATAACTGCAAACGACGAACGTTTCGCACTAGCCGCTTAATTGCGGTTGCCCCTGAACTGATTCTCTCTTGGGTCAGCTAACGCAAGTTAGATCAGGGTCATTTACAAGAGATAAGGTTACATAATGTCACGATGTGTAACTCGAAAATTTAGTGAATCGCTAATTGGTAACGTGTTGGTCCGTGACTAATTGGTTAAACTAAATGACACAACTAAGTATGTAGAACTCTATGTGGAGGATTTGCGGACGCGGGTTCGATCCCCGCCGGCTCCACCAACACTAAAAGCCAACCTTAACCGGTTGGCTTTTTTCATTGAAGTATTAAACAGCTAATCTCCAAAGAGATGTAACTTCTGCTGCGCGAGCACGATACAAAGGATCCTGTGTGTCTAATGCTTTTGCATGAGTAGGCCTTACGTCGTAGCGGCCCATCACCTTCAAGCCTCCCGCTTCAATCCAAGCTAATAAATCAGCTCTCGTTCGAAGACCAAGATGTTCTCCGAGATCTGACAAAATTAACCAGCCTTCACCACCAGCAGTTAAGTGCTCTGCTAATCCAGATATAAAACCCTTGAGCATTTGACTGTCGGGATCGTACACAGCGTATTCAATGGGTGAGCTTGGTCTTGCAGGAACCCATGGGGGGTTACAAACAATTAATGGTGCTTTACCCTCGGGGAACAGATCAGCTTTCATGAGTTTGACAGTTTTCTTAATGCCAAGACCCTCTATATTTTCTTCAGCACATTCCAGAGCGCGATCATCCTGATCGGTGGCAATAATTTTCTGAACGCCTCGTTGCGCCAGTACTGCTGCTAAAACGCCAGTACCTGTACCGATATCAAATGCTAAAGAATTGCCAGTCATAGCGGCAGGGAACGGCGCTTTTTCTAAAAGACCTAAGTACTCAGAGCGAACGGGGGCAAAAACACCATAGTGAGGATGGATGCGACCATCACCCAAATCTTTAATGGCATCAATGGCCATACCGTTCTTGCGCCACTCTAGTGAACCAATAAATCCCAAGAGTTCTCTCAGCGATGTGACATACGGCTCGGTTACTTCACCATAAACCGCTGAGCAAGCCTCTTTAACATCAGGAGCGCGGCGCAATGGAATACTGTGATCAGGTTCAAACTGAATCAGCAACATACCTAAGGTGCGACTTCTCTGTGATTGAGCTTGGCGATGTAAGTGGAATATTTCTGACATCGGCTTTGCCAATGGAATCAGACCTTCACCGGGTTGACGAGCTTTTGATTTATTTCTGACACTTTTCTTAGATGGTTTGTCAGCACGCCTAGCCAATGCCTGGAGAAGCTGTTTGGCATTTTGAAAATCACCACGCCAAATAATTCCGGTACCTTCACAAGCTAATGTATAGGCCTCATCTGCAGTGAGCGTGTCATCAGCAATAATTAATTTTTTAGGTGCTGGAGTACCTTTTTCTGAACGCCAGCGGCAAGAGTGAGTGACATCTCCTTCATCCCAAGTGATGATCGGTTGATCTGATTCGTGAAGATATGATTTATGCACGGTGTTCACCTGCCAAAATTTGTGTCGCTAAAATTTCAATTCCTTTGGCAGATAAGTCTGCAGTGGTGAAGCAAGGCGCTTTTTCGTAATGAATATAGTTAGAGTTCTGAGAGCGTTTGTAAAGGGCGTCGTAGTGTTTCTCAAGCAACTCAGAAACGAGCTGGGTCCATTCTTGATTGAGAATGAGATTCCTCCATTGCTCTAAAGTTTCTTTGCCGTGCAATTCTTTTAGAAAATCTATCGTGCGTATTAGATTATCAGGCTGATTAATGAAATAAGGGTAGTCATTAATTAAAAAACTCACGCGCGCCTCTGTACTTGCCTCAATTCGGAGACAAGGACTGCCTCTCATACAATTGAGCAAAACATCAGGCACATGAACAGATCCAATTTTCCTGCTTTCAGATTCAACAAACACTATTTGTTCAGGATCTAATTCTTTTAATTGAGTCAGGATCAATGTCTCAAACATTTTTTGACTGGGTTGAGGTGAGTCGGGAAGATTGCCTAAAACAGAGCCTTTATGTTGGGCTAAGTTTTCTAAATCTAAAACCTGAGCGCCTAGTTCAAGTAACTTCTCTAAAACCTTGCTCTTACCACTGCCAGTCATACCGGTGATTACTTGAAATTTAAATTGAGTTGGTAGCAAATCAAGTTGATCAATAACATCACGTCTGTAAGACTTATAGCCGCCATCTAAGATATGTGCATTCCAACCAATCTGTCGGAAGATATGCGTCATGGAACCACTTCTTTTGCCACCCCTCCAACAATAGATCAGCGGCTTCCAGTCTTTGGGTTTATCAAGGAAGTTGTTTTCAATATAGTGAGCAATTTTTTTAGCAACGTATGCAGCACCCAATTTTTTAGCTTCAAAAGCTGATACCTGTTTATACATAGTGCCAATCACGATGCGTTCTTCATTAGTTAATACTGGAAAATTAATGGCACCAGGTATGTGATCATCGGCAAATTCATCAGGTGTGCGAACGTCTATAACTTCATCAAATTCTTGAAGTTGGGTGACGTTAGCGGTGATGGGTGATTTCATTGAAGTATTAGGTGCGTGATCGTGGCTTGCCTCAATTCTCCCACGGCCATGACCATTACCGGAAAAACTCTGACTAATTCAGCTTTGGATTTAGATATTAAGGAAAAATAATGGCGTGAAGTTCATTGGGGTGATGAATGATGAAATCTGCTCCCCAATCTGAGACGTGCTCATCACAGCCGCAATAACCGTAAGCCGCCGCAACCGTCTTCATGCCAGCAGCGCGACCAGCCTCAACATCTCTTAAGTCATCTCCAACATACAAACATTGTTCTGGATTCAAACTGCAGAGCTCTGCAGCTCTCAGAACTGGAGCAGGGTGAGGTTTAGCAAATGGGGTCGTATCACCGCTGATATTGGCTTGACTGCGTTGGTCCAAACCCATCAACTTTAATAAAGGCGTTGTATATCGTTCAACTTTATTAGTCACAATACCCCAAGCCACTTGTTGCTGTTCTAGTTGAGTCAGAAGCTCATCCATGCCCTCGAAGAGTTGGCTATGAACACAAATATTCTGAGCATAGTTATTTAGAAATTCATCGCGCAAAGTTTCAAAGTCAGCATGATCAGGACCATAACCAAACGCCCCCTGAATCAGTCCTCTTGCTCCAGCAGAAGCTCGTGGGCGTAATTCTGTAAAAGGAAGTTCAGGCAGACCTCTTGAGGTTCTTAGAAGATTGGCGGCTGCAACTAAGTCAGGAGCGGTATCTGCCAAGGTGCCATCTAAATCAAAAAAAACACCCTTAAATAAGGGTGAAGAAGAGGTATGTTTCATATTATTTTTTAGTACAGGCGATCATGTAGTTAACGTCTGTATCGCGACCTAATGAATAAACCTGCGTGATAGGGTTGTAACTAAGACCAATGATTTCATTCATTTCAAAACCAGCTTCTCTGACATATTCACCTAGCTCTGAAGGTTTGATGAACTTCTTGTAGTCATGAGTACCTTTGGGAAGTAAATTCAAAATATATTCAGCGCCAATAATCGCAAACAAATAAGATTTTGGATTTCTATTCAGGGTGCTAAAGAATACGCGGCCACCTGGTTTAACTAACTGAGCACAGGCTTTGATAATACTGAGCGGTTCTGGGACGTGCTCGAGCATTTCCATACAAGTAACGACATCATATTGCCCAGGCTCTTTCAAAGCTAAATCCTCGGCGCTGATGTATTCATATTCAACTTTTACGCCGCTTTCTAGACCGTGAAGATCTGCAACTTTGAGAGCTTTTTCTGATAAATCAACTCCTTTTGCCGTTGCACCTGCTCTAGCCATGGCTTCAGTTAATATGCCGCCGCCACAGCCAACATCCAATACTTTCTTGCCTGTAATTGGAATGTGCTTCTGTATCCAGTCCAGGCGAAGAGGGTTAATGGCGTGGAGAGGCTTAAATTCGCTAGTTGGATCCCACCAGCGGTGGGCTAGAGCGCTAAATTTATCTAATTCGTTTTGATCTGCATTCATGGGTCTATTCTAAACAAGCCTCGGATTAATTGTTCAAATCGTATTGAGACAGACTTACAGGCCCAGTCAGGTCAACAAACGTCAATTTTTAGGTATAAAAAAACCCGGTTAAAACAACCGGGTTTCCTTGGGTTGGTAAGAATTAATTCTTACGTGTACCGATGACTTCGATCTGAACGCGACGGTTCTTAGCACGACCATCATCTGTCTTGTTATCAGCAACTGGCTGTGATTCGCCCTTGCCTTCGATTTGGATACGATTGTTAGCAATACCTTTACTTACCAAGTGCTTCTTAACCGCTTCTGCACGACGTACTGAAAGTTTCTGGTTGTAGGCATCTGTACCAACTGAGTCAGTATGTCCAGTAGCGATGATCACTTCTAAAGCCAGGCTCTTGATTTGGCCAACTAAGTTATCCAAGCTTGTGATAGCGGCTGGTTTCAATGCTGATTTATCAAAGTCGAACAAAGCGTCAGCTGTGAAAGTCACCTTAGCGGCTACTGCTGCTGGACCTGCTGCTGCTTTTGCAATGGCACCGTCACAACCTGGAGCAGCTGTTGCTGGAGTCCAGTTAGCATTACGCCAGCAAAGTTCATTGGTACCGTTTTTCCAAACTGTACCTGAACTGTTAACCCAGTTATCAACGTTTTGTGCAGAAACGCTGGCACTGATTGAAATACTTGCAATAGCTAAAAGTTGTAGTAGTTTTTTCATTTTTCTCTCTTGTTATCTGTGTTGAAGCCAATCGAATGTGTACTCGAGTAGTTTATCACTATAAATAGTATAAATAGCACCGGGGAGTGATAAAATTGTTGTATGGAAATCACACAAAATAACGCTGCAAAAGAGACTTTACCAATATCCCTAGAAGACGAAATGCGTCGTTCTTACCTCGATTACGCTATGAGCGTAATTGTGGGTCGTGCTTTACCCGATGTGAGGGATGGCTTAAAGCCAGTTCACCGCCGAGTTTTGTTCTCCATGCATGAGCTCAATAATGACTGGAACCGTGCCTACAAGAAGTCCGCCCGTATTGTGGGTGACGTGATCGGTAAGTACCACCCTCACGGCGACTCAGCTGTTTACGACACGATTGTTCGTATGGCTCAGAACTTCTCCCTAAGGTACATGTTAGTAGATGGCCAGGGTAACTTCGGTTCGGTAGACGGTGATAACGCTGCTGCGATGCGTTATACCGAGATCCGTTTGGCAAAGATAGCCCATCAGCTACTAGACGATCTGGATAAAGAAACAGTCGATTTCGGCCCTAACTACGACGGTAGCGAAAAAGAGCCACTCATACTTCCGGCAAAAATCCCTAACCTACTGATCAATGGTTCTTCAGGTATTGCGGTGGGTATGGCGACAAATATCCCGCCTCACAACTTGGATGAAGTGATTTCAGCCTGTTTACATTTGTTGAGTAACCCAGAGTGCACCATTGATGATTTGATGGAAATCATTCCTGCTCCTGATTTCCCAACAGCCGGCATCATTTACGGTATCCAAGGCGTTAAAGATGGTTACCGCACAGGCCGTGGTCGTGTTGTGATGCGTGCTAAAACTCACTTTGAAGATATGGAACGTGGCTCACGCCAATCCATCATCGTTGATGAGTTGCCATACCAAGTTAATAAAAAGACTTTGCTTGAGCGCATCGCTGAATTGATTACTGAGAAAAAAGTCGAGGGTATTTCTGATATTCGTGACGAGTCTGATAAATCCGGTATGCGCGTTGTGATTGAACTCAAGCGCGGTGAAGTTCCGGAAGTGGTTCTCAACAATCTATACAAATACACACAACTACAGGACACCTTTGGTATGAACATGGTGGCATTGGTGGATAACCAGCCGCGTTTGTTAAACCTCAAGCAGATGTTGGAGTGTTTTCTTTCTCACAGAAGAGAAGTGGTTACTCGTCGTACTGTATTTGAACTACGCAAGGCTCGTGATCGTGGTCACGTATTGGAAGGTTTGGCAGTTGCATTGGCGAACATTGATGAATTCATTCGCATCATTAAAGCTGCGCCAACGCCGCCTGAAGCAAAACGCGAATTGCTACTTAAATCATGGGACTCAGAAGTCGTTCGTGAAATGTTATCTCGCGCGGAAAAAGATGCGCCTGGTGGCTATAACGCTTTCCGACCTGAAGACTTAGATCCTGCAGTAGGTATGCAGGCTGATGGCTTGTACCGTTTATCCGACGATCAAGCTCAAGAAATTTTACAAATGCGTTTGCAACGTCTAACAGGTCTTGAGCAAAACAAGATTGTTGATGAGTACAAAGAAGTCATGTTGGTCATTGCTAATTTATTAGATATCTTGGCAAAGCCAGAGCGCATTACAGTCATCATCACAGAAGAGCTTAACGCTGTTCAAGCTGAATTTGGTCAGGCAGGAAGTGACAACGGTCGTCGCTCACGCATTGAAATGAATGCGACTGAATTATTTACCGAAGATTTAATTACGCCTCAAGATCTTGTTGTGACTTTATCGCACGGTGGCTACATGAAGAGCCAGCCATTATCTGAGTATCGTGCTCAGAAACGTGGTGGTCGCGGTAAGCAAGCAACAGCAACCAAAGATGAAGATTGGATTGACACATTATTCGTAGCTAATACTCATGACACCATCCTATGCTTCTCGGATCGTGGGCGCATGTACTGGTTGAAGGTTTGGGAGTTACCGCAAGGTGGTCGTGCTTCACGCGGCAAGCCAATCGTGAACATCTTCCCATTGGTTGAAGGTGAGAAGATCACTGTGATTCTTCCAATCAAAGCTTACGAAGAAAATAAATATGTTTTCATGGCAACTCAAAAGGGTGTTGTGAAGAAGTCTCGTTTATCTGATTTTTCAAACCCACGTAAAGCCGGCATCATTGCTGTGGATTTAGATGAGGGTGATCACTTAGTGGGCGCCGCTATTACTGATGGTCGACATGATGTCATGCTCTTCTCTGATGCAGGCAAAGCAGTTCGCTTTGATGAGAATGATGTGCGTCCAATGGGCCGAACAGCTCGCGGTGTGCGTGGTATGAACTTAGATAAGACTCACGGTGTTATCGCTATGTTAGTCGCGCCTGCTGAGATCGAAGGTCAGGAAGCTAATCCAGAAGAGCCAAGCATTCTTCCAAGTAGCGTTTTAACTGCTACTGAAAACGGCTTTGGTAAACGTACGCCTATTTCTGAGTACACACGACATGGTCGCGGTACGAAAGGCATGATTGCTATTCAGACAACTGAGCGTAACGGTAAAGTAGTTGCGGCTGTGCTTGTTTCTGAACAAGATCAGATCATGTTGATTACAACAGGCGGTATCTTGGTGCGCACACGTATATCTGAGATTCGTGAGATGGGCCGTGCTACTCAGGGTGTCACATTGATCAACGTCGATGAGGGTACGCAGCTATCTGGTCTTCAGCGTGTTGCTGAGAGTGACGACGATGAAGAGGATGAATTTGATTCAGAAGAGCAAACAACTTCAGACCAAGCTGTAGCCGCTGATCCCGCCCTATCAGGAAATGAGGGCGTGGAGCCGGAGAATGGTTGATCATCGGGTTTTTAACTTCGCTCCTGGACCGGCAACGCTCCCGGAGGAAGTTTTAAAACAAGCCGCTGATGAAATGCTCAACTGGCAAGGTTTGGGCATGGGTGTAATGGAAGTCAGTCATCGTGGTAAAGCTTTTATGGCTTGCTACGAAGAGGTAGTTGCTGACTTGCGCGAGCTCATGAATATTCCTGACACCTATGCTGTTTTGTTTTTACAGGGTGGTGCCATTGGTGAAAATGCAGCCATCCCTATGAACCTCATGCCTCTTGCAAAAAATGGCCCTAAGGCTGATTTTGTTCTAACAGGTATTTGGACTGAAAAGTCTGCTAAAGAAGCAGCTAAATACGGTCAAGTCAATATTGCCGCCTCCAGCGCAGCTGACGGTTTTAACTCTATTTCCGATCAAAAAGACTGGCAGCTATCCGAT
The DNA here is from genome assembly GCA_945881875.1 of Polynucleobacter meluiroseus. Classification (GTDB taxonomy): domain Bacteria; phylum Pseudomonadota; class Gammaproteobacteria; order Burkholderiales; family Burkholderiaceae; genus Polynucleobacter; species Polynucleobacter meluiroseus_A. The sequence goes on from CAMCVH010000002.1 coordinate 176,419, forward strand.
GATGCTGCCTATGTACACATTTGCACGAATGAAACAGTGGGTGGTGTTGAATTCCAGTACGTTCCTAAATTAAAAAAACCACTAGTAGCCGACGTTTCAAGCAATATCTTGTCTCGCGTTTGGGACATTAACGATTTTGGTGTTTTATTTGGCGGAGCTCAAAAGAACATTGGTCCAGCTGGCTTAAGCATTGTGATTGTCCGCAAAGAGTTATTAGGTAATGCAATGCCAATCACGCCAATGGTGTGGGATTGGGCTAAGCAATCTGAACATGATTCCATGCTGAATACGCCTCCGACATACAGCATCTATTTGGCAGGGCTTGTATTTAAATGGTTAAAGCGTCAGGGCGGTGTTGCTGCCATGGAAAAGCAAAATATTGCTAAATCTAATTTGCTCTACAACTACATTGACCAAAGCAGTTTATTTACAAGTAAAGTGAAGTCAAACTGTCGCTCTAGAATGAATGTCACTTTCTTCCTCAAAGATGAAAGTTTGAATGACGCATTTGTTGAAGGTGCTGCTAAAGTCGGCTTAGTGAGTATCAAAGGACATAAGAGTGTCGGTGGTATGCGTGCAAGTATTTATAACGCTATGCCGATGAAGGGTGTTGAAACTTTGGTCGATTACATGAAGGAGTTCGAACGTGGCTGCTGATGATAAAGACCTTGCACCTTTACGTGCTCGTATTGATACGATCGATCAACAACTTCTAGATCTTTTAGCGCAACGTGCTGAAGCAGCTCAAGCCGTTGGAAAAGTAAAGCATGCTATCGATGCAAAAGCGCCGGTCTTTCGTCCTGAGCGCGAAAAACAAGTCGTTGAAAATTTAATAGCAAAGAACAAAGGTCCATTGACATCTGATGGCATTGCTTACATCTGGCGAGAAATCATGTCAGCATGTCGCGCCCTTGAAGCGCCAGTTCGAGTGGCCTATTTAGGCCCTCAGGGTACTTTTTCTGAGCAAGCCGCTTTTGCGCAATTTGGACAATCTATTCAAGGTGTTCCATGCGCCAATATTGACGATGTATTCAGGGCTGTCGATGCGGGTTCGGCTGACTTTGGTGTTGTCCCTGTAGAAAACTCTTCTGAGGGCGCCATTTCTAGAACGCTTGATTTATTGTTAGATACAGATCTCAATATTACGGGTGAGGTATCTCACATCATCCAGCATCATCTATTAACTAAGACCGGTGATTTAAATGGGGTCACTCGTGTTTGTGCACATCCTCAGGCTTTGGCCCAATGCCAGCGTTGGTTATCCAATAACCTTCCTAAGTTAGAGCGCCAGGCTGTTAGCAGTAATGGTGAGGCAGCTCGTATGGCTTCCTCTGATGCAACGATAGCTGCTATTGCAGGCACGTCAGCACAGCAACAATATGGTTTACTACCTGTTCATAATTTAATTCAAGATGATCCGCATAATCGTACACGTTTCGTTGTAATCAGTCGTGGTGCTTGTGAGGCATCAGGTAAAGATCAAACGTCTGTGATTTTGTCAGTTGATAACAAGCCAGGTGCGGTTCATCAACTTTTAGCGCCTTTGGCTAAACACGGTGTTTCAATGAATCGTTTAGAGTCTCGCCCTGCGAGACGTGGTACCTGGGAATATTTTTTCTACATTGATATGGATGGTCATGCCAATGATCCTAAGGTAGCCGCAGCTTTAGCTGAGTTACAAAAAGAAGCGGCATTCTTTAAGAAGCTGGGCTCATACCCTCGTAGTCACTAAATCAAGAAAGAGTTGCGATGACCGATAAGCTGGATCAAAAAATTGGTTTGAGTTACGTGCGCGAGATCGCACCGTACGTTGGCGGTCGCCCAATCAGTGAAGTCGCTCGTGAGTTTGGTTTAGACGAAACAAAAATTGTTAAGCTGGCCTCGAATGAAAATCCTTTGGGTATGCCGGATTCAGCAAAAAAAGCGATGCTAAAAGCCGCTGAGGATTTAGCGCGCTACCCAGACTCCAACGGTTTTGAATTAAAAAATGTACTGGCTAAAAAGTTTTCAGTACCGTTCGAGTGGATCACTCTAGGTAACGGTAGCAACGATATTCTTGAGCTAACCACCAGAGCAGTTGCTCACGAAGGTGATGAGATCGTGTTTTCAAGACATGCTTTTGCTGTTTATCCACTGGCTACTCAGGCAGTTGGAGCTAAGGCAGTTGAAGTGCCCGCTACTTCAGAGCTTGGTCATGATTTACCTGCCATGTTAAAGGCTATCAACGCTAAAACACGTTTGGTATTTGTCGCTAATCCTAATAATCCAACGGGTAGCTTTTTAACTGCAAAAGCGATTGAGCAATTCATTGAGCAAGTGCCAGCACATGTGGTGGTTGTGGTCGATGAGGCTTATAACGAATTCCTGACTCCCGAGCAGCAATACAACGCTGTTGATTGGGTGCGCCGCTTTCCGAATGTGATTGTTTCTAGAAGTTTTTCAAAAGCCTATGGCTTAGCTGGACTTCGGATTGGTTATGGCATTGCGCAAAACAATCTAACGGATTTGTTAAATAGAATCCGTCAGCCTTTTAATGTCAATAGCTTAGCTCAGGCAGCGGCTATTGCAGCTTTGGGCGATCAAGAATTCTTAAAAAAATGCTATGACTTGAATCAAGCTGGCTATATCCAGTTAACCCAAGCATTTGATCAAATGGGTTTGAAATACATTCCTTCATCAGGTAACTTTGTTTTAGTGAAGGTGGGTGATCAGGCTGACTCAGGACCTAAGGTCAATCTAGAGTTATTAAAAGCGGGTGTGATTGTTCGACCTGTTGGAAATTATGGGTTGCCTGAGTGGTTGCGCATTTCGATTGGCTTGCCAGAAGAAAATGAAGTCTTCATAAAAGCACTAAAAAATATATTAAATAAATGAGCTCAACTTCAAGCACCCTCTCAGCAAATAAAAACCTCACCTTAGGTATTGTGGGCGTGGGTCTAATTGGCGCATCCCTTGGTTTAGCGCAACGAGAAGCCAATACATTTACAAAAATCTTAGGCGTAGGCCGCTCAAAAGCTAATTTAGACCAGGCTCTAAAAATGGGAGCCATTGATCAAGCTGTCAGTCTTGAGGAGTGTGCCAAGCAAGCGGACGTGATTGTGGTGTGTGTGCCAGTGGCTCAGACATTTTCAGTACTGCATGCAATCGAGCCTCATATCAAAGCAAACACATTAATCACTGACGCAGGAAGTACTAAGTCTGATGTGATCATGGCAGCTAAAACTGCTTTGGGTGACAAGGTTGCCCAATTTGTACCTGCTCACCCGATAGCAGGTGGTGCTCAACATGGTGCAGAAGCAGCTAAAGCTAACTTGTATCAAGGTAAAGAAGTTGTTCTTTGCCCTATTCAAGAAAATCACCCAGAAGCTGTTCAGCTGATGGATGATTTCTGGCAAGCAACAGGGGCAGTCACTAGCAGAATGTCATCTTTGCAGCATGATGCGATTTTTGCGTCTATTTCACATTTGCCACATATTCTTTCTTATGCATTGATGCTGCAAGTTGCTAATTCAGAAGACGCTGCCATGAAGTTAGATCTTGCTGGTGCCGGCTTTAGAGACTTCACTAGAATTGCAGCATCTAGCCCAGAAATGTGGCGCGATATTTGTTTAGCTAATAAGACCGCTATTCTTAAAGAGTTGGATAACTACTTAGTACTTACTAAAAATCTTAGAGAGATGATTGCTAAAGAAGATAGCGATTCACTTTTAAAAGCATTCACAAGAGCTAGCGCGGAACGTCAAAAATGGGAAGGTCGTTGATGACGACTTCTTCCGGATTAAATTCTGACTGTATTGATTTAGGTCCATTCAAAAAAGCTGAGGGTGTTGTAGCGTTACCCGGATCAAAAAGTATTTCTAATCGCGTTTTACTTCTATCTGCTTTAGCTAGTGGTACAACTCGCTTAAAAGGTTTGTTAGATGCTGATGACACCCAAGTGATGCGTGATGCGCTTAAGACTTTGGGTGTTCGTGTGGACGAGTCAGATGGTGATTGTGTTGTGACTGGTTGTTTAGGCCGCTTTCCAAAAGATACGGCTGATTTATTTATGGGTAATGCGGGTACGGCGATTCGTCCATTAACAGCGGCCTTAGCTATTCTCGGTGGTGACTATCGCTTACATGGTGTTCCACGGATGCACGAAAGACCTATTGGTGATTTGGTAGATGGTCTTCGTATGGTGGGAGCAAAAGTAGCTTATGAAAAAAATGAAGGCTACCCCCCGCTAAAAATATCAAAAGGTCAAATACGTACGGATGAAATTATTCGAGTACGTGGTGATGTATCTAGTCAGTTCTTAACAGCACTTTTGATGGCTTTGCCATTGGTAGCAAAAAATGAAATCTGTATTGAAGTGGTTGGAGAGTTAATTTCAAAACCCTATATTGATATCACCTTGAAGTTGATGAGTCGCTTTGGCGTTGAAGTGCGCAATGATCATTGGCAGCACTTTTATATCCCGGCTAATCAAGGGAATCCTTATGCTAGTCCTGGAACATTGCATGTTGAGGGTGACGCCTCATCAGCATCTTATTTTTTAGCGGCAGGTGCAATCGCCAACGGTCCAGTTCGAGTGACGGGTGTTGGTCGTAATAGTATTCAAGGGGATGTGGCATTTGCTGAGGCGCTCAATCAGATGGGCGCTAATGTCATGGCTGGAGATGATTGGATTGAGGTAAGAGGTGTGGATACACCGAGCGGTCGCTTACAAGGGATTGAACTTAATTGTTTGGCTATCCCTGATGCGGCGATGACTTTGGCGGTGGCAGCATTATTTGCAGAAGGCTCGACCAAGTTAACAGGCATTGCTAGTTGGAAAGTGAAAGAGACTGATCGCATTGCTGCTATGGCAAAAGAATTACAAAAGATGGGAGCTTTGGTTGAATCAGGAGACGACTTTATAAAAGTCACGCCACCCATCAATTGGCAGACTCCGGAATCTGGCATTGATACTTACGATGATCACCGCATGGCCATGTGTTTTTCTCTGGTGGCGTTCGGGTCGCATGCAGTTCGGATTAATGAACCTGATTGTGTGGCTAAAACTTTCCCTGATTTTTTCAAGGCTTTTGGGCAAATAGCCCATTCATAAAGCCAATAAAAACCCAAATTGGTATGTCAAAATCAGCCAAAATTACCTTTTTCCAGAATCCAATATTCCACATTAAGAAATATTTATACTTATTAGAGACCCTTAATTGGGCTCAAAAACCTAAAATTCATCAAAAATGACCCAAAACACCAACACTCATACCCCAGTTATTGCCATCGATGGACCTACTGCATCGGGTAAGGGAACTGTTGCGCAGAAAGTGGCCGAGCATTTGGGTTATCACTATTTAGATAGTGGTGCGCTGTACCGATTGGTCGGTTTAGCAAGCTTTAAAAAGGGTATTTCAACTGCTTCTGAGCATGATTTAACCCCTATTGCAAAAGATTTAAACGTTATCTTTCAAGGGGATAGGATAATTCTTGAGGGCGAAGACGTGAGTGATCAGATTCGCGAGGAAGAGATGGGTAGAAGGGCTTCTGAAGTGGCTATCCATCCTATGGTTCGCCAAGCCTTAGTAGCCAGACAGCGTACTTTTAGACAAAAACCGGGTTTAGTGGCTGATGGCAGAGATATGGCCAGTGTTATTTTTACGGATGCTGTGACCAAGGTCTATTTGACAGCCAGCGCCGAGGCGAGAGCTGAACGGCGCTTTAAACAATTGATAGCTAAGGGCTTTTCTGCTAATATTCAAGTCCTTTTACAAGATTTACTTGACCGAGACGAACGCGATGCAAATCGCGGTAACTCGCCACTTAAGGCTGTTGAAGGGGCTCACCACCTTGACACGACGTCTATGACGATTGAAGAGGCAGTGAATCAAATTCTGAAGTGGCATCAAGTTAACTAAATTTAGCTAACTGAGAAACTGAGGATTTATAGGAGTCAGTCCTTGCAACGCGAGTACTGGCATTTGCAATCTAACCCGTCAAGACTTTTGACGGCTTTATAGTGAAAACACATGTCTGAATCATTTGCAGCTCTATTTGAAGAATCCCTAGCCCGTTCTAATATGAAGGCAGGCCAAGTTATTTCCGCTGAAGTTGTGCGTATCGATCACAACTTTGTAGTGGTAAATGCCGGTTTGAAATCTGAAGCTTTTATCTCTGTTGAGGAATTCCTTAACGATCAAGGTGAAGTTGAAGTTCAACCAGGCGATTTCGTTTCTGTTGCGATTGACGCATTAGAAAACGGTTACGGTGACACAGTGTTGTCACGTGACAAAGCGAAGCGTTTAGCTTCTTGGTTAAACCTAGAGAAGGCCTTAGAACAAGGTGAACTCGTAACTGGTTCTGTAACAGGAAAAGTTAAAGGTGGTTTAACTGTGATGGTTAACGGCATCCGTGCTTTCTTGCCAGGTTCTTTGTTGGATACGCGTCCTATTAAGGACACTTCTCCATACGAAGGCAAGACTATGGAATTCAAGGTTATCAAGCTCGACCGTAAACGCAACAACGTTGTGTTGTCACGTCGTGCTGTTGTTGAAGCTAGCCAAGGTGAAGAGCGCGCTAAGTTGCTCTCTAATCTTAAAGAAGGTACTGTGGTTCAGGGTATTGTTAAAAACATTACTGACTACGGCGCGTTCGTTGACCTCGGCGGTGTTGACGGCTTGTTGCACATCACTGACTTGGCATGGCGTCGTGTACGTCACCCGAGCGAGATGTTGACTGTTGGTCAAGAAGTGACCGCTAAGATCCTTAAGTATGATCAAGACAAGAACCGTGTTTCATTGGGTATCAAGCAATTAGGTGATGATCCATGGGTTGGTATCGCTCGTCGTTACCCACCAAACACACGTTTATTCGGTAAGGTGACAAATCTTACTGACTACGGTTCATTCGTTGAAATCGAAACAGGTATCGAAGGTTTGGTTCACGTTTCTGAAATGGATTGGACTAATAAGAACGTTGCTCCAAGCAAAATCGTTCAGCTAGGTCTAGAAGTTGAAGTCATGGTTCTTGATATTGATGAAGACAAGCGTCGTATTAGCTTGGGCATGAAGCAATGTAAAGCTAACCCATGGGACGAATTCGCTCGCATCCACCAAAAAGGTGAGAAGTTAAGCGGTGCGATCAAGTCTATTACTGACTTTGGCGTATTCATTGGTTTGCCAGGCGGCATCGACGGTCTAGTTCACTTGTCTGATTTGTCATGGCAAGAGACTGGCGAAGAAGCTGTTCGCAAGTACAAAAAAGGTGACGAAGTTGAGACTGTTGTTTTAGCTATCGACGTTGAGAAAGAGCGCATCTCTTTGGGTATCAAACAAATGTCTGGTGACCCATTCAATAACTACACATCTACTAGCGACAAAGGCAGTATTGTTGACGGTACTGTGAAGAGTGTTGATGCTAAGGGTGCTGTGATTCATTTGGCTGATGAAGTTGAGGGCTATTTGCGCGCTTCTGAGATCTCAACTGACCGCGTTGAAGATGCTCGTAACTTACTAAAAGAAGGTGACGCTGTTAACGCAATGATCATCAATATTGACCGTAAGTCACGCAACATCAACTTGTCAATTAAAGCTAAAGACAGTGCTGATCAGCAACAGACTATGAACAAGATGCAGAACGAAAGTAGCGCAGGTACGACGAATTTAGGTGCCTTGTTAAAAGCTAAGATGGATAATCAGGGTAACTAATTAATACCTTGGTTTAATGTAACGGAAAATCTCCATTCTTTTTTAGAATGGGGATTCTCAAAACTAGAAAAAAAGAATATTGTTGAGTTATGGACGATTTAGAACGCAGTGATTCTTCCACGATCACACGATCAGAATTGGTAGAGCGTTTAGCTCAGGCTTTCCCGCAGCTTTTGCCGCGGGATGTGGAGCAAGCCGTTAAAACATTGCTTGATACCATGTCACAAGCCTTAGCTGAAGGTAAGCGCATTGAATTGCGAGGTTTTGGTAGTTTCGTCATGCATCACCGTCCACCTCGTCAGGGTCGCAACCCTAAGTCTGGAGAAGCCGTTATGGTTCCAGAAAAGCATGTTCCTCACTTTAAGCCTGGCAAAGAATTAAGAGAGAGAGTTGATTTTCCTAAAAAGGATGACTTTTTAGAATGATGGCGTTTCTTAATGCCGCAATGAAATCTTTGCGGATCATTGGGCGAATCATCTTATTTACTCTTTTAGTATTACTCGCCTTAGGCAATACCCAAGAGATTAGCTTTCAATTGATTCCCGGTTTAGTTTGGGAAACCCCTCTTATATTGGTTCTATTTGTGGCATTTGCCTGTGGTATTTTGCTGACGCTATTGAGTGGGATCTCATTAAGCCGCTTTAAAAAAAGTCGTTCATAAATCGTGTTGAAAATTGAAACCTGGTGGTTGTTCGCCCTTCCTATTATTTTTGGCTTGGGATGGATTGGCGCTCGTTGGGATATGCGTTTAGAAAAACGCGAAGATGAAATTGATCGCTTAGCCCAGCAGAAATCTACTTTTAAAGGTCTCAATTTATTACTCAATGAAGAACCTGATAAAGCCATTGATGCCTTGGTTCAAATTGCACAGCTAGACCCTGAGACCACTGAGTTGCATTTCGCGTTGGGTAGCTTATTTCGTCGTCGTGGTGAAACAGAGCGGGCTATTCGAGTCCATCAGCATCTAGCGAGCCGTGAAGATTTACTATCAAGTCACCGAGACCATGCTGCTTATGAATTAGGCCGAGATTTTTTAAGGGCTGGTTTATTGGATCGAGCTGAAAGCTCTCTTCGCCAAGTAGGAAGTCAAAGTAAATTTGGCATTCCTGCTAAAGAAAGTCTTTTGGAGATGTATCAGATCGAAAAAGACTGGGTACAAGCCATTAATTCTTCAAAAGAGCTAGAAGTTCTTCAAGGTAAAAGTCTTCATAAAGAAATTGCGCACTTTAATTGTCAGTTGGCTGAAGAGGCGCTGCAGGCTAAAAAGAGCGATCAGGCCTTGGAGTATATCCAACAAGCTATGACAGCAATTCCTAATCACCCTCGTGCCAGGATCTTGAAGGGGGATTGGTTGGTTACTCAAAATCAATTACAAAAAGCCTTAGATACATGGTCTGACATTGCAAAAAACCATGTGGCTTATTTACCATTAGTAGCTGATCGTTGGATTGATGTACATAAAGCTCTTGGTAAGCCGCAAGAGGGTTTGCAAGTCCTGATAGATGCTTTACAGACTCAAGCTGGTGGTGAGTTATTAGATATCACTTTCAAACACGTCATGGCTATACAAGGAGTTCCTCAAGCAGAAACCTTGATGACGCGTGTCATGGACCATACGCCCAGCTTAACTGCTATGGCCTTAAGAGCGCAAGCCCGACTGATGTTGGCTGAAGTTGCTCAAAATGACAAAGCTACCCAAGAGATCAAAGCTTCATTGGGATTGTTAAAACATAGAACCAATTCTTTAGCCCGTTACACTTGTGGTAACTGTGGTTTTAGAGCAAGACGTTTTTATTGGCAGTGTCCAGGTTGTAATTACTGGGAATCCTATTCACCAACACGCGGCGAGGGTGCGGCTCCATCTGGACGCTCGATGTAAGTAAGATATCAACTTAAAGTTATTAGAAAATATAGATCATGGACATCCAATTATCTGCAACTGATATTCAGCAATTTCGCCAAGCTAGATTACTAGTGGTGGGGGATGTCATGTTGGATCGTTATTGGTTTGGTGATACTGAAAGAATTTCCCCTGAGGCCCCAGTACCTGTTGTCCACGTTAGTAAAGTGGATGAGCGCTTAGGTGGTGCTGCCAACGTCGCACGCAATGCAGCCAGTATGGGTGCTCAAATATCAATCTTAGGTGTTGTTGGTGATGATGAGCCTGGAAGACGGATTGAAGAGTTGCTCAAAGCTCAAGGTGTGAAGAGCTTCTTACAAAGAGATGCAAGTCTACCTACAACCGTTAAGTTGAGAGTTGTAGCACGCCAACAGCAATTAATTCGTTTAGATTTTGAGCAAACTCCCACTCATGAAGCCCTGCTCAATAAATTAGAGCAATTTCAGTCATTATTAAAAGATGTAGATGCCGTTATTTTCTCTGACTACGGTAAGGGTGGTTTAACGCATGTCACCCAAATGATTGCTGCAGCAAGAGCTGCTGGTAAGGTTGTATTGGTTGATCCAAAAGGTGACGAATACAGTAAATATCAAGGCGCCTCTATTATTACCCCCAATCGTTCTGAGTTAAGGCAGGTCATTGGCCGCTGGAAGGATGAGTCTGAGTTAACTCTTAAGGCACAACAATTAAGAGAACAATTAAAACTCGATGCGCTCTTATTGACAAGATCCGAAGAGGGTATGAGTTTGTTTACGGCTGCTGGCGTTGAACACGTTAAAGCCGATGCTCGTGAGGTATTTGACGTCTCAGGTGCTGGTGATACGGTTATTGCAACGATGGCAGTGGCACTCGCTGCTAAGTGGCCAGCTGGCCAAGCTATGAAGCTGGCTAATAAAGCAGGTGGTATCGTAGTTGGTAAATTAGGTACAGCAACAGTCTCTTTAGAGGAATTGCAATGACGTATATCGTAACTGGCGCAGCTGGATTCATTGGAGCGAACATTGTCCAAGCTCTCAATCTGCGCGGCATCAAAAATGTGATTGCGGTTGATGAACTAAAGCCTGCTGATAAATATCGCAATCTTGCTGATTTAGAGATCTCCGATTATTTGGATAAGTCTGAATTTGTTGAGGCGTTTGCCAAGGGTAAGTTTGGCAAAGTAGAGGCTGTCTTTCATGAGGGTGCCTGCTCGGACACTATGGAAACTGATGGCCAATACATGATGGCCAATAATTATCGATATTCACTAGATTTATTAGATATCTGTACTTCTCACAGAGTACCTTTTTTATATGCATCTTCAGCAGCTACTTATGGCGGCTCAGACATATTTAAAGAAAGTCGTGAGTTTGAAAAGCCACTGAATGTTTATGGCTACTCTAAGTTTTTATTTGATCAAGTGGTACGTCAACGTATAGCTAATGAGCAAACATCAGCTCAAGTTGTTGGATTCCGTTACTTCAACGTTTACGGACCACGTGAGTCTCACAAGGGGCGGATGGCTTCGGTTGCATTCCATCACTACCACCAATTCTTAGAGTCTGGCACTGTCAAACTATTTGGTGAATATGGTGGATATACTGAAGGTGAGCAAAAAAGAGACTTCATATCCGTAGAAGACGTCGTCAAAGTTAATTTATTCTTTCATGAGCATCCAGAGAAGAGTGGTATTTTTAACTTAGGGACTGGCCGTGCGCAGCCTTTTAATGATGTTGCTAGATCCGTGATCAATTCTTTGAGAGCGCATAAAGGCGAAAAAGAATTTTCATTGCACGAGTTGGTCGATGAACACTTAATTGAGTACACAGCTTTTCCAGAAGCATTGAGAGGTAAGTACCAATCATTTACGCAAGCAGATTTAACTCATTTGAGAGCAGCTGGATATACAGCAGACTTCTTAACGGTTGAACAGGGCGTCAGAAAATACATCAATTGGTTGTCAGATAATTCTGATTATTTAGCTCAACCCATTTAAGCGTTAATTTTTGTCAACTATCACGTTGACTCCACGTTAAACAAAAGCCTCATCATTCCGATGGGGCTTTTTACTTTATGAGGAGTTGTATGTTATCAAATTTATTATTTAAAACATTTAAAGTTTTTCTTGGTGTCATTCTTGGTTTGACTATCTTGATGGGCCAAGCTCATGCAGCTATTGAGGTTAACTCAGCGGATCAGGCTGCTTTAGAGTCGGTGAGAGGTTTGGGTCCTTCCAAAGCTAAAGCCATTCTTGCTGAGAGGAAAAAGAATGGTCCCTTTAAAGATTCTAACGACTTACATACACGTGTTAAAGGAATTGGCGAAAAGACAGTTGAGCGTTTGATGAGCAATGGATTAACAGTTAATAGTAAGAGTTCTGTCGCTAATCAAGAACCTAAAAGAAATCTTAAAAAAGAAAGCAGCAAAGAAAATACTAAGGAAAATACCAAGGAAAGCACCAAGGAAAAAACCACCAGAAGAAGTAACAAAGAAACGAAATAAGCCTAGCTAATTAGTTACTGATCTTTTTATAAGACATATGTCGGTGATTGAAATACATTAAGATACTGACATATGTCTACAAATATTCCTAACTACCCCACAATTGCCCAAACAGTTGGCCATACGCCACTTGTTCGCTTGCAGAGAATTCCTGGTGCGGGTAATGCTGAAAGAAATAACATCATATTAGGCAAGCTGGAGGGTAACAATCCAGCTGGCTCTGTTAAAGATCGTCCTGCTTTATCCATGTTCATGCGAGCTGAGGCCAGAGGCGATATCAAGCCCGGTGATACCTTGATTGAGGCAACCAGTGGCAACACAGGTATTGCACTAGCTATGGTGGCAGCCATACTGGGTTACAAAATGATTTTGGTCATGCCTGAAAATCAAAGTATTGAGCGACGTCAAAGTATGGCGGCTTACGGTGCTGAGTTGATTTTGGTGCCCTCAAAGGGAGGCATGGAGTACGCTAGAGACTACGCTACTCAACTTCAAAAAGAAGGAAAGGGCATCATCCTTGACCAATTTGCAAACAAGGACAATCCCCTGGCTCATATTGAATCTACTGGTCCTGAAATCTGGAATGACACCGAAGGTCAGATTACTCACTTTGTTTCATCAATGGGAACCACGGGCACCATTACAGGGGTATCTATTTATTTAAAAGAGAAGAATCCACTGATTCAGATTATTGGCGCGCAACCTGAAGATGGTTCTCAAATTCCGGGTATCCGTAAATGGTCTCCAGAATACGTACCTAAAATTTATGCAGACGCTAAGGTTGATCGCATTGAATATGTCAGTCAAGCTGCTGCTGAAGATATGGCAAGACGAATGGCTAGAGAAGAAGGTATCTTTTGCGGTATTTCTGCTGCAGGAGCATTAGTTGTTGCCCTGCGCGTAGCTGAGCGTATTGAGAACGCAACGATTGTATTTATTGTTTGCGATCGTGGTGACCGATATCTCTCAACTGGCGTTTTCCCAGCTTAAGAGATCAGAGCTTAGCTACTTACTAACTTCACAAAAAACTAAGAAGCCTTCGTTGCAGGCTTCTTTTTTGTTTTATTCTTTGGACTGCTTTTCTTAGCATCCTTAGTTATCTTTTTAGCAGCAGGCTCATTGATAGGCATCTCACCTCTTAAGACTTCTGCAAATTCTGCTACGGAGTGTGCATAAAAGAAACTTCGGTTGTATTCACAAATAGCAATAAAGTTTCTTAGGCCAACAACATATTTGACCTCTGTGCCACCATCCTTATCTGGACTTGGTAAATCAACGATCAAACTCGGCGTGTCATTGGGTAAATCAGTTTTATCAATAATATTTTTAGTAACTAAATCACCTAATTGAAGTTTCGCCACAGGTGCGCCATCAGCTAGTAACTTTGCAGAAACTGGAGCATCTACCTCATCTTTTAAATCAAAGTAAACAGGTTCTCCATTCACCCAGCCGTGTTCTTTTAGAAAGTTAGCAACGCTAGCAATCGCATCTTCAGGCGAATTACGAAGATCAATCTTGCCATCAAGATCTCCATCAACAGCGAATCTTAAAATACTTCCAGGCATGAACTGGGGTAAGCCAATGGCACCTGCATATGAACCGCTTTGAGTGAGACATTTTTTAAATGCAATTGCTTTTGAGTTTTCTTTCCAGCAAAGAATTACTAAATCTTCGAGTTGATTCTTAAATAATGTTTCACGTGTTTTCTTATTAGGCGTTTCTGGATAACTAAATCCAAGAGTCAGCAAAGTATCTCTCACAGAAAAGCTGCCCATGTTTCTGCCATAAATAGTTTCTACTCCAATAATGGAAACAATGATCTCCCCAGGGATGCCAGTTTTATCTGATGTTTTCTGAATAAAATCCCGATGCTTTTTCCAGAATTGCTGTCCCGCAGCAAACCTTCGTGGTTCAATAAATCGACTGCGATAGACTTTCCAGTTTTTCTGAAAGCCAGTTGGAGCTGGTAAAACTAATTTTTTGACGCTGGGGATAGTTTTAGCGTCCTGAAAAGCGATTTGTAAGTCAGCTAATGGAATATGATGTCGAAGAGCTAACTGCTCTAAAAAAGGCTTTAAAGATTCAGGCTTTTCCTCAGATTCTGCAGTGAGCTCTGGCTGGCTGTACGGTACAGTATTCGATATAGTTGAACTTGTTGAGGTGCTTGAGGTAGTTGAGGTGTTGGCGCAAGCTGACAGAAAGCTGACAGCCAATACCAAAGAGAAAGTTCTTTTGTATTGAAGTGCAATCTTAGGTATCAGCTTTAAAGTGATTTGGTTAAGAGTTTTTAGCAATGTATTTAATAATTTTAGATTAATGATGTTGAGCAGTAATGTTACGTTAAGTTGATGAAGTAATTATCCACCGATTTTTTCAGATTGATATGAGTACTGCATACATAAGTCATTTAGATTGTTTACAACACGAGATGGGGCAACACCATCCGGAATGCCCTGGGCGTTTAGAAGCTATCGAAGACCAATTGATCTTAAGTCGAATTGATTATTTTTTTACTCGTATCTCTCCGCCACTAGCAACTGAAGATCAGTTAGCCTTAATTCATACACAAGAGCATATTCAGCACATTAAAGAGATGTCCCCCACGGAAGGTTATTCAAGAATTGATGGGGACACCAATATGAACCCTCATACATGGAAAGCTGCCCTTCGCTCTGCTGGTGGTGCAATAGCTGCCGTGGATGCAGTCATGCAAGGTGAAGTGAAAAATGCATTTACCTGTTTAAGACCCCCAGGACACCATGCTGAACCTGACCAGGCTATGGGCTTTTGTTTTTTTAACAATATTGCCATTGCAGCCAAACATGCCATAGAGCAATACGGACTTGAGCGTGTTGCCATCATTGATTTTGATGTCCATCACGGTAATGGCACTGAAGCGGCATTCAAGGATGATCCGAGAGTATTAATGTGTAGCTATTTTCAGCATCCGTTTTATCCCTACACAAAAACAAATCCCAATCTACCTAATATGTTGAATGTGCCATTACCTGCCTATTCAGCAGGTGAGGCAGTTCGAGAAGTAGTTGAGCTTCAATGGCTTCCTCGTTTAAGAGAATTTAAACCTCAGTTTATTTTTATATCAGCTGGATTTGACGCACATCGTGAAGATGATATGGGGCAGATGGGTTTAGTAGAGGCAGACTATGCCTGGATCACTCGTCAATTGATGATTGTCGCTAATGAGACTGCCCAAGGTCGAATCGTTAGCTGTTTAGAAGGGGGTTATAACCTCTCAGCCCTTGCACGCAGTGTGGTCGCCCACCTCAAAGAATTAGCAAATCTCTCTTAAGTACCTAATTCTGCTGTCTCCTATAAAATACCATCTTGGTTTGATGATTGATGGATAAAAAACAGCATGAAAATTTTAGTAGCAGTTAAACGAGTAGTTGATTACAACGTCAAGATTCGAGTGAAGTCAGACCAATCTGGCGTGGAAACAGCCAACGTCAAAATGAGCATGAACCCTTTTGATGAGATTGCCATTGAAGAAGCTGTTCGTCTCAAAGAAGCGGGTATTGCTACTGAAGTGATCGCTGTATCTTGTGGTGTCACGCAAAGCCAAGAAACTCTTAGAACTGCAATGGCCATTGGTGCAGATCGTGGAATTTTAGTTGAAACAGATCTTGAGTTGCAGCCTTTGGCTGTTGCCAAAATACTAAAGGCATTGGTTGAAAAAGAGCAGGTCCAATTAATCATCTTGGGTAAACAAGCCATTGATGACGATAGCAATCAAACGGGTCAGATGTTGGCTGCTTTATTAAATGTGCCACAAGCTACTTTTGCTTCAAAGTTAGAGATCTCGAATAACCAAGCAACGGTGACTCGTGAGATTGATGGCGGCTCTGAAACAATTTCGATGAAGTTGCCTGCAGTGGTCACAACTGATTTGCGTTTGAATGAGCCACGTTATGCAACCTTGCCTAACATCATGAAGGCTAAGAAAAAACCTCTTGAGATCATCAAGCCTGAAGATCTAGCTGTCGATGCAACTCCACGTATCAAAACTATTCGTGTTGAAGATCCACCTGTTCGCAAAGCTGGTGTGATGGTGCAGGATGTTAAGGCTTTGGTAGAAAAACTTAAAAATGAAGCGAAGGTGATCTAAATGACCGCACTAGTAATTGCAGAACATGATCATCAATCTATTAAAGCAGCCACATCACACACCGTTACTGCAGCTTTAGCTTGTGGCGGTGAAGTCCATATTTTAGTTGCAGGACATCAAGCAGCTGGTGCTGCCAAAGCAGCAGCCCAAATTACTGGTGTGACTAATGTCATTCATATGGATGCGCCTCATTTAGAACATCAATTGGCTGAAAATTTGGCTGACCAAATTTTGGCCCTTGCTAATAATTACAGTCATATTTTGGCTCCAGCGACAGCTTCTGGAAAAAATGTATTGCCAAGAGTGGCAGCGATGTTAGATGTTGCACAAATATCAATCATCACTAAAGTCATCAGCCCAGATACTTTTGAGCGTCCAATATATGCAGGTAACGCGATTGCAACTGTTCAAGCGACTGATGCAATAAAGATTCTTACTGTTCAAACAACTGCCTTTGAAGCTGCCATAACTAACACGGGCTCTGCACAGATTAAAATTAAATCTGCGATACATGATGGTGGGCATTCTCAATTGGTACACAGAGACCTAACAGTATCTGCACGTCCTGAGTTATCAGCTGCCAAAGTGGTTGTATCTGGTGGTCGTGCCTTAGGTTCAGCAGAGCAATATCAGGCCATTATGGAGCCACTAGCAGATAAGCTTGGGGCAGCTCTAGGAGCTTCACGAGCCGCTGTTGATGCAGGCTTTGTCCCTAACGATTATCAAGTAGGACAAACCGGTCAAATCGTGGCTCCTGATCTTTACATAGCCGTTGGTATTTCTGGAGCGATTCAGCACATTGCTGGAATGAAAGATTCTCGCGTGATTGTGGCTATCAATAAAGATCCTGATGCCCCAATCTTCGCTGTTGCTGATTATGGTTTGGTCGCTGATTTGTTCACAGCTGTCCCTGAACTTATTGCAGAGCTCAATTAAGCTAACTAAATCAAACCAACTTCACAACATCGATATTTAGTAAGTAATAAAAAAAGGTGACCTCAGTCACCTTTTTTACATTCAATTACTGAGAAATTTTTCTAGCTTCTTCAAACTGACTGATGAAGTGTTGTTCAAAGGCAATGGCCAGTCCGACCATCATGACTGCCGCGCCAATCATCAGAGACAGAATGACGCAAAGAATAACTAACCATCCTGATTCACTTTTTTGTAAGCTATTCGAATTAAACTGCGCGTCCCACTTTTCATCTGGGCGCAAGCCAAAAACAATGGTGGTGAGCCAGCTAGCTATGAGTGAGATAAATCCGTAAGCGGCTAAAACCCAACCAAGAGCAGATGACATTTCACTGGCACCTAACAACTTCCAACCTAAAATGCCACAGAAGAGGCCGAGCATATGAAGCCATGCCCAGATATTTAATAATCCCTTGAGATAGAAAACATTTAAACCTGTGCCAGGGGCTAACAAACCTAAAGCGCAAAACAATAATTTATTTTTATGCATGACCACTATTGTATGGAGTTAATTGAAAGAGGGCTGATGTTAATTTTTTTGAGAAAAACTAAGTACTTCACCATCACGAGTCATGATGATTAAGCGATCGCCATCTCGAACCATGGTTCTGTAATCCCTCAAATAATTTAAAAACTTAGTTTCTAATTCCACCAGATTGGATGGGCAAGCTTTTCGAGTGCTGGCTACTTTGTCGAGAACAAGCCCCCAATCGCTACTGATAATCTGTCCTGTGAAGTTATTGCAACCGGTGAAACCTGAGGCTGTTTGACCATTGGCAGAAATATTAAGCGAGATAGCTGAACCCATTCCACTATGTGGAACAGCACGTTGACGAGTTTTACCGTCATTAGGACTGGTGTAGTGCCACCTGATGAGCTCCCATTGGCTTCCGGCTAAATCTCTGACTGGCGGGCTATTAACCGCGTTGCAAGTCGGCATGACCTGCGCACAAGCCCCAAGCGCTAGAGTTAAAACCAATAAAAGTGCCTTAAAAATAGGGCGAGACCACGTTTTAGACATACAGGACCTTAATAATTTAGCTTTAGCGGTGATTATGCGATAGAATATGTGGTTTATTTCAGCATTGTAAGGAACTCACATGGTCGTCATTCGACTCGCACGCGGCGGTTCTAAAAACCGTCCATTCTTTAGCATCGTTGCTACTGACAAACGTAATCGTCGTGACTCAAATTTTATTGAGCGCATTGGCTATTACAACCCAAGCGCTGTGGAAACAGAGCAGGGCTTCCGTATTGCTCAAGACCGTTTGACATACTGGCAAGGTGTTGGTGCTCAATTGTCACCAACTGTTGCTCGTTTAATCAAGGGTGCTCCAAAGGCTTAAGTCTTGGATGATGGTGTTTTTTGACACCATCAAGGTTTCATTTTTTATTAAATCATTCTTCGGGGGCGCTCATGACACAAACAATGAGTTCTCCGGATGACTTGATCTTAGTCGGGCACATACTCGACGCTCAAGGGATCAAAGGCTTGGTGAAAATCAAACCTTATTCGAAAGATCCTGCGGCACTATTTTCCTCGCCGATTGTTTGGTTAGTGAAGCCTCCTGAGATGGCGGTATCTTCACGCCCTTTTGCAGTTAAAACTGCTAAAGAGCACAGTGGTCATGTCTTGTTGGCCTTAGATGGCCTCACTGATCGTGACCAAGCATCAGCACTCAAGGGATCTGAGGTCTACGTCAGCCGTGCTAATTTCCCAACGGAAGATCCTGATAGCTTTTACTGGGTGGACCTCATCGGTTTGCCTGTCTTTAATCTTCAGGGTGAAAATTTGGGTTTGGTCTCTGAGTTGATGGATAACGGCGCTCAGTCTATTTTGTGTGTTCGAGCCCCTGATCAAAAAGAAGATCGATTGATCCCCTTTATCGAGTCAGTGATTCAGTCAGTGAACAAAAACGCCGATGATCCCGACCGAAAAATCATCGTAGACTGGCAGTTAGACTGGTAATTTAGTAAAAAATAAGCAAATAGGTTAATTGATGCGCTTTGATGTGGTTTCCATCTTTCCTGAAATGTTCTCAGCCATCAGCGCCTGGGGCATCACTGGTCGCGCCTTAGAGCAGAGCTTGGCGACTATCAAAACCTGGAATCCTAGGGACTACACAGCAGATACACGCAGAACAGTGGATGACCGTGCTTATGGCGGCGGCCCAGGCATGGTGATGATGGCTAAACCTCTAGAAGATACCTTAGATGCGGTTGCCCAAGATCAAGGGGTTCAGAAAGGCCCAGTGATCCTGTTATCTCCTCAGGGCGAGCGATTTACCCAAAAAATAGTATCAGAACTGCTTGATTTGAGGTCTGTGACCCTCATTTGTGGGCGGTATGAGGCCATTGACCAGCGTTTGGTGGAGCGACGGGTAGATCGAGAGGTCAGCTTAGGTGATTTCGTGGTTTCTGGCGGCGAAATCCCAGCAATGGCGGTCATGGACGCGGTTATCCGAATGATCCCAGGCGCTCTCGGGGATGCGGATTCAGCGGTTCAAGATAGCTTTATGGATGGTCTTTTGGACTGTTTTCACTACACCAGACCCGAAAATTATGAAAATTTATTGGTTCCTGACGTGCTTTTAGGCGGACATCACGCTAAAATAGCGGACTATCGTCGGAAACAATCTTTGGAACTGACGTTAAAGCGTCGACCTGACTTAATTGATCAGGCTCGTCAGCAAGGCTTGTTGAGTTCGGCAGATGAAGCTTATTTAGCGATTTTGCAAAACCAAACAGGGTTTTAAACCGCATCCTCTTCCAAGTCCGCTGGTTATCCAGTTCGGAATACAACGTTGGTAAGATGCTACAGGAGTTGTCATGAATATTATTGAATCAATTGAGCAAGATGAGATTGCTCGTTTAACAGCTAACAGAACTATCCCAGCGTTTGCGCCGGGTGACACAGTAATTGTTAGTGTTAACGTTGTTGAAGGTACACGTAAACGTGTGCAGGCTTACGAAGGCGTTGTAATTGCCAAGCGTAACCGTGGTTTGAATTCAAGCTTTATCGTTCGTAAGATTTCATCTGGCGAAGGTGTTGAGCGTACATTCCAAACATATTCACCAGTAATCGCTAGCGTTGAAGTTAAACGTCGTGGTGATGTACGTCGTGCTAAGTTGTACTACTTGCGCGATCGTTCTGGTAAATCAGCACGTATTAAAGAAAAGTTACAAGCGCGTACTAAAGCAGTGGCTGCTGAATAAGCATCTTGCAAGCGTTTGTAGATCAAAGGCAGCTTCGGCTGCCTTTAGTTTTTCTATAAACTAAGAACATGTCAACAAAGTCGCATTCTCCATTTGATCCACAAGCGGTTCCGGTTGTAGCTCGGGATAGCCATTTGCCTGCAATTCATGCGGACCTTATGAGCGTAAAAGCAATACAAACCCGCTTTACAGAAAATAAAAGTTGGGCTGTTGAAGTCACTGATGAGAACCGAGCCGCACTTTCTGCAAACGGCGCAATGACCGGCGGGCGCGGAAATACCCCAACACCTGCCGCAGTTTTGATACCGCTGGTTGCTTATGAGAACGAAGTAAAAATTCTACTGACCCAAAGGACAGCTCATTTATATGATCATCCTGGGCAAATTAGTTTTCCTGGTGGTCGGTCAGATCCCAGTGATCTATCTGCCGAGTTCACCGCCTTGCGCGAGGCTGAAGAAGAAATAGGATTGCCAAAGAACAAAGTAGAGGTCTTGGGATGCTTACCCAATTACCTAACTATTACGGGTTACCAAGTGACTCCTGTTGTTGGGCTTGTCACGCCAGGTCATATCTATCAGGCCGATAAATTTGAGGTCGCTGACATATTTGAAGTGCCCTTAAGGTTCTTGATGAACCCCCATCATCATGAGCATCGACTATGGCAAAGTCCTGATGGTGAGCGCCGTTTTTATGCCATGCCCTATGAAAATAAGTTCATTTGGGGAGCAACTGCGGGTATGCTACGGAATCTTTATCATTTTTTACGAGCATGACATTTCTATCAATCCTTTTTGCGCTCATTGCTGAGCAATATAAACCTGTAGAAAAAGACCACTGGATTCGCCGCTTATCAAAAGCTTGGTTGGACTTTGTGGTTCGTAATGTTGACTCTGGTACTGAGCGGAGTGGGCGCCTAGCCTGTTTAGCAGCATTTTTCCCGCCAGTCATTTTCGTCTTGGCTGTCCATATTATTTTGTTATCTATCCAACCGCTATTAGCGTTTGTATGGAACATCTTGATTGTTTATTTGTATTTAGGATTTAGACAATTTAGTCATCCGTTCACAGCTATCCATGAAGCTTTACTTGATCGAAATTTAGATCTTGCTAGAAAGATTTTGGCTGAGTGGCAGGGGGATGGCATCAATACAGAAACCATGACGGAGTCAGAAGTGATCCGCTTGGCTTTAGAACGAGCCATTGTCGGATCACATCGTCATGTATTCGGAGTTATTTTTTGGTTCATGTTGCCACTAGGTCCAGCAGGTGTTGTGCTTTATCGATTAGCTGATATGGCATCTGAGCGTTGGCCATCTGAGGCAAGTGCTAATTTGGGACAGGCTGCTAGAAAATTCTTCCATGCGATTGATTGGTTGCCAACGAGATTGACTGCTATTGGATTTGCCATTGTTGGTAATTTTGAAGATGCTGTATACGCTTGGCGCTTCCATTTAAAGAAATGGGCCAATGAGTTGGAAGCAGTTATTTTGGCGGCTGGCGCTGGCGCATTAGGTGTTCGTCTAGGATCTCCATTACCTGAGCCCGATAGCAACGAAGCTATGCGTATGGCTGAAGCTGGTGAACCACCGATCATTGATATTGGCGTTGAGGCATCCGTTCGAAGTATGCGTTCAGCCGTTGGCTTGGTTTGGCGAGCAGTGATACTTTGGTTAGTTGTAATAGCCTTGATGACTATTTCAGTCTGGCTTGGATAGTATCCGCGTTATGTGATTCGTGGCGCAGTTGACGGAACAAGTCGACTCGCTGCGCTGAGATAGTTCCAGCATCAACTGCTGCACGGATCACGCACCCTGGCTCATCACCATGGCTGCAATTATGAAACTTACATTGACCCAGTAGCGGTCTAAATTCAATAAAAGCATGTTGGAGTTCACTTTCAGATAAGTGAGCTAAACCAAACTCTTGGAAGCCTGGCGAGTCAATCATCGCGCCTACAAATCCAGTTGTCTTACCAGATCTTGCTGGTAAATCATAATAACGACAGGCTGTCGTTGTATGTTTGCCGCTATCTAATTTCTTAGAATGTTCTTGCGTTTGAGCAACTGCATCGGGGATGAGTGCGTTTAACAAGGTTGATTTACCCATGCCTGATTGGCCAACAAGAACAGAAACTTTTCCGTAAAGGTGTTGTGCTAATTCTTGTACAGAAGCGGGATCATGTTTTACAGACATCTCATGAACGGGGTATCCCATTGCAATGTAAGGCTCTAACATTTTTCGAGCAGTTGGAAGCTTGTTTGGTAAATCACATTTATTCAAAATGATGCGAGGAATAATTTCTGCTGTCTCTGCTGCAATCACGGCTCGACCCAATAAGTCTGGAGAAAAACCAGGTTCGGTTGCCAGCACAATCAAAATTTGATCAACGTTACTAGCAATCGATTTGCTCTTATAAGCATCAGAGCGGTAGAGTAAATTTTTTCGTGGTGAGATAGCATCGATCACCGCTTGCTCGGGACCTGTTTCAGTGACTTCTAAGACATCGCCCACTGCACCTAAGTGTTGCTTGCCACGCGAGGTGACTTGATAAAGAGCTTTTGCATCACCACCATCA
>CAMCVH010000003.1 GCA_945881875.1 Polynucleobacter meluiroseus
CGCAAGGGCTGCATTTAATGCTTTTTGCTTCTCTGAGCTCATGCCCTCTATATCGGCAGGGGCTGATCCTGATCCCGATTCAGATCTAGATTTCTTCTTTTGGTCTTCCATAATCGTCCTTATTCAAAATTAGGTGTTTTTGTTACATTTAAATATACAGTAATTACTGTATATAAAAACAGTGTTCTATGCAAGGAATTTTTGCGCCTTAATAGAATATTCATTAAAACGCCCTATTTGGCTCAATTCAATCAGTAAAGCCTTAATTTGTATCAGAATTTTTCAGAAAAGCTTGTATGAAATTACTGACAACCAAGGACTTTAGGGCTCTAAATGATGCCGTCATCTAAAAAAATGAGCCGTGCTTGATAATGCTGATCAATTAACCATAATAGTCAAACGGGCAAACTGAGACTTTTTATTTTCATTGCACAATACTGAAATAACTTTGATAGAAATTTATGCGCACATACTGGCCCAATAGTAATTACCAACATTTATCGATCAACTCTGACCGTCAGTTAATTGTTACCGATGACTTTCTTCGCTCGTATTTAAACAGACCTGAGTTAGCCCTCATACCCGAATCCTGTTCACAAGAGCAAGCAGTTCATCAAATGCTCTTAAATAACCCACGCGCCTCCATCAATGTTGCTGACATTAAAAAAATGGCCGATCAAGACATCCAAGTTAATTATGAAATTTGGCTAAGGTTTCGCGATAAATTAGTTCAAGCTAAATCCATCGAAAGTTTTTACTTAAGCTTGTTTCAAGGTAGTGGCGTTGATGTACCTCCACTATTCGTTGATCAACTGACGCAGATACTTTGTCAACATCTATTAGGTGATGAGCCTTCAGCCTTTGATGCTAGAGCAGCAGAGCTATTATTTAGAATGCAGAAAATCACGATCACAGATGATGGTCACATCATGTCAGCAGATCAAGAAACAGTTGAGAGATATGCGGAAACCGGTGGATTTGGAAGTATTGGCCAATTATTGAAGCAAAATTCTGTACCGCTCAGGACAATCGATCTTGATGTTTTAACATCAGATAATTCAGAGGAATATTGGGAACAAAATGAAAATCGCAACTTTGTTTTGCAACTTAATTTTGACCAATATGGCATCTCAGCACTTTCTAAACTTTTAGAAAAATGGATTGCTCATTTCCACGGCATCAAAGTCAAGATTACCCCTCAAGGTCAAATTACTGATTCCAAGTGGTCTTGGCATATTGGTCTTGATATCACTGCAACAGAGATTCTGAACGCTTTATACAAAGGTCAATCTGTAGACAACACTAAATTAGCTCAAGTACTTTGCTTGTTCAAATTAGAGTTCATCGATCAAGGTCGGATGATGAAAGAAGTTATTGGCAAGCCCGTTTACCTTGCTATGGCTCATGACTCAGATAAATGTTTGAAATTCAAGCCCCAAAACTTGTTAATCAACTTGCCATTAGCTGAGGCGTCTTAATCTCAAAGAAGCTTTGTTAATCCTGTTGCCAAAGCCCAAAGCTGTGTGGAATAGTCTAAATAAGCTATAATTTCAGTCTTTGGCGAATTAGCTCAGCCGGTTAGAGCGACGGAATCATAATCCGCAGGTCCGGGGTTCGAATCCCTGATTCGCCACCAATTACTTAATAGCCCACTTTTGTGGGCTATTTTCTTTTTCGGCGTTGAGATGTATGCTCAAACCATATAAACAAACTAATGTATTAAGGATACAAATG
This sequence comes from Polynucleobacter meluiroseus, assembly GCA_945881875.1. Lineage (GTDB taxonomy): Bacteria > Pseudomonadota > Gammaproteobacteria > Burkholderiales > Burkholderiaceae > Polynucleobacter > Polynucleobacter meluiroseus_A. The sequence goes on from CAMCVH010000003.1 coordinate 1,735, forward strand.
TCATCTTTTTTAAAAACCGCTCTTGTGATTGTTTTCTTAGGATTTTCTTCACTCTCTATGGCAGAAGATAAGGTCGTTTATCACATTGACGACGCTTCAACTCAGGCAACTAAGGGTTTGAGAAACATTCGCAATCACTTAGATATTGCTCCTGCAACAAAAATTACCGTTGTTACTCATGCGAATGGCATTGATTTCTTGATGGAAGGTGCAATAGACGCAAAGAATCCTAATATTGACTACGCATCATTAGTTGGCGCTCTTAAAGCGCGTGGCGTTAAATTTGAAATCTGCGAAATTACTCTTAAAAACCGTAATTTGAAAAAAGAGCAATTTATTCTTGATGCTGAATACACGCCCTCTGGCGTTGCGAGAATAGGTCAACTTCAATCAAGAGACCGCTTTGCCTACATCAAGCCTTAATTGAAGGTAACGCCATTAAGATCAAGAACCGCTCATTGAGCGGTTCTTTACTTTAAAGCACGTAAAATAGCGTTTATATGAAAAAAGTCTATATCCGCACCTTCGGCTGCCAAATGAATGAGTACGACTCAGACAAAATGGCCGATATATTAAACGCCAAGCAGGGCCTTATTAAAACTGACACTCCTGAAGATGCCGACATCATTCTCTTGAATACCTGTTCGATTAGAGAAAAGGCGCAAGATAAAGTTTTTTCAGATCTGGGCCGCCTTCGAGAACTTAAAGTTAACAAACCTGATTTACTCATTGGTGTTGGTGGTTGCGTTGCTAGCCAAGAGGGAAAACATATTGTTACAAGAGCTCCCTACGTTGATATTGTTTTTGGGCCTCAAACTTTACACCGTTTGCCAGAGCTAATTAATGAGCGCCGGAAAACTGGAATTCCACAAGTAGATATCAGCTTTCCTGAAATTGAAAAATTTGACAATCTTCCCCCAGCAAAAGTTGAAGGGGGATCTGCTTATGTCTCCATCATGGAAGGTTGCTCCAAATATTGCACCTATTGTGTTGTTCCCTATACAAGGGGCGAGGAAGTCTCAAGACCTTTTGATGATGTTCTAACTGAAGTGGCAGGTCTTACTCAACAAGGTGTTCAAGAAATTCATCTTCTTGGCCAAAACGTGAATGCTTATCGCGGCACTATGAGCAACTCGAGTGATATTGCTGATTTTGCTTTGTTGCTTGAATATGTTGCAGAAATACCAGGAGTTGAACGTATTCGCTTTACAACCAGCCATCCTAAAGAATTTACCCAAAGGCTGATTGATGCCTACGCAAAAATACCTCAATTAGTTGATCACCTTCATTTGCCAGTTCAACATGGATCAGATCGAGTTTTGGCGGGTATGAAAAGAGGTTATACAGTCCTAGAGTACAAGAGTCTTATTAAAAAACTAAAGTTAGTAAGACCCAACATCACTTTATCCAGTGACTTTATTGTTGGTTTTCCTAGTGAAACAGAAGAAGACTTTAATCAATTAATGAAATTAGTTGAAGAGCTTAAATTTGATAATAGTTACTGCTTTGTTTACAGCGAGCGCCCGGGAACTCCTGCCGCTAGCCTTCAAGATGACACCCCACTTGAAGTAAAAAATAGACGCTTGAAACAATTAGTCGCAAAAATTGATGAGCATGTTTTAGAAATCAATCAAAAAATGATTGGTAAAACAGAGCGTGTCATGATGGAAAGTATGGCGCGTGATGGCCTGCACCTGCAGGGAAGAACTGAAAATGGTCGCGTGGTGTTGATAGCTATTGAAAGCGAACATACCAAACGTTTAATCGGAAAATTAATTGCCGTTACATATACGGAAGCTCTTCCACATTCTTTGCGTGGAGAATTGGTGTTGCAATGATCAAAAAGTCAAACCGTTTGAACTTAGATGTGCAATTTGGCACAGTCAAACTTCAAGAAAAGTGGGAAGAGGTCATTACCACCTTAAAAGCAAGGAAATGGGTTAAGGCAGCATTACAAAATGATGCAACCATTACCTTAAGATTTGTGGGGCAAGCTGAAGGTAAAAAGCTTAACTTAACTTATCGACATAAAGACTACGCTACCAATGTTCTAACTTTTCCTTATGACTCATCACCAGAATCTAGTGAAGTCATAGCAGACATAGTTATTTGCTTACCAGTGGTTGAAAAAGAGGCCAAAGATCAAAAAAAAGAGTTTCTGCAACACCTCACCCACCTAATTGTTCATGGCACACTTCATGCCCAAGGTTTTGATCATGAAGACGAGGTAGAGGCAGAAGGCATGGAAGAACTAGAAATAGCCATACTAAGAAAATTAAAGCAGGGCAACCCCTACGTTTGATTTAACAAAAATGCGTTATTCTTACTCACTATGACAATTGAACCTGAGCCCCAAACCCTTTTAGAACGTTTAGCAAACCTGCTAACACCAACTCCTGCCACACCTTCAGAGAGAAGAGTTGAGCTTTTAGAAACTCTAAAAGAAGCTCAAGCAGATGGCTTGATCGATGCCGATGCCTTATCCATGATCGAGGGCGTTTTCCAGGTTGGAGAACTTGCTGCTAGAGATATTCTCATCCCACGCGCTCAAATTGATTGGATTGATATTAACGGTTCAGTCGAAGATACGATTGCCGAAGTGATTAGAGCAGCTCACTCCCGCTTCCCTGTTTATGAAAATAATAGAGACAATGTCATCGGCATTTTGCTTGCTAAAGACTTATTAAGACACTCTCAAGAAGAGGACTTCCAGCTAAGAGACTGGTTGAGACCAGCCGTTTTCATTCCAGAATCTAAGCGTTTAAGCGTTCTTTTAAAAGACTTTCGTGATCACCGCAACCACATTGCCATTGTTGTTGATGAATATGGTGGCGTGGCCGGGCTTGTTACCATCGAAGATGTCTTAGAGCAGATCGTTGGAGATATCGAAGATGAGCATGACACGGATGACATTGAAGATAACATTATCAGCTTAGAAGACGGTAAATTTAGAATTCGTGGCATTACAGAACTAGAGCAAGTGAATGAAGTTCTTAAAACTTCATTCGAGGATGAAGACAACGATACCCTTGCTGGTTTTATTCTGAAAAAATTAGGTCGCGTTCCTCATAAAGGGGAATCACTGAATATTGATAACATTCACTTTGAAGTACAGCGCGCTGACGCAAGACAATTACATGTTTTACTAGCCAGCCCCATTACCCCAAAAGATCCCTCAGAGTAATTGATTAAAGCACTTCTTTTTTTTCTCTTAGGTAGCGCATGCTCTTGGTTAGTAGAGCTACCTTATGGCGGTTGGCTGATTATTCCTGGATTAGGAATTCTGATCCATCTTATATTTTTAAATAAACATCATTTTAAATATGGCTGGATTTTTGGATTAGGCTACTTTTGTAACGCTCTATGGTGGATCTTTATCAGCTTACATGATGTTGGCGGTATGGTGGCTCCGCTGGCCGTCTTCGCAGTTTTTGCCTTATCAGCTTATTTAGCAATATTTCCTGCCTTAGCTCTGAAGTTATCCTCTTACATCACACATCCCTTGTGGAGAGTTTTAAGTATTGCGAGCTTGTGGACAATTTGCGAGTGGTTAAGAGGTCAATTGTTCACAGGCTTTCCATGGGCTGGCATTGCAGAAACACAAGTTGATGGCCCACTTTATGCCTGGGCACCTATTGCCGGCGGCTTAGCATGTACTTGGGCAGTGTTAGCGATTGCTAGCTTCATTAGTCAAAGTAAAAAAAGCATTTCAACAAAATTGATTGTTGTTGTTTCTTTTATTTCATTCAGTCAAGTTTTAGGATTCATTCCATTTACTCAAGCTATCGGCGAGCCAATTGAAGTCACCCTCATTCAGGGTAACTTTCCTCAAACATTAAAATTTGATCCTCAAAATACTCAAAATCAAATTAATTTTTATAAAAAAACTATCGAAGAGCAAAAAAGTGGACTCATCGTTGCACCTGAGACAGCTGTACCAATTCCTCACGAACTGCTTCCTGATTCATTTTTTACAGACCTTCACAACAAAAATCCTCAGAAAAATATTCTTCTAGGTGTTGTTGGTAAAAGCTCATCAGGTCAGTACTCCAACTCAGCATTGGGTCTGCAAACCAATAAAGATAATTACAAATACGACAAAAGTCATTTGGTTCCTTTTGGTGAATTCGTACCTTGGGGATTTCAGTGGTTTGTTGATGCTGTTCAAACACCCTTAGGTAATTTTCATCGTGGACCAAAAAATCAAGCGCCATTTGTAATTGAGCATGGTAAAGAATCCATCAATGCAGGCGTCATGATTTGCTATGAAGATGTTTTTGGTGATGAAATAGCTGCAAGACAAAGAGATGCCTCCGTCAAACATCATTTATGGATCAATCTCACTAATCTTGCCTGGTTTGGTGATAGCCAAGCCTCTGAGCAACAGTTAAGACTTGCTCAGTTACGCTCTATGGAAACAGGCATCCCAACTCTAAGAGCCACCAATACAGGGGTTACTGCTATCGTTAATCATCGAGGACAAGTAGTTGCCCAACTCCCTGAGTTTCAACAAAGCATCCTTAAAAACCATGTGCAGCCGTATTCTGGAATAACACCCTTTGTCACCTGGGGAAACATACCGATCTTATTACTTTCGATCGGAATCTTAGTTCTTGGCTGGCAACAAACTAAAAAATGGTCTAAATCCTCTTAAGAAAGGTAAAATCATGGGGTTCAGGAAACCTACCATATGCTTACCTTTCAGCAAGTCATTCTTACCCTTCAAAACTACTGGGACCAACAAGGTTGCGCCCTCCTCCAACCTGTTGATTTAGAGGTTGGCGCCGGCACTTCACATACCGCCACATTCTTAAGATCCTTAGGGCCAGAGCCTTGGAAGGCCGCTTATGTCCAGCCATCAAGACGTCCTAAAGATGGCCGTTATGGTGAAAATCCCAATCGTTTACAGCATTACTATCAATACCAGGTTGTTCTGAAGCCAGCACCTGAAAATATTCTAGATTTGTATTTAGGTAGCTTGGAAGCCTTAGGTCTCGATTTAAAACAAAATGATGTTCGTTTTGTTGAAGATGACTGGGAAAATCCAACTCTTGGCGCTTGGGGTCTTGGTTGGGAAGTTTGGCTCAACGGTATGGAGGTAACCCAGTTCACCTATTTCCAACAGGTCGGCGGCATTGACTGTAAACCAATTTTAGGAGAGATTACCTACGGTCTCGAGCGTTTAGCCATGTATCTTCAAAAAGTTGAAAACGTTTATGACTTAGTTTGGACTGATGGTGTGAGTTATGGTGATGTTTATCATCAAAATGAAGTTGAACAATCAACATACAATTTTGAATACTCTAATGCCGATTTGCTGTTTCAGCAATTTGGTAATTATGAAAATGAAGCAAAACGTTTAATAGAAATACCTTTGGCACTTCCAGCATATGAAATGGTTTTAAAAGCTGCCCACACATTCAATCTTTTGGATGCAAGAGGAGCTATCTCAGTTACAGAGAGAGCAGCTTATATTGGTCGCATTCGCAATCTTTCTCGAAGCGTTGCTCAAGCTTACTATGAGTCTCGTGAGAAATTAGGCTTCCCAATGTGTCAAAAAAATGGGAGCAAGTAATGAATAAGGCTCCATTATTGCTAGAACTCCTTACCGAAGAACTTCCTCCTAAAGCATTAAAAAAATTAGGTCAAAGTTTTTCAGATGGCATTACTCAATCTTTAAAGAATCAAGGCCTTCTCAGTGAAACAAGTGTCATCACAAGTTTTTCTACTCCAAGACGTTTAGCTGTTCATATTTCAGAGGTACTGGAAAAAGCACCGGACCGTCTGGTACAAGAAAAATTATTACCTGTATCCATTGCGATAGACAGTTCAGGTCAAGCCACTGCGCCTTTATTAAAAAAGCTAGCCTCTCTGGGTCATCCAGATACTCCGGTTGCATCCCTTGAAAGACAGGGCGCTGATAAAGCAGAAACCTTCTATCTGACACTGAATGTTCCTGGTGTGGAACTATCTAAAGGTTTGCAAACTGCGATTGATTTATCTCTAAGTAAATTGCCAATACCTAAGGTGATGCGCTATCAAATCACACTAGGCACCCAACAAATTCAAGATATTGAATTTGTAAGGCCTGCTCATGGCTTATTAGCTCTTCATGGTTCAAAACTTGTTTCAGTAAAAGCACTTGGTTTAACTTCGGGTGATACAACCTTAGGTCATCGTTTTCTGTCCAGCGGCATTATCAAAATTGAGCATGCTGATCAATATGTTGAAATATTAAGAAATTCTGGAAAAGTCATTGCTAGTTACGAAGAGCGCATGCAAACCATGCGTTCTGAATTAATGCAGGCCTCACAAGGTAAGCAAGTATTAATGCCCGACTCATTACTAGAGGAAGTTTGCTCCTTGGTTGAATGGCCTGCAGTTTATATTTGCCAGTTTGAGGAGGAGTTCCTTGCCATCCCTCAAGAGTGCTTGATCCTGACGATGCAAACCAATCAAAAATACTTTGCCATGACAGATATGAATGGCAAGTTATCTAATCAGTTTTTAATTGTTTCTAATATTGAAACAAAAACGCCTGAGGCCATCATCTCCGGAAACGAGAGAGTGGTCAGACCTCGTTTGGCCGATGCGAAATTCTTTTATGAGCAAGATCGTAAAAAATCTTTAATTGATAGAACCCCCTTATTGTCTAAAGTTGTTTATCACAACAAACTTGGTACGCAACTTGAAAGAACTGAACGGGTTGCAAAAATTGCTGGCTTAATTGCACATTCATTAAAGGCCAGTCATCCAGCTATCGATATCTCATTAGCAGAGCGAGCAGCCAAAATAGCAAAAGCGGATTTACTGACGGATATGGTCGGAGAGTTCCCTGAGCTTCAAGGTGTCATGGGTCGCTACTATGCGTTAAACGATAAAGAGCATCCAGATGTTGCTGCAGCTTGTATGGAACACTATGCTCCACGTTTTGCAGGCGATTTATTACCTAAAACAGATACTGGAACAATATTAGCTCTTGCTGATAAATTAGAGACATTAGTAGGTATATGGGGTATCGGCTTAGCTCCTACAGGTGAAAAAGATCCATTTGCGCTTCGACGTCATGCACTTGGTATTTGCCGTATCTTGCTTGAAAAGAAATTACCTCTAAATATTCGCCAATTAATCCAAGGCACACTAGATCAATTTAGCCAAGCTGAAGTTAAAGAGAATGCAAAACTAGATCTAATTCATCAATTTATCTTGGATAGACTGAGAGCTTACTTAAAAGATCAAAGCTTGGATGGCAAAGCCTACTCTACTAACGAAGTGGACTCTGTTGTAAGTCAAGATCCGCAAGTTTTTAATGACGTCCTAGAAAGACTTGAAGCTGTTCGCCGCTTTAGTAGCTTAGATGCAGCACCAGTTCTAGCAAGTGCCAATAAACGTATTGGTAACATACTTAAAAAAGTTGATTTTGAAATCCCTAAAGTGGTTGATCAAACGCTACTAATGGTTGATGCTGAAATATCTCTTGCAAAAGCTCTAGATAAAATTATGCCTACCGTCAATCAATCTTTTGAACAAGGTCATTACACAGACGCTCTTCAATCATTTTCGACATTAAGAGATGACATCGATCGATTCTTCAATGATGTAATGGTTATGGATCCAAATGTTGCATTAAGGAATAATCGTCTAGCTTTACTATTGAATCTGCACAGCATTATGAATCAAGTAGCAGATATCGGAAAGCTTGCTTCTTAAATCATGGCTTCTAAAACTCCTCACTCTAAGCTTGTCATTTTGGATAGAGATGGCGTGATTAATGAAGATAGTGATCTTTATATCAAATCACCTGATGAGTGGATTCCAATACCGGGCAGCTTAGAGGCTATTGCTAAACTCAATCAAGCGGGCTATCACATCGCAGTTGCCACGAATCAATCAGGCGTTGGCAGAGGGCTGTATGACATGGATATGCTTAACGCCATTCATGATAAGTTCCATCGCCTACTGGCAAAGGTTGGTGGACATGTTGATGCCATCTTTTTTTGCCCGCATACCGATGCTGACCATTGTAATTGCAGAAAACCATTGCCTGGCATGATTGAAAAAATATCAGAGAGGTATGGCATACCCGTTAAAGGCGTGCCTATAGTTGGTGATAGCATCCGCGATTTAGTTGCAGGTGTTGCGGTTGGCGCAGAACCACACCTAGTGCTGACTGGTAAAGGCGAAAAAGCCAGAGCCAGTGGAAAATTACCGCCTTATACGGCAATCCATCAAGATCTCATGGCTTTTGCCAATCACTTTATTCAGCGTACATGATTCAAATCAGATCAATCGCTTTTTTTCTTAGCATGTTAGTTTTTACGCCACTTTGGGCAACGATTTGCTTTTTAACTTTTCCATTTATAAGACCAGCTAAACGTTATGAGTTAGCAAGGATTTGGAATGTTACGATGACTTATCTCGCTAAGCAAATTTGTGGCATTGAATATGAAATACGAGGCATGGAAAATGTTGATGCCATGCTTGATCAGCCGGTTATTTTACTTTCGAAGCACCAGTCCGCTTGGGAGACCATTGCTCTTTTAGCTATCATTCCAAAGCAATTATGCTTTGTGTTTAAGCGAGAACTCCTCTGGATTCCATTTTTTGGTTGGGCTTTAGGCTTACTTAGAATGATTCATATTGATCGCTCTAAGGGTGCAGCGGCTTCACACTCCATTACCTCTCAAGGTAAAAAGTACCTAGCACAAGGTCTTTGGATTATTATTTTTCCTGAGGGCACTCGTACCCCAGTTGGCAGTTCTCCGCAGTACCACAAAGGGGGGGCTCGTCTTGCTAGTGCCACCAATGCATGGGTAATACCGATTGCTCACAATGCAGGACATTTTTGGCCAAAAAATAGTTTTCTTAAGTACCCAGGAAAAATTATTGTCTCAATAGGCCCTGCTATCAACACAGCAGATCAATCAGCTGGCCAAGTTCATCAAGCAACAGAAGAATGGATTGAAACCGAAATGCGCGTTATTGATGCGCCAGCTTACAAGCCCAAGTAATGTAATCTTCAACCGAAATATCTTGAGCGCGTAAGGCAAGAGTATCGTCTGAGAGATCTAAACGTTCTTTTACGGCTGATAAGTTGTTTCTTAATACTTTCCTGCGCTGAGCAAAAGCCATTGAAACTAAAGAGGCTAAAGATTCATATTCAGAGGCAGTTAATTTAAGATCAACTCTAGGAATCATCTTAACCACTGCGGAGTTCACCTTAGGCGGCGGATCAAACGCATCAGGAGGAACATCTAGGACATTTTCTAAATGGTATCTTGACTGAAGCATGACAGATAAACGGCTGTATTCTGAATCTCCATGCTGAGCCACCATTCTTTCAATCACCTCCGCTTGAAGCATAAAAACCTGCTCGTCTACATAGTCCACAGCGTCCATGAGATGAAATAATAGTGGTGAGGATATGTTGTAAGGCAAGTTACCTACGATCTTTACCTTTGCTTGAGAATTACTCGCCTGAATTTGATCGCGAGCATTTTTAGCCCAATTCAAAAAATCAAACTTAAGTGCATCTGCCTCAAGAATAGTTAAATTTTTATGTGATTCAGATCTCCAGCGCTTCACTAAATCTCTATCTAATTCGACCACAGACATTTCATTTAAAGAAGCTAACAAAGGTCTCGTCATAGCGCCCAAACCTGGCCCAATTTCTATTACAGCATCTTGAGGACTTGGCTCAATAGATCGAACGATCGCATGAATGATGCCACTATCAACCAAAAAATGTTGTCCGAATCTTTTACGAGCCTGATGTGCCACGCTTATTCCTTGATATTGTGCGAGCCAACTCTAGGGCGGCAACCATACTTGAGGAATCAGCTATACCTTTTCCAGCTATATTTAATGCCGTACCATGGTCAACAGAAGTTCTGATAATTGGAAGGCCTAGAGTCACATTGACTCCCCCACCAAAGGTTGCGAACTTAAAAGGTGCCAAACCTTGATCATGTGACATTGCCAAAACAACATCCGCTTTTTTTAAATTTGAAGGCGTAAAGATAGTATCCCCAGGCAATGGGCCTATGACGTTATATTTTTTTCGTCGAAGATTTTCTAATGCCGGAATAATCACTTCAATCTCTTCACGACCAATATGCCCAGATTCTCCAGAATGTGGGTTGAGTCCTGTTACACAAATACAAGGAGAAGAGATATTAAATTTTTCCCTTAAATCTTTATCAATAATCTCAATAGTTTTTTCAATCAGCTCAATTGAAATAAAAGATGGAACCTCTTTTAAAGGAATGTGCGTAGTGACCAAAGCAACTCTCAACTCATCTGGCAAAAGATCTGACTTAAAAGCTGGTTTTCCGGACAACATCATCACTACCAATGGTGTTTGACACTTCTCAGCAAGATATTTAGTATGGCCAGTAAATGTCAAACCTGATTCAGAAATGATGCTTTTTTGAACTGGTGCAGTCACCATAGCGTCATATGTACCAGCTATGCAACCAGCAATTGCATGATCAAGAGTTGAAACAACATAGTTAGCATTTTCAACATTCAACTCACCAGCTTTTACTGGCTTTGATAAAGCTTGATGCTCAATGATTAATCGATCATCAGATGCATTTAGGAGCGCCTTATCACCAATTAAATGAATCACTACATCATCGTATTTGTCCAGAAATTGTGATGCTGCTTTAACACTGATCTCAGGCCCTATGCCCGCCGGCTCACCTGTGGTTAGAGCAATGTGCATCATCATTAATCAAGATTTCTAATTTCGACAGTGGCGCCGTCACGTATCTGGCGAATCCAATCCTCATAAGCTTGATCTAATTTTCTATCGCGAATAGCGGCACGAGCATAATCTCTTTGCTTATCAGCAGATAACTTCGCTTCGCGCCTCTCAACAACTTGAATCAGATGCCAACCGAACTCTGTTCTCACAGGTTCACTGACCTCATTGATGTTTAATCGATTCATAGCCTGTTCAAATTCTGGTACTAACTCTCCAGGGGACATCCAACCTAAACCACCACCATTAGGTGCGCTGCCATCTTCAGAGTACTTTTTTGCCAATTGAGAAAAATCTGCTGCTTTGATCTTAATTTGCTCTTTAAAGCCATTTAATCGTCTTTGAGCCTCTTGATCAGTCAAACTTGGGCGATGCTTAAGAAGAATATGTTTAGCTTGGGTTTGAGTTACTGAAATCTCAGCATTTGCACTGACAGGCAAACCTTTACGATCCATTACCTTAATAATATGGAAACCCGCGCCACTTTGAATTAATCTTGAGACCACTTGGTTTGTAGGTACTCCTGATACGGCATCTACGAGTAAGTGGGGTAAACGCTCAAGAGTGCGATAACCCAAATCTTCTGACCTGATACCTGAACCCGTTATTGCAATTCGCTTACTAAAGCCCAAAAAATCTTTTTCTATTAATGCTTGCTTCAAAATGGCTTCTGCTTTTTCACGAGCACTTGCCAAATCTGATGCGGATGCATTACTAGCTGTACCAATCACTAACTGAGCCAAGTAAACTTCGCCGCTTGCAGCTTCTGTATTTTTACCTCTATTTTTTTCAGCAATATAGTTATCTATTTCTGCTTCACTAACGCGAACGCGGGCATCAACCTCTCGCTCACGCAATCTTGCCGCAATGACTTCTTTTCGTAAGTCTTCTTTATATCTATTAAAAGATGTTCCCTCTTTTTCTACTTTAGATTTAAATTCAGCAACTGTTAATTTATTTTGGCCGGCAACAGAAATTAAAATGCGATCTAATTCAGGATCTAAAACTCTGATGCCCTGCTCTCTAGCAAGATTTTGTTGGATCTGCTCAGAAACCAATCTTTCAAGAACTTGCTTTCTCAATTCAGCGGTCGGTGGCAGTTGACGATTGGTGGCCTTAAATTGTCTTTCAATAACATTGATTCGTCTTTCCAACTCAACCTTTGTAATTAAACTAGTGTCAACAACGGCCACAACTTGATCAATTGACTGATTGGTTTTTTGTGCTTGAACAGCACCCCCAACAAAAGCAAAACCAAGAGTACAGAAAATAAATTTAGCTAGCTTCATTCGTAACTTTCAAATGGTGATATCGGTGCAGGATTAGGGCTAATTGGTTCATATCCTGGAATATTAAAACGAATTAAGTCAATTGGGTTGTTGCCAAAGCCTGAAAAACCTTTGAAATCAATTTGCATATAAATTTCAGATGTGGCTAAGATTGATGTATTTTGATAGCGGCGTTGGACCACTTTTAACACCCAACAATCAGCATCGTACTCAAGACCAGCCACACGGTTTAAAACTTTATTAGAAATCAGATCATAGTTGTACCTAGCAACGCCGTACCACTGTCGAGTAATAGGCCACTGGCCAGAGAGTTCATATTGATCAGTTGTCGCGCGTGGATTATTGTTTGAATCTTTATCGTTAATATCTACAGATCTTTTATAGCTGACATTTAATAATTTTCTTACTTCTGGTCGATAGCTTGCAGTCACACTTTGTTGAACTATCTGGCTGATTTGATCGTTATATTGAGCCAAAGCATCTAGGTTGAAGTTTCCAGCTAAACGCGTTGAAAGACCTGCCAATAAATCTGATCTTTTAACTTGTGTTTGCGCTTGACCTGTCAATGTTACTTGCTGCCCTTCCATATCGATACGCTGAGCTAAGATAGCTCTCAAACGCTCAACACCTGTATCTGCATCCAAAATCCTTGAGGTAATACCAAAGGTAACTTTATTGTTGTCTGCAATACGATCATTACCAGCAAATGTGTTCTCACTAAATATTTGAGAGATACCAAAACCAGCAGCACCAGTGTCAAATAAGGGCAAGTCTGATTGATACTTATAAGGTGTATTGACGTAGAAGACTCTTGGTTCAAGTGTCATCAAAATATTTCTATTAAAAACCTTATTTAATTCAAGTGCATCTCGCTCTAATACCAATCCAGAATCCAAGCTGAATGTTGGTAATGTCACATTACGATTTAAGTCTGCCTGCCCAGGAAAAGGATCAACTGTATATTGTGTAGATCTGAGAGTTAACTTAGGAGTTAGATAATACCCAGGCGTCATAAATGGCTTAGCTACAGAAGAAACTGCATAAGCACGGTTACCAGCACTAAATGTTCTGTCTACGCTTGACAGGCCTTTATATGTAAATCTGGTTACATCAGATTCAAAAGAAAAGTTAAGACCATTCCAATTATTGCGAATGTATTTAGCATTTACCTGCGGCTCTCGGTCATATGGAAGAACCACTTGATTGGCTGGGTCAGGTTGAAGTGTTTGGTAGTTCTGGACGCGAGTTAAAACACTCCAACCTGAATTGGTATACCTAGTACCGATCTCTTGATTGAACTGACGATTAATCACACCATTCAAACTTTTACCAAGGTCGTCAACATAAAGATCATCAGAAACTTTACTAAAGTCTGTGTAACCAACTAAGCCTGTTGCTAGGTTCTGTGTGTGCTTTAAACTAAATGCCCAACGATTTTTTCCAAACGCAGCATCATCCAGCACTTCTGCAGTAACAATTCCAGCATAATTTCTATCTAAGTAGCGGAACTCTGCTCCTAATTGCTCACCACGCCCCTCGATATATCTTGGGAATAGAGTCATATCTCGGTTAGGAGCGATATTGACGTAGTAAGGTAACGTGATATCCCAACCTTTGACGCCTCCCCGATTTACAGATCCATATGTCGGCGATAGAAAACCAGAGCGGCGCCCGGAGCCTACAGGTAATACAAAAACGGGTGTGTATAAAACCGGAACGTTAAAAAAATGTAAAACAGCATTTGTTCCAGAGGCTGATTTAGTATCCTCCTCAACATCCATTCTGCTGGCTGATAAATACCAATCTAAGTTTTCAGGACGACAAGTGCTGTAAGTCAAATTTTCAAGTTCAAACTCGTTGCCTTCTTTGAAGTCAACGCGATCGGCTTTGCCATAGCCGCCAATACCTCTTAGCTCGTAATTTGGATCTTCCATCCAACCTTCTTGAGCATCTACTCTTAACTTAGCTCTAGTACCTTTGAAATAAGTTGTATCTTTTAATAAAGTAGCGTTGCCTTCGATATCGACAACATCAGTGTCAGGGTCATAAACAATGACATCACCTTTAATAACTGTTCGCCCTCTTCGTATAACTGCATCCCCATCGAGTTGCATTTGACGATCCATAACACCATCAAGCTTCTTTGAGGAAGTAAAAGTGGGTGATAAATCATCAGGAACAACTGGACGAACCAGTAATTGGTCTTCTAGTCGAAGTTTAAGTGGGGTATCAGGAGGTGTTACCTGTTCTTCAGCATAAGCTAACTGTGGCAAGGCCAAAGATGCAAATGCAACCGCTATCAGCTGTCTGAGTAGCGGGTTTTTTAGATCGAGTTTCGAGCTCGGGGTAATAAAAGTTTTAGGCATATTACTTAAGTGCTTTTATTATACGAATCCATGAAGACTGATACCCGCTTATCTGAATTAAATACTTGGCTAGCCAGCTTGGCTCCAAATTGGTCAATTGACCTAAATTCCATCAAACCCGCATCCAGTGACGCAAGTTTTAGGCGTTACTTCAGGGTTTTAGGGGATAAATCTTCCCAAAACAGCAGTTTTATCATCATGGATGCCCCTCCAGCCAGCGAAGACACTAGGCCATTTATCAACATTTCAAAGCTTTTGGGTAATGCCGGAGCTCATGTTCCAATTGTTTTGGAGGCTGATATTGCTCAAGGCTTTCTTCTGTTGTCTGACTTAGGAAACGAAACCTATCTAACAGCCCTTAATCCATCAACCGCCCCTAAACTTTATAGGGACGCTACAGAAGCCTTAATTAAGATGCAGCTGATACCCAATCAGGGGCAGTTGCCTGAATATGATAGAGCGCTCTTATCTAGAGAATTAGATCTTTTTCCAAATTGGTATTTAAATAAACATCTTCAAATTGAGCTGAGTGAGTCTGAAAAGCAAGATTTATCTAAGGTTTTTGAGCTGATTTTGGAAAACAACCTCGCTCAAGCTCAGGTGTTAGTCCACAGGGACTACCATAGCCGAAACTTAATGGTCACAAAAACAAAAAACCCGGGCATCTTAGATTACCAAGACGCCGTGTTCGGACCCATTACCTATGACTTAGCATCATTATTTAGAGATGCTTATATTGAATGGGAAGAGCCTGATCAAATGGATTGGGTGATTCGTTATTGGGAAATGGCGCGTAAAGCCGGCTTACCTGTTCAAAACGAATTTGGTGACTTTTATCGTGACTTCGAATGGATGGGACTTCAACGACATCTTAAGGTTTTAGGTATCTTTGCACGGCTTTACCATCGAGATGGGAAAGATGGCTACCTAAAAGATATGCCACTTGTTTTCAAATACACACGCAAAGTAGCTGAAAGATACATCAGCCTCAAACCTTTAATTCGTTTATTAGATAAAGTAGAAGGTATTCAACGTCCGGATGGTTTAACCTTTTAATCATGAACTCCCGCATTCATATTCCTTGCATGGTCCTAGCGGCTGGTCGCGGAGAAAGAATGCGTCCTCTGACGGACCATACACCTAAACCTTTACTTAGGGTCAAAGATAAAACACTATTAGATTGGCATCTTGAAAATTTGGCCAAATGTGGCGCTCATCAGATTGTGATCAATCATGCATGGCTTGGTGAAAAAATTGTTCAGCATGTTAAAGACTCTTCTTTTCCAGAACTTCATATATCTTTATCCGAAGAAAATTCTGCTTTAGAAACCGCAGGCGGTTTAAAGCAGGCCATGTCATTTATGACAATTAAGGATTATTTTTTTGCTATTAATGGCGATGTGTTTTGCCCGGATTTCCCATTTAATAAAATTCAGATGATGGTTGATAGTCTTCGCCAAAGCAAACAACCCGTCCTCGCTCATCTTTTTCTTGTTAATAACCCCGCTCATAACATGGATGGTGATTTTTGTCTGAATAAGGACCACATCACTGAAAAAAACGGTACAGCACAAAGCTATACATTTTCAGGCGCAGGGATCTACCACCAAGATTTACTTAAAGGTATTAAGATGGGTGAAGTTGCAAAACTAGCACCAATACTAAAATTAGCCATGCCTCAGAATCAAGTTACTGGCGAACTATTAAATGTAGCTTGGGTAGATGTTGGCACACCGGAAAGATTGATAGAGTTGAATAGAAAAATATGATCCACACAACAGAATTTCCTAAACAAATTTATGCCTCAAGACGTGCGCGCCTTGCTCAATCTGTTCGGGAAAAAAGTGGCAGTGGCGTTGTGATTCTTGAAACTGCTTTGGAAAAATACCGTAATAGAGATAGTGACTTCCCTTATCGATTTGACTCAGACTTCTATTACCTAACAGGGTTTTCAGAGCCAGGAGCAACACTGGTGATGTTAATAACAAAAAATTCTTTTGAGACAATATTATTTTGTCGCCCAAAGGATCTAGAGCGAGAAATCTGGGACGGCTGGAGGCTAGGGCCAGATGCAGCGCCAAGTTACTTGGGTATCGATAATGCTTATGCAAATACAGAAATTGATAGAAAGTTGCCAGAGCTATTGAGTAATCAAGATGCTATTTTTGCTCGCCTCAACAGTACCAACGAACAAAGTCAAAAGCTAGGCAATTGGCTGAGTAAAGTTAAAGCTCAATTAAGAGCTGGTCTAACTACGCCTGAAGCTCTTTTTGATGTTGAGGCAATAGTTCATGAAATGCGTTTGTTTAAAGATGCTCATGAAATCAATCTCATGCGTGAATCTGGAAAGATTGCTGCTAAAGGTCATATTAAAGCCATGCAAACATCTCAAGCTGGTTTATGTGAATACCACCTTGAAGCTGAACTACTTCATACATTCAGAAGTTTAGGTGCTGAGAGCGTTGCCTACAACAGCATCGTTGCAGGTGGATCCAATGCCTGCGTTTTACATCATCGTGCTGGCAACACCTTACTAAAAGATGGTGATTTATGTCTCATTGATGCCGGTTGTGAATTACATGGTTACGCCTCTGATATAACTCGAACTTTTCCAATCAATGGAAAATATAGCTCTTCGCAAAAAGCAGTTTATGAGATCGTATTAGCTGCTCAAGAAGCTGCTATTGCTGTTACCAAAGTTGGTCATGACTTTCAGGCACCTCACGATGCTGCACTCAAGGTAATCACTCAAGGTCTTTTGGACTTAGGTCTGCTAGATAAAAAAGTAATTGGTAGCGTCGAAAACGCAATCGAAACTAAAGCATTCCAGCGCTTTTACATGCATAGAACAAGCCATTGGCTTGGTATGGATGTACATGATGTTGGTCACTATCGTGAATTAAATAGTACTGCCACTCCAAAACCATGGAGAACTCTTAAAGAAAATATGGTTCTTACTATTGAACCAGGTATCTACATAAGAAAATCTGACGATATTGATCCAAAGTTCTGGGATATAGGCATTAGAATCGAAGATGATGCATTAGTGGCATCTGGTGATTGTGAATTAATGAGTCGCGGTGTTCCTGTCAAAGTATCAGAAATAGAATATCTGATGAAACATACGACATGAAAAAGATTGCGATTGTTGGTGGAGGGCCAGTAGGTCTTGCCTGTGCAGCATGGCTGTTAGAAAAAACACCTGGCGCGCATCTTGATTTATACGACCGTCTTCCAGAATCCAATGATGAAATAAAAAATGGCGATAGCCGAAGTATTGCGGTGTCTCAAGGTAGTCACTTACTATTAAAAAATATTGGGGCTTGGCCAAATAACTCGCCCGCTATACATAAAATACATGTTTCTCATAGAGGACATTTTGGAAGAGCTATCGTTCGACGTGAAGAGCTTCAACAAGAAGCCCTGGGTCATATTGTTCAATACGCTGAAATTCATTTATCGATCCGGCAAGCGCTTCAAAAGATCTCTAAAAATGCGCCTAACTTCAGGTGGCACTATAGTCAGAAGATTGATAAATTAGATAAAAGTTCTTTGGCAGATATGGTCATCCACGCTGAAGGTGGGCTTTTTAAACAACAAGAATGGCAAGAAATATATAGAGATTATGAGCAGGCTGCGATTGTTGGTTGGGTGAAAACAGATCGTATCAACCAGCACCTTGCATGGGAACGCTTTACTGAGGAGGGACCTTTAGCACTCCTTCCTAGTCACAAAGGTCATGAGTATCTGAATTTGGTGTGGTGTGGAGATCCTAATGCGACTCAAAAAAGATTAGAACTTTTTTCTGAAAATCCCGCTACTTTTTTAATTGAATTACAAAAAGCTTTTGGCACAAGAGCTGGGCACTTTATTGAAGCCGGTGAATTGAAATCTTACGAGCTAGGGCTCAACGCCCGCAAAGAGATTGTTCAAGGACATGAGGTGTGGATAGGTAATGCTGCACAAACCATGCATCCAGTTGCTGGCCAAGGCTTAAATTTAGGCTTGAGAGATGCTCATACCTTAGCTGAATCAATTGCCTCTTGTGCAAGTGTGCACGAAGCTTTAAACCACAATCAAGAATTAAGAAAAACTGATAGAAATGCAACTATCGCAAGCACTGATTTTTTAGCCAGAATTTTTACATCTCAATTAAAACCAGTGATCTGTGCCCGTGGTATCGCTTTATCAAGCTTACAAATCTTATCGCCCATGAAACAAAGTCTCACTCGCCAAATGATGTTTGGTCAGAGATAACTCTTTCTTACCAATGAATAATCTGCCTAAAATTTAGGCAGATTCAATGATCCCATGTTAAAGTGATGACCTGATGAAATTAGGTCCTCACACCCTCCCGAATAACCTTTTTGTGGCTCCAATGGCTGGAGTGACTGATCGACCTTTCCGTCAATTATGTAAACAGCTAGGTGCAGGTTATGCCGTATCAGAAATGATTGCCTCTAATGCTATGCTTTGGAATAGTCCTAAAACTCTGAGGCGAGCCAATCATGATGGCGAGGTGGAGCCCATCTCAGTGCAAATTGCCGGCGCAGATCCTCTTGTTATGGCTGAAGCAGCTGTACTTAATATTGATCGCGGTGCCCAAATCATTGATATCAATATGGGTTGCCCTGCCAAAAAGGTTTGTAATGTAGCGTCTGGATCTGCGCTTCTAAAAGATGAAGTGCTGGTTGGAAAAATTTTGCAAACCATTGTGAGTCAAGTTAAGAAAGACCACCCTCAAGTGCCAGTGACTTTAAAAATAAGAACTGGTTGGGATAGAAATAATAAAAATGCTATTAAGATTGCCCAAATTGCAGTTGATAGTGGCATTGAAATGCTGACGATTCATGGGCGCACTAAAGCAGACCTTTATCACGGTGAAGCAGAATACGAAACAATCGCGGCTGTAAAAAATGCGGTGGCTATACCTATTGTTGCTAATGGTGATATCAACTCGCCCGAGAAAGCAAAAAAAGTACTCGAATTAACTGGCGCTGATGCCTTGATGATTGGCCGTGCTGCACAAGGAAGACCTTGGATATTTAGAGAAATAAATCATTTCTTAAAAACCGGTGAATATCTCCCAGCGCCCATGATCAATGAAATTCAAGGCATCATGAATCATCATCTGATTGACCATTATGAGTTTTACGGTGATTACGCGGGCGTGCGCAGCGCTCGTAAACATATTGCTTGGTATTGCAAGGGTCTTAAAGGTTCCCATGCCTTCCGCCATCATATGAACACAATAGATGACTGCCAAAAACAATTACAGGCTGTGAATCATTTTTTTGATTCATTAAAAGAAGACTCTGAACAATTAATTTACTTAGAGGCAGCTTAGTATGAACGCACCCCAACAACATCCAGTGAGTCAAACAATCGAAAAGCACCTTAAACGCTACTTAGATGACTTAGGCGAAACAGCCCCTAGCAATGTTTACCAAATGGTTCTAACGGTGATGGAAAAACCAGTTCTAGAACTCATTATGAAACATGCTGATCAAAATCAGTCACTTGCAGCAGCGTATTTAGGCATTAATAGAAACACCCTTAGAAAAAAATTACTCGAACACGGGCTTCTTTAAGCGTCTAACAATACTGCTTTAATTAACTCATCCTTTTATTCATTCATCATCTAAATAGAACGCTACTATGATCCGTACAGCACTTCTTTCAGTATCAGATAAATCTGGCATCGTGCCATTTGCAAAATCACTTCATGAATGTGGTGTAATGCTTATCTCCACGGGGGGCACTGCTAGGCTGCTTGCTGATAACGGTTTGCCAGTTGTGGAAGTAGCAGAATTAACAGGTTTCCCTGAAATGCTTGATGGTCGCGTCAAGACTTTGCACCCTATGGTGCATGGTGGTTTATTGGCTCGTAGAGATTTTCCAGATCATATGGCAGCATTAAAAGAACACAATATTGGTGCTATTGATATGTTGGTGATTAACTTGTATCCATTTCAAAAAACGGTTGCTCAAAAAGAGTGCTCTTTTGAAGATGCCATCGAGAATATTGATATTGGTGGCCCTGCAATGCTAAGAGCAGCAGCCAAGAATCATAAAGATGTGACGGTTTTAATCTCGCCAACTGATTACGATCATGTTTTACAAGAAATGAAATCTAATAAAAATGAAGTTTCATTCAAAACTAACTTCATGTTGGCTAAAAAGGTTTATGCCCACACAGCACAATACGATGGCTCAATCGCCAATTACCTATCAAGTTTAGATGAAGATCTTAATCACACAACACGTAGCGAATACCCACAAACACTTCACCTTGCTTTTAACAAAGTGCAAGACATGCGTTACGGTGAAAATCCCCATCAAGCAGCAGCTTTTTACAAAGATACGCAGGTTATTGCTGGTGCTCTTGCCAACTATCGCCAGCTTCAAGGTAAAGAGTTGTCTTATAACAATATTGCTGATGCAGATGCTGCATGGGAATGCGTCAAGAGTTTTGGTAATACAGTAACCAGTGGTCAACCTGCTTGCGTGATTATTAAGCACGCTAATCCATGTGGCGTTGCGATTGGAAGCACGCCGCTAGAGGCTTACCAGAAGGCTTTTAAAACAGACTCTACCTCAGCCTTTGGCGGCATCATTGCATTCAACCGTCCTTGCGACGGTCCAACTGCTGAAGTCGTTTCAAAACAATTTGTGGAGGTTTTGATTGCTCCAGCTTTTACGCCTGAAGCTTTGGCCATATTTGCCGCTAAGCAAAATGTGCGTGTACTTGAAATTGAATTGGCAGAAACTATCAACCCTCAAGATATTAAACGTGTGGGTGGAGGTTTATTAGTTCAAACACCTGATATTAAAAATGTTGAGTTAAATGAATTACGTGTAGTAACAAAGCGTCAACCTACTGCTAAAGAGATGGATGACCTGATGTTTGCATGGCGTGTTGCCAAATATGTCAAATCAAATGCAATCGTATTCTGTGGTGATGGCATGACTCTCGGCGTTGGTGCGGGACAAATGAGTCGTATCGACTCAGCTAGGATTGCCAGTATCAAAGCACAAAATGCTGGCTTAACATTACAGAACTCTGCTGTAGCCAGTGACGCTTTCTTCCCATTCCGTGATGGTCTTGATGTTGTTGTAGATGCTGGTGCAATTTGTGTGATTCAACCAGGTGGCAGTATGCGTGATGAAGAAGTGGTTGCTGCTGCAGATGAGCGCGGAGTTGCTATGGTCTATACAGGTATCCGTCATTTCCGTCATTAATCTATGCGCATATTAGGAATTGACCCAGCCCTTCGAGTCACCGGTTTTGGTGTCATTGATATTAAGGGTCAACGCCTAGAGTATGTAGCTTCTGGCACGATTGAAACGGGCGGTACTGAAATACCAGTGCCGCAAAGATTAGCCATTCTTTATTCTGGTATCAGAGAAATAGTTAATAAATATCAACCTACCGCATCGGCTATTGAACAAGTTTTTCTCAACGTTAATCCGGGCTCTACTTTGTTATTGGGTCAGGCACGCGGCGCAGCGATTGCCTCTCTTGTAGCTGACCAACTCCCCATGGTGGAATTTAGTGCTCTAGAAGTTAAAAAAGCGATTGTTGGTACTGGTAGAGCTAGTAAAAACCAAGTTCAAGAAATGGTAAAACGCTTACTAAGGCTAAATAAAGTTGCTGGAACTGATGCCTCAGATGCTTTAGCAGTCGCTATTTGCGCAGCTCATCACCGCGAGCTTCAAGAACGTTTACAACAATTGGGTTAATCAGCTTAAGATATCGATATGATCGGAAGAATACAAGGCACTTTGATTGCCAATAACCCCCCTAGATTATTAGTTGATTGTCATGGCGTAGGCTATGAAATAGATGTACCAATGAGTACACTTTATCAAATGCCAAGTCTTGGTCAATCAGTGACACTTCTAACGCATTTTGTAGTGCGTGAAGATGCCCAACAATTATTTGGATTTGGCACTGAACAAGAGAGGGAGTCTTTTAAGGCCCTCATCAAGATCAGTGGTGTTGGTGCAAGAACAGCATTATCCTTACTCTCAGGTATGAGTGTTCAAGAATTGGCTCAGGCAGTCACGCTCCAAGAGTCTGCCCGCTTGACTAAAGTGCCAGGAATTGGTAAAAAGACAGCTGAACGTCTATTACTAGAATTAAAAGGCAAGCTAGGTGCAGATATTGGAATAAGTAGCCAGTTAACTGAGCCTGATAGCCAAGTTGAAATCATGCAAGCCTTAACAGCCCTTGGCTACTCTGACAAAGAAGCTCAGGCGGCTTTAAAACATGTATTAGCAGGCTCTTCTGTCAGTGACGGAATCCGAATGGCTCTTAAAGTACTTTCTAAAGCTTAAACAATTAGCCAATCGTTATAAACTGTAGTCATGGCTATTAAAACCGACGATATTTCTCCTGACCCATCGAACTTTAGCGAAGAGCGTTTAGTTGTTAGCACTGCAAGCAGTGATGACAATATATTAGAGCGCGCGCTTCGCCCAAAACAATTAGATGAATATGTCGGGCAAAAGAAAGCTCGTGGCCAATTGGAAATTTTTATTTCTGCAGCCAAACAACGAAAAGAAGCTTTGGACCATGTCTTATTGTTTGGCCCTCCAGGTTTAGGTAAGACAACGCTCGCGCACATCATCGCCAAGGAGATGGGGGTTAACTTACGTCAAACGAGCGGCCCCGTCATTGATCGTCCCGGTGATTTGGCTGCTTTATTAACTAATTTAGAAACAAATGATGTTCTTTTTATTGATGAGATACATCGACTATCTCCGGTTGTGGAAGAAATTCTTTATCCCGCTCTTGAAGACTATGCCATTGACATCATGATTGGTGATGGGCCGGCTGCTCGTAGCGTGAAATTGGATTTAAAACCTTTTACGCTCATTGGTGCAACTACTAGAGCTGGTATGTTAACCAATCCTCTCAGAGATCGTTTTGGAATTGTTGCTAGATTAGAGTTTTATACAACTGAAGAGTTATCTTTGATTGTTAAGCGCTCAGCAAAACTCCTTAATGCAACTCTAGACGATCGTGGTGCAAATGAAATTGCAAAACGTTCACGCGGTACACCACGTATTGCCAACCGCTTATTAAGACGTGTTCGTGACTTTGCTGAAGTTAAAGGTAATGGTCAAATTACTCAAGATATCGCTGATGCTGCCCTATCGATGCTTGATGTGGATGGTGTAGGTTTTGATCTAATGGATAGAAAACTATTAGAAGCAATTATTAATAAATTTGATGGCGGTCCAGTAGGTATCGATAACCTTGCTTCAGCTATTAGCGAAGAACGAGAAACTATTGAAGATGTGATTGAGCCATATTTGATTCAGCAAGGCTTCCTTCAACGAACCCCAAGAGGTCGAATTGCGACTGCTTTAGCCTATACCCACTTAGGGCTTCCGTCGACTTCATCTAAAGAGTAACCATTGCCTTCATCGGCAACTTGCAAGTGAGATACGTTACCCCACTCAATTAATTCAAGCTGCCCCTCTTTATAAGAGAGAGTATTAAGGCTTGCGTTAAGTATTTCAAAATCTCTAGCCGCATCTAACGATCTTTTTGTTGCAGCTCTATTGAGGCAATCTAATACCCCACCGTGTGCTACAACAGCTATTGCTTGATTAGGATAGCGCTTTGCCCATGCAACAGTAGATTTCAAAACGCGATCATAAAACTGCTGCAAGCTTTCGCCAGACTCAGGTACAAAATAGATTTCGCGATTTTTCCAAGCCAAGTGATGACGAGGATGCTTTTCAATAATTTCATCATGACTCAAGCCTTGCATGATGCCGTAATGACGCTCTCTTAAGCCCTCGTCTAACAATAATTCTATTTGATGGTGAACAGCTACAGCTTTAGCTGTATCCATGGCACGGCTTAAGTCACTTGAAATAACAGCCGCAATTGGCTGATCAGATAAGTGCTTACCAATTTGCTTAGCTTGCCAGTGCCCGCGCTCATTTAGACCAATATCAATATGACCCTGTAATCTCTTTTCTCGATTCCACATGGTTTCACCATGTCTAATCAGATAAATAATCGTCATGATGGTTGCTGCGTATTTTTAAGAAAGTGTTACTTTGGCAAACCGGCGCTTACCTACCTGAATCACATAGGTTCCAGCGTTTACTTTTAGCAATTTATCACTAACGGTCTCACCGTCGATCTTGACACCACTTTGCTCTAGGTTGCGCATAGCTTCTGAAGTAGTTGGTACTAAGTTAGCTTGTTTCAAGAGTTGACCTATACCTAGAGGCGCCCCCGTCAAAGAAACCTCAGGAATGTCATCAGGAATACCACCTTTAGCTCGGTGATTAAAATCCTCTAGCGCTTTTTCTGCTGCTGACTCGCTATGGAATCGTGCAACGATCTCCTGACCTAACGCTACTTTAAAATCACGAGGATTACGTCCTGCCAAAACCTCATCTTTCATTTTGGCAATATCAGACAATGGCTTGAATGATAAAAGCGCGAAATAGCTCCACATCAAGTCATCGGAGATGCTCATCAACTTACCAAACATATCATTTGGTGCTTCACTGATGCCAATGTAGTTGCTCTTAGATTTACTCATCTTATCAACGCCATCAGTTCCAACTAACAATGGCATAGTTAAAATACATTGTGCTTCTTGACCGAACTCTTTTTGGAGTTCGCGACCAACTAGTAAATTAAACTTTTGGTCTGTACCACCCAATTCCAAATCACTCTTTAAAGCCACTGAGTCATAACCTTGTATCAATGGATATAAAAACTCATGAACTGAAATCGGAATTCCGCTACGGTAGCGCTTGGTGAAGTCATCTCTTTCCAACATACGAGCTACGGTATATTTGGCAGCCAACTGAATCATGCCTCGAGCACCCAAGGGATCACACCACTCACTGTTGTAACGCACCTCAGTTTTACTCGGATCAAGAACTAAACTCGCTTGCTGGTAATAAGTTTTTGCATTAACGGCAATTTCTTCTTTAGTTAAGGGTGGTCGAGTTGCGTTTCTGCCTGATGGATCACCAATCATGCTGGTGAAGTCGCCAATCAAGAAAATAACTGTGTGACCTAGATCCTGTAACTGACGCATCTTATTGAGGACAACTGTATGGCCCAAATGAATATCTGGCGCAGTTGGATCTAAGCCCAATTTGATCCGTAAAGGTGTTTTTGTTGCTTCACTACGAGCTAACTTAGTCAACCACTCAGATTCCACCAACAACTCTTCACAAGCTCTTTTAGTGACGGAAAGCGCCTCCAAAACTCGATCAGTTGTTGGATATTTGGCTTGTTCTGTTTTATTCTCTTTATCTAAAGACATAATCTATGGGTTACGTTAATTTTCTATATTGTATTGTCGCATCACTTAAGAGATTACCCCTATGAAGAATCACTACATTGGAATTATGTCGGGAACCAGCCTTGACGGAATCGATGCTGTTTTGGCAGAGGTTTCAGATGACGGGAAGCTTAAAGTGCTGGCTCATGCCGATATCCCAATGGATGCCTCATTACGACAGACTTATTTCCAACTCCAAAAATCCTCTGAAAATGAGCTTCATCATGAAGCCTTAGCCGCTAATCAACTGGCGATTCATTACAGCTTGATTGTTGAAAAAATATTAAAAATTACTAATTTAAAAGCTTCAGATATTCAAGCCATCGGCGCACATGGTCAAACTATTAGACATCAGCCCAGCCTTCATGATGCTATTGGCTACACTTTGCAGTCTTTAAATCCAGCGCTGTTAGCTGAAAAAACCTCAATTAATGTGGTGGCCAACTTTAGAGCGCGTGATGTGGCAGCTGGCGGCCAAGGTGCGCCGCTAGTGCCAGCATTTCACTGGTCTCAATTTGCACAGTCTGAGGCTACTGCCGTTCTTAATATCGGAGGCATTTCAAATTTAAGCCTTCTTCCAGGACTCAAAAACACTTCAAATCAAGAATTCGTATCAGGATTTGATTGCGGCCCCGGAAATGCGCTTATGGATCAATGGGCACTTCAGTCTATTAACAAGCCCTTCGATGATGCTGGTGAATGGGCAGCTCAAGGACAAGTGATCGAAAAGCTACTTTTGAGTTTATTGAGTGATCCTTTTTTCAAGAAAGCACCTCCCAAAAGCACTGGAAGAGATTTATTCAATGCGGACTGGCTCAACCATCATTTAGAAATCACTGAGAGCAAGAAGAGTCCCCCCGTAGATATTCAAGCAACTCTTTTGACATTAACCGCACAAAGCATTGCCCAATCTCTACTGCAATATGCCCCTCGAACCAAAAAACTAGTTATTTGTGGTGGCGGATCAAAAAATAAATATTTGATAAATACACTTCAGAGCCTCTGCCCGTTTTTAGAGAGCTCGATTGAAACAACAGAAAAATTTGGCATTGATCCGCAAGCAGTTGAAGCTGCTGCATTTGCTTGGTTAGCATGGTCTCACCAAGTAAAACGGCCAGCGAATTTGCCGGCCGTCACTGGTGCTAGAGGTTTGCGCGTTTTAGGCGCTCACTATCCCGCTTAATTAAGCAGAGAAAGAGGAACCACAGCCACAAGTTGTTGTTGCATTGGGGTTCTTGATTACAAACTGAGAACCATTGATATCTTCTTTGTAATCAATCTCAGCACCAACTAAGTATTGAAAACTCATTGAGTCAATTAACAAGGTTACGTTATCTTTGGTAACCAAAGTGTCGTCCTCATTAACAGCTTCATCAAAGGTAAAGCCATATTGGAAACCTGAGCAACCACCACCTTGCACAAAAACACGCAATTTCAAATCTGGGTTACCTTCTTCAGCAATTAAATCTGCAACCTTAGCAACTGCACTGTCTGTAAAAACAAGCGGCATTGGTGGCTCTAGATTATCTACTGCTTGTACTGTTTGTGTTGCTGTCATAACGAACTCCTTTTTGTTACATATTCTATATTGTAGGCTTCAAAATCAATGTTTGCTGTAGGGACTTTATGGCATTAGCGCTAAGTGCGTTAAACCCATATTTTCAGGTAATCCGAACATCAAGTTCAAGCACTGAACGCCCTGACCAGAAGCACCTTTAACCAAATTGTCTTCAACAACCAATATCACCAATGTATCACCATTTTGAGGGCGGTAAACCGCGATACGCAAAACATTGCTGCCTCTTACTGAGCGAGTTTCTGGCGTGCTGCCAGCAGGCATCACATCCACAAATGGCTCACCCTCATAAAACTTCTCAAAAAGCGCTTGATAGTCAATATCTTGGCCATCTGGAAGGATTCGAGCATAAAGCGTTGAATGAATGCCCCTGATCATCGGCGTTAAATGGGGCACAAACGTTAAGCCTACCTCTTGACCTCCAGCAATAGCTGACAAGCCCTGACGTATTTCTGGATGATGCCTGTGACCTTTGACGCCGTATGCTTTGAAGTTATCGCTGGCTTCAGCCATCAAAGTGCCTACTTCAGCTTTACGACCAGCACCTGATACGCCAGACTTGGAGTCAGAAATAAGATGTTTTAAGTCAATTAAGTTCTTTCCACCTGTTGATTTTGGTGCAATCAAGGGCGCAAAACCCAGTTGAACCGAAGTGGGATAACAGCCAGCCAAGCCAACAATCCTAGCCTTCTTTATGGCCTCACGATTAATTTCAGCTAAGCCATAGACGGCTTCTGCCAAAACATCAGGGCATGAATGGGGTAATCCGTACCACTTCTCAAATTCAATAGTATCTTTTAAGCGGAAATCAGCTGCTAAATCTAGAATTTTGACTCCTGCTGCTAATAACTCTTTAGCTTGAGCCATTGCAACGCCATGTGGTGTGGCGAAAAAAACAGCATCACACTCAGTTAACTTGGCGTCCTCGGGCGTTGTAAAACAAAGATTTACTCTGCCACGCAAAGATGGAAACATCTCAGCAACAGGCATACCTGCCTCCTTACGCGAGGTAATAGCTGTTATCTCTACCTCAGGGTGCTGGGATAGTAAACGCAGCAATTCCACGCCCGTATAACCTGTTCCACCAACTATGCCAACTTTGATCATTTAATACCCTCCAATATCTCTATTGTAGAAAAGAAAAAGCCGCGCAGTGCGCGGCTTTTTGTAGAACAGCAAAAAAATTAGCGCTTGCTGAACTGTTTGCGACGACGCGCGCCATGCAAACCAACTTTTTTACGCTCAACTTCACGAGCATCACGAGTAACGAAACCTGCTTTAGATAAAGCTGGCTTCAATGCAGCGTCATAATCAATCAAAGCACGTGTCACACCGTGACGAACCGCACCAGCTTGACCTGTCTCACCACCGCCAGAAACGTTTACTTTAATGTCAAACGTAACAGCATGGTTAGTCAACTCTAAAGGCTGACGAACAATCATACGTGATGTTTCACGAGCAAAGTAATCTGCAATAGGCTTGCCGTTAACGACAATTTCACCTTTACCAGCCTTGATGAATACGCGGGCTACTGAGCTTTTACGACGGCCAGTACCATAGTTCCAGTTTCCAATCATATCGGCTCCTTAGATCTCAAGAACACTTGGCTGTTGAGCCGAATGTGGGTGGTCAGCATCTGCATAAACTTTCAATTTCTTGATCATTGCATAGCCAAGGGGGCCTTTAGGCAACATGCCTTTAACAGCCTTCTCGAGAGCACGACCAGGGAAACGAGCTTGCATCTTATCGAAGTTAGTTTCGTAGATGCCGCCAGGATAGCCACTGTGCGTGTAGTAAATTTTGTTCAAGCCTTTTGTGCCTGTAACGCGTAGTTTAGCTGCATTGATGATGACGATATAGTCGCCTGTATCAACGTGGGGAGTGAATTCTGGCTTGTGCTTGCCGCGTAGACGGTGTGCCACTTCACTGGCGACACGACCGAGGACTTTGTCCGTAGCGTCAATCACGAACCACTCACGCTTCACCTCATGCGGTTTTGCTGAGAAAGTTTTCATGATTACCTTAAATTGTTAAGCCCTAAAAACAGTTTTTAAACTCTTCCTTTGGCTCCGCTTATGATTGCAGGCTCGCAGTGTAAATTTAAAGACTGGTAAAACAATATCCCCATGGGCAAACAGGGAAGCCTTATATTGTAGCAAAAAAATGCCTTGGCAAGTACCTCCAGGGCAGAAATCCTCCTTTTAATGGGTTGGAAGAGTCAAGCGGATAATTAGATAAAATCAAAAAAGTTATGCAATTGATAGTAAAAATAACAGTTATTAATCTTAAGCTTTAAACTAAGCTATTGTTTTTATAAGATATTTTTATATCGCACAAGTTAAAAAAGGAAAAAGATGCAGGCAACAATCAAGTGGCTCGGTAAAGATGGCATGGCATTTAGTGCTGAAACTGGTAGTGGGCACCTAGTCAACATGGATGGCGCACCCGAAGCTGGTGGTAAAAACTTAGCTCCCCGCCCTATGGAAATGTTGCTTGTGGGTGCTGGTGGTTGCACCTGCTTTGATGTGGTGATGATTTTAAAGCGCGCCAGACAAGATATTCATGACTGTCAGGTTGAATTGCAGGCTGAAAGAGCATCAGAAGATCCAAAGATCTTTACCAAGATCCATATGACTTTTAAAGTCAGCGGTAAAAACTTAGATCGTGGCCGTGTTGAAAAGGCTGTTGAACTATCACATGACAAATATTGTTCTGCCACCATCATGCTTGGCAAAACTGCTGAAATTACTCACAGCATTGAAATTATAGAAATTTAAAAGTGCAGAGCCGGCTATTAAGCCGGATTCTGTCGCCCACACTTGCGCATGGGGGCAACCATTCATCTAGTTTCACCGTTACCAGTGAAATCGAGCTCCCTACCCGCAAGCTCAGCGGACCGCCTCAACGCTTGCCTATTTGGGATTGCTCCGGGTGGAGGTTACCGCGTTTCACCGTAACTTAATACGCTCGTCTCTGTGGCCCTATTCCTCGCGTCACCGCGGATGGCCGTTAGCCATCACCCTGTCCTATGGAGTCCGGACTTTCCTCCCCCTTGTTACCAAGGCGGCGATTGCCTTACCGACTCTGCAGCGATAGTCTAACCGACTATTGACCAGGCAAGCATTTCACCAGCACGAAGTGGCACAACTTTTGAGTCAGCAATAGAGAACTCTTTTGGAATTACTTGCTGTTGACGCTTGAGAGTAAGCTTTCCTGTATTACGAGATAAACCATAAAAATCTGCGCCAAAATGGCTTGCAAATCCTTCCAAACGATCCAATGCGTTTGCAGCATCAAAGGCTTCAGCATACAAAGGCATTGCATGCCAAGCTGTATAACATCCGGCACATCCGCAAGCATTCTCTTTTGTATCTTTGGTGTGAGGGGCACTGTCTGTTCCTAAGAAAAATCTAGGATTACCAGATATAGCAACTTCAACTAAAGCAACACGATGCTCTTCTCTTTTAAGGATAGGTAAGCAATAGTAATGAGGCCTCACACCACCGCTAAAAATAGCATTACGGTTGTATAGCAAATGTTGAGGTGTAATCGTTGCACCAATTGCACCTAATCTAGAAGTATCTGCATCACGCACATAATGTGCAGCCTGCTTAGTGGTGATGTGCTCAAAAATAACCTTCAATCCTGGATAGTTTTTTCTGAGAGGCTCTAATACTTGATCGATAAAAACTGCTTCACGATCAAAGATATCAATGTCTGCATGCGTCACTTCTCCGTGCACTAATAAAGGCATGCCACATGACTCCATCTCCACCAGCGCAGTAGAACACTTTGCTAAATCAGTCACACCAGCATCACTGTTGGTGGTAGCTCCTGCAGGATATAACTTGAACCCTACTACTCCCGCTTTTTTTGCATTTTTTACATGTTCTGCAGTTGTGTTGTCTGTGAGATATAAAACCATCAGGGGTTCAAAAGAGCTTCCTAAAGGTCTAGCATCTAATATGCGCTGCTTATAGGCGAGAGCTAGTTCTGCAGTGGTAACCGGCGGCTTTAAATTAGGCATGATGATGGCACGCGCAAATTGACTCGATGTATGCAAAATAAGATCAGGTAAGATATCACCATCTCTCACATGCAGATGCCAATCGTCAGGTTGGCAGATTTCAATAGTATTCGCAACACTCATGATCAAGACTCTTTATCTAGTAACAATATTCTAAAATCATTCACATTAGTTAATGTAGGGCCCGTATTGACTAATGTATTTAATTCTTTAAAAAATCCAAAGCTGTCATGCGCACTCAGGTATTGCTTAGCTTGTAATCTTTTTGATTGTGCCAGCTCCCTCGTCGTTGAGGAAAACCATGCACCCGCATTATCCTCACTACCATCAATACCATCTGTATCCGCAGCAAGAGCGGAAAAACTCTTCAAATCTTCTGTGGCGTTATATAAGGATAATAAAAATTCGCTACAACGACCTCCACGGCCTTTAACTCCAGCAGGTATTGTCACGGTACATTCACCGCCTGACAATAATGCCACTGGCTTTTTAAATGGTGCGTCATATAAATACACTTCTCTAGCAATCGCAGCCTGCATCAAAGCTACGTCTTTTGCTTCACCCATGACGGTATCACCCAAGATAACAGGTGTAACGCCGTTTGCGACACAATAGCTGGCGGCTGCCTCAAGACTTGCATGCGCAGAAGCTAATAAGTAATTTTTCGTTTTATTAAAAATAGGATCGCCAGACTTAGGCGTTTCAGGACGATCTCCCTTAACTCCCACTTGCAAATAGTCTGTCACAGCTTTTGGAATAGCTCCATTGAGCAAATCATAATCTTTCAAGATATCAAGAGCATCTGCAAAGGTAGATTCATCAGGAGCACAAGGTCCACTAGCAATACTGGAAGGATCATCGCCTGTGACATCAGAAATTAAAAATGCTGACACTTCAGCGCCACGAGTGACCGCTTCGCGAGCCATATGTCCGCCCAAGATAGCTGATAAGTGTTTGCGCACAATATTCATCTGACCGATTGGCGCTCCAGATCGAAGTAATGCTTGGGTGGTTGCTCTAACATCCTCTATATCTAATCCCTCTGCAGGCAAGGTTAATAAACTAGAACCGCCACCAGACACTAAAGCGATTAAATGATCCCCTGGCTTAAGAGTTTTAATTAATGCTAACGTTTCCTGTGCAGCACGCATACCGGCTTCATCTGGAACCGGGTGAGCTGCTTCTACTACCTGAATAAATTTTGTTGGTACTGAATGACCATAACGGGTAATGACCATACCCTCTAATTTTATTTTTGGCCAATTAATTTCTGCATACTTTTCCATTGCAAGAGCCATGGAAGCAGCGGCTTTTCCAGCGCCTAAAATTAAGCAACGACCTTTGGGTGCTTCTTTAAATGCACTTTTTAATCCGGCTGGTAAGATCGCCATGGGATCGGATGCTTTTAGGGCCTGAGCAAAGGCTTCTGTCAAAAAATTTTTAGTAATTATTTTGGTCATATCAGGATATTAGCTCTATTTGTGATTGCTGCACTCGCCACATTTCTGCATACCGTCCTTGAAGGTCTAAAAGTGTGTCATGAGTCCCTCTTTCAATGATCTTACCGCCATCCATGACTAAAATCTGGTGTGCATGAATGACCGTTGAAAGTCTGTGCGCAATAATTAACGTAGTTCTATTTTGCGCTAAAGCTATTAACTCTTTCTGTATGGCTCGTTCAGTCTCAGAATCAAGAGCAGATGTTGCCTCATCAAAAATCAATACAGAAGGATTCTTTAACAAAGTTCTAGCAATAGCCACCCTCTGTTTTTCACCACCCGATAGCTTAAGGCCACGCTCGCCAACACTAGTTTTATAGGCATCAGGTAAAGACATGATGAAATCATGTATTTGTGCTGATTTAGCGGCTGCTTCAATCTCTAGCTGACTTGCACCTGGCTGACCGTATGCAATGTTGTACGCAATTGTGTCATTAAATAAAACGGTATCTTGAGGCACTATCCCGATAGCCTGTCGTAGGGTTATTTGTTTTACATCTTTTATGTTTTGGTGATCAAGCTTAATTGCGCCTGAACTAACATCATAAAAACGGAATAGCAATCGGGCGAGCGTACTTTTCCCTGCGCCGCTATGGCCAACCACCGCCGTAGTCTGGCCTGGAAGAATGTCAAAACTTAAATCATTCAATATGACTCTATTGGGTTCATAAGAGAACCCCACATTTTCAAAACTTACTTGTGGTCCTAGAGTTTGATCATGAATAATCAAATTTTTAGCTGTTGGTGAATCTGCAATCTCTTGATCAGTCTCTAACAAACTAAACATGCGATCCATATCTGTTAGGGCTTGCTTGATTTCTCGATAAATAACTCCCAAAAAATTAAGTGGGATGTAGAGCTGAATCATTAAAACATTTACTAATACCAAATCGCCAATAGTCATGCTGCCATTAGCAACACCTACTGTTGCTTGCCAAAGTATTAAGATTAAGCCAATAGCGATAATTGTTTGCTGGCCAATATTGAGTAAGGCCAATGAGCGTTGAGATTTAATAGCCGCTTCTCGATAGCGCTTTAAATTTTCATCATATCTTCGGGCTTCATAGCTTTCATTACAAAAATACTTAACTGTTTCAAAATTGATCAGAGAGTCAACTGCTCTTTGATGAGCATTAGAATCCAACTCATTCATTTTCCGACGATATTGAGCACGCCACTCAGTCACTTTGACTGTAAAAATTACATAAATAATTAAAGCAAAAAAAGTTATTACTGCAAATGAAAAGTTGTAAGCCCAGATGAAATAACCAAGCACCAAACCTAGCTCAACTAAGGTTGGCAGAATGCTATACAAAGAATAAGAAATTAATGACTGAATGCCGCGAGTACCTCGCTCAACATCACGCGTCATACCACCTGTTTGTCTTGATAAGTGAAATCGCAAAGATAAGCCATGTAGATGCTCGAAAACTTGAAGTGCAACAGTCCTAACAGCACTCTCAGTTACTCTTGAAAATAAAAGCTCGCGAAGCTCTGTAAAAAGGGATGCGGATAATCTCAAAATCCCGTAAGCAACAACTAAGGCAACTGGTACTACTACAAGCATTTCAATACCTACTGGTATCGCCATAGCATCAACAAGCTCTTTAAGGAGAATAGGCACTCCTAAGTTAGCTACCTTTGCAGCAATTAAACAACTTAAAGCCAGTATCACCCTACCCTTAAAAGCCCAGAGATAAGGCAATAGACTGCCGATTACTTTCCAATCATTACTTGGCTTTTTCTTCGCTGCTTCATCTTGATTGTGTGCTAAATGTCTCATTATTTTCTTTTCTAAATTAACTCACTTAAAGACTATTAATCCCTAATACTCGGTAAAGCTTTATCTTTTGTGCCAGCAGTAATGATTGATAGTACAAATCTTACAAAAATATAACTAATCCAATTGGCTAATTTTTCATAGATGGGTCTTTGATCATAGGCCTCTGAATAAACCTTTTGAGCAAGCTTCATAACTTGGTCAGTAATCCTATAACGAATTACCTTGATGACCTCATGATTACGAACAATTAAGTTAGCCTCATGATTTAATAAAAATGAAAAGTGGTCAAAATTGGATGAGCCTAATGTAGCCCAACGCCCATCAACTACTAATGTTTTGGCATGTAATAACCCATTAGGATATTCGTATATTGAAATATTTGCCTTTAAGAACTGTCCATATAGAGTGGGGACCGCCCAATTCAACATCCGAAACTCATCCTTACCTAATAACAAGTTAACTGCTACTCCTCTTTGGGCTGCATTGACTAGTGCTTTTCTAAGTCGTCTTCCAGGTAAAAAATAAGGGGTCACCAGCCAAATCTCTTCTCGAGACTGCCCAATCGCTTTAAGACTTGCTCTTTCGATATCCCGACGATGGTGTAAGTTATCTCTTGCAACTAATGCTATCTCTGATTTGGCATCATGGCGCAAACCCAGAAATTGATTATTACCCCATGGAAGCTCTTGCTCAAGCATTCTTTTTAAAATATTTTGAGGGTTCATCGAGTTTGGCTGTAAACGTTGCCACTGCCTTAAAAAGGTCGCATGTGCATTTTCAACAACTGCGCCAGTCGCCCGAAGTGCAAGATCCCACCTCAAACCGTTTAACAAATTACCAAAAGAATTCTTTGCCTCATCGCAAATATTGATCCCACCTAAATAAACTTCCTGTTCATCAACAATGATTAATTTTCTGTGGGTTCTTGAAAAACCAAATGGCCCAAACCACCCTGGGTTGTAATAATTTAATTGAATGCCAGATTTTATAAATTCAGACTCAAACCGAAATGGTGAAGCTCCAAACCAATCAATAATGACTTTGACGTCTAAACCTTTCTGAGCAGCATCGATGAGTAGCTTAGCTATTTTTTGTGCTTGTTCATCAGCAGAAAAAATGTAGACCTCTAAATAAATACTTTTTTGTGCTTTCAGCAGCGCAGCCTCAACAACCGGAAAGTAATCCTTACCACCCTCAAACAACTCTAAAGAATCAATACTCTGCCAACGATCTTTACGTAACAGTGACATAAATTATTCTAAATTGAGTTAAGTTTTCTGATTGCCTCTTGGTTACTAGGAGAGAAGCACATATTTGCAGCATGCTCTATTGACTCCCATCTGTAGGAGATATGCTCTCTTGGTGCCAATTGAACTGGCACTCTGTCTTCTAGGGTCATACTGAACCAATGCTCAGTATTGGTCGTTGTGTCTTTGGGATATCTATGACGCCATTCTGGATAGATTTCATATTCAATTGAATGACTCATTGAAACTAAAGCATTCTCACTAAAAGTTTTGGCGTCAATCCCAGTTTCCTCTAGAAGCTCTCTTGCGGCTGCCTCTATCAGTGACTCACCAATAAAATCTATGCTTCCAGTAACTGACTGCCAAAACCCTGGATGATCCGCTCTTTCAAGCAATAACACCTCGCCCTTAGCTGTGTGAATGACAACTAAGACCGAGATGGGGATTTTCACGCAGGAACTTCTGTCTTACGTAAACGAATATGTAGTTCACGTAATTGCTTTTCGTCAACTGGGCTCGGTGCTTGCGTCAATAAACACTGAGCTCTTTGTGTTTTAGGAAAGGCAATAACATCACGAATAGATTCGGCACCAGTCATCATGGTCACAATTCGGTCTAAACCAAATGCGACACCACCATGCGGAGGAGCACCGTATTGCAAAGCATCTAGTAAGAAGCCAAATTTAGCCTGGGCTTCCTCTGGGCCAATTTTAAGGGCTCTAAATACTTGGCTCTGAACAGCTTCTTTATGAATACGAACTGAGCCCCCACCAATTTCCCAACCATTAAGAACCATGTCATAGGCTTTAGCCAAACACTTACCTGGATCAGTTTCAAGATATTTTAAATGCTCATCTTTAGGGCTAGTGAATGGATGATGGCATGCAACCCATCGTGCCGCATCTTCATCGTAATCAAACATTGGGAAATCAACAACCCACATTGGCTGCCAAGTTTGCTCCATCAGACCATTTTCACGTGCCCAAGCTGAATGCCCTACTTTTAGTCTCAAGGCGCCAATTGAATCATTGACTACCTTTTCTTTATCAGCACCAAAGAAAATAATGTCACCATCTTTAGCGCCAGTTCTAGCTAATATTTCTGCAACAGCAGCATCATGCAAATTCTTCACAATAGGAGACTGCAATCCATCACGACCTTTAGCAATTTCATTGACCTTAATCCAAGCCAAACCCTTGGCACCATAGATGGCAACAAACTGTGTGTAGTCATCGATGTCACTTCGACTGATAGTCGCACCACCTGGAATGCGCAAACCAACCACTCGGCCGTTAGGCATATTCGCAGCACCTGAGAATACTTTGAAATCAACGTCTTTCATGACATCCGTTAACTCAGTGAACTCTAGCTTGACGCGAAGGTCAGGTTTATCAGATCCAAAACGAGCCATCGCTTCTGAGTAAGCCATCACTGGGAAAGGATTGACCAACTCAACATTCATCACAGTTTTAAATATGTGACGAATCATATTCTCAAATAAATCACGAATCTCATACTCATCAAGGAAAGCAGTTTCGCAATCGATTTGCGTAAATTCTGGTTGACGATCTGCTCGTAAGTCCTCATCTCTAAAGCATTTGGTAACTTGGTAGTAACGGTCAAATCCAGCCACCATTAATAATTGTTTAAACAACTGAGGAGACTGCGGTAACGCAAAGAATTGACCATCATGGACACGTGAAGGGACAAGATAGTCTCTTGCACCCTCAGGCGTGCTTTTAGTGAGCATTGGAGTTTCAATATCAATAAAGCCTGCCTGATCAAGATAACGGCGGCTTTCCATTGCAACGTTATAGCGTAAACGCAAATTCTTTTGCATTTGAGGCCGACGTAAATCTAGTACACGATGAGTTAAGCGCGTTGTCTCAGAAAGGTTGTCGTCTTCTAATTGGAATGGTGGCGTAATAGAGGCATTTAAAATATTTAATTCGTGACAAAGAATTTCTACTTTACCGCTTACCAAATCGTTGTTCTCTGTTCCCGCAGGACGAGCTCTTACAAGGCCAATGATTTGAATACAAAACTCATTACGAACTTCCTCAGCCATTTTGAACATGTCAGCGCGATCAGGGTCACAAACAACCTGCACAAAACCATCCCGATCTCGTAAGTCAATAAAAATAACTCCGCCATGATCGCGACGGCGATTAACCCAACCGGCTAGTTTGACTTGTTCTCCGATAAGGGCTTCTGTGACTTGCCCACATTGATGGCTACGCATTGACATAAAACTTCCTACTTTGCAGTTGATTCTGGATGATTTGAAGGAGGTACTGATCCCATTGAAACAATATGTTTAAGGGCTTCTTCGACCCCCATATCAAGCTCAATGATGTCCGCTTTAGGAACAATCATAAAAAAACCTGAAGTTGGGTTTGGGGTTGTTGGTAAAAACACGTTCACGTGTTCACCATTTAATTTATCAGCAACCTCTGCAGCTGGATTACCAGTGACAAAAGCGATAGTCCAAGAACCATTACGAGGATATGGAATTAATACTGCTTTTCTAAAGGCATTGCCTTTACTTGAAAACAAAGTACCTGAAACTTGTTTAACGCTGGAATAGATAGATTTTACGATTGGAATACGTGTAATAAATTGATCCCACAAACGTACCCACCATTGCCCAGCAAAGTTAGCCGCTATGACACCAGTGACCAAAATAATGCCAATAACAATCAGAATGCCCACACCAGGAAGGTCATTAAAGGACTGAAGTGCTGGCTTGGAATCCAAGGGCGAAACTGCCATCAGAGCCGACATGACTGAGCCAAAAATACTATTTAATAAAGATAAGCCCCAAGTTATCACCCAAACAGTGATAGCTAAAGGGGCCCAAACGAGCATGCCGGCGATAAAATATTTTTTCATGAAGCTTTAAATTATAGGGCTTAGCCAAGCCAGGTGAGAGTAAATAAGGTTCCTGTGAATAATCCACCAAAGAAAAGGATGCTTCCCCAAATTAGTCTTCGCGTTTGCTTTTGTTCAACTATCAGCTTCAGCATCAACTCTTGTGTAACATCATTTTGTTTTTCTTGATTATTCTCTAACAATTTTACAAGAAGTCTAGGGATAGTAGGCACTAACTTAGACCATTGTGGCGCCTCATTCTTAATACGCTCAACGAATCCACGAATACCAATTTGTTGATCCATCCAGCGCTCTAAAACTGGTTTAGCTGTTTTCCATAAGTCCATATCAGGGTCTAATTGGCGACCCAAACCCTCTACGTTTAATAAAGTTTTTTGTAACAAAGTCAGTTGAGGTTGAATTTCAACGTTAAATCTTCTTGAAACCTGAAAGAGCCTCATCAGCACTAAACCCAACGAAATGTCTTTTAATGGACGATCGAAATAAGGCTCACACACTGATCTAACTGCACCTTCAAGTTCTTCAACTCTGGTTTCTTTAGGTACCCATCCAGATTCAATATGTAACTCAGCAACTCTTCTGTAGTTTCTATTAAAAAAAGCTAAAAAATTTTGTGCCAGATAATTTTTGTCAACATCAGACAGTGCTCCCACAATGCCAAAGTCTAAAGCGATGTAGCGACCAAATGTTTCAGGGGTAATACTTACGAAAATATTTCCAGGATG
This sequence comes from Polynucleobacter meluiroseus, assembly GCA_945881875.1. Classification (GTDB taxonomy): domain Bacteria; phylum Pseudomonadota; class Gammaproteobacteria; order Burkholderiales; family Burkholderiaceae; genus Polynucleobacter; species Polynucleobacter meluiroseus_A. The sequence goes on from CAMCVH010000003.1 coordinate 41,234, forward strand.
CATGTCTGCATGGAAAAAACCGTCTTGGAATACTTGCGTGAAAAAAATCTCCACGCCATCTGATGCCAACTTCTTAAGATCAATACCCGCTGCCTGAAGTTGATCTAACTTAGAGATTGGTATTCCATACATCCGCTCCATAACCATTACATTAAAACCACACAGATCCCAATACATCTCCGGAATCATCAACTTGGTTGAGTCTGCAAAGTTTCTTCGAAGTTGACTTGAGTTAGAAGCCTCCCTCATGAGATCTAACTCATCGTGTAAATAAGTATCAAACTCTTCTACGTTCTCTCTTGGTTTTAATCGTTTACCATCTCGCCACAACTTCTCAACTAATCCGGCAAGTATCTTTAATAAAGCTAAATCACTTTCAATAATCGATAAGATACCGGGGCGCAAAACTTTTACTGCTACATGTTTACCTTCCCATTCGGGATACTTATCAGTTCCTTTTAATACTGCAAAATGAACCTGTGCAACTGAAGCACTTGCAGTCGGGGTGCGATCAAAAGAAATAAAAACTTCAGATAACTTTTTTCCAAGAGAAGCTTCTACCAAGGCAATTGACTTATCTTCTGAGAAGGGTGGGACTTGATCTTGTAACTTTGCTAATTCATCAGCAATATCAGTTGGCAGAAGGTCACGGCGCGTTGATAGAACCTGACCAAACTTAATAAAAATCGGACCTAATGCTTCTAAAGCCAATCTTAAACTTTCACCACGGGTATAAGATCCCGGTGTGGTCCAAGATAGAGCAGATAGAATTAACTTAATAATGCCGGGCTTTAAACTATCCCTAACTATTCTTAAAAGCCCAAAACGCCAGATAGTGAAGATGATCTTCAATAATCTTAAAAGCTGTCTCACTGAGTTTTCTCCAATAGGCGTTCAATACGTTTTTCAATACGTTCAACATCATCACGTAATTGACGTAGATTATTTTTGTAATGGGTTAACTCTTCTTGCTGAACTAAGGTTGGCTGTTCATGAACCAAATATTCAAAAATACTACCGCCGACATCTTTAACAGCAGCTTGACCGTATTTATTCGCTTTTTTAGCAGCTTGAACAATGCGGTGAGCCATTGCATCACCAACTAGCTTTGAGAGATCCTCTTCAAATTCCCAGCGTAGCTGCCCAGCTAACTTTGACATAGCATGGGCCAGATCCACATCACCTGAAACTTTCACATGTTGTGCAGCAGCGTCTTGACCTCCCGCTACAAAAGCACTTAACACATCAGATCCAATGGTTAATTTAACATTAGGTTCGACTAAAGGATTTTGAATTAATGAAAACCGACTGCTCTCATCAATCATGAGACTGACTTCTGTCATTGGTAATACTATTTGTATTGTTTTACCAATATGCTTGCGTAAAAGATCACTGGCCCAAGATTCTTGGGCCAGTAGATAATTTAAGGCTTGAACAATCTTCTTCAGATTAGACCAATTGTTGTATACCGGCTAGTACCCAACCACCTTGACCATTGACAGGTTTTGTTAAATTCCAAACCTCAATAAATGACTCTGCTGTACCGTCTGCTTGCTCACGAATCATTCCTGAGAATCGAACGCTGGCAAGATGAATATCACTTGCTGTTTCTACACCCAGTAACTCAGCATCGAGAGTTAATACCTCAGTGCGATTATTGGCATTTGCACGAGCACCAAGATCTTGACTCAACTCAACAAACATCTCAGGAGTAGCAAATTCTCTTAACTTCTCTAAGTCACCATTATCCCAAGCCTGCTGTAAATGTACAAAGTGCTTCTTAGCATTTAATAGGAAAGACTCTTGATCAAAATTCTGAATTCCAGTTTCTTGAACTGCCACCTCTGGAGCTGAAGAAGCACTTGGCATAACAGGTTGATCTCTTTCGTATTGCTTTGCAGAATCCCTCTGAGATCCGCCGGCAGGACTCATCTTATATTTAGCTTGAGAACCCGCAAACCTTTTAAAGAGCCATAGGCCGATCATCGCTACTGCCATAACCATTAATAAACCCATAAAGAATGACGATGCGGCTTCACCTAAACCAAAGTGAGAAAGCAACCAACCAATTCCTAGTCCAGCGGCTAAGCCACCTAGAATACCGCCCATACCAAAACCTTTTTTAGGTTGTGCTGCTGCCGGCGCAGCAGCAGGAGCAGCTGCGGGAGCTGCTGGTTTAGCAGCAGGAGTCGCCTCTTTTTTCGAGATATTAGACTGTTTACCAACGCTTTTTGAGCCGCCAAGACGTTTTGCTTCAACATCCATTGAAGAGCCCAATAAAACAAAAGAAGAAAGAACTAAATAAACAAAACTTTTCTTCAAAATCATGTGACACCTCTTTCAGTAAAAAAACTAATATTTATAACCAATATGTAACGTAACAATACCACCAGTTAGGGAGTGATACTCAACCTTATCAAAACCCACTTCTTCCATCATGGCTTTAAGCGTCTCTTGATCTGGGTGCATTCTGATAGATTCAGCTAAGTAACGATAACTATCTGCGTCACCAGCTACTTTTTGGCCTAACCAAGGCAGTATTTTGAACGAATAAGCATCGTAAATCGGCTTCAATGTATCCACAGGTTTAGAGAACTCTAAAACCATCACTTTTCCACCAGGTTTTACTACCCGTAACATCTCTTTAAGAGCCTTCTCTTTATGAGTCATATTACGAAGCCCAAAAGCAACTGTAGTTAAGTCAAAATAATTATTTGGGAAAGGGATTTGCTCTGCATCAACCTGAACACAGGGTAGATGGTAGCCTTTGTCTAACAAACGATCGCGGCCATAACCCAACATAGATGCATTGATATCTGTTAACCAAACTTGTCCACCTGTTTCGCGCTCAAGCCCCACTGATTTAGCAAAGCTCAAAGCTAAGTCGCCAGTACCACCAGCGATATCTAAAACCTTATGCCCGAGACGAACACCTGCTTTACTGATAGTGAAATGTTTCCAAACACGATGCAAACCACCAGACATCAAGTCATTCATGATGTCGTACTTATTGGCTACAGAGTGAAAGACTTCGGCAACTTTACTTGCCTTTTCTCTCTCATCAACTGTTTTATACCCGAAGTGCGTTTGAGCCATATTTGTTTTTTATTTTTATTCTTAAATTAGTGGCTACTGCAAGAAGATCCAGTTTCTTTATGCATAGATGCATCTCGATCTGCTCCGGCTGCCAATATGCGATCTAAATAGTCTTGCCACATTTCTTCATAATTAAGGCACATCTCATACAAATACTCCCATGAGAAGATACCTGAATCATGGCCATCATCAAAGATTGGCTTAATCGCATAGTGACCCACTTGTTCAATGTTGCTAATCACAACATGGCGCTTACCAGTCTGAAGAGTTTCTTGACCGATACCATGGCCGCGTACCTCTGCAGACGGTGACCAAACTCTCAAGAACTCAAATGGTAATTGATAACTTTTTCCGTCAGGGTATCCCAACTCTAAAAACTTCGATTGCTGATGAACAGCAATATTGACAGGCATTGGTACTTTATTAGATTGCGTCATATCTAAACCAAAACCCTTTCAATACCGCCTGTGTTGGCATTTTTAACAAAGTCAGCCATCCAGTTCTCACCCAAAATATGAGATGCCATTTCAACCACAATGTAATCAGCCTTAGTGCCTGAATCCTCATCAAAGCGTGACAACCCTTGCAAACATGATGGGCAGCTTGTTAGCACTTTTACCTGTCCATCAAAACCTTCTCTGAGGTCATCAGCGCCCTTACGCATTTCAATTTCTTTACGGAATCGAACTTGTGTAGAAATATCTGGTCTTGTCACCGCTAAAGTTCCGGATTCACCACAGCAACGGTCATTCTTTAAAATGGCTGCGCCGTCTTCGGTTGTCACCAAACTATTAACCGTCTTTAATGGATCCTGTAACTTCATCGGGCTATGGCAAGGATCGTGATACATATACCTGACACCTTTAGCACCTTCTAACTTAATACCTTTTTCCAATAAGAACTCATGGATATCTATGATGCGGCATCCAGGGAAAATCTTATCGAATTCATAACCAGCCAACTGGTCATAACAAGTTCCACAGGACACAACGACCGTTTTTATATCCAAGTAATTTAATGTATTCGCCATACGATGAAACAACACGCGATTATCAGTAATGATCTTATCGGCCTTATCAAAATCCCCTGATCCACGCTGAGGATAGCCACAACATAAATAACCTGGCGGCAAAATAGTTTGAACATCAGCGTGCCACAACATGGCTTGTGTTGCTAAACCTACTTGAGAAAATAATCTCTCAGATCCGCAACCCGGAAAATAAAATACAGCTTCGGTATCAACAGATGTTGTTTTAGGATTTCTAATAATTGGTACAACATCTGAATCTTCGATATCCAATAAAGCACGTGCGGTTTTCTTAGGTAAGTTTCCTGGCATCTTTTTATTGATGAAATGGATCACTTGCTCTTGAATCGGCGGCTTGACTAAAGTGGTTGAACGCGGCTGAGCCGTTTGCTTTTTTGCAAACCCTTTCAGCAAATCGTGAGCCAAGCGTTGAGCTTTATAACCCCAAGACATCATCAACTTACGCGTCAGTTGAATTGTTTCTGGATTAGTTGCATTCAAAAAGAACATCGCTGCTGAAGCACCAGGGTTAAATTTCTTTTGACCCATTTTGCGCAACAAATTACGCATGTTCATAGTGACGTCACCAAAGTCGATCTTAACTGGACATGGTGTTAAACACTTATGACAAACGGTACAGTGCGCGGCCACATCATCGAAGGCCTCCCAATGCTTAACTGAAACACCACGCCTTGTTTGTTCCTCATACAAGAAAGCTTCAACCAGTAAGGAGGTGGCCAAAATTTTGTTTCTTGGGCTATAAAATAAGTTGGCGCGAGGAACGTGAGTAGCACACACCGGCTTGCACTTACCGCAACGCAAACAATCTTTGATGCTTGTTGCGATTGCACCAATATCACTTTGCTGCATGATCAATGATTCATGACCCATCAAACCAAAGCTTGGTGTGTAGGCATTTTTCAAATCGGCGCCCGGCATTAACTTACCTTTATTGAAGCGTCCCTCAGGATCAACTTTTTCTTTATAGGTTCTAAAGTCTTTAATCTCATCTTCAGTTAAGTATTCAAGCTTTGTAATACCAATACCGTGCTCACCTGAAATAACACCATCTAAAGATCTTGCCAAAGCCATGATCCGATCAACAGACTTATGAGCATCTTGCAACATGTCATAGTCATCAGAGTTAACAGGAATATTAGTGTGAACGTTACCGTCACCAGCATGCATATGCAAAGCAACAAACACACGAGTACGAAGTACTCGTTTATGGATAACTTCACACTCTTGTAAGATAGGCTCAAATGCCACGCCACTAAAAATATTTCTAAGTTCGGCTCGAACCTCTAGCTTCCATGAAGTTCTCAAGCTACGCTCTTGAAGCCCTGGAAAAAACTCATTCATGTTGTTGGCCCAATTTGACCAACGACCCCGCACTTCAGAAATTAGTTGTAATGCCAAGGTTACTCGATCTCCGAGTAATTCAGCTCCAGGTATGTCGTTTGCATCATCTGACTTACCTAAAGGTAACTGACCCTGCTTAAAAAATACTTCCAATTCATTCAGTAACTGAAGTTTATTTTTTAGAGAAAGTTCAATATTGATGAACTCAATACCGTCTGTATATTCACCCATGCGATTCAAAGGTATGACAACGTCTTCGTTAACTTTGAATGCATTCGTATGTTTTGCAATTGCTGCAGTTCTTGCACGATCTAACCAAAACTTTTTGCGAGCCTCAGGGCTGACGGCAACAAAGCCCTCACCAACCCTAGCGTTAGCCATACGAATAACCTCACTTGCAGCCATTGCAACGGCATTCTCATCATCGCCAACGATGTCACCGATTAGAACCATTTTTGGCAAAACGTTACGTTTAGATTTAGTGGCGTATCCAACAGCTTTTAAGTAACGCTCATCCAAATGCTCTAAGCCAGCCAAAATTGCACCGCCCTGTTTTGTTTGTAGATCTAGATAAGCTTTAATTTCCACAATGCTTGGAATGGCCTCACGAGCTTGTCCAAAAAACTCCAAACAAACTGTACGGATTTGTTTGGGCATGCGATGTAACACCCATCGCGCACTTGTAATAAGTCCGTCGCAACCTTCTTTTTGCACTCCCGGTAAACCAGATAAGAATTTATCCGTTACATCTTTACCTAAGCCCGCCTTACGAAAGCGCTTACCTTCAATTTTTAACTCTTCAGTTTTTAATACTTTTTCGCCTGGTGACTTCGTGCCATCAGACCAAACTAATTTAAAAGTAGCAAAATCAGCATCATGAATCTTGCTCATGTTGTGACCGATACGTTCAATATCTAACCAGTTACCCTCAGGATCAACCATACGCCATGAAGCCAAGTTATCCAAAGCAGTTCCCCAAAGAACTGCTTTCTTGCCGCCAGCATTCATGGCGATATTACCGCCAATACAACTTGCCTCTGCAGACGTTGGATCTACAGCAAATACGTTACCTGATAGATCAGCAGCATCTGAAACGCGCTTAGTAACAACTCCAGCGCCTGAGTAAATGGTTGCAACAGGCTTATCTAAACCTGGTAATTGCAACATTTCAACTGGGCCTAAAGTTTCTAATTTTTCAGTGTTGATGACTGCAGACATTGGCGTCAGCGGAATAGCACCGCCGGTATAACCGGTACCACCTCCACGAGGAATGATGGTTAGACCCAACTCCACGCAACCTTTAACCAGCGCTGGGATTTCTTCTTCAGAATCTGGCGTGAGGACTACAAAGGGATACTCAACACGCCAATCTGTTGCATCAGTGACGTGGGAAACGCGCGCCAAACCATCGTATGCAATATTGTCAGCGGCTGTGTATTTACCTAATACTTTTCTTACTTTTTTACGCAAGATCGTAACGCGATCAAACTCCGCGTTGAAATGCTGTATCGCTTCTGTTGCACTGGAGACTAATTTGCCGACCTTATCAGCTAAATCAGTTGTCATTCGTTTTTGAACTTCGCTTAAACGATGCTGTAAAGCTTCAATCAGTTGTTTACGGCGCCCAGGGTTATCTAAAAGATCATCTTGCAAATAAGGGTTACGCTGAACAACCCAAATATCACCCAATATTTCGTAAAGCATTCTTGCTGAACGACCAGTTTTACGTCCGGACCTTAATTCATACAAAATTTGCCAAGCATCTTGTCCCAATAAACGAATCACTATCTCTCTGTCTGAGAAAGATGTGTAGTTATACGGAATCTCACGTAAACGTGGAGCTTTCTGTAAATGATCTTCGAGACTATTTAATGGCAATGGTGCGTTCATATCACTAGCTTTCTCTAAAAGTCCATTTTAAAGGACTATCTGAATTAGCGTTTCATTCTTAATTAAAGAATTGAGACCACTTCTCAAAAATGGTCATAAAAGCGTTTCCGACATAGGACCAAAAACCATCTGGGATCATCAAGAGAACGTAAGTCATAGTGACATAACGTAAAAATTTACCTATAGCCATGTAAACGAAACAAGGTAGCCAGGGCAATCTCATCCAACCCGCCACAGCACATAGAGGGTCACCAACTATGGGTAGCCAAGATAGCAGTAGCGCTGGCGGACCTATTTTATTGAACCAATTCAATAACTTATGCTCGCGACTGCCTGATAACTTCTCATGAGCTTTGCTCGCACCATAACCTAGGACCCAATTAAGCATCCCTCCAAGAGTATTTCCTACAGTTGCCACCATAACTGCTAGCCAGAATAAATCAGGGTTGATCTTAATATATGCAAATAAAACAGGCTCTGAGCCCATCGGCAAAAGTGTTGCGGAAATAAACGAAACGACAAACACCGCAGGTAAACCTACGGCAGGAAGTGACAACCAAACTAAAAAATTATGTAATTCCGATTCCATGTTTGGTCATTTTAGGGTGTTGCCGTGATACGCTCACAGGATGCCTAAAGATTACTTAAGAAAAATCCTAACCGCTAAGGTTTATGACGTTGCCAGAGAAACAGAGTTAAATCTTGCTCCTCAACTAACTAGCCGCCTTAACAACAAGGTTTTATTAAAGCGCGAAGATAACCAGCCTGTTTTCTCCTTCAAGCTTCGCGGCGCCTACAACAAAATGGCTCATCTAAGCAAAACTGAGCTTCAACGAGGGGTTATTACGGCCTCCGCAGGTAATCATGCTCAAGGTGTCGCACTGTCAGCTGCAAAGCTAGGCTGTAAAGCTATTATCGTGATGCCCACCACGACTCCTCAGTTAAAAATAGATGCCGTAAGAGACCGAGGTGGAAAATCTGTTGAGGTTGTTTTATTTGGGGACTCTTACAGCGATGCATACCAACATGCTTTAGCACTTGAGAAGAAGCATAGGTTAACTTTTGTCCACCCCTTTGACGATCCTGATGTTATTGCTGGCCAAGGCACAATCGCAATGGAAATCCTCCAGCAACATCAAGAACCAATCGATGCCATCTTCTTAGCAATAGGAGGAGGAGGATTAATAGCTGGAGTGGGCGCTTACATCAAAGCAATTCGCCCAGATATCAAAGTCATTGGCGTACAAACTGTTGACTCTGATGCTATGAAAAAATCCCTCGAGGCCAAACGTCGAGTTGAATTGAAGGAAGTAGGCCTTTTTTCAGATGGCACGGCCGTCAAAATGGTTGGTAAAGAAACATTCAGACTCTGCCAAGAGGTTGTTGATGAAATCATCATTGTTGATACAGATGCAATTTGTGCGGCGATTAACGATGTCTTTACAGATACTAGAAGCATATTAGAACCTGCTGGCGCCTTAGCTCTTGCGGGTTTAAAAGCCTATGTTGAAAGAGAAAAGTGCAAAGACCAAACCCTCATTGCGGTGGCTTGTGGTGCCAACATTAACTTTAACCGCCTAAGATTTGTCGCTGAGCGAGCGGAAGTTGGTGAGGCTAAGGAAGCTGTTTTTGCAGTCACTATCCCGGAAGAGCGAGGCTCTTTTAGGCGTTTTTGCGAATTACTTGGCGAACGCAATGTCACTGAGTTTAATTATCGAATCGCAGATGCTTCAAAGGCACACATCTTTGTTGGTATTGCAACGCAAAAGGCGAGTGATAGCCTTCAAATCGCTAAATCTTTTACAAAGTCTGGATTTAATACCATTGACTTAACTCATGACGAGTTAGCAAAATCGCATTTAAGACATATGGTTGGTGGTCACTCTCACCTTGCTAAAGATGAATTACTTTATCGCTTTGAGTTCCCAGAAAAACCTGGTGCCTTAATGAAGTTTTTAACAAGTATGGCGCCCAACTGGAATATCAGCCTTTTCCATTATCGAAACCATGGTGCAGACTATGGGCGAATCTTGGTAGGGATACAAGTTCCTTCGAATGAGAAAAAAGATCTCAAGAAATTCTTGGCTGGACTTGGTTACCCTCATTGGGATGAAAGCTCTAATCCTGCTTACAAATTATTTTTGGCATAAATATGGCTTTTTCACTAGATGGAAAACTGGTTGTCGCCATATCTTCGAGGGCTCTCTTTAACTTTGAAGAAGAGAATCAAGTTTTCGAGGCAAGTGATGATAGTGCCTATATGCAACTCCAATTGGAGCGACTCAACTCCCCTGCACTTCCAGGTGTTGCATACCCATTAGTTAAAAAACTTCTCAGCTTTAATAATGGATCACAACAAAATGTTGAGGTGGTCATTCTTTCAAGAAATGACCCTGTCAGCGGTTTGAGAGTCTTTCGCTCTGCGAAAAGCAATAATCTATTGATTGAGCGGGGCGTATTTACAAGAGGTAGACCGCCGTATCACTATCTAAAATCATTACAAGCTAATCTATTTCTTTCTGCTAATGAAAATGATGTAAGAGCCACCCTTGAGGCTGGCTTTCCGGCAGCAATGGTCTTTCCAAAAAGTAAACAGATAGCAGAGTCTCACCCAAATGAAATCCGTATTGCATTTGACGGTGATGCTGTTCTCTTCTCAGACGAGGCCGAGCAAATTTTCCAGAGTAAGGGTCTTGATGCTTTTGTCGCTCATGAGAGTAATAAAGCAGCTATTCCATTACCCCCAGGGCCTTTTAAACCTTTATTAGAAGCGCTCCATCGTCTTCAAAATGCGGTTGATGCAGGTCATCCTATGAAAATTAGAACCGCGTTAGTGACTGCCCGTTCTGCCCCCGCTCATGAGCGAGCTATTCGAACACTCATGGCTTGGGGTGTAACCGTTGATGAGGCTATGTTTTTAGGAGGCCTTCCTAAAAAAGACTTCTTAAAAGAATTTGAACCTGATTTCTTTTTTGATGATCAAGTTGGTCATTGCGAGTTAGCGTCTGACGTTGCGCCCACAGGGCAAGTATTATCTGGCATCTCTAACCAAATCAAAAAGTAATATGAGTCAATTAGATCAAGCGCCTCTAGGCAAGATTTCAGAAAATCCTTCGCAATATAGTCCGAGCTTACTTTTTCCAATCAGTAGAGATAAAAATAGAGCTGCTCTAGGCATTAAGGGATCCTTGCCATTTTTTGGAGTTGATATTTGGAATGCTTATGAGCTCAGTTGGCTCAATAAAAAAGGTAAGCCACAAATAGCGATTGCTACGTTTGTGGTTCCTGCAAATTCACCAAACATCATTGAATCTAAATCTTGGAAGCTATATCTCAACAGCCTTAACAACCACAGAATTGATTCTGAAATCGCCCTTCAACAATTGTTAAGTACAGATCTATCGGCTGCAGCTGGAGCGCCTGTTAATGTTCAACTACACAATCTAGAAAAAATAAGCCGTGAAGGCATGCAAGAACTAAGTGGCAAACTACTTGATCGTCTTGATTTGGATATTGATCCACATCAACAACCTGATGCCACATTACTTAGAACAGATTTGTCGCTTGGTATCGCTGAAGAATCTTTTGTTACCCACCTTCTAAGATCTAATTGTCCGGTTACAGGACAACCCGATTGGGCTAGCGTACAAATCAATTATGTTGGCCCTACGATTGATGAAGAATTTTTGTTACGCTATCTAATAGCATTCAGAGAGCATCATGAGTTTCATGAGCATTGTGTAGAAAAAATCTATATGGATATCAAAGAAAAATGCCGCCCTAGTAAGCTATCGGTTTATGCCCGATATACACGCAGAGGCGGCATAGATATTAATCCATTTAGAGCTGATTACAACGCAGAGTGGCCAGAAAACATCCGCCACTCACGTCAATAATTAAAACGGAATATCGTCGTCGATATCGCCCAAGCTTGGGCCGTTCATTGGAGCAGATGATCTAGACTCTGGCATTGAAGAACCACCAGACATTCCACTATCAGATGATCCTGGAGCCCTACCACCTAGCATTTGCATGGTTTCAGCCACAATTTCAGTTGAATACTTTTCTTGGCCACTTTGGTCAGTCCACTTGCGTGTGCGCAAACGGCCTTCAACGTAAACCTGAGAACCTTTTTTCAAATATTTTTCTGCAACTTCAGCCACTTTGCCAAAGAAAGCAACACGATGCCACTCAGTGTTTTCACGCATCTCACCTGATTGTTTATCGCGATAGCGATCAGTTGTAGCGATTGAGATATTAGTTACTGCGTCACCACTTGGTAAGCGACGAGTTTCTGGGTCACGGCCAACGTTACCCACAATAATTACTTTATTTACCGATGCCATTTTTGTCTCCCGAAGAAAAAATGTTGTTCCGAAATGCTAAATTTTGTCTACCTACGAATAACTACTTAATTAAGTTAATTAAACCTGTTGTGGCACTTTTACAGATAGTTCACGCATTGACCAGGCAATTATAAGCCAGGCAAATATGAGGCATGCTCCAAGGTAAAAAACTGCTGCCTCGTTCATGTTTTGAATGACCCAGCCACCCAAAACCCCACCTAAAAACAAACCAGCTGACTGCGTGGTGTTGTAAATACCTAAAGCAGTGCCTTTGGCATTATTTGCCCAACGAGAAACTAAGGATGGTTGCATGGCCTCAAGAATGTTGAAGCCAACAAAGTAAATGAGTACGGCAAGAGCTAATGGCGAAATAGAGTCAAAGCTAGCCATAATGAGCTGAGCAACCATCATGCAAGAAATACCAAACAGAAATGCTGGCTTCATGCGTTTTCGGCGCTCACTAATCATAATGATAGGAGCCATACAAACAAATGAAATCAACACTGCTGGTAGATAAAGCTGCCAATGCGAGGCTAAAGGTAAGTCTGCTTTAACTAGTAAACGGGGTAATGTTAAGAAAAGGGTAATTTGGACCGCATGTAAAACCAAGACGCCAAAGTTCAGCCTAATTAGATCTTTGTTAAAAAAAACATCTGAGAATTTAGCGACAAATGGGGTCTGGGAAACTTTTTCTTGGTTTGGTACAACAAAAATTGCCAACATAATGGCGCCCATACCCAAAGAAGCCATCAGGTAAAACATGCCATCTAACCCTATTGACTCATGCAATGGCGAAGCTAAAACTAATGACAAAGCAAAAGTAATAGCAATACTGCCACCCACCAAAGCCATTGCTCTTGTTCTAGTCTCTTCTCGAGTTAAATCGGCTAACCATGCAGTCACAACGGCTGAAACAGCGCCAGCTCCCTGAATAGCCCGACCTACGGTAATCCAGACTAAGTCGTCATGACTGGCTGCTATCAATGCACCAAGAACGAACAGGATTAGGCCCAGGACCACAATTGGCCGACGACCATAGCGGTCAGAAAGCATTCCAAGCGGGATATGAAGGCAAGCCTGAACAAAGCCATAAACCCCCAAAGCAAAGCCGACTAATAAGGCCTGATCCCCACCCGACAAGCCTTTGGCATGCATTGAGAAAATAGGCAGAATCAAAAACAATCCCAACATTCGAAGGGCGAAGATACCGGCTAATGAGATAGCTGAGCGAAGTTCTGTTTTTTCCATAAAGAAGAGCTATATTAACTGGTTACGCAGAGAAAAATCATGGATACGATAAAAATACGCGGTGCTCGCACCCACAATTTAAAAAACATCAATTTAGACATCCCAAGAGATCAATTAGTGGTCATCACGGGACTATCTGGATCAGGCAAAAGCTCGTTAGCTTTTGACACGCTTTACGCAGAAGGTCAGCGTCGATATGTTGAGTCACTCTCGGCTTATGCCCGCCAATTTTTGCAGTTGATGGAAAAGCCTGATGTCGATTCAATTGAAGGTCTTTCGCCAGCTATTTCAATCGAACAAAAAGCAACCAGCCACAATCCAAGATCAACGGTTGGTACCGTTACAGAAATCCACGATTATCTGCGCCTCCTATTTGCCAGAGCCGGAACCCCTCATTGCCCAGAACATCATTTGCCATTGGAGGCTCAAAGCGTCTCCCAAATGGTGGATACCGTCATGGCAAAACCAGAGGATACAAAGCTAATGATTTTGGCTCCAGTGGTAAGTGAGCGTAAGGGAGAGCACGTTGATCTTTTTGAAGATCTTCAAGCACAAGGTTTTGTTCGCTTCAGAATTAAATCAGGTGGTGGTACGGCACAACACTCTGAGGCAAAAATTTATGAGGTAGATGAGCTTCCAAAACTAAAGAAAAATGAAAAACACTCTATTGATGTGGTGATCGATAGAATTAAAGTCAAACCAGATATCCAGCAGCGTTTAGCTGAATCATTTGAAACAGCATTGAGGCTAGCCGATGGCCGTGCAATTGCCCTTGAAATGGATACCAACAAAGAGCAGATATTTTCAAGTAAATTCTCATGCCCCATTTGCTCTTACTCTTTACAAGAATTAGAGCCTCGTCTATTTTCTTTTAACAACCCGATGGGCGCATGTCCAAGTTGTGATGGCTTAGGCCATATTAGTTTTTTTGATCCTAAGAGAGTTGTTGCTCATCCAGAGCTATCACTTGCTTCTGGAGCTATTAAGGGTTGGGATAGAAGGAATCAGTTTTATTTCCGCTTGTTACAAAATCTTGCAAAACATGCTAATTTTGATCTTGAAAAATCATTTGGGAGCTTGCCTAAAAAAGCACAAGATTTAGTTTTATACGGCTCAGGTTCTCAAGATATACCCTTTGAATACCTAAACGAAAAAGGGGAAATTATTTTTCGTGAGCATAGCTTTGAGGGCATCGTTGCCAATTTTGAACGTCGCTACAAAGAAACTGACTCTGGTGCAGTAAGAGAAGAATTAGCTAAGTACCAAAATAACAAACCATGTCCAACTTGTGAAGGGACTCGCTTAAGAACTGAGGCAAGAAATGTTAAGGTTGGAGAAGGTACTCAAGCCAGAGCCATATATGAAGTGAGCAATCTACCTTTGGGTAAAGCTCTAGAATATTTTAAAACCCTTGAGTTAAAAGGTGCTAAAAAAGAAATCGCTAGCAAGATCATTTCTGAAATTGGCTCAAGACTAAGCTTCTTGAATGATGTGGGCCTCAACTATTTATCTCTCGATCGAAGTGCCGATACCTTATCTGGCGGTGAAGCTCAAAGGATTAGATTGGCCTCACAAATTGGATCAGGATTAACTGGTGTTATGTACGTGCTTGATGAACCGTCAATTGGCTTACACCAACGTGACAACGATCGCTTGATCGGAACTCTGAAACATCTCAGAGATTTAGGTAACTCTGTTCTAGTAGTGGAGCATGATGAAGATATGATCAGAGCTTCAGACTATGTCATTGATATTGGTCCAGGAGCAGGCGAGCATGGTGGAAAAATTATTGCCCAAGGAACACCCTCAGAAATACAAGCACACCCAACATCGCTAACAGGCGCTTACCTGTCTGGCAAAGAAGGTATAGCCATTCCTAAGAATCGAATTCCCAAAGGTGACAAGAGCTTAAAAATTCATGGGGCAACTGGTAACAATCTTAAAAATGTTGATATCGAAATTCCATTAGGGTTATTAACTTGTGTGACTGGCGTATCAGGCTCGGGTAAATCTACACTCATCAATGACACACTTCATCATGCTGTTGCTCAACATCTTTATGGTTCTCATGCAGAGCCTGCAACTCATAAAGAGATTCAAGGTCTTGAGCATTTTGACAAAGTCATTAACGTCGATCAGTCACCAATTGGTAGAACGCCACGCTCAAATCCTGCAACTTATACGGGTCTGTTCACACCAATTCGTGAGTTGTTTGCTGGTGTTCCAGCATCAAGAGAGCGTGGTTACGAAGCAGGCCGATTTTCATTTAACGTTCGTGGGGGTCGCTGTGAGACCTGCGAGGGTGATGGTGTACTGAAAGTTGAAATGCACTTTTTGCCTGATGTTTACGTACCTTGCGATGTTTGCCATAGCAAACGTTATAACCGTGAAACTCTTGATATTCGATACAAAGGCAAAAATATTCATGAAGTTTTAGCAATGACAATAGAACAAGCTCATGAGTTTTTTGAAGCAGTGCCAACAGTTAAAAGAAAACTGAAAACACTCCTTGATGTGGGTTTGGGTTATGTAAAACTTGGGCAAAGTGCTACAACGCTTTCAGGTGGAGAAGCTCAGCGAGTTAAGCTATCTTTAGAACTTTCTAAGAGAGATACAGGTCGAACTCTATATATCTTGGATGAACCCACTACCGGTCTACATTTCCACGATATTCAATTACTTTTAAAAGTGATTCATACCCTTAAGAAACATGGGAATACAATTGTTATCATTGAACATAACTTAGACGTCATTAAAACGGCTGACTGGGTTATTGACCTCGGTCCAGAGGGCGGTGGTGGCGGTGGCGAGATCATTGCAGTTGGAACGCCTGAAGATGTTGCAAAGGTGAAGAAAAGCTATACAGGCAAGTATCTTGCCCCTTTATTGAAATAAGCTCAAAGACATATACTGTAGAAATGATAAAACTAACATCCTTACAAAGCCAAAGAGCAATCGATTTAGCTAGAGAAACACTTGCTATCGAAAGTGATGCCATTCTTAATTTACAAAAAAATCTTAACGGTAGTAATGCTGATAATTTCACCCACGCTATTGAGATTTTGTTAGCTTGTAAAGGTCGCATTGTTGTCTCTGGTATTGGTAAGTCAGGGCATATTGGTCACAAGATAGCAGCTACCTTTGCATCAACAGGATCACCAGCTTTTTTTGTGCACCCCGCAGAAGCTAGTCATGGTGATCTAGGTATGGTGACTCAGCATGATGTATTTGTTGCTTTTTCAAATTCAGGTGAAACAAGTGAGCTAACAGCTATCGTGCCAATCATCAAAAGAACTGGCGCCAAGTTAATCGCTCTAACAGGAAACCCTGAATCATCTTTAGCTCATTTAGCAGACTCTCACATCAACGTTAGCGTTGAAAAAGAAGCTTGCCCACTCAATCTAGCCCCAACTGCAAGTACAACTGCTGCACTTGCCATGGGTGATGCCTTAGCTGTTGCTCTTTTAGATGCTAGAGGTTTCAAGCCTGAGGACTTTGCTAGGTCACATCCAGGGGGTAACCTTGGGAGAAAGCTACTTACTCATGTTAGAGATGTTATGAGAAGCGGGAAAGAAGCTCCCATTACAAATATCAACTCTAGCGTTACTGATGCACTCCTTGAAATTAGTGCAAAGCGCATGGGTATGACTGTGATCATTGATGATGCCAATAAAGTACAAGGCATCTTCACCGACGGTGACTTACGTCGTTTAATTGAAAAAAATAATCAATTTCAAAATACTGCGCTTATTGATGCCATGACTCCCAGCCCACGAACTATTTCTCCTGAGCTATTGGCAGCTGAAGCAGTTGAAATGATGGAGCGATACAAAATTAACCAATTAGTTGTTGTTGATGAGACCGGTCGCTTACTTGGGGCACTGAATTTACACGACTTGTTTGCTGCTCAGGTTATTTAATATGGCAAATACATTTCCTACATTAATAACAAATTCAATCGAGCAATTTCCACAAGCTATGGATCGTGCGGCGAATATTAAGCTGCTTGTACTTGATGTTGATGGCGTTCTTACTGATGGCAGTCTTTTGGTTGGTGCTGACGGTAAAGAATCACTAAAGATTTTCGATAGCCTTGATGGTCATGGGATCAAATTATTACAATCAATTGGTGTTACTGTTGCCATCATTACTGGAAGAACCTCAGGGATGGTTGAGGGTCGCGCCAAAGAACTTGGTATAGAACATGTACAAATGGGCATAAGTAAAAAAATGGATGCCCTTAAAACTCTATTAGAAAAAACAGGATTTAAGCTCTCTGACTGTGCTGCTATGGGAGATGATTGGCCTGATTTAGCAATCCTACCTAATGTTCACCTAGCTACCTGTCCGGCTCAAGCCCACGTAGAAGTAAAAAATCGAGTCCACTACATGACCCAAAAAACTGGTGGTAATGGCGCTGTCCGCGAAGTATGCGACTTAATTCTTAAAGCTCAGGGGCATTACGAGCGCTTACTTAAAGAGTCCCTCTAAGCATGCAGGTAATTGCCCCTCTTCTTAGATTTTTGCCAATCTTTTTGATGGGTCTATTAACACTGGGTACTTACTGGATGGTTCAAATGACCAATCCAGATGAACGCAACGCTCAGCCTAAAAGACATGTTCCTGACTACATCATGGATCAAATTGTTGTTACTACGCTAGGCCCTCAAGGTGACACTCTCTACAGAATTGTTGGAGAAAAATTAACTCATTACGAGGATGATGCAAGCTCCGAGATTGACTTACCAATTGCACGTAGATTTAATCCTGGTAAACCTCCAACTACAGTGAGATCTGATAAAGGTTACCTTGATGGCGATCTTACTGTTTTAGATTTAGTTGGTAATGCAACTCTACTTAGACCTCCTCAACCAGCAACAGCAAATCAAGCTGGCAGCGCTAGGATGTTTATGAAATCAAGTAAATTTACTGTCCTTATGAATGAGGATATTGTGAAAACAAATCAACCTGTTACCCTTGAGCAAGGCCTATCAGTCATGAATTCACAAGATGGGGCTATTTTTGATAACGTTAACCAAAAGCTGATCATGACAGGCCAAGTAAAAGGTCGTATTGAATCTGAGCAGAAACGTCAGGCTCAATAAAATGAAATTTTATTTAAGAATTCTCATGTTGGCGTTATCTTTTTTAGTAACTCACGCTCACGCTGAAAAAGCTGATAAAGATAAACCTATCTCCCTATCATCAGATAAAGCTTCTTTCGATGACATCAATCAAATATATATTCTTGAAAGAAATGTATTACTCACAAAGGGTACGTTGATTATTCGTGGCGAAAACGCCACAATAAAAATTGATCCTGAGGGCTACCAATTTGCAACAATCATTGCTAAGCCAGGGTCTTTAGCTAGCCTCAAACAAAAAAGAGATACAGAGTTTGATGAATATTCAGAGGGATTTGCTGAAAGAATTGATTATGATGCGAAGCATGAAACTGCAACCCTTATTGGTAAGGCTCGCATGAATAAACTATCTGGAACAAAAGTATCTGACCAAATCCAGGGAGACCAAATTCTGTACGATGGCAGTGATGAAAAGTATCAAGCAAATTCAAAAAATTTGGTTCGATCAGCACTTTCCTCTCGAAGAAAAGAACCCTTAGGGAATACAAAAAAATGAGCGCTTCTAACTCCACCCTTTCAGCTTTTGGACTGCAAAAAAAATATGGCTCTCGTACAGTCGTAAAAGATGTGGGTATAGAGGTTCAAAGCGGGCAAGTTGTTGGTCTTCTAGGCCCTAATGGCGCAGGTAAAACAACCTCTTTTTATATGATAGTAGGCCTTGTGCCACTTGATAGCGGTGAAATAAAACTTGATAACTTGGTTATTAGTCATTTACCGATTCATGAAAGAGCCAAGCTTGGCCTCTCTTACCTCCCCCAAGAAGCCTCAGTATTTAGAAAACTTAATGTTGAAGAAAACATAAGAGCAGTTTTAGAGTTACAGAGCGAAAATGATAAATCTTTGTCGCAAGCTGAAATCTCTAAGAGGCTTGAGTCCCTTTTACAAGAGTTGCAAATATCCCATTTGAGAGATAATCCCGCGATGTCTTTATCGGGTGGTGAGAGGAGAAGAGTAGAAATTGCTAGAGCCTTAGCCTCTCAACCAAAGTTCATCCTACTAGATGAGCCTTTTGCTGGCGTTGACCCAATTGCTGTTGGAGAAATTCAGCGAATAGTCCGTTTTCTAAAAGACCGACAAATTGGTGTTTTGATCACCGATCACAACGTTCGAGAAACACTGGGCATTTGCGATTACGCATACATTATTAGTGAGGGTACAGTTTTAGCCTCTGGGAAGCCTTCACAAATTATTGACAATGAAGTTGTGCGCAAAGTTTATCTTGGAGAAAACTTCAGAATGTAGGTTACTCATCTCAATTAATTAATCTATTTTTTAGAAGCAAATATCGTACCAGTACTGATTTAACAGTCTAGAATAGCTGTTAAATGAAGGCCTCTCTTAATCTTAGGCTCTCTCAAAGCCTAGCACTGACCCCGCAATTACAGCAATCCATCAAGCTGCTGCAGCTATCAGCTATGGAGCTGGAGCAAGAGCTTATCGAGGCTGCAGAGCAAAACCCCCTCATTGAATATCAATCGGCTTCAGATTTAGCTCTTACAGAGCCAATACTCCAGCTATCTCACCAGCAAACTCTTACAAATAAAAACTTCAGCGAGTGGGATGAAGCTGATGATCGATTTGCCAATATAAGCACCCCTCAAAGCATGCTAGATCATCTATTGGTTCAAATAAAGGTCATGAGCTTAGGGCCTCAAGAAAAAGCCTTGGTTGGCTTCCTTGCTGGCAACCTAGATGAAAAAGGTTACCTATTAAATAATCTAGATGACCTAGTAGAGGAATATCAACCATTTATGGATCCTGAGGATGGATCGCCAAAAGAACAAATCCAAAGAGCTTTATCAAGATTACAACATCTCGATCCAAGCGGTGTGGGTGCCCGAGATTTAAGCGAATGCCTAAAGCTTCAAATTGAACATTCGCCTAAATTTAGCCAACAAAATAGTATTTATCTTAATGCCCACAAAATTTGTTCAGATTATTTAGAAATGGTTGGCTCAAAAGACTGGCCAAGATTAAAAAAAATCTTAAAAGTAAATGATGTTGAGTTACAAATGATTGTCTCTTTGATTAAAAGTCTCAAACATAATCCTGCTTATAAATATGATAAATCAATAGACGCCACACTAATCCCAGATGTCATTGTTGAGAATCGAAAAGGAAAGTGGTTAGTGTCACTTAATCCCGAAGCGGTCCCCAAAATTAGTATTCAAGAGGAATACGCCAAGGTCATAAAGCAAAGTACAGGGCATGAAGATATTGGTGGTATTCAACAAAAACTTCAAGAGGCTAGATGGTTAGTAAAAAATGTGCTAGAAAGAAGTGAAACCATTTTAAAAGTGGCAAAAGCAATCGTGGATAGGCAACAGAATTTCTTCAATCATGGTGAAATTGCCATGCGCCCTTTAGTTTTGCGAGAAATTGCAGACACATTGGGTTTGCACGAGTCCACCATTTCAAGAGTGACAACTCAAAAATTCATGGCAACTCCATCAGGATGTTTCGAATTTAAATATTTTTTTGGTAGTCAGGTGTCTACTGATGCGGGTGGTTCCGTTTCTTCGATGGCCATTAGAGTCCTTATTAAACAGTTAGTTGAGGAAGAAAACTCTAAAACTCCACTATCAGATTCGAGAATTGTTGATTTTTTAGCTACTAAAGGATTTGTGGTTGCGAGACGTACTATTGCTAAATACAGGGAATCTCTGCGCATCCCTGCTGTTCATTTGCGCAGAAAATAAGAGGGAGCAAAGCATGAATTTAAAAATTACTAGTCATCATCTAGAAATCACACCCGCTATGCGATCGCATCTTGAGGATAAATTGCAGCGTATCAAAAATCATTTTGATCAAGTTATGACTATTTCAGTAATTCTTTCAATTAATAATGAAAAAGAGAAGAATCTTCGAAATCATGCAGAAATCACGATCCACCTTAAAGGAAAAGATCTTTTTGCTGAGGCCCATCATGAAGACATGTACCACGCCATGGACCTCGTTGTAGATAAATTAGATAGGCAAGTGATCAAACATAAAGAAAAAGTACAAGATCATCACCATCAAACTCTTAAAAACTCTTGATTAAATAGGCCAAGGCAATCTTATAATGCACTGCACATATGAATGCTTTGGCCGAACTTATCACCCCAAACAATATCGCCCTCGATATTGATGCATCAACACAAAAAGAATTATTTGCCTTTATTGGTGATCTTTTTGAAAAAAACATTGGTATTTCAGCTAAGGTTGTTCAAACCTGTCTAGAGGCAAGAGAATCTCTTGGCTCTACTGGCCTTGGGCAAGGTATTGCAATCCCTCATGGTCGCGTGAAGGATCTACCAGAAGCTCACCTTGGGTTTGTTCGCTTAACAAATGGCATTGACTTTAATGCCCCAGATGGAAAACTGGTAAAGACCCTCGTTATCATGCTTGTACCAGAACAAGCAACCCAGATACACCTAGAAATATTGTCTCAAGTTGCCCAAATTCTCTCAGATACCAGCACAAAAAAATTATTACTGACAGAAACAGACCCTGATAATATTTACCAGTTGCTAACTGCTTGGAATAAATAATATGACCCAGTCCATCAATTTAGCGGGCGTAACCGCTCAATCTTTATTTGATGCGAATTTATCAGAGCTAAAACTAAGCTGGATCGCCGGTTTGGAGGGCTCAGATAAAAGTTTTGATGCTGATGCAGTCAAATTGGCTTCATCATCCTCAGACTTGGTTGGACACTTAAACTTAATCCATCCGGATCGAATGCAAGTATTTGGCGTTCCAGAGGTGAATTATTATGAAAAGCTGGATGTTGATAATCGTAAGAAAGAATTAGCTGCACTTATTTCTCTCAATCCACCATGTTTAATCATTGCGGATGGTTGCGAAGCACATGAAGATATCGTTCTCTATTGCCAAAGATCTTCAACTCCCCTTTTTAAAAGTACAGTTTCTGCCGCCGAAGTTATTGACCACCTTCGCTCATACCTGACAAAAGTAGGCGCCCCTCGTGTAACGATGCATGGCGTCTTCATGGATATTCTTGGGATGGGTGTTCTGATCACTGGTGATTCAGGACTTGGTAAAAGTGAGTTAGGGCTAGAATTAATTTCACGTGGGCATGGTTTAGTAGCAGATGATGCCGTTGATTTTGCTCGGCTAGGAACTGACTATATTGAAGGCAGGTGTCCGCCCATACTCAGAGATTTACTAGAAGTTCGCGGCTTAGGTCTTTTAGATATTAGAACTATCTTTGGTGAAACAGCTGTTCGCCGAAAAATGAAACTTAAATTGATTGTGCAACTTGTTCGTCGTACTGATGGCGAATTCGAACGTTTACCTATCGATGGTCAATCAATCGATGTTTTGGGTTTGCAAATACGTAGTGTAAAAATTCAAGTGGCAGCGGGACGTAACTTAGCGGTACTAGTTGAAGCAGCGGTTCGCAACACTATTCTTCAATTACGCGGTATAGATACATTAAAAGAATTCATGGAGCGTCAGCGTAAATTAATGAATACTGATGACAGCAATAAATTACAAAGTCGCTTAATATAACCATGCGCATATTCATCATTACCGGTATTTCAGGATCAGGCAAATCAGTTGCTCTCAATGCATTAGAAGATGCTGGGTATGACTGCGTTGACAACTTACCAGTCGACTTTATTCAAGATTTAGTTGAGTCCCTTAGCTCCCAAGGTCGAGAGAAGTTGGCGATTGCTGTCGATGCTAGGCGTGGGCTCTCTATTAAAGAATTACCTGAAACTATTGTGCAACTAAAAAAAGAAAATGACGTTCGAGTTTTATTTCTTAATGCCAACACCGAAACATTAGTCCAGCGTTATTCAGAAACGCGCCGCAGACATCCACTTTCCAAAAGTGATGACAATAGAACACCGCAAGTTGCTTTAATCGATGCCATAGAAAAAGATCGTGCGCTTCTCTCAGAGCTAGCAGAAACTGCTCACAACATTGATACAAGTCATATCAAAGCACATACATTGAGATCATGGATTCAAGACCTTTTAAAAGATGAGCGCCCTGGCTTAACGATGCTTTTTGAATCCTTTGGATTTAAGCATGGGGTTCCTAGAGATGCTGACTTAGTTTTTGATGTGCGCTGCCTTCCAAATCCTCATTACGATCCCTTGTTAAGACCAATGACTGGTAATGATCCTGAAGTAGCTAATTTTTTAAGAGATCATCCAGAAGTTCAAGCAATGGGTGATGATATTCGTCGCTTTATAGAAACTTGGCTGCCCAAATACCAAGCCGATAGGCGCAGCTACTTAACTGTTGCTATTGGCTGTACCGGCGGCCAACATCGTTCCGTTTATTTATCTAATTGTCTTTATGATTACTTTTTGAAGCGAACTGAAGCTTCTGGTGATACTGCACTTCATCTTCTCAAGCGCCATCGTGAGCTTGAATCAAATCCTTCAAAAATGATTTAACAGGGGTTGGTAAACCTAAGTTGCTAAGCTCTGAAAAAGCAACCCAAGAAAAATTATCGTTTATCTTAGAAAGATTCTTTTTAAGCACCACTTTTTTCGGTTGAATATTCAATCTTCGATGGGTCAAAACATGTTTAATAGGCGACAAATCTATTTGCTGCACATTTTTTGGTAAAGAAATCTCTTCGGGAAAACTCCAAAGTCCTGCCCAGATGCCCTGTTCAGCTCTTTTTTCTAAAAGAACTTGCCCATCATGAATGACAATCCACCATTTCATATCAACTTTTAGTACTTTTACTTTTTTAACTTTGAGCGGGATCTTTTGAATGAGATTTGATTTTTTAGCCACACAAATATTCATAAAAGGGCAAGTCATTGAACTAGTTCGTAAACACGCAGGGTTCGATTGAGTGCAACAAGTTGCTCCAAAATCCATCAAACCCTGGGTATACGTAACTAGATCAGCTGATGTTTGTGGCAAAAGAGTTTCAGCATGCCCCCAAAGTTTTTTTATAGCAGCACCTTTACTAAGGTCTTCTTCTATACCCCAGACTCTGGCAAGTACTCGTTTAACATTACCATCCAAAATAGCAGCAGGTTGGCCATATGCAAATACTGCAATAGCTGCAGCAGTTGATCTGCCTATGCCAGGCAGATCTTCTAATTTTTTAGGGTCTTTAGGAAATACGCCATCAAATTGATCGACTACAGTTTGCGCGCACTTATGAAGGTTACGCGCTCGAGTGTAATAACCCATGCCGCTCCACTCAGCCAAAACATGATCAATACTGGCCCGATCTAAATGTTGAATTGTTGGAAAACGCTTTAAAAATGCTTGATAGCGCTCAATGACAGTGTTAACTTGAGTTTGCTGCAACATCACTTCAGACAACCAAACGCGATAAGCAGTTCGGTTTTCTTGCCAAGGCAAATGATGTCGTCCTTGTTTTTTTTGCCAAGCAATCAATTGCTCTGTGAAGTTCTTTATTTCTATAAAGTTCATTATCTCTTTTGGCACTTTTGACAAAAATATGTTGACCTCTGGCCCTGCACAATTTGTTTGATAGGCGTCTCACAAACTCGACAGGGCAAGTTAGCACGATCATAAACTTTGGTTTGCAACATGAAGTGGCCAGGGTCTCCATGGCTATTTACAAAATCTTTAAGGCTGCTCCCGCCTGCTTTGATTGCTTTACTTAACGTTTCTTTAACTGCTGATGCAAGTTTTTTTGCTCGAGGTAATGTTAATTTACCAGCAGGCATTTCAGGGTGAATTCCTGCTGAAAATAAACTTTCAGAACAGTAGATGTTACCAACACCAACTACTGCTTGCCCCGCAAGAAGCCATTGCTTGATAGCAATCTGGCGCCCCTTGGCATGTTGATGTAAGTGCTGGCCAGCGCAAGCGTCACTAAAGTCATCAGAAAAAGGTTCAACGCCTAATTTGGCAATTAGTGGATGTTTTTCAATTTCACCACTTTCATCGCTAACCCATAGCACTGCCCCAAACTTTCTTGGGTCATGAAGGCGCAAAACCTGTTTGCCAAAAAAAATTTCAATACGATCATGTTTTTTCAGCTCATCGCTAGACTTTATAAGTCGTAAAACACCTGTCATTCCTAAATGAATAATTAAGTGACCATCATCCATCCTAAAGAGCAAATACTTTCCTCGACGCTTAATCTGAGAAACTTTTTGGCCTAAAAGTATTTTTTCAAGATTTTTAGGAATAGGCCACCTCAAGCGTCCGTCATGAATAATAACGCCCGTAACGGCTTTACCCTGAATAAAGGGCTCTATCCCCTGTTTAGTGACTTCAACTTCTGGTAGTTCTGGCATATCCTAATTGTAGGCTGTGAGATTAGAATGTGCTTATGACAAATAAATTCAAATTTTGGTTAATTACTGTTCTTTTATCAGTAAGTACCCCAATCATGGCTAATAAGGCAGGTGATGCCAATGGCTTATCTGCGGAACAAGTATTTCAAATCTTAGCCTCTGAAATTGGTCTACAACGTGGCGAGGCGGGTATCGCTTACCAAACATATATTGGTATGGCGAGGAATAGTAAAGATGGCCGCCTTGCTCAAAGAGCAATGGAGATTGCTATTGCAGCCAACTCACCTAATCTAGCTTTAGAAGCAGCTAGACTTTGGGATGAGATAGACCCTAAAGAAGCTAAAAATATATTCGGTACGCTTCTCATGATCAATCAACGCTGGTCTGAGAGTATTGTGCCCGCTCAAGTACAGTTAAAGAATACTAAAGGTTTAAGTGAAAAAGAAAAACTTATTAATTCTTGGCGTCCGCTGATCGCAAGAGCTCAAGATGAAGATGCTGGTTTAATTGCTTTTTATGAGATCACACGCACCACAATTCAGCAAATCAACAATGAAGATATCCTTTATTTTTTCTCTTTGGCAGCCGAAAAATCAAAGCAGTTTAATGAAATGGAGCAAACATTAAAACGTTTGATTAAAAAAAATCCAAATAACTCTAGTGCATTGAATGCGCTAGGCTACTCATATGCTGATAGAGGCATTAAATTAAACGAAGCAGCAGCATTGCTAGAAAAAGCACAAAAGCTGGCGCCAAAAGATATGTTAATCCTCGATAGCGTAGCTTGGGCCAACTATAAACTGGGTAAAAAAGAATTAGCCATAGAGCAACTTCAACAGGCATTTGAATCACAACCAGAGGCTGAGATTGGGGCCCACCTTGGTGAGGTTTTGTGGGTGTCATCAAATAAAGAAGCCGCCGATATTACTTGGCGTAAAGCAGAATCAATTGACGCTAACAATAAAACCTTAAGAGAAACTCTTGAGCGACTTTGGCCCATGCGAGTGCCTAGCCCAAAAATAGTTGGTCATCAACAATTGTGGGATGGTCGTTTTGGAGTTAAGGTAACAGGTCAAAAATCAAACAATGGTGGTAGCGGAGGTTTTAGCTTATCGCATGATGGCCAAACAGATATTCTTGATATTAGAAATCCTCTCGGTAGTTCTTTAGCCAAAATAACAATAACTGCATCTGGTGCAAAGTTAGAAGATGGCGATAAAGTATTTGAAGCGCATGATGCTGACGCACTACTTCAAAATTATCTAGGACTACCTCTTCCGGCAAGGGGGCTGTCTTATTGGTTAAATGGCCAAGCTAGAATTGGCTCCTCCGCCAAAATTGAAAGAGATCCAGCTAATAGAACATTAAAAATGATTCAGGATGGTTGGTTAATGAATTTTTCTTGGAATGAAAAACACCAACTTGAAAAAATGGATTTAGAGCGCCAAACACCAGATGGCCCTATTGTTATTAAGCTACTTTTCGAGCCTGTCGATAATTAATCCATGGCAGCAAAAATCCATATTCTTGCACCTGCAAAAGTTAACCTTTTTCTGCATATAACCGGTAAGAGATCTGATGGTTATCACTTGCTACAGACGATTTTTCAGTTAATCGATCTATGTGATGAAATCACCATAAAAAAAACAGAGGATGGGCTGATTACTAGATTAAATGGTGCTCAAAATGTCTCTGCGGAGCAAGATTTAGTCGTCAAAGCTGCCAAACTAATTCAAAGTAAGACCCAAACTAAATTGGGCTGTGAGATTTCATTAAAAAAAAATATTCCAATAGGTGCCGGTCTTGGAGGGGGCTCCTCAGATGCTGCTAGCGTTTTATGGGGACTAAACGAATTATGGGAAACTGGGCTAAAACGTAAAGATCTTATGCTCCTGGGTTTAGAGCTTGGGGCCGATGTACCCTTCTTTCTACTAGGAAAAAATGCCTTTGCAGAGGGTGTGGGAGAGGTTTTATATCCTATAGACCTTCCTAAAAAAACAATTTTCATTATTTATCCAAACCTCCATATCTCGACTGAAGAGGTCTTTAAATCTTCAAATTTGACGAGGAATCACCCAACCGTTACAATCTCAGACTTTATTGAAGCTCCTCTTCAGGATCAATTTGGCTGTAACGATTGTGAAAAAGTGGTGGTTCAAAAGTATCGGGCGGTTGCTGATGCGATTGAATGGTTAGTCCAAAAGGCTCCTTTATCGAGTCCCAGGATGTCAGGGTCAGGTAGTTGTGTTTTTACGGTTGTTGATCATGATTTAGCCTCACAGTTGTTGAGACAACTACCTAATCAGTGGCTAGGATTTGTAGCTCAGGGGCTTTCACAGCACCCGTCCTACGGTTCAAGTTCATAGGAGTAGATGCGAGAGGGGAGTCGCCAAGTTGGTTAAGGCACCGGATTTTGATTCCGGCATGCGAAGGTTCGAGTCCTTCTTCCCCTGCCAACACTCAGATGTCGCATAATCTAAATACTCATTCAAAATATCAAATATGACACGAGGCTCCATGCATCCTGAGACTATGATGGTTTTTACTGGCAACGCCAACCCCACGCTAGCACAAGCTGTGGCAGATCATCTTCAACTTCCACTTGGTAAGGCCGAAGTTGGTAGATTTTCTGACGGAGAGATCCAGGTAGAAATTCAAGAGAACGTTCGTGGAAAGCATGTTGTCGTGATCCAATCGACATGTGCGCCAGCTAACGATAACCTCATGGAACTCATGATCATGGTAGATGCTCTAAAACGTTCATCAGCCGAGAGAATTACAGCAGTAATCCCTTATTTTGGTTATGCACGCCAGGACAGAAGACCTCGTTCAGCACGTGTTGCTATTTCAGCAAGGCTTGTAGCCAATATGCTTCAGCAAGTTGCAGGAGTTGATCGCGTTTTAACGATGGATCTGCATGCCGATCAAATCCAGGGATTCTTTGACATTCCTGTAGATAATATTTATGCATCACCCATTCTTTTGACAGACCTTCAGTCTAAAAAAGGGCCTGATTTACTAGTAGTCTCTCCAGACGTTGGTGGCGTTGTAAGAGCTAGAGCGCTTGCTAAACAACTGGATTGCGATCTTGCTATTATTGATAAGCGACGTCCAAAGGCTAACGTTTCTGAAGTGATGCACGTGATTGGTGAAGTAGATGGTCGTCACTGTGTGATTATGGATGACATGATTGACACCGGAGGCACTCTTTGCAAAGCAGCTCAAGTACTTAAGGAGCGTGGCGCTAAAAGCGTCGTTGCTTACTGTACCCACCCAGTTTTATCAGGTGGTGCTGTAGGCAGAATTGCTGAATCTGCTCTTGATGAGGTAGTTGTTACAGACACCATTCCACTTAATGATGAAGCTAAAAAATGTAGCAAAATCAGAGTCTTATCAACAGCACCATTGCTTGCTGAGACCCTTTCTCGCATCAGCACAGGTGACTCAGTGATGTCATTGTTCACCGATTCTTAATAATTTGTAGTTTTTAAAGCTAATTAAGCTAAAATATAAGGCTTTCCTGGATGGTCGCGATTGGGAAATCTTTTAAATTATCTATATTGGAGTTCACATGAAAGTTGTCGCTTACGAACGTAGCGTACAGGGAACTGGTGCGAGCCGCCGCCTGCGCATCACTGGCAAAACGCCTGGTGTTATTTATGGTGGTACACAAACCCCTCAAGCTATTGAGTTAGATCACAATGCACTCTTCCACGCATTGCGTAAAGAAGCATTTCACTCATCAATTTTGGATATTGAAATTGCTGGTAAGAGCCAAAAAGCTCTTCTCCGTGATTATCAAATGCATCCATTTAAGCCGTTGGTTCTTCACATCGACTTCCAACGTGTTGATGCTAAACAAAAAATTCACGTTAAAGTTCCTTTGCACTTTGTTAACGCTGAAATCGCACCTGCAGTCAAATTAGGTGGCGCATTAGTAAGTCACATTGCAACTGAAATGGAAGTGACCTGTCTACCAGCTGACTTGCCAGAATTCATTCAAGTTGACTTGAGTAAGATTGAAGTTGGTCATTCTGTGCACGTTAAGGATATTCCTTTGCCAAAAGGTGTAGCACTTGTGTCTCACCTTGAACAAGAAAATCCAGTAGTTGCTAACGCTCGTATACCTTCTGTTAAAGCTGAAGTTGAAACTGCAGCTCCTGCAGCAGCAGCGGTTGCAGCTCCTGTAGCTAAAGAAGAGAAGAAGTGATTTTTTAGCGCCTACAAAAACCCGCGCATGCGCGGGTTTTTTTTCGAACCAAATTTAGTCTAAAGTAGCGCTATGTTTAAATTAATTGTTGGACTGGGTAATCCAGGTACAAAACATGAGAAAGACCGCCATAACGCTGGTTTCTGGCTTGTTGATGAGTTAGCTCGCCAGTTTCAAGGTCAATGGCACGAAGAGTCTAAATTTCATGGTGAGCTAGCCAAGATTAAATTTGGCACGGATGATATTTATTTACTAAAGCCCGCAACTTTTATGAACAGAAGTGGGCAGGCTGTTGGTGCATTGTGTCAATTTCATAAGATCGACTCGAAATCGATCCTAGTTGTCCATGATGAGCTCGATCTAAAAGCTGGAGTGGCTCGTTTGAAATACTCAGGAGGCCTTGGAGGGCATAACGGCTTAAAAGATATAAGCGCCCATATTGGCACTAATGATTATTGGAGACTTCGCTTGGGGATTAGCCATCCTAGGGATAGCGAAGAGAGTAAAAAAAATCTTGATGTCGCTGACTATGTTTTGAAAAAACCAAAAATAGAAGAGCAAATTGATATTGATCGAGCAATCTCTGTTTTTATAAAACAGATGCCTAAAATTATGACTGGCGATATGACTAGTGCCACTATGGAATTACATAGTAATACTTAATCTACTGCAACTTTGCCAGTTAACTTTTTGTATTTATCTTTGAGTTGATCTTTTGTTTCTATAAAGCCGGGGTGAAGCGGAATACAGTCTACTGGACAGACTTGGCGACACTGAGGCACATCGTAGTGGCCAACACATTCTGTACATAGATCATGATTAATGATGTAGATTTCCGGCCCCATATGGATGGCATCATTAGGGCACTCTGGCTCGCAAACATCACAATTGATGCATTCATCCGTAATCATCAATGCCATGATTAAATTCCTAAAACTTTCAAATCTTTTTTGATAACCATTTTTCAACAGATGGGAAAACGAACTTACTCACGTCCCCACCAAACAAAGCAATTTCCCGAACAAAAGTTCCAGAAATAAATTGGTACTGATCAGATGGCGTTAAAAACAAAGTTTCAACGTCCGGCAATAAATACCTATTCATACCAGCCATCTGAAACTCATATTCAAAGTCAGAAACAGCTCTCAATCCACGCACGATTACTCTTGCATTATTTTTTCTGACAAAATCTTTCAACAAACC
The DNA here is from genome assembly GCA_945881875.1 of Polynucleobacter meluiroseus. Lineage (GTDB taxonomy): Bacteria > Pseudomonadota > Gammaproteobacteria > Burkholderiales > Burkholderiaceae > Polynucleobacter > Polynucleobacter meluiroseus_A. Next base: position 72,016 of record CAMCVH010000003.1, read on the forward strand.
ACTAAACCCTTCAACTCGAACATTTCCGTAGTGACCCAGAACCTCTTTTGCAATTTCGATACGTTCTTCTAGGCTAAAGATGGGGTTTTTATTTTTACTGTCAGCAACACCAATAACAAGTTCATCGAAAATAGAAGATGCTCTTCGCACCAGATCTTCATGACCTCGGGTAAATGGATCAAATGTTCCAGGATATACAGCTACAACCATAACTCTCTCCGACTTTAAGCTTTAATAGTTTTATCTATTTTTTAATTAAGTACTATTTTGCTAGTTTATATCGGTTTAGGTGCTAAAAGACTGCCTATTGCTATTCCTGAGCGGATGGTACGTTGAATTCCCCAGAATTTTCCATATTCAGGGGCCTCTAGCAATATTCTCTCTGGATCAATAGTTTTAGGATGCTCAATGTATATAAACGAGTTTTTATTATTTTTAGTAATTCTGATAGCTATGTTTAATGCCTTTGAAAATAAGCCCTCATCTGCAAAAGGTGGGTCAATAAAAGTAATATCTACCGATTTATCCGATATCTTTTGCCCGAAGTTAATGGCATCTACTTTAAAAATATCAATCAGACCTAAATGATGAGTATTGCCAAGATTTTCTTTATTTTTCTTTAAAACTTCTACAGCCTTGGCTGATAACTCCAGCATTTGCACCGTTTTAGCTCCCCGAGAAATAGCCTCAAAACCTAAAGCTCCTGTTCCGGCAAACATATCTAAACAAACAAGATCATCTAAACGTTGATCTAAACAATTAAAGAGCGTTTCGCGGGTCCTATCAGCTGTCGGTCTTAAACCAGGTAAGTCGGCAACTTGTAAGAGCCTCCCTCGCCACTCGCCACCAATAATCCTTACCATACCTACACTCATGGAGCTCCAACAACAACCGTCACCAATTTATCAACATCCAAATTCTTCTTAAAAGCAGCTATAACTTGCTCACGAGTTACCGCCCGCATTTGATTTGTCCATGTGTCTAAAGTATCTAACGGCAAATCATTCCATGCAATGCTTGCAACGTTGTCTAAGATCTTTCTATTACTATCAATACGCAGAGGAAAACCATTAATTAAATTACTCTTTGCAGCAATCATTTCAGCCTCTGTTGGACCAGCCTCAACAAACTCAGAAATTGTTTTACGCATAACGTCAACCGCTAAATCTGCTTGCTCTTTTTTAGTTTGCATACCGGCGACAAAAGGGCCAACCTGTCTTCCTGGCGCCACATAGCTAGAGATACTGTAAGCCAAACTTCTTTTTTCACGAACCTCAGTTGCTAGCCGAGATACGAAGCCACCCCCACCTAAAATATAGTTTCCCAATAACATTGGAAAGTAATCAGGATCTTTTCGAGAAATAGTTGGCATGCCTATTGATATATGAGCCTGCTGAGCAGCATGTGGGATTTTTATTACTTTTTGTTCTGTTGATTTTTTTTCAAATAATTTAACTTCAGGAGCTTTAGTTAGTATCTTAGCTTTTATAGGTAAGGTCGACATTAAACGGCTAATGATTAAATCTGCTTCTTGTCGATTAATATCCCCAACAATAGTCACTTTGGCATCCTGTACCGCATATCTAGATTTGTAAAAATCAATCATGTCAGCACTTGTGATTGACTGAATCGTGTTGACTGTTGGCATCTTGCCGAATGGATGATCGCCGTATATTTGACGATTAAACTCTTTACTTAAAATAAACTCAGGCTTTAAATTTGATTCCTTGATTGCAGAAATCACTCTGGCTTTTTCCCGCATCACAATTTTTTGATCGAATGTTGGCTCTTTCAGAATATCTGCAGCCAATCTAACAAGCTCATTTCGACGTTTTTCATCGCTTAAAGTTCTTAAACGCATACTGGCTTTTTCAGCACCTGCACCAAAGCTTAAACTGGCGCCTAAGTTAGCTAAATAATCAGATGTTTCTGACTCAAGAATAACTCGCTGACCTACCTTTGAGCCCTTATCAATGAGTGATGCAGTCATTGATGCCAAACCTAATTTGTTGATTGGATCTCCCACAGAGCCAGCAGACCAATCAACTTGTATATCCAACATAGGAATTGTTTTTGCTTCTACTAGGTATATCTGAGATCCATTTGAGTGAGTCCACTGTTGAATTGGAATTCCAGCAAAGACCGGCAACGCTAAAAGATTCAAGAAAATTAAGGATAAATATTTTTTCATATCAATGTCTCATTCCAGAAATCCCAGGCTTGCTGGGTGCTTGAGCGCTTAATGGTTGCGGGTCAAGAATAGCTATTGTCAAATGATCATCAATTAAATATTTTTGAATGACGTTCTGAATATCCTTTGAGTTTACTTTTTGAACATTGGCAATGACCTTATCCAAGTCTCTCCAGGAGAATCCCTCCATTTCAGACATTCCAATCTCCATAGCTTGTGCAAATATCGAATCTCTTTTATAAATTTGAGACGATAACAATTGCGATTTCACTCTATTTAATTCAATATCAGTGACACCCTTCTCCTTAACTTCGAGAAGAATTTTTCTTATATTTTTTTCTAAGGTATCAATACCTGTATTTTTTGTTGGGGTGGCACTGATCGAAAATAATTGTGGGCCACGACCATTCAAATCATAGGATGAGCTAACGCTATTTGCAATTCTCTGATCCCTAACCAGTTTTCTATTTAACCTTGAGTTCGAGTGACCATCTAATATCGCTGATAAAACACTTAATGCATAAGGCTCCATATATTCAAGATCTTTAGGCTCTAATTTAGGTACCTTCCACGCCATATGTATATCAACATTCTCTGCTGGTACCTTGACATTAATTTTCTTAAACCCAATTTGTTGAATTTCGTTTTGAGGCTTACGCTCTTGTATTTTTTTAGAAGGTATATTTTCGTAGTGTTTTTTAGCTAAAGCTAAAACTTCTTCGGGGACAACGTCACCCACCACGATTAAGACAGCGTTATTTGGTGCATACCAATTCTGATACCAATCTAATGCATCCTGATAAGTTAAGCTTTTTAAATCATCCATCCATCCAACAATTGGATTCCTGTATGGCGAGCTAACATATGCCGCTGCCATTAACTGCTCATAGACCAGGGCTTGGGAGTTATCATCAGTTCTTAGTCGGCGCTCTTCCATCACCACCTGAATTTCTTTAGCGAACTCCTCTGGTGAAATTCTAAGATTTTCCATTCGATCGGCCTCTAAAGCCATCATCTTTGATAAGTGACTTTTTTCAATTTGCTGGAAATAGGCTGTGTAGTCTTTACTGGTGAATGCATTATCCCTACCACCAACCTCTGCTACTTTTTTTGAAAACTCACCAGGCTTTAAATTTTTCGTTCCCTTAAACATCATATGTTCTAAAACGTGTGCCACTCCGGTCTTTCCATTAACTTCGTCAATAGAGCCCGCCTTATACCAAACCATATGTGCAACTGTTGGTGCTCGATGATCTTCTTTAATAATGACTCTCAAGCCATTTTTTAGAAGATACTCATGTGTATCTTGTTGCTTTTGTTTTTGTGCAAAAGCTGATGTATTAAGGGAAATAATCACCGCCACTATAAAAAGTGGAAGTCGAGACGTCAGGGTTGTTAATATGTTCATAATTATTTAATTGTATCGGTCATGTTCGGATTACGTAAAACCCTATCAAGCTTATTCTCTTGGCAAAAAGTTGATGAAGAATGGTATGAATCCCTAGAGGAAGCTCTTCTTTTGGGCGATGTTGGTATGCATGCAACTCAAAAACTCATAAAACAATTAAGGGTTGAGGCTAAAAAGCATAAAACTGAATCTGTTGAGGATCTTAAGGTCATCCTCGCTAACCTTGTAGAAACTCTTCTAGCAAGGCTTGAACGTCCCTCAAATCCACTCAGCACAGTTTCACATAAAACAGATATTCCTGCAGTCTGGCTCATCGTAGGAGTTAATGGCGCCGGTAAAACAACCAGTATCGGTAAAATTTGCCACCTCTTCCAAGGTCAGGGTAAAAAAGTACTACTTGGTGCAGGCGACACCTTTCGAGCTGCAGCCAAGGAGCAACTGATTGCTTGGGGTGACAAAAATCACGTAGCCGTTATCACTCAAGAGAGTGGGGATGCAGGTGCTGTAGCGCATGATGCTGTTCAGGCTGGAAATTCGCGCCAAATGGATATCGTGATCATTGATACAGCAGGTAGGCTTTCTACTCAAGCCCACTTGATGGATGAGCTTAAAAAGGTAAAGCGCGTTATTACAAAAGCTCAAGCAGATGCTCCACACGAAACTGTTCTAGTCATTGATGGAAACACGGGACAGAATGGTTTATCTCAAGTCAAGGCCTTCCACGATGCATTAGGTCTGACTGCAATCATTGTTACCAAGCTTGACGGAACGGCTAAAGGCGGAATTCTATGTGCAATTGCTGAAGAAATTCCTGAAAATACCCCAAGCGTATTGGCTATTGGATTGGGTGAAAAATTGTCTGATTTAAAGCCTTTTAATGCCGCAGAATTTGCTAAATCATTGATTCCTTAAATCTATAAACCCATAATAATCATAGGTTTATATCTAAATTAGCACTCTAAATAGATGAGTGCTAATATATAACTATGACTAACCTAAATGCCGTGATTCCAATGCAATTAAATGTGGGCAGTATTGATGCCTACATTTCAAGCATCAATCGACTTCCAATGCTTAGTGCGGCGGAAGAAGTGCGGCTTGCGCGCGAATATCGCGATCAAGAAAACTTAGATGCTGCTAAAACTTTAGTCATGTCTCACCTAAGATTAGTAGCCTCTATAGCTCGCCAATATTTAGGTTATGGCTTGCCTCATGCTGATTTGATCCAAGAGGGCAATATTGGTTTGATGAAAGCTGTTAAACGCTATGACCCTGAGCAAGGCACTCGTTTAGTAACTTACTCGATCCATTGGATCAAAGCAGAAATACATGAATACATTCTCAAAAACTGGAGAATGGTGAAAATCGCTACAACTAAAGCTCACAGAAAACTATTCTTCAACTTAAGAAGTAATAAACCAAGTTTAAATGCCCTATCTTCAACAGAAATTGATCATCTTGCAAAAGCTTTAGACGTTCGTCAGGAAGATGTAAGGGAAATGGAAAAACGTTTGGCAGGTGGCGATGTAGCTATCGAAGCTAACGACTCATCTGATGAAGACAGTTTTGCACCTATCAACTGGTTATCAGATGATCGTTATGAACCGTCACAGGTACTTGCTAAACAGGCTCAGGATGAGCTTCAAGGCCCCGGTATTGAAAGAGCACTTTCCTCCCTTGACGAGCGCAGCAGAAGAATTATTTCAGCACGCTGGTTAAATGTCTCAGATGATGGCTCTGGCGCAAGTACTTTGCATGAACTTGCAGCTGAATTGAATGTTTCCGCAGAGCGCATCAGACAAATTGAGACTGCTGCTCTCAAAAAGATGAAATTAGCCTTAACTAATTAACTATTAGACTTAAACATCAGCCTAAGTCAAAAAAATTACTTCAATAATTTAGCTAAATCTTCGGCAATCGGCTGAGGCCCTTGTTGATGCTTCAAAAACAAGCGCAAGGTTCCTTTCGTGTCGAAAACGTAACTACCAGCCGTATGGTCAATGGTGTAACTTGTTGCAGATTTTCCAGGAACCTTCTTATAGAAAATTTTGAAATCTTTTGTTACCTTTTCTAAATCTTCCATGCTCACTGGTCTCATACCTAAAAATCTCGAATCAAATGCTGGCACGTATTGAGATAGTAATTCTTGAGTATCTCTCTCCGGATCAACTGTCACAAATACAACCTGAACACGATCAGCATCTTTACCAAGTAGGGTCATAACACCTTGCATCTCAGTCATAGTTGTTGGACAAACATCAGGGCATTGCGTGAAGCCGTAGAACATGACCAACAACTTACCTTTGAAGTCTGATAATTGTCTTTGCTGACCATTGTGATCAGTTAACGAAAAGTCAGTTCCAAACGCTTTACTTCCAGTAATGTCAATATTATTAAATTTGATCGCACTCTCAGAACAGCCTATGAGAGTAGCTATCAATAATAGAGATCCTAAAGATTTAAAAAATTTTGAAGAGAGTAATGTATTTGTATTCATAGGTAATGATCGATTAATAAAGCTGCAAATAAAAGGGATAAATAGATAATTGAAAATCTAAAAGTTTTTTTAGCCAACTCATCACTATAGTTTTTATATAAAGCAATTGAATAGGCTAAGAAAATAAATCCTAAAACCAAAGCGCTCACCAAATAAAAATAACCGCTCATTTGGTAGATAAATGGCAATATTGTTGCTGCAATAAGAATCAATGTGTACAAAAGAATATGTAACAAAGTAAATCTCTCGCCATGCGTCACTGGCAACATTGGCAAACCTGACTGTTTGTAGTCTTCTCTTCGATAAAGTGCAAGGGCCCAAAAATGCGGAGGAGTCCAAGTAAAAATAATCAACACTAGCAACCACGCTTCAGCAGGAAAGCTATTAGAAACTGCCGCCCAACCTAAAGCTGGAGGCATAGCTCCAGATAACCCACCAATAACAATATTTTGAGGTGTCGCAGGCTTTAACAAAAGTGTGTAAATAATTGCATAACCAATAAATGTTGCAGCAGTTGCCCACATAGTTAGCGGGTTAGCAAAAAACCAAAGCAAAACCATACCAGTGGCACCCATCACTACTGCAAAAATAATAATCTTTAAAGCACTAAGCTCACCAGTTGCTGATGGTCTCCAAGCTGTTCTGCGCATCTTGGCATCTACTTTTTGCTCTACTAAACAGTTCACTGCAAATGCAGCTCCTGCTAATAGCCAAATACCAATTGAGCCGCCTATAAGTACCTTCCATGGAACCATGCCAGGGGTCGATAAAAACATACCTATAATTGCACAAAACACAGCTAACTGGGTGACACGTGGTTTTGTTAAAGCCCAGTATTGACGCCATTTGGGCATTACGTGAGCTTCTTGATTAGACAAGCGAAAACTCCTCATGTCTAAGAGTGAGTATTCTGACTAAAACGACTACCAATCCTGCCGCCCCACCTGTATGAAGAAGTGCAGCCACTAGTGGCCAATCTAAAATAATATTACTCATGCCCGTGATTAGCTGTAAAAAAGATAAGCTGAGCAAAGCAAAAGACCATATTCTTAACTCCGAGCTACCGATAATTGAAGCAACTTTTAAATTCTTAAAACCCACCCACAATAAAACTGCAAGCGCAAATATTGCTCCTACTCTGTGAGTCCAGTGAATAGCTCTCAATGCATCAATAGTTAGCAGGGTTCCATCTGCAGTTTTACCTAACTCTCTCCAAAGAACAAAACCTTCGTTAAAGTTCATTTCGGGAATTAGTTTTCCATGGCAAAGTGGAAAGTCATCACAAGCAAGAACCGCATAATTGGTACTCACCCAGGCCCCAAGAAATACTTGGACAATTAATATGATTAGCGCAAACCAAACCCAGTTTCTTGCAGTCCTTGCCTGTTTGGTCAGATACGCAGACTCAGTGAATGTGTGCCCTATGCTCACACTTAAACTGGATAGGTAGGTTAAAGACGCAAGCAGTCCTAAAGCCAGCATCAAGTGCATAGATACTATGAGAGGCTGCAATTTAAGAGTTACAGTCCATGCTCCAAATGCACCTTGAACGCAAACCAGAAATAAAATAAAAATTGATGTAATGGCAATTTTTGTTCCAATGATCTGCCTTTTTGACCAAGACCATACAGTTAAAATAATGATTAAAAATCCAACGCCCATCGCAAAATAACGATGCAACATTTCAATCCAAGCTTTGCTGACGGTTACTGGGCCTGTAGGCATCAACGCTTCAGCAGCACGAATTTGGTCCATCGCCGCAAAAGGATTTGATGTGCCATAGCATCCTGGCCAATCAGGACAACCTAAACCAGAATCAGATAAGCGAGTAAAGGCACCAAATAAAATCAAATCAAATGTAAAAAATACTGTCAACAATACCAATCGATGGAAAGTAAAAGATTTACTGCGCCACCATAAAATTAATAGCAGTACGCCTCCAATAGCTAAACCAATTAAGAAAAGTTGAATCCATGCGATCAGCGTCATGATCAACTAGCCTTTCCGGTGACGTTCCACTTCAAAAGCTTTATCAAGTCCTTTGAAAACTTTTTAAATTCTGGTGCTCCGCGACTAGTATCAAAACGCATCATCCGATCTGTATGTGGATCTAAAAGATGAATGGCTGAACCAGCTCCATCTAAATTGAGCCACTGATTTAGTTGTTCACGTTTCTTTAAATCCTTAGGCATTCTGATAGTTCTAAATCCAGATGACTCCATGTCATATGCTTTTTCTACCTCTGGATGTATCGGACTTTGGTCGGTTATCAGCCAAATCAACTGAACTCTTTGACTTTCTTTTCCAGTTGAAATCTTTACTTGGCGCATCAATCGGAGAAGTGAAACACACTCATCATCTGGCAGCTGGCAACTTGCTGCTGGTCTTGCAACTATTAAAGTCCACTTTCCCTGAAGGCTAGGCTCTATGATGTCTGACGGTAAAGTTTGAACTGGTTTAACAAATTGTCCAATATTTGGTTTTCCACCTTCAGGTTTAATTACATAGAATGTGAAATAAGACGCAATAACTGGTGATGCGCAAATAAGAAGTAAAAGAATCATCTGTATGCGACCTCTTTTGGTCGCAGCATCAATTTTTTTACTTCCAGCTGCAGGAATCAAAGGATCCATGTTTTTATTCTCTATCAAGTCTTTTTCCTCAATACACCACTGACTAGCCAAAATACAAAAGCTAATGTTGCTAATGAAAACCACTGAAATGCATAACCCTGATGCTTCTCAACTCCTGTTGTCAAAGGAGCCCAATCGCGGGACATGCCATCTTTTGAATCAGATAACTCTCTCAAAATAAAAGGTAGGTGCGCAATTCCTAGATAAGCCTCTTGATTTGCAATACTGAGATTTTGCTGAATTTTTCTCTTTTCCGCTTTAAGGTCTTCATTACCCACACTCATAACGCGGGCGGGATGTTCAAAAACAACCCCCTCTACCTCTATCAGCGCTTCTGGAGTTACTAGTAGCGGTAATTTTTCACGATCTAGACCGTCTCTGGGAACCCATCCTCGATTGACCCACAAAATTTTCTTTGAACCACTTAATAACATTGGTGTCATCACATAAAAACCAACAGTAATGCCAGTCTTAGGATCTCTCCCCATTGGATGAGGTCTATTTTCGAGCCAGATTGTTTTATCCGCTAAGTATGTACCTTTAGCAATCATCCGATGATGTAATGCTTCATCAACAGTCCATTGCTTTGCGTTGGCATATAAAGGCTGACTGGTTTCTTTTTTGGCGACCTCACTTGCGAGCTTTAATTTTTGCTCCATTCGTTGGATCTGCCAAAAACCTAAGGCAACGCCAGTTATGCACACTATTAAAGCCGCAATGGTTGCTGCTGGTCGCAATAAAATTAATTGTCTAAACATAAAGCAATGATACGATGCATATCTATGAATTGGATTATCCCTATAGCTTTTTTATTAATTTTAGGCAGCCTTGGCTCAGCATTGTTTTATATGATGCGAGATAAAGGAAAAAGTTCTAAAACTGTTCATTCCTTGATGCTCAGAATCGGATTATCAGTTGCGCTCTTCATAGGCATTTGGATCGCTCATTCACTGGGATATATCCAAAGTACCGGTATTAGAGTTCCTGGCTAAATTTTTCTTTTAACAAGCAACGAATTAACTAAAACACTTCCTAATTAAAGTATTACTTAATTAAAAAACGCCGCTACAGCGGCGTTTTTTAACGTGTTGGAATTTACATCCAATAAACCACGACATATAAACCTAACCATACAACGTCTACAAAGTGCCAGTACCATGCAGCACCCTCAAATGCAAAGTGATTATCTGCAGTGAAATGCCCCTTCATCACCCGCACTAAAACAACTGCGAGCATGATGGCACCCATTGTCACGTGAAAACCGTGGAATCCAGTCAACATGTAAAAAGTCGAGCCATAAACGCCTGAACTTAGTTTTAAATTGAGGTCGTTATACGCATGGATGTATTCGTAAACCTGAAAGCCCATGAAAATAGCACCTAAAGCAACCGTAGCAGCTAAACCCTGAATGACTTGCTTGCGATGGCCTTCACGCATGGCGTGATGAGCCCATGTGACCGTTAAGCCTGATGCTAGAAGCAAAGCCGTGTTAATTGTTGGAATTGGCCACGGGCCTACTGTTTTGAAACTCTCAACCAATCCAGCAGGGCCAGCGTGAGGCCATGAAGCAGCAAAGTCAGGCCACAATAATTTGTTATCAATATCACCCAACCACGGCATGGCAATACTTCTTGCATAGAAAAGCGCAGAAAAGAATGCTCCAAAGAACATGATCTCTGAAAAGATGAACCATGCCATTGACCATCTATATGAAACATCCACGTTGACGCTATTCATGCCACGCTGAGATTCTCCAATAGCATCCCCAAACCAGATGTACACGGAAACAATTGTCCAGACAAGGCCCGCAAGACATAAGAACATGCCTGCAGTGCTTCCATTAACCCATAGAGATGCACCCCAACCTACGCCAAGCAATCCTAGGCTAGTAACAATAGGGTGACGCGTTGGACCCGGCACATAATAATAAGGGGCTTTAGTAACACTGGAAGACATTCTCTCTCCTAAAAATTAACTTGATACAACCGCTTTAACAATCAACAACAAAATTGTCATAAAAATAACTGTGCCTAAAAGAGCAGCCAGCACAATATGGACAAAACTGATCGATGCCATATCTGCATCTTGACCAGAACGTTTACGAACCCCCAAGAATCCCCACATAACGGCTCTCATCGAGATAAGAAACATCTTGAAAGAGCTTGGCTTAGACTTTTGCATATTAAATCTTTGATGCCTTGCTATTGTGCTGACCTGGTACAACTTTTTGAGTACCATTTATTTCAAAAAAAGTATATGACAAAGTTATATTTTTTATATCTTTTGGTAAGGCTGGATCAATTATAAATACCACCGGCATCTCACGAGACTCATTTGGCTTTAATGTTTGCTCAGCAAAACAAAAACATTCTAATTTTGTAAAGTGTTGTGTAGATTGTTTTGGGGCATAGCTTGGAATTGCTTGAGCTGATACCGACCTACCTTGTGTATTAACTACTTCATATATAACTTGAACCATTTCGCCAGGATGAACCTGCATGGAGCTTTTAATTGAACGAAAACGGAAAGGACCTTGAGTGTTGGAATCAAATTCAACTGTAATTAAGCGACTCTCATCAACTTGCGTATTTTTTTCAACTGCATGAACAGCTCTTGTACCGTAGTTATTCTTGCTAGTAACTACGTTGATTCCGGTAACTTCACATAAAACGCGATACATTGGAATGAGTGCATAACCGAAAGCAAACATCGCTAAGCTAATCACAATTAGCTTTAAAAACATTTGTCGATTGTATTGAGCGATATTGAACGCCATGATTAACCGAACATCAATTTCTTAGTAAAGATTCCAAGAAAGAAAACTAAAGCTACCGTAAATAAAACTAAGCCCAAGCGACGATTACTTGTGCTTGAGTTAGTTTTATTTTGATTAGATTGCGTCATGAAATTCCGATGAGTTTTTAACTGATTACTTCACTGTTGGAGGAGTTTCAAAAGTATGGAATGGGGCTGGAGATGGGAGTGTCCACTCTAGACCTTCGGCACCTTCCCATGCTTTTGCTTCAGCTTTTTGACCACCACGGTAAGCAGGCAATACAACCCAAATCAAGAAGTACACTTGCATCAATCCAAAACCTAAGCCGCCAATCGAAGCAATCGCATTGAAATCAGCAAATTGCACTGGATAATCAGCATAACGACGAGGCATTCCGGCAAGACCCAAGAAGTGCATTGGGAAGAATGTTAAGTTAAAGAAAATCATTGAACCCCAAAAGTGTACTTTCCCACGGAATTCATTCACCATGAATCCAGTCCACTTTGGCGCCCAGAAGTAGAAGCCCGCATATAGTGCAAACAATGAACCAGCTACTAACACATAGTGGAAGTGCGCTACTACGTAATAAGTATCTTGAACCATGATGTCAATTGGAGCAACTGCAAGAATCAAACCAGTGAAACCACCCAATGTAAATACAAAGATGAAACCAATTGCCCATAGCATTGGAGTTTCAAAGGTCATTGAACCTTTCCACATTGTTGCAATCCAGTTAAAGATTTTTACGCCTGTTGGAACGGCGATCAACATCGTTGCATACATGAAGAATAGTTGTCCCGTTACTGGCATACCTGTTGCAAACATGTGGTGAGCCCAAACGATGAATGACAGGATTGCAATTGATCCTGTTGCATAAACCATTGAGCTATAACCAAACAAACGCTTACGAGAGAATGTAGGAATCACTTCACTAACGATGCCAAACGCTGGCAAGATCATGATGTAAACCTCTGGATGACCAAAGAACCAGAAAATATGTTGATACATCACTGGGTCACCACCGCCAGCTGCTGAGAAGAAGCTCGTACCAAAGTGACGATCTGTCAGAACCATCGTGATCGCACCAGCTAAAACTGGCATCACAGCAATCAATAAGTAAGCAGTAATTAACCATGTCCAGCAAAACATTGGCATTTTCATCAATGTCATACCAGGAGCACGCATGTTAAGAATAGTTACGATGATGTTGATTGAGCCCATGATTGATGAGGCACCCATCAAATGAAGTGCAAAAATTGCCATATCCATACCAGGACCCATTTGCACAGATAAAGGCGCATACAAGGTCCACCCTGCGGCAGTTGCACCACCTGGGACAAAGAATGAAGACAATAACAATGATGCCGCTACTGGCATGATCCAGAAGCTGAAGTTATTCATTCGAGCAAATGCCATATCAGAGGCACCCACCTGCATCGGAATCATGAGGTTAGCAAAGCCCACGAAGGCCGGCATGATCGCACCGAAAACCATCACCAGGCCGTGCATCGTCGTTAACTGATTAAAGAGTTCAGGACGAATAAACTGTAAACCCGGTTGGAACAATTCCAAACGAATTAAAAGTGCCATCACACCACCGGCTAACAAGCTGACGAAAGCAAAGATCAGGTATAGCGTACCAATATCTTTATGGTTTGTTGCGTATAACCAACGACGCCATCCGTGCGGGGTGTCATGTGCGTGATCATCATGATGATCGTGTGCGTGGCTTACTGTGCTCATATTTGCTCCGATGACTAGTATGTATTAGTTACTTAATTATTTTGCTGCGCGTGCAGTTGTGAAATCTGTAGGTTGAATCAACTCACCAGTTTTATTACCCCACGCATTGCGTGTGTAAGTCATTACAGATGCCAATTCAACATCGTTCAAATGGGCCCATTTAGGCATTGCATTTTTGCCGTTCAAAAGCATTTTGTATTGAACATCTTTAGGACCAACCACTACTTTTGAACCAACTAAGCCTGGGAAAGCACCAGCTCCTTGACCGTTAGGTTGGTGACAAGCTGCACAGTTTGCTGCATACACTTTTTCACCACGTTGTTTCAATTCATCCATTGTGTAAGTCTTTGTTGGATCATCAGCCAAAGCTGCCATCTGTAACTTCTTCTCGGCAGCCCATGCTGTGTACTCTGCATCAGTCACAACTTTTACAACGATCGGCATAAATGCATGCTCTTTGCCACACAACTCAGAACACTGACCACGATAGGTTCCAAGTTTTTCAGCGCGGAACCATGTATCACGAACAAAACCTGGAATCGCATCTTGCTTAACGCCGAATGCTGGAATTGTCCATGAATGAATAACGTCGTTAGCTGTTGTCACCATACGAATCTTTTTGCCAACAGGAACAACCATCTCATTGTCTACTTCCATCAAATAAGTGTCGCTCTTAGTTGCTTGGTTGTTAATCTGCTCGCGAGTCGTTGTTAAGGTTTGCATGAAAGCGATGCCTTCACCTTCACCCTTGATGTAGTCGTATCCCCACTTCCATTGGTAGCCGGTAACTTTGATTGTTAAATCAGCATTAGTTGTATCTTTCATGGCAACAACAGTTTTAGTTGCTGGTAAAGCCATACCAATAACAATTAACAATGGAACAACCGTCCAAATAATTTCAACTGTCGTGCTTTCGTGAAAGCTTGCTGATTTGTGACCTAATGATTTGCGGTGTTTATAAATTGAATAAAACATCACACCAAAAACAGCAACAAAAATAACTAAACAAATTGCTAGCATCATCCAATGTAAAACAGCTACTTCTTCAGCTACTTTTGTTGCAGGCGACTGAAGATTTAGCTGGTAGCGTGCTGGACCACCTGGCATGTCATTGATTGCTAATACTAAGTTGCTGTGCAGCAAACCAATAAATCCGAGTGCCAAACCGGCTAATGATGTGACTTGTTTCATCTTATTTTCCGTTAATTAAATTCTTGTAACTTAATGCAAAAAAGCATGCACTAAACCTTACGATTATATTTGGTGATTTTGGTCTAACGCAATAATTTACTGACTTTGGGGTTACTTAATAGTTAACAAATTATATAACATTGTATGTGAGCGCTCGCTCACCTAGTTTTTTTGCCTTATGATTTGATCAATTTCAATGGTGGCCACACCCATGTTTGACTTTGATAAGCGTCGCTTTGGCACCCAAGCATGTCCGTAAACAAGCTCTAAGGTTAGTTGGAACGGTTCCTTGAACTCATAAATCTTCTCTTTGTCTATTGATCCATTGTCACTTAAACCTAACTCAATCATATCTTTGATCAATAACTCATGATTGTCATATTTGAGAGTGATGTATTCCATATCCATGACAGGCTCTGCAAATCCCGACTTAGCTAAGGCATCACCTACGTCATGCATATCCCAGCTACTGGCAAGCGAAGGTTCAAGCCCCATTATTTGACGTAATTCTTTTCCAGTATCTGGGCCCAAGTAACTGAACATTAAAAGAGCCTCGGGCTTGAGCAACTGTTCCCACACTGCAATAAGACTCTCTGGGTTTGAATGATTTTGTAGCTCTAAGTTAGACCAAACCAAATCCATCGAATGTCGTAAGGTTTCATCAGCTGGCAAGACCAATTTTAATAAGGGCTGCTTACTCAGCTTAAGAAATAATTTTCTAAAAATCGATTGTCTAAATTTCACATCAGAACAATAGTTGATTGCCTTTGGATAACGCTGAAAAATAATCTTAGGTTGAATGCAACCTGATTGAAAAATATGTTGAGGATTTAATTTAATAATTGATAACTTCTCCTCCATTCTTTTGGCGATCTCAAGAGATAACCAATGCGGAATTGAGGATGTCATTGTTGGCAAGGTGGGCATAGGGGCTCAGTATACTCAGCATCCCATGAATTTTCTTCTTCCTACCTCATGTATTGGTTGCAAGAAATTTCAAGCAAATAGCATTTGCGATAAATGCTTAAATATCCTTAAATGTAATCAAGTTCATCGTTGCCAACAATGTGCGATTCCTTGTCTGAATAAACAGAATATTTGTCTTTCTTGTCAATGTAACCCTCCCGCATTCGATAGCACTTTATGTCTAGATAGCTATGGTGGTCTTCTGACAGAGTCATTACATGATTACAAGTACCATGGGAAGATTGCTTTAGCTAGATGCTTTGCTAATACTTGGCAAGCAGTTTTTAATCATGAGCCATCTTTACAAACTAATATTGAATGGATGATTCCTGTTCCGTTAAGTATTAAGAAGCTTCATCACAGAGGATTTAATCAAGCTTGGGAGTTATGCAAAATAATGTCTATGCGTTTAAACATAGATTCGGATCCATTTGTACTTGGGCGCAACCATATGGACGGAGACCAAGCACACGCCAGTAGAGAACAACGTCTAACTAGACTTATTAATACATTTAGAGTAAATCCTAAAAGGTTAGATCGCATTGCTAATCAAAACATATTAATCATTGATGATGTTATGACTACCGGAGCCACTCTTGATGTCATGGCAAAAGTATTAAAAGATTTTGGTGCCCAAAGTGTTCATAATTGGGTCATTCTTAGAACCCCTTTATAAACTTTATGATTAACATTGTTCTTGTTGAACCTGAAATCCCGCCCAATACCGGCAACATCATTCGCTTGTGCGCCAATACCGGTGCACAGCTTCACCTAGTAGAGCCTTTAGGATTCCCTTTAGAAGACGCTCGGATGAGGCGTGCTGGTTTGGACTATCACGAATATGCTCATATGAAATTACATAAGAACTGGGAAGCATTTTTAGAATCTGAGAACCCATCGAAAGAACGCATGTTTGCCATCACCACTAAAGGAAAAGCAAAGTTAGCGAATTGCCAGTTTTTAGAAAACGATTATTTAGTTTTTGGATCAGAATCTAAGGGGCTTGCTCAGAACGTTAGAGATTATTTTTTACCAGAACGTGCTTTGCGTTTGCCGATGAGAGCCGATAGCCGAAGTCTTAATTTATCGAACGCTGTTGCTGTAATGGTTTATGAAGCTTGGCGACAACTGGACTTCAAAGGTGGAGACTAATTTAATAGTCAATTTCAGGTTGAGCGTCTCGACCCATCAGTAATTTGACTGCTTCAGGTAAATTTAAATGTTCAAATAAAACCTGACAGACCATTTGTGTAATTGGCATTTCAACTTTTTTTGCAATTGCCAAATCATTGACTGCTTGTGCGCAGCGTACTCCCTCTGCAACATGACCAAGAGAAGCTAATACATCTGATAGTTTTTTGCCGGCTGCTAATTGCAATCCAACTTGTCGATTGCGTGATAAGTCCCCTGTCGAAGTCAATATTAAATCTCCGACGCCAGTGAGCCCCATTGCAGTTTCAGGCTTACCACCCATTGCAGTAATTAAGCGCATCATCTCGTTGAGACCTCTTGTTAAAAGAGCTGCACGTGCGTTTAAACCAAGGCCTAAACCATCACTGATACCAGTTGCAATAGCTAATACATTTTTAATGGCACCGCCCAACTCGACACCTACGATGTCATCACTTCCATAAATTCTCATGTTGCCATAATGAAATATGCGTTGAACATACGCTACCAATTGTTTTGAATTACTTGCAACAGTCAAAGCGCAAGGCATTCCCTTTGCTACCTCACTTGCAAAGCTTGGTCCTGAAAGCACTGCTAACTGAATGTTTTTATATTCTGACTTGCTTAAACTTAATTCACGCTCAATGACTTGATGTGGCATTAAAGAGGTTTCTGACTCTAAACCTTTGCAAAGCCATACCCAATTTTTGGGGCAGCTGGGTAAAGCCAATAAAGAATGTACGATATCTTTTAAACCTGAAACGGGTGTTGAAATAACCACCAAATCTGATTCGGCAACGTTGGTAAATAACTCGCTCCAGTTACTTGATACTTTTAGTTCATCAGGTAACTGAGTGTCCTTTAAGTATTTCTGATTGAGTTTGGTTTTTTGCATCTGCTCAGCAAGTTCAGCAGAGCGACTCCACAAATTAACATTTGCCTGAAGTGGGTTCTTGGAGGCGTGCATCGCCATGGCTGTACCCCATGCACCGGCTCCAAGAAAAATAACTTTCATATTAGTTAGGCAGAATAATTCCGCTATCGTTTGATGCTGGTGTACCGGATGCTTGCGCTAAACGCTGTTCATAAAGCGCATGAAAATTAATCTCTGCCAAATGAACAGGCTGAAAACCAGCACGACTAATCATGTCAGCAATGTTTGCCCGTAAATAAGGAAATAAAATGGTTGGGCATGCAATACCTAACATTGGATCAATTTGCTCAGCTGGCATATTCCGCATCTCAAAAATGCCTGATTGATGGGCTTCTACCAAAAAGAGGACTTTATCCTCAATACGAGTTGTCACTGATCCAACAACGGTCACATGAAAATTATTTTCATCCAATTGATTAGCCTGGATATCAACCTGAACTTCAAGCTTAGGTTCCGCTTGAACTAGAAGAATTTCTGGAGCATTCGGCTGCTCCAAAGAGATATCTTTGAGATAAACGCGCTGAATCTGAAAACTTGGTGCGCTATCTTGTGCACTGTTAGCTAAATCTTCTGTCATGATTTTTCCTGTTTATTTTCCTAATAAAGGGTCTAACTTACCTGCACGATCAAGTGCGGAAAGGTCATCGAATCCACCTACGTGGGTTTCATTGATAAAGATTTGTGGAACGGTTCTTCTACCAGTTTTGGCAATCATTTCATCTCTGAGCGTGGGATCTTTGTCCACCAGAATTTTTTCAGTAATAGCAGCCCCTTTGGAAGTTAGCAGCCTCTCTGCCATGACGCAGTATGGGCAAACTTGAGTGCTGTACATAGTTATTTTTGTCATCTTTTACTCCTAAAAACGATGCTTTGACCTATTTGATCAGAGGCAAGCTGGCCTGGTTCCAGGCAGTAATTCCGCCCTCCATGCAAGCAACCTCATCAAATCCAGCTTTTTTAAACTTTCCAGCAGCGTTATTTGCTCTAGATCCGCTTAAACAAACTAAAATAATAGGCTTACGGGCGTCTAAACGGAGTTTTGAGATCCCATCCAGCTCTTTCAGGGGAAGGTGCTTAGAGTTAGCAATATGTCCAGTCTTGTACTCTTCGACTGAACGTACGTCAACAATTTGCGCGTTTCTCTGGTTGACCCACTGAATGGCAGTGTGTACGCTAATAAGCTCTTTATTAATACGGCCCATGATCTGGGGTAAGGCTAAAGCGAGACCTGAAGTCAACAAGGTGGCTAAAAGCAGAAGGTTATTTGTATTTGAAATGAAGTCCATTTGTAAATTATAGAATGTGAATATGAAACAACTTGTACTTATTCGCCATGGCGAATCCCAATGGAACCTAGAAAACCGCTTTACAGGCTGGGTAGACGTTGATTTAACACCAACCGGCATCCAACAAGCAAAGCAAGCTGGAGAGAGTTTAAAGGCTGCCGGCTATGATTTTGACATTGCTTACACATCTGTGCTTAAAAGAGCTATCAGAACGCTTTGGCACACCCAAGAAGCTATGGATAGACTTTGGCTGCCGGTAGTTCACAGCTGGCGCCTCAATGAACGCCACTATGGAGCCCTTGCAGGCCTCAATAAAGCTGAAACTGCAGCAAAATACGGCGACGATCAGGTTCATACTTGGAGAAGGTCTTACGATATTAGGCCCCCTTTGTTGGAGCCAACCGATCCACGAGCATCTTTTGATGACCCACGTTACGCCAAGCTTAAACGTGAAGAAATCCCACTTGGAGAATGCTTAAAAGACAATGTGGAAAGAGTAATTCCTCTTTGGGAAGAGTCAATTGCACCAGCACTTCGAGCTGGAAAACGGGTTCTGATCGCAGCGCACGGAAACAGTATCCGTTCTTTAGTAAAGTATTTGGATGATGTGTCAGATGCAGATATCATGGAAATTAATATTCCTAATGGCATTCCCCTTATTTACGAACTTGATGACAATCTCAAACCAATCAAACATTTTTACTTGGAAAAATAAACTATGTATCGCTCACTAAAGAGTATTGCCCTAGTTTGTACTGGTCTCATTGCTGGAGTTGCTTTAACTCTTCAACTCTCTGCAACTGCTCAGCAAGGTTCATCAAATCTCCCACTTGATGAACTTAGAAGCTTGTCGAATGTTTTCGGCCAAATCAAGCGAGACTACGTTGAGCCTGTTGAAGATAAAAGATTGCTGACGGATGCCATTAAAGGAATGGTGAGTGGTTTAGATCCTCACTCATCTTATTTAGACAAAAAAGACTTTGCTGAAATGCAGGAGCATACACAGGGTAAGTTTGCAGGTCTTGGTATTGAAATCACAGCTGAGGATGGGCTTGTCAAAGTTTTAAACCCAATCGAAGATACGCCTGCTGCCAGAGCTGGCATCCAACCAGGTGACTTGATAACTCGATTGGATGATAAGCCTGTTCGTGGCATGACATTAGATCAATCAGTTCGTCGTATGCGCGGAGAACCTGGAACAAAAATTACAATTACTATTTTTAGAAAAAGTGAAGATCGCACCTTTCCAGTAACAATTACCCGCGCTGAAATCAAAGTTCAATCAGTTAAGGCTAGGTTATTAGATGATGGCATCGCATATGTTCGAATTACAAGTTTTCAGGAACGAACTATTCCTGACTTAGCTAAGAAACTCAATGAGCTTTACGCTAAGACACCACAAATTAAAGGTGTTGTACTTGATCTGAGAAATAATGGCGGTGGATTATTGCAAGGGGCAGTGGGTGTATCTGCAGCGTTCTTACAAAATGATGCTTTAGTTGTATCAACTAAAGGGCAAGCTGAAGACGCTAAACAACTTTTTAAAGCAACCTTTAGTAATTACAAACTTTCAGAAAGTAAAGACGCACTAGCGGAGCTTGCTCCTATTTTCAAAAAAGTCCCAATGGTTGTTATGGTCAATGCGTTCTCTGCATCAGCATCTGAAATTGTTGCGGGGGCATTACAAGACCACAAACGCGCCACGATTATCGGTAAGACAACGTTTGGTAAAGGCTCAGTGCAAACTGTCAGGCCATTAACCAATGACTCTGCATTGAAGCTAACAACTGCTTACTACTACACACCCACTGGTAAATCTATCCAAGCTTTCGGAGTGAAGCCAGACATTCCGGTTGATCAAAATGCTGAGGGTGATCCTGATGATGTTTTGATAACGCGTGAAATTGATAGCGAGAAACATTTAAAAAATAAGCAGTCATCAGAAGAAAAACTCATTAAAGATCGTGAAAAACGTCGTCTAGAAGAGTTGCAGCGTATTGAAGAAATCAATGCTAAAAAAACTACTGAAGAAAAAGATAAAGATCGCAAAAAACGTCCACCTGAATTTGGAACAGCTGAAGACTTTATGCTGACTCAAGCTGCGGCTTATTTGAAAGGTCAACCGGTTAAACGTTCTAAATCTCGCCTTGAGTAATTTAAGATTAGCGTATGAATGATCAGGATCTTCTTCGCTACTCACGTCATATTCTTTTAGATGACATAGGCATTGAGGGTCAAGAACAAATCTTAGCTGCTCACGTTGTTATTATTGGCGCTGGTGGTTTAGGCTCTGCAGCTGCCCCATATTTGGCTGCAGCAGGCGTCCAAAATATAACCCTGATCGATCATGACAAAGTTGACTTGACCAACCTTCAACGTCAAATCATGCATCAACATGATTCTATCGGCCTAGCTAAAGTTGTATCTGGGAAAAAAATGCTGGAAAAGCTAAACCCCGGATTAATTGTTAAAGCTATAGAAAAAAAAGCTGACGAGCTATTACTCAACGAACTTGCCCCAACCGCAACAGTTGTCTTAGATTGTAGTGATAATTTTTCTACTAGGCAGTTAGTTAACAGAGTATGCGTAAAACATAGCACTCCATTAGTCAGTGGCTCTGCCATTAAATTTGACGGTCAGATAACTGTTCTAGATTCTCGTCAATCTAATGCGCCATGCTATGCATGCTTATTCCCACCTGAGCAAAGTTTTGATGAAATTCAGTGCTCAACTATGGGCGTATTTTCGCCATTAGTTGGCATAATCGGTGCTATGCAAGTAGCTCAAGCATTACAACTAATTATGGGTATTGGTCATACGCTAATAGGAAGATTGCTTTTGTGGGATGCTCGCTCAACCGAAGTACAAGTAATTCAAATTTCTAAACGAGAAGGCTGTTCTGTTTGCTCTACAAAGAGTTAACTTTATTTAGTGCGATATGTAAGTCATCAGGCTCTACCGCGGATAATAATTGATCAACAGCTATCTTTAAGCTACCAATATCAGCCCGTAATATTTCTTTCTTCACTGATAGAAGCTGATTAAAGTGTAAAGAAAAATCCGTTAGTCCCATGCCTAGCAAAACCCTTGTCATTGAGGGCTCACCAGCCATTTCACCACAAACAGAAACAGGCATATTGACAGCCTTGGCATCACGGATCACGCCTGCTATTAAACGTAATACTGCTGGATGCATTGGGTCATACAAATGTGCAACTGCATTATCTGCACGATCAATCGCCAAGGTATATTGAATCAAATCATTGGTACCAATTGAAAGATAATCTAAGCGCTTAATAAAAAGTGGTAACGCAAGTGCAGCCGCAGGAATTTCAATCATCGCTCCAACTTTGATATTTGGATCAAATGAAAGATTTTGTGTTTCTAATTGTTTTTTTGCAATTTCAATTAAAGCCAAGGTTTGATCAATCTCTTGAGCATGGGCTAGCATTGGAATTAAGATTTTCATCTGACCAAATACTGATGCCCTCAAGATAGCTCGAATCTGAATTAAGAACATATCCGGCTCGGATAGAGACCATCGAATAGCTCTCAGACCCAGTGGCGATAAATAAACTGACCGGCCATCTTCATCAACATCCAATGGTTTATCTGCACCAATATCAATCGTTCTAATCGTGACTGGCAACCCCTTCATGGCTTCGACAGTTTTTTTGTATGCCAAAAACTGCTCTTCCTCATCTGGCATTTTTCCTTTTCGATTCATGAAAAGGAATTCTGATCTAAAAAGGCCAATACCAACTGCGCCAGAATCAAGCGCTAATTTAGCATCATCAGGCATCTCAACGTTAGCCATTAAATCAACGGGAATACCATCTAAAGTTACAGTGGGCGTGTGCTTTAAACGTAAAAGTTTTTTCTTCTCTAACTTTCTTTGAGACTGAAGGTGGCGATACTCTTCAAGTATTAATGGGCTAGGATCAACGATGACGATTCCACGATCACCATCAATAATTAGCCAATCATCCTGATGAATCAGCTCACTGGCACGGCGAACTCCAACAGCAGCGGGTATATCTAAACTTCTTGCAACGATTGCCGTATGAGATGTTCGACCACCAAGATCAGTAATAAAACCACCAAATGCAACATCTTTAAAACGCATCATATCTGGTGGCGCTATATCATGAGCAACAACGATGACATCAGTTAGGCGATCAGCATCAGAAATACTTTTATAAAAGGAGTGGAATGTTTGATGATCTTCACCATGATGAAGAACCTTCATTACACGCTCTACAACCTGCCTGATGTCGGTAGCTCGCTCCCTTAAATACTCATCTTCAATTTCTGCAAATTGCTCGAGTAAATCCTCTAATTGAGTGGCGAGAGCCCACTCAGCGTTATATCTTCTGTGTCTAATTAACTCTAACGGTTCTTGCGTCAAAGTTGGATCGGCCAAAATCATGGCATGAACATCTAAGAATGCTGCCATTTCTTCAGGAGCAGCTTCAGGAAGACTGGCTCTAATTGCCTTTAATTCAACTCTAACAACTTCTAATGCGCTCAGAAGTCTTTTTTCTTCACTACTTTCAGATCCCTCTGGCACCAAGTAATGCTTGACGTCCATCGCAGAGGGAGCAATGCGTAAGGCTTTACCGATAGCTATGCCATTGGTTACTGGTACGCCATGAAGTGTGAATGACAATTACTGTCCCTCACCAAATTTGTCATTTATAAGATTTTTTATAGCATCAAATGCTTCTTGATCTTTTTCACCTGAAGTCTCTAGCGTAACGGTACTTCCAATACCGGCAGCCAGCATCATGACACCCATAATACTTTTTGCATTTACACGGCGACCACTTTTGGATATAAAAATTTCACAGGGGTATTCACCCGCTAACTGCGTTAACTTTGCTGATGCGCGTGCATGTAAACCTAATTTATTAATAATTTTAATTTCTTCAAGTGGCATTTTTAATCCTTACTTGCCAATGGTTCAGTGAGTTGCCCGTCTAAAGCCACTTCTATGTGACCAATAGGGATGATGCCCTGCTGGCCACCATGCATCGCTTTTTGCATGACTGAATCAATCAATTCTGATCTATAAGAAATAGCGCGCATGAGCATAGGTAAATTAACGCCAGCCAACACTCTTACCCGCCCCTTAAATTCTGGAAGATGAGCCAAACGACTTGCTACGTTAGCAGGCGTTGCACCCATAATGTCAGTGAGTATTAGAAGACCATTCTCAGAACTTATATTCTTAGCGACCTGTATTGCTTTATCTAGAGTTAACTTTGAATCTTCATGTGCCATCACATCCAGCGCGGCCAAGCGATCGGGGACATCGCCATAAACATGTCGAACAAATTCCTTAAGCGCTGAAGCTAGAGGTGCATGGGCAATAATTAAAATTCCAGCCATTTTTTATTTCAAAGTATTTTCTAAGTTTTGTAGCCACTGCTTGGCTACATCATGACCTGTTTGCTCTGTAATTTCAACAAAACAAGTAGGACTCGTCACATTTATCTCAGTTAGGTATCCACCGATAAAATCTAACCCTACAAGATGTAATCCTCGCTTGGCTAATATAGGCCCAAGCTGACTAGCAATCTCAAATTCTTTTACGGTCAATTTTTGAGCAACCCCTTTGCCACCAGCTGCCAAGTTACCCCTCACCTCTCCAGCTTGGGGGATTCTTGCAAGTGAAAAAGGAACTGGTTCGCCACCAATTAACAAAACTCGCTTATCCCCATCAGCAATCTCAGGAATAAACTTTTGTACCATGAGGGCTCGCTCACCATGATTGCCAAGCGTTTCAACAATGCTGGCAATATTTAGACCATCAGCTTTGACTCTAAAGATACCCCTCCCACCCATACCATCCAGTGGTTTGATGATGATGTCCTGATGTTGCTGATGAAATGTCTTCATGTCTGTCAAACTATGACTGATGATTGTTGGTGGGGCAAATTCCATAAACTCAAGAAGTGCCAATTTTTCAGAATGGTTTCTAAGGGCTTCTGGTGCATTAAAAACTCTAGCGCCCTGACGAACTGCCTCTGATAAAAACCATGTTGCTGTGACATAACTCATATCAAAAGGAGGATCTTTTCTCATAATGACAAAGTCAAAATGAGTTAATTCATGAAGCTCAGAACTTAAAACCTCATACCAAACTGATTCACCACGTTTGATACTTAAATTTTGACAATTACTTGTAATTAACCCCTGAATACTTTTTAAGTCTTCAATATGGCAGTGCCATACTTGATGCCCTGCTTTGTGCGTGACATCCATCATAGCCAAAGTTGTTTCTTTTTTTACAGAAAATCCTTGAAGCGGATCTGCGATAAAAAGAAATTTCATAATTAACTTTCTGCTTCTGGATCAGTTCTTTCCAGTTCCAATGATGCAGCTAATAATGCCAATCTTGCAACAACACCATACAAGTAAAAACGGTTAGGTACTGCAACACCCGGCTTCGCACCTAAATCAGGGATGGCGTTGTGATCAAAAGCAAGAGGGACAAAATGCATGCCTGGAGAGTTAAGGTTTTCATCAACGCCTCTTCCCGTATGAACACGATAGAAGCCGCCAACAACATAACGATCCACCATGTAAACCACTGGCTCTGAAACAGCCTCATTGATTTTTTCAAAGGTGTAAACACCCTCTTGAACTAAAACATCAGAGACTTGTAGACCTTCTTTAATAACGCTCATCTTGTTTCGCTCTTTACGATTCAGATCTTTCACTTCACTAGCGTCTTTAACGGTCATGATTCCCATGCCATAGGTACCAGCGTCAGCCTTCACAATGACATAAGGTTTTTCTTTGATGCCATATTCACGATATTTTCGAGCTGTTTTCTTTAAAATACTGTCAACTGCTTCTTGCAAATCTTGCTCACCAACTCTTTCATGGAAATTAATTCCAGAACATTTTGTAAAGAACGGGTTAATCATCCATGGATCTATATCAATTACTTTTGCAAATTTTTTCGCCACATCATCATAAGCATCAAAGTGATTAGACTTACGACGAACACCCCATCCTGAATGAAGTGGCGGCAATACATATTGCTCATGTAAGTTCTCTAAGATAGCAGGGACGCCACTTGAAAGATCATTGTTCAAAAGAATCGTGCACGGATCAAAATCTTTTAAACCTAAACGGCGACCTTTAATACCAAGCCTAACTAAAGGCTCCAAGATAAGTCGCTGTCCATCTGGCAAATCAATAGGTGTTGGCTTAGTGATATCTTCCGACAATGAACCCAAACGAACATTTAAACCTGACTGTCTCATAATAGATGAGAGGCGTGCAATATTTTGCAAATAAAAAACATTTCGCGTATGACGCTCAGGTATCAATAATAAATTTTTAGCATCAGGGCAGATTTTCTCAATCGCAGCCATTGCAGCCTGAACGGCTAACGGGAGCATTTCTGGGGATAAATTATTAAATCCCCCAGGAAATAGATTGGTATCTACCGGAGCAAGCTTAAATCCCGCATTGCGTAAATCAACTGAACAGTAAAAAGGTGGCGTATGCTCCTGCCACTCCATTCTGAACCATCTTTCGATGGTAGGTGTGGCTTCTAAAACCTTACGCTCTAGTTCAAGCAAAGGACCATTAAGGGCTGTTATCAAATGAGGTACCATGCCCCATTTTAAGACAGATAAAAAAAGAGCGGGCTCTTATTCAGAATCCGCTCCTCAAACCCCCTAAACTTCTCAGTATTAGGGGTTATTCCACATTACATTTCACATAGATTTACAAAGAACCCTTTATTAACCCTCGTATGCAGTTTCACCATGAGATGAGATGTCTAAACCCTCACGCTCTTCGTCTTCTGGCACACGTAAGCCAATCACTAAATCTACTAGTTTATAAGCTATGAATGAAACAACGCCTGACCAAACAACCGTAGTTAGCACTGCTTTAGCTTGGATCCAAACTTGTCCTACGATTGAGTAATCAGCTGCAACTGCGTTAGCTACATAGTCATAAACGCCAGTTCCACCTAAAGCTGGGGCCGCAAATACACCAGTTAATAGAGCACCAACGATACCGCCAACACCGTGAACACCAAACACGTCCAAGCTGTCATCTGCACCAAGCATACGCTTCAAACCAGTAACACCCCACAAGCATAAGAAGCCAGAGATCAAACCAATCACGATGGCGCCCATTGGGCCTACAAAACCTGCAGCTGGAGTAATTGCTACCAAGCCGGCTACTGCACCTGAAGCTGCTCCCAACATGGAAGGTTTACCTTTACCAATCCATTCACCTAAACTCCAAGTAAGAACAGCCGCGGAAGTTGCCAAGAATGTATTAGCAAAACCCATTGCTGCCCCGCCTGATGCCTCAAGTGCCGAACCAGCGTTAAAGCCAAACCAACCAAACCACAATAGTGAAGCGCCAACCATGGTCAAAGTTAAGCTATGAGGTTTCATGGCTTCTTTACCAAAACCAATACGCTTACCAATAACAAATGCACCAACTAAACCAGCCACCGCAGCGTTAATGTGAACCACTGTACCGCCAGCAAAGTCTAATGCACCCATTTGGAACAACCAACCTGAAGCTGCTGTTGCTGCCTCTGCTGCCGCTGCATCTGTGTAAGCATCAGGACCAGGCCAGAACCACACCATGTGAGCAATTGGAAGATAACTAAATGTGAACCAAAGAACAATAAACAACAATATTGCAGAGAACTTAGCACGCTCAGCGAATGCGCCAATAATCAAACAACAAGTAATTGTTGCAAATGCACCTTGGAATGAGAAGAATGCAAATTCCGGGATTACAACTCCTTTACTGAAAGTAGCAGCCATTGATTCAGGTGTTAATCCAGCTAAGAAGAGACGATCAAATCCACCAAAAAATGCACTACCTGGTGTGAACGCAATACTGTAGCCATAAACCGCCCACAATACTGATATCAATGAAAAGATCACCATACATTGCATCAACACTGACAACATGTTTTTGCTACGAACTAAACCACCATAGAAAAGACCTAAACCTGGAAGTGTCATGATGATGACTAAAGCAGTACAAATCATGATCCAAGCAGTGTCACCTTTGTTTGCAACGGGTGCAGGAGCTGCGGGAGCTACTGGTGCAGCACTTGCTGCAGCTGCTGCAGGAGCAGTTACTGCTGGCTTAGCTTCTTCAGCAGCAAAAGCTGGTGAAGAGACGGCCATAGTAAATGAACCTAAAGCTAAAGCTGTGGCGCTTGCTGCGAGTAGACGTTTAATCCAATGTGTCATTTTCAACCTCGCTTAAAGGGCAGACTGACCGGTTTCACCGGTACGAATGCGTAATACTTGTTCAATTGACGAAACAAAAATCTTTCCGTCACCAATCTTGCCAGTCTTAGCAGATTTCTCAATTGCTTCAACAGCACGTTCAACGATGCTGTCATCCACTGCTGCCTCAACTTTTACCTTAGGCAAGAAATCAACTACATACTCAGCACCGCGATACAACTCGGTGTGACCCTTTTGTCGTCCAAAGCCTTTAACTTCAGTAACGGTAATACCTGAAACGCCAACTTCTGATAGCGCCTCACGCACCTCGTCAAGCTTGAAGGGCTTGATAATTGCGGTAATTAATTTCATACGTTTCTCCGTGAGATCACTAATTAGAATGCTTTAACTACTGAAACAGCGAAGCCGTCTTTATAAAGTTTTTTACCATTTGCAGTTGCATAAGATTCTGTCCCTGGCTTAGTGTCATTCATAAAGTACTTCACACCTAACATGTAACCTTCGTAGTCGTAAGTTAAACCTAAGCTGTAGTCAGAATATGAAACTTTGCCACCACTGTACAAGTTGTTGCCACCATTTTTGTAATCTGTATAGCCAGCATGTAAAGCAGCTGTCAACTTGGGCGCAACTTCTTGGGATAAAGTTAAGTCGTAATACATCGTTCCGCTTGCATCCTCACCAGCTGAGTCTGTAGTTGCTGCACCGAAGTAGTTTTTACTTAAAACATAAGATGTTTTAAAAGTTGCTGGGCCATAAGTTAATCCAATGTAGGCCTCATGAGTACTTGCCATATTTTTACCTTGGAAAACAGCACCAGGATAGCTGTAATAAATTGTTCCAACGTCGACTGCAAAACCAGCTACTTCAGTTTTATAGCCGCCGTAGTAATCAATTTCTAAATTGACGCTTGCACTAGGAGCAGTCCAATCAGAAACATTTGAACCCCAAGTACCTACGTAAAATCCTGATTTGTGACCAATATCAACACCACCTTGTATTGAAGCGTTGTCACCATTTTGTTTAATGCCACGAAAACGATAGTCACTTGTAGCGCCTAAGTTATAAGCAACTGTAAAATCTGGCGCTGGAGCTGGGGCTTGTGCCAAAGCTGTGCCAGAAGATAAAGTCGCTGCCGCTGCTATAGCGATTGCAGAAAGAGTTAAGTAAGTTTTCATTTAGTGCACTCCTAATAAACAATCCAAGGAAAATTCCTTGTTGTTATATAAGCAAAAGCCGTGCCAATTATTATTTTATATATAAATCATGTATTTATTGATGTTAAATATTAAGATCTGTGTGTTTCAATGATCTGCATTAAAGTAAAGAATCATTTATGCACCAAAATAAGGCACATAATTGGTGCGTGCCTTATTGATAACTTTGGTACAAACTAGTTATTGAAGATTTATCCGGAGAAAATATGAACCCGCAAGACATCATGCAAAAAGTACAAAGCATTGCTAATGACATGCAAAGCAAAGTGGAAGAGGCAATTCGCCAATCTCCCGCCAAAGACTTAGAAAAAAATGTACGAAGTCTGATGACTCAGGGATTCCAGAAAATGGATCTGGTAACTCGTGAGGAATTCGATTTACAAACTCAGGTGCTAGCAAAAACAAGAGCTAAATTAGAAGAATTAGAAGCAAAGGTTACAGTTCTAGAAAAGAAATAGTAATTCTTAGATTTAGATTAGCTAGTTTGTAGGCGCGGGGTTGATGTATTTAAACCTCGCGTTTTTCTTTATAAAGTAGCTAAGTGATGCTTGAGTGGTTTTGGGTAAAACAAAAACCATACATATGCAATTAATTGAATACCCAAGAAAATTAAGAACACTTGTTTAAATGCATTTACTTTTTCAATGCCTAATGAAACGGATAGGTCAATACCCCAACCAATACCCCATTGAAAAATAAATGCGCCAACAAATATTAATAAGTTGTAACTTGTGGCTGCAACTCCTGCATTACTAGATGGGAATGCTGTAATGACAGTACTCTGACCCAAAATATGACCTGTTGCGGTAATTGCAACGATGATCCATAAAATCCAACTAAATGTTGAATCAATTGAGATAGCTAATAACTGACTAAGTAGACCAATTGCTAGTAACCACTTTACATAGTTGAGTGTTTTGAAACCATTAGCATTCGCTCTCGGTAATAGCCAAGCATTGAGTGCGTACCCCAATAGCATCACCCCATTAAACAAAAATAATATTTGCGCCGTAAAAATTGAATCAAAGCCTAAAACTTCAATCATCCATGGTCCAAGCCATAAAGTCTGTAAAGCTAGAAAGCCGCCATGATTAACAATTCCAATAGGTAGCATTCTTAAAAAGAATGGGTGAAAAATAATTTCTTTAAAACCAAAAGACGCTTCACCATCTTTAACTTTTTTAGCCTGCGGATAATCGTCAAATTTAGGTATACCTAATTTGATACCAATAAAAGCAATCGCTACCAAAATAGCCATGATCCAAAAGGATCCCCGCCAACCAATGATTGGTAAAGCTAGTTGAATAGGAATTGTTGTTAGCAAAGCTCCAGCAGTTCCAAAAACCAACATCCCCGAAGCAAGTTGGCTTTGCTGCTCGACACTAAACCAACGGCGATACGCAGTGAAGGAAGCCATTAGGCAAGCTGATACGCCAATACCAATTAATAAGCGCCCTAAAGTGAGTCCCCATAAACTATCTGCATAAGCAAATATGGATGCTCCGCATAAGGCAAACAATAATAAAAAACTTTCTGTTCGTCTTGCACCATAGCGATCTAAAGCGATGCCTAGAGGAATTTGCATGACAGCGAATCCAACAAAATATGCTGAAGATAAAAGACCCAACTCTGAATGGCTAATATTGAGATCGGCCATCAACTCAGGCGCTATAACTGCATTTACTGCTCTAAACGCATATGACAAGAGATAAGCAAACGCAAAGCATAAGAAGACTCGAATAGCCCAAGTTCCACGCATTGGGATAGTTGGAACATGGCTCTGACTCATATTAGTAGGGTTTAAATCCAGTCAAAAACATACTGTGCTCATCAGAATTCAATATCTTCTCAATGGATTGATCACTATTGAGAGTTTGCAAAATACTCTGCTGATAAATTTGCACTAAACCATCAGGAAAATTTCTTTGCAACAAACGAAGCCTCATTAAACGCCGTTGTTGATCTGGTCCAATACCGTCAATCACCCATTCACTCGCCGACAGCATTTCACCCTGATAAGTTTTGATCTTTATGGGTTTTGGAGAATTTACTTCATTGGTTTTTAAGTTACTTAACATACCATTCTGTACAAATGACATCAAGCTATTAGTTGAGTCAATGGATCTTAGTTCTGGCGGTACTTGAATAACCCCAACTGCATATAAACCATCTTTAACTTTCACAGCTTCCATTGTCATCGATAGTTTTTGACCTTGGAAAGACATTACCTTTTCAGCTCGACTGGGCTTACCAGGATATAAAGCCTCGTACAACAAGTCATCTAAACGTACTATTCGCCAATCATAAGTAGGCGTACAACCTGAAATACTGATGAAAAGGGTGATGGCAATTAAAAGTCGTTTTATCAACATAAAGATAATATTTTGCATAAAATACGATTATGCCTATTCAAACAACATTGAGTTTATTTAGTAGATCTAAGCGCCTTCTTTCTTTAGGAGGCTTAGTTTTCTTGGTTGGTCTGTCAGCTTGCTCCTCGGATACGCAGCAATCGATGCCAAACTTCAAACTTTCTGAAATCTCTGGAAAAGTACTAACCCAAGATGATTTTAAAAATAAAGTGACGATCATTAACTTCTGGGCTACTAGTTGCGTAACTTGCATAAAAGAAATGCCGCAATTAATCGAGACCTATGAAAAATTTAAGGGTGATGGCGCCGACTTAATGGCAGTGGCAATGTCTTATGACCCACCCATGTATGTTGTTAACTATGCTCAAACAAGAAAGCTACCTTTTAAAGTAGCTCTTGATTCTGATGGAAGCGTTGCAAAAGCTTTCGGTAAAATTCAATTAACGCCAACAACCTTGGTCATTAATAAAAAAGGCAAAATTATTAAGCGTTATGTTGGTGAGCCAGACTGGGATGCTTTCCATCAATTAATTCAAAAATCTTTAGCTGAATAAAAAAGTTCTAATCAAAAACTAAAGTTTTTTCAATCACATGACTAAATCAACTCAGACAGCTCCTGCTTTTTGAGCTTGCTCATCCGCATGGTAGCTAGACCGTACCATTGCTCCAACAGCGGCATGTGTAAAGCCCATTGCATTAGCTTCTCTTTCAAACATTGCAAAAGTATCAGGGTGCACATAACGACGAACAGGTAAATGGTGTCCTGAAGGAGCTAAATACTGGCCAATCGTCAGCATATCAATATTGTGCTCACGCATATCACGCATGACCTCTAAAATTTCTTCATCTGTCTCACCTAAACCCACCATCAAACCACTTTTAGTTGAGACATCAGGATAAAGCGCCTTGAAATCTTTTAATAACTTGAGAGAATGCATGTAATCCGAACCTGGGCGCGCCTCTTTATATAAACGAGGCACAGTTTCTAAATTGTGATTCATAACGTGCGGCAAACCTGCTGCGAAAATCTCTAAAGCCTTTTCTAAGCGCCCTCGGAAGTCTGGCACCAATACCTCAATGCTTGTATTGGGAGAAAGCTCAATAGTCTTAGTAATGCAATCCACAAAATGTTGCGCACCACCATCACGCAAGTCATCACGATCTACGCTAGTGATAACTACATAGGATAATTTAAGTGCTGCAATTGTTTTAGCCAAATTCATCGGCTCATCAAGATCTAGTGGGTCTGGTCTACCGTGACCCACATCGCAAAATGGACAGCGGCGCGTACACTTATCACCCATGATCATGAAGGTTGCAGTACCCTTTCCAAAGCACTCACCAATATTGGGGCAGCTTGCCTCCTCACAAACTGTTACAAGCTGATTCTCGCGTAATATTTTTTTAATCTCATGAAAACGAGAATTACCAGATGCGGCTTTAACACGAATCCAATCAGGTTTTTTTAAAACCTCACCAATCGGTACGATCTTGATAGGTATACGTGAAGTTTTTTCAGCAGATTTTTGTTTCTGACTTGGATCGTAGGTCTTGGTCATCACTGCACCTCTAGTTGTTGAGATAAATGACTCAATAAGTATTGAGTCACGATATCGCTATTGTCGCTTACTCCCAATGAGTTAAGGTCAACTGTCTTTAAACCCTCGTAACCACAGGGGTTGATTGCTAAAAAAGGGCTTAAGTCCATATTTACATTGAGCGCTAATCCATGATAACTACATTGTTTAGTAATTTTTAGCCCTAATGCTGCAATTTTCGCACCAACATATTCCTTAGGAATAGACGTCTGTTCAGCTAAGTAGATGCCTGGAGCCCCCGAGCGACGCTCGCCATTCAAACCTAAATCAAATAAAGTATTAATAATAGATTGCTCTATTCGAGCCACTAGATCTCTTACAAATAAATGCCGGCGACGCAAGTCTAGTAGAAGATACACAATTATTTGACCAGGTCCGTGATAGGTAATTTGACCACCTCGATCAATTGGTATCAATGGAATATCTTCATTTGGCTTAAGTAAATGAGAAGGGTCGCCAGCTTGTCCTAAGGTATAAATTGGAGGGTGCTCCAAAACCCAAATTTCATCTGGCGTCTCATTTGTACGCTGAGCTGAAAACTTTTTCATCGCCTCATAAGTGGGCAAATAATCTTGCCTACCCAAATGTCGAAAAATAATATCAGTCATTTATAAAACAACACTCACCATAGGGTGTGTAGATAGAGTTCGATATAGCTCATCCAATTGGTCTCTACTTGTTACTCTGACCGTTAAAGTTAGGCCTAAATAGTTTCCATTTTTAGATGGTCTGCGCTCAACAGTTTTGACATCAAATTGAGGATCGAAGTTTAAGATAACTCGCTCAATTGCCACTTGGTAACCCTCTACAGATTTACCCATCACTTTAATTGGAAAATCGCATGGATACTTAATTAATGATTCTTCTTTTGATATGTCCAAACTACTCTCCTCGGCTTGGATCAGGTTGACCATGCCATGCACTCAAAATTAAATCTCGGATGCAATGAAGCTTGCGATGAAAAAAATGATCGGCCCCTGGTATGACCTGAACAGTTAATTCTTGGGGTCTAGCCCAGTCAATCACACTATTCAAAGGAATAACATCATCCACCTCACCATGAATCACAATTGTATTTTTTGGTACATGTGCAACATCCCACTTAGATGTTGCAGAACCAACCATGATCAAGCGCTCTGGAGCAGAACCTATATCAGTCAAATTTTTAACTACATGACTGCTGACGTAACTACCAAAAGAAAATCCTGCAATAGCCAAAGGAAGCTCCCCAACTAGCGTGGGCCAAGCATGACCTTCTAGTTCCGGGACATTTTCCCAATTAAACGTATCACGCATCCAAGCTATTACTGCAATTAAATCTTGAGCTTCACCCTGGCCATCATCGTGGGCACCTTCACTAGATCCAACACCTCTAAAGTTTGGCCTTAAGGTGATGTAACCCAGTTGGGCAAATGTTCTGGCTAGCGTTTGAGCGACCTTGTTATCCATTGTGCCACCAAGCAAAGGGTGGGGGTGAGCTACTAAAGCAATGCCTCTTGGACGATAGCTTGCTGGCTGATGTTTAATATCTTCTGGCAAATCAAGAGAAGCCTCAATCAAACCTGCGGGTCCTTGAAGATGTAACTTGATCGTACGGTTCACTTACTCAATCCTCAAACGATCAACCGCTTGACCTTTAATAAAGTGCTCACTAATGATTTCATCAATATCGCTCTTATCTACTGCGGTATACCAAATAGCTTCTGGATAAACCACCATTGCAGGTCCATGCGCGCAACGGTCTAAACATCCAGCCTTATTAATTCGAACCTGACCCTCGCCAGATAAGCCTAACTCTTTGCAGCGAGTCTTAGCGTATTCAAATAGATCGTTGGCACCATGTTGTGCGCAACAATCTTTGCCGTTTTCACGTTGATTTAAACAAAAGAATAAGTGGTATTTAAAGTAGCTCATGAACAAAATTATATAGACTTAGGTCGCTTTAAACCCTTGATCATTGATAAGGCAGCTCCAATTGGCCAAATCCAAGCAAGCCATGCCATTAAATGGTTGAAATGGATCAAGCGTCCATGCCGCCATTCTTGAATAGTAGCTGTGTAATACGGGTTTTTAGGAAAAATATTAAGTAAGAGAATCATTCCCACCAAACTTAAAACAGCAACTAAATATAACCATTGAACTCTTAATTGTAAAAAAGCTATCAAAATCAAGCTTGAGAAAATCATCCCCCAAATTGCTGAAGGCGTTAACCATAAGAAACTTTTATTAATTCCAAATTGCATTCCAGAAAATAATGCTTTTAAGGCGATTGTAAAAATTAAGAGAGTGAATAAAATTCTTACTTTTGGCGCCCTTGAACGCATAGTAAGAGCTAAGGCACAACCAGCGGCAAGCCAAGCTAACATCGTTGTAGCAATTTCTAAGCCAGCAAAATTGAAAGTACCCTTCCAAATAGTTTGGTTAATAACCAACCCTCCCCAATCACCCATCGCTAACCAAGCAGCTTGTGGGTAAATCTGAGCAAATGGAAAGGCTAAGAACAAAATAATCCCGCTGGTTCTTAAACCAAACCACTCAATTCGTCGATGCTGAAATCCACTACCGGAGAGCCACTTTGGATCCAATGGTATCGCCAATAGCGCTCCTAAAGTAGCTCCACCCATATTGGCCCACCAATCTAAATTACTTGGAATGCGTGTTGTTAACCAAGTTTGCAAAGACTCTAGAGATCCCGAAAGAATGCCACCTAAAATAAGCGCAAAAACTAAGGCTTTATATGCCTTCAAACGCGGATAAACTGCAAAAACAGTCAAAAATCCCAAAGGGAGATAGCCTAGAATATTAGTAAACACATCAAAAGAAGTGATGTATTTAGGAATTGGGGCATCTACCCAATCTAATGCTGCCGAGCCGACCTCAAAATTAAAATTAAATGGGTAAAGGCTGGCATAAATAATTAACAACATATAGACCAGCAAGGCTATCCTTGCGGTTGGCATTGGTAAATCCGGCCAAGATAGTCGTTGAGGACGTTTAAAATTATCAGACATATGCACATAGTACCTACAATATTGAAATGGCTATAAATTGGATTCTTGAACGAGTTGAAGAGAGCATCTCCACCAACGAAGACTTAATGTCTCGCTGGAGGACCAATAACCTTTTGGATCCTGTTGCTCGTTTAGCTCAAAAACAAACTGCTGGCAAAGGCAGAATGGGAAGGTCTTGGATCAGCTCCCCCAATCAAACATTGACCTTCTCAATTGCTTACCCATTTAAAAAGACCGTTCAAGAGCTATCCGGATTAAGTTTAGCGATTGGGTTAGCTGTTATTAAAAGTATTAGTCATACAACCAATATTTCCCTAGAAGAGCTTCATCAAAAAGGCTTAGGACTAAAGTGGCCCAATGATGTTTTACTCAAAAATAATAAGCTTGCAGGGGTGCTGATTGAAGGTGGGCAATTAAAGCCCGGCGACCCCACTTGGCTCATTATCGGAGTGGGTATTAATTTAAATAAGAGTCCTGATCTTGAAAATCAGATCGGAAGAAAAGCATCCTGTTTAAATGATATTGTGGACTCGCAAGTATTGAATCCCGACATTATTTGGCTAGAAATGCTAAAAGAATTAGGATCAGTTATCGAAGAGTTTGAAAAATCATCTTTTCAAACATTTCAAAACCTATGGAATCACTGGGATACTTATCAAAATAAAGTATGTCAAATACACCAAGAAGATCAACTCCAATTAGAAGGTATTGAAAAAGGTGTAGATGAGAATGGCGTTCTATTAATTGAAACCTCAGCAGGCATTAAAAAAGTAGTTAGTGGAGATGTATCTCTTAGGGTAATCGCATGAGTATTTTATTAATTGATGTTGGTAATACACGTATGAAATGGGCTTTAGTTGAAGGCCAAAAAATTATCAGTCAAATGCTATTTATTTCTGAAGGCAGTTTTTCTAAGAATCTCTCTTCTTCTATGATTGAGCTATGTTTAAAAAATTCATGGGAGATTGAACAAATCATTTGCTCAAGCGTGATTTCTATAGAGCAAACAAATTCACTGCAAACAGCATTTAAAGAAATTTATCCAAAAACTATTTGGAAACAAATAAGTGGCCTAGCTTTAATAGAAAAGATTAGCACCTCTTATCTCAGTCCAGCTCAACTAGGCAGCGATCGAAGAGCCATGATTATTGCCGCTCAAAATCTTTATCCTCAAAAAAATATTTTAATTGTGAGTGCTGGCACTGCAACAACCTTAGATATGATCACTGCCCAAGCACACCACTTAGGTGGCTGGATTTTGCCAGGCGTTTCTTTAATGAAGGATTCTCTAATGCAGGGAACAGGTAGGTTGGCTATGGAGAGTTCATTTACTGAAAATGAATTTCCTATTGAAATTGGTATAGATACCCAATCTTCAATCAATCAAGGGATTTTGGCCAGCCAACTCGGTGCAATAGAAATTGCTAAACGCTATGCTGAGAGAAAAAATATTCAACTAGATTTGATTCTCTTGAGTGGTGGTAATGGAAAACAACTCCTTAATCATCAAGATCATAGCGATCAAAATATCAAGTCTCATTATGAAGACAACCTTGTACTAAAAGGTTTAATGGTTTGGTATCAAAATAATTAACCCAAATTCAACGCCACCAGATCTTAAGATCACTGGACCAAAAAACTCAAGATCTAATTTTTTTCAATAAAGCTGTAGTTGATAGATCATGTATGAACGGAATAGCGTAGGCTTTTCCACCCCATGATTTGACTAATGCTGTTTCAGCAAGAGTATTAATCTCATAATCTCCACCCTTAACATAAATATCTGGCTTAATTTTAGCTATTAACTCAACCGGGGTTGGCTCGGTAAATAGCATAACCAAATCTACTGATTCAAGGGCTGCCAACAATGCCAAACGATCAGACTCAACATTAAGGGGGCGATCATCGCCTTTACCTAAAAGGCGAACAGACGCATCTGTATTAACTCCAATGACCAAGCTTTTACCTAAGATTTTTGCTTGCGCAAGATAGCTAACATGCCCCCTATGCAATAAGTCAAACACCCCATTTGTGAAAACAACAGGTTTAGGTAAGGCACTTAATTTTTCTTCTAGATTGTTTAGCGTGCAAATTTTTTCCTCAAAATTTGGCGCCACTAATTTTGGTAGTTCGGTATTCGTCATATTTAAGATATTACCTGACTAGATGGCTTCGAGATCATTGAGGATTTTTTTAGCATGTTTGGCAATTAAAGCTTGGTCTCCGGCTGCTATCTTTTTAAGATTAACAACCATGAGCTTTGTTCGTGGATTTTTCTCAAAAGATGCCTGGTGCTTCAGCAAAAAGTTCCAGTAAAGAGTTGTCATAGGACAGGCCTCTTCACCATAACGAACGTCGCTCTTATAGCTGCATGACTGGCAATAATTACTCATTCTTTTGACATAAGCGCCACTTGCAACATAAGGTTTACTTGTAAACCTGCCACCATTGGCAAATAGCGCCATTCCTGCAGTGTTCGGTAACGAAACCCATTCAATAGCATCGACATATACTGCCAAATACCAAGCGCTGACTTCTTGCGGAAGTATTTCTGCTAACAAGGCAAAATTTCCAGTAATCATTAATCTCTGTATGTGGTGAGCATATCCATGTTCTAACGTTTGACCAATAGCGTCTTTCATACATGCCATTTTGGTATTGCCCGTCCAATACCAACTCGGTAAATTTCGCTGATGGTTGTAGTGGTTATCAATAGCCATTTTTGGCATATCTAAATAATAAATTCCACGAATAAACTCTCGCCAACCAAGGATCTGTCTAATAAATCCCTCTACTGAACTTAACAGACTTGGATCCCCATGCCATTTTTTGAGAGCAGCAGCCACAACTTCTCTTGGGTTGATAAGCTTTAAATTAAGTGCACAAGATATGATTGAGTGCCAACCAAATGGCGTATTTGTCCACATCGCATCTTGATGTACTCCAAAAAAATCTAATCTGTGCTCAATAAAGTGATCTAAAGCTAACAAGGCATTACTACGTGTAACCGGCCATTTAAAATGCTCCAAACTGCCAGGATGACCTACATATTCTTTTTGAACAAACTTAATAACATCTTTAGTAATTGAATCCTGCTCAAACCAGAGTGGCTCAATGATTAAACCCGGTCCCTTTTTTGAGTAAGGTTTTCTGTTTTCTTGATCAAAATTCCAACAGTCGCCTTCAGGCTCACCATTTTTCTGCATCAATACCTGATGCTTTTTTCTCATATAACGATAGAAATACTCCAGACGTAATTCTTTTTTATCACCAACCCATTGGGCAAACTCTTGTGGTGTGCTATAAAAATGAGTATCTGTCCTGAGCTCCAAGCCGATGCTTAACTCATGAGCTAAATCCATCAGCGCATCTCTTAAACGAACCTCTCCAGGCTCTACACAAATTAATTGTGTAATTGAGTTTTTTTTAATGTGCTGAATTAAGACATCAATAATTGAACGTTTATCCTCTTTGTAATAGCTAAGAGGAAAGCCTTTTTTCTTTAGGCTTTCTGCAAAATGTCTCATTGCAGATAAAAATATAGCAATTCTCGCTTTATGTGACAAAACATAATTTGCTTCTGATGATGACTCGATCATGATTATTTCGTCATGATCAAGGTCGAATCCTTTTAAAGCAGAGCTATCCTCTTGAAGTTGATCTCCAAGAATTAGAATTAATTTTTTCAATTGATTACTCTATTTTTTTGTTGATCTCGCCACGCTTTGACACTTCCATAAATATCATGAAGTGTCGTTAAAATTTTTATATTTTCCGGTGGTCGTTTTCTAAGAGCTTGATTATCTCCACCAGCCCAAATCTCCACTTCAGGACCCAATTTTGATTGCAAGTCTTTCAATCCATCAATTGCATGGTTATGGTTAATTTGTGAAGAAAATGATAGGGCAACAATATCTACTTTTTGCGCTCTTGCTGCTTGAGCAATTTCTAAAATTGGAGTTTGAGTGCCAAGCGAAATACAAATGCAACCCTCCAAAGCCATGAGCGCCTCACCCATCAGTAAACCAATACCATGCTTTTCTTGAGGAAATGTAGTTAACAATACCCTTGGTCTGGCTAAGTCCTCATGTTGACCCATATGGCCTTTGGGAACAAAGTTGATAGCAGTTCTTAGTGAATGTTTAATCTGCTCCGTAAATAGGTGCTCTTCATGAATCTCAATTTTTCCATCTGCCCAATACTCTCCAATGTTTTTTATCAGTGGGGCAACTAACTCAATAACGAAGCGATCTAAACCAATTTTGATCATGGTTGTTGAAAGTTCTAGGCGAAGTGCTTCAGTTTGATGAGATCTAAGCAAATTGAGATATCGCATCATTTCATCTTGTGAAATGGAAGATCCCCCAGAATAACTCTCGTTTTCTAGAATTGGTTTTGAATTTAGTTGACGAAGCTCCTCAATGGGGAGTTGGACAACGCTACCTGGGCGATGCCCTTGATCTAATAAGCGCTTTAAAAATCTTAATTTTTCAACCTGATCAACAGGATAGGCACGATCATCATGCGCATCTCTAAGAGGCTTTGGAAAGTTGTAACGTCGCTCCCAAACTCTTAGTGTGTCTTTAGCAATGCCCGTCTCTCGCTCTACGGCAGCAATACTGAGCGTATTATGCAAATTATCAATTATTGTGGTCATTGTTGAGTCCAACGCTTATCGCCAAGTTAATACTTGGTATCGATAAATTGATTTTACTCTGTCCTAGACAATAATTGCATTAATTTTGAATATTGCTTAAAATCCGTTGGTATATACTTTTTGCCCTAGACAAATACCATTTTTGTCCAAGGGTTATTAATGCACAAAAATTGGGTAAGGAGACACCAAAACATGCAAGTAGTTAACTACGTAGTCAAGCTCCCCCAATTACGAAAAAATAAGTCTTGGTCAACTTTTTCTCTAACAAGCTTTTTTTCAACAATAGTATTCATAATATTGTGTCTTTCATGGCCAAAGGAATCATCAGCTATGTCATGTCCTAAATTATTGTCACAGCAATTTTTACGTCTTCAAGACGAAGCGCCTCAAGATCTATGCCAGTACAGTGGCAAAGTTATCCTAGTCGTTAACACAGCGAGTTACTGCGGATTTACAAGTCAATATGACGATCTAGAAAAGATTTATGCCAAATATAAAGATCAAGGCTTTGTTGTCTTGGGCTTTCCAACAAATGATTTTGGTAAACAAGAACCGGGTAATAACAAAGAAATCGCAGAGTTTTGCCATAATACATATGGTGTTAAATTTCCAATGTTTGCAAAAACAACACTATCGGGCCCAGATTCAAATCCATTATTTAAGAACTTGATTGAGAAAACAGGCACTAAGCCGCGCTGGAATTTT
This sequence comes from Polynucleobacter meluiroseus, assembly GCA_945881875.1. Classification (GTDB taxonomy): domain Bacteria; phylum Pseudomonadota; class Gammaproteobacteria; order Burkholderiales; family Burkholderiaceae; genus Polynucleobacter; species Polynucleobacter meluiroseus_A. The sequence continues at coordinate 113,619 of CAMCVH010000003.1, forward strand.
TATAAATATATGATTGATAGGCAGGGCAATCCTGTTGATTCATTTAGTAGTATGACATCACCTAGCAACAAGAAAATAACGACTTTGATTGAGAAGTTACTTAAGGAGAAGCAACAATGAACGCCCCAGAAAATATTTGCTTACCTGACATTCAAGCTAGCCTTGATGAACGGAAAATTGTTATCCAAAAAGTTGGGGTGAAATCAATTAGACATCCTGTAACTTTAAAAACAACAAGTGGCACTCAGGGTAGCGTAGCGATGATTGATATGACAGTCATGCTGCCAGCGCACCTGAAGGGCACTCACATGTCCCGTTTTTTAGAAATCTTACAGTCAAATCATGAGCCAATTAGTTTCGATAGCATGCATGATTTACTTAAAAATATGCTCTTACGCTTAGAGGCAACTGAAGGGCATATTGATATGAGAATGCCACTCTTTATTAATAAAGTTGCTCCGATTTCTAAAGTTGAAAGTCTCCTTGACTATGATGTAACTATCAAGGCAAGCTCCGAAAAAGGAATCATTCGTTACATACTTGGGGTGCAAGTTCCAGTAACAAGCCTTTGCCCTTGCTCGAAGAAGATTTCTGAGTATGGGGCTCATAATCAACGCTCCCACATCATCATCTCGGCAGAGTTAACGCAAGATTTAGCCGTTGAAGATCTAATTAAAATTGCAGAACAAGCGGCATCATGTGAGCTTTGGGGACTACTCAAGCGTCCTGATGAAAAATATGTCACTGAACGCGCTTATGACAATCCTAAATTTGTAGAGGACTTAGTCAGAGATATTGCTGTTGCTCTTCATCAAGAAAAAAATATTATTGCTTATGAAGTATCTTCAGAAAATTTTGAATCAATTCATAACCATTCTGCTTACGCCTGGCTTGCAAACGATAAAAGATTGGCTCAATAACCTTTTTAATCATAAGACACAAAACTTTGAGTAGTATTTATCTCTCCGATGCTATTACTCAAGTTTATCTTGTGATTTCCTCATACGGTCCCTAAATGAAAATAGCAATTATTGGCGCAGGCATTTCAGGACTTGGTTGCGCTCATGCTCTGAGCAAAATCCCTGAAATTGATTTAACTATTTATGAGGGCGGCTCTCATATTGGTGGCCATAGCAACACGGTAGACATCACTGTTGATACAGCAACTGGACCCATTACTCATGGTATTGACACTGGGTTTTTAGTATTCAATGAACGAACATACCCTCGATTAATTAGATTATTTGATGAATTGAATGTTCCAGTATCAAAGTCAGATATGTCATTTTCGGCATCCATTCCACAAATGGGTAAAAGAAATATTGAGTGGGCGGGGACAAGTATTGATTCACTATTTGCCCAAAGAAAAAATCTACTCAAACCTTCTTTCTTAAAAATGGTTGCAGATGTTGTTCGCTTTAATAAATTATGTACAAAAGTAGCCGTAGAAAATGAAACTGATGAATTAGAACTCTCCGTTGGTGAGTTTATTCAGAAATACCAATTTAGTGAAGCATTTAGAGATTGGTATTTCCTACCAATGGTAGGTGCAATTTGGTCATGCTCAGTATCTCAAATGCTGTCTTTTCCAATTTCAACAATGATCAGGTTTTGCTATAATCATGGCCTTATTCAAATTACCGATAGGCCACAATGGTTAACAGTCAATGGCGGATCAAGAGAATATGTGAATCGAATAGTTGATTCGATTAGTTCAAGCGGTGGTCAATTCATTAGAGAATCAGTTGCAACTGTTTCAAGAAAAAATAACGAAATACAAATAAGTTCAAACATCGCAACACGAAATTTCGACCATGTTATTTTTGCAACGCATAGTGATCAAGCTCTCAAACTAATAAGTGATATTCATGAGCAAGAGCATGGCATATTGAGTTCCATAAAATATCAAAGTAATACAGTTATTCTTCATACTGATGAAAAATTTCTGCCTGAAAATAAAAAATGTTGGGCCGCCTGGAACTACACTTGTTCTTTAGCAGATAGTTCGAACGCTCAACAAGTTTGTGTTAACTACTTGATTAATAAACTTCAACCACTACCAGCGGCATTGAATGAGCATGCAATTATTGTGAGCTTAAATCCAGTTATGGAACCTGCAAAAAATACAATTCACGCTGAAATTGAATACGCTCACCCAATTTTTGACCAAGCTGCAGTGGAAGCACAAGCAAACCTATCCTTGATACAGGGTCAAAGAAATACCTGGTTTTGTGGAGCATGGACAGGCTATGGCTTCCATGAAGATGGCTTACGTTCTGGAGAGCTAGTTGCAGAAGCTATTTCTGAAATCATCCACCGTCCCGTACATAACAATTTAAAGCCATATGAGCTTAGCTAAGTTATGCTTTGGTGAGGTTAGGCACACCCGAGTAAAACCAGCTAAAAACTCATTTAGCTACTCAGTTTTTTCATTGCGCATTCCCATGCGTGCCCGCAAAGAAGCAAAAGATGGTATTTCACAATGGGGTTTAGGTGACAACTCCGCATCACTACTATCTTTTTACGATAAGGATCATGGTAGAGGCAGCGAGGACTCATTAAGCTGGGCTAATGAAATCATTGAGAGTTTTGGTATCAAAGATACAAATGGGGAAATATGGCTTCATACCTTCCCAAGAGTACTTGGCTACGTGTTCAATCCAGTCAGTTTTTGGTTTTTTGAAAATGAAAATGGTGATTTAAGAGCTGTTCTTGCTGAAGTGAACAATACATTTAGCGAGAGGCATTGTTATCTTTTAAATAATGAAGATGGTAGCCATCTCAATTGGGGCCAAACCCTTAAATCCACAAAAATATTCCATGTTTCACCTTTTTGCGATACCAAAGGCACCTACTTATTTAGGTTTTTTAGCCATAAATCAACACCATCACAACACGTTGCTCGAATTGAATACCACCTTGATGGCCCGGTTTTAATTACTAGTATTAATGGAATTGAAAAAAACATTACACTAGGCACCATAATTTGGTCAGCAATTCGTTATCCAGCTATGAGTTTTGGAGTAATTTTCAGAATTCATTGGCAAGCAATTAAATTATGGTTTAAAGGTGTTCCCTTTCATGCAAAACCGATACCACCAGCTTCAGAAGTGAGCAAATGAATACCCAAGCAAATACATTGAGTGCACAAAATGAAAGTTATCCATGGCATGCTAGAGCCATACTTCAACTTTTGAGCAAATTACAGGCAGGCCAACTAACTCTTGTAACGCCGTCTGGTAAAAAACTTATTTTTAACAGTAATAACGATGGGGTTGCTGCTGAGATAATTATTCATGATTGGGCAGTTTGTAAGGCCTGTCTTAAATCTGGTGATATTGGTCTGGCAGAAACATATATTAGTGGTTATTGGGACTCTCCTGACGTTGAGTCTTTACTGCGACTTTTTTTAATCAACCGCCAAGTCATTGATAAAGCTATTTACGGAAGCTGGTTAGGAAAGCTTGGTTATCGTATCAAGCATTGGCTGCATAAAAACTCCAAAGAAGGTAGTAAAAAAAATATTCATGCCCACTATGACATAGGAAATTCATTTTATTCTTTGTGGCTTGATCCCAGTATGACTTATTCAAGCGCTGTCTTTGACCATCAAAATTTATCTTTGCAAGATGCTCAAAAAGCCAAGTATGAAAAAATAATCACTTCCACGGGTGTTATCGCTGGAGAGCAATTACTTGAAATTGGTTGTGGTTGGGGTGGTCTCATGGAAACAGCTAAATCGAATAATATTGATATTGATTGTTTAACCATTTCCCAAGAACAAGCCTCTTATGCTCAAGAGAGATCAAAAAATCTTGATGCCACTTGTTCGAGTAAATCAAATATCCTTCTAAAAGATTATCGAGATCACGCCAAACAATATGATGGTGTGGCCTCAATTGAGATGTTTGAAGCTGTTGGCCAATCATATTGGCCAAGCTACTTTGAAATGATCTATAGGTGTCTTAAGCCCGGTAAAAAGGCTTGTATACAAAGTATTGTGATAGCAGAAGATCTATTTGATAAGTATCAAAGAAGTTCGGATTTTATTCAGCAATATGTGTTCCCAGGTGGAATGCTACCAACAACCTCACTATTCAAGGAATCTGCTGAAAAAGCTGGATTGATTGTTGAGTCTGTTTATTCATTTGGAGCAGACTATCAAAAAACTCTTCGGATGTGGCATGAAAAATTTAACGCCTCTCTTGATCAAATTAAATTACAGGGTTTTGATGATAGGTTCATCAGATTATGGAATCTTTATTTAATGTATAGTGCCGCAGGCTTTGCTGAAAAGAGTACAGACGTTATTCAGTTCACTTTAAGAAGGCCCTCTTAATATGTCACTCAATCAAAAAATCAACAGCTTCCTTGGTAAAAAAGTTTGGGTTATTGGAGCCTCTAGCGGCATTGGTCAAGCAACCGCTCACGCACTTTTAAAGTTAGGTGCAAAAGTAGCACTTAGCTCAAGGCGTACTTCGTCATTAGAAGAAATAAAGGCCGGTTATCCCAAACAAAATTCATTAGTCATTGGCTGCGATGTTTTAGATGAGGCTTCTTTAAAGAACGCCTATAAAACTATTAAAGATAGTTGGGGTGAACTTGATCTTCTTCTCTACGTTGCTGGTGTTTATGAACCGCTAAGAGCTGATGAATTTAGCTTAGAGAAAGCCAAAACAATTATTGCTACCAATGTCATTGGGCCTATGTCAGCATGCTCTGTTGTTTTACCTGATTTAATCCGTCAAAGAAATGGTGGGATTGGTATTGTTGGAAGTGTCGCTGGATATAGTGGACTTCCTAAAGCTCTAGCTTATGGCCCCAGCAAAGCGGCGATGATTAATTTTTGTGAAAACCTCTATTATGATTTAGCGCCTTTAGGTATCAATGTTTATATGATTAATCCGGGGTTTGTAGCTACTGAAGCAACTGCTAAAAATGATTTTCACATGCCAGCTCTTATTACAAGTGATGTGGCTGCAAAACATATTATTGATGGCATGATTGCCGGTGATTTTGATATTCATTTCCCTAAGCAGTTTTCTTTATTTCTAAAATTCTTAAGAATATTGCCCTATTCTATTTATTTCTTTTTATTAAAGAAATTTGTAAAAATCTAAATGTTAGACAGTCCACTCATTAAAGAAATTATTAAACGTTTTGAGGGACTGAGTCTCGAGACAGTCGATCACTTAATTGATCTTTATTCTACTGATGCCTTTTTTAAAGATCCCTTTAATGAAGTAAGTGGACGGCGCGACATCAAAAAAATATTTGTTCATATGTTTGAGCAGGTAGATCAACCAAAATTTATTGTATTAACTGAGATCTCTAATTTAAATCAGGCATGTCTTACTTGGGAATTTCGCTTCAGATTCAAAAATGAATCTCATCAACAAGTAATTCGTGGCTGCTCATGGCTTACCATCAGCCATAACTTAATCACAGAGCACAGAGATTACTGGGATGCGGCTGAAGAGCTCTATGAAAAGCTTCCTTTAATAGGCTCACTCATGCGCTTCTTAAAAAAGAAACTCCGCGCCAATTAAATCAGAGCGGAGTTATTAATACTTAATGGCTATGGGCTAAATTCTATTTATCGCTGCTCTTTTCGGGCCTTACTTACCAAGTGATCCATCGCTTCAATTGCTCTAGCTTTTGAACCAGCAGTAATAGATGGTGAAGTTATATATTTTCCCTGTATAGCGACAGTTGGAACACCATCTATTCTATAAGCTTGTGCAATCTGGTTAGCTGCTCTAGCTTTAGATGTTACGGTAAATGATTTAAATGCTTTTAAGAAGGTTTCTCTTTCAATGCCCTGAGAAACAGCCCAATCAGCTATTTCAGGTTCCGTAAGGAGCTTTCTTTTACCAACATGCATAGTTTCCATGACCTTAGCATGCAGATTTGATTTACCTAAACTCTCTAATGCATAAAAAAGCTGACTGTGCGGTAGTAAATCATCTCTAAAGGCCACTGGCACCTTTTTAACAGACACATCTTTTGCCTGGCGCTTAACCCAAGCGTCTAACTGTGGCTCGAAGTCATGACAATGAGGGCAGCCGTACCAAAAAAATTCAACCACCTCAATTTTCCCTTTAGCCTCTACAGCTTGTGAGATAGGTAAAACACGGTAATCAAAACCCTCTTCTATAGGTCTTGTTTGGGCAGAAACTGCACCGATCAAACTAAAAAAAAATAGACTGAAGCTAATTTTTTTTATCGTGGCGTATAAATTCATTTTAGTTGGCCTTATTAATACGAATAACAGTTGAATTAATTCCTGCGCCTTGCAACCTTGCCCTAATTTCACGAACCTCTACCTGTCCAATGTAAGGCCCCACTCTCACCCTCCAAAGAGTTGCACCCTCGACTTCACGTTCGGATATCAGGGCTTCTAAACCTTGCATGGCTAAGCTTGCTTTTTGTCTTTGAGCCTCATCTTGATTTCTATAGGCTCCAGTTTGTAACCAATATTCAGGCCCTTGGGTTGCCTCTGCAATATTTGCTATTGGATCTTTTTTAGCAGACTCACTTGACAGCGGCACCTTGCTTTGAATGGCTCTATTCAAATTAGGACGATCCTCTACTTGAATCTCGCCTTCTTCAATAGCTTCAACGGCAACTGGCTTATTGGCTGACTCAGGAGCCCTTAAATTAAGCTTAGGCTCAGGAGCTCCTTTTTTTAAAACAACGGCAACCCCCACCGCTATCGCTAACCCCAATAAGAGACCAAGTACAAAGCCCATTAGTGTTCCACCAGAGCTCTTGTTATGAAGTTGAATGTTTTGTCTGTTTTTTTCCATAAAGCTTATATTACCTCTTACATCTTATTAGGTGCAGAAACTCCTAAAATACCCAAGCCATTAGCAATGACTTGTTTGGTTGCAAAAAGCAAAGCCAACCTTGCCAAACGTATTTCTTCATCATCAACTAAAACTCGATCTGCATTATAAAAACTATGAAATTCGCTCGCTAGGTCTCGTAAATAGAAGGCTACCGCATGTGGAGCCATATCTTTTGATGCATCAGTTAATAGGTCAGGATATTCAGCTAAACGGCGCAACAAAGAATCAGATGCCACACTGGTCAAACAAGTTAATGAAGCTTTTGCCAACGCTTTCTCGTCACCCGCCCACTGTCGTAGTATTGAACAAATCCTGGCATGTGCATATTGCACGTAAAAAACTGGGTTTTCTTCATTTTGTTTGAGTGCAAGATCGACATCAAATACAAATTCAGTATCTGCCTTGCGAGAAATCAAGAAAAATCTAACTGCGTCACGTCCTCTTCGGATAGCATCAGCAAGTTCAGTCTCTGGAGTCGTTTGAGTGACGCCACCAGACCATTCAATTAAATCTCTTACGGTGACATAAGAGCCAGCGCGTTTTGAAATTTTGACCTCTTCACCACCCTTCATAACGGTAACCATTTTATGAAGTATGTACTGCGGGTAATCATTGGGAATATTCCACTGTCGTTTAGCAGCGACTCCTTGAATACCTGATCTCACGCGTGCAATAGTGCCATGATGATCGCTTCCCTGAATATTAATGACATGCGTAAATCCTCGAGACCATTTACTTGCGTGATAAGCAACATCAGGGACGAAGTATGTATAGCTGCCATCTGACTTACGCATCACCCGATCTTTATCATCCCCATCGTCTGTCGTCCTAAGCCAAAGAGCACCTTCAGACTCATAAGTTTTACCAACATCTCTAAGGTCAGAAACTACCGAGTCAACACCGCCGTCAGTATATAAAGATGATTCTAGGTAGTAACAATCAAATTTAACTCCAAATGATTGCAAGTCCATATCTTGTTCACGTCTTAAGTAAGCAACAGCAAAGCGTTGAATAGCTTCCATATTTTCAACATCGCCATCACCTACTACTGGCTGCCCATCTGCAGCCGCAACAGTTAATTTTGATTGGTAATCTCTAGCAATTTCTGCGATGTACTCACCGTTATATGCAAGTACAGGCCATTCTGCATCACCGGGCTTCAATCCTTTAGCTCTGGCTTGAACAGAAATAGCTAAATTCTGAATCTGAACGCCAGCATCGTTGTAATAAAACTCCCGATGAACTTGCAAACCCTGAGTTTGGAGTAAGCTCGATAAAACATCTCCCAATGCCGCCTGACGTCCATGCCCAACATGCAATGGCCCCGTAGGATTTGCAGATACAAACTCCACTAAAACTTTTTTATCATTGACTGGCTGCCGACCAAAACTTTCTGCTTCTGTAAAAATTGAATTAATAACATTAGTCTTTGCAACTTGCGTTAAGCGTAGATTAATAAATCCAGGGCCAGCAACTTCAGCGGAAGCAAGTAAAGTTGAATAGTTATGTTGGGTTGCTAATTTAGCAACAAACTCTTGAGCCAAATCACGAGGATTAACCTTCCAAGCCTTAGACAACTGCATGGCAATATTTGTTGCAATATCGCCGTGCTCTGCAACTTTAGGGCGTTCTAAATGAGCCAGAGGCAGAGGCTCTGAGATACCTCGCTCACTAGCAAGCTCGCTCAGCGCCCCTTGCATTAAGTTAATAATTTGTTTTTTTAAGGCGGGAAGCATAAATGATATCTATTTAGTTATTGTTTTAATGTTAATCTAGAAAAATGCTATATAAATTTCAATGTAAAAATTCTGCTGATGTTCTGATGTTGAGTGATCTTACCCAACTGATATTTAACGCTATTGAGAGACCTTTAGAAAGTAAAGGTGTTTTTTTAGTTGAGCAATTAGAACCAGCAATTAAAAAGTTAGAAGCTACTATTGCACGCGATCTTGAACTTCGTAAGGTGCTTGAATCACAAGATTTAAAAGATGATCCAGAAATTAATGCTCTAAAAGCGGATCGCTTTGGACAAAGAGCATTTCCATTTATCCAATTACTCAAAGCTGCACTCGCTCACGAAGAAATGGTTATTTGGGGCGTTTAGCAAAATCTTCCTTTTGATCATCGCCAATGCGGCCAACATCAAAATATTGAGCATTTTTATTGGCTATATAGAATCCACTTACGCTTGACGCTGGAAGCATAGCCATTGACTCGGTTAGAGTCATATTAATTTCACTTGCTCTCAAAACATCAAACATATCTTTTTTGACTAAATGATCAGGGCAAGCTGGATAACCTGGCGCCGGACGAATACCTTGATAAGCCTCGTCAATCATTTCTGCATTTGTTAAAACTTCATCAGATGCATATCCCCAAAATTCTTTTCTTACTCGCTCATGCATTTTTTCTGCAAAAGCTTCTGCGAATCTATCCGCTAAAGCTTTTAGCATGATCGCACTATAGTCATCATGCTTAGATTCAAATTCTTTTAATTTCTTTTCAATCGAATGTCCTGCTGTCACAGCAAACATACCCACATAATCAGTAACACCTGATGATTTAGAGGCAACAAAATCTGCCAAACAACGGTTAGGTTTTTTTACGCCATCAACAACTGGCCGCTCTGACTGCTGCCTATAGTTTTTCCAAGTAAGAACTACATCTTGACGGGATTCATCACTATAAAGCTCAATATCATCATCAACGCTATTTGCCGGGTAAAAGGCAACGATCGCATCAGCTTGTATCCAGCGACCTTGAATGATCTTTAACAACATATCTTGAGCATCTTGGTAGACTTTTGTAGCGGAATCGCCAACAACCTCATCATCCAATATTTGAGGGAACTTACCAGCCAAATCCCAAGTTTGGAAAAATGGGGTCCAATCAATACATTTTGCAATTTCTGCTAAGTCGTAATTTTTGAAAACTCTTCGTCCAATAAACATAGGCTTAGTTATAAGCTCTTTTTCCCAATCAATTACTTGCTTATTCGCCCTGGCTAATTCAATGCTAATTAATGGCGTTTGCTTTTTATTAGCATGTTGCTGACGTATTCTTTCGTAATCAACAACCAAACTATCAATGAACTTTTTGGAGCCTTCATCAGAGAGTAAGCTCGATGCGACAGATACAGCTCTTGATGCGTCCGGGACGTAAACGACCGGGCCATCATAAAATGGGGCAATTTTGACGGCAGTATGCACGCGTGACGTTGTGGCTCCACCAATCATTAGAGGCATTTTTTTGTCGCGGAAGTATTCATCACGTTGCATCTCTTCAGCCACATAAGCCATCTCTTCTAGAGACGGCGTTATAAGACCTGATAAGCCGATAATGTCTGCTTTTTCTTCTTTGGCTTTTTCTAGAATCTGATTACAAGGAACCATTACACCCATATTTACAACGTCAAAGTTATTGCATTGCAATACAACCGTAACAATATTTTTTCCAATATCGTGAACATCGCCCTTCACAGTGGCCATGATAATTTTTCCACGAGACTTGACATCTCCACCGCTCTTTAAAATTTGTCTTTTTTCTTCTTCAATGAACGGAATTAAATGTGCTACGGCCTGCTTCATTACCCGAGCACTTTTGACAACTTGAGGCAAAAACATTTTTCCATCACCAAACAAATCACCGACCACATTCATACCATCCATCAACGGACCTTCGATTACTTCGATAGGTCGTCCATTGGCATTAGAAATTTCTAAACGCATCTCCTCAGTGTCCTCAACGATATGAGAAGTGATGCCATGAACTAGGGCGTGCGTTAATCGATCTCGTACAGTGTTCTCACGCCAAGCCAAAGTCTCTTCAGCCTTTGCGCCACCGCCTTTGTACTCATCTGCGATATCTAATAAGCGCTCAGTTGGAGTTTTGCCTTCTTTTTCTGCAAAACGGTTAAGTACGATGTCTTCTACACGTTCTTTTAATTTCTCATCCAAATCTGCGTAAACGCCCAATTGTCCAGCATTAACAATTCCCATGTCCAATCCGGCACGGATGGCGTGATATAAGAAAACTGTATGAATAGCTTCACGTACAACATCGTTTCCACGGAATGAAAAACTAACGTTTGAAACACCACCACTTACCTTAGCGCCAGGTAAATTCTTTTTAATCCAGGCTGTGGCATTGATGAAGTCGTTAGCATAGTTATCGTGTTCCTCGATACCAGTTGCAATCGCAAAAATATTAGGGTCAAAAATAATATCTTCGGCAGGAAATCGGAGTTCATTGACTAAAATTTTATAACTACGCTCACAAATTTCTATTTTTCTTTGATAAGTATCTGCCTGCCCCTTTTCATCAAAGGCCATAACAACTGCTGCAGCACCATAGCGACGAATAAGTTTTGCTTGCTGCCTAAATCCGTCCTCTCCCTCTTTCATGGAGATCGAATTAACAATGGCTTTACCTTGAACGCACTGAAGACCTGCCTCAATGACGCTCCACTTTGACGAGTCGATCATCAAAGGAACTCTAGAGATATCAGGCTCTGATGCAATCAAGTTTAGGAAGCGAACCATAGCTGCTTTTGAATCCAACATGGCTTCATCCATATTGATATCAATTATTTGTGCGCCATTTTCAACTTGTTGACGAGCTACAGATAAAGCCTCATCGTATTGCCCATTAAGAATCATGCGAGAAAATGCTTTTGATCCAGTAACGTTAGTTCTTTCTCCAACGTTTACGAAGCGGATAAGCGGGCTTATATTGCATGGCTCCAAACCAGCAAGACGCATTGGAGGAAGCTTTAATTCAGTCATCACGCAGACTCCTTGTATGCATCCCAATGACGTGTAGTTCTCTTCGCAACAGCATCTACAATTGCCTTAATATGAGCTGGTGTAGTTCCACAACAGCCACCAACAAGATTAACTAATCCATCACGTGAAAATTCATCAAGCAACTTAGATGTCATCTCAGGAGTTTCATCAAATCCCGTATCACTCATAGGGTTTGGTAGGCCGGCATTAGGATAGCAAGAAACTGCAACATCACAAACTTTAGCAAGCTCGGCTATATAAGGGCGCATCAGCGCTGCACCAAGAGCACAATTTAATCCAAATGTTAAAGGCTTAGCATGGCGCAAACTATTCCAAAAAGCTTCGACAGTTTGGCCAGAAAGTATGCGTCCGGAAGCATCGGTCACTGTTCCAGAAATCATTATTGGAATACGAACGCCTTTTTCTTCAAAAAACTCGTCAATAGCAAATAAAGCCGCTTTTGCATTCAAAGTATCGAAAATAGTCTCAACTAAAAATACGTCTGAACCACCCTCGTAAAGAGCTTCTACCTGATCTCTGTATGCAGCTCGCAATTGTTCAAATGTGACATTTCTTGCACCTGGATCATTGACATCAGGAGAGATACTTGCTGTCTTGGGCGTTGGACCAACAGCCCCAGCGACAAACCGAGGCTTTTCTGGTGTTGAAAATTCGTCACACGCCTGCTTCGCCAGTTTTGCAGCGGCTAAATTCATTTCCCTTGCAAGCTCAGGCATTTTGTAATCATCTTGAGCTACGGTTGTTGCTCCAAAGGTATTTGTTTCAATTAAATCTGCGCCTGCCGCCAAATATTGACGATGAATATCTAAAATAATTTCAGGATGAGTGATATTGAGTAATTCGTTGTTTCCTTTTAAATCACTCGGGTGCGCCTCAAAGCGATTGTTTTGAGGCAAGCCTCTGTAGTCATTTTCAGATAACTTGAATTGCTGGATCAAGGTGCCCATCGCACCATCCAAGACCAATATTCGATTTTTCAGCAACTCTGGCAAATTTGCGCCACGGGTATAAAGCATAGGTAAAAACTCTTGGTTTAACCGCAAACTGATTGCGACAATTGTGTTAAAGCTATATTTTATCGGTATTACAGATATTTATCTGATTCTATTAACTTTTCTTTATAGGGGCTCTTATGTTTGGTGCTATGCCTGATTTCAACCAAAGTCTTGAAATGTTCAAAACAATGTGGGGTAATTCGCCAACTCCAGGCGATTTAAGTGGCTTTGGGGCTGGGATTGGCGGTGGGGCTGGGATGCCCATACTGGATATTGAGGAGCTTGATAAGCGTATTCAGGACTTAAAAAGTGTCGAAAACTGGTTACAGCTAAATATGAGCGTTCTGCGAAGTACTATCCAAGGCCTTGAAGTTCAGCGTGCCACGCTAGCGGCTCTTCAGAGCTTCAGTGCAGCATTGAGTCCAGAGGCCTTGGCAGAAGTCAGTAAAGCTGCTCAAAAAGCTGCCAGCCAAGCCACTCAAGCGACCACAAATATGGCAACTGAAATGGCCTCAGGTGGTTTTTCAGGCATAAAAGCCAAAAAACCACGTCAAAGCAAACCACGAGCTACCAGTACAAGGCGCCCAAAAACTAGTTAAGCAAGAAAACTCAGAGTCTTAATGCTTGTATGACTCCAAATAGATCAACTTATCAATTACTGAGATAGGTATTTAGTTTTTTATTGAAAGTTGATCACTTTTGCCATTTTTTTATGACGCTTATTAGTAACTATAATGTTCAATTAAGAATCATTGTTCAACTCTCAATTTAAAGCCGAACATGTCAACACCCAATAATCCATACATCTTATCTAAGTTGCTTGAAAACAATAAAGAGTGGGTTGCATCTGTCACCAAAATTGATCCGGACTACTTCAGCCGTCTAGTTGATCAGCAAGCTCCTGAGTACTTGTGGATTGGATGTTCAGATTCAAGAGTCCCAGCCAATCAGATTACAGGCCTTGCCCCTGGCGAGGTCTTTGTTCATAGAAATATTGCTAACGTTGTTGTCCATACTGATTTAAACGCTTTATCAGTTATTCAGTTTGCTGTTGATCTAATAAAAGTTAAACACGTCATCGTGGTTGGTCATTATGGTTGCTCTGGTGTTAAAGCCGCTCAAAAGAAAGCTCGTATCGGACTAGCTGATAATTGGATTCGCCATGTGCAGGATGTACAAGATAAACATGGTAAATATTTAGGCTCGATACTTAAAGAGTCCGAGCGCTTTGACGGCCTTTGTGAATTAAATGTCATAGAACAAGTGATGAATGTCTGTCAAACATCAAGCGTGCAAGATGCCTGGTTGAATAATCAGGACTTAACTGTTCACGGCTGGATTTATGATCTCAAAGATGGATGTGTTAGAGATCTGGGCGTTAGTATCAAAAGTGCTAGTGAGTTAGAGTCTAGATACCAATCAATACTGACAAAAAATTACTCTCACAGTGAGTGATACTCCACCAAACTCTTACATAGATCCTCAATCACCATGCATTAACTTATGCAAAATGGATGATGAAGATCTCTACTGTCTTGGATGTCATCGAACACTTGAAGAAATTGCGAACTGGAGTAGCTTAAGCATTATTGATAAGGAAGCGCTTCTTTTGACTCTTAAAAAGCGTCCAAAAAAAAATCTTGCGACTGACGAATAAAAAAAGAGGCCACTTACGTGGCCTCTTTTTACATCGCAACACGATTAATTAAATAATTAATCTGCGTAGATACCAGCCTTTTTAATGATTGGTGTCCACAAGTCGATTTGAGCTTTCAAATGAGCTTTATGACCAGCTGGGCTAGCACTTTTCTCATTTGGTACCACAACACCTAAGTCAGTCATTTTAGCTTTGTAGCTTGCATCATTAATACTTGCTTTAATGGCAGCAGAAAGCTTGTCAGTTGTATCTTTAGAAGTGCCTTTAGGTGCATAAACACCATGCCATACGTTGACCTGGAAATCCTTCAAGCCTTGCTCATGCAATGTTGGAATATCCTTAAAAGCTGGAATACGCTGCAATGTTGAAGCGCCGTAAGCTTTTACAGAACCAGCTTTTAACTGCCCTGCCAAATTAGTTGTTTGATCACACATTAATTGAACCTGACCACCCATCAAATCAGTTAAAGCAGGAGCTGTGCCCTTGTAAGGAACAGTCGTCATATCTTGCTGGACTGCGCTCATAAATAGCAAACCGCAAAGATGGCTAGCTGAACCAATACCGGCATTTGCATAAGCAGCGTCTAAACCTTTTGCTTTGATGTAAACCATTAACTCTTTCAAGTTTTTGGCTTGCAAATCTTTGTTACCAACCATAATCATTGGCGCATCGGCTACTTGACCTAAATGTTCAAAGTCTGTCATTGGATCGTAGCCTAAATTACGGAATAGGCCAGGGGCTGTAGACATACCAATATGGTGGACTAACAATGTATAACCATCATTTTTTGCGCTCATTACTTTTTTAGCGGCAACCGTACCACCTGCACCAGGTGTGTTTTCAACAATCACCTGTTGCTTTAATGACTTGGTCATCAAGAGAGCTAATTCACGAGCCACTTTATCTGTTGGGCCGCCAGCTGCAAACGGTACAACTAAAGTAATTGGCTTGTCATCAGGGAATGCTGCATGAGTTGTGCCTGACACAAGCGCTGCGAGTACTCCAACTGCAATCATCGCTTTGCGAAAATTCTTATTCATTCATATCTCCTTATAGTTGTTGCCATAAAAGTGAGCAAATCAACTTTTCTATTGTAAGTAAAAATAAAGAGGAAGACGTAAAGAGGGTCTTTGTTTTAGTTAGCGTTAACCCTAGTTTTCTATTTAATTTAAAGTCTTGTAACCAGAAATGTTGCGCTGCAAAACTATAAAGCTGGCATTTGAGACTCTGACATCAGAAATTGAAGATGATCTGAGGTAATGATGACTTCTTCCTTGATCGCACGTTTTGCAAGCTTGAGTACTAACTTATCTTTACTAATAAGGGTTGATGGCTTAAAACTAAAAGCTAAGTTAATAAATACTTGATCATCACGATCCTTACACTTCCAAGGGGCTACTTGAAGATCTGACTGTTTAACTAATCGAGACCAGCTCTGCCACTGTAAAAGTATTTCAGCTTGTTTTTGTTTATCTAAACTGAATTGAGGTCTGCTGATAACATCCATCAACTCATCTAAAGTGTCTTCAGTTACAAGAGCATCGAGCTCTTGATTTGATAGGGCAGCCCTCAAGGGATGCGCTCGCTGATCATCAAAAACAAAAATGTCCAATAAGATATTTGTATCCAAAATAACAGTTGGCTTCATTTGGATTTTTAAAAATTACTCCACCGTCACTGATTTTGCAAGATTCCTAGGTTTATCAACGTCTGTACCTATCACACAAGCCGTGTGATAGGCCAGTAGTTGTAAAGGTATCACATGAAGAATGGGTGAGAGATCTCCATAATTCTCAGGCATGCGTATAACGTGAATACCATCGTCCGCAGTAATTTGAGAATCTGAATCTGCAAAGACGTAAAGTCTTCCGCCTCGGGCTTTAACTTCTTGCATATTAGATTTAAGTTTTTCTAACAATGCATCATTAGGAGCAACTGTTACAACAGGCATCTTATCTGTTACCAATGCTAATGGTCCGTGCTTTAACTCTCCGGCCGGATAAGCTTCAGCATGTATATAAGAAATTTCCTTCAGCTTGAGAGCTCCCTCTAATGCAATTGGATAATGTAAACCTCGCCCTAAAAATAGTGCGTTTTCACATTTAGCAAATGCTTCACTCCACGCAATAATTTGTGGCTCAAGAGCTAAAGCCGCATTAATTGCTGATGGCAAATGACGTAAACGATTAAAAGCTGTTTTTTCTTGTGCTGCAGTTAGAAGCTTTCGGTGTTTAGCTAAAGTAAGCGCAAGTAAATACAAGCCAACTAGCTGAGTAGTAAATGCTTTTGTTGATGCCACACCAATCTCTGTTCCAGCGTGTGTCAAGAAACAATACCTAGTCTCTCGCACCATGGCACTGGTTGCCACATTACAAACTGCTAAAGTTTCTGTATGGCCTAATGCCTGCGCATGACGAAGAGCTGCGAGGGTGTCTGCTGTTTCTCCTGATTGAGAAACCACAATAACTAAAGCATTTGGATTAGGTACTGTCTTGCGATATCGATACTCACTAGCAATTTCAACTTGAGTCGAGATGCCGGCTAAATCTTCAAGCCAATATTTAGCAGTACTGGCGGCGTAATAGCTGGTTCCACAAGCCAAAATTAAAACACTATTAATTTTTTCCCAGTCGGCGGTTGTTGCTCCAAAAATGGAAGGGTCGGCATATTGAGCATGACCTAAAGTGTCACTGATAGCCCGCGGCTGTTCAAAAATCTCTTTTTGCATGTAATGCTGATACGGTCCTAAGTCTACTGCTGCCACTTGAGCTGGAACATCTTTTTTCACCCGCGACTGAATGACGCCATCAATATTTATAATAGTTATCTCGTCTGTTGTTAAAACAGCGATGTCACACTCTTCCAGATAAGACATTGCATTTGCATGCTCTGCAACTGCCAAAGCATCTGAAGCAAGAAAATTCTCATGCTCACCATAGGCAACCACCAATGGTGAGCCTACTCGGGCACCAACCAAAATACCCGGCGCATCTTGGGCAATGACACCGATTGCATATGCCCCATGTAATCTTGGAACAGTAGCTCTTACTGCCTGAACTAAATCTCTCTTAGCCATCTTCACGTAGGTTTGATGAATAAGGTGTGCAATGACTTCTGTATCTGTCTGTGAAACAAATACATATCCTGCCACCTGTAACTCTGATCTAAGTTCTTCGTAATTTTCAATAATACCGTTATGAACTAAACCAATTAAATCATTTGAAAAGTGTGGGTGAGCATTAAATGTATCTGGTTTGCCGTGCGTAGCCCACCGAGTGTGAGCAATACCAATATTTCCAGACATCTTATGACCTTGTTCTGCTAGATCAGAAACTCTTGCAGTAGTTCTTGCTCTTACTAATTGACCATCTGATAACAGTGCAAACCCGCAAGAATCATATCCCCTATATTCAAGACGGCGAAGACCCTCAACTAGAATGCTGACTACGTTTCTTTTGGCAACAGCGCCAACAATCCCACACATAACTATTTCCTATTGATTAATTCTTTATTTTTTGTAATTTTTACTTGGGCTTTTTTGTAGGGCGCTGCCAATTCAAAGACGCTTGCTTTACTCTAGTAATAGTCAATTGACCAGCAGGCGCATCTTTTGTTAATGTAGTTCCAGCACCCAAAGTTGCTCCTTTGCCCACCGTTACAGGTGCAATCAGCTGACTATCAGAACCAATGAATACATCATCTTCGATAATAGTTTTATGTTTATTGACGCCATCGTAATTACAAGTGATAGTTCCAGCACCTACATTGACTCTTGCACCAATCTCAGCATCACCAATATATGCCAAATGATTAGCTTTACTGTTTGGACCTATCTGGCTATTTTTAACTTCAACAAAGTTACCGATGTGGACATCATCAGCTAACTCCGTTCCAGGACGTAATCTTGCATAAGGTCCAATAATATTTCTACCCCCTACTTTTGCCTGATCAATATGTGTATAGGCATTAATGACTGCTCCCGCTTCAATCTCAGCATCACGAATCACACAGTAGGGTCCGATGGTGACACCATCAGCTAAATGAACCTGGCCTTCAAAAATACAACCCACATCAATTTTGACATCCTGACCACAAACTAATTTCCCTCTAATATCTAATCTAGATGGATCAATAAGAGTAACGCCGGCATCAAGCAATCGATTTGCAAGTTCCAATTGCCAGGCTCGCTCTAATTCTGCTAACTGTGCTCGATTATTAACTCCAACTGTTTCCCATGAAGCATCAGGAGATGACGTCATAACCGGGACACCCTCAAAAACAGCTAAAGAAATAATATCTGTTAAGTAGTACTCGCCTTGGGCATTATTAGGCTTTAGATTTTTAAGCCACTTCTTTAAATTAGCAGTTGGCACAACCATCAATCCAGTATTAATTTCTGTAATTGCTTTGATCTCGGCTGAAGCATCTTTTTCTTCAATAATTGACTCTACACAACCATCTTGATTTCTAACTATTCTTCCATACCCTGTTGGGTTAGTCATTTTTTGAGTTAACAATCCTAAACCACCATTGCTAGCCAAAAGACATAAACGTTCTAATGTTTGAGTTTGGATCAGAGGTACATCACCATAAAGAATCAAAGTAGGCAAATCATCGGTTAGCAGATCTACAGCTTGTAAAACAGCGTGTCCAGTACCTTTTTGTTCTTTTTGAACGACTGTTTTTGCTGAACCACCTGATTTAGCGAGGTATTCTTGAACAGATTCTCCGCCATGACCAATGACGACGACCACCTGATGCTGACCCGAAATTGCTTCAGCACTTGCCATGGCGTGGCCTAGCATAGGCTTACCTGCAATTGGATGTAAAACCTTTGGCAGCGCGGAATACATGCGTTTTCCTTGCCCAGCAGCTAATATGACTATATTCATTGATAATAATTATATGAGTTTATTCCGACGTTTCCTAACTACTAAGTTAATCATATCTTTTTTACTGGCAACCACGTTACTTGGTTGTAGTACGGTACGCTTTGCCTACAACCAGGGGGATACTCTCACCTATTGGTGGCTTGATGATCATATTGGCTTCAATCAGGTACAAGAGCCTCTTATTCGCAGCTCTCTAGAGCGACATTTTTGGTGGCATCGCACAGAGCAATTACCAGAAATATCTGGATCACTGCAGCGCGCTCAAAAAAAATTACAAGGTCCAATCTCCAAATCTGAATTTTTGATACTGCGCTCGGAGTTTCAGAAATACACTTATAAAATTGCAGATGAAATAATTCCTGATACTGCAAAGTTACTCATTAGTCTTGATGCTTCACAAATCGAAACAATTCAAAAAAGAATTAATAAAAATAATCAGAAGTTTAAAAATGAGTATTTGCCTAAAGATAAAAATAAGCAAGTAAGTGTAAGAGTTAACAAAATTATTGAACGAACAAAATGGTTCTATGGAGGTTTAAGTAGCTCTCAGGAAAGCAAAATCAGAGAGTTTCTAATGAAAAATCCAATTGATGCTGAAATAGTTTTTGAACAAAAACTTCGCAGACAATCTGAATTTATTGCTCTCTGTAAAGAAGTTCAGCAGCAAAAATTAAGTCAACAAGCAACTGAAGCTCTTCTTCGAGATTACATGAAACATTTCGAAAGTGGAAGAAATAAAGAGCAACAAGCTTTTCATAAAAAATGGGTGGAGTCTGGCGCAGAAACCGCCTCATTCATAAGTTCTGTTGTCAATGAAGAGCAAAATAAACATGCCTCTGAAAAAATTGGCAGTTGGATATCCGACATACAAGAACTAATTAAAGATTCAACTGTATTGGCTGCCAAGAGATCTGCTCGTCTAAATCGTTAGATCCTGAGCTATCAGTTAGATTTTTAAAATCAAACTCCTCTAAATCCATTAAATGTGATGGCACAATATTTTGTAAAGAGCTAAATAAGCTTTCTACACGACCAGGAAATTTTTTCTCCCAATCTTGTAAAAGCGCTTTCATAGCATTACGTTGGAGGTTCTCTTGACTGCCACACAAGTTACAAGGGATGATTGGGAATCCCATCTGCTCTGAATACTTTTCTAAATATTTTTCAGGCACATAAGAAAGTGGGCGTATAACAATATGCTTCCCATCATCTGACTTTAACTTAGGTGGCATACCTTTGAGCTTGCCGCCATTAAACATATTCATCAAAAGGGTTTCAAGGATATCGTCACGGTGATGTCCCAAGGCAATTTTGGTGGCTCCTAGCTCTCCAGCAACGCGATATAAAATCCCGCGTCTTAATCTGGAGCAGAGGCCACACGTTGTTTTACCTTCGGGGAGGACTCGTTTAACAATACCGTAAGTATCTTGCTCTTCAATGTGAAATGGTATGCCTAGATTTTTAAGATAATTTGGCAAAATCTCTTCAGGAAAGCCGGGTTGCTTTTGATCTAAATTAACTGCGACAAGATCAAAATTAATGGGAGCGCGTTCACGCAATTTCATGAGGATATCCAACATGGCGTAACTGTCTTTGCCTCCGGAGACACAAACCATAACTTTGTCACCATCTTCAATCATGTTGTAATCAACGATGGCTTGCCCAGCTAATCGACAAAGTTTTTTGTCTAGCTTATTTTCTTCATAGGCGGTTTTTCTTGGATCTTTCATTCTTTTATCAAAAATATCTCAACACCCACAGCATCACAATCCGGATAGACATCAGGCTTTGCAGTAGAAACTTTTACAGCTCTTACTTGAGGATGTGCCAACATAATTCTTGCTACATCATCGCAAAGAGTTTCTTGAAGATGAATATGTCCTTTTGAAACTCTGTCAACAATACTGCGGCGCATAAAATCATAATCTAATACTTCATCCAACTGATCTTGAGTTGGCGTGTTTTCATTTAAAGGAACAAATAAATCTACATTGATTAAAACGCGTTGCTCACCACGCTTCTCAAAATCATGAACACCTATATTGATATAGATCTCATAATTACTTAAAAATAATCTACGACAATCAATTAAACGAGGATGAGACAGTAAAGCTTGCATAGTTACTCCGTTAAAAACATGACGTCGCGATCGGTAGATAACAAGTGTTGTCCGCCATCAACGTAAAGTGTTGTGCCTGTAATTGCATTAGCTTTTGCTAGGTAAACAACCGCTCCAGAAATATCATCAAGGGCAGATGATCTTCCCAAAGGTGTCATCGCGTGTGCTTTTACAAAACCTACGTCTGTTTGATCTCCAGATACCATTGTAATTCCTGGAGCAACGCCAACCACCCTCAAAACCGGAGCAAAAGATTGGGCTAGCAATGTTGTGGCTGAATGAAGGGCTGCTTTAGATAGGGTGTAAGACAAAAAATCTGGGTTTAAATTAGCTAATTTTTGATCTAGTAAATTAATTACAACCCCAGATGGTCCGGTGGCACTAGTAGATTGAGCTCTGATCTTGGCATGCTCTCGATAAAGGTCCCTAGACAATATCAATGGCGCTGCCACATTGGTAGTCATATGACGATCTAAAGCGGAATATCCAAAGCTAGATGCCACGTCATACTGAAATAATGAAGCGTTGTTAACCAAGCAACTTGGTAAACCCAAAGCTTCCTGACAACGTTGAATCAGCTTACTAGCCTGGTCTTCATCCGATAAATCAGCTTGTAATGCAATGCCACGCTGTCCGGTAGCCAAAATCTCCTTGACTGTTTCCTGTGCAGCTTCTTGCGAATTACCATAATGAATAGCGACATCCCAGCCATCTTTGGCCAAACCGATAGCTATGGCCTTACCAAGGCGTTTTGCTGCTCCAGTTACTAAGGCAATTTTTTGAAATTTCATATTTTTTACAGCTTCACTTATAAGAGTTGTAGACTCGCGAGGTATGGATATTACCCCTAGCACCGAAGAAAAGTCTCACAGCCTAACTTTGGTAGAAAAATTTAAAGAAGAAATTAAAGCTCATGATGGGCAAATTTCTTTTGCTAAGTATATGGAAATGGCGCTATATACGCCAGATTTAGGTTACTACACCTCTGGCACGACCAAATTTGGAGGGCGTGGTGACTTTGTAACTGCCCCTGAAATTAGCCCCTTATTTGGGGCTACTATCATAAAAACAATTATTCCTGTCTTAAATAGATTAAAGCAACGTGCTCTGCCTTTAAAAATATTAGAGTTTGGTGCGGGGTCTGGTGCACTCGCAGAGTCAATTCTTGATGCCTTAGTGGCATCCAATATCAAGATTGATTCATACAACATCTTAGATCTATCTGCTGATCTTATTGAACGCCAGCAAGAGCGACTTAAACATCGTGATGAAAAAATTAATTGGCTGACAGCGCTGCCACAAAATTTTAATGGGGTTATTTTGGCTAACGAGGTTTTAGATGCAATGCCCGTTGAAGTTATTGTCAAGCGCGATGATGCATGGCATTACAAATATGTCTGCATAGCATCAGATGCTAATGAAATGATGTCGCAATTTGTGATGTGCGATGGACCGACCGTAGAAACAGAATATTTACCGAGTACTCTTTTAGAAAATCAATTTTTGAATGGGTACACCACTGAAATTCATCCTAGTGGCATTGCATGGATCACTACGCTTGCGCAATCTTTGCAGAGCGGGATTTTACTAACTTTTGACTACGGCTTTCCAGCACATGAGTACTACCATTCACAAAGAGGGCAAGGAACCGTAATGGGACACTATCGCCATCATGCGATTCAAGACCCCTTCTTTTATCCTGGTCTATGTGATTTAACCGCACACGTTGAGTGGAGCTCTATTACTCATGCTGCACTTAATAGTGGTTTTCAATTGCTAGGCTATGCTAGCCAAGCATCATATTTGCTCGATGCTGGAATTGGAGATCTAGCACTTTCTTTTGCAGATCCTAGGGATGCTGAAAAATTCATTCCTATATCTAACAGCTTGCAAAAACTTTTATCTGAAGCTGAAATGGGAGAGTTGTTTAAGGTTTTATGCTTAGGAAAGAATATGGAGCTAACCGAAGGTGAGCTTCCAGGGTTTAGATCAAAACCTAGAGCTCTTTGATTGTTGCAATCCTTGCAATACGAATTTTCTCTTTAATCAATTGCCCAGCGTTCGGCTCATTGGATAGATCAGTAGCAATCCCGGCAACATCTACCTTTCGAGCAGCAAGATAGGCCATTACAAGGGGCTCTGTTTCACAACCTTGTATCTTGGCCACAATCATCAACTCATTGAAACGCTCTGGCTTTCGCCAAACATCCATGCGATCCAACACATCCAACAGAGCCTCTGGCGCAAGGGGAGACTCACCAATCACTTTAAATAAATTGCTTGCCAGACAAGCATAATCTTTACATTCAGCTGGAATAGCCCACTGATCAGACCATGATTTAATTTCTTCAACATCTAGCATTGCCAACAAAATAGCGCATCGTTGCTGAAGATTTAAGTTGTTCTTTGCAGCAGCATCAAGTTGATGAAAAATCTTCTCGTGTTTAAGTAAGCTTGATGGAAAGAATGTTTCAAAAACACCGCAAGCCTTTAAGGTCAATAACAACTTAGATGGTTTTTTGGAAAGCAATCCTTTTGAAAATTCCTGCCATACGCGCTCTTTGACTAAAGCGTTCAATTCTCCACTTTGACCAATTTTCTTCAGAATATCGGTTGTTTCTGGGGCAATTAAAAACTCTGGGAACCTTGCAGAAAATCTGGCGACCCTAAGCAAACGAACAGGATCTTCTAAAAATGCTGGGCCAATATGTCTTAGGACTTTTTCTTGAATATCCTTGATGCCGCCGAAAGGATCAATCATTGGACCAATCAACTCACCATCAAGAGATATTTCTTGCGCTATGGCATTGATAGTTAAATCTCGTCTTGCAAGATCTTCTTCAAGAGTGACCTTCGCGTCGGCATGAAAAATAAAGCCCTTATAACCTGGAGCAACTTTTCTCTCAGTTCTGGCAAGCGCATACTCTTCGTGAGTGTCTGGATGAAGAAATACTGGGAAGTCTTGCCCAACAGGCTTAAAACCTTTGTTAATTAAATCTTCCGGCGTTGCGCCCACCACAACATAGTCAACATCCTTAACTGCTAAACCTAACAGCCTATCTCGAATGGCTCCACCAACTATGAATGTCTTCACTTAAGTAATATCTCTAATGGTTGAGGACTTATTCCAAAAACTTTTTCCAAAGCATTTTCTTCGAAATTAGGCAGAATGTTATCCACTTTCATTGAAGCTAAATTATCTCTAGACATCAAGGTTTTACCTGGCATGATCTCAAGCATCCATGCTTGCAAATAACCAAATGACGCAGGAATTGGAATGACTAATCTTGAGCAACCTACCTTACGTCCTGCAAATCTTACTAAATCTCCAAGCGTGTATATTTTAGGTCCAGCCAAATTAAATGATTTTTTTATAGTCTGCGGCATTGAAATTGCTTTTATAAAAGCACTTGCCACATCAGACACATAAACTGGCTGAAACTTTACATCTGCTCCAGCTAATGGCATGACTGGGGCGAGCTTTTGAAGAGATGCAAATAAATTTATAAAACTATCATTCTCTCCAAAAACAACTGATGGTCTGAAGATTGTCCAATCTAAGCCGCTATTAATAACAATTTTTTCGCCATCCCCTTTACTACGTTGATACATAGATGGTCCATTTGAATCTGCCCCCAAAGCGCTCATGTGAATATATCGTTTAATACCTGCTTTATTCATTGCAGTAATTATTTTTCTTGGTAATTCAACGTGATTTTTTGCAAAACTTTTGCCATAGGGTTTTGCTGGCTTGTCATGGAGTATTCCAACTAGATTGATGACTACATCAGTATCTGTAAGTTTTGCGCATAGTTGATGTAAAACCTCTTGATCATGCACATCAGCCTCAATGACAGTTACTTGAGGTAAAACCCACAAGTCTCTCAAAGATCCTAATTTTCTAGTTGGGATTAAAACTGGGTATCCTAACTTGGCGAGCTTTGTTGTCATCACTTGACCAATAAAACCACCACCTCCAATTATTAAAATCTTTGGCAAGCTCATTATGGTAACTCCGAAAGAATAGACGTTTTAGGTGATACGGTTCCTAGGCGCTGCTTAAGTGAAGGAGTATTGTTTGTGTTGAGTGCGCTATAGTAATTTGCATTAGCTAAGACAGCCTTCACGTATCCTCGAGTCTCATTAAAAGGGATGGTTTCTGCAAAAATTGCACCTTCGACACTTCTTGGTAACTTTTCTCGCCACAGCTTAGGGCGACCTGGACCAGCGTTATAAGCTGCAGAAGCCAAAGTCCAAGAGCCGTCTAAATCTTGTAAAACCATATTTAAATAATTACTACCTAGCGTTAAATTTGTATTCATATCATCAAGCTGACTCTGCTTATAGTTAGTCATGCCAATTTTCTTGGCGACATACTTAGCCGTTGCTGGCATGACTTGCATTAAACCAGATGCCCCCACGTGAGATTTTGCACTCATTATGAAGCGAGATTCCTGACGAATTAATCCATAGGCCCAGTTTGCATCTAGCCCAATTGATTGTGCTATTGGGCTTAGGGCATCTTTGTATGGCGTTGGGTATCTCAAACCAAAGTTATGTTCTTGCCTTGTTCTGTCAGCAGTATTAACCGCACGGTCGTAGAGACCAATTCTTCTAGCATATTCAGCAGTTGCAATTAGCTGCTGATCTGTTAGCGCCCTTAGCGCCCAATTCCACTCTCTATTACCTTCAAATCGTAAGCCCATTTCATAAAATCTAACTGCTCTGTGAAAGTCTTTTTGAGAACCCATCTTTTTAACTAAAGATTCCTCTGGCGCAACTTTATTAGGTACATGAATTTTCATGCCCAAATCTTCTCTAGCTAACTGCCCATAAAAATGAAATTGCTCCGCTAGCACTTGTATTGTTTCTTTTCCAAGGGATTCCTCCCCAAGCTCTTTTTGGGCTCGCCCGTACCAATATGTCCAAGCAGGATCTCTTTTTCTTATGGCTGGGGACATATTTTCAATGGCTTCTTTCACCAACTTCCAGTCGCCCACTTTTAAAGCAGTTCGGACTTTCCATTCTTGAGATTCTGCAGATAAAAGCTGGTGATGTCCTGCCTCATGTTGAAGTCGATAAGCATTTATCGCACTAGGATCCAGTTTTTTTGCTAAAAACTGACCGATAACACCCCATGCTGCCGCAGAGTTTTCTTTTCCTATCCGCCAGGTCTTTTTATTAAAATCACTGTATGCCTCAACTGGGTTGGCTCTGGCTTTTTTTACGATATCGGCAATCGGATCATCTCCACCCATTTTTCTAGCTAAAGTTTCAAGATTGCTTTCCAAAGCAATTCTTCGTATTGCTAAAAACTCATGTTTGCTCAAACCGCCTTCTTTATACAGACTACTGACAAGATCAGCACAAGCATCACCAAAAAACTTTGAGTCCCAAAGAACATCTTTAGCGTCTAAAGCAATAACCTTTACATCTTCACCCTTAACCATTCGTGACTGAAAGGAGTAGCACTTAACTTGAGTATCGTCATCTAATTTAAAGAGTGGATATTGACGGTCAAAATTTTTCCAGTCTTGTCGCTTTCCTAAAACAAGTAACCAATCATTACGCAAGCGATCAGCAATTGCTGTGCCCTCATATTGGTTTAAAAAATCAACAACCAACGCATCGGCAGAATCGTCAGATTTTGGTTGATTTGATTTATCGTATAACTGTGGTTTGATTTGAAAATATGATACGTAATCTCTTAAATCATGAGAGCCCAACTGCTTTGCCAAGCTGATAGCTTTTGAAGGTTCATTAGCCTTAGCAGCCTCTCGCAGCTCAACAAATTTTTTATCTTCTGCCGATAATGCTTTATTAGGATCAAACTTTTTTGGGGCCCCTGATATCGTCGAATTTTCTGATTTTGTCTTTGCAGAAATAGAAAATGAGGCTACGATTAGGCTGACAACAAGGCCTGTCATTATTTTATTTTTAAGTTTCATATTTTTTCGATGTAGCATATCCCTAATCATGCCTTATTTTTTCATTTTTTGAACAGCTTGTGAAAACTTTAAATTCACTTCGTCAGCACTTATTAGATAAAAGACTGAGTCTCAATAAAGACTTAAGCCTAAGGGAAAGACTTGAAGATGGCTTGATTAAGTATCTTGAGAAAATTGATGTTGCCACCTTAGCCATTTATTGGCCAATTAATAGCGAATTTGACCCTAGACCCATAGCGCTCGATTGGGTCAGAAAAAGTAATCAGAAAAAACTTTTATTACCAGCTGTCAAAATCGGTCAACCCTTACTTTTTGGCGAGTGGCATGATGGAGACAAACTGATAAAAGGGCCGCAAGGCATCCCCGAACCAATCATTAATGACCAGAATAAATCTATTACTCCAGAAATTATTCTTTTACCTTGCTTAGGTTGGGCACGGCATAACGATCAGTTGTGGCGTATTGGATATGGGGGTGGTTACTATGATCGGACTTTAGCGATGCTCAAGTCTGCAAATCACTCTGTTAAAGCAGTTGGTATTGCTTATCAAGATTTAAAGGTGGAGGATGGGGCTTGGCGCCCCCAGAAACATGATCAAGCTCTAGATCAACTGATTTGCGCTTAGCTTAAATTAGTGGCAATTAGCCAGGCCTAAATCTTTAACAATGGATAGAACTGGCTCAGACTGGTTAAGGCTATAAAAATGTAAGCCTGGTGAGCCTGCCACCATTAATTGATCGCAGAGATCAGTAACGACCTCCAAACCAAATGCCTTGATAGACGCGGTGTCATCTCCAAAAGATTGAAGTCTTAATCGAATCCAGCGCGGAATCTCAGCACCACAAGCATCAGAAAATCTCATTAATTGGGTACTATTAGTAATTGGCATGATGCCTGGAACGATTGGCTGATCAACCCCTAACTTAGCAGCCTCATCCACAAATTTAAAGTAAGCATCACTATTAAAGAAGTATTGGGTAATTGCAGAGTCTGCCCCTGCCTTCATTTTATTAGCAAACCTTTGCACATCATCAATCATCGTTTTAGCTTGAGGATGCATTTCAGGATAGGCTGCCACCTCGATGTGAAAGTGACTTCCCGTCTCAGATCGAATGAATTGAACCAACTCATCAGCATGATGAAATTCGCCATATTGGCCCATGCCCGAAGGAAGATCGCCTCTTAAGGCGACAATTCTTTTTACACCTAGTGTTTTGTACTGGGCTAGTAATTTACTAATCTTTTCCTTTGAGCTACCTACACAAGAAAGATGAGGCGCAGCCTCTTGGCCGGCCTCATGAATCTCTTTGACAGCAGAAAAAGTACCGTCTTGTGTTGATCCACCCGCACCAAATGTCACAGAGAAAAAAGTAGGCTTGAGCGCCTTCGCTAACTCATCGCGAACAGTTCGAAGCTTTTCAGCACCTTCGGCTGTTTTTGACGGGAAAAATTCAACGCTCAATTCCATCTAATTTCTTTCTGTGATTACTTGGTGTTAATGCTATTAATAACGATATGTTTCAAGCTTGTAAGGGCCTTCTTTTTGCACATTAATATATTTAGCTTGTTGGTCTGATAACTCGGTTAACTGAGCATTCAAAGTCTTCAATTGTAAACGGGCAACTTTTTCATCCAAGTGCTTAGGAAGAGTGTAAACACCGATTGGATACTTGTTCGTTCCAATTGATGACCACAACTCAATTTGAGCAATCGTTTGATTAGCGAATGATGATCCCATGACATATGAAGGGTGGCCTGTACCGCAACCCAAGTTCACCAAGCGACCTTTTGCCAAAACGATAATGCGCTTTTCTGGCTGACCATTACTGGCAGGGAAAATAACATGATCAACTTGCGGCTTAATTTCTTCCCACTTGTATTTCTCAATACCAGCTATATCGATCTCATTATCAAAGTGGCCAATGTTACAAACGATCGCTTGGTTTTTCATTTTGATCATGTGGTCATGTGAAATGACATGATAGTTACCAGTTGCAGTTACAAAGATGTCGGCTTTATCAGCGGCATAGTCCATTGTCACAACTCGGAAACCTTCCATTGCAGCTTGTAGTGCGCAGATTGGATCAACTTCAGTAACCCATACTTGAGCAGACAAAGCACGCAAGGCTTGAGCTGAGCCCTTACCCACATCGCCATAACCTGCAACAACCGCAACTTTTCCGGCAATCATCACATCAGTTGCGCGCTTAATACTATCTACTAATGACTCACGGCAACCATAGAGATTGTCAAATTTGGTTTTTGTAACTGAATCATTCACGTTAATCGCTGGGAACTTTAACTCTCCCTTTGCATGCATGTGATAAAGACGATGCACACCTGTTGTTGTCTCTTCAGTAACACCTTTAACTTTTTCCAAACGTACTGAGTACCAAGTTGGGTCGACTTTTAATTTTGCTTTAATTGAAGCAAATAAAATAGTCTCTTCTTCACTTGTTGGATTGTTCAAAACAGATAAGTCTTTTTCTGCTTTTGTTCCAAGGTGCAATAACATCGTAGCGTCACCGCCGTCATCCAAGATCATATTTGAATAGCCACCATCTTGCCATTCAAAAATACGGTGGGTGAATTCCCAATACTGCTCTAGTGACTCACCCTTAATCGCAAATACCGCTGTACCGTTAGCAGCAATTGCAGCGGCAGCGTGATCTTGTGTTGAGTAAATATTGCAAGATGCCCAACGCACTTCTGCACCAAGCGCTTCTAGAGTCTCAATCAATACGGCTGTCTGGATCGTCATATGTAAGGAGCCAGTAATACGGGCGCCACGAAGTGGATGCGTAGCAGCAAACTCTTCACGAATCGCCATCAATCCTGGCATTTCTGTTTCGGCAATAGCGATCTCTTTGCGACCCCATGATGCCAATGAAATATCGGCAATTGCGCAATCTGTAAAATTCTTCAAATCTAATGGTTTGTTCATTGCAACTCCAAGCTAGTAAGGAAGATCTTGGAGAGCAAGTAAAGAAGCTCGCCAACCAATCACTTCCTAGGTTAGCGAGCGTCGTTGCTAAAGGCTAGCTAGTAGCCCCCTCTAAGCCTAGGGTGTTAAGTCCTTCTTAACACCTCGCAACGCTCCTTAGAGATTGCCCAAATTATAAACCAGCAGCTGCTTTTAATGCCGCAGCCTTATTGGTAGCTTCCCATGTGAACTCAGGCTCTTCACGACCAAAGTGTCCGTAGGCTGCTGTTTTGCGGTAAATAGGGCGTAATAAATTAAGCATTTTCACAATGCCCTTTGGCCTTAGGTCAAAGTGAGTGCGCACTAACTCTGATATTTTTTCATCAGAGACTTTACCCGTACCAAAGGTGCTGACCATCACTGAAGTTGGTTGAGCTACGCCAATCGCATAAGAAATCTGTACCAAACATCTAGTAGCCAAACCTGCCGCAACGATATTTTTAGCTACATAGCGACCTGCATATGCTGCTGAACGGTCAACTTTTGAAGGGTCTTTGCCTGAGAAGGCACCGCCACCGTGAGGTGCCGCACCGCCGTAAGTATCAACGATAATTTTACGACCTGTTAAACCACAATCACCTTGTGGACCACCAATAACGAAGCGACCTGTAGGATTTACTAAATACTTGATCTCTCCCTTAATGAGCTCTTTAGGGAGTACTGGTTTGATGATTTCTTCAATCACTGCTTCTCGAAGTTTTTCAAGTGCAATATCTGGTGAGTGTTGCGTTGACAAAACAATAGTATCGATTGAATCAGGCTTACCATCAACATAGCGCAAAGTAACCTGTGATTTAGCATCTGGGCGCAACCAGTTCAAACGGCCATCGCGGCGCAAGTCTGCTTGGCGCTCTACTAAGCGATGTGACAAATGAATCGGTAAAGGCATCAACTCTGGGGTTTCATTAACAGCGTAACCAAACATTAAGCCTTGGTCGCCAGCACCCTGATCGAGGCCGTCGTCATGGGCTTTATCAACACCCTGAGCAATATCTGGGCTCTGCTTGTCATATGCCACTAAAACAGCACAGCCTTTGTAATCAATACCGTATTCAGTATTGTCGTAACCAATATGACGAAGAGTGTCGCGCGCCACATGGATGTAATCAACGTTAGCTGTTGTTGTTATTTCACCTGCTAAAACAACTAAACCTGTATTGCAAAGGGTTTCTGCAGCAACGCGTGCAGTAGGATCTTGCTCCAGGATAGCATCCAAGATGGCATCAGAAATTTGATCAGCTACTTTGTCTGGGTGACCTTCAGATACTGACTCTGAGGTAAAGAAATAATTATTAGCCATTTGAAGCTCCTTAGTTAAATAAGCGACAACACGTGCCGAGTATTACTAAGTGCGGCGACGCTTTAGCGGATATTTTGAATTCGCCCCGCAAGTTGTCTTAACTCGGCGAATATTCGATATTTTATAACATTCTCACTTTTAGTGGCAAACCTGTATATTAATCCCTATGACAAGTACAAGATTACGATTTACAAAAATGCACGGCGCTGGCAATGATTTCATTGTTTTAGATGGAATTTCTCAAGATTTATCAAAAATTACTCAATCTCAATGGCAGTTGATGGCTAACCGCCAGCTAGGTATTGGAGCAGACCAAATTTTATTGGTTGAAAAGTCAACCGTTGCTGAGGCTGAATTCCGTTATAGGATTTTTAATTCTGATGGTGGTGAAGTGGAGCAATGCGGTAACGGTTCCCGTTGCTTTGTGAAATTTGTAAGGGAAAAAGGCTTAACAAGTCAACGAACTGTGAAAGTGCAAGTAGCACACACCATTTTGAGTCTTACTGAAAATGATGATGGCCAAATAACCGTCGATATGGGCTCGCCAATCTTATCAACAGAACAGATTCCTTTTAATACTGCTAATTTGAATAGTAGAACTGAAAGTGGCGCCACTCTCTATGAATTAAAACTTTCTACTGGATCAGTGTGGATTAACCCTATTTCAATGGGCAATCCTCACGCAGTTCAAATGGTTAAGGATGTTGATATTGCTGCTGTTGCAATCGAAGGTCCTGGAATAGAATCTCACAACGCCTTTCCGAAAAAAGTGAATGCTGGATTCATGCAAATTCAGAATCGTCATGAAATTAGATTACGTGTATTTGAGCGTGGCTCAGGTGAAACCTTATCTTGCGGGACTGGAGCCTGTGCGGCGGCTGTATCTGGTATTTTGCGCGGTGAACTAGACTCACCAGTTACAGTTCACACTCGTGGCGGAGATCTAACAATTGCCTGGGATCTTAACTCTGCACCCCAAAGCTCAGTCATGATGACAGGGCCGGCTCAAACAGTATTCGAAGGTGAAATTACTCTCGAATAAACTAGCTTGCTAGATGCCGTATTGATCTCGATACGCCTTCACTGCTGGCAAGTACTTTTGCAATTCGGTATTTTTACTAGACTCTAAAAAGCTCATCAAGCTTGTTAGATTTGCAATTGACACCACGGGCATACCGAACTCTTTTTCAACATTCTGTACTGCTGAGCTATCACCAACTTCTGTAGCATTGCCAGAACGCTCCATGCGATCAAGAGCAATTAATACTGCTGAAGGAGTTGCGCCAGCCTGTCTGATAATTTCGACTGACTCACGCACAGATGTTCCTGCGGAAATCACGTCGTCAATGATGACTACGCGCCCTTTTAAAGGGGCGCCAACTAAGGATCCCCCCTCACCGTGATCTTTAGCCTCTTTACGGTTGAAGCAAAACGGTACCGCTTTCCCCATTGAAGCTAGTGCGACCGCAGTAGTTGCTGCCAAAGTAATGCCTTTGTAAGCTGGGCCAAACAACATATCAAATTGAAGCCCAGAATTAATTAATGCTTTTGCGTAAAATTCGCCCAAGACTTTAAGAAGAGCCCCATCATTGAAGCCGCCCGCATTAAAAAAGTAAGGCGATAATCTACCTGCTTTTGTTTTAAATTCGCCAAAAGCTAATACCCTGGCATCTAATGCAAAAGTAATAAATTCGTTTTTAAAGTTTTCTTGATTGGAAGTCATAACCGAGATGTTACGCATCATTACCGCCAACCTCAATGGAATTCGTTCAGCCGCGAAAAAAGGCTTCTTTGAATGGGTCAAAATCCAAAGTCCAGACATCCTTTGCATTCAAGAACTTAAAGCTCAAGAAGCCGATTTAGATGAGGCTCTTCTGGCCCCACATGGCTATCACGGAATTTTTCAATATGCTCAAAAAAAGGGCTACAGCGGAGTTGGTCTTTACTCAAAACAAAAGCCTGATCATATAAAAGTTGGTTTTGATGAGGGCGAATTCGATAATGAGGGTCGCTACGTCGAAGCACGCTTTGGTAAATTAATTGTCATATCAGCATATTTTCCGTCAGGGTCAAGCGCCCCTGAACGACAGGAGGCCAAATTTAGATTTTTAGATATCTTTATGCCACACATCAAAAAATTAAAAGCTGAAGGTCTAGAAATTGTTTTGTGTGGTGATATTAATATCGCCCATCATGAAAATGATTTAAAAAACTGGAAGGGTAATATTAAAAATTCAGGATTCTTGCCAGAAGAGCGTGATTGGATGACCAAGCTATTTGATGGTATCGGATTGGTGGATGTTTACAGACACTTACACCCTAACACCACTGATGAGTGTTACACATGGTGGAGCCAAAGAGGGCAAGCCTATGCGAAAAATGTTGGCTGGAGAATTGATTATCAAATTGCGACACCTGGTTTTGCTCGCCAAGCCCAGAGATCTGAAATCTTTAAAGCAGAGAAGTTTTCAGATCATGCGCCGCTTATTATTGATTACAAGCTAGGCTGATACTCAGTTAGCTCAAGGCTTATAGTCTGGAAGACGGTCTACTGATGTATTTTTAGCTTTTGCATATAGCTTTAGCGCATCAAACATATTTCTTTGCATTTCATAAATGCGAGTATCACCAGATGGATGAGTTGATAGCCACTCAGCTGGCTGATCTTTATTAGAGGCTCCCATTTTTTGCCAAAGTGAAATGCCCGCTCTTGGATCATAGCCCGCTCTTGCAGCAATATCCATACCGACTAAGTCTGCATCCTTTTCATCAGACCTAGAAAAACTTAGACCCATGATTTGAACACCCTGGCCCAAAGCTTGACTGCCTAATCCACCCAATCCCAACGCCTGTGACAAAATATTAACGCCTAAATTACTCATCTGCTCTTTAGCAATTCTGTCACGAGCATGCTCTCTTAAAGCGTGCGCTATCTCATGCCCCATCACCACAGCGACTTCATCATCATTTAATTTTAGCTTTTCAAGAATCCCGGTATAAAAAGCGATTTTTCCACCCGGCATACAAAATGCATTTACCTGATCTGATACAAATAGATTTACTTCCCATTTCCAATCCTTGGAATCTGGATTCCAAACTTCAGCAAAAGGCAAAATTTTCTTCGAGATAGTTCTTAAGCGAATTAGTTGAGGATGGTTATCTGGTGCAAGAGCCTTACCCTTTGCCGCCTTTTGTTTCATTGCGTCATATTGACGAACTGCAGAAGCCTCTAGCTGACTAGCGGGAACCATATTCTTAAAGCTTGAGGATTCACCAGCCTTTACACCATCCGTGGGGGGCAAGTGCTTTGGACCTGATGCGCAGGCAGTTAAAAAAATAAATAAGAAAGCGCTGACGCATCTTTTAATTGGTAGCGGGATAAATCTCTTAGACATGATTGATCAATAACTTTTAAAGTTTAAGTAATCTGAAATTCAGATGTTTTTTCTTTGTTCCAGGGGGCAATTTTTGGTAACAACAGTAAACCCGGAATAGCTAAAGCAAAACAAAGAATAAAGAAATTAGTCCAACCTGTTACTTCAACAATGTAACCAGTAAGCGCATTAATAAAAGTCCGCGGCACTGCTGACAAGCTAGTAAAAAGTGCAAATTGAGTTGCTGTAAAACGTGGATTGGTTTCCAGCGCGATATAAGCTGTAAATGCTGCTGTTCCCAAACCTACTGTTATAGCCTCAAAACCAATAACCCAAGTTAAAACCCAAAGATCAGCACCCGTTTGAGCCAAAATAACAAATCCCAAAATAGCCAATGCTTGAAAAGCTCCAAAAATCCATAGCCCTCGATTGACGCCCGTTTTTAACATCCAGTAAGCGCCTAAAATGCCTCCTAAAATACTAGCCCAAAGTCCTGCATTTTTAGCAACTAGACCAATTTCTGTTCTGGTAAAACCAAGCTCCAAATAAAATGGCGTTGCCAAAGCTGTTGCCATCGAGTCACCTAATTTATATAAAAATATAAATGCCAAAATTAACATCGCATGGCGCCAGCCTCGACGATTAACAAATTCATTAAAAGGCTCCACAACTGCTTCTCTTAAAGTCTTTGGAGCTGGGCCGTACATTCTTGGCTCTGAAACTAATAGCGTTGTCAAAATACCAGGCAACATGAATAGGCCTGTAATAAAAAATACCCAATCCCACGAAATGATGTCTGACAGAATTAGTGACAAAGAACCTGGCACTAAAGTAGATAGCTTATAAGCGTTAACAAATAACGCTGTGCCAGATCCCATTTGCTCTTCAGTCAGCCACTCTCTTCGATGGGCATCAATCACAATATCTTGGCTTGCAGAAAAGAAGGCAACTATGGCAGCCAAAAAAACAACTGTCCAAATTTCTGTACTTGGATTAAATTGCCCCATCAACATAACGGCCAACATTACAGCAAATTGAGTAGCAATCATCCAACCACGACGACGCCCCAAAAAAGGTAATTGGAATCGGTCCATTGCAGGAGACCATAAGAACTTCCATGTATATGGAATTCCGACTAAAGCAAATAAACCAATTGCTTTTAGGTCAACCCCTTCACTTTTCAACCAAGCCGAAAGAAGGTTGTAAAGAATGAATAACGGTAGGCCACTTGAAAAGCCTAGAAATATACAAACCAGTAAAGCTCTTGTTTTACTTGGCCCTACGTGCTCGATAGATAGCAAGGCTGCCTCTCAGATTAGGTAAAAATTGGATGATTTCGCCTTCGTGTAATACAACTCTATCTAAAAGCTTTAAGCCTACTGCTGGAGCTAAAGCTTCAAAGTCGGCAATTGTTAATACTCTTACGTTTGGCGTGTCATACCATTGATAAGGTAAAGACTTTGATACCGGCATACGTCCGGAAATCACGGCAGCACGGTGTGACCAATGGCCAAAGTTTGGAAAAGAAACAACGCACTCTTTTCCTACGCGAGCGATTTCACTTAATATTCTTGCTGTTTGATGGATAGTTTGAAGTGTTTGGGAAAGAATAACTGTATCAAAGCTATTATCCTCAAAGAGGGCTAAGCCACCTTCTAAGTTTTGCTGAATCACATTTAGATTTTTGCAAGCGCATGCTAAAACCTTGTCATCTGCTAATTCCACACCGTAAACATGCGCATTCTTTGTCTTTTTAAGGTGTTCCAATAAACTACCATCACCACAGCCAACGTCTAGTACTTGACTATTTGGATCTATCCACTTTGCAATTGCAGAAAAATCTGAACGCATCATGATGCCATTCCTTTTGCAATTTGCTCAAAATACGCTTTTACTAACTGGTGATAACGCGGGTCTTCTAAAAGAAAAGCATCGTGGCCGTGAGGGGCATCAATTTCAGCATACGTAACGTCTAACTTGTTATCCAACAAAGCTTTAACTATTTCTCTACTTCGCTCTGGCGCAAATCGCCAATCGGTGGAAAAGCTGACTACTAGAAATTTCGCTTTAATGTCAGCCATTGCTTGACTTAGATTATCACTATACTTTTTAGCAGGATCAAAATAATCAAGAGCACGTGTAATCAGTAAATAAGTATTAGCATCAAAGTAATCAGCAAATTTTTCACCTTGATAACGAAGATAACTTTCTACCTCAAACTCAACATCAAAACTAAAGTTATAAGCATCTGAATCGCCTTCAGCACGCTTGAGCTCTCGACCGAATTTTTCAGCCATGTCGTCATCCGATAAATAGGTAATATGCCCAATCATACGAGCCACTCGCAAGCCTCTGCGAGGTTTGACGTTGTGCGCGTAGTAGTCTCCGCCATGGAAATCGGGATCACTTAAGATGGCGCTACGCGCCACTTCATTAAATGCAATATTCTGTGCCGAGAGCTTGGGAGTTGAAGCAATCACCACACAATTAGCTACTCGATCAGGGTACATTAAACCCCATGCCATTGCTTGCATGCCGCCAAGACTTCCACCCATAACAGCAGCAAACTTATCGATACCAAAATGATCAGCCACTCTTGCTTGAGCGTTAACCCAATCCTCTACAGTAACAACTGGGAAGCTAGCTCCATATGGCTTTTGTGTTGCTGGATTGATACTCATTGGCCCAGTGGAACCAAAACAAGACCCTAAGTTATTAATGCCAATCACAAAGAATTGATTAGTATCAACCGGCTTGCCTGGACCAACCATGCTGTCCCACCAGCCAACTGTTGAATCATCCTCGCTAATACCGGCAACATGATGAGAGGCGTTTAATGCATGGCAGATTAATACAGCGTTATTTTTGGCTGCATTTAAGTGGCCATACGTTTCCACAACTAACTTGTAATTGGCAATGCTTGCCCCGCTTTGCAAAGTCAATGGTTCAGCAAAGCTTAAAACCTTAGGAGTAATAACTCCTAAACTCATACTGAGAATAGGGCTCTCATAGGAAATTCATTGAGCTCTGTAGGCATTTTTTTAAACCCGCTTCTTGCATAACGATGCCAACGACCCACAACATAACTAATGATCATGGCAGCTCTTGAGCTCACTTCGTTTCCATCTGCAGATTGGGGTAGTCGACCTTGGGTTTGAGCAATGCGGATTGATTGCTTTAACGAAGATTCAATTCTTTCGTAAACTTGTGCAATACGATCTTGTAAGCGCTCATCCTCTAACCAAAGAGCATCTCCCAAAAGAACTCTCGTCATACCAGGATTTTTTTCGCCAAAACCTAACAAAACCATCACAATTTCTTGCGCTTGACGATCACCTGCTTCTTCTCGCTCGGTAATTTGATTAATTAATCCAAAAATTGTTTGCTCAATAAATGCAATTAAACCCTCAAACATCTGTGCTTTACTGGCAAAGTGGCGGTATAAAGCAGCCTCAGAGACCTCTAATCTGGCAGCCAATGCAGCAGTGGTTACTCGATCGCCTTTTGGGTTCTCAAGCATCTGCGCCAACACCTGCAAAATTTGCACACGACGCTCACCAGGACGAGGTCGTTTACGAACAGGTGTCGCCTCATCATGCTCTGAAGATTCGATTGATGTCAGTTGATTAAATGGTGAGTTCATCTGAGTTTTTTCCAGCTATTAAATAATTGATGTATTGATTGTACTTCTAGAGAAAGACTACCTCGATTATGGGTGTAAGTCCTAACATGCCTTTTAAACCAGACTGTCTTTATGCCCAACTTTGAATACTCTAACAAATGTCCCAAAGTATCATCAACTAAGACCGCGTTTTGAGGCGCACACCGATACTTTCTTAATAGCTTTTTAATCATTAAGTGGTCTGGTTTTGGCCGCCATTGCTGATGAATCTCCATGCCCTCAATGGCCTCTATCCCATCAAAACAGGCTTGTATACCAAGCGCTTTAATAACCTTAAGCGCGTAGGCTTCTGGGGCATTTGTTAGCAGTATTTTGCGTCCCGGAAGGCGATTGAGGGTTTGGCGAATGCCCCGCTCTCCACGAACCAATCCTGATAAGTCCTCTAGATAATTGCCAGACTGCTCATCAAATCTATGGGTTTCATATAAGAAATCATGTGGGTCAATTTGATGATGCTTTACTAAGCCCAAGATTGTTGCACCATACTGCTTCCAATATTTTTGGCGCATAAGGCTTGCAGAGTCAAGATCTAAGTTCAATCGATGAGCCACATAACCGGTCATCGATTGATTAATATAAGGAAAAATGGCGTCGGACGCGTTGTGAAGCGTGTTATCTAAATCAAATAACCAAAAAGGATGGCGCATGCCAATCTTAATGTGAGCGAATCATGGTGCCGAAGGCCTGCTCTGTCAAAATCTCTAAAAGTAATGAATGTTCGATGCGACCATCAATAATATGCACCGAATTGACGCCACTCTTAGCAGCATCTAATGCAGATGAAATCTTTGGCAACATGCCACCAGAAATAGTGCCGTCAGCAAATAATGCCTCGATTTCTTTGGCTGTTAAGTCGGTCAATAAGTTGCCGCTTTTATCCATCACACCCGGAATATTGGTCATCATGACTAATTTTTCAGCTTTTAAAATCTCAGCCATCTTGCCAGCCACTAAGTCTGCATTGATGTTGTAAGCTTGCCCATCTTGACCAAAACCAATTGGGGAAATAACAGGAATAAAAGCATCATCTTGCAAAGCTTTAACGACCGCAGGATTAATGGATTCGATTTCTCCAACAAAGCCGAGATCTAACATCTCCCCAACTTTTTCTTTATTAGGGATCATCATTTTGCGAGCATGGATCAAGCCACCGTCCTTGCCTGTCAAACCAACTGCTTGACCGCCAAAATGATTAATCAACATCACGATATCTTGCTGAACCTCTCCACCAAGAACCCACTCCACAACTTCCATGGTTTCTTCATCAGTAACACGCATACCCTGAATAAATGTTCCAGCCTTACCGAGCTTCTTCAAAGCATCATCAATTTGAGGTCCGCCACCATGAACTACCACAGGGTTCATGCCAACTAACTTCAACAAGATGACATCGCGCGCAAAACCCTCTTTGAGACGATTTTCCGTCATAGCATTGCCGCCGTACTTAATCACGATAGTTTTACCGTGATATTTTTTAATATACGGCAAGGCTTGCGCTAAAACCTCAGCTTTAACTGCTGGGGAGACATCTTTAAGTTCAGCTATTGGAGTGCTCATTCGCGGATTGTAAGTTTACTTTCATGCCTTGGCTAGAAGTTTTGTGATATTAAACAAAAAAGCGGCTATTAGCCGCTTTTAGTTTTGAGTCGATCGGCCGGATTTTAGTTGCCAAAAAGTTTTTGACGGAGTTCGCGGCGCTCTTGTGCTTCTAATGACAGATTAGCTGTTGGTCTTGCTAAAAGACGAGGAACGCCAATTGGCTCTCCAGTTTCTTCACACCAACCATATTCACCAGACTCAATGCTTACCAAAGATTGTTCTACTTTCTTCAGTAACTTGCGCTCTCGGTCACGAGTTCGCAACTCAAGTGCATGCTCTTCTTCAATCGTTGCGCGATCAGCAGGATCAGGAACTAAAACGTTTTCACGTAAGTGCTCTGTTGTTTCGCTGGCATGCATTAAAAGATCGGCTTTTAAAGTCAGAAGTTTTGTTTTGAAAAATTCAAGTTGGGCTGCATTCATATAGTCTTTTTCAGACATTTTTAAAAGATCAGCTTCAGTTAATGGTTTCTTGCTCATTTCATGTCCTTTCGGGACTTATTATTGGTAACTTCTAGCTTTATAGCTAACTTACCGACTTTTAACTACTCTAAACAACCTAATTTTTATAAATAACCTTGCGCGCGAATTCTACCCCAATCTTGGAAGATTACACCAAACACGTTTCAAGGCCGCCCAATAAAACATCCTTTGGTAAATCAATGCCAATAAAAACCATTCTTGTTTCACGCTTCTCACTGCCCCAAGGCTTTCCTAAATCTGAGCCCATCATTTCATGAACGCCCTGAATAATTACCTTACGAGCGCCTCCCTTGATGTACAAAACACCTTTATATCTCAACATCTTAGCGCCGAAAACAGAAAGAATTCCGCCCAAAAAGCTTTCCAGCTTATCTGAATCAAAAGGCCGATCACTCCTAAATACAAAAGATTGGATCTTATCCGTATGGCTCTTTTTTATAAATTGAATGGGCTGAGCTTGACCATGAACATGATCATGATCGTGGTCATGTTCACAGTTGTCATGATCGTGATCCTCTTGCTCTAAGAAATGAGGGTCAATTTCTAACTTGTCATTCAAGTTAAAACCTTTTAAATCCAAAACTTGCTCTAACGAAATAGATCCTTGCGTAATGCCTGTAATTGGAGCGCGAGGATTCATATGCATCAAACGATGTTTGAGAGCGCCCACTGCTGCTGCCGTCACAAGATCTGTTTTGGTAATAAAAATACGATCAGCAAAACCAACTTGTTGTTGCGCTTCCTCATGAACATCTAATTGTTGATTTCCATGCTTTGCATCAACCAGCGTCACGATGGCATCCAGCATGTAATGGCTCGCTATCTCATCATCCATGAAGAAAGTTTGTGCAACTGGGCCTGGGTTAGCAACACCCGTTGTCTCAATAACAACTCGATCAAAGCTTATTTTTTTATCTCGACGCTGCTCCCATAGATCATTTAGAGCGATCACTAAATCACCCCGGATAGTGCAACAAACGCAACCGTTACTCATTTGCACAATTTGCTCAGATGAGTCTTGAATCAAAATATCGTTATCAATATTTTCTTCACCAAATTCATTTTCGATCACGGCAATCTTTTTGCCATGATTTTCATGAAGGATATGTTTTAAAAGGGTGGTTTTGCCGCTACCTAAAAAACCTGAAAGTATCGTAACTGGTATTAATGCCATTCTATTAATCCTTATCTAATCTTTAAATTATGCTGCCGTCTTTTATTATTTGCTACACACGCTGCAACAATAAGCCTTTAAGGTAGTCGCCCTCTGGGAAGCTAGTTAGCAAGGGGTGATCAGCGCCCGATGACAAACGTTTCATAACTCTGAAATCTAAAGCCTTATCAGAGCTATGAGCCATTGCCTCAGCCCCTGCCATAGCAATAGCTCTTTCGAACAAAGCCAAATCAACTGCACCCGAGCATGAGAAGGTAAATAATAAACCTCCCGGCTTAAGCAGCTGCATGCCCGCTCGGTTGATTTGTCTATAGGCTCCAAGGGCTTTT
Source organism: Polynucleobacter meluiroseus (assembly GCA_945881875.1). Taxonomy (GTDB): domain Bacteria; phylum Pseudomonadota; class Gammaproteobacteria; order Burkholderiales; family Burkholderiaceae; genus Polynucleobacter; species Polynucleobacter meluiroseus_A. The sequence continues at coordinate 155,810 of CAMCVH010000003.1, forward strand.
TCTAAATGGTGTGCAGAGGGTGCAAATTTGGGGGGATCTAAAACAACAATATCAAATTGTCGATCCTCTTTTCTAAGCTGAGTTAAAACTGCAAAAGCATCCGAGTCAATCCAGGTGGCTCTACTATCATCAAAACCATTAACAGCCATTTGTTTTTGAGCCATTGCCAAGGCATCGCCTGATGAATCAACTGAAGTCACATGTTTTGCGCCGCCCTTTAAGGCTGCTAAAGAAAATCCACCTGTGTAACAAAATACATTTAATACTTCTTTGTCTTCACTTAACTGACTGAGCAAATCACGACTATCTCGTTGGTCAATATAAAAACCTGTTTTGTGTCCTTTTAGTACATCCACCGTATAGAGGACCCCACATTCATTAATTAATACTGGCTCAGTTGGCAGCTCACCAAACAGGGCTCCAATATGGGGCTCTAAACCCTCCCGAGCACGAACAGCAGCGTCGGACCTTTCAACAATCCTCTTGCATCCGGTCTGCTTCACAAGCGCATCTGTAATAGCCTCTTTCCAATGCTCCATGCCGACAAATAAAAATTGGCACACTAGCGTATCCGCATACTGGTCAACCACTAATCCAGGAAGACCATCACTCTCGCCAAAAATTAAACGGATTGCATTGGTATTTTTTACCCATTGATCTCTATGACTAACTACTTTAGCAATACGCCTTTTAAAAAAAGCATGGTCGATTATTTCTGACTCGTCCCAACTGAGAACCCTCACTCTAATTTGGGAGACAGGGCTGTATAAACCTTTAGCAACAAACTGGCCCTCATGATTCAGTATATGAATCGTACATCCAGGATATAGTTTTCCCTCAAGACGCTCTACTGCATTTGAATAAACCCAGGGGTGATGACGGCTGAGCGGTCGCTCTTTTCCAGCCTTTAGAATTGCACTTGCCTGCATGAAAATTACGTCTCTCTCTTTTTACTTTTTGCTCTTGGATGAGCATGATCATAGGCCTGGGCTAAATGCTGAAAGTCCAAGGCTGTATAAATTTGAGTACTAGTGATGCTGGTATGTCCCAACATTTCTTGAACCGCTCGCAAATCGCCAGATGACTGCAATACATGGCTGGCAAAACTATGTCGCAACATATGTGGATGCACATGAGTTGGCAAACCAGCCCTTACTGCTAATTCTGCTAAATGCTTTTGTACAGTTCTGGAAGAAACGCGCTTACCCTGTTTATTAATAAATAGGGGTTGAATATGTTCAGCGCCCTGCTGCTGATTTTTAATAGGACGCGCTTTGTAAATCGATATCCAATCTTGAATGGCGCTCAGCGCTGCTGATCCTACAGGAACCGTCCTGCGCTTACCTCCCTTTCCAAGAACCATGACCTCTCCAGACTCAAAGTCTATCCAACCAGATGACTCATAGTCTTTAGATTGCACCGGCACCAAATCAATCCCTAATAGCTCAGAGAGCCGCAAGCCAGAAGAATATAAAAGTTCAAAAATAGCCTTATTTCTAGCTCTTAAAAATTCATCTTCTTGAATATCTTTTTTTGCTGCACTTTCCACCAAATTAATGGCCCCCTCAACCGAAAGAGCTTTTGGTAATGGCTTGAGCCTTTTGGGGGCTTTGATGTCATCAAGAGGATTATGTGCAATTAGTTTTTTTTGATTCGCCAACCACAGATAAAAACCTCTCCAAGCAGATAGTGTCCTTGCAATACTTCTTGGAGCAAGGCCTTGTGAATGTAATCGTCCAACCCAAGAGCGAACTTGATCAGATGTTAACTTGGCAATTTCTGTATGAGACTCCTGAAGCTTCTCAAATAAAATTTTTAAATCTTTTTCGTAAGCATTGATTGTGTGTGGGGAAACCTGTCGAACCACATGCAGTTCGCGAAGATATTCCTGCGCGAGCATCTGATCCATAATGAACTGCCTCAGGCAAGATGCCTTGGGCCCTTACCCTTGCTCTCGATGGATTGCGGCATCAGCCAACTCAGCAATTTGCTCTAAATAAAAGCGACCCATATCAGGCGTAAACTTTTCTTTAGATGTGCTGGCCAATAAAAGTTGTTCATCGCCAGTTGGTAAGTTAACAACAGCTAGACTCTGTTCAGCGGCTCCGAGGTGATCTTTAATTACAGCGTCGCATGATTCAATAGGGCCACAGTACTTAGGTAAACCTTTTCCAGCGATCAGCTTAACTGATTCAATACCAAAAATTTCGCCAAGACTACTTGTGATTACTTGGCGAACCTCTGTTGTTGACTTTGCCAATAACAGGTTTTTTAACCAAGCAATCATCAAACCTTGGGTTTTATCATTTTGACTACCAAAATTTAACATCGCCGATAAACGCTGATTAAGAGCTTGATTTTGCTGGCGCAAAACACTTAGCTGTCGCTCTTGTAATGATATAGCTCTGTCGCCATGAGGATTTTTTAACTGAATTTCAGCTAATAAATTAGCATGTCTCTCAAAGAAACCTGGGGTGACTTTTAACCATTCAGCCACAAGAGCTTCTTGTTCTACTTGATCCTGCGCATTTTTTTCTTGTGACATCATCAGCTCAACTTTTCCGTTAATAACTTATTGACTTGTTGTGGATTGGCCTTACCCTGGGTGGCTTTCATAATCTGTCCAATCAAAGCATTAAAAGCTTTTTCTTTGCCAGCACGGAATTCCTCAACAGATTTTTGATTAGCCGCAAGCACTTGATCAATGATCGCCTCTAAAGCACCGCTATCGCTAATTTGTTTAAGCCCTTTTTCATCAATGATGCGATCAACCGCATCAATATCCTTGGCTTTCTCATCCCACATGACTGAGAAAATTTCTTTAGCAATCTTATTTGAAATAGTGCCATCAGCAATTCGTTGAATGAGTTGCACCATTTGTTCGGCAGAGATGGGTGACTGCGCTGCTGAAATACCATCTCTATTTAAAGCCGATGCAAAATCACCAGCCATTAAATTCGCTGCGGCTTTAGCTTGATCTTTATTTAATTGCTTTAGTAACTCTTCATAAAACATTGCCGTCGCTTTTTCTTGAGTAAGAATTTGGCAGTCGTAAGCAGACAAGCCCAATTCAGCTTGCCAACGACTTGCTTTTTGGGCAGGCAATTCAGTCATTTCTGCTTTTTCTTTTTCAACCCATTCTTTTGAAATAACCAAAGGCAGCAGGTCAGGGTCTGGAAAATAACGATAGTCGTTAGCATCTTCTTTGCTGCGCATACTTCGAGTCTCTTTTTTATCAGAATCGTAAAGACGCGTTTCTTGAACAACTTTTCCGCCATCTTCTATTAACTCTATCTGGCGGCGAACTTCATACTGAATGGCCTCCTCTAGAAATCTAAATGAATTAAGGTTCTTAATTTCACAACGAGTGCCAAACTTCGCTTGACCCTCTGGACGAACTGAAACGTTGGCGTCACAGCGGAATGATCCCTCTTGCATATTGCCATCACAGACGCCCAACCAAACCACTAGGGTATGCAAAGCTTTTGCATAAGCGAATGCCTCAGCAGCACTTCTCATATCAGGCTCTGTCACAATTTCTAGTAAAGGTGTTCCAGCACGATTTAAATCAATGCCACTTGATGGCTCACCATGTGGACCACGAAAATCCTCATGCAAAGATTTGCCAGCATCTTCTTCAAGATGCGCTCTTGTTAAATTAACTCGCTTTGGAATGCCTTCAACTAAGATATCTAAATGACCACCCTGCACGACAGGTATTTCAAATTGACTAATTTGATAACCTTTTGGTGAGTCAGGGTAGAAATAATTTTTACGAGCAAAAACGCTAAATGGCGCAACGTGAGCACCAACCGCCAATCCAAAACGAATGGCATGAGCAACTGCTTCTTTATTTAGAACGGGCAAGACTCCTGGTAATGCCAAGTCAACTGCACATGCCTGACGATTCGGTTGTGCACCATATTCAGTAGATGCCCCGCTAAAAATTTTTGATACGGTTCTTAACTGCGCATGTGTTTCAAGGCCAATCACGACTTCCCATTTCATGCTACACCACCCTTCATTGCAAAAGGTGAAAGGGTTTTATGCCAATCTGTTTCTTGTTGGTAAGCGTGCGCAACTTGTAGCAAACTTGATTCTGAGAAGTAGTTGCCTATCATTTGAAGTCCAACTGGCATGCCGTTTGCGCCAAATCCGCATGGCGCACTCATCGCCGGCAAGCCAGCAAGGTTAGGTGAGAGCGTATAGATATCTTCTAAATACATTTGGGTGGGATCTGAAGTCTTCTCCCCAATTTTTCCTGCAACAGTCGGAGCAACCGGCCCCATAATGATGTCGCATTGCTTAAATGCATTTTGGAAATCTTGAGCAATAATTCTACGAATTCGCTGAGCCTTTAGATAATAGGCGTCGTAATACCCATGTGATAGCACATAGGTACCAATCAAAATTCGACGCTTTACTTCAGCTCCAAAACCTTCTGATCTTGAGCGCTTATACATATCTAATAAATCAACATACTCATCAGCGCGGTGACCATAACGAACGCCGTCAAAACGACTCAGATTGCTTGAGGCTTCTGCCGGCGCAATGACGTAGTAAACGGGAATAGATAACTCAGTTTTTGGCAAGGAGACATCTATACAGTCGGCGCCCATCTTTTTAAAATGCTCAATAGCTGATTGCACCGCTGCTCTTACATCAGCTTGCAATCCATCTCCAAAATATTCTTTTGGCAAACCAATACGCAAACCCTTTAGTGGCAAAGTGGCATCCGCCATCCAAGACTTGCCAAGTTTGGCGGTGAAGTCCTCAACCGGACGCTCAAGACTTGTTGAATCCTTAGCATCATGTCCTGCCATGGCATTCAATAACATTGCGCAGTCTTCAGCTGTTTTTGCCATCGGGCCAGCTTGATCTAAAGATGATGCATAAGCAATCATGCCGTAGCGAGAAACTCTGCCATAAGTAGGCTTGATGCCAGTGATGCCGCATAAGGATGCAGGTTGACGAATTGAGCCACCCGTATCAGTACCTGTGGCAGCAGGGCTTAATCCCGCAGCAATCGCAACCGCAGAACCTCCAGATGAGCCGCCCGGTACACGTGATAAATCCCAAGGATTTTTTACTGGGCCTGCACTTGAGTTTTCATTTGATGAACCCATCGCAAACTCATCCATATTGAGCTTACCCAAACAAACCATACCGGCACCTTGAGTCCCCAACTTTGCAACAACGTGAGCGTCAAATGGACTCATATAGTTTGTTAAGATTTTTGATCCAGCCGTAGTTTTCCAATTTTTAGTCACGAAGACATCTTTGTGTGCGATTGGAATGCCGACAAGTGTTGATGCTCCTAATTTTGCTAGGGTAGCATCAGCCTCTTTTGCCTGAATCATGGTTTGCTCTTCGTTTAAATCAACGAAGGCATTTAAGTCAGTAGTCTCTCGAATTCTATTTAGGAAATAGCCTGCTAACTCTTGTGCGCTAATTTTTTTCGCACTAAGAGCAATTGTTAATTCTTTAATAGTTTTGGTATGCCAAGTCATTCGATCACCTTAGGCACTAAAAATAAACCCTCATGCTGTGCGGGTGAATTTATTAAATGAGCATCGCGTTGATCTTGTTCAGTGACAATGTCTTCACGCAATGGCTGAGCGATTGACATGATTTGTTCAATAGGGTGAGCTAATGGCTCGATGCCATTTGTATCAACTGCTTGCATTTGCTCAACCAATTGAAATACTTTCTGCAACTGGTTTAGGGTGCTCTTCGCCTCCTCATCAGAGATGGCTAATCGGGATAAATGCGCTATGCGCTTAACGTCTTCGAGATTCATTTGTCCTGCTACGGTATCATTAAAGGGTTCATTAACGTATTAATTAAACTATTTTCCTACTTAAACTATGTTTGGTCTCTTTCGTAACTACTTTTCTAATGACTTAGCCATTGACTTGGGCACAGCTAACACGCTGATTTATATGCGTGATAGGGGCATTGTCCTCGATCAACCCTCCGTTGTTGCAATTCGCCAAGAGGGCGGTCCTAACGGCAAAAAGACTATTTTAGCCGTAGGTCAGGACGCAAAACAGATGTTAGGTCGCGTTCCGGGGAATATTGAAGCAATTCGCCCCATGAAAGATGGTGTTATTGCCGACTTTACGATCACTGAACAGATGTTGAAGCAGTTCATCAAGATGGTTCATGAGACTAAATTGCTCAAACCTAGCCCACGCATCATTATTTGCGTACCTTGTGGCTCAACTCAGGTTGAAAGACGCGCTATTCGCGAATCAGCCCTTGGCGCAGGCGCCTCACAGGTTTTCCTCATTGAAGAGCCTATGGCAGCGGCTATTGGAGCAGGTTTGCCAGTTTCTGAGGCTTCAGGCTCTATGGTTGTTGATATCGGCGGCGGTACGACTGAAGTTGGTGTTATGTCGCTTGGTGGTATGGTTTACAAGGGATCCATTCGTGTTGGTGGCGACAAGTTTGATGAAGCTATTATTAATTACATTCGTAGAAACTACGGCATGTTGATTGGTGAGCAGACTGCTGAAGCCATCAAGAAGACCATTGGCTCAGCCTTCCCAGGCTCAGAGGTTCGCGAAATGGAAATCCGCGGCCGCAATCTATCTGAAGGTATTCCAAGAAGCTTTACCGTTACAAGTAACGAAATTCTTGAGGCATTAACTGACCCTCTTAATCAAATTGTTACGGCAGTTAAGGTTGCCCTTGAGCAAACCCCACCAGAATTAGCCTCTGATATTGCTGATAGAGGCATGATGTTAACTGGAGGCGGTGCATTACTTCGCGATCTTGATCGTTTATTGCTTGAAGAAACAGGTTTGCCCGTCCACATTGCTGAAGACCCACTAACCTGTGTTGCCAGAGGCTCAGGTATGGCTTTAGAGCGCATGGATAAATTGGGCGGCGTGTTCTCACAAGAATAATTTAACTAAGCAGCTACTAACATTTAAGTGCAGCTTAGTTCCCCACCTCTCTTCAAACAAGGCACCCCAGCCCTTTTAAAGCTGGCTGGTTGCCTCGTTGTTAGCTTGACTTTAATGGTTGTTGATTACCAATTTAAAGCTTTAGGAGAAGTTCGCTCAATTGTTAGCTATCTCCTCACCCCCCTACAAAATGTCATGCTTTTACCTCGGGGTGTTATTGAGGGTAGTTACGACTACTTAACAACAAAAAGCTCTCTTGAAGAGCAAAATGAACTTTTAGTTAAAAGGGTAGCTGAGCTAACTCTTTTAGCAAATCAATCTGAATCTTTGATGTCTGAGAATGCGCAACTTCGCAAACTAATAGGCATTCAAGAGCAAACGCGATTCAAGATTCTCATCTCTCAAATTCTCTATAGCCCGAGCAATCCGATATCTCAAAGGGTAGTCATCAACCGTGGCGCAAGTGATGGGATCAAAGAAGGTCAGGGCGTCTCTGATCATCAAGGAATTGTTGGGCAAGTTGTTCGTGTTTTAGAAAACAAATCAGAAGTTGCTCTTTTAGATGATAGAGACATGGTTATACCTGTTCAGGTGAGCCGTAACGGCACTAGGGGCGCCCTTTACGGTAATGGTAGAGGTCAGTCACTAGAATTGCGCCACATGGCAGCATTAACTGATTTACAGGTGGGTGATGTTTTAATGACCTCGGGCATAGACGGCGTTTACCCTCCAGGCTTTCCAGTTGCCACTATCGAAAAAATAGATAGAAACATTGATAAAAACTTTGCACGCATTTACTGCGCTCCCATCGGTGGAGTTAATCGCTTTCGACATGTCATGATCCTTTTTTATGACTCGGGATTTGGATCAAGACCCGCACCCCCAGAAGTCAATAAACCAGTCAGCAACAAACCCAATAGCCTTTATCGAGGCAAACCGTGATAGAGAGTGGCTACATACTTCGACCAGCTAGCCCTTTATTTATTGGCTTTAGTTTGTTTGCTGCGCTATTACTAAACTTTCTTCCGTTAGGCGGAGGGGCTTGGGTACCAGACTGGTTACTCATCTGTATCGTTTTTTGGACTATTTATCAACCCAAAAGAGTGGGTGTTGTATGGGCTTTTTTATTGGGTCTAATTATGGATGTTCATAACGCCAGCCTCTTTGGCCAACATGCATTTATGTACCCACTGGTAGCTTACTTTGGTATTTATTGGCAACGAAGGGTTCTTGGCTTTTCGAGAGCGCAGCAAATATTGCATTTATTGCCACTTTTTTTAACAGCCTCTATTTGGCCATTGGTTGTTCGTTGGGTTTCAGCGGGCGATCTTCCCATATGGGCATGGGCTAGCCTTTTCTCAGCATTTATAGAGGCAGCTCTTTGGCCCGCTGCTGTTTGGCTTTTATTAGCGCCGCAAAGAAGACCCACTGATGTTGACCTTAACAGACCACTTTGATTTAGGTCATGAAGCGCTTTAATAAACCTCAACCCACCGTTAGATCGTTTCAACAACGTCTTTCTGTGGCGATGATTTTTGTTTTAATTTGCTTTGCTATTTTATTGGCGCGTTTTGTTTGGCTCCAAGTGATCACATATAACCGACACTCTGTAGCGGCTGAAAATAATCGTATTGCATTAATTCCTATTCCAGCAAATCGAGGCTTGATAACGGATAGAAACGGTGTTGTGATTGCCAGAAACTATTCTGCCTATACCTTAGAGATAACACCCGCGCAAATTGAAATGGATGTCAACACTCTGCTTGATGAGTTGTCTGAGGTCGTTGATATCCAGGCAAAAGATCGTCGTAATTTTTTAAAGTTATTTAAAGAGTCAAAAACTTTTGATTCTTTTGCTATAAGAACGCTACTCACTGATGCGGAAGTGGCGAAATTTACAGCCCAACGCTACAGATTTCCTGGCGTTGATATTCAAGCTCGATTATTTAGACAGTACCCATATGGTGAGCTTGGCTCACACTTGATAGGCTATATCGGGCGAGTTTCTCAGAAAGATCGTGAAAAGTTAATAGCTGAACTAGACTCTAGCAGGAGTAAAGAAGACGACTGGGAGCAACGTAAAAATATCAACTTATTAGGCATGCCCTATATAGGTAAGGTAGGCGTTGAACAAAGCTATGAGCAGGCCCTCAGGGGCTCACCTGGTTTTGAGCAAGTTGAAATAACTGCTGGCGGTAGAGCTGTTAGAACTCTTTCAACATCATCCTCAACGCCAGGCAAAAATTTAGTTCTATCAATCGATATCAAACTGCAATCAATAGTTGAAGAGCTCTACGGCAAAAGACGCGGGGCTTTTGTTGCTATTGAGCCCAAAACAGGTGACATACTTGCATTTGTATCAAAGCCTAACTTTAATCCGAATGATTTTATTGAGGGTATTGATCCCAATACTTGGAAAAATTTAAATGAATCTTTGGAGAAGCCCCTCTACAACAGGCCCTTAAAAGGTACTTACTCGCCAGGATCTACCTACAAACCTTTTATGGCTTTAGGTGCCCTTGAAACTGGTAAGCGGACGCCTAGTCAATCAATTGCCGATCCTGGCTACTTTAACCTAGGTAACCACACTTTCAGAGACGATAAAGTGGGCGGTCATGGTACCGTTGATATGGCTAAATCAATCGTTGAGTCCTGTAACACCTATTACTACCAATTGTCTAAAGATATGGGTGTTAACTTAATGCATGACTTCATGAAACCATTAGGCTTTGGTCAGCTTACTGGAATTGATTTAATAGGTGAGTCAAGAGGGGCATTGCCATCAACCGATTGGAAAGTCCGCACCTTTAAAAATCCTGAACAGCAAAAATGGTTTGAGGGTGAAACAATTTCACTGGGAATTGGTCAAGGTTATAACAACTTCACTATTTTGCAACTTGCTCATGCAACGGCAAATATGGCTAACCAGGGTGTAGTCATGAAACCACATTTAGTTAAATCAATTGAAGATCCAATTTCTAGAGAAAAGAAAATAACGGTTGCTAATGAAAGTTATAAGATTGATTTAAAGAAAGAAAATATTGATGTCATTACCAGCGCTATGGTTGATGTCAATCGATTTGGTACATCATCGGCGGCGTTTAAAGGTGCAGGCTACAACGCCGCGGGGAAAACGGGAACTGCACAAGTTTATAGCTTGAATTCAAAAACCTATAATCACGGCGCCACCCCAGAAATGCTTCGCGATCATGCTTTGTATATTGTTTTTGCCCCAGCGGAAAATCCTAAAATCGCTATTGCAATGGTCGTTGAAAATGCAGGATTCGGTGCAGCACATGCAGCGCCGATTGCAAGAAGAGCCCTTGATTATTATCTTGAGGGGCGTTGGCCTAAGGAGGTCCCAGAATGGAAAAACGCTCCTTAATTAGTAGAGTTGATTTTCTGTGGCACGGTTTAGATAAGACCTTGGGTCTTGTTATCTTAGCCTTAGTCATCATTAGCATCATCACGTTTATCTCAGCTAGTAGTGGTGCGCCCGTTAAATTAACTGATCAAGCTCGTAATCTTATTTTGGCTTATGGGGTCATGTTAATTGTTTCTAGAGTTCCTCCTAAGTGGTTGGAACGATCAGCAGTTTGGCTTTATGCAATAGGTATTGCCTTGCTCTTAGCGGTAGCCGCTTTTGGTTTGATTAAAAAAGGGGCGCGACGTTGGGTGAATGTTGGGATCGTTATACAACCTTCTGAAATTTTGAAAATAGCAATGCCTATGATGTTAGCTTGGTATTTTCAAAAAAGAGAGGGTGTTGTTAAAAATTTAGATTATGGCGTTGCTGCGCTATTACTAGTTTTACCTGTAGCTCTGATAGCAAGACAGCCTGACTTAGGAACATCACTACTAGTTTTAGCCGCTGGTCTTTATGTGATTATTTTGGCGGGCTTTCCTTGGAAGTTCATTATTCCCGTTGTTGGATTTGGGGTATTCTGTATTCTTCTAATTGTGATTTTTGGTGGGTATATTTGCGATCCACAAATCAAGTGGTACTTCTTACATGACTACCAGAAGCATCGCGTTTGTACATTGCTAGATCCGAGCTCAGACCCTTTGGGTAAAGGATTTCATACCATTCAATCTATCATCGCAATTGGCTCTGGCGGACTATTTGGTAAGGGATGGCTCAATGGTACCCAGGCTCATCTAGAGTTCATTCCAGAAAAACATACTGACTTCATCTTTGCTGTTTTCTCTGAAGAATTTGGACTCCTCGGAAATCTAATCCTACTAGGTTTATTTACTGCTTTGATTCAAAGAGGCTTTGCTATTTCATCAAGTGCGCCGACTTTATTTACTCGTCTGCTTGGCGGTTCAATAACTATGATTTTCTTTACCTATGCCTTTGTTAATATGGGCATGGTCAGTGGTTTATTACCTGTTGTGGGAGTGCCCTTACCATTTATTAGTTATGGTGGTACCGCATTAGTAACTCTTGGTATTGGTGTTGGGATACTAATGAACATACATCGTCACAGAAGACTCGTGCAAAGTTAACTAGTTTTTAAAGTAAATAAAAAAGCCCAGCATTGCTGGGCTTTTTCCATTACAGGAATTCTTATTTACGCTTATTTACAGTGTCTTTAAATGCCTTGCCAGCTGTGAACTTTACTGTTTTTGCGGCAGCAATCTTAATGGCTTCGCCAGTTTTAGGATTGCGACCCATACGAGCAGCACGCTTGCCTGAGCTGAATGTGCCAAAGCCGATTAATTGAACGTTGTCACCTTTAGTAACTGCTTTTTTGATTGTATCCATGACTGAATTGAATGCTAATTCTGCCTTTGCTTTTGACAATTCTGATTCTTCTGCAATCACTGCAATAAGTTCTGCTTTATTCAAGTTGTACTCCTTTTAAAATCTTAGTGGGGTAGTCAGGCATAGGTATTTATGCCTTAGAAATTGTAACCAATTTTTTCAGTAAATTAGGTACTTTTGTTACAAAATTTAAATCTGTTATGGTTTTAAAATATAAATTCTAATAAATTTAGACATTCTATGTTCCCAACACTCTTCAATCCTTTAATCATATTAATATCAAGTTTTTTGTACGGCTTGAGCTTTAGTATCAATACCTACTTTTTAGATTTCTTTAGCCATTCACTTGGTATTTCTTGGATATTCTTGCCTGCCGGTCTTCGGCTCTTGCTAACCCTGATGTTCGCAAGTAGTGGAGCTATAGGTATAGCCATATCATCGATTTTAATCAGTATATTTTTTTACTTTGACGACTTAGTACTTGGCATTAGCGCTGGCATAATAAGCGGTCTAGCTCCATTACTTGCAAGGTATTTAGCTTTTAAGGGTATGGACTTAAAGACTAATCTAGATACTTTAAACGGCCCAAAGTTACTTAACTGCATACTGATTTACTCTTTAATTAGCCCTTTACTTCATCAAGCTCTCTACACAGTACATAATCCTGAAAATCTTTTTTTAGAAAATTTAGGCGTTATGATTATTGGTGATTTGATTGGAACAATCATTATTGTCTATATTGCAAAACTAATTATTTTTAGAATCAAAAATCGTTCGGCTACAAATTAACCTCAAACAAAACCATCTAGGCGGTAGTGCTTTGGGATGAATTAAGATAGCTACTTCTTTCAAAAGAAGAGAGCGCTTATGCAAACCAAAGACAAAAGTTTCCTCAAAAAGGAAACTCAATTAACTGAAACACCAAATGTAATTGATATTAGACCGCTAATGGGTGAGCTTAATTACGTTGATTTACTTCATGAGGGCGAAACTTATCGGCTTCGCATTACAAAATTTAGAAAATTAATTCTAACTAAGTAGCTTTATTCAGCAACTATCACTTCAGTAACGTAATGGCCCGTATCACCAAAGCAGGTAAACGGAACACCCACGTGCTCTTCATATACGAGGGTTACTCGTTTACCCATGCTTTGATTGATTTTTGTGATTACCTTGTCATCGTGAACTGTAAAGTTAAATTTTTCCGTAAGAGTTCCTGGCATATTGATCATAGCCAACTCACCCTCCCAGGTTTTACAGACCCAACCTTTTTTTGAGATTTTTTGCACATATCCAGCACGCTCACCGAAAGAGTAACTCCAGGTTAGCGTAGCCCAAGTGTAAGAAGCAAGCAACAGTAGTGCTAGAATAAGTAATGCAATGAAGCGCTTCATTTTTTCTCCTGAGGAATGTCATTCCAAGTAGGGTATTTTTGCATAATCCCATTAAACAATGGGGATCTAAGGTGATACAAAAGCCATTTTTTTAACTCATTAAATTCTGAATTATCAAACCAAACTTGATCCACCATCGAAAACTGTCTAATAAACGGAAAGATGGCGATATCAGCAAGCGATATCTGATTTGACACTAAAAACTTATTCCTAGATAAACGCTGATTCAATGGGTCGATAAATAACTCAACTGCACTTACAAGGGCTTCAGGACCGGCTGGATAACCCTCCCTTAACGTTCGTTCAGGATATTTATAACTGTCCAATAGCTTTTTAAATGGTCCATCATTCATATTGATAAGGTAGGCTATCTCTGGCTCTAAGTCTGTCTGACACCACACATCAGGATCATGCTGCGCAAGGGCCCACCTCATAATGTCTAGGCTTTGTTCAATGACCAAATTACCCTGATGAAAAACTGGAACCGTGGCTTTTGGTGAAATATTTAAGAGTGAAGTCGGCTTTTCTCTCAAAGAAATCTCTCTAATCTCCACTGGTATTTGAGAATAGCTAAGCGCCATTCTTGCCCGCATGGCATAAGGACATCGTCGATAAGAATATAAGACAGCGCTCATTTGACTTTGTTCTGAAATATCTATCCTTGTAGCTGTTTATTTTCAAGCATTTTCACTAGCGCATATATAGCTCTATGGTTTGGAACATCTAAACCATATTGAGTTGCTTTTTGAATAATCAAACCATTTAAATAATCTATCTCTGTTGGCTTTTGGCGCATGAGATCTTGAGCAGTCGAGGATTTTTGCCCTGCCATTGTTTTAGCGATTTGCTCATTAATCATCTTTGCATCAGCGGCAGAAATATCAATACTTTCATGATGCGCTACAAGTTGAAACTCCGCTGTAAGGTCATCAATGAGCTTCTTAATGCTCTCTTGTTGAACCATTTCACCGTAGCTTATCTGACCTATGGCTGATATGCCGTTATAAGAACAGTTCACTAGAAACTTTAACCAAAGTTCTCGCTGAATCTTCTCTGAAATAGCACAAGGAATATTGGCATCTAAAAATAAATCACTTATTTTCTGAAGCTCTAATGAGGCTAGCTCACTTTGGCTCATATTGCCAATGATCAACTCACCTCTACCAAAGTGTTTCACATGTCCATCACCGCCCATACTTGTCGCAACGTAAACCACAGCAGGAAAAACTTTATTAGAAACTACTTGGCTAATTCTTTCGGTGTTATCAATACCATTTTGCAAACTCAAAATCAAAGCCTCTGGATTAATTAAAGGTTTGATTTCCTCCATGGCACTCTTAGTGTCTGGCGATTTAACACAGACCAGAATAAGATCAGCATCGGCTACACCCTCCATGGTGCTACTGGCATCAATAGTAATATGCTCTTGAAAACTCTGACATTCCATAAATAAGCCATTTTTCTTGATGGCATTGACATGATTATCACGAGCAATTAAAAGAACATTTTTTCCAGATCGTGTCAGCATTCCACCAAAATAGCAGCCGACTGCTCCGGCACCAAGCACCACAACTTTTTTGATTTCTTTTTTCAACTGTGGCTCCAACTTTTATTTAATTAATTTGGATTATAGGATTAGTAAGCACATGGGGTATTTACAAAATTAAGTCACAATAGTGTCTTCGACTCTAAAAGCTAATACTCAGCAGACTTTAGCTATTTACTTTACGATCTAAGTTATAACAACAATATAAAAGGATTCAATATGAAAGCTCTATTAGTTAACCCAAATCTAAAAGAAGTCACTGAAATAGAAATTGAACCTACCTTAGAGGCAATACAAAATCTTATCGGTTTCAAAACAGTCGACTCAGATGAAATTGACTCTAATTTTGATCAACTATTTTTTGATGAAGAATGCTTTATTCGTCAACAAGATCAAGTGGGCCGCTTCAAGGTTGATAACTTAGCCCCGATTGTTGGCATGGGCGTAATTGTTAATACAGCAGATTCTAAAACTTTCAATTCGCCAAAAGTAGGTTTGTCAGATTTGATCAAACGCGTAACGTTTCTTTAAAAATGAGCATCACCCAAGACGGCTTTCTGATTGATATCTCTGATGGTGTTGTATTAATAAAAAATCAAAATACAACCATTGGTTACTGCCGATTTACGCCATTTGGAGATATTGAGTATATCTACGTTAACCTTGCCTATCGAAGGCAAGGCTATGGATCGATACTTATCAATGAAGTAAAAAAAATTACCGGTAAAATTGGTAATATTCATGATCCTATTTCACCGCTTGGCACCGAATTTTTCAAAGGTCTAGGCATCAAGTAATATGAATATCAATTCAAACTTTACTCAAAAAGTAGTTATTCAAACTTATGATGCAGAGTGGGTGGCCTCTAGAGCCAATGGCGTTTCTAGAAAATATTTAGATCGCATTGGTGATGAATTAGCTCGAGCCAGTTCTATTGTGCGTTACGCACCAAACTCATCTTTTGAAACTCATAGCCATGATAGTGGCGAGGAAATCCTTGTTTTAGATGGGATGTTTTCGGATGAAAACGGCGACTACCCTACTGGTACATATATTCGAAACCCTCCCAATAGTTTGCATAGTCCCTACTCAAAAACGGGTTGTACTTTGTTTGTAAAGTTACGACAGTTTCATCCAAGGGATGAGGCCATCGTAAGAGTAGATACACAAAGTGCAACATGGCATCCTGGTCTTGTTCCGGGATTATCTGTCATGCCTTTACATAATTTTGACGGTGTTGGTACTGCTCTAGTTCATTGGGCTCCAAATACTATTTTTAATCCTCACGTTCATCCTGGTGGAGAAGAGATCTATGTTCTCAAAGGTGTCTTTCATGATGAGCAAGGCTCCTATCCTGAGGGTTCTTGGATTCGAAGCCCTAGGTATAGCAAGCATGCGCCGTTTACAAAATCAGAAGGTGCATTGATTTATGTAAAAACAGGGCATCTTGATAATCATATTATTTAATTAAAAAACCACCCGAAGGTGGTTTTGATATTTTTAATAGCTTAGGACGAAATCGACTAAGCCTACTTAGCTATTTTATTTAATAAGGCCACACGCAATTCTTGGACCAGAGTTGCCGGCTGGTTGCGATTTGTAATCATCCGGATCGCGATGAACAACTACAGATCTTCCCAAGATTCCATTTGCAGCATTATTAATAGCAAATCCACTTAGCTTAGCTGAGTAAGTTGCATTGCCACTGCCATCTGATTTGATGTTTGGCATATCTCCAGCATGATGCGCACCACTTCCTGGCATTCCATGAGCCTTTCCGTCAGGATTAAAGTGGCCGCCTGCGCTAACAGCATCGGCAGAAGAGCAATCCCCTTTTTCGTGAACATGAAAACCATGCTCTGAATTTGGCTTCAAACCAGAAAAGTTTGCAGTTACTAAAACATCCTGTCCTTGCCATACAAAATTAACTGTACCTTTAGTCATAGAACCTGACCGAGATTCCATAGCTGCTGCTGCTTTTTGTCCTGCGCCACGCTCTGCAGATTGGCAACCTACTAAAGACAAAAGGGCCACCAAGCTTATTGATAAAGTAGTTCGTTTCATATTAACTCTCCTCATTACAATAAAAATATTTCATGAATTATTCTCGCATTTTTAATGTGCTAACGCTTGTATCCAAGGGTTTGTACTAGCATCAAAAGTTATCCAGATTTTATGATGCCAAGCCCATTCTCTGCTGTTTTTTATAAAAGTGGTTGAATAAAAGCAAACCACCCACCTATTAACAATAGCAATAAGCTGATTAGATAAATGCTCAGTGATGCTTTACGAGTTTTTAAGCATGCTTGTCTTAACGCAGGATCTATTGGGCATGGAGCATAACGATTTCGTAATTGGAAGACACCGCCCATAATCATCAATAAAGAACTTATAAGAAAAATAAGTTCTTTATTCTCACTTACCCAAACAATCTGAGGAAATACTGATACCAGTGACGCGAGCGCAGCACCGGCTCCCAAACTGACAAGCAAAGCAGGTAATGCACAGCACACTAAAGTGCTTGTACTCGCGAAAAGAGTAACAAAAGAGCTTAAATACGAATGTTTAACAATAGGGGAGTCGTCTTGACTCATTTCTTACCTTTCATCTGCTCTCTAAACTGAGCTACTGTTTGTGGAATAGTTTCAATGCTAACAACGTCATAACCAGAATCGGTAATTTCCTCTTTGATTAATTTTTCGTTGAGAGTTTTTCCATCCTTTGCCTCAACTATCACAACCTTATTTTTCAAATCAACCAACACCGCTTTAGTTTCATCGAGTTTTAGCAAACTCTTTTCGATACCTTGCGCACAAAATGAACAAACCATTCCATTAACGGTTACCTTCATACTTGCTAAAGCTGCCTGACTAAATCCAAATAAAGAAATTGCGAATATAAGATTAATAATTTTCATGTTTATCTTCCTAGTAGTTATACATAAAGTTAAAACGTATTTGTCCAGATAAGCTCGCGCCTGCCTCAACAAAATAGCGGTTATGAATGATGCGAAGCATTGGGGTGTACTCATACTGCTTTGATACAAATGTCATTCGTCTAGCTTCTATGACAATCCAAGGCTGTGGTTCGTCATAATCAACCTCATAAAATGAAGCTCCAAGTCTTGCTGTTGTGATATTGCTAGAAGCACCCTCGGTTACATATGCCCTCGTAGATGCCATAGAGTAAAAGCGCGTAGTTTCATAATCAACCTGGAGGCCGGGTGAAGCTACTGTCTTTGACCCCTCAAACGTATTCCCAGTCATAGAACCTAGGCCTCCAATAAACCAAACATTTGCTTGGGCATTGGGTAGATTCCACCGAGCAAGCTTTCGCGTATAAACGGCTTCAGCACTTTGTTGCTTCAGCCGAGAGTCGTCTGTTTGCATAGCGCTAACGGAAATACCAAATGCATCATTTGCTGTAGTGGAATAATTAACCGATAATTCCTGAAATGTTTTGCTCAGATCACTCATTATCATCCAGCTATTTTTATAGCCCAAAGGTGCGGCGCTAAGCTGTGTCGCATAACCGATCATTACGAAAAAAAGAGCTTTAAGAAATAAAGCCGGTTTCATTTCAACTTCTCAATAGTCGTGATGTTAAGCGCGCCATCTTCTACTTTAAATTGAAAACGAACTTTATCTCCTGGACGATAGGCCTCTAAATTCAACTCTTTAGTTGTGCCGAACGGCATTGTCATGGCATGCATTTTGATACTGGGAATATATTCGTGCTTAAGCACAATTCGATCGCGAGACAGATCAATCCTAATAATTTCGCCATTTATCCACTCCGGATTTGCAATGGCATAAGACGAGATCAGACAAATTAAAGCAATAATAAATTTTTTCATAAAACTCTCCAAAGAAATTGATGCCCAGTTTTTGGGCGGACTTATCCTAGGGAGTTAAAGAATCGGCGGCTTATTTGGCGCAGGCGTTTGATGGCTTACAAAAATAGTCTTGCCACCACTAAAAGTTAGTACATAAGAAGTTGGTGATTCAGGTAATAGATATGAGAAGTGCGCAAAACTCATGCAAAGAACACATGAATTGCACTCAGTCCCTGACGTTTGATTATGATCTTGGGGGCTATCTGCAGATGATGTTTGGGTGTCTTGGTGACAAGGGTGGGGGGACGTATTACCCTCAGCACTAGCTGCAACAGCTGTATGCTTGAATGACATGTCAACGACGGCCCAAGCTTGCAGGGGTGCAAGAAGAATAAGAAAGATAAGAGATGAGTTTTAGTTTATGTCGTACCCCATAAGAACTAAAACTGTCCTGACAACTTTTTTATATCTGACTGGCATCTTTATAAATCTGCTGATGCCCTTTATCCATTAGCTTAAAGAAGCTGTCCATAAATTGATGATGTTGCTCAGCCATGGCGTTATAAATTGTTAGATTCGTTTGTCCAAATGCTTGACAGGCAATAGTCATGGCCGCCATAAATTCATTAGGCTTACTATGATCAACCGCTTCAACTACTCTATCAGTAACCCGCTCATTGGCTTCTTGCATTAACTCAATTAATTCTAGGTGTAATTTTTTATGATTTTCAATAGAATTACTCGTCACAGCCCAAATAGGCATCAGCAAACTATAAAATCCCTCCATAGTTTTCATGGGGTTCATTTGTCCTGATGTCTGTCCTGATCCACCAAAATGGTTTAAGGTCATGATTGGTCTCCTGTTGTAGTTACTTGGGAAGGTGAAACTGTTACTTCATGGTGCTGATCAGCATCTTGAATAAATTGGGTAATCATTGGGGCAATCGTGCGACGAAACACTGCGCCATTAAAGGTTCCGTAATGCCCTACTCCTTGAATCAACTCGTAGCGTTTGTGTTTTTCAGGTAGGTTTGGCGTGATATCAAATGCCGCTTTCGTTTGACCAACACCACAAATATCATCCTCTTCACCTTCTATGACCATCAAATAGCTTTTGCGAATATGTTTAGTATCTACCTGATGCCAACGGCTCATCATCTTTCCTTGTGGTAAGGAATGTTCTTGAAAGACTTCTTTGATGGTTTGAAGATAAAACTCTTCGGTTAAATCCATCACTGAAAGATATTCATCATAAAAAGCTTTGCGCCGATGGGCTTCTTCTTCATTTCCCCGAACCAATGCCTCGTGCATGGCATCAATTGAGATGGCATGACGATCAGAATTCATAGCCATAAAACTGTTTAGCTGTAAAAAACCTGGATAAACCCTTCTGCCCATGCCTAAAAATGGTGGTGGCACAGGTTGAATCAAATTTTTCTCAAACCACTCTAAATCGTGCGATTTTGCAAACTCATTAACCTTGGTTGGATTTACTCGAGTATCAATCGGTCCAGCGATCAGCGTTAATGAGCATGGCTGACAGCGATCACCCCAATCTGACATGATGGCAGTAGTTGCAAGGGCGGCTACGGTAGGCTGACACACTGCCAACACATGGGTCTTAGGGCCTAAGAAATGCAAGAAATCAATTAAGTAGTCTATGAAATCATTAAGATTAAAGCGATCTTGATTGGTGGGAATGTTCTTGCAATCTAACCAATCAGTAATGTAAACATCATGCTCCGGTAGCATTGCCTCAACGGTACCTCGCAAAAGGGTGGCAAAGTGCCCCGAATAAGGGGCAATAATAAGCAATTTTGGTTGATGTAATTTTGTGGCTACTTTTTTGAAATGCACTAATTGGCAATAAGTTCGCTTGAGAACTATTTCATCTTGAATCTCAACTGCCCCTCCATTAAACTCAGTCTCATGAATACCCCACTCCGGCTTGAGATGAGCGCCTGACAATTGCTCTATGACATCTAGCCAAGCAAGATTAGATTTATGGAGTTCCGTATTAATAAATGGGTTGGCCGCACTATTTAAAGTGGCTCGAACAATTCTGAGGGACTGCCGCATTGGCCGAATACTGGAAGCAATCGTGTTTTGCAAAAGGTAAAGCATCCCCACTCCTTAGACAAGATTTTGACCTCTTATAGTGATCCAGAGATATGACAACTTGATTACAAGCTGTTTAATCGCGTTTTAAACGACATTACAAGCAGTGATGGTAAATAAGCGTCGCTTAAATCGACGGTTAACCAACGCAGGGATGACCATCATCTGATTCACCTATAGAGGTCCTACTCATGTGACCATTCATAGTCTATATCGATAATCTCTAAAACATAGCCATATTTGTTTAGACAATGCTGATTCCAGGCAATCACGAAGTCTTTGGTATTGACATCACAATGGTAACGATTTAACAAATGAATCAAGCCATGGTCCTTCATTTCTATTTGTCCGTTAGTGGTCTTTACGATCACTGCTTTGGCATGCTTAAAGCTCATCCTGACCTCCGATAGATTTAGATTGTCAATACCTAGAGGGAGAAGTGGGTGCCATCACATAGCGGCGCATTAGCTGATTGCTTGCATCCACAGAAATAGACAGTCATGGTCTCTGTGGCAATAAATTCCAACGGCGTCATATCCGTTCTTTGGTGTGATGCATCACAAAAGGGTTGGTTCTCACTCAGTCCACAAGTACACCAATAGTAAACCTGATCTTTGATGACTTCTACGGGATATGGCTCGTTCTTGGCAGTTTTTATTTCCATAGCAATTCCTCCAGCATTTAACTCACCTAGATTTAATTTAATCTCTATTCACCCCTTTAGCAATTGTTAACAATAAATTCATTTAAAAAGTAAGTAATTACTCATTACATTAAATTTTGGATGCAATGCAATAGATTTTCACCAGATAAAAAATTTAAAAATTTATTAGACAGCCCCTTCATTTTGGAGCAGACTAAATTTCTGCTGATGAGTTGTTTGGGCACCCCATGGTCCTGTTTCGATACAGCGTGACACAAGCAATCTATTGGCAACCAATTTTGATTTTGTCGAAAGGAGCAAGCTATGAACCATCAACAACTAGAGATCGAAGAAGATAGTCTTCCGGACAAATACTTTGAACTGCAAAGCAATGAATTGGTGCAAGAGCGACTAATCTGGCAACACTTAACCAAACGAAAAATTAATGAAATGAATCATATTCCAGATGAAGACTATGCAGACTGGGGTGATGATTAATTCGTTTGATATGAAGCTATTGGTCTATCGTTATCGGTATGGGAGTGATCAAGCGGCTAACAACGCTCATATGCCCCCTTACTATGCAACTTTAGAATATATCGAGCATTTAATAGGTGCTAACGCTATTAAAGATCAAAGTATAGAAGTCGATGAGTCAGACTTAGATACCTTTGAGTGAATCACGCAAATTGGAGCAATTATGAAGATCGTCATTTATGTCAGTGCCGTCGGTTATTCCTTACTGATTGCAATGGTGTGTTCTGCGCAGGCTATCTATGATGCCAACGGGGCATATAAAGGCTATTCACAAACAAGTCCAAGTGGCGTTACAAATGTCTATAACGCCCAAGGTCAAAATACTCAGTCGTTTCAAACAGATAATGGGCAGACTAATTTCTATAGTCCGCAGGGGGCTTATCAAGGAACAAGTACGGCACCAATTCAGACCCAACCAAATACAACGATTAACGCACCTCGACAAGCACCTCAAGCACCAAGCGTTAAGGGTTGGTAATTTTTTGTCCTTTAAAAGGACAGTTCATGCGAGGGGTACCCCGAGCAATGCCACTTGAATAGCAGAAACGGTAGGACAGGATTAGACATCCTGATGATTAGATTAGAGGCTCTAGGCAATGACATGAGGCGCTAGAACTAAGGTGGGCACACCATTGTTTAACTTAGACGCAAATAGCTAGGGTAGAAATGAAAAAAGAGAGCTATAAGCTCTCTTTTTGATTCTTGGTGGCCCGGGGCGGAATCGAACCACCGACACAAGGATTTTCAACTCCCTTGCTAGACTCGAC
>CAMCVH010000004.1 GCA_945881875.1 Polynucleobacter meluiroseus
GTTTTAAGTTTATTTACTTGAACAAATTAAAAAGGTTTTACAACAACCAAAATACTGATGATCAAAAAGATCACAACTGGTACTTCATTGAACCAACGGTACCAAACATGTGAACGTTGATTGTTACCTGCTTTGAATTTCTTATAAAGAGAACCGCAAGCATGGTGATAACCCAGCATGATAAAAACTAATAGCAATTTGGCGTGCATCCAACCAGAACCAGGCCCTTTACCAACGCCATAGTATTGCCAAAGAATCAAACCAGTTGCTACTGCTGGAATCATCAAAATCGTCATAAAACGATATAAACGATGAGACATGCCCAATAGGCGCTCAAGCACTTGTGGATTGGTTTCTTGTGCCATATTGACGTAGATACGTGGCAAATAAAATAAGCCAGCAAACCATGAAGCGACAAACAAAATATGAATTGCTTTTATATATAGGTAAGCACCGCCCAAAACCACGTTTACTGAATCATTCATCTCAACCACCCCTTTAGGTTTATATTTCTACTTAATTTCTAAGCAACTCCTCATCATTCATCTTGAATGATGAGGTCTTAAACTGCCTTCACAATTACGTTCTAATTTCGCCTTGTCCAAACACGATATATTTCATTGAAGTTAAGCCTTCAAGACCCACAGGGCCTCTAGCATGTAACTTATCATTCGAAATACCAATTTCAGCGCCTAAGCCATACTCAAAGCCATCGGCAAAACGCGAGCTCGCGTTGATCATCACGCTAGCGCTGTCAACTTCTCTTAAAAAGCGCATACCAGCTGAATAATCCTCTGTGATGATGCAATCCGTATGGTGACTACCATATTGCTGAATGTGATCCATCGCTTCATCGATATTGCTGACTGTCTTAATCGACAAGATCGGGGCTAAATATTCTGTAGACCAATCTTCCTCTGTTGCATCTACTAAATTTTTCACACCAGCTGATTCAAGTGCTTGTTTGGTTTTCTTGCAAACACGCAACTCCACACCCTTGTCTTGATAGATCTTGCACAAAGGTAATAAAGCATCTTTGATCATTGACTCATGAACTAATAAAGTTTCCATCGTGTTGCATGGCGCATAGCGCTGTGTCTTAGCGTTATCACAAACCTTGATCGCTTTGGCAGGGTCTGCTAACACATCAATATAGCTATGACAAATACCATCCAAGTGTTTAATCATCGGCACGCGGGCATCAGCCATTAAACGCTCGATCAAACTCTTGCCACCGCGTGGCACGATCACATCGATGTATTCATTCATGGTGATCATGGCGCCCACAGCAGCACGATCAGTAGTTTCAACCACTTGAACTGCATCTGATGGCAAACCTGCCAAAGATAAACTTTCTTGTATTAATTTAGCTAAAGCTGTATTTGAATCAATCGCCTCGGAGCCACCGCGCAAAATGGTGGCGTTACCTGACTTTAGGCAAAGAGCTGCCGCATCAATGGTGACGTTAGGACGTGATTCGTAAATAATGCCAATCACACCCAATGGCACACGCATTTGCCCCACCTGAATACCTGATGGCATTTTTTTAATGTTGCTCATCTCACCAATTGGGTCAGACAGCTTTGCAATTTGCTCAAGACCTTCAGCCATCGAGGCAATAGTTTTATCAGTGAGGGTTAAGCGATCAATGAAAGCAGCATCTTGACCATTCGTTTTTGCTCTGGCCACATCTTGCGCATTAACTGACTTTAGGGCATCTGCATTTTTTCTAACTAATGCCGCCAAATGAATTAAAGCTTGATTTTTAGCGGCCGTGCTGGCGCGAGCCATCGCTCGCGAAGCTGTTCTTGCTTTTTGCCCAATGACTCTAATTTGGGCAACTACGTCAGTATTTGTGTTGTTTTGAGTGCTCATAGGCATTACTTTAACTGATCTAGATGCTTTGGAATAATTCCTCTATGTTTTCAAGGAGATATAAAAAGCTCACGTTTCTGCTTCTACTTTAAGCTTACTCGAGGCCTTTTCAATTAAAAAAATAGATTAATTGGGTGTAAATCAATTTTATGGGTGTAATTGGGTGAGTTCCATAGAGCAAAGTCTGACATCTCAATAACTTTTAATACTTTTAGAACTAAACAAATAAACGCCCTAACATCCTTAACCCATCCCAAGGGTCACTAGGAAGTTTTTCTAGGATCGGACCCGATCCTTTATTTAGTTGCAAGCCTTTTGATTGCTTATCAAGACCGCCTACAACTAACAAAGCTTTTTGTAATCGATCCGTACTAAGTCTTTGCATCGCTTGAGGGATTAAACGTTCTTTATTACCCCAGATACGATTCATCTTCATCATCATCTGCAAGTTGTCACCGCGATCTAAACCTTGGCGCAGACGATTGAGCAGTCTAACTTCTTCTGTGACAGTCCAAAGGATTAACACCAAAGGCTCACCCTCACCCTGCAAGCCATCCACCATGCGATTGAATCTCGCTAGATCACCAGCAAGCAATGATTCGGTTAATTGGAAAACATCATATCTAGCAACATTGAGAACAGCATCACGGATGTTTTCTTCTGTGAGAACTCCATCTGGATAAAGTAAACCAAGCTTTTGAATCTCTTGATGAGCAGCAATCAAGTTACCCTCAACCTGATTTGACATAAATTGCAGGGCACGCTGACCAAATTCACCAGCTTCAACCTGTTGATTTTGTTTTTTTAATCTAGCTGCAATCCAGCTTGGTAAAAGAGAGCGCTCAATTGGATCAATCTTTACCGCTACCGCAGCCTCATCTAAAGCCGAAAACCAGGCTGATTTCTGCGTCTGAAAATCAACTCTTGGTAGAAAAATACATGTCACTGTATCCACTGGATCTTTAGCGCTTATCTGTGTCTGTATTTGTGAACAGAATTGTTTAATCGCATCCGAACCATCACGACCTGGTTTACCAGTGGGTATACGTAGCTCAACATAGCGTTTGTCTCCGAATAAAGACATGGTTTGGCCAGCGTTCATGAGTACAGACCAATCAAAGCCTTTTTCATGCATCATGATTTCTCGTTCGGTGTGACCATGTATTTGCACCATCGCCCTGAGTTGATCTTGCAACTCCATCACTAAAAGTGGCTCATCGCCAGTTAGAACGTAAAGTGGAGAGGGGCCATTCTTTTTGGCAACTGCTAAATGTGCTTCAAAAGCATCCGCCTTAAGCATAGAGCCTCTTTTTACTTCTTAGAGTCAGGTGCTGACGACTTTGCAGATGGATTTGATGGAATCGTTGAAGAGTTCTTCTTCAATAAATCCGCTTCAGTTGGAAGTTTCTTGATCGATGCCAAGCGACGCATTAATTGAGAAACAATATCAATACGCATCGTTTTAATATATTCAGCTACCTGCTGATCAAACGCCTGGATATTTGACTGGTTAAAGTCAAGATCACGCGTCAAGAAAATATCTGATTCAGGCATGACCTCTAAGCCACTGAAAGGATCGAATGCTCTGAATACCACTCTTGAAATAATTCGATAAGCCGTAATCTGGCCAGCTGTGTTGTATGACAGAACTTGGCGAGCATTTTGCTCACTGATGATTTCAAGTACTAACTCAGCATCTTTAACGGTTTTAGCTAACTCAATATCGTTAACGCGCAGGAGCATCTCAATATCATCTTTGAGCTCTGGGGTAATCGTTCCAGTTAATAACAAAGATTTATAGGGCAAATTCACTTTACCGCGCAAGCGCCAACCGCAGGCGCCTAAAGTTGTAGTAAGTGATGCCAAAGCTAGATAAGATAAACCACCACCGAGCCATAAGCGACGGCTTGCAGAATGATTGCTGGTGGTTTTTTTCATATTGGGTACATTCTACCTATTAATGACTGGGATCAGATAACGATATTGACCAAACGACCAGGGACAATAATCACTTTCTTGGCAGGAGCACCATCCATGGCCTTAATAGCTGCTTCACTGGCTAGCGCTAAAGACTCAATACTGGCTTTATCGGCATCAACAGGCACTAATATTTGACCGCGCAACTTACCATTGACCTGAATCATTAAAGTAATCTCATTTTGAATGAGGGCTGATTCATCAACCTCAGGCCATGGCGCATCCAATAGGTCACCTAACTGATCTTTAAAACCTGCCAAATTCCAAAGCGTAAATGTGATGTGTGGCACAACTGGGTATAAAACTCTCAGCAAAATGCCTAAAGTCTCACGACGCACTTCAGGACTAATATCCTTCGCTTGCTCAACAGCATTCAACATTTTCATAGTAGCTGATACAACTGTGTTGTATTGCTTACGTTGATAGTCAAAGTTAGCTTGCTTTAAAACTGTATAGAGCTCTAGGCGCAGAGCTTTATCAGCTTCTGATAAGCTAACTGGCAATTTTTCTGCAGTAGCCTGAATGATTGCCGCATGCTGAGCACCATAAACCCATAAACGACGCAAGAAGCGTGAAGCACCCTCCACACCAGAGCTAGACCACTCTAGCTGTTGCTCAGGGGGCGCTGCAAACATCGTAAACAAACGCGCTGTATCTGCACCATATTGATCAATCAATGACTGTGGATCAATCCCGTTGTTCTTACTTTTGGCCATTTTCTCAACACCGCCAATTTGAACAACCTTGCCATTTGTTTTATGTTTAGCACTTAGTGGTCGACCCTTGTCATCGGTGTCTACAAGTACATCATCTGGATTAATCCAAGTCTTACGACCATTGGGCTCATCAATGTAATAAGTGTCATTAAGAACCATACCCTGCGTTAACAAGTTACTAAATGGCTCATCAAATTTCACTAAACCTAAATCACGCATGACCTTGGTCCAGAAACGGGCATACAACAAATGAAGGATCGCATGCTCAATACCACCAATGTATTGATCCATTGGCATCCAGTAATCATTGCGAGCATCTACCATGCTATCTGCATCTGAGCATGTGTAGCGCATAAAGTACCAGCTTGAATCAACAAACGTATCCATCGTATCGGTTTCACGTCTAGATGGTTTGCCACACTTAGGACAGGAGCACTTTAAAAAGTCTTCGCGTTTATTTAGGGGGTTACCAGAACCATCAGGTACGCAATCTTCTGGCAAAACAACTGGTAAATCTTTTTCAGGAACTGGTACTTCACCGCAAGTGTCGCAATGAATAATCGGAATTGGGGTACCCCAATAACGTTGGCGAGAAATACCCCAGTCACGTAAACGGTAGGTGGTTTTCTTTTCGCCAACACCCAATTTCTGCAAGTCTGTTGCTACAGCATCAACAGCCTGCGCATGACTCAACCCATCATATTTACCACTATTAACATTAACTACTTTGTCTTTATCGGCATACCACTCTTGCCAAGCTTTGCTGTCGAAAGTTTGACCTTCTACTTGCATCACTTGCTTGATAGCTATCTTGTACTTCAATGCAAATGCAAAGTCGCGCTCATCATGGGCAGGTACACCCATCACAGCACCATCGCCGTAACTCATCAAGACATAGTTACCCACCCAGACTTCAACATCTTGACCAGTCAAAGGATGCTTAACCATTAAGCCTGTTGGCATACCTTCTTTTTCTTGAGTCGCGAGATCAGCTTCAATCACACTGCCTCGTTTGCACTTCCCAATGAAAGTAGCTAATGCAGGATTATTTTTGGCAGCTTGTGTCGCAATAGGATGCTCGGCAGCTACTGCACAGAATGTCACACCCATAACCGTATCAGCACGTGTAGTAAACACATACATCTTGCCATCTTGAATCAATTGACCTGCATCATCCTTAATATCGTGAGCAAAAGCAAAACGCACACCAAAACTTTTACCAATCCAGTTTTGTTGCATGAGTTTTACGCGCTCAGGCCAACCTAAACCTTCAAGACCACTCAAGAGTTCTTCTGCATAAGAGGTGATGTTTAAGTAGTAGCCTGGAATCTCGCGTTTTTCTACCAAAGCACCTGAACGCCAACCACGCCCGTCTATCACTTGCTCATTAGCTAAGACAGTTTGATCAATTGGATCCCAGTTCACCACCTGAGTCTTGCGGTAGGCAACACCTTTTTCCAACATCTTTAAAAAGATCCATTGGTTCCAACGATAGCAATCAGGCTTACAAGTGGTGACTTCTCTTGACCAATCAATAGCCAAACCCATCGCATCCATTTGCTTTTTCATGTAAGCAATGTTGTCGTAGGTCCAGGCAGCTGGTGGCACGTTGTTGTTTAATGCCGCATTTTCAGCTGGCATACCAAAAGCATCCCAACCCATTGGCATTAAAACGTTATAGCCTTGCATGCGCAATTGGCGTGTCATCACATCATTGATGGTGTAGTTCCGCACATGCCCCATGTGCAACTTACCTGACGGGTAAGGCAACATACTGCAAGCATAGTATTTTTTCTTGAGCTGGCCTTTTTTATCTTTAGCGTTTTCTTCAACGCGATAAACATCACCTGATTTCCACTGCGCATTAGCAGCTGCCTCAATAGCTCGGTGATCGTAATCCTTGCTCACTGTATTAACTTCTAAACTCAAAACACATCCTTACATTTTTATTTTTTATTTTAGTTTTTTAGATCTTTAGGTTCTTGAGCCCTAAAACATCTTGCATATCAAATAGACCTGCTTTTTGATTTGCTAGAAAGCGTCCCGCTCTGACGGCGCCCTGAGCATAGGAAATGCGTGAAGCAGATTTATGAGTGACCTCAATACGCTCACCATCACCACAGAACATGACTGTGTGATCGCCCACGATATCGCCGCCTCGAATAGTCGCAAAACCAATCGTGCCATCTTCTCGCTCACCGGTATGACCCTCACGAGCATACACAGCACAATCTTTTAGTTCTTTACCTAGAGCTTTAGCAATGACCTCACCCATCCCAATAGCTGTACCTGATGGCGCATCCACTTTATGCTTGTGATGCGCTTCAACGATTTCAATATCGTAGCCTTGGTTCAAAATCTTTGCGGCCACTTCTAATAATTTAAATGTGGCATTAACACCTACGCTCATATTTGGCGCAAATACGATTGCCACTTTTTCGCTAGCTTTCTTCAAGATAGCTTTTTGCTCATCTGTAAAACCAGTTGTACCGATGATCATTTTGGCGCCCATTTCTTGAGCAATAGCCAAGTGTGTCAAGGTACCTTCAGGTCTTGTGAAATCAATTAAGAAATCAGCATCCTTTAAACCTTCTTTGATATCAGCAGTAATTTTGATGCCTGTATCTTTACCTAAAAAATTAGCTGGGTCTTGACCAATTGCAGAACTACCGGCCATATCTAAAGCCCCCACTAATTTGGCATCAGGGGTATTTAAAATAGTTTCAATCAACATGCGGCCCATACGGCCTGATGCTCCTGCAACAGCAAATTTCAAAGTAGACATTATTTCTATCTCTATATTTTTAGTTATTTCTATTATTAATTTCTGGTATCGCCACGCGGAATACCAACACCCTGAGTTGGGTTAGGTATTGTTTGCACAGTCGGCGCCCTATGATCACTTTCTAAATCTTTGGTCACTGCTTTACGCTGTGGTCGGCGCTCACCTTTGATACCGTCAATCTCAGCAATGAGTTCATACTCAGTAGGCAGTGCATCTGCTTTGATTTGTTTAAGGAAATCTTTTTCAAAATACAAGGTCACCTGGCGCTGATCAACTAATTGAGTATCGCCACGCTTGAATGCAAAAACGTAATCCCATCGATTGGGATGCATCGCGCTATTCAATAAGGGTGTACCTAAGATAACTTTGATTTCTTCGCGGTCCATACCCACTTTGACGCGTTCAAGTTGCTCATTGGAAATAAAGTTTCCTTGAACCATATCCGGGCGATAAGGTTTAAAAACCTGACCGATTTTGCTTTTACTTCCCTCAGAAATGGTCGTCAGACCACTACAAGCAGTCAAGCTAGTGCCCAAGAGCGCTAATACACTCCAAACTAAGCCCTTGAATACTGGGGTATTTCTTACGTTTTTTAAGCAGATTTGCATGGTAAGCCGTATCATGAGAAAAATTGATTTTACCGCTATGACAAACACAATATCTCCAAATAATTTAAGAGACATGGGTCTCAAGGTTACTGCACCCCGGATGAAGATTCTGGAGTTCTTTCATCAGAACCGCCATAAGCACTTCAGCGCCGAAGATATCTATCTTGCCATGGTTGCAGAGGGCATGGATGTCGGACTAGCGACAGTCTACCGTGTTCTGACCCAATTTGAGCAAGCTGGCCTTCTTTTACGTAACCACTTTGAATCAGGCAAAGCAGAGGGTAAGGCGATTTTTGAGCTCAATGAGGGTGATCACCACGATCACCTCGTTTGCGTCGATTGTGGTCACGTTGAAGAGTTTGTAGACCCCGCCATTGAGAAAAGGCAGCAAGATATCGCTAAAAACCTTGGTTTTGAGATCGTCGATCATGCTTTAGCCATTTACGGTAGCTGTAACAAGAAAATCTGTCCGAACAAGAAAAAAGCTAAATAACGCTCCCGACAACCCTAAGTTGATTTATTACCAGGGATTTGACTTTAATAGCTTGACTTCATATTAAACAATACTTTAATATAGAATCTTTCATTAAAGAATTCTTAAATATGAAGCGAATTAGCGGGCGCTATGTAACAACAACTACTGTTGGGGAATCCTTAAAGGCGTTTATCCCTGAAGGGCTTCCGCCCAGAGAACCACAACTAACAGCTAACAGTTACGAGAAACAGAACCTATTGGCAGAATTAGCGCTTGCTCAACTCTCAGGTGTGAGTAAGCTCGTTCCCTCAATCAATTGGTTACTTTATGGTGCCATCAGAAAAGAGGCTCTTTTAACCTCCCAAATTGAAGGGACGCAGGCCACCCTAACCGATCTATTTGATGATGAAGCTGGCATTAAAGTTATCAATACGGATGATGTAGAGGAAGTTACAAACTACATAAAAGCGTTTCAGTATGTTCAAGAAAATTTAAAAAAAGAGGATGGTCTTCCAATAAGTATTCGACTCCTGTGCAACGCTCACCAACTTCTTATGAATGGCGTAAGGGGTAATGGTAAACAGCCTGGCGAGTTAAGAAAATCTCAAAACTGGATTGGCAGTAAAAAACCTAGCAGAGCTATTTTTGTCCCACCGCCGCCAGAAAAAGTAGCTAAGCTACTAAGTGACTTAGAGAAGTTTATTCATGAGGACAGTGATGACTTTCCGCCTCTGGTAAAGATTGCTCTAGTTCATGCACAGTTCGAAACAATACATCCCTTTTTGGACGGTAATGGTCGCCTTGGGCGTCTATTAATTGCCGCTCTGGTTGAATACTATGATTTACTACCAGAACCGTTGATGTATCTCAGCGCCCACCTCAAGCAAAATCAATCTGAGTATTACAGACTTTTAAATGGGGTACGAACTGAAGGAGATTGGGAATCTTGGATTCAATTTTTCCTTGAAGGGGTTATTGACTCAGCGATAACAGCTAGAAAAAATATTGTTGAAATATCAACACGAATCTATGCAGATAAAAATATCGTTATGTCATCATCGGAAGCGAGCCTAAACAGCTTAAAACTATTTGACCTTTTACCAACTATGCCAAGGTTTACAATTGAAAAAGTTAAGACAGTATTAGGGGTTACTTATCCCACAGCCAATGCTGCCGTTAAAAATTTAATAGATCTTGGGTTGATTATTGAAATAACAGGGCAGACCAGAAATCGTAGCTTTAGCTATCAAACCTATATTGATTTAATTTCAGATTAAGTTAATTAACCTCATAAATTTATGAATCAGCCTGCATCCTATTTTAGGATTAGAAACTTCTCCACTGATCTAGTGCTGAACCTTCTTCCTCTATAATTTTATTAGAGCGTTTGATATAGTCCGCATGCTCCTCTTTCCATCTTCCTGACTTTTCGCTACTAACACGATCTCTTAAAAAATCATCACAAGCTTTAGAAATATTTATTCCTAAAGATTTTACATCCTGCAATACGTCTGCACTTAAGGTCACGTTGGCGGCTTTATTAATTGTTTATAAATAATTAGTGAATAACTTATTTAGCGTCCATCAATGCTTTAGTGGCATTCAACATTTGGCAGCTATAGCCCCACTCGTTGTCATACCAAGAAAGAATCTTCACCAACTTACCGTCTTTTGATACACGCGTTTGCGTGCTATCAAAGATACTTGGACGTGGGTCATGATTAAAATCTATCGATACCAAAGGCAATGTGTTGTAACCCAAGATACCTTTCAGTGGGCCGCTTTCACTAGCCTTCTTAATCACTTCATTAACTTCCTCCACTGTAGTAGCTTTAGTTGGGGTGAAAGTTAAATCAACGACAGATACGTTAATGGACGGCACGCGCATTGCAAAGCCGTCAAACTTACCTTGTAATTCTGGCAAAACCAAACCAACAGCAGCAGCTGCACCAGTCTTGGTTGGAATCATACTCATAGTTGCTGAACGTGCACGGCGCATATCACTGTGATAAACGTCTGTTAAAACTTGATCATTCGTATAGGCATGAATGGTTGTCATTAAACCTGATTCGATACCGATTGAATCTAATAGCGGTTTCACAACAGGAGCTAAACAGTTGGTTGTGCAACTTGCGTTAGAGATAACTTGATCAGTTGATTTAAGAACCTGATGGTTCACGCCATATACAACCGTAGCATCCACATCTTTTCCGCCTGGTGCAGAAATAATGACTTTCTTGGCACCTTGCTGAATATGCACCATTGCTTTTTCTTTTGAAGTAAAAGCGCCTGAACATTCCAAAACAACATCAACACCATAATCACCCCAATTAGTCTCTAAGGGGTTACGGGTTGAGAACATCTTTACGCGATCACCATTGATGATCAAATGATCGCCATCAACTGTTACCGTGCCAGGGAAGCGGCCATGAGCAGAATCATATTGCGTTAGGTGTGCATTGATATCAATACCGCCTAAACCATTGATCGCAACTACCTTGATGTCATCACGCTTTTCTTCGTAGATAGCACGAACCACCATGCGACCAATACGACCATATCCGTTAATAGCAACCTTAATCGTCATCCCCAACTCCTTCTAATTTAATTCTGTTCCTGTATTTATTCTTATACGCATTGACGAACTGTTTTAGCCACAGCTTCAGCCGTCAAGCCAAAGTGCTTATAAAGCACTCCTGCTGGAGCAGATTCGCCAAATGTATCAACACCGTGAACTGCAGAGCAAGCGTATTTCCACCAGTAATCTGTAACGCCTGCTTCAATAGCAATACGTGGCAAATCTGCTGGCAAAACTGAATCTTTGTAAGCTTTGCTTTGCTTATCAAAAACACTTGTTGAAGGCATTGAAACAATTCTTACTGCAATACCTTCTTTTTTAAGTAACTCGGCAGTATCTAATGCAATCGCGACTTCAGAGCCAGTGGCTATCAATACAGCTTGTGCGTTTTTATCGTCACGCATCACATAGCCACCTTTGTAAATGGCTTGCGTTTGCTTAGCATCGCGTTTTACAAACGGGCAATTTTGACGGCTGAAAATAAGACTAGATGGGCCGTTGTGGCGCTTCACAGCTGCAGCCCATGCAACAGCACTTTCAGTGGTATCGCACGGACGCCATACATCCATATTGGGGATTAAACGCAAACTAGCCACATGCTCCACTGACTGATGAGTGGGACCATCTTCACCCAAACCAATCGAATCATGAGTAAATACAAAGATGCTACGTATCTTCATCAAGGCAGCCATGCGCAATGCATTTCGACTGTAGTCTGAGAAAGTTAAAAATGTTGCGCCAAACGGGATGTAACCACCGTGCAAAGCAATACCGTTCATGATGGCACTCATACCAAACTCACGCACACCATAGTTGATGTGATTACCCCATTGATCAGCACGCACCGCTTTGCATGTTGACCAATTGGTTAAGTTAGATCCCGTTAAGTCTGCTGAACCACCCATGAACTCTGGTAATAAAGATGCCAAAGCTTCAATCGCATTCTGACTCGCTTTACGAGTTGCAATGGTTTCAGCTTTTGTGGAACAGTTAGAAAGATAAGCTTCTACTGTTTTATCAAAGTTACCAGGCAACTCACCAAGCATGCGACGCTCAAATTCTTTTGCTTCTTGAGGATATTTTGAACGGTATGCCGCAAATAGCGTGTTCCATTGAGCCTCTGTTGTCGCACCCTGTTGCTTGGCATCCCAGGCATCATAAACATCTTGAGGAATCTCAAATGGTGGATGATTCCAGCCGATCGCAGCGCGCGTTGCTGCGATCTCTACTGCACCCAAAGGTGCGCCGTGTACTTTATCTGTTCCAGCTAAATTCGGTGAGCCCTGACCAATTGATGTCTTACAACAAATAAATGTTGGTTTATCACTTTTCTTAGCTTTAGCGATTGCGGCAGCTACTGCATTTGCGTCATGACCATTTATATCACGAATCACATTCCATCCATAAGCTTCGAATCTCTTGGGAGTGTCTTCTGCAAACCAGTTAATGACCTTGCCATCAATCGAGATACCGTTGTCATCCCACAAAGCAATTAACTTATTTAACTTCAAGGTACCCGCTAAGGAACAAGCTTCATGACTGATACCTTCCATCAAGCAACCATCTCCTAGGAACACATAGGTGTGATGATCAACAATATCTAAACCTGGCTTATTGAATTCTTGAGCTAATAATTTTTCCGCCAAAGCCATGCCCACTGCATTAGTAATACCTTGACCCAAAGGACCTGTCGTTGTCTCAACACCTGGCGTAATACCGTATTCAGGATGGCCTGCTGTTTTGCTATGCAACTGACGGAAGTTCTTCAACTCTTGCATCGGCAAGTCGTAGCCAGTCAAATGTAATAGTGCGTAAAGCAACATAGAGCCGTGACCATTTGATAGAACGAAACGATCGCGGTTCATCCAGTGTGGATTTTTAGGATTGTGTTGAAGATGTTCGCCCCAAAGACCTACCGCAATGTCAGCCATACCCATGGGCATACCAGGGTGGCCAGAGTTAGCTTGTTGAACTGCATCCATTGCTAAAGCGCGGATTGCGTTAGCCATATTGGTTTGCTTAGAAGACATTATTTTCCCTGCGGCGTGAGTTCGAGTCAGAACCTATTTCACTGAAAAACAGCATAAAAGGCCGAATCCTTTAAAGAATGACATTTTATCATTGCAGCCGAATACCTTATGATTGTTTCATGTCACATTTTTATCTACCAGGCCCATGGCCTCAGCAAGGCGTTGATATCAAGGATGAAGTCATCCTTGATATTAAGCTTGCCCACCATTTAAGAGTTCGCAGAATTCAGGTCGGTGAAAGCTTTAAGGTCTTTGATGGGCAGGGGTTAAGTGCTATTGCAGTATTGACTGCTATGGATAAGAAGTCTGCAGCAGTGCGCTTGTCTGAAATCCAAAAAAATCTTCGCTCTGAAACGAAAACACCGATCACTCTTGCTCAAGGCATGGCCAGTAGCGACAAAATGGACTGGTTGATTGAGAAATCGGTAGAATTAGGTATCTCTCAAGTCATTCCTCTTCACACAGAACGATCTGTAGTTCGCTTAGATGGCGAAAGAGCCTCTAAGAAAACTGCTCATTGGCATGGCATTTTAGTGGCAGGCTCCGAGCAATCAGGTAGAACAGTCATACCGACTCTTGGCCCCATCCAAAATTTACCTTTGTGGTTATCCAGTCTTAATCCTCAAGAGCAAAGTTTGCGCTTGATGCTCTCACCGAGAGCTGATGCCAGCTTATTGAGTGTTCTTAAGCGTTGCACCCCTCAGGCTCTCACCCTTCTGATAGGCCCGGAGGGCGGTTTAAGTGAATCTGAGGAAGAGCAAGCTAAGCGTGCAGGCTTTGTTCCTGTCTCGATGGGCTATCGAATTTTAAGAACGGAAACCGCCGGCATAGTTGCACTGTCGACGATTCATACTGTTTGGAATCAGTTTTAAAAAAGCTTTTTGAGTAATATAAAAAAACCGCTCTGTATTGAGAGCGGTTTTTTTATATTTTAAATTTTCTAAACGTATTTTTAGGCGAATGAATAAAAAATACGGCAGGATACGCGACGATCAGCCCAGAATTCAACAGCATCACGGAACACATCTAACAAAGTTTCACGAGCTTCTTTGTCAAATTTGTGTGTACAAGGCAAACCCTCTAAAACAATCACAAAACCAGGTTGCGGACCAGAACGATCAACTAAGGTTGTTAAAGAATTCAGTAAATTATCAAAGTTCTTTGCTTGCGGTCTCGGAAAATGCAAACCATTAGCAATAGCCTCTAAAACTTCAGACTTGGTAATTGCATGAGAACAACTAGCGTAAATGAAATGTTGGCCTAATTCTCCAGCAGCTTCCATTAAATCTTCAGTACGGAAAGCTCTAATGGACTGAACAATATTTGTGCGTACAGCGCGTAATGCAGCAGTAGGGCCAGCTTCACGGGCTGCTAAAGCAGCTCTCCAAGTTGAAGTTGGCTTAGGTCTAGAGCCTGTTGTTAGCGCTGAAGATGACGCAGAAGCTCCTAGAACGGATTGGCCATAGAGGTTGTTTTCAGCAATATTCGTCATCATGATGAGGGGTAGGGTACCCTTTTTGAGCCCCAAAAACAAGTGACGCAATGGCTTATTTTAGGTAAGTCATTGTTTTATAAATAAATTTAAATATGTGAGCGCACGCTCACTACTCAGATTTTAAGCCTATTATGCTGAGCGGCCTCCACCACAGCTAAGGTTGTCATATTCACAATACGTCTTGAAGTGGCTGAAGGCGTCAAAATGTGAACTGGCTTAGCAGCACCCAATAGTATTGGCCCAATGGCAACACCGTTACCAGCAGCTACCTTTAATAGGTTATATGAAATATTGGCGGCATCGATATTTGGCAAGACCAAAAGATTGGCATCTCCTACTAAAGTCGATTCCGGCATGACGGTTTTACGTAACTCAGCATCTAAAGCGCAATCGCCATGCATTTCACCATCCACTTGAAGTTCTGGAGCTTTTTCTTTCAAAATAGACAGAGTGGCACGCATTTTTTGTGCGGAGTCTGCCTGGCTTGAGCCAAAGTTCGAGTGGGATAACAAAGCTACTTTTGGATTAATGCCTAAAGAACGCAACTCTTGTGCGGCCAAAATTGTTAATTCGGCTAATTCTTCAGCAGTTGGATCAATATTGATGTGTGTATCAACTAAAAATAATTGACGACCTGGCAAAACAAGACCATTCATCGCACCATAAATCTTGGCACCCTGCTTATGACCAATCACTTGATCAATGTAATGAAGATGAGCACCTGTCTGACCAATCGTGCCACAGATCAAACCATCTGCTTGCCCTTTATGAACCATCAAAGCACCAATCAAAGTGTTACGACGGCGAACCTCTAAACGAGCATAAGATTCGGTCACGCCAGCACGCTCAGTGAGGCGGTGATAGGTTTGCCAATAATCTCGGAATCGATTATCTTGCTCTGGATTACAAATCTCAATATCAACACCTTGCACCATACGTAAACCAAATCGTTCAATACGGCGAGCAATCACGGATGGACGACCAATTAAAATTGGGTTGGCAATTTTTTCATCAATTAGCACTTGAACAGCACGCAATACTCTCTCATCCTCACCTTCAGAGAACACAATGCGCTTCTTAGACATAGGTACTTTTTTAGCCTCTGAAAACAAAGGCTTCATCAAAGTACCTGAGTGATAAACAAATTGCTGCAACTGATCTTTGTAAGCTGCAAAATCTTTTATTGGACGGGTTGCTACACCTGACTCCATGGCCGCTTTTGCTACGGCTGGTGCAATGATCGTGATCAAACGTGGGTCAAATGGCTTTGGAATTAAGTACTCAGGGCCAAAGGAAAGATTGCTGGCGCCGTAAGCAGAAGTCACAACATCACTTTGCTCAACCTGCGCTAGTTCTGCCACGGCAGTCACTGCGGCAATTTCCATTTCGCGCGTGATGGTTGTGGCACCCACATCCAGTGCACCACGGAAAATAAATGGGAAGCAAAGAACGTTATTCACTTGGTTTGGATAATCAGTACGGCCTGTTGCAATGATAGCGTCATCGCGCACAGCCTTAACCTCTTCTGGAAGAATCTCAGGCGTTGGATTAGCCAAAGCAAAAACTAAAGGCTTAGCAGTCATCTTTGCAACCATTTCAGGCTTTAAAACACCACCAGCAGATAATCCCAAGAATACGTCAGCACCCTCGATGACTTCAGCTAAAGTGCGCTGCTTAGTATCTTTAGCAAACGGATCCTTATCTGGATCCATGAGTTCCTTGCGACCTTTGTAAACCACACCGGCTAAATCAGTAACCCAAATATTTTCAATCGGCATTCCAAGATCAACCAAAAGATCTAAACAAGCTAATGCAGCAGCGCCAGCACCAGAAGTTACTAACTTAACTTTTTTGAGATCTTTACCAACTACTTTTAAGCCGTTCATGATGGCAGCGCCAACCACAATGGCTGTACCGTGCTGATCGTCATGGAAAACTGGAATGTTCATGCGCTCGCGCAACTTGCGCTCAATGTAGAAACAATCTGGCGCTTTAATATCTTCTAAGTTAATACCACCAAAAGTTGGCTCCAATGAAGCAATGATTTCGATTAACTTATCTGGATCTTTTTCATTGATCTCAATATCAAATACATCAATACCAGCAAACTTTTTAAATAAAACGCCCTTACCTTCCATCACTGGCTTACTAGCCAATGGTCCAATATCTCCAAGACCTAATACTGCAGTGCCGTTAGTAACAACTCCAACTAGGTTGCCGCGAGATGTATAACGAAAAGCATTCGTAGGATCCTTCACAATCTCTTCGCAAGCCGCTGCAACACCTGGGGAATAAGCAAGAGCCAAGTCTCGCTGATTCGTTAATTGCTTAGTTGCTGCAATCGCAATTTTTCCTGGGGTTGGAAACTCATGGTACTCAAGCGCTGCTTTACGAAAATCTGCTTTTTGTTGCTCACTTGAATTTTCAGGATTTTTATCTGTTGTCATTTTTTTATAATCTTTCAGTACTTACTCATAAGTAAGTAGATTGATGTTATTTGTCTCTAGTTATATTTTTATCAATTATTTACTAATTGTTAGATTCTATTCCTGTTCAGTTCCCTATTCTTATTTATTGATTGCTATCCCGACTCACTCGCAAGGATTTAACCCTACAATAAAGGTATGAACAAGCAAGGTCTTAACTTGAACACTCTTGGCGAATTTGACTTGATTGAGCGCTTTTTTAAGCGTTCCACCAATCATGTATATCCTCAGGTTCTTTTAGGTATTGGTGATGATTGCGCCCTGATGACATGCAATTCAAAAGAACAAGCTGGTGATTTAGCTGTCAGTACAGATATGTTGATCGAAGGTCGACACTTTTTACCAGGTGCAGATCCTCGTTCTTTGGGTCATAAGTGCTTAGCTGTTAATTTATCTGATTTAGCTGCCATGGGCGCGGCTCCAGTTGCTTATACATTGGCAATTGCAATGCCAGAAGTTAATCCCAAATGGCTAGCTGAGTTTTCTGCAGGTTTGTTATCTCTGGCAGATGAGCATCACTGCCCACTCATTGGTGGGGACACAACCGCAGGTCCTTTGACCATCAGTATCACTATCTTTGGACGAGTCGATGCTACAAAATCTCTCAAACGTTCAAATGCGAAGTTAGGTGACGATATTTGGATCTCTAACACCGTGGGTGATGCTCGCTTAGCCCTAGGTAGTATTCGACAAGAATGGTCTTTGAACTCCAAAGAGATCGCCTTGGTAGCGCCACGCATGCATACCCCTACGCCACGAGTAACTCTTGGACAAGCGCTTCTTGGTGTTGCTAATGCTGCAATTGATATTTCTGATGGTTTATTAGGAGATCTTTCCCACATTTTAAAAATGTCAGAAGTGGGTGCAGAAATTTATATCGATCAAATACCCTGTTCAAGCACTCTGGCGAATCAGTCACTTGAAGTAAAGCGCTTATGTTCCCTGATGGGCGGGGATGACTATGAGCTATGCTTTACAGCGCCATCCAGTCATCAAGAAAAGATTCAAAGCATCTCAAAGGATCTTGATTTGAGATTAACAAAGATAGGTAAGATTATTCCTACTCCGACTGAAGTTTCTTCCAATCTAATTACTTTGATAAAAGAAGATGGTCAGATAATGCCCACAGAATTAAGTAAGCAATATCTCCAATCATTTGACCATTTCAAAAGCTCTAATTAGGCTTATCTCATCCAACCTTTTTTACGGAAATAGACTAAAGGTATCAAAGCTGAAATCAACATCATGCCAATGGCAAATGGATAACCCATCTCTGAACGAAGTTCTGGCATGTATGCAAAGTTCATACCCCAAATACTAGCCAAGAGTGTTGGCGGCATCAAGGCAACAGAAACAACCGAAAAGATCTTAATGATCTTGTTCTGATTGATGTTGATGAAACCAACCGTGGCATCCATTAAGAAGTTGATCTTATCGAATAAGAAAGCTGTATGGTTCTCTAAAGAATCAATGTCTCGCAAAATCTGACGAGCCTCTTCTTGCTGTTCATCTGACAACAACTTACTGCGCATCAAAAAAGATAAGGCGCGGCGTGTATCCATCACATTACGACGGATACGACCATTCAAGTCTTCTTCTTTTGCAATCGTCTCCAAAACACCCGCTGCATCGGTATCAGTTACATCGTGTGACAAGACACGCTTACCCGCTTCTTCAAGATTTTCATAAACCTCTTCCAAAGCATCAGCAGAGTATTCAGCATCTGTTGAATACAAATCTAATAAAACATCTTTAGCATTTCTAACTGATCCGGGGCGCAAGCGTGCGCGCAGTCTTACCAAGCGGAAAACTGGTAAATCTTGCTCATGAATCGAGAACAGAATGTTGTCAGTCAAAACAAAGGCCACACGCACGTTACGTGGGTTTTCATCATCGTCCAAAATGAAATCGGTACGAATGTGTAAATGACCATCTTCCGCCTCGAAATAACGAGCGGAAGCTTCCAAGTCACCTAAATCTTCAAGTTCAGGAAGAGAAACGCCAAAAGCCTCTTTAATCCACTGAAGCTCTTCTTCTTCAGGATCTACAACATCAATCCATATCGGGTTGTGGTGTTTGAGTAATTCTTGACGATCATCGACCTGTTCTTGCGCGAGGCGACCTTTTTGTAATACGAATAGATTGATCATGCCGGGGCTCCGATCTTATTTTTCAACTATTTATGTTGAGGAGTTAGCCACAGGGGTTTGCGGAGTTTATCCTATAGCCTGCAAAAACTAAAGCTTCCTTTTCAATTCTCTTTTGATTTCCATGAGATATTAATGAGATTGCACGAAAAAATGATGAAATAGCCATGAAAAATCGACCGCTTTTTACTGAACAATTAAACGCTGCATGGTCCTCACAAGATAGCATGTTGTGCGTTGGCTTAGATCCTGATCCTAAGCAGTTCCCAGCCTCCTTGAGAGGTGAAGGTGGCGCCATATTGTCATTTTGCAGAGCTATTGTTGATGCTACAGCAGATGTGGCTTGTGCTTTTAAGCCGCAAATTGCTTATTTCGCATCTCAGGGTGCCGAAGATCAATTAGTTCAGTTAATTGACTATATTCATCGTCAGCATCCGCAAGTACCAGTAATTTTAGACTCTAAGCGCGGTGACATTGGTAGCACTGCCGTGCAATATGCCATTGAGGCGTTTGAGCGCTACCAAGCCGACGCGGTAACAGTTAATCCATACATGGGCTTCGACTCCATTGAGCCCTATCTTCAATATGCTAACAAGGGTGTGATTGTGCTGTGCCGCACATCTAATCCAGGTGGCTCAGATCTTCAATTTTTAGAAGTCGGCGAGCAAAACTCCAATGCAAAAGAATTACTCTATGAAAGGGTTGCTCGTTTGTCTGCAAGTAAATGGAATAAAACAGGTCAACTAGGTTTAGTAGTTGGTGCAACTTTTCCAGATGAAATCGCCAAAGTTAGATCGATTGTTGGCGACATGCCTTTATTAATTCCTGGCATTGGTGCTCAAGGTGGCGATATACCTGCAACAGTTCAAGCAGGCACGATTAAAAATGCTCCTGGCACTGGGATGATCATTAATTCTTCTAGAGCTATTTTGTACGCTAGCAAAGATAGTGACTTTGCTGATGCTGCTAGAAAAGTTGCTATTGCCACTCGCGATGCTCTTCGTGCAGCAAAGTAATTCTAGACAATAGATAAAACTAACCTTAATGAAAATAATTCCTCAAGCTGCTTGGATTTGGTCTAAACCAGAAAGAGCTCTAGCCTTTGGTTTTGGTTCTGGTTTATCGATCAAGGCACCCGGAACAATTGGTACCCTTTACGCCTGGGCTATTTATTTTGTACTTGATGCTTTTTTAGCAAGTCATACGATTGCCGCAGTGATCGCCATCAGTGCTGTCGGAGGTATCTGGATTTGTGGCAAGGTGGGTGAAGAATTAGGTATGCCCGATCATGGCGGTATTGTTTGGGATGAATTTGTTGCTTTTTGGTTAATTCTTTTCATCATCATGCCAACCAGTATCGGTGGCCAAATTGTTGCTTTTCTATTGTTTAGATTTTTTGATGCTGTTAAACCAGGCCCCATCAAATCCATCGATCAATATTTTAAAAAATGGGAACCCACGGTCGAGCGCTTAGATCAA
This sequence comes from Polynucleobacter meluiroseus, assembly GCA_945881875.1. Classification (GTDB taxonomy): domain Bacteria; phylum Pseudomonadota; class Gammaproteobacteria; order Burkholderiales; family Burkholderiaceae; genus Polynucleobacter; species Polynucleobacter meluiroseus_A. Next base: position 20,652 of record CAMCVH010000004.1, read on the forward strand.
CCAAGAAAAATACCTTCATGGTTAATAAGAGGATTTGGCGTCATGATTGATGACCTAGCAGCTGCGCTAGCGACTCTTTTAATCATTGCTATCGGCTCTCGTATCTGGTGATGAGACTTTAATGATGAGCTATCTCATAAACACTTCACTCATTGAAGAATTAGCTAAGATTCTTTTAAAGAATCAATGGCGTCTGACCACAGCAGAATCTTGCACAGGGGGCTTAGTGGCTGCCAGCTTAACCGCTTTAGCAGGCTCAAGTCTGTGGTTCGAGCGAGGTTATGTTACTTATAGCAATGATTCCAAATCCGAAGATATTGGTGTTGATGCACATTTGATTCAAGAACATGGCGCCGTCAGTATTCAAGTTGCGAAAGCGATGGCAGTTGGCGCCAAACAATCTAGTAACTCCAATATCGCGTTATCGATCACAGGCATTGCAGGTCCAACAGGCGGTACTAAAGAAAAACCAGTTGGCACAGTTTGCTTTGCGTGGATTTTAGATAATGATCAGGTGTTCTCAGAAACCAAGCTATTTACTGGTAATCGATCAGAGATTAGAGATGCGGCAAGTGAATTTGCCCTTAGTCAATTAACTCGACTTTTAAGTAATTAACTTACTTGCTCATTCTTTCAAGAATGAAATCAATCCTAGCTGGAAAATTAACCCTGGCTGTTGAGCAATACTTGACGTTGTCATAGCACTTAGGTGCTGGAAGAGCAGCTGCTAAGGAGGCGGCTTCCTCAATAGATAACTGATGAGGTTTTAATGAAAAATAATGCTGAGCCGCTGCACTAATACCAAAAACACCTTCACCCCACTCCACATGATTGAGATAAATTTCAAAAATACGTTCTTTAGATAAAGTTATTTCTAACATACCTGTAATTAAGAACTCTTGGGCTTTACGAATGTAATTTTTCTCACCGGATAAAAATAAATTCTTCGCTAATTGTTGGCTTATCGTAGATCCACCGCGTAGGTGCTTTGTATTCTTTTGATTACGATTCCAAGCATCTTTCATGGCTTGAAGCTCAAAACCACTATGACGGTAAAAGTCACTATCTTCACTGATCGTAATGGCACGTTTAAGAGCAGGTGATATTTTCTTGAACTCGACCCACTCACGCTTAAGCTCACAATCATGGATGTACGGAACACTCCAACCGCAAATACGATGGCGCTCTGCTAATTGAAAAGATGTGATCGTAGGGTTGACCCAACGCCAAGCTAATATTTGAACAAAGAAAAATAGCTGTAATGCCAGGATACTTAGAACTATGACTGATAAGAAATAACGTAGAAACTTCATCTTTATAGAATCAGTGGTGTTGCTTGAGTACTGACTTGATCATGTTTTATAACTGGCACGGACAGCATCTAAAGCACTCCGTATGTCCAATGCTTGCGAAGGACTTCTCCAGGTGATGAATGCATCAGCCGCTTGCTCTACCAACATACCCAAACCATCAACCGCTAACAGATCTAAGCTTTCTGCATCTTTGAGAAATTTTGTTTCTTTACCGTAAACCATGTCGTATGCAATAGTTTTTGGATGCGTAATTTTCTTTAGCAAGTCCAAACCGATGGGCGAAGAGTCACCTAATCCTGTTGCTGTTGCATTGAGTATTAAATCAAATTGAGAAGACTGATGCTCTAGATCTTCCATAGCTATCGGTTGAAGACCTTGAAATTGTTTTGCTAATTCTTGCGCTTTGACGAAGGTTCTATTAGCAATAGAAATATCATTAATGCCTAAATTCATCAAAGGGTCTATCACGCCTTGGGCTGCTCCACCGGCTCCCAAGATCAATACTTTTGCTGTTGCTGGCTTAATATTTTGTTGATGTAAAAGTCTTTCTAAATCTCTTACAAAACCAATACCGTCAGTGTTATCACACCAAAGAATGCCATCTTTTAACCAAAGAACATTAGCAGCTTTGGCTATCTCAGCCCGAGCAGTTCTCTTTTGAGCTAATTCGAAAGCTTCTAATTTAAATGGCACAGTAATGTTCAAGCCCTTGCCACCGCGCTCAAAAAATTGATTAACGGTAGCTTTAAATGAATCGAGCTCAGAGAAGATTTTGCCGTAGTAAATCGGATCTTGAATTTGCTCAGAAAAGAATTGATGGATCACTGGTGATTGACTGTGTGTAATAGGATGACCAACTACGCCATAGACATCCATTCCTGGGTGATCCTTCGGATTCAGTTGGTGCTTTGTGGTGTCCATTACTTAATCTCTTTATGTCTCTTTTTTAAATTCACTTCAATTCTGCACCATCTCGGGTAAATTCAAAAGTAGAAACCCAATCTAAGATATCAATCTGCTGTCGCATAGCACCTGTAAATCGACCAAACGGGGCTGAAGATCTAATAATGGCTATGGCCTGGCGATCTAACTCTTGATTGCCAGAGGATTTCATCACAATTACCCCCTCTTTGGATAATCGACCCTCTTGATCCACACTCACCATCACCACCAAACTTCCGTAAAGAGCTTTTCCCTGAACTCTCGGAAAATGAATCGTGCCATACGCTTCAATCTGTTTGCGCATAGCATCGTAATAGTTAGCAAAAATAACTGCTTTAGCACTTGTAGCAGTAACAACTGCACGCCGAGGCATCTGACCATCCTTTTGTAAGCGTTTAGCTAGCTCTGCCTCTAAAGGATTTGATTCATTTTGCTGAGTATCTTTTTTTCCACTGAGCGTACTATCACTATTAGTTTTATCAGCCTTCATTTGTGCAAGTAAGCGCTTTTGCTCGGCTTCCATTTTTTCAAGCTTCTCTGCTAACCCTGGATCAGCTCGGCGCAATGCACCTGCTTGGGTGTCTTTTAGTTCGCCGCCACCATTTAAATCCTCTTGAGCTAAACGCTTGGGATTAACAGGAGGTGTGGTACTTCTAGCATTTACCAAAACAACACTTAATGGTGTTTTTAAACGTTTGGTATTTTCGCTATCTTCATGCCATTTGAACGCCAAGAAAATAATGTGCAATGCGATTGACATTCCAATGGCATAAGCCATTGGTCGCTGCCAATTTTTCCAATCAATAACGGTATATTTACTGAGAAGAGCTTGGGTGCGCATCGGAAGATAAAGCTTCTTTATTTATTTCAGTAATGGATTCAGGTTCAGGTTCAGGTCCAGGTTCACCTTCAGCTTCTATCTCGCTTTGGAATAGTGTTTCTGCGTCATTTGCTGAATCAATCATTCCTAAATAACGAACACTGGCCTCTAAAGACAAGAAATCAATATCTAAAACTTCTACCTCAGCGCGAACTCCTCTTGCCTGCTCAGACAACTCCGGAACACTTAAGCGTAGTGGAATTTCTTCAACCCTAGCTTGCCCTTCTTTAAGATGTCTAACAACACCCTTCCAAGGTAAACCTAATTGTTTTAAATACATCAAACACCAATATCGCTCCATCTGATTTTGATGTTCGCCATAAGCGGCATAAGTGCCGTCAAAGTCAGCAGTAATAGCCATCAGATCTGCATCTTTGGGTTTAAATGGCGCAACCAATTTTGCAGTGACGCCGTGTTGAGCCATAGCAATTAATTGCCATTGATTGACCAAATCAACATACCGACGAAGTGGTGACGTACACCAAGAATAGTTCTCAACGCCAAGACCCTCATGCGGACCCGGCGCAGTTTGCATCCTTGTTCGTTGAGGACCCCAACCTTTTTGCGCTCTGTAAATACCTGGAACGCTATGGTCAGCCAGTTGGTTACCCCAAGTGCTATTACAGTAGATCATCCATTCAGCAACGATCGAATCTAAAACAGATCCTCTTTGACGTGGCCTAATCTCAACCACATCATTCGTCACCGTAAAATTAAAGTCTCTAGCCAATGCCTGAGGATCAGGCAAACCTAATACTTCAGCACGCAAGCCGTTAGCAACTCGCTGTTCTTGGCGACAAGCATGGAGTTGTTTGGCAGAACGCCATAAAACAGCTAGTTCATTTTGATAAGGTAACTGAGCGGTATTTGAAACATCCGCTAAAGACTCTTCAGTCACTAAATCTTCTAAATCATCAAGTCGTAGATTGTGAGCCATCGGCACACGCTCAACCTTTGTAATAGGGGCATGCTCACCCTCTAAAATAGGTGAACCCTCGGCATCAATCGTCACATACAAAGAGACTGCTGGCCTCAGCGGTATCACGTCAGAAACATTACCTCTTCCGCTATCAGCAGCATGTAATGAAAATATCTCAATTACCTGTTCAGGCAACATCGTAATTTTGCCGCCCGGGTAATAAACGGTAGAGAGTCTTTGGCGAGCAATTTGATCTAAAGCACCCCATCGCCCGATAGCTAAAGCTGGTGCAGCAATATGAATACCGATGCGGTAACAGTTTGGAGAATCAGAAACAGGTGTTACTGAAAAAGCATCATCAATCTCAGTCGTGCTAGCATCATCAATTGAGAAAGCTTTTACTTTTGCTTCTGGTAACTGATTCAATGCCACCTGCCAATCAGCCTCTTCATTGGACCCAAGCGTGACATTAAAGCCAGTACCTTTAGGAAAGTGCTCCTTTAAAAACTTACCTTCGTGATAAGCCAAAGCAGAACCCAGTACACCGCACTTTAAAAATAATTCTGCAATACCACCCTTTAAACCCTGAGATGCTGCATAGACAGCTTTATAAGCAGTTGTATTTTTATCTGGTGCAAATAATAAAGTATTGACTTGAGGATGGATTTCTTCAGGTAACTTACCTTCGCGTAACTCTGATTCCCATAATTCTTGTTTGGCCAACTCAATTTTCTTTTTCTCAACTGCTAAAAGTGCTGCCTTGAGTTGATCCTCTGGTGCGCGCATAAATTGACCGCGACCCTTGCGACGAAAATAAATCGGGGCACCTTGTAAAGCAATCGCAAGAGCTGTTTGCTGCAAAGGAGTCGAAGACTCGCCAAAATAATCTTTAGCCAAATTTAAGAACTGAAATTCTTCAGGGCCCGCACACTCCCAAACAAAATCTAAATCAATTTCATTGGAAATAATTTTGGCTTGTAGCAAGAAATCTGTAATAGCAATTGTTGGTGGACTTTGAAAGCGTAACCAAACATCTTTTGATTTGAGTTTGCCGCGCTTACCACCCAGACTTTCGACCGCTAAGGGATCTGCTTCAGCACCCGCTGTTGTTATTAATGTAGCGATCTTGATATCGCCACCTTCTTCAAAAAGCAAATGCATTAAAGAGAAATTCCGCCGCTGGCTTCAAGTGCTATGCCATTGATAAAACTTGATTCATCACTGGCTAAAAAAGCATAAACATTCGCCATCTCTTCTGGCGTACCCAGACGACGCAACCATGATCGATCCTTTATACCCTTCAAAACATCTTCCGGCATAGATGCCAGAATGCTTGTCTCAATAAAACCAGGGCAAACTGCATTTACCCGAATACCTTTAGGACCAAACTCACGCGCCCAAGTCATCGTCAAGCCAATGACTCCAAATTTAGTAGCGGCATAGTTGGTTTGTCCAAAATTGCCGTAAAGACCAACAACGCTTGATGCACTCACTATGGAGCCTTGACCTGCCTTCAACATATGTGGAACGACCGCTTGAGTGCAGTTAAAAACACCCTTGAGATTGACATCAATCACAGCATCAAATTGCTCTTCAGTCATATTGATCAGACGAGCATCCTTGGTGATACCAGCGTTATTAATAAGTACATCAATACGGCCATACTTTTCAATCACGGATTTGATGACTTCATCAATACCAGCTCGATCAGTTACGTTCATGACAGACCCAGCAACTTGATCTTTATTCGGAGTACTTGCTTGGAGCTTTGCAACAGCCTGCTTAACCTGATCAGCGTTGATGTCACAAATGATAGTAATGGCACCCTCATTAATGAATTTTTCTGCTGTTGCAAAACCAATACCATTGGCAGCACCTGTAATGATGGCTACCTTTTGATGTAAGCGCAGTGCTTTTTGATCAGAATATTCCGGCATGTTTTATTTTCTTTGGTTATTTTTTCTAGGCTTTTACTATTGGTAGTATTTTTATAACTACTTCAGCATTTCTAATAATTTTTTATGTACACCACCAAAACCACCATTGCTCATCACCAATATCGTGTCACCAGACTTGGCCTCTTTTTTAACTGCTGCCATCAATTTTTCTAAATCATCAAAGGCTTGGGCTTTTGCTCCCAAAGGAGCAAGCGATTCTTTTAGGTCCCAACCTAATGCGTCCTTGCCAGATGATGCGCCATAACCAAATACTAAATCCGCATCTTTCAAGCTATCAGGAAGCTGACTTTTCATGACACCTAATTTCATCGTATTAGAGCGCGGCTCTAATACCGCCAAAATTCTGGCGTTTTGATTATTTCCAATTCGGCGACGTAATCCATCAACTGTTGTTGCAATCGCTGTAGGATGATGCGCGAAATCATCATATATGGTGATGCCATGAACGCGACCTATGATCTCCATGCGGCGCTTCACATTTTTAAATGTACCCAACGCCTGAGCTGCCTCTTTAGGTGAAATACCAATATGGTTAGCTGCTGCAATAGCTGCCAAGGCATTCAATTGATTATGTCGACCCGTTACAGAGGCATCTTGATCCCAAATCACTTCTGCAACTTTTTGAGATTTAAATAAAACCTTGAAGCCATCATTTTGAGTATCTTTTAAAGACCAATCTGGGTCAGCTACTGGTTTTGCATTGACACTATCAACAACTCCAAAGCGGTCCACCGTTGACCAGCAACCTCGATCAATAACACGCTTCAAACTCTCTTCTGCTGCATTAACAATTAAGCACCCACTGCCAGGAACTGTTCTTACTAAATGATGAAACTGCGTCTCAATGGCAGTGATATCAGCAAAAATATCAGCATGATCAAACTCTAAGTTATTCAGAATAGCTGTACGAGGTCGATAGTGCACAAACTTACTACGCTTATCAAAAAAAGCTGTGTCATATTCATCAGCCTCAATCACAAAGTAATGTGACTTTGATTTGGCTGTTTGCTCCCCCAGGCGGGCTGAAACAGCAAAATTATTAGGTACGCCACCAATTAAATATCCTGGTTCAAAACCGTTAGCTTGAAGTATCCAAGTCAGCATGGCAGTAGTGGTTGTTTTGCCGTGGGTTCCTGCTACAGCTAAAACATGTTTACCTTGTAAAACTTGCTCACCTAACCACTGAGGACCCGATTGGTAAGGCAATCCTTGTTCCAAAATAGCTTCCATCAGAGGATTTCCTCGAGAAACCACATTGCCAATAATGAATAGATCAGGTTTTAATGAAATTTGATCGGGCGAGAAGCCCTCAATTAACTGAATACCTTGAGCTTCTAATTGAGTGCTCATTGGGGGATATACATTAGCGTCACATCCGGTCACCTGATGACCAGCCTGACGAGCGATAGCGGCAATACCGCCCATAAAAGTACCGCAAATACCTAGGATATGAAGATGCATGGCGAGATTTTATCTAAACATCCGTGCAAAATAAGGCAAATAACTGAAATGGAAAGAAATAAAGTGAATAAACGTCAATGGATTCTCGTTATAGCGGTGGGTTTTATTGCGGGTGCTTTAGGTATAGGCGCTGCCAGCTATCAATTTAGAACAACTGTGGCTGAAGATGCCGCTGTTGAGACCTTTCTTCAACAAGAATTGAGATCGCCTGAAGGTGAGATCCATCCAAGCTCAACATGGAGAGGAAAAATCTTAGTTTTAAACTTTTGGGCTCCTTGGTGCCCACCTTGTGTAGAGGAAATGCCTGAATTAGTGCGTGTTCAAGAACAATATCGTAGTAAAAATGTCTTATTTGTTGGTATTGGTGTTGATTCCCCAACTAATCTTCGTCAATTTCTTGTAAAAACACCTGTTAACTATCCAATTGTTTTGGGTGGTCTTGAGGGTAGCAACTGGGCAAAAAGTTTAGGAAATCCAAGCTCAGGGCTTCCATTTACTGTGGTGATTGATGAAAAAGGCAGCATTAAGAAGGTCAAATTAGGGAAAATAAGCGAAGATGAGCTTAGTTCGTGGCTTAATGCCCTTATAATCACCTCTAAGTAAAAATTATAGGAAGGGCATCATGGATCTACGAAAACTTAAAACTTTGATCGATTTAGTAGCTGAATCTGGCGTTTCTGAACTAGAGGTTACTGAAGGTGAAGACAGAGTTCGTATCGTAAAACATCCAGCTCCGATAGCCTCACCAACCCAACAATATTACGCACCAGCTCCGGCTGCATCTGCTGGATCTCCAGCATTAGCAACGCCAACTGTAAATTCCGAAGTAACTGCTCCAGCAGAACCGACAGGTCATGCGGTGAAATCGCCAATGGTAGGTACTTTTTACCGATCTCCAACGCCAGGCGCAGAGTCTTTTGTCAAAATTGGAGATTCTGTAAAAGAGGGTCAAACTCTTTGCATTATTGAAGCGATGAAGTTGCTAAACGAAATCGAGTCTGACAAATCTGGTGTTGTTAAAGAAATCCTATGTGAGAACGGCCAAGGTATTGAATTTGGTCAAGCTCTTTTCATTATTGGCTAATTCAAGAGTTATAAAGGTTATCTGATGTTTGAAAAGATTCTTATCGCCAACCGTGGCGAAATTGCTCTACGTATTCAAAGAGCCTGTCGTGAGATGGGTATTAAAACTGTGGTAGTTTTCTCTGAAGCCGACCGCGACGCCAAGTATGTCAAATTAGCAGACGAAGCTGTTTGTATTGGGCCAGCACCATCAGCGCTGAGTTACCTCAATATGCCAGCGATTATTTCTGCCGCTGAAGTAACTGATGCACAAGCGATTCACCCAGGCTATGGCTTTTTATCTGAAAATGCCGACTTTGCTGAACGTGTAGAAAAATCAGGTTTTGTTTTTATCGGCCCGACTGCTGAATCTATTCGTTTAATGGGCGATAAAGTATCTGCCAAGCAAGCGATGATCAGATCAGGTGTTCCATGCGTTCCTGGCTCAGAAGGCGCCCTTCCTGATAACCCAAAAGAAATTATTGCTACTGCAAAAAAAGTAGGTTATCCAGTCATTATTAAAGCTGCCGGTGGTGGTGGTGGTCGCGGTATGCGCGTAGTCCATACAGAAGCTCACCTGATCAACGCCGTCAACATGACGCGTGAAGAGGCAGGACGTGCCTTTGGTAATCCAGAAGTCTATATGGAGAAATTCTTAGAGAATCCTCGCCATGTAGAAATCCAGATCTTGGCTGACACCTTTAAAAATGCTGTTTATTTAGGTGAGCGTGACTGCTCAATGCAACGTCGACACCAAAAAGTGATTGAAGAAGCACCAGCTCCTGGTATAGATCGTCGCTTGATTGCAAAAATTGGTGAGAGATGTGCTGAAGCTTGTCGCAAAATTGGTTATCGCGGTGCCGGCACTTTTGAATTCTTGTACGAAAACGACGAATTCTATTTTATTGAGATGAATACGCGTGTTCAGGTTGAGCATCCCGTAACGGAACTCATTACTGGCATCGATATCGTCCAACAGCAAATATTAATCGCTGCTGGTGAAAAATTACCATTCCGCCAAAAAGATATCGAATTCCGTGGTCACGCCATCGAGTGTCGTATCAACGCTGAAGACCCAGTCAAGTTTATGCCAAGTCCAGGTCGAATTCTTTCTTGGCATATGCCAGGCGGTCCCGGTGTTCGCGTTGACTCACATGCTTACGCTGGTTACTTTGTTCCACCAACTTATGACTCCATGATTGGCAAATTAATCACTTATGGAGCTACACGCGAACAAGCGATACGCCGCATGAGTATTGCTTTATCTGAAGCAGCTGTTGAGGGTATTCTTACTAATATTCCGCTTCACCGAGAACTGATGCTCGATCCAAATTTTGTTGAAGGTGGTACAAGTATTCACTATCTTGAGCACAAACTTGAAGAGCAAGCAGCTTCACGTCGTGGCAATGTTAAGTAGTTAATAGCTTCTTCTACTAATAATTTATCAATGGCATTTCGTGAACTCATCTTTACAGTCCCAGAGGATCTTGCTGAGAACCTCGGAGATGCCCTCATGGAGTTGGGTGCTCTATCTATTTCAGTTAGTGATGCAGCAGTGGATACCGATGAAGAAAAACCTCTATATGGTGAACCAGGCTTAATCCCAGAAAAAAATGCATGGGAGCAATCTCAGGTAGTTGCCCTTTTTGATCAAAATGGTCTCAGTTCACCTGAAATTTCTTTAGCTTTAAGCGAAGAAGGTTTTCAGGTCAATATGCCGATGGAACGCACAGTTGAAGAGCAAGATTGGGTTCGTTTAACGCAATCTCAATTCGACCCTATTCAAGTAGGTCAGCGTCTTTGGGTGGTACCTTCTTGGCATGATGCCCCTAATGACCCTAATGCTGTTTGTCTGGCTGTAGATCCTGGCTTAGCTTTTGGTACAGGTAGTCATCCAACAACCAAGTTGTGTATGCAGTGGTTAGAAGAACATGAAGGCTTAAGTCAAAAAACTTTATTAGATTATGGATGCGGATCTGGCATCTTAGCTATTGCAGCCAAACGTTTAGGTTGCGGTCCCGCTACAGGAGTTGATATAGATCCCCAAGCTGTTAGCTCGGCTAAGGAAAATGCAATTCGTAACAAAGTATCAGTTGAATTCTATTTACCCGAAGAAGACACTTCAAATAGCCAACATGATGTTGTAGTGGCCAATATTTTAGCCAACCCTTTACAAGTTCTTGCGCCAGCCCTTTGCCAAAGAATTGGGCCAGAGGGCCATATTGTTCTATCAGGTATTTTGGCAAGACAAGCTAAAGAAGTTATTGAAACCTATGAATCATGGCTGACTCTTCATGTTTGGAAAGAGTATGACGGTTGGGTTTGCCTTACAGGCCAGCTCAAAAAAAAACTCTTGAATTAACCCAAGATAAGCCAAATCGATTTGGCTTAAAAGTTTTAGCAGCAGTTCTCCTGTGCATACTAGCTCTCGGACAAATTAGTTATTTAGCTAGAAATAGCATTCACCATATGATTACTAAAGCCCCTTTAAATATTCAAGGACCTGCGCAAATCGCTTTTGATATAGTTGATAAAGCCATTTGTCATTTACTTCCTTGTGAAAATAAGGCCCTTAGTGATTTTTCAGCGTGGGCTATTGAATTTGCTGATTTAGAGATTTACTCACCTGCGACCAAAGATAATGTAAGGGTAAATCCTGAAACAAGCCCAGTCACCGGGCTTCTTAAGCTTCAAATTAGAAATAAGCTCAATATTGCAGTTGTTTGGCCGTCTATGATTTTGTCGATTACTGACATCAATGATGTTTTGATCAGTGAAATCGTCCTTACTCCGCAAGATTGGCTACCTCAAGAATTACAATCCCCTCCATTACAGGCAATCAATGCCGCACCTTTACAAGAAGTTTCCAGCAACCTCCCTTTATCTCTTCCTGAAAAAGCAGCGGGCTATCGCCTACGTCTCAGTTATATCGAAAAAGAATAAATCTACAATCACTCATCTATTTCTTAAAGGAACAATATGTCTAGCTTAATCTGCGGCTCAATCGCTTACGACACCATCATGTCTTTTGAAGGCCGCTTCCAAGATCAAATCTTGGCGGATCAAATACATATCTTGAATGTGGCCTTCTTAGTTCCGAGCATGCGTCGAGAATTCGGTGGTTGTGCTGGCAATATCGCCTATAACCATCGTTTGTTAGGTGGCGACCCTATCATTATGGCAACCGTAGGTGGCGACGCAGGCTCTTACTATGATCAATTAGCTAAATATAAGATCACGGCTGATCATATTCGTGAAATCCCAGAAGCTTTTACAGCCCAAGCAATGATCACAACTGATCGCGATAACAACCAAATTACAGCTTTTCATCCAGGCGCTATGGGTGAATCACACCTGAATAAAGTAGCAGATGTACTTACTCATCGCCAGTCTAAGAATTTAAGCCAACCTAAGATCGCGATCGTGGCACCCGATGGAAGACAAGGAATGGTGGAACATTGCCAGCAACTAGCTGACGTGCAAATTCCTTTTATCTTTGATCCAGGTCAAGGACTACCCATGTTTGATGGCAAAGAACTATTAGCCTTTATTGAACAAGCGACATACGTGGCGGTTAACGACTATGAAGGCGAAATGTTGTCAAAACGCACCGGTTTGTCGTTACCGCAAATTTCTGATCGAGTTCAGGCACTCATTGTGACTAAAGGTGCCCAGGGAGCAGAAATACATACAAAAGGTCAAAAGTTTGACATCCCTGTTGTACCCGTCAGTAAAGCAATTGACCCAACTGGTTGTGGTGATGCTTTTAGAGGCGGCTTACTATTTGGTTTAGAGCAAGGTTTTGATTGGGAAACAACTGGCCGACTCGCCAGCTTGATGGGATCAATCAAAATTGCAAGCCAAGGACCACAAAATCATGAGCCCAGCCAAGCTGAAATTCAAGCTCAATTTAAACAAGCTTTCGCTTATAGCTATTAATTAGGCGAGCCTTTCCTGTGGGAAGGCTCCAAGAAACAGCAGCTCACCGAAAATACAGGAAAGAAAAAACCCGCTAAGGCAATTAAGCTTTAGCGGGTTTGATTCCTTTCAGGAATCAGTCCCTAATTAGATTAAGGACGTGAACCCGTTGGGAAAGGCCAAGCAGCTGCTGGATTTAACACTGTCTTTGCTGTTGAGGCAGAGGCAGCTTTAACAGCTGGCTTTTTTGCTGCTGGTTTTTTAGCAGCAGGCTTACTTACTTTTTTTTTACTACTTTTTTAGCAGCTTTTTTAGCAGCTTTTTTATCAGCAGGCTTCTTAGCAGCTACTTTTTTAGCAGCTGGTTTCTTTGCAGCTACTTTTTTAGCAGCTGGTTTCTTTGCAGCAGGTTTTTTCTTGGCGATTGCCATATTAAACTCCTTCACGTGAGAGTGATTTACATAAATTACTGATTAAAGAAACCCGACCACACCAACTTCGTGTGAGCGAGCCATTCATCGGCGCGCCACTCACTACACGTCGCACGCTAATGAATCTTGGAAAAAAAGCCGTGACCTCTGCAGGTGACGGCTTTTTAAATACGGATGAAGAAAGTTTAGAACTGTCAAAAGAAATAGATAACGACTCGCTCTGATTACTCAGAGTATTTAGTTTATGAACGCGTCGTTGGCTACTACTAATCAACAGTTTTTTCTCCTATTACTTCTATAACTTTCGTGATAGTACAACTTAAGAGAAGCGTTGTCATTAAATATTTTAAAAAAATTTACTCCCAATTCAATGCACCACCAGTTTGATATTCAATTACGCGTGTCTCAAAGAAGTTTCTTTCCTTCTTCAAGTCAATCATTTCACTCATCCATGGGAACGGATTTTCTTCATTCGGGAACATTGCATCAAGACCAATTTGCATGCAACGACGATTACAAATGTAACGAAGATACCCCTTGAACATCGGCGCGTTCAAACCTAGAACCCCTCTAGGCATGGTGTCTTCAGCGTAACGGTACTCAAGTTCAACAGCTTGTTCAAACAAACTACGCAACTCTTCTTTGAACTCAGGAGTCCACAATTGTGGGTTCTCAAGTTTGATCTGGTTGATCATGTCGATACCGAAGTTGCAGTGAAGTGACTCGTCACGCAAGATGTACTGATACTGCTCCGCAGCACCTGTCATTTTATTTTGGCGACCCATCGCTAAAATTTGCGTAAAACCAACATAAAAAAACAGTCCTTCCATGATGCAAGCAAATACGATCAATGAGCGAAGTAGCTTCTGATCATTCTCTAAAGTGCCAGTTTTGAATGAAGGATCTGTTAATACGTCGATAAATGGAATCAAAAACTCATCTTTAGCGCGAATCGATGGTACTTCGTGATACGCGTTGAAGATTTCAGCCTGATTAAGACCTAAAGATTCAACAATATATTGATATGCGTGCGTATGGATCGCCTCTTCAAATGCTTGGCGCAATAAATACTGGCGGCATTCTGGGGCTGTAATCTGGCGATAAGTTCCTAAAACAATGTTGTTAGCTGCTAGAGAGTCAGCTGTTACAAAGAATCCAAGATTACGCATGATGATGCGACGCTCATCGTCGGTTAGTCCGTTAGGATCTTTCCAAAGGGCGATATCGCGAGTCATGTTGATCTCTTGTGGCATCCAGTGGTTTGCGCAACCTGCTAGATACTTTTCCCACGCCCATTTGTACTTAAATGGCACCAACTGATTGACGTCTGTTGAACCATTGATGATGCGTTTGTCAGCAGCATTAACTCGACGAGCTACTGCAGCATCTTCAGGATTAATAGTCGCTGAAGGTGCTGATGCTGATGCCATTGGCATTGGCATTGGTCGATTTGGTAACAAGCTGCTGTCATTACTGACATTTGGCATAACTGCCGGTGCTGGTTTATTAATCGCTGTTGCTACAGGAGATTCTTCTTCCCAAGTTAACATATTGTGATCTCCATATTCTTTGTCATGTTGCTTTTAATTAATAAGTAATTTTACGTGTTATTGGCAAGCTTCGCATTCATCAAAGCCTGCATCACCTGGACGCATCGTACAAGCAGGACCATCAGCTTCTGCAGCTTCTGCCGCTGCCGCAGCTAAGGTTGGATCTCCGTTTGAAACTGAATTCAAAGAACCATTTTTCACTGTTGATTTCTCAACGTGAGTTGCTGAGATAGTACGCAAGTAGTACGTTGTTTTTAATCCACGTAACCAAGCCAATTTATATGTATCGTCCAATTTCTTACCTGAAGCACCAGCCATGTAAATATTGAGTGACTGTGCTTGATCGATCCACTTTTGACGACGTGAAGCAGCTTCTACCAACCAAAGAGGCTCAACTTCAAATGCTGTTGCATACAAAGCACGTAAATCTTGCGGAATACGATCAATTTTTGATAATGAACCGTCAAAATACTTCAAATCAGCAATCATGACTTCATCCCAAAGGCCACGAGCTTTTAAATCACGTACCAAGTAGTCGTTTACCACTGTGAACTCACCTGAAAGGTTAGATTTCACAAAAAGGTTCTGATAAGTTGGTTCGATACAAGCTGAAACACCAATGATGTTTGAAATTGTTGCTGTTGGAGCGATCGCCACACAGTTTGAATTACGCATACCAAACTGCTTGATTCGATTACGAACAGGCGTCCAATCCATTTTGGATGACATATCTACTTCAACATAGCCACCACGCTCTTGCGCCAACAACTGCACTGAGTCTTGTGGCAGGATGCCTCGATCCCATAATGAACCTTGGTAACTCTGATAAGTGCCGCGCTCTTCCGCCAACTCTGTAGATGCGAGGTAAGCGAAGTAGCAAACTGCTTCCATAGCTTCATCTGCAAACTGAACGGCTGCATCGCTTGCGTATGGAATACGCAACATGTGCAAACAATCCTGGAATCCCATAATGCCCAATCCTACTGGACGATGTTTCATATTTGAATTACGCGCCTTAGCAACAGCGTAATAGTTAATATCAATCACGTTATCCAACATACGCATGGCTGTGCGGATAGTTTTTTGTAGTTTTTCATGATCAAGCACTAACTGACCATTGGCATCGGTCTTCATATGAACAGTTAAGTTCACTGAACCCAAGTTACAAACAGCAATCTCCGAATCATTTGTGTTCAAAGTGATTTCTGTACACAAGTTTGATGAGTGAACAACACCAACGTGCTGCTGTGGGCTACGAATATTGCATGGATCCTTGAAGGTAATCCATGGGTGGCCTGTTTCAAACAACATACCAAGCATCTTGCGCCACATATCTAAGGCATTGACCTTTTTAAATGGCTTTAGTTCACCATTCGCTGCTTTTTGTTCATAAGCAACATATGCCTTTTCAAACTCAATACCAAATTTATCATGCAAGTCTGGACAGGTAGACGGTGTAAATAGAGTCCACTCACCACCCTCCATCACTCGCTTCATGAATAGGTCAGGAATCCAGTTGGCTGTATTCATATCATGCGTACGACGGCGATCGTCACCTGTGTTCTTACGCAACTCTAAGAATTCCTCTGCATCTAGGTGCCATGTCTCTAAATAAGCACAAACAGCTCCCTTACGCTTACCACCTTGGTTCACTGCTACAGCTGTGTCATTCACTACTTTTAGGAACGGCACAACACCTTGAGATTTTCCGTTAGTGCCTTTAATGTGACTACCCAAAGCACGCACGTTTGTCCAGTCGTTACCCAAGCCACCTGCAAACTTAGATAACAAGGCGTTTTCTTTCAAACCTTCATAGATACCATCTAAATCATCTGGAATTGTTGTGAGGTAGCAGCTTGATAACTGTGAACGCAATGTTGCAGAGTTAAACAATGTCGGCGTGCTTGACATGAAATCAAATGATGAAAGAATTTCATAGAACTCGATAGCACGGTCTTCACGATTGACTTCATTTAAAGCCAAGCCCATCGCTACGCGCATAAAGAATGCCTGAGGCATTTCAATACGGTGATCTTCAATGTGCAAGAAATAGCGGTCATACAAAGTTTGTAGACCTAAATAATTGAACTGTAAATCGCGATCAGCTTTTAATGCGGCGCCCAACTTAACCAAATCGAATGTTAATAATTTTTGGTCCAATAGTTCAGCATCAACACCTTGCTTGATGTACTGAGGGAAATAAGTGATGTACTCTGCTGCCATGGCACCTTGAGGAACTTCACGACCCAAAATTTCTTTACGAATGGTGTGCATCAGAATACGTGCAGTTACTTGGCTGTATGCAGGATCTTTTTCGATCCATGTGCGTGAAGCCAAAATAGCTGAATCGTAAACCTGTGCCATTGGCACGCCTTCGTACAAATTTTTAATAGTTTCTTGAATAATTGGCTGTGCATTGACAGCATTGCCCAAACCTTCACAAGCTGCCTGCATAACCATCTGTAAGGCAGCCATATCCAATGGCTTCATGACGCCGTTGTCACTAACATTGATTCCCGGGTGATCGATGGCAGGCAATGCTGGTGCTGCTGCAACCTGAGCTGCGCGCTCTTGATTACGTTTTTCACGGTAAAGAACATATGCACGGGCAACGTTATGTTCGCCACTGCGCATTAAAGCCAATTCAACTTGATCTTGGATATCTTCAATATGGAAAGTTCCGCCATTTGGACGGCTACGCAACAACGCGCGAACAACTATTTGAGTTAACTGCTCAACTTGCTCTCTTACTCGAGCTGACGCTGCGCCCTGTCCACCGTTAACAGCTAAAAAAGCTTTAGTAACAGCGATAGCAATTTTTGATGGCTCAAATGAGACAACCGAGCCATTACGGCGAATAATTTTGTAATCCGTTAATTGAGTAGCTTGAGTGCCACCCACGCCACCAGCAATAAATGCCTCTGATGGGTTTTGATTTACTTGACCAGGTTGGCCTGCAAATGGATTGATTGTTTCTCCAGTTGCCTGCGGATCTGCGTAGGTCATAAGACTCCCATCTCTTCTATATGTATATATTTATTAATTAAAACAAACGATTCTGTTATTTCTCAAGAGCAATTCACTGCCAAGAACACTACATTTAGTGTTTAACTTGCAAGAAGATTACTAAGTATAGGGTATTTAACAAGTTTTCATAATCATTTTTTGAAAAGAAATACTTATCGCAATCCCTAATATGAAAGGTAAATGACGGATAGTTGCGTTAATTTAGGGTGCAAAATAGAATGTATGCGTAAGTTTGTGAGTGCTTACAAACCTAATGCGGTCTAGCTACCAAATTAAATTTAAGATCTTTTGTCTGAACCGTATGGAAGTTGGCGTGCCGGAATGCCCGCTGATTGTGCAAAATGATTCCAATCAAAATGAATGCCGGGATCTTTTTTTCTGCCAGGAGCTACATCACTGTGTCCTGCATAAGCAGCAATTGGATACTTTTTCTTTAAAACATTGACCAATTCTTTTAATGCTCCATATTGAGCTGGTTGGAATGGTAAATCTTCTGTGCCTTCTAACTCAATACCAATCGAAAAGTCATTACAGCGCTCACGCCCAAAAAATTCAGAGGCGCCCGCATGCCACGCACGATTCAACGTAGAAACAAACTGTTGTACTTGCCCATCTCTTTTGATTAAGAAATGGCTAGATACCTGATGGTCTGATATTTCCTGAAAATAAGGATGTGCATTTTGATCTAATTTATTTTGAAAAAAATCAGCAATGTAATTATTTCCAAACTGTCCTGGTGGCAGACTGATGTGGTGAATCAATACCAACTCAATTGGTGTTCCAGATGGTCGCTCATCATAATTAGGGGACTTCAACCAATCGGCACCACCCCACCAACCTTTGGGATCGATGGCATTCCGATGCTCAAGAGAACAATAAGCACCGACACCCTCATTAGCCGGAAATCTCAGTCCACAGCAAGGACACTGCTTCATTTCTTGAGGGTTTGATTTCTTTTCTTTTATGTCGTTTGGCTTACTTGTTTTAGATTGCTTGGGAGTCTTGGTGCTTGAGCGGCCATTTTGCTCAATTTGAGCATAACGCCACCAAATGATCAGCCCTATCAAAATGAGTGTGAAAAGAAGCCATTTCATCGTTGTAACAACACTTCTAATACAAATCGACTACCCACGTAAGCCAATAAGAGAACTCCAAATGATCCGAGAACCCAACGAATGGCTGTTAAACCTCGTAATCCACTTCTCCAACGAGCAACTAATAAACCGGCAAACATGACCCAAGACAAGATCCCAAAAAAAGTTTTGTGATCCCAAAAAAGCGCACGCCCAAACAGAGTCTGACTAAAAAATAAACCTGAGAAAACTGTCAAAGTTAAAAGGGCAAAACCAACTTTGATAATTCTGAAAAGGATGTGTTCCATGGTCATCAACGGCGGTAAACGCTGACCCCATTTTGCAAAAAAACTATTAGCCTTATCGTGAGTTGGCCTATGTAAATGATGATCTTGCCAATGCATCAAAATAGCGTGCAATGCCGCCAAGCTTAATAAGCCATAAGCAATATTAGCCACAATAAAATGTGATCTGAACCAAGGATCATCAATAGCGCGGGCAGAAAGAACATGCCCAGGGAAAATAACAGGCAACAGACTACAGATACCCGCCGCAAATAAAACAATAGCTCGGATACCTCGGGTTGGCATATACCAACTCTCAAACCAAAAAAAAGTAACTCCAATCCAAGACATCATTGAGAGAGCTTGGGCAAAACCAAAGATAAAACCTTCTGGCGTAAAAATAGATTCGTGCAATATCAAGCCATGCAGCAAAAGCAAAGGTAATAAAAGCCATTGCGACTCTGGCGAAACCTGGGGAGAGTCCTGATTCTGCTGAGAATTCAGAACATAAGTTCTAATTTCTCGCCAAAAAAACAAGAAATATAAAGCACTGGGTATCCATGCGAGGCTAGGGTGACCTAAAATATTCATATGTATAGTTTAATGCTCATATGTTACAGAATCTAACAGATCGTTTAAGTCGTGTGGTTAAAACCATGCGCGGTCAAGCCAGGCTGACCGAAGAAAATACCGCAGAAATGCTTCGCGAGGTGCGTCTTGCCCTTTTGGAGGCCGACGTAGCCTTGCCTGTTGTTAAAGATTTAATTGCTAATATCAAAGCAAAAGCTCTTGGTGAAGAGGTGGTTGGTAGTTTGAGCCCAGGTCAAGCATTGGTGGGTGTTGTTCAAAAAGAACTAACTGCCATCATGGGTGCTCCAGAAGCAGGGCAACTGAACATAGCAACACAACCGCCAGCAGTCATCTTGATGGCAGGCTTACAAGGTGCGGGTAAAACCACCTCAGTCGGTAAATTAGCAAAATGGCTCAAAGATACGCAAAAGAAAAAAGTACTAACGGTTTCATGTGACATCTACCGTCCGGCAGCGATTGCTCAATTAAAAACAGTGACCGAACAAGCCGGTGCCGACTTTTTTCCAAGTACAGAAAATCAACAACCTGCTGATATTGCAAGAGACGCGCTTGATTGGGCTCGCCGTCACTATCACGATGTTTTGATTATCGATACAGCTGGTCGATTAGGTATTGATGAAGCCATGATGCAAGAGATCAGCACCTTACATCAATTAGTCAAACCTATAGAAACGCTTTTCGTCGTTGATGCCATGCTGGGACAAGATGCCATCAATACTGCTAAAGCCTTCCATGAAACTTTACCTCTAACTGGGGTTATCTTAACCAAGCTAGACGGTGATGCCCGAGGTGGTGCCGCTCTATCAGTGCAACACATTACAGGCATTCCAATTAAATTTGCGGGCGTTGCAGAAAAGCTTGATGGATTAGAGCCATTTGATGCCAGCAGAATGGCAAACCGCATTTTGGGCATGGGCGATATCCTTGCACTAGTTGAACAAGCACAAAAATCTGTTGACATTGAACAGGCCCAAAAACTTGCTGAGAAGCTTAAAAAAGGTGGTTTTGATTTAAATGATTTCAGAATGCAAATCACTCAAATGAGACAGATGGGTGGCATGAGTAATTTAATTGATAAGTTACCAGCGCAATTTGCACAGGCGGCAGCAAAAAAAGATATGGGTGTTGCAGAAAAACAAATTCGTCGTACCCAAGGCATCATCGATAGTATGACCCCCCAAGAGAGAAGAAAGCCTGAACTTCTTAAAGCTAGTCGTAAACGGCGCATTGCAGCTGGAGCTGGCGTTCAAGTACAAGAGGTCAATCGTGTATTGGCACAGTTCGAACAAATGCAATCCATGATGAAACAATTCAAAGGTGGAAAAATGGCCAAAATGTTAGGTGGCATGGCAGCTAAAGGTATGGGGAATATGTTCAAGCGGTAGCTAAGCACATATAAAAAAGATGTTAAAAAGGCCTTCAGTTCAAACGAACTCAAGGCCTTTTATTTGGCGCTCAGTAAGATCTAATAGCTAAGTTTCTCTTGGATCATAGTCTTTACTTTTACAGCAACATCAGCAACAGGTACTTGGGTTGCTTCGGTATCTGTTCTTGCTTGAAACTCTAATTGCCCTTCTTTTAATCCGCGCTCACCAATCACAACACGATACGGCACGCCAATTAATTCCCAATCTGCAAACATGGCACCTGGGCGCTCACCACGATCATCCAAAATAACTTCAATGCCGGCTGCAGTTAGGTCTTTATAAATCTGATCAGAGGTTTCGCGAACCATATCTGATCTGTCGTAACCCATTGGACAAAGTACAACTTGGAATGGTGCAATTGAAACTGGCCAAACAATACCTCGATCATCAAAACATTGCTCAATGGCAGCACCTAATAATCTTGTTACACCAATACCGTAACAACCCATCACCATTGGTTGCGATTGACCTTTTTCATCAAGATAAACAGCGTTCATAGATTCTGAGTAACGAGTGCCTAACTGGAATACGTGACCTACCTCAATACCACGACAAATTTCTAGCACGCCTTTACCGTCAGGTGATGCATCACCTGCGATGACATTACGCAAGTCAGCAATAATTGGCTCCGGTAAATCACGAGCCCAATTCACACCAGTTAAATGAAAGCCCTCTTGATTAGCACCGCAAATAAAATCATTCATATTGGCAACGGTGCGATCCGCAACAACTTTTAATGGTTTTTTAGTTTTCACTGGCCCTAAATACCCCGGTAGCGTACCAAAGTATGCAATGATCTCAGCTTCGCTTGCAAATCGGAAATCAGCTAATCCTGCAACTTTACTGGCCTTCACTTCATTAAGATCATGATCACCACGTAATAACAAGATAAATAGCTTGGCGCCCTCTTCGGCATCCACTGCTAATACGATTGATTTAACCGTTTTTTCAAGTGGCAACTTCAAAAAACGAGCGACATCTTCACATTTACTTTGACCAGGTGTTGCTACAGACGTCATATCTTGAGTGGCCGCTAATCGACTAGCAATTAATGACATGGCTTCTGCAGTTTCAATATTTGCAGCGTAATCTGATGTTGGACAGTAAGCGATAGCGTCTTCACCTGTATCAGCGATCACATGAAACTCTTGGCTTCCAGTACCGCCAATCGCACCATTATCTGCATTCACCGCTCTAAAGTTAAGACCTAAGCGAGTAAAAACGCGCTGATAGGCATTAAACATCTTTGCGTAGGATTGCTTCATACCTTCAACATCGCGATCGAAAGAATAAGCATCCTTCATCGAAAATTCACGCCCACGCATAATGCCAAAACGAGGACGGCGCTCATCACGGAATTTAGTTTGAATTTGATAAAAGTTAACTGGTAACTGTTTGTAGCTTTTAATTTCGTGACGAGCGATATCAGTCACCACCTCTTCGGAAGTTGGCTGAATCAAGAAATCACGATCATGCCTATCCTTAATACGAAGTAATTCCGGACCCATCTTGTCCCAACGACCGGTTTCTTGCCATAGTTCAGCTGGTTGGATCACTGGCATTAATAGCTCAACCGCACCAGCTTGGTCCATTTCTTCTCGAATAATGGCCTCTACTTTACGAATCACTTTCAGGCCCATTGGCATGTAGTTATAGATACCTGCGCCAAGCTTTCGGATCATGCCAGCCCTCATCATTAGCTTATGGGAGACGATTTCGGCATCCGAAGGAGCTTCTTTAAGGGTTCTGATAAAAAATTGAGATGCTTTCATGGTTTACTTTATTAGATAATGGATGGGCTATAGCTATAATCAATTTATTGATTTTAAAGGATTAAGGGATAAAGGGCGCGATTATGCTCGACAGAGAAGGATACAGACCCAACGTCGGCATCGTTCTCATCAATCAACGCAACGAGGTTTTTTGGGGCAAGCGTGTTGGTCAGCATTCCTGGCAGTTCCCTCAGGGAGGGATTCAACATGGTGAAAACCCAGAGCAAGCGATGTATCGTGAGTTGCATGAAGAGATCGGTTTAGAGCCGCAACATGTCCAAATCATTGGGCGAACTCGCGAATGGCTTCGTTATGACGTGCCAGCAGAATTCTTGCGCCGCTCAAATAACACCCAACCTAATCGTCGCTCATCTCGTCAAAGTTATCGGGGCCAAAAGCAGATTTGGTTTTTACTCAGAATGGTTGGCAGAGATAGTGATGTTTGCTTAAGAGCTAGCGATCACCCCGAATTCGATGCCTGGCGCTGGAGTCCTTATTGGATTCCCCTTGATGTCGTCATTGACTTTAAGCGAGAAGTTTATGAGTTGGCTTTATCTGAACTTGCCCGCTTCATTGCACGTGGTCCACGTATGATGATCATGCCCTGGGGGTCCTCACTTGATCCTAACAAAACCATGCATACTGACCATCCTGTCAACGCACCTGACTTAACTAAGGATTCAACTTGAAATCTAATTTCATCCTAAAAGATGTCATCAGCATCCTTATACTTTTGAGCTTTACTGCTCAAGCTCAATATAAAACACTCGACCCTGCTGATGAAAAAGATATTGATGCGCCAAGATTTTGGAATGAAGTAGAGATCAAACTTCCCAATGCGCCACCATCCAAACAATTAAAACCATTCTTTGTATCCATCAATACACCGCTCACTTTTGCCATTGATGCTGAATCAATTGAATTAGGAAAAGATGATGTGACGCGTTACATCATTGTCATCACAAGTCCATCTGGCGCAAAACAAGTGAGCTACGAAGGTATTCGCTGTGAAAAGTATGAGTGGCGGCTTTACGGCAACCTTCAAAGTGATAGCCAGTGGCGTAGGACCCCAGGTAGTAAGTGGCAATTTATTATGCCCAATAGCTACAACAGATATCACTCTGCTTTAGCAAAAGATGCTTTTTGTGAAAACAGCATTCCTCGCAGAAACATTAAAGAAATAATTTCACTTCTCAAACCCTAATTAACTAATATTTAGAAATTAGTTGTGAGCCAATCAATTCACCTTTTGCAAGACGAACGAGTACTTGATCTTCAAGGCCTGAAGCGATCACCGTATGAGCACCTGATTGATTGGCCAATTTAGCGGCTAATACTTTAGTTAACATACCACCCTTACCCAGAGAACTACCAGCTCCGCCTGCCATTAACTCTAATTCAGCCTCACCAGCTATGGCCTCCTGAATTAAAGTTGCCTGCGGATTTTTACGTGGATCTTCGTTATACAAACCGTCTTGGTCAGTCAAAATAACGAGTGCGTCAGCTTCAATCAAGTTAGTGACTAAAGCTGCCAATGTGTCGTTATCACCAAATTTAATTTCATCAGTGACAACAGTGTCATTCTCATTAATGATTGGAACAACACCATGCTTTAAAAGAGTGAGCAAAGTCATCCGCGCATTTTGATAACGCTGCTCATCAGCTAAGTCAGCATTGGTCAGCAATACTTGCGCAGTTCGAATGTTGTATTTAGCAAAGCTAGTTTCGTAAACTTGGACCAAGCCCATTTGGCCAACTGCTGCTGCCGCTTGTAGCTCATGAATATCTGTTGGCCGCGTTGTCCAAGCTAAACGCTGCATACCCTCTGCAATCGCACCTGAACTTACCATGATCACTTCTTTACCCATCGAACGAAGTTCAGCCATTTGTGCAGCCCAACGACCAATCGCCGCATGATCTAAACCCTGACCGTTGTTAGTCACCAGTGTAGAACCGACTTTAATAACAATGCGTTGTGCGTTTTGTATCGCTCGAACCACCCTACTTACTCCTCATCAATTATTAGAGTTACCTTGACCCATCAGGATCTATGGCTTCACCCTGAAAACGTACGTCTGCCTCATGCTCTTCTTCATCATCACGCTTCTTACGCTTATCGTCTAAATCTTGCTGAATAGCGAAGCAAAGTTTTTGACAACCCTCACCATTTAAAGCAGAGATTTCAAAAACAGGGCCCCTCCAACCATAAGCTTTAACGAAAGACTTGATACGATTGGCTCTCTCATCAGTTGGAATCATGTCGACCTTGTTTAGAACCAACCAACGTGGTTTGTCATACAAAGACTCATCGTATTTTTTCAGCTCATTCACAATCGCTTTAGCTTCAGCAACAATATCCAAGTTCTCATCAAATGGCGCCATATCAACCAAATGTAATAACAAATTGGTACGTTGTAAATGTCTTAAGAAACGATGTCCAAGACCAGCACCTTCAGCAGCACCCTCAATCAAGCCCGGAATATCTGCGATCACAAAACTTCGCTCTTGCCCAACACGAACTACACCCAAATTAGGATGGAGCGTTGTAAATGGATAGTCTGCAATCTTAGGGCGTGCATTGGACACAGCTGTGATTAATGTTGATTTACCAGCGTTAGGCATACCTAACAAACCCACATCAGCTAATACTTTTAACTCTAGACGTAACTTGTACTCTTCACCCGGCAAGCCCGTGGTCTTTTGTCTTGGGGCGCGGTTGGTACTACTTTTAAAATGCAAGTTACCCCAGCCACCAGCTCCACCTTTTGCGAGACATAAGCGTTGGCCATGGAAAGTTAAGTCAGCAATGACTTCTTCAGTATCCATGTCATGAATGATCGTCCCAACAGGCATGCGAAGCTCAATGTCTTCACCTGCTTTTCCGTAGCAATCCGCTCCACGACCAGATTCGCCGTTTTGAGCTAAATGTTTTTTTGCATATCGATAGTCAACCAAGGTGTTGATGTTTCGATCAGCGATAGCGTAAACGCTTCCACCTTTACCGCCATCGCCACCATCTGGCCCACCAAATTCAATAAACTTTTCGCGGCGCATCGAAGCACTGCCGGCACCACCGTGGCCAGCAACTACTTCAATACGTGCTTCATCGATAAATTTCATAAATTCCAATAAAAAAGGCCTCGCTGTTTGGCGAGGCCTTTTGCTGAGTTCTGAATTTTCTTCGTTATCTCAGTTAAGGCTAATTAAGCTGTCGGAAGTACAGAAACGAATGATTTCTTTTCTGCACCTTTAACGCCAAATTGAACATGACCATCCACCAATGCGAACAATGTGTGATCTTTACCACAACCAACATTCACACCAGGGTGAACGCGTGTACCGCGTTGACGAACAATGATGCCGCCTGCATTGATGGCTTGACCGCCATAAACTTTAACGCCTAATCGTTTTGACTCTGAGTCACGGCCGTTACGTGTTGAACCGCCGCCTTTTTTCTGTGCCATTTTCTACTCCGCCTCTGCCTATTAGGCCTTAATGGAATTAATTAAAATCTCAGTAAAATTCTGACGATGGCCTTGACGCTTTTGGTAGTGCTTGCGTCGGCGCATTTTAAAAATCTTTACTTTGTCATGACGACCCTGAGAAATAACAGTGGCTTTAACAGTTGCACCACTGACCAATGGCTCACCAAACTTCAGTGAGTCGCCTTCGCCTACGGCGAGAATTTGGTCAATAGTGATTTCACTGCCTACATCCGCTGGTATCTGTTCTATTTTCAATTTTTCTCCAGCAGCAACTTTATATTGTTTGCCACCGGTTTTTATGACCGCGTACATATTGAAATCTTTCTATCAAATCACCGCACAACCCTATGTCGTGCAGAGCCATAGATTATAGCTCTAGCTTAATTTCAAGTCAAAAAGTAGAATATCTAATTATTGATACAGATTGCTACTACTTTTTATAATAAAACTCAATCAATTCAATGAGTTAAACTCTTTATATTGAAAATACAAACCTTTTAATTAGTTAATGAGCACTAACTTACAAAACATTCTTAGCCCTATCTCTTCTGATATGAACGCCTTAAACGACGTTATCAGGGCAAGTTTGCGCTCAGAGGTTGCTCTTATTAACCAAATTTCCTCTTACATAGTGGAAGCGGGTGGTAAAAGAATTCGTCCCGCGTTACTCCTCTTAACGTCGCAATCCATCGCTAATGGCAAAGAGTTAAAACACCAATTGGGCATGGCTACAGTTGTTGAATTTATACATACTGCGACGCTGCTTCATGATGATGTTGTTGATGAGTCTAATTTGAGGCGTGGTCGTGCTACCGCCAACGCTGCATTTGGAAATGCTGCCAGTGTTCTAGTAGGTGACTTTCTTTACTCTAGAGCTTTTCAAATGATGGTGGCACCTAATGAGCTGAAGATTATGGAAATCTTGGCAGAAGCTACCAACACGATTGCTGAAGGTGAAGTCCTACAGTTAATGAATATGCATGATTCTGATGTGAACGAAGCACGTTACATGCAAGTCATACACTTTAAAACTGGCAAGTTATTTGAAGCATCCTGCGCTCTGGGCGCTCTTTTAGCTAAAGCCTCAGAAGAGCAATACCAAGCTGCCCAAGCATATGGTCGCCATATTGGTACTGCTTTTCAGTTAATTGATGACATCCTTGACTACACAGCAAGTGCTGAGCAAATGGGTAAAAATGCCGGGGATGATTTAAGAGAAGGTAAACCGACTCTCCCCTTAATTTATCTTTTAGACCAAGGTACGCCTGAGCAAAAGAAATTAGTTAAAAATGCCATTGATCAAGCAGAAGAATTACCTGATGATCTCTTTATGCAAGTTTATAAGGCTATCGTCGATTCTAAAGCTATCACTTATACAGAGGCTGCTGCAAAACGTGAAGCTCAATTAGCTAAAAATTCTTTAGCATGTTTCCCTAAAAATGCCGCAACCCAAAGCTTGATGGATCTTTGCGATTACTCGCTCATTAGATCTACTTAATTTCTCAGCAATAGCTTACTAGGTAAAACTTCATTGGTAAGTCTGCTTTCTATACTTTTTCATACAACTTCATAAGTATTTAGAAAGTCAATTATTCCATCGTTTCCCATTCAAAAGCTGAATGGTTTGCTATAGTGACTCACATATCAATTGATCTAGAAAGTATTCATGGATTCCTGGCTTAATAATTGGCCCTGGTGGACACAACTAGGCCTAGTTGTCTTACTCTTAGTTATATCTGCTTTTTTCTCGATCGCAGAAACTAGCATGATGGCGTCTAACCGCCACAGAATTAGACATCTTGCCAACAGAGGTAATAAAGGCGCCAAAAACACACAAGAATTGCTTGGTAAAACAGAACAGCTTTTATCGGTCATTCTGATCGGCAATAACGTTGTCAATACTATTGTTCCCGTTTTACTAGCGGGAATCGCACTGCACGCTTTTGGTAATAATGGCTCTGTGCTATCAATTAGTACTGGTGTTGCAGCAATACTAATCATTATCTTTTGTGAAATCACACCTAAGGTCATTGGGGCGACCTACCCCGAGAGAATTGCTATGGCTGCGAGCTGGATTATTAAGCCGCTCATAATAATTCTTAAGCCAGCTATGTGGTTAATCAATTTATTTGTTTCTGGTTTATTAAAAATTTTTCGTATTGATACCGAAGCCAATAAAAATACCCAAATGAGTCCTGAAGAGTTACGCTCGGTAATTCTGGAGTCAACACATTTTATACCAAATAAGCATCGCAGTATTTTGGTGAATTTATTTAACCTAGAAACTATTCAAGTCGATGATGTGATGACACCTCGAGCTCGCATGGAAGTTCTTGATTTCTCAAAATCAATTGAGGATGTTATTCATCAACTAGAAACTTGCTATCACAATAAGTTACCTGTTTGCGGTGAAGACACAGATAAAGTCATTGGCATCTTAGCGGTGCGCAAAGCACTTAGCTTATTAGGCGATCAGAACTTAGAGCATCACCATTTCAAAGAGTTATTGAGTGAGCCCTACTTTATCCCTAGTGGCACACCTGTTCTGCAGCAACTGCAATTCTTCCAAGAAAATCAAGAACGAGTAGGTCTTGTTGTTGATGAATATGGTGTTTTACAAGGCTTAGTAACGATTGAAGATATTTTGGAAGAGCTGATTGGTGAATTCACAACCTCACTTCCCGACTTATCTGTAAAAACTAAATGGTTACCTGATGGTACCTATTTAGCTGACGGTACTGCTAGTTTAAGAGACTTAAATCGCCTGCTCGGTTTAAGTCTACCAATTGATGGGCCAAAAACACTAAATGGTCTCCTTATCGAAACGCTTGAGGATATTCCCGACAATAACGTCAGCGTGAAGTTAGGTAAAGTGGTAATGGAAATCATTCAGGTGGATGAACAAATTATTAAGACTATTCGTATTTATAAGCCGAATGTCTGAAGAAGATGTAGTTGTAAATTTTGGGTAAAACAAAAAGAAGAAAAACTGGATCAACTAGTTGACCTATTAACGAAAAGCTTAGAACCCACTTTGATGTTATTGATGGGCATCTTCATTGGAAGCTTAGTTATTTCTCTATCTACTAATTTTTGAAATGGGACAAATTTTGTGATTGATTTATTTTTTGCTGGAATTTTAATTATCGTTCTGATAATTTTGTCTTTGATCGACTTTAAAACGTTTCTACTTCCAGATTATTTAACTTTGCCTCTTTTGTTGCTTGGCTTAATTGGAAATGGCTTTGCTTGGATCGAGTGGACGAGTCCACTTGCCTCAGGGATTGGTGCTGCGATAGGATGGGGTTCTATTAACATTCTGAATCGGACCTATCGATACATTAAAGGTGTTGATGGTATTGGGATGGGAGATGCCAAACTTTTGGCAGCATTAGGGGCTTTTTTAGGTTGGGAGGCTTTACCTTTTATATTAATTATTGCCTCTTGCTCAGGCCTCGTAGGTGGCTTCATATGGCTTAAGATACATCAACAGGACCATACTCAAGCATTTCCGTTTGGTCCTTTTATTGCACTTGGTGGCATCATTACAGTTCTATGGACTCTTTTCAAACCAATCATTTAAAACATCCTTCTGTAATAGATGGGGATAAGCCTATATTGCGTGTTGGTCTGACAGGCGGAATTGGAAGTGGTAAATCTGAGGTTGCTAATTTTCTTGGAAAACTCGGCGCAGCGATTATTGATACAGATGCTATTTCTCATCAAATCACTGCTAGCTCAGGATTAGCAATTCCAGCTATACGACAACAATTTGGAGAGAAGATGATTGCTCCAGATGGCTCATTAGACAGACACAAGATGAGAACACTCATTTTTGATAATCCATCATCCAAGTTAGCCCTTGAGAACATCACTCATCCACTGATACGCAAAATAACCGAAGATCACGCCAGTGCGGCATTGCAACAAAATCCGCCATATATTGTCTTTGTTGTTCCATTGCTTCTTGAATCAGGAAATTGGTTGGGTCAAACACCCAAAAAAATTGACTATGTTGTGGTGGTAGATAGTACCGAGGATCAACAACTATTAAGGGTTCAAAGTAGATCGAACATGGATCCACTTTCCATAGAAAAAATCATAGCAACCCAAGCAAAACGTGAAGAGAGGTTAGCAGCTGCTGATTACATTATTAAAAATGATGAAAGCTTAGCTGAATTGGAAAAAAAGACAGCTCAACTTCACGAATCGCTAGTACACCGCAAAAACCTGTAAATACTCGATTTATTTGTCAAAAAAGGCATATTTTCGGTCTAGAATAATGAACTGTGATTACTTATGAATATCCTTTCAATGAGCTAGTTCGAAGCTTACTTCGACTAGAGTACCTCTTTGATCGGTTCAACTACTATGTTGAAAAGGATGATGCTAGAGACATGCATCAAGCAATTTCTATAATTTTTGATTTAGGTGAAATAACGGCAAGAGCCGATCTCAAATCAAGCTTGATGAAAGAACTTGATCGCCAACAAAATAGCCTTGAATCACTAAAGAATCAAAACGGTGTTGATCAAAGTATTCTTGACCGCACCATTCATGAAATGAATGTTATCTGGAGCAAGATTAATAGCACTATTGGTAAACCTAACGCTTTAATTACTGATAGTGATTGGCTCAATGCGGTACGTACTCGTTTGAGTGTTCCAGGTGGAACAAGTCCAATAGATTTACCTTCTTATCATGCATGGCAATTTATCTCTGCTACAACTAGAAGGGCTTCCCTTAAATCATATATTGCACCCCTTCTACCGTGGAGTGAAGCCAGTCATATATTTTTACGTTTACTCAGAGAGTCATGCCAGGAAAATACTATGATGGCTCCTAACGGTGCCTATCAACAAATGCTTTCTGGTAAGACTTATCAGTTAATGCGAATTCATGTAGAAAATCCAAGCATCATTCCAGAAATCAGTGCCAATAAATACATGCTTTGGGTACGATTCATGGAGTGTGATGGCGTCAGTAAACCGAAATCTCTAGCCAAAGATCATGAATTTAAAATGTCATTGTGTAATTTTTAAGTTTTTCTAAAATAGGTAATGTTGCAGGCAATATAGGTTGTAAATTGGAATCTTCAATCCTAGAGATTTCACCTACTGTTAACCAAGCAGTTGCCTGACCCTCAAGCCCTTTAACTTCACCCTCCCAGCTAGTTACTAAGCAAATATGTAAACGGACATAAGCATGTGGGTAATCATGTTCAATAGTTAAAAATTCTTTTGCATTTAAGATGCGAACATTAATCTCTTCTACTAACTCACGTTGAAGCGCTTGAAAGATTGTTTCACCAGCTTCAATTTTTCCACCTGGAAACTCCCAGTAGCCGGCATAAGGTTTGCCCTCTGGTCGCTGAGCTAAAAGAATAGATTCATTTTTCCGTAACAGAACACCAACCGCAACTTCAGTAACCGGTCGAGAAGAATTAACAGCCATTAATCGTCCTGCTGACCGACCCAATGCCTTGCAAACTGCCAAGCAACGCGGCCTGATCTTGAGCCTCGCTCTAGAGCCCAAATGAGAGCCTCTGGTTTAGCTGCTTCAATTTGAGATTGACTCAATTTAAAGTGCGTTAACCAATGTCCAACGATATCTAGATACTCATCTTGTTTAGGTGGGTAAAAAGATATCCACAAGCCAAAACGCTCAGATAAAGAAATTTTTTCTTCAACCACTTCACCTGGGTGTATTTCACCATCAGAGGTATGACGATAAGTTTCATTATCTGTCATGTACTCTGGAAGTAAATGACGGCGATTGGAAGTGGCATAAATTAAAATATTTTCAACTTGAGCAGCGATTGAGCCATCAAGAGCAGACTTTAATGATTTATAGCCAAATTCCCCGTCTTCAAAAGATAAGTCATCACAGAAGATAATAAATTTCTCAGGTCGAACGGCTAGTAATTCAGTTAAATCACCCAAGTCTGTCAGATGCTCTTTATCAACCTCTACCAGCCTTAAACCTTTAGATGAAAACTCATTCAAGCATGCCTTGATGAGTGAAGATTTACCAGTACCCCTTGCACCTGTTAATAAAACATTATTGGCTGGCTTACCATCAACAAAATGCTTGGTATTTTTAAAGATTTGATCTTTTTGACGATCAATATGTTGAAGGTCAGAAAATGAAATATTAGATATGTGCTTAACTGCTTGTAGATAACCTAGCTTGCCTAATAAAGTGTCTTTACGCTTCCACCGAAAAGCCACAGCAGAATTCCAATCGGCTTCAGTTAAAGCCTGCGGCATCCAAGCATCCAACTTAGTTAGCAAGCGATCAATACGATCTAATTTATCTGACATAAATGATTAATTTTACGAGCGATAGTCTGCGTTGATGGAAACATACTCGTGTGAAAGGTCACAGGTCCAAATGGTTTGTGAAGCTTGGCCTCGCCCTAAATCAGCTTTTACTTTGATTTCTAACTGCTTCATGACTCGTTGACCATCTTCTTCTTTGTAATCAGGATGGCGGCCACCATTTTTGGCAACCCAAACATCATCTAACCAGAGTTGAACACCACTTACATCTAAATCAGCTATACCGGCATAACCTATTGCAGCCAAAATACGGCCCAAGTTAGGATCACTTGCAAAAAAAGCCGTTTTCACTAACGGAGAATGAGCAATCGCTTCAGCCGCCCGCTTACACTCTTCAATATTTTTTCCGCCATCAATTTGAATAGTGATGAACTTGGTAGCACCCTCACCGTCACGAACAATCATTTGTGCCAAATTTTGGCTAATTTCAATAAGCGCTTTTCTAAACTCATCATAAATAGCGCCAGAACTTGGGATTTCAAGACCAGATGCCCCAGTTGCCATAACAATAAAGGAGTCATTAGTTGAAGTATCACCATCGATCGTAATTGCATTAAACGATAGATCTGCTACTTCAGCAGTAAGCGCTTGCAATAAACTTTGAGCTACTTTAGCGTCTGTTGCAACGTAACCTAGCATGGTCGCCATATTGGGATGAATCATCCCTGCACCCTTACTGATACCAGTCAAAGTAATCAATTGACCATTGATCTTGATTTGCTTTGAACAGGCTTTAGGCTGAGTATCAGTCGTCATGATTGACTCTGCAGCATTGAACCAGTTATCAGACTTTAAGGAGTTGATAGCTTGTGGCAAACCTGCGATGACTTTAGCTACTGGTAAAGGCTCAAGAATGACACCTGTTGAGAAAGGTAATACTTGCTCACGACGAATACCCAAAAGCTTTGCTAATTCATCACAGGTTTTAATGGCATTTTGATAACCTGTTTCACCAGTTCCTGCATTTGCATTTCCAGTGTTTACAAGAAGAGCGCGAATATCTAAGTTTTCTTTTTTTGATTTATCTAGATGTTCGCGACATATTTGTACCGGGGCGGCACAAAAACGATTCTTAGTAAATACGCCTGCAACACTTGAGCCTTCAACCAGCTCCAAGACTAAGACGTCCTTACGACCAACGCGTTTGATTCCTGCTTGTGCAAATCCTAAACGTAATCCTTGAACAGGCTTCAAATCAGTTGCAACTGGCAATGGTGAATTAACTGACATGTAAATTCTCTTTATTAAATCGATCGCAAATAAACAACTTAATTATTTCTTTACTCAAAAAGATCTAACTCAGTTGACCATGACATTGTTTGTACTTTTTACCGCTACCACATGGACAAGGATCATTACGTCCAACCTTAGGGCCTGCCTGAATAGGTGTTGGTCCTTTTGCAGGCGTTTCGCTTTCTGTCTCAGAATTAGCATGTTGATACTGCACGCCCTTCAAGTCACTTAATTCCTCTTGCATAGACTCAGATGCCTGAGCTAACTCTTCCGGTGACTCAATCTTTACCTGCAGTACAGTTTTTGTAACATCCAGCTTTACGATATCTAATAGTCGACCAAATAACTCAAAAGCTTCTCTTCGATATTCTTGTTTAGGATCTTTTTGGGCATAACCTCTTAAATGAATACCTTGCCTTAAATGATCTAAAGCAGCTAAATGCTCTCTCCAATTCGTATCTAGACTATGTAGCGTGACTGATCGCTCGAAGTTAGCAAAAGAATCTCTTCCAACCATATCAACCTTAGCTTGATAAGCTGTAGATGCGGCCTCCAATACCTTAGCTAGCAATTCTTCAGATTCAATTGATTCATTTGCATCAATCAATGATTGGATATCAATTTGAAGACCCCATTCATTAGTCAATAACTGTTGCAACCCAGAAATATCCCACTGCTCAATGACCGACTCATGAGGAATATATTCGGCAAATAAATCTGAAAAACAAGATTCACGTAAGTTGGCAATTAGCTCACCAACATCTTTCGTCTCAAGAACTTCATTACGTAAACGATAAATTTCTTTTCTTTGATCATTGGCGACGTCGTCATACTGAAGTAATTGTTTACGTATATCAAAGTTACGTGCCTCAACTTTGCGTTGAGCGGATTCAATTGAGCGAGTTACCATAGTTGCCTCAATAGGCTCACCATCTGGCATTTTTAATCGATCCATAATCGATCTCAAACGCTCTCCAGCAAAAATTCTTAACAAGGCATCATCTAAAGACAAATAAAATCTGGATGATCCAGGATCGCCTTGACGAGCAGCACGTCCTCTTAACTGATTATCTACACGTCGACTTTCATGGCGCTCAGTACCAATAATGTGCAATCCACCAGCCTGCATCACAGTATCGTTTAAGCCTTGCCACTCGTCATGTAATTTTTGAATACGAATCTTTTTATCTTGATCAGATATGCTGTCATCAGCCTGAATCAATGATGCTTGCTTCTCTACATTCCCACCTAAGACAATATCTGTTCCACGACCCGCCATATTGGTGGCAATGGTTATCATCTTTGGACGACCAGCCTGAGCAATAATTTCGGCTTCTTTTGCATGCTGTTTGGCATTCAAAACTTGATGAGGTAATTTAACTTTATCTAATAAAGCAGAAATAAGCTCTGAGTTTTCAATCGAAGTTGTTCCAACCAATACTGGCTGATTGTTTTCATAACAAGATTGAACATCTTTAACGACAGCGTTGTAGCGCTCTGGTGAAGATTTATAAATTTGATCTTGTTTATCGATACGTGCGTTAATTCGGTTTGGCGGAACAATCACAGTCTCAAGACCGTAGATTTCCTGAAACTCGTAGGCCTCTGTATCAGCAGTACCGGTCATACCACCCAACTTGCCGTACATGCGGAAATAATTCTGGAAAGTGATTGTTGCTAGAGTACGGTTTTCATGCTGAATTGCGACGCCTTCTTTGGCCTCGACAGCTTGATGCAATCCATCTGACCAACGACGGCCGTTCATTAAACGACCTGTGAACTCATCAACAATGATAACTTCATTGTTTTGAACCACATAATGCTGATCTTTATTAAATAAAGTATGAGCTCTTAAGGCAGCATAAACATGGTGCATCAAAGTAATATTTTGCGGCGCATACAGTGACTCGCCCTCTTTAATCAAACCCAATTTTGTTAAAGCTTCTTCAGCTTTTTCATGGCCAGATTCAGTTAAAAAGACTTGATGAGATTTCTCATCAACAAAATAGTCACCAGGAGTAATGACTCCAGTACCATCTGCTTTTTCTTCACCAATTTGTCTTGTCAAATACTGTGGCAAAGCATTCATTGTTATATAGACATCTGTGTGATCTTCAGCCTGTCCTGAAATAATTAATGGCGTTCTTGCTTCATCAATCAGAATCGAGTCAACCTCATCAACAATTGCGTAAGCTAAACCGCGCTGAACACGCTGACCCACATCTTGCACCATGTTATCACGCAGGTAATCAAAGCCAAACTCATTATTAGTGCCGTAAGTGATATCTGATTTATAGGCACTTTGCTTTGCATCATGCTCCATATTCGACAAGTTGACACCAACCGATAAACCCAGGAAGTTATAAAGTTTAGCCATCCACTCAGCATCACGCTGAGCTAAATAATCATTCACTGTAATAACGTGCACGCCTTTGCCAGTCAGAGCGTTTAAATAGACCGGTAAGGTTGCGGTTAGAGTTTTACCTTCACCAGTACGCATTTCTGCAATTTTTCCTTGATGAAGGGCTAAACCACCCACCATTTGGACGTCAAAATGGCGCATTCCCATGACACGTTTGCTGGCTTCACGAACCACCGCAAATGCCTCAGGTAAAATTTCGTCTAAACGCTGGCCAGAAGCCAGTTTCTCCTTAAATTCTGCTGTTTTTGCTTGCAATGCGGCATCGTCCAGAGCTGTAACACTCTGCTCGAGAGTATTAATCTGAGCGACAATGCTCTTATATTGTTTAATGAGCCGATCATTTCGGCTGCCAAATATTTTCTTGAGAAGACCAGTAACCATGACTTTTATGAGGAAATTTAAGTCTCAAAGTTTAGCACCCAGACGGCCATCTGCGAATGCTCGTTCTGCTCTTACTTGCATTGAAGAAAATACTCCCCTTGCAAGCCTACTTCAGCAAGTTAAAAATAACCAACATTTAAATAGTGCTTTAGCCGTTAGCCTCAATAAAAACGGGCTTGAAATGATTGTTCCCCATGTCAAATTAGGAGGTTTTTCTGAAGAAATAGGCGAATTAAAATTATTTGCTCTTAATCCAGCTGTAGCCACTCGACTGCAACAGAAGTTACCTTCTATCCTTTTTAAACTTCAAGAACAGGGTTGGCCGGTTCAAATCATTATTGTTAAACAGTTGCCTGGAGGCGTCGGAATATCCCCAGAAAAAGATGTTTTACCCCCTGAGCCACGTCCTATTTTTAGTGAAAAGGCTCAGAAATCCTGGGAAAAGTTATTACCAACCCTAGAAGAGGGTTCTTCGCTAAGAATGGCTATTGAAAAGTTACTAAAAAATAGAATCTAGCAGCTAAAGAATTACTAAACTGTTTTTTAGGCAAATAACGGCTTGTTGGTTTGTGAGTATGCTTTAGGAGCATCATCTTCGGTAAAGGTCTTAACTTCAAAGGATCTAGGATCTGCAAACATACTTCTCAAAAGGGCGTTGTTCATTGCATGACCAGACTTTTCTGCAATATATGCCCCCACAATTGGATGTCCTGCTAAATATAAATCCCCAATCGCATCTAGGATTTTATGACGGACGAATTCGTCGTCATATCGAAGTTCTTCATTATTTAAAATTCTGTGCTCATCTAAAACAATTGCGTTATCTAAACTACCCCCGCGAGCTAAACCCATCTCTCTAAGAGTCTCTACTTCATGAGCGAAGCCAAAGGTTCTAGCTCTTCCAATTTCCCGAGCGTAAGCACTATCTGCAAAGTCAATCACATGTCTTTGCCCAGTTTTATCAACAGCGGGGTGTTTAAAATCGATAGTGAAATCTAATTTAAAACCATTAAAAGGCTCTAAACGCGCCAATTTACCGGAATCTCTAACTTCAATTGGCTTTTTAATAACAATAAATTTTCTTGGTGAATCTTGCACTTCTAAGCCAGCAGATTCAATCAAAAATAAGAAGGAAGCGGCACTTCCATCCATGATTGGAATCTCTTCACAATCCAGTTCGATAATTAAATTATCAATACCTAAACCTGCGCAACCTGACAAAAGGTGCTCAACGGTAGATACACGAGTATCTCCACTTTGAAGTACTGTGGCTAACCGAGTGTCGGAGACAGCATGAGCGTCAGCCTTTATATCTATGGATTCAGATAAATCTGTTCTACGAAAGATGATTCCTGTGTCAGCAGGTGCTGGAATCAGTCGCAGCGACACCTTGCGTCCAGTGTGTAAACCAATACCAACTGTTTTGACTGGTGCTGCAATGGTGCGCTGTTTTAACATTTCGACTTGTATCTAAAAATTTAACTAAATTACAAAGCTTTAAGTGCTGATGCAGCATCGCTCACTTCAAATTGACCCGGACCTTCAACAGCTAAATGTTTAACAACACCATTATCAACAATCATCATGTAACGGTTTGAACGAACACCCATACCGCGAGCAGTTAAATCAAGTTCTAAACCTAGCTTCTTTGTCAGCTCACCTGAGCCATCGGCCATCATGCGAACTTTGCCATTAACTTGCTGCTCTTTACCCCAAGCACCCATGACAAAAGCATCATTAACAGATACACACCAGACTTCATCGACACCCTTAGCCTTTAACTCAGCTGCGTGAGTCACATAACCAGGTACGTGTTTTGCTGAACAAGTTGGAGTGAATGCACCAGGCAAACCAAAAATAACAATTTTTTTACCAGCTGTTAATTTATTCACTTCAAAAGCATTAGGTCCTATTGCACAACCCTCTGTAGCAACTTCCAAATACTCATTAATAGTTGCATTAGGTAACTGTTGTCCTACTGTAATCATTTACATCTCCATTACTTTAAATTAATCGGTCATAAAAAATTAAGCACTTACTTGCTTAATGCTGATGGTATCGCATGCGTCGTCATTTCGCAGGAGGCGCGTCACCATCAGCATCTGTATGCTATTATTTATATAGCCATCTTACAGTTATATCAAATTTCAGTCTGCTTGCTTACGCAAAAATGCTGGAATATCGTAATAATTAGCGCCCTTATCCATCATTGCTTGAGCTTCGGGTGAGCTGTTGGCTCCCAAACGAGGCTCAGCAGGCATGTTTCGATTACTACGAAATACCTTTGGAACGTCATACTTACTATAGTCGGCTGCTGAACTTACTGGTGCTACTGAAACAGCAGAAGCTGCTGGTGCTGCAACACTAGCCATCGCCATTGTGGCTGAAGGGCTTTGTGGAGCGAAAGCACCTAAATCAGTAATAGTTGGAACAGCATCATACGTACCTGTTGCCTGTGTATTACGCCAAATCACTTCAGGCTGCTTCTCTTTGCGCTTACCACCATTCAAACCAGTAGCAACTACAGTAACGCGTAATGCATCACCGATGGTTTCATCATAAACAGTACCAAAGATAACAGTTGCATCTTCGGCGGCATAACCACGAATAGCACCCATTACTTCACGAGTTTCTGATAACTTGAGTGAACGGCTAGCAGTGATATTCACCAACACACCACGAGCGCCAGATAAATCGACACCTTCTAACAATGGAGATGCTACTGCTGCTTCAGCGGCTAGGCGTGCACGATCCATACCTGACACTGTTGCTGTACCCATCATAGCTTTACCTTG
This sequence comes from Polynucleobacter meluiroseus, assembly GCA_945881875.1. GTDB lineage: Bacteria > Pseudomonadota > Gammaproteobacteria > Burkholderiales > Burkholderiaceae > Polynucleobacter > Polynucleobacter meluiroseus_A. The sequence goes on from CAMCVH010000004.1 coordinate 59,916, forward strand.
TTCACTCATCACTGTTTTAACGTCTTCAAAGTCAACGTTGATTAAACCTTGCTCATTGATGATTTCAGCAATGCCGGCAACAGCGTTATGCAATACATCATCTGCACAACCAAATGCCTTATCCATTTCGGCATCTTCTCCCATTACCTCAAAGAGCTTTTCATTAAGAACAACAATTAATGAGTCAACATAATTCTCAAGCTCGTGAGCACCTACTTCAGCAACCTTGCCACGCTTTGCACCTTCGAAATCAAATGGCTTGCTAATCACACCAACCGTTAAGATACCCATTTCTTTTGCAACTTGCGCAACGATTGGGCCAGCGCCTGTACCTGTACCACCACCCATACCTGCAGTAATGAATACCATATGAGCACCCTGTAAAGCATCAGCAATGCGAGCTTTTGCTTCTTCAGCAGCCGCTGCACCAACTTCAGGTTTAGCTCCAGCGCCAAGTCCAGTTGCTCCTAACTGAATATTTAAGCCAGCTTTAGAACGTTGAAGAGCACCTGCATCTGTATTCATGCAAATGAATTCAACACCTTGAACTCCACGGCGAATCATGTGTTGCACAGCGTTACCGCCAGCACCACCAACTCCAACTACCTTAATGATAGTTTTACCCGCTGGTTCAGCATCTAACATTTCAAATTCCATAACACCTCCTATTAACTACAGTTGACGACGACAAAAATAAAATTAAAAAACTAAAGATTAAAAATTTCCCATAAACCACTCGCGCATTCGGGAAACAACATTTTGTATAGCTCCTGATTGAGAAATACGACGACCGCGCACTAATTGCACTCGACCTTCCATGAGCAAACCAAGACCAGTTGAATAACGTGGACTTCTTAAAATTTCACTGAGATGACCTCTGTACTCAGGAATACCTACGCGCGCAGGTTTAGCAAAAACCTCTTCGGCTATTTCTACAACACCAGGCATCAGAGCAGTACCCCCTGTTAAAACAACTCCTGATGAAACAAGATGCTCCATGCCTGACTCACGGACTACCTCGCGAACCAAACTTAATAATTCTTCTACACGAGGTTCTATCACTGCAGCTAATGATTGACGGGACATAGATCGCGACTCTCTATCACCAACACCCGGCACTTCAATATTTTCTGAAGAGCTGGCCATGTCCTGACGAGCAATACCAAAATGAATTTTTAAATCTTCTGCGTCGATGGTTGGGGTACGCAAAGCCATTGCAATGTCATTGGTAATTTGATCACCAGCAATTGGAATAATGGCCGTGTGTCGAATAGCACCTTGACTAAAGATAGCTATATCTGTTGTACCACCACCAATATCCACTAATACAACACCAAGCTCTTTTTCATCCTCAGTTAACACCGCAACACTTGATGCAATTGGTTGCAAAATTAAATCATTCACTTCTAAGCCACAACGGCGAACACACTTCACAATATTTTGTGCAGCACTCACAGCACCGGTAACAATATGAACTTTGACTTCAAGGCGAATGCCGCTCATACCAATTGGCTCTCGCACATCTTCCTGACCATCAATAATGAATTCTTGAGTCAAAATATGAATAATTTGTTGATCTGTTGGGATATTGATTGCTTTTGCAGTTTCTATGACTCTTTCAACATCACCCTGCGACACCTCTTTATCTCTAATGGCCACCATTCCAGTGGAATTAAAGCTATGAATATGGTTTCCAGCGATACCTGTAAAAACTTGTGCAATCCTTCTGTCAGCCATGACCTCAGCCTCTTCCAAGGCTTTCTGAATTGATTGAACGGTTGCTTCAATATTGACAACAACACCCTTCTTCAATCCTTTTGATGTAACTTGGCCTAAGCCAACCACATTAAATTGACCGTCTGAATCGAGCTCTGCCACCAAAGCAACAACCTTGGATGTTCCAATATCTAGGCCAACAATTAGGTCTTTAGTGTCTTTGCTAATTACGCTCACAATTTTTTCCCTATATGTATTGCATATCCATTGGCATATCGCAAATCAATTGAATCAACTCGCTGGCCCCACTTTTCTTGAACTTGTGGCCAAGTTTTCATTAAACGTTCAACATTCAACTCAATTTGTTTGCTGTCTCTGTCATCTAATTCGCGACCCAAATCAATATTCAGACCATTAGCCAACTTAACTTTCCAGGCGTAGCGCGAGGACAACTCTAGTTTCTGTATATTGGTGTCCCAGGGAGCAATCCAAGTATTTATTTTTTGTAATTTATTAAAGACTTCTTGGTTGCTTCCTTCAGGACCAGCGACTCTAAGTAATGATGAGCCATCTTCTGCTTCAGCCATGTTTGCAACGAATAATTCACCATAGGTATTCATTAATTTCGGCACATCCGAACCTTGCCAAACAGCTAGCGCCTGATGCTCTTCTATGGCAACAATGATTCCGTTTGGCCAACTTCTGCGAACGCTCGCCTTTCTTACCCATGGCATTGACTCAAAAGCCTGGCGAGTTTGATCTAAGCGAATGGTGAAAAAATTTCCCTGGACTTGACTAATTGCACGAGAACGAATGGTTGGTAGATTCACATGCTTTAATTCGCGGCCATCTAATGATTCAACAGTTAAATGATCTAAAGTAAAAACTGGTCTTTGACCCAACCAAAATAGTAGCCATAAACAAGTCGCTAAAAAACCAATTAACAACATCAAATTTGATATGACTTTTAAAACGCGAGTTTGATTCCAGATTGGGCTAAAAGCTGTACCCAAAACAGAAGTAAAAATCATGAAGGCTTGACCTAGCCATTTCATGAATGTAGCCCCGCTTTACTTAATAGCCACATGACTAAATCAGCGTAATCGACACCAGCTGCTTTTGCCGCCATAGGTACTAAAGAGTGGCTTGTCATACCTGGAGCGGTATTCATCTCTAACAAATAAGGCTTATTTGTTTTGTTATCGATCATGACATCAGCACGACCCCAACCCCTACAACCTAGAGCTCGATAAGCATTAAGCGCTAAAGCTTGAACTTCTTGTTCTAATCGAAGATCTAAACCTGTTGGACACAAATACCTGGTGTCATCAGAAAAGTATTTGTTGTGATAATCATAATTAGAGTCTGGCGCAACAATTTTGATCACCGGTAATGCGCGAGCATTTTCGCCATCTCCAACAATCGGACAAGTTAGTTCATCACCAATAATACATTGCTCAGCCATAACATCACGATCAAGCTTTTCTGCTAAATCAAATGCGGCTTTTAAGTCAGAAGCATGAGTCACTTTACTTAAACCTAATGAAGATCCCTCACGCGCAGGCTTAACGATAATTGGCAATCCTAGATACTTCACAACCTCATCTAAATTGCTATCTTTTTTCAACATGACAAATTTTGGAGTTGCCAAATCAAAACTAGACCATAGTCTTTTTGTAGCTTGTTTATCGATAGCCAATGCAGATGCTTGTACGCCACTGCCTGTGTATGGGATGCCCAACTGCTCAAGGGCTCCCTGCATCGTTCCATCTTCACCATATCTTCCATGCAAGGCAATAAATACACGATCAAAATTTTGGCTTTTTAATTCAGTTATATCGCGCTCGCCAGTATCAAATGCATGGGCGTTTACTCTTTTTGACAGTAAAGCTTCTAAAACCCCATTACCTGACATGATCGAAATTTCACGCTCACCAGACTTACCGCCTAATAAAACTCCAACTTTTCCTAAAGCTATGGGATTACTTAAAGCTAAATCTTTTTTAACCTGATCACTCCAAATAGGTGTCATTAATTTATCCATGAGCACGCTCCACAATCTTTCCTGGTACACCAGAAATTGATCCCGCTCCCATGGTGATGATCACATCACCATCACGAGCCATACTCAATACCAAAGCTGGTAATTCACTTATCTCTTTAACAAATTGTGTTGACTTGGCATCCAGTAAACGACCTTCATCTTTTGCTTTTGCTAAAGCTTTTATTAGACTTTCACTATCAGCACCAGGTATCCGGGCTTCACCAGCTGGATAAACCTCTGTTAATGCCAATGCATCAACTCCTTGTATAACTTTTACAAAGTCGCCAAAGCAATCTCGTGTTCTTGTAAACCGGTGTGGCTGGAATGCCAATAAGAGACGGCGACCCGGGAAAGCACCTCTTGTTGCAGATAAGGTTGCAGCCATTTCTACAGGATGGTGGCCGTAGTCATCAATCACGGTGCACGTTCCACCTTGTGGAAGTTTTATCTCACCATATTTTTGGAATCGTCGACCAACACCATGGAACTCTGAAAGAGCTTTAATAATTGCTTGATCTGATACTCCCAGCTCAGTTGCTATTGCAATAGCAGCCAATGCATTACGAACATTATGTAAACCGGGTAAATTTAAAGTTACTTTTAATGGACCGGGTTTTTCACCATGACGGCGCACCGTATGACGAAGCGCCGTAAAGTGCATTTGTGGTCCATCAGCTTGTACATCAATTGCCCTAACATCAGCTTCGTCAGATAATCCATAACTTAATGTCGGTCTTGAAACAAAAGGCAAAATATCTCTTACATTTTGATCATCAATACATAACACCGCAACACCATAAAAAGGCATGCGTTGTGTGAATTGAACAAATGCATGCTTTAACTTAGCCATATCGTGCTGATATGTATCCATATGATCAGCATCAATATTTGTAATCACTTCAATGACAGGTAATAAGTTTAAGAATGAAGCATCGGACTCATCTGCTTCAGCAACAATAAAATCACCAGTGCCTAAACGAGCATTTGCTCCAGCAGAATTAAGTTTTCCGCCAATAACAAAAGTTGGATCCAATCCACCCTCTGCTAAAACAGACGCTAATAAACTCGTAGTTGTTGTTTTGCCATGCGTGCCAGCAATAGCGATACCTTGTTTCAAACGCATTAATTCACCAAGCATGACTGCTCTTGGAACTATAGGAATTCTCGCAGCACGAGCAGCCAAGACCTCAGGATTATCGCCAGTGACTGCTGTTGAAATGACAACTGCCTCAGCGCTTCCTACATTTTTTTCATTATGTCCAATATGTATCTCTGCACCGCACTCTCTTAAACGCTTAGTACTTGAGCTTTCCGCGATATCAGAACCGCTCACCTTGTATCCTAAGTTCAGCAACACCTCAGCAATACCGCTCATGCCAGCACCGCCAATACCAACAAAGTGAATTTGATGAAGAATGTGCTTCATACCTGAGCCCCATCTTTACAAAATTGTTTACATATTTGAGCAACGTCTTTTGTTGCCATTGGCTTTGCTAAAGTTAATGCTAGTTCAGCCATTTTTTGTAACTCTTTGCGATTAATCTGAGATAAATAATTTGCTAACTTTTCTGGATTAAAGCTTTGCTGTGGCACCAAGACAGCCGCACCAACATCAGCTAAAAATTTTGCATTGGAAGTTTGATGATCATCAACCGCATGCGGAAAAGGAACTAGATAAGATGCAACACCGACTGCCGCGAGCTCAGCAATTGTCATTGCACCAGCTCGGCAAATCACCAAATCTGCTTTTGCATATGCAGCTGTCATATCCTCAATAAATGGTAGAACATCAGCTGTTACACCAAGATCTGTATAAGTCTTTTTAAGTGATTCAAGATGCTTTTCACCAGACTGATGAATAATTTGCGGTCTGTCTTCTTTAGGCATTAATGAGATAGCCTCAGGAATTGTTGAATTTAAAACTGCTGCGCCTAAGCTACCACCCACTACCAAAATATTGAGTACTCCAGATCGAGACTGATATCGCTCGGCAGGAGAGTTAACTTGACTCATACCAGCTCGTAGAGGATTGCCAACCCAAGTTGCGTTTGGTAAAGAGTTAGGAAACGCACATAAATTTGCATCTGCTAACTTAGCAAGAACTTTGTTTGCTAAACCAGCAATTGAGTTTTGCTCATGCAAAACTAATGGCCTTCCTAAAAGAACACTCATCATTCCACCAGGAAAAGTAACATACCCCCCCATACCCAAAACAACATTAGGTTTAACGCGCCTTAATATCTGAATGCTTTGCCAAAATGCGCGTAGTAAATTAAAAGGTAATAGCAATAAAGTTTTAAGTCCCTTGCCTCGAAGTCCTCCAAACCGGATACCTTCAAATTTAAATCCGCGCGGAGTTACAAGGCGATACTCCATACCGCCTGGATTACCTAACCAAGAAACTTGCCATCCCTCTGTTCGTAAATATTCTGCCACTGCTAGCCCTGGAAAAATATGACCGCCTGTGCCACCAGCCATAACCAAAAGGGATGGAGATGTTGATTGATGAATATTCATAGGCTGAAGATTGGTCATATCTTTCCGCCCTTCATCATCACTCTGTTTTCAAAATCAACTTTTAGTAAAACAGCCATGGCTATGGCATTCATCAGTAAACCTGAACCGCCGAAGCTCACAAAGGGCAATGTCAACCCTTTCGTTGGAAGTATTCCTAGATTCACACCCATGTTGATAAACGCTTGCCAGCCAATCCAAATAGCAATTCCTTTCGCAACTAAACCAGCAAAACTTCGATCCAGTTGTAGCGCTGTTCTTCCAATCAAAAATGCTCTTCTAACAATCCAATAGAAAATCGCAATAGTTAGTGTGACGCCTACAAAACCAAGCTCTTCACCAATAACAGCCAAGATAAAGTCGGTATGGGCTTCTGGAAGATAGTGAAGTTTTTCAACGCTACCCCCTAAACCAACACCAAACCATTCGCCACGACCAAAAGCCATGAGTGAATGAGTTAATTGATAAGCCTTACCAGCTGCATATTCAGCATTCCAAGGATCTAAGTACGCAAAAATTCGCTCTCGTCTAAATGGGGAGAAAACAATAATTGCAACGAAGCTTCCCACAGCGAGCCCAACTAATGCCCCAAATAATTTTCCGCTGATACCGCCTAAGAAAAGTAATCCCATAGCAATCATGGCAATCACCATAAATGCACCCATGTCTGGTTGTAGTAGTAATAAAACTCCAACCGCAATAACAGCAGCTCCCATTGGGGCCAGTCCTTTTACTAAGTGATGTAAATATTCTTGTCTCTGAACGGTATACCAAGCAGCAAACAAAACAACAGCAAACTTCATTAATTCAGATGACTGAAAATTCATAATTCCCAAGGGAATCCAGCGACGTGCGCCATTCACTTCTTTGCCAACCCCGGGGATTAAAACAACAATTAATAAGATAAATGCCAAAGCGAAGATAGCTGGAGCAAGCTTATCCCAGACTTTTAACGGCACCTTGAATGCAACAATTCCAGCTCCTACTGCGATTACCACAGCTATTGCATGCCGTATAAGGAAGTGACTGCTGCTGTACTTTGCGTATTTAGGACCATCAGGCAAAGCAATTGACGCTGAATAAACCATGACCAACCCGAGCGTTACTAATAACAGTACAGCCCATAACAAAGGTTGGTCGTACTCCATCATGCGAGATCTTGTTGGTTTAACAACAGTGGTTGCATCTCTTAAGCCTAAGCGAAAATCCTCAAAGCCATCTTTAATGCCACCCTTAAAACCGTTAACCCCATCGGAACTTAATCGTTTAAAAAAGTTCATCATGCGCTCACCTGCCCACGAGAAATAGCTAGCTCATTAATGGCATCAACAAACACCTCTGCGCGATGAGCATAATCTTTGAACATGTCAAAGCTTGCACAGGCTGGGGACAACAAAACTATATCTCCAGAACGAGCTAACTCTGAAGCCTGCAAAACCGCAGACTTCAAAGTGTCGACTTCAAAAATATTGACACCTGAACTTAAGATTGCTTTTTTAATGAGTGGTGCGTCACGACCAATTAATATGACTGCCTTAGCAAACCTTGCTACCGGTTCTAACAAAGGTTGAAAATCTTGACCCTTACCCTCACCACCTGCAATTAGAATAATTCTTGCTTGCTGTCCTGCAGACTCACTTAAGCCAGCTAGGGCTGCAATCGTCGCACCAACATTTGTACCCTTGGAGTCATCAATGTATTCAACACCATCAATAATTGAAACACTTTGGACTCGATGCGGCTCACCTTGATATTCACGTAAGCCGTGTAACAGAGAGCTCATTGGTAAACCTATAGCGCTAGTCAATGCTATTGCAGCAAGTGCATTGCTAGCGTTATGTCGACCTTTGATCCTTAAAGCATCTGCTGGCATTAAGCGTTTTAATCGTAATGACTCAGGCTCTTCTGTTGATTTTTTTCTACGACGCTTCATTTTTAGTTCATTGGCTTCTTCATCAGACTCAGCCCAAACTAACCAATCAATGCCACCTGCTGCAGTGTCATGGAAAATACCAAAAGCATCCTCTTCCCTTGGTGATTCATTACCAAAGGTCACAATTCGAGAAGCTGGTAATTTATCAGCCAAACTAATGACCAAATCATCATCACGATTTAAAACTGCAATAGTTTTCTCACCAAATATTTTTGCCTTTGCAGCTAAATAGTGATCCATATCACCATGCCAGTCAAAGTGATCCTGCGTAATATTTAGAATAGTCGCAGCATCAGCATTTAAACTATATGTATGCTGTAACTGGAAGCTTGATAACTCTAAAACCCAAATATTGGGCAACTCTTCCACATCTAAAAGCTTATCAAGTGCTGCGGGACTTATATTACCCGCCACACTAACAGTCATTCCTGCACGTTCACAGAGCAGTCCAGTCAGAGCTGTTGTGGTTGTTTTTCCATTTGTACCAGTAATTCCAATTATTTTTGTCTGATAATTTTGTTCATGACGTAAAGCATGAATAGCCTGCGCAAAAAATTCGATCTCACTCCAAATAGGAATATTTTTTTGAGTTAGCTCTTTTATAAATGATTGTATTGGCTCTGCTATTGGTGATAAGCCTGGACTGATAGCAACAATATCTAAACCGCTCAATAAATCTAAGTTTAATTCGCCAAAATGTATGTCAGCAATACCTAAATCACGAGCAGTTTTCTCATACTGAAGTGTGGTTTCTGATAGTTGATTTTTTTGTCTAGTGTCAGCAACCGTTACTTTTGCACCCTGATTTACACACCAGCGAGTAATTGCTGTACCCGACTCACCCATGCCAAGCACCAATACTCGAACTTGATTCGTGTATTGCTTGCCAAATGGATGTTGTAATTTAATCACTATGTTCACCTATCGCAATTTCAGACTAGATAAACCAATCAGCACTAATAAAATAGTGATGATCCAAAATCGAACAACTACTTGAGTTTCTTTCCAACCGCTTAATTCAAAGTGATGATGTAGTGGGGCCATTTTGAAAATACGGCGACCCTCGCCATACATTTTTTTACTGATCTTGAACCATGCCACTTGCAAAATTACTGATACCGTTTCAGCTACGAAAATGCCACCCATGACAAATAAAACTATTTCTTGACGAACAATCACAGCAACAGTCCCCAATGCCGCACCTAGTGAGAGTGCACCGACATCTCCCATGAATACTTGAGCTGGATGAGTGTTAAACCATAAAAATGCCAACCCGGCTCCGCTCATAGCTCCACAGAAGATCATCAACTCACCAGCGCCTGGGATGAACGGAAATAAAAGATACTTTGTGTAAATAGCATTACCCATGACATATGCAAAAACACCTAATGCAGCGCCGACTAAAATCACAGGCATGATGACCAAGCCATCTAATCCATCGGTCAAATTAACTGCATTAGAACTTCCTACAATCACTAAATAACTTAGAACAATAAATCCAAGAACTCCTAACGGATAGCTCACCTCTTTAAAGAAAGGCACATACAAGTTTGACTTTGCGGGTAAATCAATTGAGAAACCACTCTTTACCCAGCTTAAGAAAAGTTCTAATACTTTTAAGTTATTAATTTCAGAAACTGAAAACGCCAAATAAATAGCAGCAAAAATTCCAATTAATGATTGCCAAAAGTATTTTTCACGTGAAGACATCCCTTTGGGGTCTCTATAAACAACCTTACGGTAATCATCAACCCATCCGATTGCTCCGAAACCTAGAGTCACAATCAAAACAATCCAAATAAAGCGATTACTTAAGTCAGCCCATAACAAAGTAGATACAGCTATACCTAACAGAATGAGTACGCCACCCATTGTTGGCGTTCCAGTCTTAACTAAATGTGTTTGAGGGCCATCTTGCCTTACAGCTTGACCGACTTTTAATGCTGTTAATTTTCGGATCACCCAAGGACCCCAAAACAGTCCTATTAATCCTGCCGTCAGAGTTGCCATCACTGCTCGGAGAGTAATGTAGTTAATGACTCTCAAGAAGCCATAGTCATCTTGTAACCACTGCGCTAACCATAGCAACATTAATGAATCTCCTCGACTAGATCTTTAACAACTCTTTCCATACGCATAAAACGAGAACCTTTAATTAACAAAGTTGTTGGTTCGCTTTTAAAACGTTGCTGTAAAGATTCTTTTAGTGCAGCACTTAGTGCATCAATTTTTTCAAAGTGAGTAGCGATCATTTCGACATTCTGTAGGTCACTTGAGCACTGGTTGTAGGCAGTAACGGCTGCTTTACTTAATTCGCCAATAGCAAATAATTTTTTAATATTCTTCTCATTTGCATAAGCACCAATTTCTGAATGGAATTGCGTACCCTGATCACCTACTTCTCCCATATCACCCAACACAAGCCAAGACGGCATGTTTGTTTTAGATAAAACATCAATAGCCGCTCGAACAGAATCTGGATTAGCGTTATAGGTGTCATCAATCAAAGTGGTATGTTTGTTTAGCTCATGCACTTGCATGCGGCCACTTACCGGCTTAAATTCTTCTAGACCCTTTTTAATATCATCCAATTTCATACCAGCTGCCAAACCTACCGCAGTGGCTGCTAACGCATTACTTGCATTATGTTCACCCAAAATATTCAATTTAAGTTCAATTGAGCCGAGTGGTGTATTAATATTGATGCGATTAGATGACTGATCTACCCATGAACCTGTAACCGATGCAGGAATCTTTTCTCCCCATGCAAAATCAATCACTGTTCTTGTTTTTGCTAAATCTCTCCAGTATTCAGAATATTCAGAATCTGCTGGAAATACTGCAATACCACTTTCTCGTAATGATGAAATTGCTAAGCCATGCTCTTGGGCAACCGCTTCAACCGTTGCCATAAACTCTTGATGCTCACGTTGGGCATTGTTAATCAGCGCAATATCTGCCTGGGCAATATTTGCTAACAAATTAGTTTCACCCGGGTGATTCATACCTAATTCAATAACAGCTAATTGATGTTCAGCTGTCAATCTCAATAAACTCATAGGTAAACCAATCTCATTATTAAGATTACCCTGAGTTGCTAATGTCTTTTCAGCTCCAAGACCGGCCTTGAAGATGCTCTCAATCATGCCCTTAACCGTGGTCTTTCCGTTACTACCAGTCACCACTACTAATTTATTTAGACTTTGAGCTGCACATAAATTTTTCCATGCTTTTGCAAGATCTTGGATAGCCTTCACCGTATCTTTAACTAAAATGCCAGGTAAATTTTTAGGCAATTTCTCAAGATTACTTATCAAAGAGATACTTGCTCCTTGATTCTGGACATCGTCCAAAAATTCATGGGCATCAAATTTCTCTCCACGAATTGCAATAAAACAATCTCCAGGAAGAATATCCTTGCTATTACTAATGAAGCGCTTTATCGGAAAATCAGCAGTTGGAGGATTAACTATTTCAGCATTTGGTAATAGTTTTTTAATCTGAGACTGCATCATCCATAGGTTGCTCATACTGCGGCACCTCCCATTGCTAATTGAAGATGCAATTGATCTGAGAATGCATGACGTTTACCTAAAATTTCTTGGGTCTCTTCATGCCCTTTACCAGCTACCAAAACAATATCTTCTTGGCGAGCCTGACGAATAACCTGCAAAATCGCTGTTGCACGGTCAGAATTCTTTTGAATTTTTTCTACTAACTTACAGCCACTTAAAATTTCAGTAATAATTTTTTCAGGATCTTCGCTTCTTGGGTTATCACTTGTCACCATGACTTCGTCGGCGAATTGTTCAGCTATTCCCCCCATTAAAGGTCGCTTGGAACTATCTCGATCTCCACCGCAACCAAATACGCACCACAACTTTCCTGATCGTTGATTTGCAATTGGTCGAAGTGCTTTAAGAGTTTGCTCAAGTGCATCGGGAGTATGTGCAAAATCAACTATAGCCATAGGAGCTTGAGTTGCCTTACCACGAACTAATTCCATTCGACCAACTATCGGCTTTAACTTTGTTACTTCTTTTATCGCTTCGGATTCGCTGTATTCGTTAGCCATCAACGTTGCAAAAACAGCTAAAGAGTTGCTGACATTGAAACTACCAATCAATTGACTCTGAATATTTCCAAATGATTGATCATTAATCAATACTTCAAAAGCCATACCATCTTGCTCTGAACTAATATTATTAGCTAAGATTTTTCTTATTTCTCTAGAGGGACTAGATGGTAATGATGATAGCTTTTCTGCTTGAGTAGCATATGCCCAAACATTTATATCTGAATTTGATTTTTTACTTAATTCAATTAAGCATAATTTGCCAAAATCATCATCTGCATTCACGATGAAATTTTTTATCCCTGGTAAGTCTAAAATCTTTTTCTTTGAATTTGCGTATTCAGCCATACTGCCGTGATAGTCAAGATGGTCCTGAGTAAGATTTGTCACAATAACTGTATCGAACTCAACACCATTAACTCTAAATTGATCAAGGGCATGAGATGAAACCTCTATCGCAACTAAGCCGACATCTTGTATCTGAATGTTTTTTAATAAGCTTTGTGTTTTAGCGGCATCAGGCGTTGTGAAACCAGTGCTTTCTAATTGACCCAACAATCCAGCGCCAAGAGTTCCCAACACTGCAGTCTTTTTATATTTCGACTGAAACGCTTGAGCAATCCATTGAGTTACGGTTGTTTTACCATTTGTACCAGTAACACCGACAACATACATTGATTGACTTGGCCTCTTGTACCAATATGCAGCAAGATGTCCAGCTTGTTCGGCTAGGTGCTCAATTGCAATACATTTATCATTTGTTAAGATTTTGTCTAATTCTTTTTTATCAAGAATTTTTTCTAGGCCTAGTGGTTCATACAAAACTAATGCGGCACCATTATTCAATCCGTTAGTGATATATGAGCGGTTATCAGTTAACTGTCGCTCATTACCAACTGGATATGCCAAAAAAACATCGCCTGAATTTATCTCGCGTGAGTCCACAGTAATTTTTCCGCCAGCCTTAATAAATGGCTCCAGAAATTGGTAAGGTGATAGGGCTATAGTTGGTAACATGGCGTTCATCTGCTGAGTGATACCTTTTGGGTTGAATCACTGAGGGGCATTGGCGTGTCTTTATTGACCATTTGCTTGATAGCGGCATCTGGCAAGACACTCATTCCACGCAATGTGCCAGCAACAATATTTGAAAATGCTGGAGCCGCAACTATGCCGCCGTAGTAACCACCGACTCTTGGCTCATCAACCATGACCGCAACTACGATTCGAGGTGCACTCATAGGTGCTAGACCAACAAAGAAGCCGCGATACTTATCAGTTGCATAACCCTTACCTTCTACTTTGTGAGATGTTCCAGTTTTTCCACCAACGCGATAGCCAAGAGTTTGGGCATTCAGTGCAGTGCCACCAGTTTGAGTAACTGTTTCAAGCATTTCTCTCATTTGGATAGCTGTCTTAGCTGAAATGACTTGCGTACCTTTTGGTCTCACATCACTCTTGTACATAGTTGCAGGCACTAGCTCACCATCTCTTGCAAAGATCGTATAAGCCCTAGCTATCTGAAATAAGGATGCTGATAAACCGTAACCATATGACATGGTTGCTTGATCAATAGGTACCCAATTTTTGTGTGGTCGTAAACGTCCGGCTACTGCACCAGGAAATCCAATCGTTGGGGCCTGTCCTAAACCTACAGCTTGGAACATCTCCCACATATCCTGCGCAGTTAATTGCATAGCAATTTTGGCGGTTCCAATATTGCTAGATTTTTGAATAATTTCTGCAACGCTAAGATTGTCATAGGTCTTTGTATCTGTAATTGCTTTTTTGCCAATGACTACTTGCTTGCCAATTTGCATTTGAGTATTTGGTTGTATTAAACCCTTTTCAAGCGCAATAGCTACTGAAAAAGGTTTTACTGTTGAGCCAGGCTCAAAGGTATCAGTGAGCACACGATTTCTTAATTTTTCACCAGTCAAGCCAACTCGGGTGTTGGGGTTGTATGTTGGCCAATTAGCTAAAGCTAAAACTTCACCTGTCTGAACATCTAGAACAACGACTCCCGCTGCTTTTGCGTGATGCTTTTCTACGATGGCCTTAATTTCGTTGAATGCTAAATATTGAACTTTGCTATCAATGGATAATTGCAGATCTGCGCCATCTTTTGGAGGCTGGATGATTCCTAAACCTTCAACATAACGTCCTAACCGATCTTGAACAACTTTACGACGCCCTGGTTGACCAGCTAAATCTTTTTCTCTAGCCAACTCCATACCTTCTTGACCGCGATCCTCAACGTTAGTAAACCCAACAACATGGGCCATCGCCTCACCCTCAGGATAGAGACGCTTATATTCACTATTTTGAGCAATACCTGGAATACCTAAATCTTTTATTTTCTTTGCCACTTCTAAATCAACTTGTCGCTTAAGAAACACTTGATTCTTTTCAGATGCTAATTTTTTTCTAATATCTGCTTCACTCACCTCAAGTAAGCGTGCTAATTCTGCGATCTTATTTTTATCAATATTTTCTGGGATAACATCAGGAAAGGCGATTATGGATTTAGCTAATAAGCTTGTTGCCAACACCTCACCGTTTCGGTCAAGGATTTTCCCCCTACTTGCAGGCATCTCAATTGTGCGCAAAGTAGCTTTATTTCCTTTTTCTTCGTAAAAAGAATTATCAAAACCCTGAACCCAGACAGCTCTTAAAACAAGCGCAATAAAACCAATAAAAATTAAAAATAAAACCAGTCTTGATCTCCACATTGGTAGGCGCAAGACTAGGTTAGGTGTCGATGAGTAAGATATGCGAGACATTAATCAACCACCACATATTGAGTTCGTCCGGGATTAATGGGCTGCATCTGTAATTGCTTACGTGCAATATCCGTAATTCGGGATGACTTAGATAAATTTCGTTGCTCATACTCCAGTCTTAACCATTCTTGATTAAGACGGCGCTCTTCTGTTTGAGCTCTTTCTAGGGCTACATAAAGTGATCGAGTTTTTTGCTGAGCAGCGACTAAAGATAATGCACACAACATCAAGATGATCAATAGAATGATTGTTGAGCGATTCATAATTGTCGACCGCCATTCTGACTTTTTATTTTTCGCATAACGCGCAAGATTGCCGAACGTGACCTTGGGTTTTCTTTGATTTCTTCTGCGCTAGGTTTTATTCTTGCTAATAACTCTGCAAATGGTTTTGGCATTTGTTCTTGAGTTAAAGGTAAACCCCTTGGCACTTCAATATGCGCCAAGCCCTGCATAAATTGTTTAACAATTCGATCTTCCAAAGAATGAAAGCTTATAACGGCCAAAAGGCCGCTTGGCTTCAGGCAAGTGAATGCTGCTCTCAATCCATTCTCCAAGTCGGTAAGTTCTTGGTTGATATAAATCCGTATAGCTTGAAAGGTGCGCGTTGCCGGATCTTGGCCCGCCTCGCGGGTGCGGACGACACTAGCCACGAGCGTCGCGAGCTCTCTTGTACGAGTGAGGGACTCGCCTTGCTCTCGGCGAGTAATAATCGCCTTTGCAATCTGTAAAGCAAACCGTTCTTCCCCATACTCTTTAATGACCCTCGCTATTTCGTTTTGTTCTGCATTTGCAAGCCATTCAGCCGCACTCATGCCCCGCGTTGTATCCATCCGCATATCTAGTGGTCCATCCTGACGGAATGAAAATCCACGATCTGGATCGTCGACCTGCGGAGAGCTGATCCCCAAGTCCAATAAAATACCGTCGACTGTTTCGATCTCGATGTGCTCTTCCATCAAAGCAAAACTGTCGTGAATAATTTGAAATCTGGAATCGTGAATTTTTTTGGATTCCGCAATCGCTTGTAAATCTTTGTCGAATGCTATCAATTGAGATTGGAGATTGAGCTTTGACAATATCAAGCGACTGTGGCCGCCTCGACCAAAAGTTCCATCGATAATTTTTTTTGTAGAACTGGCTATCTCTGTTTGATCTGAACACCCTAATACAGAGGTCACTGCCTCGGCCAGTAAAACTGGGCGATGGGTGAATGTCATGGCTGACCCACATCAGAAAGTAAATTGCTTGAGAGCATCGGGCATGCCTTGTGCAATAGCTACCTGCTCTTTTTGTGCGTATATAGCTGCATCCCACAACTCAAAATGACTACCCATGCCTAAAAGCATGACATCACGCTCAACGCTGGCTGCTGCGCGCAACTCAGGACTCACTAAAATACGCCCCGAGCCATCCATTTCAACATCAAATGCGTTACCTAAAAATATTCTGCGCCACCAATGCGCATCCATAGGCAATTGCGCAATACGATTTCTAAATGCTTCCCACTCCGAGCGAGGAAATAAAAGAAGGCAACCATCAGGATGTTTTGTGAGCGTAACTCTGCCGTCACCCTGCAATTGCAGGGCGTCACGATGCCTTGAGGGAATCGACATGCGACCCTTGGCATCGAGAGTTAATGCTGAAGCTCCTTGAAACACGTAATTTTCCCCACTTTTTCACACTTTTCCCCACTTTAGAGGATGACCTTCTACTGGTCAAGTGTTTTGGGTACTTTTTTTACATTTTCTTTAGGAAGAACAAGTACTTAGGAAGATATGTTGATGGTGCTTTAAGCCTAAATTTCCAATAAAAACATAGTCATGGGAAGCATTCTTGAGAAGTTAGCTTAGGGTTATATCCGATAAGCCGTAAATGTCATAGCTTTAGCCATCATTTTCATCATTGATTGAATTGCTTGAGGTAACTTGACGCCACCCTCTCTTATCGCCATTTTTCCATGTTCAATCTCATCAGCTCGCATTTGCGCAACTATGGCTCTTGAAATAATGTCATTAGAAGGTAAATCATTTAGATGTTCATCCAAATGATGCTCCACTTGCTTCTCTGTTTCTGCAACAAAGCCTAAACTGACTTTGTCACCGGCCAAACCCGCAACCGAGCCCAACAAAAAAGATCCGGCATACCAAAGTGGATTTAATAAACTTGGCTGAGAATCTAACTGCGCCAATCGGCGCTCACACCAAGCTAAGTGGTCTTCCTCTTCAATTGCTGCATGCGTTAATTTTTCTTTCAGAGCATCACTTTTAGCGTGTAGTTTTTGAGATTGATACAAAGCTTGCGCGCATACCTCACCCACATGATTGATTCGCATTAAACCTGCTGAATGCTTCTTTTCATCAACCGATAACTCTAATTTAAAAGCCTCTAATGGCTCTGGCATCGGTCGTCTCATTGGTGTTACCCCAACAATCGAACGCAAGACCTTATCAAACTCGACAATCAAATCGTCTATAGAATTCATTTTTTAAACAAGTACCTCGGCTCTAGAAGCTGCTTTAGTTTTTAATCCTAAATCAGCAAGTAATTCACGATCAGCATCCGCTTCTGGATTGTTGGTTGTGAGTAACTTATCACCGTAGAAAATTGAATTTGCGCCAGCCATGAAGCACATTGCTTGTATAGCACGCCCCAATTCTTGACGACCTGCAGATAGGCGCACGCGAGCTGTTGGCATCGTGATGCGAGCAATAGCAATCGTACGGACAAACTCCAATGGATCGACCCCTTTTTGATCAGCAAGAGGTGTACCAGGAACAGGAACCAAATGGTTAATGGGAACTGATTCAGGATAAGGATCTAAATTGGCTAATTTGGCAATAAACGCTGCTCGTTGAGCACGCGTTTCACCCATTCCAATAATGCCACCACAACAAACAGACATGCCGGCACTACGAACACTTTTAAGCGTATCTAAACGATCTTGATAGTCACGTGTTTTTATAACTGAAGCGTAAAAATCTTCGCTAGTATCTAAGTTGTGATTATAAAAATCTAAACCAGCATCACCCAAAGCTTTTGCTTGTTCAGGTGCCAACATACCCAATGTTGCACATGTTTCTAAACCTAAATCTTTAACTCCCTTGATCATGGCAACAACTTTTTCAATGTCGTGATCTTTAGGCTCTCGCCATGCTGCTCCCATACAAAAACGATTAGAACCTGCTTCTTTTGCAGCTCGAGCAGCCTCTAACACTTCTTCAACGTCTAACATTTTTGTAGCTTTTACATCTGTGTGATAACGAGCAGCTTGGGGGCAATAGCCGCAGTCTTCGGGGCAACCACCTGTTTTAATAGACAATAAGGTTGCCAACTCAATATCACCTTCAGGAAAATTTTCACGATGAGTGGTCGCAGCTCGAGCCATTAACTCATTCATCGGTAGTTCGTATAGTTCAAGTACTTGAGCAACAGTAGTAGACATAGGATTTTTAAGGAATTCTGAGTAATAATTATGAATGATACAGGGCGAAGTGTTCAAATAAGGCTTATGCGTCACATCCTAACTTTTGTTTCATTACTAATCCTGACCCAACCTGCTATGGCTGCAAGTTCTTGGCCTAAGCAAAATAATCAGCCAATTAGGATCATTGTTACTTTCACACCAGGTGGGGCACCCGATATTCTGGCGAGGGTCTTAGCTGAATATTGGCAAAAAGATCATAATATTCAGGTAATTGTAGAAAATAAACCAGGTGCAGGCGGTAATATTGGAACAGAACTTGTGGCTAAATCTACACCAAACGGTCACACACTTCTTATAGGTACAGTTGGCACACTAACCATCAATCCCTATTTGTATAAGAACCTCTCTTATGATGCTCAAAGAGATTTAGAGCCCATAACTTTTTTAGCTAGCACCCCCAATGTTTTAGTTTTAAATAAAGATGTGCCTGCTCATGATGCTCAGTCACTTGTTGCATTGGCAAAATCAAACCCATACAACATGAGTTACTCCTCATCGGGTATTGGTACTTCAATACATTTATCGGGTGAGCTATTTCAACAATTGACTCATACTCAAATTAAGCACATCCCCTACAAAGGTCGAGCTCAAGCAATGCCGGATTTACTGAGTGGCAGAGTTCAAATTAGCTTTGATAACCTGAGCTCGGTTTTACCTTTTATTAAATCGGGGGAGTTAAAAGCAATTGGGGTCACTAGCTCTCAAAGATCAGCTTATGCGCCTGAGATTCCAACGTTGAGCGAATCAGGTGTGTCGACTCTACAAAATTTTCAAGTGACTTCATGGTTTTCATTAATGGGTCCTGCAGGTATGAAAAAAGAAGATGTGCAAAAAATCGCAATGGAAACTAAGAGAATTTTGTCTTTGCCTGAAGTTAAGCAAAGATTATCTGCCATGGCGCTAGAGCCAAACCCTCATGGTCCGGAAGCTCTAAAGCGTTTGATTCAGTCAGATTCAAAACGTTGGTCAAAATTAATTGAAGAAACAGGTATCAACGCAGAATGAATACCAATAAACCAACTTTACTATCTGACCAATGGGTTGAGCGAAGCTTAAAAGCAGTATGGCACCCTTGCACTCAGATGAAACATCATGAGCGATTTCCACTCATTGCCTTATCTCATGCAAAAGGAAGTTGGCTCTATGATCAAGACGGGCATCGATATTTAGATGCCATAAGTTCATGGTGGGTGAATTTATTTGGCCATGCCAATCCTTACATCAATGCGGCATTAAAAAAACAATTAGATCAACTAGAGCATGCAATGCTTGCTGGATTTACACATCCCCCAGTTGTAGAGCTCGCAGAAAAACTAAGCGCTCTAACATCTAATCATTTAGGTCATACATTTTTTGCATCAGACGGCGCCTCAGCTATTGAAATTGCTTTAAAGATGAGCTTTCATTATTGGCGAAACATGGGCTTATCAGATAAAAGAGAATTCATCTGTTTAAAAAATAGTTATCACGGTGAAACTCTTGGCGCCCTAGCAGTGACTGATGTCGCCCTCTTCAAAGATGCGTATGGGCCTCTTACTCGTCATGCTCATATCGTGGAGAGCCCGGACTCTAGAAATGCAAACAAAGGTGAAACAGCCGTTGATGCTGCCACTCGCGCACTCAAAGATTTAGAAAAAACATTGCAAAAGAATCAAGGCAAAATTGCTGCTCTTATTCTGGAGCCACTAGTACAGTGCGCTGCAGGCATGGCTATGCATGATCGGAGTTACCTAGTTGGCGCGCGACAGTTGTGTGATCAGTATCAAGTACATTTAATAGCTGATGAAATAGCAGTGGGCTGTGGGCGTACCGGTACATTTTTTGCTGTTGAACAAGCTGGGGAGTCTGGTATCTGGCCTGATTTTTTAGCCCTCTCAAAAGGTATCAGCGGAGGTTATTTACCGCTATCGCTTGTAATGACAACAGAAAAAATCTATCAAGCTTTTTATGATGAAGATGTTAGCCGGGGCTTTTTGCATTCTCACTCCTATACAGGCAACCCCTTGGCTTGTACAGCTGCATTAGCAACTTTAGATATTTTTGCCAATGACCACGTAATTGAAAAAAATAAAGTCCTAGCAAATGCCATGACGGAGTCATTTACATGGGCAAAAAATGATTCAAACATTGAACATTTCCGCCAAAAAGGCATGATTTTGGCATTTGATATTAAAGAGAGCGTTACGAGCAAGTTATTTGCTAAAGAATTTTTCAAAGAAGCTTTATCAAAAGAAATTTTGGTACGCCCTATTGGTCGGACCATTTACATCATGCCGCCTTACACATTAAGCATGGATGAGTTGGATATTCTTTCAGATGGCATTGAGAAGACCTTACACCTTGTTTTACAAAACAAGGACTAGAATTTAGTCATGAGCAACTCATATACTCAACATTACGCACAACTTTTAGATAACTTAGAGAAAAAATCTCTTCGTAGAAAACTTAAAGTTAGCGAAAGTGCCAGCGCTCCATTAATGAAGATTGATGACCGCACCATGCTCACTTTTTGCAGCAATGATTACTTGGGTTTAGCCAATCATCCTAAAATTGCTCAAGCTATCGTAGATGGTGCCCAACGTTATGGGGCTGGTAGCGGCGCCTCTCACATGATTAGTGGTCACAATCAAGCGCACGACGATCTAGAAAAAGCTCTTGCAAAAACGCAGAGCACTTTTATACCCAAGGTTAAAACATTATTCTTTGGCACTGGCTACATGGCCAACATGGCTGCTATCACTGCACTAAGTACATTACATGATGCTTCGGGCGAACTCATGCAGATGAGTATATTTTCTGAAGAACTCAATCATGCGTCTTTGATTGATGGTATTCGCTTAGCGAGCAAACAGAGTCAGGCCACCATCAAAATTTATCCGCATCAAGATATTGCGACACTTAGGAAAATGCTGGCGGAAGATTCAAACCCTTTTAAATTGATTGTTACCGATGCCGTATTCAGCATGGATGGCGATATTGCCCATGTTGATCAATTGTTAGATGCTGCAGAAGAATTCAACACTCTTTTAATGATTGATGATGCTCATGGCTTTGGCGTTATAGGAGATCAAGGCTTGGGTGCTCTGAATTTGTTTAACTTAAAAGCAAGTGATCCACGCACTGCAAGGATCATTTATATGGGAACCTTAGGGAAAGCTGCGGGCTTAAGCGGTGCTTTTGTTGCCGGAGATACAGATCTGATTGAGTGGGTCATGCAAAAAGGTCGTGCTTACATATACACCACAGCCAGTCCACCATTGATTGCACAAGGACTTCTTACAAGCCTCAAACTGATGAGTGATCCTACTCATCGATTGTCACTTGAAAAAAATATTGCTTACTGGCATAGCCATCTTCAACTGAAGAAATGGCGCTTAATGCCATCACAGACGGCTATTCAACCGATCATCATTGGCACAAATGCAGACGCCCTTAAAGTAGCCCAACAACTTGATAAAAAAAACATTTGGGTTCCTGCGATTCGACCACCAACGGTAGCAGAGGGCACCGCACGCTTGCGTATTAGCTTCTCCGCAACACACACCACGGAACAAATCGGGCAACTAATCGAAGCACTCCATGAGATTGAATATGCCTTCTAATCAAAATATTGGGTTCTTTGTCACAGGTACAGATACTGAAGTTGGTAAAACTATAGTATCAGGTGCACTTCTTTTACTTTTGCAGAAAAAATATTCTCAGGTTATCGGCTATAAACCGGTTGTGGCTGGAGTCACCATAATTGACGGTCAACTTCAAAATGAAGATCTAGTCACGCTCACGCGTGCATCAAACCACCCTGCAGCAAAAGATATTACAAACATCTGTCCTTATGTTTTAGAAGTTCCATCAGCGCCTCATCTAGTGGCAGACAAAAATCAAATTGAACTTGATTACACCAAGATGCTCAATGGTTTTAGAAATCTTGAAAAGCAAACAGATGCGATCATTGTTGAGGGTGTGGGCGGTTTTAGAGTTCCTTTTCATCAGAATAAAGATAGCGCTGACTTTGCCAAAGACATTGGCTTACCAGTTATTCTTGTTGTTGGAATGCGCCTGGGTTGTATCAATCATGCTCTTTTAACTATCGAATCAGTTTTAAATAGAGGTTTGATATTGGCCGGCTGGGTTGCCAATACGATTGGGCCGATGAACTTAATTGATGAAAATATCCAATCCTTACGTCAACTCATCAAAGCGCCATTACTTGGCACGATCCCACACCTAAATCCAGAATTAGCATCAACGCCATACACCCTAAAAGCACTTGAGACTGTAGCCAACTATATTCATTTGCCTGAATAAATTTTTAATTGTTTTAAATTACTGTTAAATACTGCAAAAACTAAGGTGATTGCCTAGGAATGAGCACATAAGGCCCAGAAACGATATGATTGGGTTAAGTGATTGAAAGTAAAACTATGAAACTACTTCCAGAAGTTCTTGAATCCGTTGATCTTATTAAGGCTATTCGCCGAGATATACACGCTCATCCTGAACTATGCTTCCATGAAGATCGAACAGCCGATAAAGTTGCTGAGCAACTTGAATCTTGGGGCATTAAGATCCATCGTGGTCTTGGTAAAACTGGTGTTGTAGGTACCATTATCGGAACACAAGGCCCAGGGATATCAATCGGTTTACGTGCGGACATGGATGCACTTCCGCTTCAAGAACATAATCATTTTGAACATGCCTCAAAACATGAGGGGAAGATGCATGCCTGCGGTCATGATGGCCACGTTGCCATGCTTTTGGGTGCTGCAAAGTATCTTTCTCAACATCATGACTTTAAAGGAACTGTTAATTTCATTTTTCAACCAGCTGAAGAGGGTGGCGGCGGTGCGAGAGAAATGATTAACGATGGTTTATTTAAATTATTCCCCTGCGATGCTGTTTTTGGGATGCATAACTGGCCAGGTATGGCAGTTGGAGAGTTTGGAGTAACGACCGGTCCGATGATGGCATCGAGCAATGAATTTGTCATCACTGTTAAAGGTAAAGGCGGTCATGCAGCTTTACCTCATAACAGCGCTGATCCGGTTTTTGCTGCCACTCAAATTGCAAGTTCATTACAGAGCATCATCACACGCAACAAACGCCCAATTGATGCTGCAGTTCTATCAATTACTCAATTTCACGCAGGTAATACTAGCAATGTTATTCCTGATAGCGCGTGGCTTGGTGGCACCGTTAGAACTTTTACACTTGAAGTGTTAGATTTAATTGAGACACGTTTACGTCATATTGCTAAAACAGTAGCTCTAAGTTTAGATTGTGAGGCGGATGTAAAGTTTATAAGAAACTATCCTCCAACTATCAATCATGCAAAAGAAACTGAATTTGCAATCGGCGTGATGAGAGACCTTGTAGGTGAGGATCGGGTCAATCCTCACGTTGACCCCACTATGGGCGCTGAAGACTTTGCTTTTATGTTGCAAGAAAAGCCTGGTTGTTACGTATTTATTGGTAACGGTGATGGTGATCATCGCTCACAAGGACATGGCCTAGGTCCCTGTCATCTCCATAACCCGTGCTACGACTTCAATGATAATTTATTACCATTAGGTAGCAGTTATTGGATCAATCTGACGCAGCAATATTTGTCTGGAAAATAAAACTTAATTTTTTAGTTCAATATCGCCGTAGATTGCTTTGACCTGAGTGCGTGTATTGTCCGTATCTGTTAGCAAACCTAAGCCGATTAGCTTTCCGGGCTTTTCAGAAAAAGCAGCCTCATAATCTTTTGCTAAGTTACGGTGATGCTCTTGCCATAATCCCAATTGGCTCCCTCCGCTGTTCACAACAATCATTTTGATACGAGAGGTTCTAGAGTTGGTAATCACCGTCTCCAAAGGACTTTTAGCAGCCCAAACATACATCAGGGTTGCATAAGGCAAATCATGACCAGTAACAATTTTTGCCATTTCAAAAACCATTTGATCTCTCACTGGCAATTTACTTTTGTCACCATCAAATGCAACCAGCAATCTCAAAGGTGCATCATCACGAGATAGTTCATGGTTGTCAGCATTCGGAATGTAATCCACAGCTTTCCATTGCCAATTTAAAAATAATCCAAGAGCCTCTCGTGGTACAAGCGGTAAGACTAGACCAGAGGCGGCAGTATCTGCATTAGCCTTTAGAACAGTTCTTCCCTCATATTGCTCCAAAGTGTAAACAGTCTTATTTTTCTGAGGCGTAATGCGCCAAACTTGCCAAGCTTTTGGTAAGCGCCCGCTATGATTAAGCTCTGAAAATTTAATGACTTTTTCTGATGGTGGAGCTTGCTCATCGCCAAGCTCTAAAGTTGCACAAGCGCTCAGACTCAGCGCAATTAGTATTGAAAGGCTAATAGTTAGATGTTTTTTTCTAAGAGTCATTTTTAATGTTTAACTTAGGTATGAGTTTGAAATTATTGATTCTTAAATTTCGCTGGGCGTTTTTCAATAAAAGCGGCCATGCCCTCTTTTTGGTCTTCTGTTGCAAATGCTGAGTGAAACAATCGACGTTCTAAATGAATGCCTTCGCTTAAGGAAGTTTCATAAGCGGCATTAATACTTTCCTTGACCATCATTAGAATAGGTAAAGACATCTCAGATATTGTTTTAGCTGCTGACATGACTTCTGTCATCAATTGATCAGCTGGAACAACTCTTGAAACCAGTCCTGAACGCTCTGCTTCACTCGCATCCATCATTCTGGCTGTTAAACACATATCCATGGCTTTTGCTTTTGAAACAGCTCTTGGTAAACGCTGTGATCCACCTGATCCTGGTGGGATACCTAGTTTAATTTCTGGCTGACCAAATTTAGCGTTATCAGCTGCGATGATGACATCACACATCATGGCTAACTCACAACCACCGCCTAAGGCATAACCAGCTACTGCTGCAATCACAGGCTTACGAATACGGCGAATAGTCTCCCAGTTTTTGGTGATGTAATCGCCCTTATAAACATCAGTAAAACTGTATTTGGCCATCATGCCAATATCTGCGCCAGCTGCAAATGCTTTTTCACTTCCAGTAATCACAATGCAAGAAATGTCTTCATTAGCATCAAAGCCAAGTAAAGCTACCCCAAGCTCATCCATCAATTGATCATTCAAAGCATTTAATGCTTTAGGACGATTTAGCGTTATTAAAGCAACACGGCCTTCAGTAGAGATCACAATATTTTCATAGCTCATCTTTTTTCCTTTGGTATTTATTTAAAACTACCTCATATTGCTATAACTAATTAGTTATTGGGGTAAGAAAACCCACATACGACCTTGCTGTTTCATTCTTCCTGCATAAGATCCGGCTTCATCGCCCGTGCCCCAGTAAAAGTCCGCACGAACTGCACCAATAATAGCGCTGCCCGTATCTTGCGCCATCATCAAACGTTGGATAGGTTTTTTACTGAGGGGGTAAGTTGTAGATAAAAATACTGGCGCCCCTAAGGGTAAAGCCTTTACATCAACTGCAATGCTTCTTTCAGCTGTCAAAGGCACTCCTAATGAGCCAATGGGACCAACAGAGGCATCATGACTAGCTGGTAGTTCTCTAAAGAATACATAGCGCGGATTAGCATTAAGCATCTCTTGAACTCGTTTTGGATTTTTATCAGCCCAAGCTTGAATGCCCTGCATGGTTGCAGTTGCTTTAGTAATTTCTTTACGATCTAACAACCACTGAGCAAAGGATTTGAATGGTTGATCATTTGTTCCGGCAAATCCGACTCTGATAACTTTACCGTCATCCATCCGAATACGTCCTGAGCCCTGAACATGCAAAAATGCTGCCGCAACAGCATCATCCACCCAGACAATCTCTTGACCTTTTAGTTGATTACCCGATATGAGTTCAGCTCTTGTGGGTAGTGAACTTGGTTTTTTATCACGCCAAGCATCGGGATACCGATGGATAGGAGTTTGGTACGCACCACCTTTTTTCCTTGATCCATTAAGGTAAGGCTCATAGTAGCCGGTTACTAAACCATACACACTTCCTGCTGAAGCACCGGTCTGATGCCTGACCTCCATTACTTTCATATAACTTTGAAAATAAAGTCGAATGGACTCACTGTTATTGGCGTTCACCTTTGCAGCAGCTGCACATGCAGGCTTCCAATTCAATCCGCTAGGGTTACGCTTTAATAAACCCTCACAACTTCTTTTCCATGCTGGCCAAGCGGCTGTTAAATCATCTTCCTGCCAACCAGGTAAATCACTCCAAGCAACCGGAATCAATTCAGCAACGCGATTGTCATAAGTATTGCTGGGAGGAGTTTCCTTAACTACTTTTTTTGAATACTCAGGTGTTGTCGAGCAAGCCGTTAAAAACATTGTTAAAGCTACCAAACAACTAGCTTGTATAAAAGTCTTTTTTAAACAAAGGTTATTCATGTTTACACTAAGATCATTAATCAGTTGGGCTTATGATGCCATTTATTAGACAAGTGCTATTCACTTTTTTGGAGAAACTTAATTGAGTGATTTATTTGATGAATTTCCAATGCTTTTATTTATTTTAGAAGCAGGTGTAGCTTTAGTTATCTTTGTCATTATCGTAGTTTGGACCATGATGGGCAGAAAAGATCGATAAACCAAGCTTGCTAATGGGTCTTTAATGCAGCGTCCTTGGCATCACTAAAGCGAATTCTGGGATAGGTGTTTGGAAGAATTGGGCATCCTCGCTACAACAGAAGAAATCACCCCTCATTGTTCCCATTGGCGTTGGTAGAGTTGCCCAACTAGTGTACTCAAATTGTTCGCCAGGGCGCAAAAGAGGCTGTTGACCAACGACCCCCAAACCACGGACTTCCTGAACGCCATGATCGCCATCTGTAATGATCCAATGACGCGCAATCAGTTGAGCTGGCAGCTGACCTGTGTTTTTAATCGTAATGGTGTAAGCAAAGGCAAACCGCCTACTTTCAGCGTCTGATTCGTCCGGAAGGTAGGTCACTTTGACCTGAACATTGAATTGGTGTTGTTCCATATCAAGATTCTCCGCTATAGAAGACGCTACTGCAAGCCAGACCGAGCTAGAATTGCTATATGGCTAAAACAAATACATCTCAAACATTCTTTATTGCCCCCTCTATTCTTTCGGCTGACTTCGCCCGTTTAGGCGAAGAAGTGACGTCAGTACTTGCTGCAGGGGCTGATTGGATCCACTTTGACGTGATGGATAACCATTACGTCCCGAATTTAACGATAGGCCCTCTAGTTTGTGAGGCTATTCGTTCTTATGCGGTTAAAGACGGCCAACCTGCCTGTATTGATGTGCATTTAATGGTTGAGCCAGTTGATCGCATAGTTCCAGATTTTGCTAAAGCCGGTGCGAATTTAATCAGCTTCCACCCAGAAGCCAGCTCTCATATTGATAGAACTATTGGGTTGATTAAAGATAATGGCTGTCAAGCTGGCCTGGTATTTAACCCAGCCACACCATTACATTACCTTGACCACGTTTTAGATAAGTTAGATTTAATTCTTCTTATGTCTGTTAACCCAGGTTTTGGTGGCCAGTCATTTATTCCAGGCACTTTGGATAAGTTAAGAGAAACCAGAGCGAAGCTTAGTGCTTATGAGGCTAAGTCAGGTCGCAAGATTCGCTTAGAGGTAGATGGCGGAGTTAAAGCTGACAACATTCGTGAAATTGCTGCTGCTGGTGCTGACACCTTTGTAGCTGGTTCGGCTATTTTTGGTAAGCCTGATTACAAAGCCATCATCGATACGATGCGTGAGGAATTAGGGAAAGTTTGATGCAACGCAAAGACTTTGACGCCTTAGCAAAACAAGGCTATAACCGTGTTGCTTTAGTTTCAGAGGCTTTAGCTGATTTAGAGACGCCCCTATCGCTCTACCTTAAACTCACTCAAGAGCATGGCTCTAAAAATACTTTCTTATTAGAGTCAGTAGTTGGTGGTGAGCGCTTTGGGCGTTACTCCATCATCGGATTACAAGCAAAAACTTTAATCAAAGTCAGTGGCGGCCCAAAAAACACGTTGACCGAAGTTATTACAGATGGTCAAGTTATCGAAACTGATCACGGTAATCCCCTGGACTTTATAGCTAGCTATCACAATCGCTTTAAAGTAGCTCTTCAAGACGGTCTTCCACGTTTTTGTGGTGGTCTAGCTGGCTACTTTGGTTACGACACTATTCGGTACATTGAACCTCGCTTAGCCGAACAGAAATTACCAGATGAAATGAATCTGCCAGATATTCAATTAGTGCTGACCGAAGAATTAGCAGTAATTGATAACTTGGCAGGAAAGTTATATCTGATTGTTTATGCCAACCCACAAGATGCTATCTCTTATGAACAAGCACAAAATAGACTTCAGTTTTTACGTCAGAGCTTAACAGCGGCAGTAATAAATCCGAGTACAGCCCCCACCCAAAAAACTGAAGCGATCCGTAAATTTGCTAAATCAGACTTTATTGATGCAGTAAAGCGGACTAAGGAATATGTTTTAGCAGGCGATTGTATGCAAGTAGTCATTGGTCAAAGAATCAGCCAACCCTACACAGATTCGCCTCTCTCTCTATACAGGGCTTTGCGCTCTCTGAACCCATCGCCTTATATGTATCTTTATGACTTTGGTGACCATCAGATTGTGGGCTCATCGCCAGAAATTTTAGTTCGCCAAGAAACAAAGCATATTGATGGTCAACAAAAGCGCTACGTTACAGTTAGACCAATTGCAGGAACTCGTCCACGAGGAAATGATCCGGAGCATGATGAGCAGCTTGCTAAAGAGCTTTTAGCGGACCCTAAAGAAATTGCTGAGCATGTGATGTTGATTGATTTAGCGCGTAATGATGTTGGCCGAATTGCTAAAAATGGTAGCGTTAAAGTAACGGATCGCATGGTCATCGAAAAATACTCTCACGTTCAACACATTGTTAGCTCCGTTGAAGGTGAGCTTCTCGATAGCGCTACCAATATGGATGTTCTAAAAGCGACTTTTCCAGCGGGCACTTTATCTGGTGCGCCAAAAATTCGTGCGATGGAAATTATTGATGAGATGGAAATAGTCAAGCGGGGCATTTACGGTGGTGCAGCAGGGTATTTATCCTTCTCAGGCGATATGGATGTAGCGATTGTGATTAGAACTGGCATCATCAAAGATGGTTATGTTCACTCTCAAGCTGGTGCTGGAGTAGTTGCAGACTCAGACCCAGAATCAGAATGGAAAGAAACTGAAGCTAAAGCACGCGCTGTATTGCGGGCCGCTGAAATGGTTCAAGGAGGTCTTGATGCTATTAATGATTGATAACTATGACTCCTTTACCTACAACTTGGTTCAGTACTTTGGTGAGTTAGGTACAGAAGTTAAAGTTTTCAGGAATGATGAAATCACCATTTCTGAAATTGAGGCATTGAAGCCCGATCATATTTGTATTTCTCCAGGTCCGTGCAGTCCTAAAGAAGCAGGTATCTCAGTCGCCACTTTGCAACACTTTGCTGGCAAAGTACCTCTATTAGGAGTGTGTTTAGGTCATCAAGCGATTGGTGAAGCTTTTGGTGGAAAAGTTATTCGTGCCAAACGTGTGATGCATGGCAAAACTGATACCGTTCACACAACCCAACAAGGTGTTTTTAAAGATCTGCCTAAGGAATTCACGGTTACTCGTTACCACTCTCTTGCTATAGAAAAAGAAAGTCTTCCAGCCGATTTAGAAATCACTGCCTGGACCGATGATGGTGAAATTATGGGTGTGCGTCACAAAAAATTTGCCGTTGAAGGTGTGCAGTTCCATCCCGAATCAATATTGTCTGAATATGGTCATGAGTTATTAGATAACTTTTTAAAGACCAGCAGTCCTCTTATTAAGATTTAAGACTAATATTTAATGATGACCATAACGCCACAAGAAGCATTACAGCGCTGCATTGAACATCGTGAACTATTTCATGATGAAATGCTTCAAATCATGCGCGCCATCATGTCAGGTGAACTTTCTCCAACAATGACAGCAGCTATCTTGACGGGCTTGCGTTCAAAAAAGGAAACTATTGGCGAAATCTCAGCAGCCGCAATGGTCATGCGTGAGTTCGCTACTCCAGTAACTGTAGCTGATAACAGCCACTTTGTTGACATCGTCGGTACAGGTGGAGATGGCGCCCACACATTTAATATTTCAACTACAGCCATGTTTGTTGCAGCTGGAGCTGGCGCTAAAGTTGCCAAGCATGGTAATCGCAGTGTCAGCAGCAAATCTGGTACAGCTGATGTACTAGAAGCTTTAGGTGCGTGCATCACTTTGCAAGCACCACAAGTTGCTGAATCATTAAACCGAAGTGGCATGGGTTTTATGTTCGCCCCTAATCATCACCCAGCCATGAAAAATGTTGCTCCCGTTCGCAAAGAAATGGGTGTTCGAACGATTTTTAATATTTTGGGTCCACTGACTAATCCTGCTGATGCGCCGCATATGCTGATGGGTGTTTTTCATCCGGATCTTGTCGGCATTCAAGCACGTGTGCTTCAAAAACTGGGGCTTCAACATGCTTTGGTGGTTTATGGCAAAGATGGTTTAGATGAAGTGTCACTTGAAGGTCCCACCATGGTTGGTGAGTTGATTGATAGTGAAATCAAAGAATATGAAATTTCCCCAAAAGACTTTGGTTTGAAGACCTGTCCGACATCACACTTCAAAGTAGCGAGCCCTCAAGAATCAATGAAAATAGTTTTAGGTGTGCTTAATGGCGAACCTGGTCCGGCTCAAGATATTGTTTGCCTGAATGCTGGTGCCGCGCTATACGCTGCAGATCTTGCAAAAAATATTGGTGAAGGTCTAGCTATGGCTCAAGCTGCCATTAAAAATGGTCAAGCCAAAGCTAAGCTTGATGAGTTCATTACAACAACACAAAATTTAGCACTATCCCAATAAAGAATTAAATAATGAGCGATATCCTAAAACGTATTCTGGCTACCAAGTTTGATGAGGTCAGCAAAGCATCCGCTCAAATACCTATGCATACAGTTAGATCTGATGCAGAGGCAAGCCTTAATGATTTAACACATCAGCCACGTGGCTTTATCGCAAGTATTGAGAAAAAAATTGCAGCTGGTCATGCGGGTGTCATTGCTGAAATCAAAAAAGCCAGTCCTAGTAAAGGGGTTTTTAGAGAAGATTTTGATCCTGCCAAGATTGCTCAATCTTACGAAACTAATGGCGCCGCCTGCTTATCCGTTCTAACTGATAAAGACTATTTTCAAGGCTCTGCTCAGTATTTGCGAGAAGCTCGTAATATTTGCAAGATCCCAGTACTTAGAAAAGATTTCTTAGTGGATACTTATCAAGTCTACGAAGCGCGCGCGATGGGTGCAGATGCAATTCTTTTAATTGCCGCCGCATTAGATGATGCGCAAATGAAAGACTTTGAGAGCATTGCTCATGAATTAAAAATGGATGTTTTAGTTGAAGTGCATGATGAAGAAGAACTTGATCGTGCTCTACGTTTGAAGACACCATTACTCGGTATCAATAATCGCAATCTTAGAACTTTTGAAGTTAGCCTTGATGTCACAATGGCTCTTTTGAAAAATATTCCAAAAGAGAAGCGAGTGGTAACAGAGAGTGGCATCCTCAATCAAGAAGATGTTAAAAAAATGCGTGCTGCTGATGTGCACGCATTCTTAGTTGGCGAAGCCTTTATGCGTCAAGAAGATCCAGGCTTAGGTTTGAAGGAACTATTTTTTAAACGTTAAAGAGGAAGTTCAGTACATCGCCGTCTTTAACGACATACTCTTTACCCTCAGCTCTCATCTTGCCGGCTTCTTTAGCACCAGGCTCACCTTTGAATGTAATGAAGTCATCATAAGAAATCGTTTGCGCACGAATAAAACCACGTTCAAAGTCTGTATGAATCACTCCAGCTGCTTGAGGAGCGGTATCACCCACATGGATTGTCCAAGCTCTAACTTCTTTCACCCCTGCTGTGAAATAGGTTTGTAAACCCAATAAACCAAAACCAGCACGAATGACGCGATCTAAGCCTGGTTCATCCATGCCCATATCACCCAAGAAAGCTTTTTTATCTTTGTCTTCTAACTCTGCTATTTCAGCTTCGATTGCTGCACATACTGCAACTACTGGTGCTTTTTCTTTTGCAGCATGTGCTTTAACAACATCTAAATGGGGATTATTTTCAAAACCGTCATCTTTAACGTTGGCAACATACATGACTGGCTTGGCTGTAATTAAACAAAATGGCTTTAATAAGGCCAGATCATCTTCGCTTAAACCCATAGCGCGGACTGGTAAGGCTTGATTTAACTGTTCTTGAACTTTAGCTAAGAGCGGAGCCAAAGCATTCGCTTCCTTATCATTACCTGATTTAGCAGCTTTAGAATATCTTGCAAATGCTTTATCGACTGTTGTTAGATCAGCGAGGGCTAGTTCTGTATCAATAACCCCGATGTCTGAAAGGGGATCTACTCTTCCAGCTACGTGGATCACATTGCCATCTTCAAAACAGCGAACTACGTGGGTAATGGCATCGGTCTCACGGATATTGGCTAAAAATTGATTACCTAGGCCTTCGCCTTTAGATGCACCAGCCACAAGGCCTGCGATATCAACAAACTCAACCACGGCGGGCAAAATGCGCTCAGGTTTTACAATGTCAGCCAGCATGGCTAAACGGGAATCAGGGACCTCAACAACCCCTACATTGGGCTCTATCGTGCAAAAAGGATAGTTTTCTGCTGCAATACCAGCTTTGGTAAGAGCATTGAACAAAGTTGATTTGCCAACGTTTGGTAGGCCGACGATACCGCATTTCAATGACATAGCGAGTTATTATTCCAATATGAACAGTTACGATCTTATTATTGTTGGTGCCGGCATTACCGGTAAGGCAACTGCACTTCGATTAGCCCGTTTAGGCTTAAAGATTTTGCACGTAGCACCTAATTTCGATCCAGGTATCCATTGTAATGATGATTTGACCTGGGATAGTCGAATTTATGCCTTATCGTCCAGCAGTCAGCAGTTACTCTCAGATATCAAGGTCTGGGAAGCAATGGATCACAGTCGCATTCAGATCGTCAGCGACATGCGTGTTTTTGGGGATAGCGGACAAGCAAAAGATGAAATTCATTTTTCAGCCTACAGCGCCACCATCCCTCAACTGGCTTGGATCATCGAAGCCGGTCATATCGAAAAAACTTTAGATGCGGCCTCTCAGTTCCAAGGCAATATTCAGCGTATCACTGATACAGTCACCGATTTTGTCTCAACAAAAGAAAATGTAACGGTTCATACTCAAGCAGGTCAGAGCTTCTCATCCAAACTTCTTTTAGCAGCCGATGGCGCTAAATCTCCCATTCGAGAAAAGCTACAAATCCAAACGCCCATCAATGACTATGGTCAAACAGCAGTAGTTGCTAATTTTGAATGTGAACTTGATCACCAAGGCACTGCTTGCCAATGGTTTTTAGACAATGGTGAAATTTTGGCACTTTTGCCACTTCCCAATAAAAAATTATCAATGGTTTGGTCTGCTGGAGTCGTACACGCTGAACAACTTTTGAAGTTAAGTCCTGAGACTCTCAGCACAACTGTTATGTCAGCCGCTTTAGGATCAGTCCAGCAACGCACTGGTTCACTAAAAATGATGCCTCCTCCAAAGAGCTACCCTTTACGAAAAATGAAAGCTGAAAGAATCATTGCGCCAGACCACCACCCTAGAATTGTATTGATCGGTGATGCGGCCCACGCCATGCATCCTTTGGCAGGTCAAGGACTTAATTTAGGTTTGCGCGATGTCGCCACCCTTGGTCAACTTTTTGAAAATAAAGAGTCATTTAGAGATATTGATGACCCTGTGGTTTTGCGACGTTATGAACGTGCTCGTCATGGCGATACTGATGCATTACTCTTTACAACAGATCAATTACAAAAATTATTTGTAAACCAAAGTGGCTTTATAAAAACTGCTAGAAATTTGGGCATGAGCTTGGTTAATCGCAGTCAATTTTTAAAACGACAACTCATTCAAAAGGCTCTTTCTTAACAGAAGAGACTTAATTTATTAAAAAAGGTATTTATGACTTCAATTCCTAAGCGCAATTTTAAAACAATTACAAATGCCTCATTTACCGCAGGTATATTTGCGAGCTTATTAATAATTGGCAGTTCATCTTCTTTTGCTCAAAGTGCCGTAGAGCAAAAATTAAAGGTAGAACTACAAAAACAATTGGGTGAGCGCGCAAAGATTAATGGAGTTCGTAATACTCCAGTCACTGGTTTATATGAAGTATCTATCGGTAATGATGTGGTTTATGCAGATGCCAGCGCTCGCTACCTTATTCAAGGTGAATTGATTGATCTCAAAACAGGCATCAATCTTACTGAGCAGCGTAGTCATGATTTAAATCGTATTAAATGGTCTGACTTACCATTAGATGACGCCATTAAAGTTGTGAACGGTAATGGCAAGCGTCAAATCGCTGTGTTTGCAGACCCTAACTGTAGCTTCTGTAAAAAACTAGAAAAGTCATTTCAGCAACTTGAAAACGTTACTATTTATACCTTTTTAGTTCCCTTACTATCAGCTGACTCTGCTACTAAATCAAAACAAATTTGGTGTGCGACTGATCGCAATAAAGTATGGAATGCTTGGATGCTAGAAAATCAAATACCTAGTGGCAAAGGGGATTGCGGAACACCTCTTGATCGCAACACATCATTAGCTAAAAAATTAGGTGTTAATGGAACTCCAGCCATGTTCTTTACCGATGGCACTCGAATTGCTGGTGCAGTACCTTTAGCGCAAATTGAGAAGAAGCTCAAATAAAATGAGTCGAATACGTTACACCGTTGAACTTAAAGATTTTCATGGGCACCGCTTTGAAGTAAATCTTTATATACCTGCCCGCATTCTTAAAGATCAGGGTGCTCAAGTTCAACTACCAGCATGGATACCGGGCAGCTATATGTTGCGTGATTTTTCTAAACACTTAGAAACAATCAGTGCCAAGAATGTAACAACTAAGAAAAATATCTCATTAGAAAAAATTGACAGTAATACTTGGTATGTGCCCCCATCCAATCAAGACATCACACTAACTTACCAAGTCTATGCCTTTGATACTTCTGTAAGAGCTGCTTACATTGATACAAACCGAGCATTCTTCAACCCAACCAGTTTATGTCTACAAGTATTAGATTACGCCGATGAAGTTCATGAGCTTGAAATTCTGAAACCAAAAAAAGACTCATCATTTGCTCAAGCTTGGCGAGTTGAAACAACCCTCACCACTAAAAAAGTTGATCAGTTGGGTTTTGGGGTTTATTCAGCGGATTCTTACGATATCCTCATTGATCATCCTATTGCCATAGGCGAGTTTCAAACTATTACATGGCAGTCATGTGGAACGCCGCACCGCATGGTTATTCAGGGGGCTATCAAAAAAGTAGATACTCAACAACTAGCTAAAGATTTAAAAGCTATTTGTGATGGGCACATCAGTTTTTTCGAACCCGAATCTCATCGAGCTCCATTCAAACAATATAGTTTTATTGTTAATACTGTAGGTGATGGTTATGGTGGTTTAGAGCACCGTGATAGCACTGTTCTCTTATGCAAAAGAGATGACTTACCTTACCCAAATCAAAACTTAAGTAAGCATGAAGCTTATGAAGATTTTTTAGGTCTGTGTAGCCACGAGTACTTTCATGCGTGGATGATTAAACGCATTAAACCCAAGTCCTTCGATCCTTACACCTTAGATCAAAAAAATCACACCAGATTATTGTGGTTGTTTGAAGGCTTCACCAGTTATTACGACGACCTCCAACTCTTCAGAAATAAAAGAATTGATTTATCTACTTACTTAAAGTGTTTAGAAAAAACCTGGAATATGGTTTTACGCCAACCTGGTCGACACAAGCAAAGTGTTACTGATAGCTCATTTGATGCCTGGACTAAGTACTACCAAATGGATGAGAACACCCCTAATGCGGTCGTCAGTTATTACGCTAAAGGCTCATTAATCGCTCTGGCGCTAGATATTACGATCAGACAACATACCCGAAATCAACAATCACTTGATGATGTCATTAGGCATTTATGGCAAATGTATCAGCTGACACAACAGGGTATGGCAGAAAATGATTTTGATAATGCTATTGAATTCATCATCGGCCCTTCATTCCAAGATATTTGGAAATCATTTAAAGCTGATTATATTGATGGCACTGTAGATTTGCCACTGATGAAGTTACTAACATCAGTCAAGATCAAAGTGACTCCAAAGACTAAGAAAGCCACCGAAAATGCTGAAAGTGCTAAACAACTATTAGGCATAAGAACTTCAGTTGCTATTGGTTGGGTAAAGCTCACTCATGTTTTAGATGGCGGTCTTGCTCAAAAAGCCGGTTTATCAGCAGGTGATTATTTGGGAAGCATTCAACAGGAGCGCGTTACTCCCGCGAGACTTGATCATCTTCTAGTGCAACTGATACAAGAGCTTGAAAACAATAAAAAAGTGAGCATCCTTGCGTACCGTCATGAAAGAGAGTTTTCTGTTGCTTTATCAAGTACTGTAAAAGAAATGATTAATCTCCAACCTCAGCAATTTACTTTAGCTACCAGTTAATTGACTAATCACCTGTTTATTTTTTTAAGTGCCTGATTCTTTTTTTTCCTTACGCGCATTAATGCCACCTGATTGGGCAGAATTGATTGGTGTGGAGTTAGACTCTGGACAATTCTTAGATCTCGAAAAAAACATATCTGACGCTTATGCAAATTTAGGCGAATTGATTCAGCCAGCTCCTGAGAATATTTTTAAAGCTTTAAGAGAAACTCCTGTTGATCAAGTAAAAGTCGTTCTATTAGGTCAAGATCCTTACCAAACTCCAGGACTTGCTCAAGGCTTAGCCTTTTCGATACCGGCTTCAATCAAACCTGGGTCGCGCAGTTTTCCAAGCTCACTAAGAAATATCAGTAAAGCCATAGCTTTAGATGGCTACTCAGGTTTGCGACATGGTGATCTAAGTCATTGGGCAAAACAAGGGGTATTGCTCCTTAATGCCACTCTGACTGTTCAACTTGAAATTGCGGGTTCGCATGCGAATCTGGGTTGGCAAGAATTAACTGATTGCTTGCTGTTCCGGTTAGCTCTTAAAAAGCCACAACTGATTTGGCTGCTATGGGGATCTCATGCTCAAAAGAAAAAGGCGTTGATTGAGCAAGCGGCGCATTCTATAAATACCGAAATAGCTCCAACTATCCTGACAGCATCCCATCCTTCAGGATTAAGTGTTTATCGAACAAATGAGCCGTTTTTGCTGTCGGGCGATACCGGTAGCTGCCAACACTTTAAAAAAGTGAATACTGCTCTAGAAAAACATGGTGAATCGGTCATTGTTTGGTCTTAAGCTAAAGAATTAGACTTAGTTGGTTGCTTAGTAAGTAACTTAGTCAGTCACTTGCTAGAAAAAGCTCTCAAACAAGCAATAAAGAGGATGGTTAGGAAAAGAGCACTCGACCATTCTAAAATCTGTCCGGAGGTGAACAATCCGAGGGTTTGACCAAAGAAAGAGACGAAAAAACTAATGACAGCACCAGCTAGGCCGTAAGGCAGTAAATATCTAAGTTTTAGTCGTTTTTTAGGGTACAGATAGGCACTAATCAAGCCTACAGAGCCCCCAAATATTAAAAATGCTAGAAAACTCATCTTAACTCCATGAAAAACTTATAATTTCGTTATGCAGATTTTGACATTAGGCATTAATCACCATACCGCACCGATATCGATGCGGGAGCAGGTCGCATTTACGCCTGAGATGATTCAGCCTGCTTTGCACCATCTAAAAGATCATCTCTCTCAAATCTCATCATCTTTACTACCAGAAGCCACTATTTTATCGACATGCAATCGGACTGAGTTGTATTGTGCAGCGAATGATAATCAATCTTCAAGTGATACAACTCTTTTTAAAAATAGTACGATTGCATGGTTAGCCAAAACACGTGGCATTGATAGTGAAGCACTCTTGCCTCACGTTTATGTTTTGCCACAATCAATGGCCGTCAGACATGCTTTTAGAGTAGCCTGCGGATTAGATTCAATGGTAGTTGGAGAAACTCAGATTCTAGGCCAGCTAAAAAATGCGGTGCGTACTGCAAATGAAGCTGGCTCTCTAGGAACTTATCTCAATCAACTTTTTCAGAAAACTTTTCAAGTTGCCAAAGAAGTTCGTGGCAGTACAGAAATTGGTAGCCACTCGATTTCAATGGCAGCTGCTGCAGTCAGATTATCTGAAAGAATTTTTGAAAGCGTTGCAGAACAAAAAGTTCTTTTTATTGGTGCAGGCGAAATGATCAGTTTGTGCGCCACACATTTTGCGGCACGCCAACCTAAATTAGTGGCTGTTGCCAATAGAACTCTAGAACGTGGTCAAGAGCTTGCCGATCATCTGTCTGAGCAAGGATTAGCTACAGAATCATTAAGGCTTTCTGACCTACCTGCACGCCTTCATGAATTTGACATTATTGTTTCTTGCACTGCCAGTACCCTGCCCATCATTGGTTTAGGTATGGTTGAGAGTGCTATCAAATCACGCAAGCACCGCCCAATCGTGATGATTGATCTAGCAGTACCTCGTGATATTGAAACAGAAGTCAGTCGCTTAAATGATGTCTACCTTTATACAGTCGATGATCTTGGTGCCCTTGTTCAAACCGGAACAGATTCTAGACAAGCAGCGGTAGGACAAGCAGAAGCAATTATTGAAACGCGTGTGTCACATTTTATGCATTGGCTAGAGGGTCGTGATAGCGTGCCATTGATTCAGGATCTCCGCCAGCGTGGTGATGACCTAAGAATGTTTGAAGTAGATCGTGCTAAAAAGCTATTAGCTAAAGGTGAAGACCCACAGGCAGTTTTAGATGCCCTTGCGCTTGGGCTAACCAATAAATTTTTGCATGGTTCTCTACATGCTTTGCAACATGCCCAAGGTGAAGAGCGTGAAGCCTTGATGAAAATTCTGCCCGGTTTATTCGGCGCAAACCAATCCGATAAATAAATGAAGCCAAGCATGAAAGCTAAGCTCGAGCAGTTAGATGCTCGACTAGCAGAACTAAACTCTTTGTTGGTCCAAGAAGAAATAACAAAAGATATGGATCAATACCGCAAACTCAATCGAGAGCATGCGGAGATTTCCCCTGTCGTCGAGCAATTCCAATTATTCCAACAGGCAGAGGCGGATGAAAGAGCTGCTTTAGGTATGCAAAACGATCCTGATATGAAGGACTTTGCAGAAGAAGAAATTAAAGATGCGCGCACTCGTATGGAAAATATGCAGGCTGATTTACAACGCCTCTTACTACCCAAAGATCCTAACGATGATAAAAATATCTTTTTAGAGATAAGGGCTGGTACAGGCGGTGATGAAAGTGCTTTGTTTGCAGCAGATCTTTTTAGAATGTATACCCGCTTCGCAGAACGCCAGCGCTGGCAAATAGAAATTGTCAGTGCATCAGAATCTGATCTTGGGGGATATAAAGAAGTGATCCTTCGAGTCGTAGGGCAAGGTGCATTCTCTAAACTCAAGTTTGAATCAGGCGGGCATCGTGTACAACGAGTACCCCAAACCGAAACTCAAGGTCGCATCCATACTTCAGCATGTACCGTAGCTGTCATGCCAGAAGCTGATGCAATTAGCGATATTGAAATTAATCCTGCTGATTTAAGAATTGATACTTTTAGAGCTTCCGGTGCTGGTGGTCAACATATTAATAAAACAGATTCTGCTGTACGTATCACTCACTTACCCACTGGAACAGTGGTTGAGTGTCAGGATGATCGAAGCCAACACCGCAATCGCGAACAAGCTATGAAAGTCTTAGTCTCGCGCATCATGGATGCAAAGAGGCGCGCTGCACATGACAAAGAAGCTGAAACTCGCAAAAGCTTAGTAGGATCTGGTGACAGAAGCGATCGCATCAGAACCTACAATTTCCCTCAAGGTCGCATCTCTGATCACCGTATTAATTTAACTTTATACAAAATTGATGCGATGATGGATGGCGATATCCAAGAACTTCTGGGTGCGCTGGCTGCAGAGCATCAGGCAGAGTTGTTGGCATCTTTGGGCGATATTTAATTTTTGTGAAATCGATCAAAGAACTTTTAAACAACACATCTCTTAATAAAGTTGATGCTAGAGTTATTTTGGGTCATCTTATTGGAATACATTTAAGCTGGCCTAAGAGTGCCCTTATTAGTAAAGATACTGATACATTACCGGACCAAGTCATTAATGCTTGGCAAGAATATGAACAGCGTCGCCTTAATGGGGAGCCAGTTGCTTATATTTTAGGTTTTAAGAGTTTTTATAACATTGATCTACAAGTAGCGCCTGGTGTTTTAATACCCCGCTCTGAAACCGAACTACTTGTTGAAATTGCGATTGCTCATATTCAGAAAATTTCAAACAATCAGAACAGTCAGAGCAACCATAACAAAAGTACCAAGATTCTGGATCTTGGTACGGGTAGCGGTGCCATTGCTTTAGCTTTGGCTCACAATATTCCTAACACTCATATCACTGCTGTTGAAGTGAGCCTGGATGCTCTGAAAATAGCCCAAACCAATGCCCAATCATTAGGGCTTAGTGATCGCTCAGAATTTCTCCATGGTAATTGGTTTGAGCCCCTTCAAGAATCTGCACAATTTGATGTGATTGTGAGTAACCCACCTTATATAAAAGCGGGGGATCCTCACCTTCAAGAGGGAGACCTGCGCTTTGAGCCTACTATCGCTCTAACTGATCATGAAGATGGACTTAGCCTCTATAAGATCATTTTTAATCAAGCTAAGGCTCATTTAGCACCCAATGGTTTATTGCTTGTAGAGCATGGTTACGACCAATCTGAGACACTTAAACACCTTTTGGCGTTAGAGGGCTATCAAGATATACAAGTCCACTTTGACCTAGCGGGTATTTCTAGAGCACTCAGTGCTAAGCTTGGTTAAAATAAGCACTTATTCAAAAGGAAGCATCATGGACGTTCAAACACAAATTAAAGAAATCGTTGAAGGCCACCCAGTGGTTTTATTCATGAAAGGTAATGCGAAATTTCCACAATGCGGCTTTTCTGGAAAAGCGATTCAAATTTTGCAAGCTTGTGGTGTCTCAGAGCCCCACACTGTCAATGTATTAGAAGATGAAGGTATCCGCCACGGCATTAAAGAGTTTTCA
Source organism: Polynucleobacter meluiroseus (assembly GCA_945881875.1). Taxonomy (GTDB): domain Bacteria; phylum Pseudomonadota; class Gammaproteobacteria; order Burkholderiales; family Burkholderiaceae; genus Polynucleobacter; species Polynucleobacter meluiroseus_A. The sequence goes on from CAMCVH010000004.1 coordinate 101,691, forward strand.
AATTGGCCGACTATTCCTCAGCTTTACATTAAGGGTGAATTTATTGGTGGCTCAGACATCATGACTGAGATGTACCAAAGTGGCGAGTTACAACAAGTCATTAAAGCTTGATTCCAAGAAGTCAATTATCAAGATAATAGAAATAATCGATGCTAGCTCATCTAAAGAGCTAGCATTGGTTTAGCATATAGGCATGGATACTTCTATTGCTTTTGTTCTGTTAGCTGTCTTTTGCCTCATCGCTATCGCAAGTCTCTTTTATGCATGGACTCAGAGTCAAGCTCGAGTTCGCGCAGAATCTGAATTAGATGCGGAGCGCAGAATTAGTGCTGAAAAATTAGCTGGTATTCAGCAATCAGCTCAAGATGCCAAAACTACCCTTTCTGATCAATTCAAAAACCTTGCTAATGAAATATTAGAAGAAAAATCTAAACGCTTTGCTGAACAAAATCAACAAAACCTAGATACTCTCTTAAAACCTCTGCAAGAAAAACTGACCGATTTTAGAAAACAAGTGGATGACACTTATCAATCTGAAGCGAGAGAACGTTTTGCACTTAAGCAAGAGGTTGAAAAATTAGCAGGCCTTAATCTCAAAATGACTGATGAGACCAGGGCTCTTACTAATGCTCTCAAAGGCGAATCTAAAACTCAGGGTGATTGGGGTGAATTGGTTCTTGAAACAATTCTTGAGAACTCTGGTTTGCATAAAGGCGAAGAGTATTTAGTCCAAGATAGTCATACCATTGATGATGGCTCACGTTTACAGCCAGACGTAGTGATTCGCTTGCCTGAATCAAAACACTTAGTCATTGATAGTAAGGTTTCTATTACTGCCTACACCAGATATATGCAGGCAGGTGATGACGCCACCAAAACAGCTGAACTAAATAGCCACGTTTTGTCTATCAAACAACATATTCAGGGTTTATCAGCTAAGAACTACCAAGATCTTTATGGTGTTGGTTCGATTGATTTTGTTTTGATGTTTATTCCAATAGAACCAGCATTTTTAGCAGCCATGCGCCATGCGCCAGATATCTATCAAGAGGCACTCAAGAAGAATATTGTGATGGTTTGTCCAAGTACTTTATTAGCGACAGTTAGAACTGTGGCTCACCTGTGGCGTCAAGAACATCAGAACCGTAATGCCCAAGAGATCGCGCGTCAGTGCGCTGTGCTTTATGACAAATTTGTTGGTTTTGTTGAAGATTTAGATAAGGTGGGACAACGATTAGATCAAGCGCAGGTCAGTTACGGTGATGCTATTGGCAAACTTAAAACTGGTCGAGGCAATTTAATTCGTACAGCTGAAAACGTCAAAAAATTAGGTGTTAAACCTAACAAATCGCTACCAACTAAGTTAACAGACGTCGCTGATGATGAGTTGGATTAATTGAATGGTATTTTTTTATTAATTACTCCTCTCACACCAGTAATTAAAAAAACCTGCTTCATTTGCATGAAGCGGGTTTTTTTTCATCAGCCGAAGTTGATAATTTTTACTCTCGATTACTTACTAGCGCGTACTGTCTTTTTAACTGATGTAGCACGTGTTGCTGGCTTTACAACAGCTGATTTAGCTTGCTTGGCAAAACCTTGAATCGCTTCAACAGCTTGCTCTGCATTAGCTTCTGCTACTGCTGCAGCTTCTTTAGCAGCAGCTTGGAACTGCTCGAAACCTTGCAATGATGTTGTTACTGATGTCTTTAATGCGTTAACAAAAACATCTGATCCAGCTGGTGCATTGGCTGCAAATGTGTTGACCCAGTTTTGGATACCAGCTTGGAAATGCTCTAGTTGAGCTTCAGCAACGTCTGCTAACTCCACTTGACCTTCACGAACAATCTTTGCAACAGCACGTTGATGAGCTGCTAATTGAGTACCGATTGGAGCAAAAGCGTCGCTTTGTACCAATGATGTGAAAGCTTGTGGATCTTTTGCTGTTAATACTTGCTCTAAACCATCTTGAGCTTCAGCAATAACTGTTTTAATTGCTGTGAAGTTAATGTCAGCTAATTCTTGAGAGCGCTCTAAGGTTTTTGTGCTCAAGGCAAATGCTGTGTTGAGGCTTTCGCCTTGGAATTCCGCGAATTTTGCTGTGATCTGGTCTTGGTTCATGTTTTTCTCCAAAAAGATTAATTAATAAGATTGCAACACATATATTGCGCTGCACAAACTCTATTTTAAGGAAAACCATTGGTATTTCAAGCTATTTTTGTTGCATTGCGTCAAAAATAGCCATTTTCTCATAATGAGAAATTACTTCTATGATTTATTAGGGATTTTTATTTATTTGATCTGATGATCTAGAGGCCAACTGATGACAAGAAAGCTTTGGTGCCCCCTGACAGAATCGAACTGCCAATCCATGATTACAAGTCAAGTGTTATACCATTTAACTAAGGGGGCTAACTTCTTACAACTGATACTTTTTTACTACCAAACCCAATATTCTAACTTATTTCACTAGCTTTAGGCTAGGCTTGCCTTTAGAAAAAGGTCTGTTTGTCTGTGCATTTACATCAGAATTAATTCCATTGTTTGAAGTGGCATCTACACCTGTTGGTGTTGATTCTATTTTCTCAACAGGGAAGGACATGCCTTGTCCATTTTCTTTTGCGTAGATCGCCATGACACTTGCAACAGGCACATGGATGTCTCTAGGTACACCTGCGAATCGCGCCTGAAGACTTATCCAATCATTGTCTAATGAAAGACTCTGACAAGCATCTGGACTGATATTTAAAACAATTTCATTGTTATTAACGTAGTCCATTGGAACTTGAACTTTATCAGTTACAAACACCGCTATGTAAGGCGTAAAACCATAATCCACGCACCACTGATGCAGTGCGCGAATTAAGTAAGGTTTGTTACTTGGAGCCTCGCTCATGAAGTCCACAAATATAGGCCGCTAGATTAGCGACGCATCACCTTTTCTGAAGGTGTCAGTGCTTCAATATAAGCAGGACGGCTAAAAATACGCTCAGCGTATTTCATAAGAGGTGCAGCATTGCGAGACAAATCAATACCGTAATGCTCTAAACGCCATAGTAGTGGAGCAATCGCCACATCAAGCATTGAGAAGTCATCACCCAACATGTATTTGTTCTTAATGAAAATCGGTGCTAACTGTGTCAAACGATCACGAATCGCCAAGCGCGCTTTTTCATGATTCTTCTCTGCAGCTTTACCTTTTTCATTCTCTAAAGTTGATACGTGAATGAAAAGTTCTTTTTCAAAATTGAATAAGAACAAACGTGCACGTGCGCGAGCAACTGGATCAGGCGGCATCAATTGAGGATGTGGAAAGCGCTCATCAATGTATTCATTAATGATGTTTGACTCATAAAGAATCAAATCACGTTCAACCAAAATAGGTACTTGACCGTAAGGGTTCATGACTGAAATATCTTCTGGCTTATTAAAGAGATCCACATCACGGATCTCAAAGTCCATACCTTTTTCAAACAAAACCAAACGACAACGCTGAGAGAACGGACAGTTAGTGCCCGAATATAAAACCATCATAGGGTCAATCTCCTAATTATTTTAGTGGATGTCTTTCCAGTAAGACTTATTCAAACCCCAAGCCAATACTGTAAATACTGCTAAGAACATCAATACCCAAACGCCCAAACGCTTACGATCCAACTGCGCAGGCTCACCCATCCACTGGAGATAAGCAACCAAATCACCCATAGCATCATCAAACTCTTGCGGTTTCAATTTGCCAGGAGTTACTTGTTCAAAACCCTTAAACACATGAACTGTTTTAGTAGCATCATGCGGATCTTTTTCATCAACATACTTAGCTGTACGAACGCCTTGTAATTCCCACATCACGTGAGGCATACCAACATTAGGGAAAGCAATGTTGTTCCAACCTGTTGCCTTAGTGTCATCTTTATAAAAAGTGCGTAAGTAAGTGTATAGATAATCAACACCTTTAGAACGCGCAATCACTGATAAATCAGGAGGCATTGCACCGAACCAGGCTTTTGAGTCTTTTGGTGATACTGACACCTTCATCAAATCACCAATCTTCTCGCCACTGAACAATAAATTTTGTTTGATCTGCTCGTCCGTCAAACCAATATCGCGCAAACGGTTGTAACGCATGCTCACTGCACCGTGGCAATTTAAACAATGGTTAACAAATAACTTAGCGCCGTTTTGAAGGGCTGCCTCACTGTTCACACGCTTAGGCGCAGTATCCAAAGGACCTGTAGCACCTGCAGCTTGAACTGAACCCACAGCAGCAACAAGAGCTAAGCTGCCAAAAAGTTTCAATAATAATTTTTTCATTTTCTTATTTCCTTAATGGGGACCAGTTATCAATGCGCGACAAAAGTAACGCGTTTTGGAACTGGCTTAAATTCACCCATCTTGCTCCACCAAGGCATTGCCAAGAAAAAGCCAAAGTAAATCAAAGTACCGATCTGAGAAACCTTCTCACCAATTGGTGATGGCGCTTGAATACCTAGGTAACCCAAAATAATGAATGTCACCACAAACAAACCGTAGATATATTTATGGAACTGTGGGCGATAACGAATAGATTTAACTGGTGAGTTATCTAACCATGGCAAGAAGAAGAAAATCACCACTGAACCACCCATGACCATCACACCCCAGAACTTAGCGTCTAACAAGTAGAAGGTCGCCGCTAGAACTACCAAGATACCAGCATATTTAATCTGTTGCTTTTTATCTTTTGTTTGACGAATCATCAAACCAAACAATACAGCTGCAAAGATCCACATCGGAATTAAGAACTCAGTTGTGACAGCACGCAACATAGAGTAGAACGGTGTGAAATACCAAACCGGTGCAATGTGCGGAGGTGTCTTCAACGGATCTGCTGGTATGAAGTTATTGAATTCTAAGAAGTAACCATTCATTTCAGGTGCAAAAAATACAATGGCTGCGAAGATCATCAAGAAGATGCCGATGCTCATCACATCATGTACAGTGTAGAAAGGATGGAACGGAATACCATCAAGAGGTATGCCTTTTTCATCAAGCGTTTCTTTGATCTCTACGCCATCAGGATTGTTTGAACCCACTTCATGGAGAGCCACAATGTGGGCAGCAACCAATCCGATTAAAACTAATGGTAAAGCGATCACGTGGAATGAAAAGAAACGATTCAAGGTAGCATCACCAACAACGTAATCACCACGAATCCACAATGACAAATCAGGACCAACCAATGGGATAGCTGCAAACAAGTTAACAATCACTTGAGCGCCCCAATATGACATCTGACCCCATGGTAGTAAATAACCCATGAAAGCTTCAGCCATCAAGCAAAGGAAAATCGCACAACCGAAAACCCAAACCAATTCGCGTGGCTTGCGGTATGAACCGTAGATCAAGCCACGGAACATGTGCATGTAAACAACAACGAAGAACATTGAAGCACCAGTTGAATGCATATAACGCACTAACCAGCCCCATGGTACTTCGCGCATGATGTACTCAACAGACTCAAATGCTTTTTCAGCATCTGGCTTGTAGTGCATCGCTAAGAAAATTCCAGTAATGATTTGAAGAGCTAAAACTAAAATAGCTAAAGCGCCAAAAATGTAAAAGAAATTTAAATTCTTTGGAGCGTAGTATTTTGTTAAGTGAGCTTCAATCGTTGACGAAAGAGGAAAACGAGAATCTACCCAAGCCAATAATTTTGTCCCGCGTGTAGCGTTTGCAGGAACTTCTTTTTCATGAAATGCCATGTTCGAACCCCTTACGCTTTTTTATCTTCACCGATGATCAACATGGTGTCACTCACAAACATATGTGGTGGCACTTCCAAGTTATCAGGTGCAGGTTTATTTTTAAATACACGGCCAGCCAAGTCAAATGTTGAACCATGGCATGGGCATAAGAAACCACCCGTCCAGTTATCTGGCAATGATGGCTGCGCGCCAGTTTCAAATTTAGTAATTGGTGAGCAACCCAAGTGTGAACAAATACCAACCGCTACTAAGTACTCAGGCTTAATTGAACGATGTTGATTTTGTGCGTACTCAGGCGTCAAATCTTTAGGATTGCGCTCTGACTTAGGGTCAGCTAATTCACCCTCAACCTTAGCTAAAGAAGCCAACATTTCTGGTGTACGACGAACAACCCAAACTGGTTTACCGCGCCATTCAACTGTGCGCATCTCGCCAGGTTGCATACCTGCGATGTCCATCTCAACTGGAGCGCCCGCTGCTTTAGCTTTTTCTGACGGCGCAAATGTACTGACTAACGGTAATGCGACTGCTGCTGCACCGGCACCACCAACAACTGATGTTGCAATAAGCCATTGACGACGGCTTTTATCCATGGTTTGTTCACTCATTACTCGTTTTCCCTTAGAAATGCTATTTTTTTCAAGTAGAGCCGAGATTATAGCTAAATCGGGCATCTGAATTAAAGCCCATTGAGTCAAAAAAGAACTAAATTGTTAAAAAAGACATGAGCTTACTCGGACTTACTTCAGTAAGTGCAAGCTGAACAAGGGTTTGATGTCTAGATCGGGTTGGGGATATCGATAAATTGGTGTTCAACACCCCATTTTTTTGATAAATGCTGGCCAAGAGCCTGAATGCCATAACGCTCTGTAGCATGATGGCCAGCCGCAATATAGGCCACCCCCATTTCTTGGGCAGCGTGGAAGGTTGGCTCAGACACTTCGCCACTGATGTAAGCATCCACTTTCATGGCAATAGCTTCTGTTATATACCCTTGCGCTGCTCCAGTGCACCATGCAATAGTCTTAACTGGCTTATTGAGATCCCCGATCACCAAGGGATCGCGACCTAAACGGCTAGCTACACTCCTCGCCAATTGCCCTAAAGTCTTCTGTGTGCCACTGGTTTTACCCCGCCATATCAATCCATCGATCGCTCCCGGATATGCGGCTGGAGACGCTTTGGCGTCGATCCAACCCATGACTTGGGCTAACTGGGCGTTGTTGCCCAATGTTGGATGTAAATCTAGAGGCAAGTGATAAGCAAACAGACTGATTTCATGTTCCATTAAAAGTTTTAATCGAGCATGAAGCTGACCGACCACTCGCACATCATCATTTTTCCAAAACCAACCATGGTGAACCAAAATGGCATCAGCCCCCTCTTCGATGGCAGCATCGATCAAAGACAAACTAGCTGTTACACCCGTGACAATTTTCTTAATGGTGCCTTTACCCTGAACTTGTAAACCGTTAGGGCAATAATCCTTCACACGATTAACTTGCAATAAATCAGCCAAATAAATCGATAACTGATCGCGGTCGATAGACTTAGCGTTGGATTTAACTGAGTTGGCTTTAGGTTTAGCTTTCATGATTTAACAGGCTCTCTCAATATTTCTATGAATTTTCCCCAACATTCCATTAATCTAACAGCATGTTGAAACATCTCTGGTTACTCTTTGCTCAAATTATTACTGCCCTATTGGCGGTATTGTTCATTATCAGTACATTCAAACCGCAATGGTTAAATATTAGCGGCTTTGGTAGTTTTGGTCAGTGGGGTAGCTTAAGCACCATCACCATCAGAGAATCTCATGTTGATCCAAGCTTACCCAACCCAGGATCACATCATGAGGCCGCTAAAAAATCGATGGCTTCAGTCGTTAATATTTTTACTTCGAAAAATACGCCAAAGACTAAAAAGAAAAATAAGATAGATCCGAATCAAGAAGACCCCTTGTTTAAATTCTTTTTTGGAGATCCCTCAGATAACCAAAGCGACATCAATCCGAACCTAGGCTCTGGTGTCATTGTTAGTTCAGAAGGATTGATCCTGACTAACCAACACGTCATTGAGGGTGCAGATCAAATTGAAGTAGCCCTGGCTGATGGCAGAAAAACTAAAGCTATCTTGGTTGGTAGTGATCCAGATACAGATATCGCTGTTCTCAAAATACAAGTTCCTAATTTACCTAGCTCAATTACTTTTGGAAAAATCGAATCAGTCAAAGTAGGTGATGTTGTTTTAGCAATCGGCAATCCGTTTGGTGTTGGTCAAACAGTTACCTCAGGAATAGTTTCTGCATTAGGCAGAGATCACCTCGGTATCAACACCTTTGAGAACTTCATACAAACCGATGCTGCCATTAATCCTGGTAACTCAGGTGGCGCTTTAGTTGATACCAGAGGCCATTTAATTGGTATCAACACAGCAATCTATTCCAGAAGTGGTGGCTCAATGGGTATTGGATTTGCAATACCAGTTAGCACTGCAAAAGAAGTGATGGAAGCCATTGTTAAAAATGGCGGTGTAGTAAGAGGCTGGATAGGTGTTGAACCACAAAACATCAGTACTGAAATGGCTCAAGCACTTAGCATCACCAAAGCAGGCGTCTTGATCAACGGGACGCTCCAAGGTGGTCCTGCAGATAGAGCTGGAATCAAACCTGGAGATGTTTTAAAAAGTATTGATGGCAAAAATATCAGCGACATCACTGAACTTCTTAACAAGATTGCACAAATTACGCCAGGCAATAAAGTCAAAGCCACTGTCAATCGTAAAGGTAAAGATATCGACCTAGAGATCCAAGTTGGCAAAAGGCCTGGGCCTAAAAATCGATAATTTGTATTAATGCGCCAAAATCTTCGATAAGAAATCTTTCGCTCTTGGACTTCTATCTTCGGGCTTATCAAAGAAGTCATCTTTAGGGCAATCTTCAACAATTTTGCCTTCATCCATAAAAATTACGCGGTTGCTTACTTTACGTGCAAAACCCATTTCATGAGTAACACACATCATGGTCATACCGTCATGGGCAAGCTTCACCATGACGTCCAAGACCTCCCCAACCATCTCTGGATCTAGAGCTGATGTGGGCTCATCAAATAACATCACGATGGGATCCATACTCAATGCTCTAGCAATCGCCACTCGTTGCTGTTGACCACCGGATAACTGACCGGGAAACTTATCTTTATGTGCAAATAGACCAACACGCTCAAGATACTTAAGACCGTGTGCAATAGCTTCTTCTTTACTGCGTCCTAAAACTTTAATTTGGGCCAGGGTTAAGTTTTCAGTAACTGATAAATGAGGAAATAACTCAAAGTGCTGGAACACCATACCAACGCGTGAGCGTAGCTTTGGTAAATTAGTTTTAGGATCGTGAACAGCGATACCATCCACTGTAATCTCACCTTGCTGGAATGGCTCTAAGGCGTTAATGGTTTTAATCAAAGTTGATTTACCAGAGCCAGACGGTCCACAAACCACAACGACCTCACCTTTTTTGATATCAGTGGTGCAGTCAGTTAGTACTTGGAAATTACCGTACCACTTGGAGACGTTTTTCATTTCAATCATAGTGATCTCTTATGTGTTTTTTCTTTATTGTTTAATTTAGTTATTTTGCTACTTATTTGTTTTTAAGGAATTAACGAATAATCGCAACACGTTGCTGTAACACTCTTACTAACTTAGATAAGCTAAAGCAGATTAAGAAATAAATCACTGCCGCCGCTAAATAAGTTTCAATAGGACGTCCAAAGTTTTTGCCTGCGACCTCAAAACCTTTCAGCATGTCATAGGCGCCAATGGCATAAACCAAAGATGTATCTTGGAACAAAATAATGGTTTGCGTCAAAAGCACAGGGATCATGTTGCGGAAAGCTTGAGGCAGAATAATTAAACGCATATTTTGCGAGTAGGTCATGCCCATTGCTTGCCCTGCATGAACTTGGCCTCTTGATATTGATTGGATACCTGAGCGCATGATCTCGCAAAAGAACGCCGCTTCAAATGCCACAAAAGTAATGATGGCTGATGCTTCAGCACCAATGGGCCGCCCTAAAATCGTAGGCATCAACAAGAAGAACCATAAGATCACCATCACCAAAGGGATGGAGCGCATCAGATTGACATACGCAGCTGCTGGAACCGCTAAAAATGGTTTGCCTGATAAGCGCATCAGCGCTAAAAGCGTGCCAAAGAAAATGCCACCTACTGTTGCAATAACAGTCAGCTGAACACTAAAAATAAACCCACTGAGTACATAGCTTCGAATGAGTTCCCAACTATAAAAGGAAAGATCAATATTCATATAATCATCTCCCTTTTAATGTCCACCGCTGCTTGGGGCAGCAATAAAACCAGGGGCTCTTGTTTTGGACTCAATCAAAGCCATCACACGATTCACAGTAAGTGCTGAAATAGCGTACAAGGCAGTCACGCCTAAATATATCTCGATACCTCTGGACGTCTCCTCTTGAGCCTGCATGGCAAATAAAGTGAGTTCAGTTACAGAAACAGCAAAAGCAACGGAAGAATTTTTAATGATGTTCATCGACTCTGAGGTCAATGGTGGAATCACAATCCGCAAAGCCATTGGCAAAATCACATAACGATAAGATTGCACCGTACTCAAACCCATCGCCATGGCAGCAAAACGCTGACCTCTTGGTAAAGCTCCAATACCAGCTCTTACCTGTTCAGCGATACGCGATGAGGTAAAGAAGCCGAGAGCAAGACTGACTAAAATAAATGAAGAGAAACTCTTCATGACCGGGAAAAATGCTGGTAGTACGTGGTACCAAAGAAACACTTGAACCAGCACAGGAATATTTCTAAATAGCTCTACCCAAGCATTGCCTAAAGTAGCTAATGAGCGGGTTAATAAAGTATCGGGGGGTAAGGTTCTAAGGGTGCCCATTAAGACACCTAAAACCATTGCAACAACTAAACCTAGAGCAGAAACCGACATGGTCCAAGCCCAAGCTGACAACATCCAATCTATGTAAGTAATTTCTCCACCTGTACCAAAACATACAGGGGAGAAATCCTCTTCTAAAGTGCTTTTACAAAATACTTCCCAATTCCAAGACATCTAATAATTACTTTCATGTTACTTAGTTAGGGAATTATCTTACTTTCTATCACTTTTAATGTTTTTACTTCTTTGCGTACTCTTCAGCAGGCTTGTCATTTGGATTAGCCCATGCATCTTTAGTACTTGCAGATAAAGCTAAACCAACTTTATTACCTTTTGGAGGGATTGGTTGTAAGAACCACTTATCCCACAACTTAGCTAAAGAACCGTCTTTCATCATCTGCTTGATGCTGTCATCAACAGATTTCTTAAAAGCTGGGTCATCTTTACGGATCATGATAGCGATTGGCTCAACTGCAATCACTTCACCAACAATCTTAAAGTCAGCTGGGGTTTTTGCATTAGCAATGTTACCGGCCAAAATAGAACCATCCATCACGAATGCATCAGCACGACCAGACTCTAACAACAAGAAGCTATCAGCGTGGTCTTTACCAAATACTTCTTCAAAGTTCACATTGTTAGCACGCTCATGCTTGCGTAACAACTGAACAGATGTTGTACCTGTTGTTGTAGCAACTTTTTTACCATTCAACTGAGCTAAAGAAGTGATGTTTGAATTTGCCTTAACAGCAATACGCACTTCTTCAACATAAGTTGTCACTGCAAATGACACATCTTTTTGACGTGTTGCATTATTTGTTGTTGAACCGCACTCAATATCAACGGTACCGTTAGCAACTAGTGGCAAACGGTTTTGTGAAGTCACAGCTTGGTATTTGATATCAAGCTTGCTTAATTTCAACTGCTTTTGAACATCGCCCAAAACGCGTTGGCAGATTTCAACATGGTAACCAGCATACTTGCCATCACCAACTGTGTATGACAATGCGCCTGAAGACTCACGTACACCCATCGTTACTGCATTGGATGACTTAATTTTGGCTAATGTATCTGCTTGTGCAGATGCGATAACACCTAAACCTAATAAAGCTGCAACTAATAAATTCTTTTTCATGAATACTCCCTCATTGTTGTTAAAAACCCAGCAATACGCCCTCAATCAGGCAAAAAGCTAGATGTATTCTTTTTAGCAGATTTCAACTAATAAAAGTAGATGGGTATGCCCTAGATTGGTGAAGTAACCAAAAACTGGATAAAAGAGATGAAAAAGAAAAAACCCACTCCGAAGAGTGGGTTTCCATACAAGCTAACTCTAACTGGCTAGGCCAGCGAGAAATTAGAACTTGTGTTGCAAACCAATTGTTGTAACAACAACGTCACTTGCAGCTGTATCAACGTCTAATGATGCGTAACCAGCATATAAGGTAGTACGCTTGCTAAGGTCTTTAGTCAACATTGCTGTGTAACCAATACCATTTGTAGCTGCAGCTGTTGCATCATTTTGAATGTAGCTACCAATCAATGAAACGCCGCTTCCTAACATCGCTAATGGTACTCTTGCTGAAACCTGCAACTGATCAGCTTTGTCACCTGCAGCATTGAGTTTATTATCTGTATACGATACACCAACTGTTGCACCCATTACTTGACCTTGAGCGCTGTAACGTGTTGTTGCAGACTCAACACCTGCAGTTGTATTGTTAGTACCACGAGCAGCAGCTAACTTAACGCCCCCTAATGTGTACTGAGCATTGTAAGAAAGATGTCTTGTTCCTGTAAGAGCAGCAGATTGGTTGCCTGAACCAGTTTCAGCGTCAGATACACCAGAACCGCCGTAACCTTCAGAGTAAGCAACGGTGAATGTTAGACCTTGAATGTTTGGTGAAGTGTACTTTGATAAGTTTGCAGCACGATCACCAACAGTAGTAATGTTGTGAGTGTCCGTCATGTTTTGAAATATTGAAAGACCTTCCATTTCTTTCACTGCGTCTGTTTGACGACCCAATGTCAAAGTGCCTAAGTCTTTTGATGATAAGCCAGCAAATGCTAGACGATTAAAAATGTTGCTGCCACCTGTAGATGGATTTGTAAAACCTAATGCACCGTTACCACCAAGAGTACTCTCTAATTGAAAGGTAGCTGTCAAGCCACCACCTAGGTCCTCTGTACCGCGGAAACCCAAACGACCAGTGTCCAATCTATCAGCACCCATAGTGTTAACAGCTGCTGCGCCACCTGTTTCAGTTGAAACTAAACCCTGGCCGTAAATACCGTAAATTGTTACGTTAGACTGAGCTTGAGCTGTACCAGCAACCATTGCTAGTGCTGCTGTTGCGATTAATAATTTTTTCATTCGTAAATCTCCAAAAATGTGAAATAAACGTACCTAGTTCATCTAGGGACCCTTTGATGATGCAACATCTGTACTGCCGTTCGTATATGCTTGTGGGTCTGAGGCTCTTTATTTCTGTGGATTTTTAGAACTTTTATATCTAGTGTTGCATCAGCACAACAAATTAAATTCTTTTATCTGTATTTCAAGAGAAATTAGGTGTTAAATACACATTAACCCTTATGTTTCTAGTGGATTTGTCATATGGCAAGCAGAGATTTCCTGAAAATTATGCAATTAGCACGATCTGGTGATGCTTTGGCGCAACAGAAGCTTGGCGAAATTTATCTACTTGGTAGCGATGGCATTCCTAAAAACTCACAAAATGCTTTGTTATGGCTTGAAAAAGCCTCCCTAAGTATAGGATTTATTGAGGATATTTCTAAATTACTGGCAGATCACCTAGATCTCTCTTCAAGCCTATCGTCAGAGCATGCCGCTTTTACTTGGAAATGTCTTTTGTATGCTTCAAATGCAGGTCATAGCCGTGCTAGGTGGTTAGTAGCCCAAGTTGTAGCGCACTTTAGCTCAAGTGAACAACACGTCTCTTCCAATCCCATCACGATTGTATTTACTCAAATGACTGATCAGCACTGGGCTGATGCTGGAGGCATAGAAAGTTTCAAAGTTCAAGCTCAACGCTATCTAGAAGAGTTAGCGGATCTATCTTCTTTTGAAGAACAGAGTGCTGCACAAATATTGCTCTCTCATTGTTTGCAAGATGGGCGTTTAGGTGTTCTTGATGTTGATCGCTCTAAAAAGATCATGATTGGTTTGGCTATACGAGCAGATGCAATCGGTTTATCAAGCCTCACCTCTTTTGCTGACAGTATTGATAAAAATTTAGTCCCTGCACTGAAGGTGCATCTAGCGCAATTGCTTGAAGTAAAGAAGCCCCTTGTTGAACAAACTTTATTGTATTGGGCTGCCTGGCAATATCTTGGCAATATGAATGCTTTAGAGATTGCAGCTGAATTAGCTTACACACCAGCTCAACTAGCACTCGGTCTTCGCTTAGCTAAATTAGATTTTAAAGAAGTAACCAGTGCAGTCACCTCTGGTACTGATGTCAATGGGGAAGTTATAAATAGCCCTTCCGGATCTGGCGAAGGTAATGCTCGATTAAAACGTGCAGTTTATTGGTTAAAGCAAGCGGCTAATAAAGGTGAGCGGGATGCTTTGTATGCATTGGGTTTAATTAATCGTATGCCGCAGTACTCAGGTTACAGCGCTGAGGATAGTGATCAATACTTTGATAGGGCAGCTGATCTTGGTCACCCAGATGCTCAATATCGTAAAGGTGCGGCACTATGGCGCAAACGAGGTCAGTTAAAAGAAGATATTGAAGGCATGCAAGCATCCTATTGGATTTGGCACGCAGCACAACAGGGTGTTGTAGCTGCACAAGAACTTTTATTTAAAGTCATGATCAGCTGTCCTCACTCTAATAAGAATCGCTGGAGCACCATCGCACAAGCTTGTGATAAAGCACTAACTGATGGCACCCATCGCTTGACGGGCGACATGCTACTGACCTGTCATCGAGTCATCGTCGCCAACCAGCTCAACCTATCTAAAGCAGAGCTCCTGCTGACTGATATCTCCAGTATTCAACATGAACATGGTGCCGTGATTGATATCAGAGAGCATTTACCTCGCTCCGTTCCTAAACTGATCTTGATTGAAACACTCGAACAACGTAAATCTATGATGATGGCCAGCAAAGCTTTTGCTAACGTGTTTAGTAATCACAATATCGATGAAGGTAATTTAAGGCAGCGTCGCTACCGCTTAGAAAAACTCGTGCAAATACTTGAAGTATCTGTTGATGATGACTTTGGCGACTTAGTCGGCTTAGATGATCTGAGCGATGATGCAGAAGACTTGAAGTCTTAATAAGATAAGTTAAGTTGGCTAAGCTTTATTTGTTTTTGCTGCTTCAGCTGCCTCAGCCTCTGCGGCCGCTTCCGCAGCTTCATCAGCAGGATCTAACTTAGATTCATAGAATCTAGCAATAAAGATACCCAACTCATAAAGAATACAAAGTGGGATGGCAAGCAAAAGCTGTGACAAAACATCTGGTGGTGTCACGATAGCTGCAATGACGAATGCACCAACAATGATGTAAGGACGAATCTCTTTAAGCTTCTTGATTCTGACCATATTAAGCTTAACCAAAACCACCACAACAACTGGAACTTCAAAAGTTAAACCAAATGCTAAAAAAGTTGTCATAGCAAAACTGAGGTATTTATCAATATCCGTCGCCATGTCAGCACCCAATGGCGCGTTGTAATGCGCCATGAACTGAAACACAGTTGGGAAAACTAACAAATAGGCAAAAGCCATGCCTGCGATAAATAGCACATAACTGCTGGTCACAATCGGAATAATCAAGCGACGCTCGTGCTTATATAAACCTGGTGCAATGAAAGCCCAAATTTGGTACATGATGAAAGGCAATGCACCTAAGAACGCAACTAACATCGTTACTTTCATAGGCACAAAGAAAGAACCCGTTACATCAGTCACAATCATCTTGCCACCATTGGGTAGCGCATCTAAAAGTGGCCGAGAAAAAATATGAAAAATATCAGGCGCCCAATACACCAAACACAAGAACACAAATAACAAAGCACCCACCGCTTTGATTAAGCGATCACGTAACTCAAACAAATGAGAAAGAAATGTTTCTGAAACGCCGTCATCCTTCTCAGCCGCTGGATCAGCTTGAGTATTTTTAGAGTCTTGACTGGAGTTCTGTGTCATCGTTTAAACAATTTCTATTTGAACTTCGTATTTAGAAAAAAGACTTAGGTGTTCGTTGCTGAATAACAGCACGTCTAAAACGTTTTACTCGAGCAGCGCCTGACTGAACTCTGGTTTTAACACCTGCACTGCGTTTGTACCACTGCGGCATCGCTGCTTTTTTAACACCCCAACTACTGCGTCCTTGACGAACATTCGTTTTTGGTTCGCGGATGCCATAGTCATTGCTGTAACCAAAGTCTTCGAAACTTTGCTTGGAACCATCGGATTCCAAATCACTGAGATTTTTGCCAAGATCCGATAAACCGGAGCCCGCTTGATCAACACTTGACTGAACATCTCTCATTGCCGAAGTAGCAGCCTCTTGCATTTTCTTAAGCTCATCTAACTCTACTTGACGATTGACCTCAGACTTCACTTCGGCCATATAGCGTTGCGCGCGACCCAGTAAGTTACCAGCCATGCGCGCCACCTTAGGCAAACGCTCAGGGCCAATCACCACCAGTGCGACTACCGCAATGAGGGCGAGCTTGGAAACACCAAGATCGATCATGTCAAATGAACTTTTATGAAGTGGAAGTGATAGCCATCAAGTATTTGATGGCTAAAGGCTTACGCCTTATTCACATCCTTGGCTTGTACATCAACAGTTTTGCCATCGGCATGGATCTGGCTGGATGCAATTGCAGGATCAGCTGGCTTTTCTTCTTCTTTCTTCATGCCATCTTTAAAACCTTTAACGGCACCACCAAGATCTGAACCAATGTTGCGTAGTTTCTTAGTACCGAATACTAAAAGAACGATTACCAAAACAATAATCCAATGCCAAACGCTAAATGAACCCATGAGACTGCTCCTAATTAGTTTTTATTCCATGGACGGGGGCCGCCCATCACATGTATATGTAGATGGTAAACCTCTTGACCACCATCTACTCCATTATTGACCATCACACGAAAGCCCCCGGTATCGCCAGGGCGGCAACCTTGCTCAGTGGCAAGGCGCGGTGCAATTGCCATCATTCTACCCAGTAATGCCTCATCTGCGCTAGTCGCATCCATTAAATTTGCAAAATGTCGCTTAGGAATGATTAAAAAATGGACAGGGGCTGAGGGATTAATGTCATGGAAGGCATATATTTCCTCATCTTCATAGACTTTTTTACTCGGAATCTGTCCTGCAACGATTTTGCAAAAGACACAGTTATCTGAATGGTTATGACTCATAGCTGAAATGACTATTTTTGATGAATTATGGTTTTCTGGCAGCTTTTTCAGCAATGCCAGAAACACCTTCACGACGCTCTAATTCAGCAATCACGTCTTCAGGTCTTAAATTAAACTGAGAAAGGGCTACAAAACAATGGAACCAAAGATCCGCAATCTCACCCACTAGCTTGGATTGCAATTCTGGGGTCATCTGACCAAAACGACTATCTTTTGCAGCCATCACCGTTTCAGCTGCCTCTTCGCCAATTTTCTTCAAAATAGCGTCATCGCCCTTACTAAACAACTTAGCAATATAAGAAACATTAGGATCAGCGCGGCCAGCCAAAAAGTCAGATTTACGAGCGTCGACAACATCAGCCAAACGCTTGATAGCATCCATATTGTTTACGTCATTCGACTTTGTTTGATCTGTCATTGTTGTATCTTTTATTGGATTGGTTAAAGCACTCTAAACTATTTTTTCCAAACGGGGCCGTCTGTTGTTTTTTCAAGGCTCAAGAAAAAACAGCTATGCGCACCTGTATGACAAGCAATGCGATCTTTTTGATCAACCTTGATCAAAATCGTATCGCCATCACAATCCAAATGCATGCTCTTAATCACTTGGATATGACCTGACTCTTCACCCTTGTGCCAAATCTTTTTTCTAGAGCGTGACCAGTAAACAGCCTCACCTTTTTCAAGAGTTAGTTGTAAAGACTCGTGATTCATCCACGCCATCATCAACACATCACCCGTATCTGCTTCTTGCGCAATGACCGCGACCAAGCCCTGATCATTCCAAGTGACTTGTGACAACCAATCTGATTTATCTATTGAACTCATTTAGTCTTTAAGTTTCTGCTTTTGGGTTTTAAGTGATATTTTTAGATTTGTATTTTTACTATTAATTTATTTTGTAATATTTAAAGTCTTACCGGTATGCCTTGCTCTGCCATCAGATGCTTAGCTTGCCCAACGGTGTATTCACCAAAATGGAAAATACTCGCTGCTAAAACAGCATCAGCATGCCCTTGGGTAATGCCATCAACCAAATGCTGCAAATTGCCAACACCGCCAGATGCAATGACTGGAACTGACACAGCATCACTAACAGCCCGCGTTAACTCTAAATCAAAACCATTCTTAGTACCGTCACGATCCATACTGGTTAATAGTATTTCACCAGCACCGCGCTTGGCTACTTCCATCGCCCAAGATACTGCATTGATGCCTGTGTTTTTGCGGCCACCGTGCGTGAACACTTCCCATAAACCTGGCTGGGTCTGCTTAGCATCAATCGCCACCACAATACACTGGGAACCATACTTAGCAGATGCATCAGAAACTAAATCTGGATTAGCCACAGCAGCAGAGTTCATACCCACTTTGTCAGCACCAGCATTTAACAAGCGACGCACATCCGCTACTTCTCTAACGCCACCACCAACCGTTAACGGAATAAACACTTGAGAAGCGACATCTTCTATGATGTGCAAAATCAAATCTCGGTCGTCAGAGGTAGCAGTAATATCTAAAAAAGTAATCTCATCGGCGCCCTGGTCATCATAACGTTTGGCAATTTCAACAGGATCTCCAGCATCTCTTAACTCAACAAAATTAACCCCCTTCACAACCCGACCGGCTGTGACATCTAAACAAGGGATGATTCTTTTTGAGAGCATGTTTTAATTTTTTTAATTTCTTTTTTTATTTTTTATTTTTTTATTTATTTGCTCTTTTTGTCGGCGTATTTTTGCGCTTCAGCCAATTTCAGATCACCCGTGTAAATAGCGCGACCTGCAATCACACCCATCACACCTTCAGGCTCTGCTTCACACAATGCGTCGATGTCTTTCATATTAGTAAGACCACCACTAGCAATGATCGGAATATTGACTGCTTGAGCAAGCTTCACAGTTGCATCCATATTGATACCCTGCAACATACCATCACGACCAATGTCGGTATAGATAATGGCTTCAACGCCATAGTCTTCATATTTTTTTGCCAAGTCAGTTACTTCATGACCTGTTAACTTACTCCAACCATCAGTTGCTACCTTACCCTCTTTGGCATCTAAACCAACGATGATGTGCCCTGGAAACGCCACACAAGCATCTTGTAAAAAGCCTGGGTTCTTAACTGCAGCCGTACCGATAATCACGTAAGTGATACCGTCATCTAATAAACGTTCAATAGTTTCTAGGTCACGGATACCACCACCCAATTGCACAGGGATATCACTGCCTACTGCTTTCAGAATAGATTTAATGGCTGATTCATTTTTAGGCTTACCTGCAAAGGCACCATCAAGATCCACCAAGTGCAAACGACGAGCACCTTGATCTACCCAATGTTTTGCCATCGCGCCCGGATCTTCAGAGAAGGTCGTTACTTTATCCATATCACCCTGCTCTAAGCGAACACAGTGTCCTTGTTTGAGATCAATAGCTGGAATTAACAACATGATGATTAATTAAATAAGTTTTAAAAAAGGGTTAATTAAAAAATTTCTACTTAAGCTTCGTACTTTTTCTTTGGCAACCTACGGTTGCCAATTTGTGAAATTACGATACAAGCGCAAACCTAATTGCGCACTTTTTTCCGGATGAAACTGTGTTGCAAAAATATTATCCTTTGCAACGGCACATGTAAACATAGAACCGTAATCAGTTGCACCTACAGTATGTGCCGAATTGTCAGGCACTGCATAGTAACTATGCACAAAATAAAAGCTACTGTTATCCGGAATGCCATCCCAAAGTGGGTGCGCTTGCACTTGCTGAACTTGATTCCAGCCCATATGAGGGACTTTGAAATGAGATCCATCTGCTTGATTTTTACCTGCCAAATCAAAACGAATCACCTTACCAGGCAGTAGGCCTAATCCAAGCGTATTCTGAGTTCCATCTGGCGCATCAAAACGAACCTCGGTGCTGCTATCAAATAGCATTTGTTCACCCACACAAACACCCAACATGGGTTTGGTCTTGACGGCTTCTAATACAGCCTCTAATAAACCAGAGTCTCTCAAATGCGTCATGCAATCAGGCATAGCGCCCTGACCTGGCAAAACTACTTTATCTGCTGATTTAATTTGATCGGCGCTTGATGCAATGGTAATTTTTGCATCAGGTGCAGCGTGCATTAAAGCTTGCGCTACAGAGCGCAGATTGCCCATGCCGTAATCAACAATAGCAATACTCGGTGAATTTTTAGACAAGGTTTACTTTAACTACAAAAAGATAATAAAAGTCGGCGGCTTACAAACTACCTTTTGTGGATGGCACAACTCCACTAGCCCGCGGGTCTAACTCTAAAGCCATGCGAAGAGCACGACCAAAAGCTTTGAATACTGTCTCAACCTGATGGTGAGCGTTAATACCGCGCAAATTATCAATATGCAAAGTAACGCCCGCGTGATTTACAAATCCGCGGAAAAATTCAATAGTGAGATCAACATCAAAATCACCTACGCGAGCACGTGTAAATGGCACATGGAACTCTAAGCCTGGGCGACCTGAGAAATCAACTACGACTCGTGACAAGGTCTCATCTAATGGCACATAAGAGTGACCATAGCGAGTGATTCCTTTTTTATCACCTACAGCCTTAGCAATCGCTTGGCCAAGCGTAATACCCACATCTTCTACAGTGTGGTGATCATCAATATGAGTATCTCCATTTGCTGTCACTGCCAAATCAATCATGCCATGACGGGCAATCTGATCGAGCATATGATCTAGGAAAGGTACCCCAGAATTAAGTTGTGCTTGGCCCGTGCCATCTAAATTGAGGGCAATCTTAATTTGGGTCTCGGACGTATTTCTTATGACTTCAACTTGTCGCATATCGTCATAATATCACCGTCCTCATGAAATTCCACCCCGTGGTAATCTCTTGAACACGCTGATTCTTAAAGAAATTAGCTAAAAACCACAGAAAAACAATTTAGAACACAAGGTAAGACATCAAGATGAGCCAATTTTGGAGCAAAACTGTTAAAAATTTGACCCCCTATGTGCCGGGGGAACAGCCTAAATTAAGCCAATTGATTAAGCTCAATACCAATGAGAGCCCTTATGGCCCATCACCCAAAGTATTAACTGCGATAGCTGCAGCTACTAACGACACCCTTCGTCTATATCCAGACCCTAATTCTGATGCCTTAAAGCAATCAATTGCCAAAATCCATGATCTTCCAACCAATCAAGTGTTTGTGGGTAATGGCTCTGATGAGGTATTAGCGCATGCTTTCTTAGGCCTACTCAAACAAGAGCGCCCTATTCTTTTTCCGGATATCACCTACAGCTTTTATCCTGTCTATTGCAATCTCTATGACATCGCTTTTGAAACGATCCCTCTTAAAGAAGATTTTTCAATTAATATCGAAGACTACATTCAAAAAAATAACGGCAAAAATGACGGCATTATTTTCCCGAATCCCAATGCGCCAACAGGTAAAGCTCTTCCTTTAGGGAGAATAAAAGCATTACTTCAATCCAATACCCAAAGCGTGGTAATAATTGACCAAGCCTATGTTGACTACGGAACAGAGTCAGCGGTATCCCTTGTTAATGAGTTTCCAAACTTATTAGTCACTCATACGCTCTCAAAGTCCTATGCGCTCGCTGGACTTCGTGTTGGTTATGCAGTGGGTCATCCAGATTTAATTGAAGCTTTAGAGCGTATTAAGAATAGTTTTAATTCATACCCAATAGATAAACTGGCAATGGCGGGAGCAATCGCTGCCATTGATGATCAAGACTACCTCAAGAGAATAAGTAAAGCAGTTATTCAAACTAGAGAAAATCTCATTAAAGATCTTAATGAGCTTGGTTTTGAAACGATTCCATCATATGCTAATTTTATTTTTACAAAACATCCTACAAAAGATGCTGCTGCTATTGCCGCAGCATTGCGTGAAAAACATATTATTGTTCGCCATTTTAAAATGGCGCGTATTGATCAATATTTAAGAATCACGATAGGCACAGATGAGCAGTGCTCAACTTTGATCAAAGCTCTTAAAGAAATTATTTAAGCTTTTCAATTTTTAAATACTTACTTTTCTAAGAATAGTAAGTATTTATCAACAAACATCATGACCGTGGCTGTACCAATAACAATAGCCCCTACCTTATTTGTTAGGCGATGCTCCAGACACTTCATTTCATAGCGAATATCTTGTAAATCATTTTTTGTTGCAAATTCACAAGAGCTACCTGCTTCTCTCATCACCGAAGTGATTGCTTCTGAATGAGTTTCCGAGAAACCTGCTTTTCTCAAAACTGAAAACATAAGATGCGTATCCATTAATCAAATTCCTTTGATCATGAATGCCACAGCACTGATACCAATAGACATACACGCCACCATTAGGCCACCTAGACGATTAAATAGCTTGCTTGTCAAAACATCCGCCATGCAATTTATCTTTTCCTCTAGATGTGTTACCTTGCTATCTAAAAAATTAAACTTCTCATCAATCTTCTGATTGAGTTGATCTCTTACCTCATACAACTCTTTCTTGGTTACAAAGTCTTGCATGGCATGGTGGGTAGTTCCTGCACCATCTGCAATCGCTTCAGCCTGCGCTTCAGTGAAGCCAACTACTTGTAATGATTTTGCATACTGCAGGGTACTAAATACAACGCTATTCATTTTTATCTCCTCTTAAGGCAACATTTTATAGTTTTTATAAGTAATAAATCAAATCACCAAAAGTAATGGCACACGCTTGGTGTGCCATTACTTTTATTTTATTTGGAGATTTTGGTTACTACTTCTTGAGTCGCAACTCTGCAGCTCGAGCGTGAGCTTGCAAACCTTCTCCATGAGCAAGTGTGCTGGCGATCTGTCCTAGCTTTTGTGCACCAGCATCACTTACCTCAATCATGCTTGAGCGTTTGATGAAATCATAAACACCTAAGGGTGATGAGAAGCGTGCAGTTCTCATAGTTGGTAAAACGTGATTAGGGCCAGCACAATAGTCACCTAAAGATTCACTGGTATAGGGGCCCATAAAAATAGCGCCGGCATGACGAATTAACTCTGCCCATTGACGAGGATTTTCTGCAGAAATTTCTAAATGCTCTCCAGCTATTGAATTAGCGATCTCGCAAGCTTCTGCCATATCTTTTACTAAGATCATGGCACCACGATCTTGGAGCGATTGACGAATAACAGCTTGTCTTGGCATTTCAGGTAAAAATTTCTGAATGCTGGCTTGCACTTGATCAATGAAAGCTTGATCCGGGCATAACAAAATAGATTGCGCCAACTCATCATGCTCAGCTTGAGAAAACAAATCCATCGCTACCCAATCAGGATTGGTTTTACCATCGCACAAAATCAATATTTCAGAAGGTCCAGCAATCATGTCAATACCAACTGTTCCGAATACACGACGTTTAGCAGCAGCCACATACGCATTGCCTGGACCAACAATCTTATCAACGGCTGAGATTATTTCTGTGCCATAAGCTAAAGCAGCAATAGCCTGTGCACCACCGATGGTGAATACTCGATCAACACCAGCTACAGCAGCTGCAGCAAGCACTAAAGGATTACGAAGGCCATCTGGAGTAGGAACAACCATGATGACTTCGCTTACTCCCGCCACTTTGGCAGGAATGGCATTCATTAAAACTGAGGAGGGATAAGCCGCCTTACCACCTGGTACATACAAGCCAGCACGATCTAAAGGTGTTACTTTCTGACCTAAGCGCGTGCCATCTTCATCAGCGTAATCCCAGCTATGGCAGCCAGACTCTTGCTTCTGACGCTCGTGATAACTTTTGACACGAGCTGCTGCTGCTTCGAGTGCCTCTCTTTGATCTTTTGGTAAACCATTGAGAGCAGCCAATAATTCTTCTTTAGAAACCTCTAAAGATCTGACTGAGCTTGCTTGATCTTTGCTTAAGCGATCAAACTTTTGGGTGTACTCCAATACAGCAGCATCTCCCCTTGTTCGCACATCAGCTAAAATTTTTGCTGCTGCCATATCAATGGCTGCATCATCTTCTGCAGAAAATGCCAAAAGCTTTTTCAGCTCTTTCGCAAAATCAGCATCTTTGCTATTTAGTTGGCGAACAATAAGGGTTGTCATATCAACTGACTTTATTAAACTTTAGAAAAAGCATCAAGTAAGGGTTGTAGCTCATCACGGCGGCGTTTAAATGCTGCTTGATTCACTACCAAACGTGCACTAATTTCACTAATGATTTCTACTTCTTTCAACTGATTCGCTTTGAGCGTATTGCCTGTTGAAACTAAATCCACAATTACGTCTGCCAAACCAACCAAAGGCCCTAATTCCATAGAGCCGTAAAGTTTGATCAAATCAACGTGAACACCTTTATTTGCAAAATGTTCTCGAGCCTGTTGTACATACTTCGTGACTACTCTTAAGCGTGCGCCTTGACGCACGGCACTGGCGTAATCAAAACCTTCACGCACGGCAACAGATAAACGACATTTAGCGATACCCAAATCAATAGGTGCATACAAACCGTCCATACCATGTTCAGCTAAAACATCATAACCAGCCACACCAATATCTGCGGCGCCATACTGAACATAAGTAGGAACATCAGAGGCGCGAACAATAATGACGCGCAGGTGAGGGCTAGATGTTGGGAGGATTAATTTTCGTGAAGATTCAGGATCTTCGGAGACAGTAATACCGGCCTTTGCCAACATGGGCAAAGTTTCATCAAAAATGCGACCTTTTGAAAGGGCTAGGGTAATCATATTAGACATATCTCTATTATTTCACGCGCACGATATTTGCGCCTACAGCTGCTAATTTTTTCTCCATGCGGTCATAGCCACGATCTAAGTGATAAATACGATCCACAATTGTTTCACCTTGTGCTGCTAGACCGGCAATCACCAAACTAGCTGAAGCACGAAGATCTGTAGCCATTACGATGGCTCCCGAAAGGCTATCAACACCCTCAGTTGTAGCGGTATTCCCTTCAATCACAATATTGGCACCCAAACGATTAAGCTCTTGAACGTGCATGAAACGGTTTTCAAAAATAGTTTCAGTTACACGTGAAGTGCCAATAGCAATGGCATTCATAGCCATAAACTGCGCCTGCATATCAGTTGGGAAGGCTGGGTATTCAGAGGTTTTAAAACTCACTGCTTTAGGCCTCTTATTCATTTTGACGTGGATCCAATCGGCACCAACTTCAATCTGAAGACCTGCTTCGCGTAATTTGTCAATCACCACATCTAAGGTATCAGGGCGGGCATTTTTAATCATCAAATCTGCACCTAGTTCGCCCATAGCGCCTGCCGCACAAAGAAAAGTCCCTGTCTCAATACGATCTGGAATAATGCTGTGCTCTGCCGCATGAAGTGATTTAACACCCTTAATGATCAAACGATCAGTACCCAAGCCTGTAATTTGAGCACCCATCTTAATCAGCAGTTCGGCTAAGTCTGTTACCTCTGGTTCTCGAGCTGCGTTTTCTAAGATAGTCTCGCCCTCAGCCAATACAGCGGCCATGAGAAGGTTCTCCGTACCAGTCACAGTAATCATGTCTGTCAAAATCTTTGCTCCCATTAGGGAGTTTGGATTCTTACCAAACTTAGCTTCAATATAACCATGCTCAATGTGGATATCCGCACCCAAGGCTTTAAGGCCCTTGATATGCTGATCTACGGGACGTGCACCGATCGCACAACCACCCGGCAAAGAAACTTTGGCATGCCCAAAGCGAGCTAACAATGGGCCTAAAACTAAAATAGAAGCACGCATTGTTTTTACAAGCTCATAAGAAGCTTCAGGCGTATGTATATTCGAACCGTCCAAAATAACGACTGATCGATCTTCAGAATTTGGGAAATTTACTTTTAATCCCATCTGCGCCAAGATTTTTAAGATCGTTCTAACATCTTGTAAATCTGGCAAATTACGCAATGTGATTGGCTCAGCACTTAAAAGCGCTGCACATAAAATAGGTAGTGCTGCATTTTTCGCACCGGTGATAGTAATTTCACCTTTTAGCGCTTGTCCACCTTGAATTGCTAACTTTTCCACTGTTGATCTCTAAATTTTCTTAAATAATAGTTAATAGTTTCATCATTAAATTACTTTTGGCAATGCTCAGCTTTTTTGATCAGCATGCTCAGTCGGAGTGAATGCTTTAAATGATAGCGCGTGTATCTCAGCCTTCATTCGATCACCTAAGGCACCATAGACCTTTTGATGACGCTGCACCAGCCTTAATCCTTCAAATTCAGAGCTAACGATGGTTGCAAAAAAGTGCTGCCCGTCCCCTTCAACAGCGATGAACTGACACGCAATACCTTGCTCGATATAGGACTGAACTTGTTCTGGGGTTGGTAACATCTTGACTCACTTATTTTATTAATGACGTAATTTATAACCTGATGCTAGCATGCGCAAAGCAATCAACCCTACAATCGCCAAAAATATACCCATGATAATCAGACTCATCCAAGGCGAGACATCAGATACCCCAAAAAAACCATAACGAAATCCATCAATCATGTAAAAGAATGGATTGAAATGAGAAACCGTCTGCCACATTGCCGGCAAAGTATGTATTGAATAAAAGACGCCTGACAACATCGTTGCAGGCATGATAAAAAAGTTTTGGAATGCGGCTAATTGATCAAACTTCTCCGCCCAGATACCACCAATCAAACCCAATGCGCCTAAAACGGCAGAGCTTAATAAGGCAAATCCCAAGATCCATAAAGGATATTCAAAATGAATATCTGTAAACCAGCAAGTAGCCAGAAGAACACCAAGCCCTACCACTAGTCCACGAACCATTGCCGCTAAAACATAAGCTGAAAAGAATTCAAAATGTGACAACGGTGCTAACAATACAAAAATTAAATTACCTGTAATTTTGGATTGAATAATGGAAGAAGAGGTATTGGCAAAAGAGTTCTGTAAAAGACTCATCATGACCAAGCCAGGAATTAAAAAAGATGTGTAGTTAATAGCACCATAAACTTTGACATGATCTTCTAGTACATGACCAAAAATCATTAAATAAAGAATGGCGGTCAATACAGGGGCAGCTACCGTTTGAAAGCTAACGCGCCAAAATCTCTTAACTTCTTTATAAAAAAGAGCAAAAAAACCGCTACTTGAATACTGATTTAAATTTAAGGCCTTCTGAGGAATCATGATGCATTCTCCTCATTCATGATTTGCATAAAGACATCTTCAAGATCACCATCACGAGCATCTTTATTCTTAACACGACCCAATAAATTAGCCGTTGTGTCTAATGCGACAATCTGACCCTTTTTGAGCATGGCAATTCGACCACATAATTGCTCAGCTTCTTCAAGGTAGTGGGTCGTCAATACGATCGTATGTCCTTCTTGATTCAATCGACTCACAAACTTCCATAATGACTGACGCAGCTCAACGTCAACACCAGCGGTAGGCTCGTCTAAAACAATCACCGGAGGGCGATGGACAAGCGCTTGAGCAACTAATACACGTCTCTTCATACCACCTGATAATGCACGCATATTTTGATTGGCTTTATCGGCAAGGCCTAGGTGACTCATGATTTCATCAATCCACTCAGAGTTATTTTTAATACCAAAATAACCAGACTGAAACTCTAAAGTTTCACGCACATTAAAAAATGGATCGAATACCAACTCTTGAGGAACAATGCCCAATAATCGTCTTGCGGCTCTAAAGTCTTTTTGAACATCATGACCCATAACTTTTGCATGACCTGAACTAGGTCTACAAAGGCCAGCCAAAATAGATATTAAAGTTGTTTTGCCAGCACCATTAGGACCCAACAATCCAAAAAACTCACCTTCTTGGATTTCTAAGTTGATATGGTCTAGTGCTTTAAGTGAACCGTAGTTTTTACTGAGCTCTTCAAATGAAATGGCGCTCATGACAAAACAATATCAGCTAAGTCATAGACCTCAGCTAGGCTAGCTAATTTTTCAGGAATCTCAATTAACTTGACTGAGATATTTGCTTTTTCAGCTCTACGCTTAATCGATAAAATAACACTTAAGGCGCTCGAGTCAAATGCTTTTAATTCTTGGCAATTAATTGTTAGAGAGCTGCCCGAAGAAAGTTGAGTCAAGACATTCTCAACAGCCAATAAAACATCCTCTACATTTTGATGAGAGACATTTGTCGGCAGATGATAGACTTGGTTCATAAGAATTATTTATAAGTCGACAGGGCTGTATTGCGATCCTGTAAAAACTTAATCAATCCGTCAATGCCACCCTTACTTATCTGATCATTGAATTGATTTCTATAGGATTCAACTAGCCAAGCACCCAAGATATTGATGTCGTATACCTTCCAGCCATTGACACCTTTTTCCAATCGGTAATCTAACTGAATGGGCTCACCCTTACCCAAAATAGCAGTTCTAACAATCACATCCGTATCATCAGGTGAAGATCTAAACGGCTTGTATTGCATCTTTTGATCTTTTATTTGAGCAAGAGCGCCGCCATAAATACGGATCAAAAGTATCTTGAATTCTTGTGTAATTTGATCCTGCTGAGCAGGGCTGGCTTTTGACCAATTACGCCCCATCGACATGCGTGTAGTTTTTTGGAAGTCGCTGTAAGGCAGAATCTTTTCATCAACTAAGGCATTAATTTTCCTAAAGTCGCCTGACTGTATCGCTTTGTCATTTTTAATAACAATTAAAACGTCTTCAACAACATACTTTATTAAGCCATCAGGTGTTTTGACATCCTGCGCTTGAGCCATGCCAATGACTAAAAGCAAGGCTTGGATTGAAAATAAAATTTTTATAAATAATGAGTGCATAAATTTTTATCTCAGGTTATTTTGATTTAAGTAGTTATTCTAGGTCTTTGAGTGGGGGTGGGTAACCATCGTAAATTTGATTACGGCGACGCTGTAAATAGCTATCTCTTAAAAAACTATATTTATCAAAAGCTGCATCTTCTATTAGTTGGCCCGCATCTAATAAGTTAGCCCGACGATTAATAATTCTTAGGCTATCAATCGCAATTTTTTCATCAGCACTTAGTTGATTGGTGTTGGTAATGAAATCAGTTTTTACATCAACAACGAAACCAACTGTATCTCTAACGTTACTAGCACCAAACAAGGGTAAGACCATATAAGGACCATCACTAAAACCCCAAACACCTAGGGTTTGACCAAAATCTTCACGATTCTTATCCAAACCCATATCAGTAGCAACATCGAATAAACCCAAAATACCAACGGTTGAATTGATAAAGAAGCGGCCAATATCACTGACTGCATTGGCAGGCTTGCCCTGTAATAAATTGTTGGCCCCAATCAACACATCATTAATGTTACTAAAGAAATTAGTCACGCCCGTTCTTACAAACTCAGGTAAAACAAATTTATAACCTTCAGCAATGGGTTTGATGACATATTGATCAGCTGTTTCATTAAATGAAAAAACGGCTCGATTAACTCGTTCAAATGGATCTATAGTAGCTACACGTTCGGTTTGCTGAATAGATGCACATGCCGTCATCGTCAGAACTGACAGCAGCATCACACTTTTTAAAAATCTTAGGCCCAATTGACTCATGATGAAACTTATTCTTTATATTCGTAATTTATTTCGTTAATTCACAAAAAAATTTATAACAGTTACTTCTTATCAGTGGACGCTGAATCTGATGCTTTGTTATACAAAAATTGACTAATCAAATTTTCCAAAACAATGGCAGATTGGGTTTGAATTAATTTGCCACCTTGGCTAACCATCACTTCATCTCCGCCTGCCTCAATCCCAATATATTGCTCACCCAAAAGCCCTGAGGTCAAAATCTTGGCAGAACTATCTTTAGGAAATTGATAACGAGCCTCAAAATTCATAACTATGGTCGCTTGGTAGCTTTTATCGTCAAAAAGAATTTCTGTCACACGACCTACAACCACTCCTGCACTTTTCACAGGAGCACGTGCCTTGAGGCCTCCTATGTTATCGAATTTGGCGCTAACCTGGTAGGTAGGCTCAAATTTGAACGCACTCATATTGCCAGCTTTTAGAGCTAAAAATAGCAGCGCCAGTAGACCTAGTGCTACAAATAAACCCACCCAAATATCTAATGATTGTTTTTTCATAATTTCTAAATTTTATAAGACTTTATCAGCTTGAG
Source organism: Polynucleobacter meluiroseus (assembly GCA_945881875.1). GTDB lineage: Bacteria > Pseudomonadota > Gammaproteobacteria > Burkholderiales > Burkholderiaceae > Polynucleobacter > Polynucleobacter meluiroseus_A. Next base: position 131,922 of record CAMCVH010000004.1, read on the forward strand.
AACATTACCGCAGTTAATAAGAAATCTAAAGCCAAAACTGCTAGGGATGCAATGACCACTGTTCGGGTGGTGGCTCTTGCAACACCTTCAGGAGTTGGCTTAGCTTCATACCCCTGAAAAAGAGCTATAAAAGTTACTGCAACTCCAAAAACCATACTCTTAATCACGCCGTTACCAATGTCCTTAACAACATCAACGCCCGCTTGCATTTGAGCCCAGAAAGCACCATCGTCAACTCCAATGAGTGGAACCCCCACCAAATAGCCACCCATGATGCCTACAGCACTAAAAATGGCCGCCAAAATAGGCATGGCAATAATGCCCGCCCAAAGTCTTGGCGCAACTACTCTTTTTAGCGGATCAACCGCCATCATTTCCATGGCGCTTAATTGCTCGCCAGCTCTCATTAAACCAATCTCAGCGGTAAGGGATGTTCCTGCTCGACCAGCGAATAAAAGTGCTGTTACAACAGGGCCCAACTCACGCGTTAATGAAAGAGCTACCAATAAACCCAATGCTTGCTCAGCTCCATATCGGTTGAGCGTGTAATAACCTTGCAAACCTAAAACAAAACCAACAAATAAACCAGATACGGCAATGATGACGAATGAGTAATTGCCCACAAAATGAATTTGGTCAATCACTAAACGAGGTCGCTTCAATAGGAAAGCGGAACGGCGCATGATCGTTATAAACATCCTTGTGGCATAGCCTAAACCATGTAAATTTTCTCTAACGAATGCCCCTAGGCTAGCCAGTATATTCAGAAGTTTATTCATGCTGAGGCCCCAAAATCTTCAGCCAAACTTTTTCCAGGGTAATGGAATGGGACTGGACCATCTGGGTTAGCAGAAACAAATTGTTTAACAAATGGATCCGATGAGGCTTTTAGATCATTAGGCGTACCCTCTGCCGCAATTCCACCATTAGCGATGAAATAAACATAATCTGCAATTTCAAAAGTTTCTGGAATGTCGTGCGTTACCAAAATACTTGTCGCACCCAGTGCTGCATTCATATTCTTAATCAAGCGCGCAGTGATTCCTAATGAAATAGGATCAAGGCCGGCAAATGGCTCATCGTACATAATTAAAGGTGGGTCTAAAGCAATCGCTCTGGCTAATGCAACGCGTCTAGCCATACCACCTGAAATTTGTGACGGCATTAAATCTCGTGCGCCACGCAACCCGACTGCATTGAGCTTCATCAGAACTAAATCGCGTAAAGTTTCTTCACTGACTGGTGTGTGCTCTCTAAGTGGAAAAGCCACATTTTCAAAGACACTCATATCTGTAAAAAGCGCGCCAAACTGAAATAGCATTCCCATGCGACGACGAATACTCATTAATTGAGAGGTATTCATCAGACCAACATCTTGGCCCTCAAAAAGAACTTGGCCCTTTTGAGCGCTAACTTGACCACCAATCAATCGCAATACAGTTGTCTTGCCACAACCTGAACCCCCCATCACAGCAATCACTTTGCCGCGAGGGAACTCCATATTTAAACCAGAAAGAATAGTTCGCTCTCCAGGCGCATAAGAAAAGTCTACGCCCTTCAGAGATACGATTGATGAAGATTCCATATTTTTATTTGACTCTGCCACTATATTTCCTAATTGGACCATAGTGGCAGTGTATCAATATCAATTGAAGATAAGGTGATTAACGAGGTAAGACACTGCTGCCCATTAAAAACTCATCAACAGCACGAGCACATTGACGACCTTCACGAATAGCCCAAACTACCAAAGATTGACCGCGGCGCATATCACCCGCTGCGAACACTTTAGGGACATTGGTGTAATAGGCTTTTTCTCCCTCGGTGCTTGCTTTGGCATTACCACGAGTATCTTTCTCAACCCCAAATGCATCTAAAACTTGCTGCGCTGGAGAGACGAAACCCATTGCCAAAAATACTAAATCTGCCTTCATCTCAAACTCACTACCGGCGATCTCTTGCATCTTGCCGTCTTTCCACTCAAGACGAACACCAATGAGCTTTTCAACTTTGCCATTTTTACCTTCAAAACGCTTAGTAGCTACCGACCAATCACGATCACAACCTTCATCGTGAGAAGAAGAGGTACGCAACTTAGTAGGCCAATATGGCCAAACCAAAGGCTTGTTCTCCTCTGTTGGTGGTTGAGGCAATAATTCAAACTGAGAAATCGATGCTGCACCATGACGATTTGATGTGCCGACACAGTCTGAACCAGTATCACCTCCACCAATCACTATCACATGCTTACCATCAGCACGGATTTCATTCTTGTTATCGCCAGCAACTTCTTTATTCTGCGGAATCAAAAACTCCAGAGCATAGTGAATACCTGATAACTCACGGCCAGGCACTGGTAAATCACGAGGCTGCTCTGCACCACCGGTAATAACAACAGCATCAAAATCTTTTTCAAGTTGAGCCGGAGACACTACTTTCTTAGAGTAATTTTTAACTTCTTTACCAAGTACTTCTTTACCAACAAAAGTACCGGTTTCAAACTTAACGCCTTCAGCAGTCATTTGCTCGACGCGACGATCAATTAAGATCTTTTCCATTTTGAAGTCAGGGATGCCGTAACGAAGTAAGCCCCCAACGCGATCATTCTTCTCATACAAAGTAACGTCATGACCAACGCGCGCTAATTGCTGAGCAGCAGCCATACCTGCAGGACCTGAACCAACGATCGCTACTTTCTTGCCTGTCTTTTGCTTTGGAACTTGTGGCTTCACCCAATCATTCGCCCATGCTTTATCAATAATTGCATGTTCAATAGATTTGATACCTACCGGTGCTTCATTGATGCCCAATGTGCAAGCAGACTCACAAGGTGCTGGGCAAATACGGCCCGTAAATTCTGGGAAATTATTAGTAGAGTGCAATACATCAATTGCTTGCTTCCAGTCTTGTTGATAAACCAAGTCATTGAAGTCAGGAATGATGTTGTTGACTGGGCACCCACTATTACAAAATGGAATGCCACAATCCATACAACGTGCACCTTGAGTTTTTGCTTCATCATCAGTCAAAGCCAAAACAAACTCTTTGTAATGCTTAACGCGCTTTTTAGGCTCCTCGTAGTGCTCGCTGAGGCGCTCAAATTGCATAAATCCCGTAGGAATACCCATGATTAATCCTTTATCTTTTAACTATTCAACTTAAACAGAAGCAACTTGTTTGTTACCTTGAGATTTCTCCCAAAGCTCGCCCAAAGCTCGCTTATATTCAGTTGGGAATACTTTGATAAAACGTGCACGCGACTTTTCCCAATCAGTCAAAATTTCTTTTGCACGTTCTGAACCTGTATGTTTAAAGTGAAGTTCAATCAAATTCTTGAGAATCGCTTCGTCAGTTAAACGCTCGCCACCCTCTTTGACATTCACTGGCGCATGCCACTCTGATTTCGCTATTTTTGCTTCCTGTTCTGCGGAAGTTAAAACTGGCTCTAGTGTTGCCATGCTTGTATTGCAACGTTTAGCAAACAATCCGTCTTCGTCATAAACGTAAGCGATACCACCGCTCATGCCTGCAGCAAAGTTTCTACCAGTTAAACCAAGAGCGGCGACCGTACCACCTGTCATGTATTCACAACCGTGGTCACCTGTGCCCTCTACAACAGCTATAGCACCTGAATTACGAACTGCAAAACGCTCGCCAGCCACACCGTTGAAGAATGCCTCGCCTGCAATAGCACCATAAAGAACAGTATTACCAACAATGATGTTTTGTGATGTTTGACCACGGAACTCATGAGGTGCGCGAACGATCACACGACCACCCGATAATCCCTTACCTACATAATCGTTACCGTCACCTACCAAATCAACTGTGACGCCATGTGCCAAGAAAGCAGCAAAGCTTTGACCAGCAGTTCCATTCAATTGAATATGAATCGTGTCGTCAGGCAAACCTTCGTGGCCATAACGCTTTGCAACTTCGCCAGACAGCATTGCCCCTGCAGTACGATTCACATTCCTAATTGGTTGAATGAAAGATACACGCTCGCCTTTTTCAAGTGCTGCTTTTGATTTTTCAATCAAAGTATGGTCTAGAGCAGTTGATAAACCATGATCCTGTTTTTCAACTTGTAATCGAGGCACGCTTGCATCTACATTAGGCGCTTGGAAAATCTTTGTGAAATCCAATCCACTCGCCTTCCAATGCTCAATACTTTTCTTTGTATCTAAGTATTCTGTGTGACCAATTAAGTCATCGAACTTACGGATACCTAACTGAGCCATGATTTCTCGAGCTTCTTCAGCAATAAAGAAGAAGAAGTTGACCACGTGCTCTGGCTTGCCTGAGAATTTCTTACGTAACTCAGGATCTTGTGTAGCGACGCCCACTGGGCAAGTATTGAGGTGACACTTACGCATCATGATGCAACCTTCAACCACCAATGGCGCTGTTGCAAAACCGAATTCATCAGCGCCTAGTAGAGCACCAATAACTACGTCACGACCTGTTTTCATTTGGCCATCCGCTTGAACTCTAATTCGGCCACGTAAACCATTTAATACTAAGGTTTGCTGTGTCTCAGCCAAACCTAATTCCCAGGGACTACCGGCATGCTTAATTGAAGATAAAGGTGATGCACCTGTACCGCCATCATGTCCTGCAATCACAACGTGATCTGCTTTAGCTTTTGCCACACCCGCTGCAACGGTACCAACACCGACTTCAGAAACTAACTTCACTGAAATATCAGCAGTGCTATTAACGTTCTTTAGATCATGAATCAGCTGCGCCAAATCTTCAATGGAGTAAATGTCATGGTGGGGTGGTGGTGAAATCAAACCAACACCAGGTACTGAATATCGGAGCTTACCGATGTAATCAGATACTTTAGAACCTGGCAGCTGACCACCTTCCCCAGGCTTCGCGCCTTGCGCCATCTTGATCTGAATTTGATCTGCAGAAGTTAAATATTCAGCAGTGACGCCAAAACGCCCTGAGGCTACTTGTTTAATCTTAGAACGTAATGAGTCACCTGCACTTAAAGGAATGTTTGCTTCAATGACATCATCACCAAGAATGCTTGCAAGAGTCTCGCCTTGCTTAACAGGAATACCTTTTAACTCATTACGATAGCGCTTGTAATCTTCCCCGCCTTCACCCGTATTTGATTTACCACCAATACGGTTCATGGCGATAGCCAGAGTTGCATGCGCTTCTGTTGAAATAGAACCCAAAGACATCGCACCTGTTGCAAAACGTTTAACGATTTCTTTTGCTGACTCAACTTCGTCTAAAGGAATCGCCTTATTTGGGTCGATCTTGAACTCAAACAAACCGCGCAAAGTCATATGATGCTTGGTTTGATCATTGATGATGTTGGCGTACTCTTTGTAAGTTTGATAACCGCCTTTTTCTGGACCTTGGCGAGTTGAATGCTGTAACTTGGCAATCGAGTCTGGCGTCCACATATGGTCTTCGCCACGTATACGGAAAGCATACTCACCACCGGCATCCAACATATTTGTTAATGTTGGATCTGCACCAAATGCCAAGCTGTGCATTTTGATAGCTTCCTCAGCTACGTCAAATACACCGATACCCCCCACATTGGATGCTGTACCTTTGAAGTACTTATTGATCAACTCATTGTTCAATCCAATCGCCTCAAAAATCTGTGCGCCGGTATAAGACATATAGGTTGAGATACCCATCTTAGACATCACTTTTAACAAGCCCTTGCCTACAGCCTTGGTGAAGTTTTTAACAACCTTATCAGCTGATAAATCACCTTTCAAACCTTTGGCCATATCCACTAATGTTTCCATGGCTAGGTATGGATGAACGGCTTCTGCACCATAACCAGCTAACAAAGCAAAGTGGTGAGTTTCACGAGCACTACCAGTTTCTACAACCAAACCAGTGCTAGTACGTAAACCTTTTTCAACTAAATGTTGATGAATAGCTGATGTTGCTAGAAGTGCTGGAATGGCAACGTGATCAGCAGCAACCTGACGGTCACTGATGATCATGATGTTGTAACCAGAATTGACAGCATCAACTGCTTCAGCGCAAAGAGATGCCAAGCGTGCTTCAATACCCTCTTTACCCCATGATGATGGATAGCAAATATCTAATTCATAAGAACGGAACTTCCCACCAGTGTAATGCTCAATATGACGAACCTTAGCCATATCATCAAAATCCAAAATCGGTTGCGATATTTCTAATCGCATTGGTGGGTTGATATTGTTGGTATCCAACAAATTAGGCTTTGGACCAACAAAAGAAACCAATGACATCACCATGTTTTCACGAATAGGGTCGATCGGCGGATTGGTTACTTGAGCAAATAATTGCTTGAAGTAGTTATAGAGCGGCTTATTCTTATTTGATAAAACTGCCAACGGACTATCGTTACCCATTGATCCAATCGCTTCTTCTCCTGAAGAGGCCATCGGCGCCATCAAGAACTTTAGATCTTCTTGTGTGTAACCAAATGCTTGTTGACGATCTAATAAGTTGGCTGCAGGACGAATTTTTTCTGCATCATCGTTGATATCTGCTTGCGTTACATCTATCTCATCTAATTTGATACGAACTGCTTCAATCCAGCTCTTATAAGGCTTTGCTTTTGCCAAGGCATCTTTTAACTCTACGTCGTCAATGATACGGCCCTGATCCATATCAATCAAGAACATCTTGCCTGGCTGTAGGCGCCATTTTTTAACAATTTTATTTTCTGGGAAAGTTAATACGCCAGCTTCTGAGGCCATGATGACTAAATCATCATCTGTAACGTAGTAACGAGCTGGGCGCAAACCATTTCGATCTAATGTAGCGCCAATTTGACGGCCGTCAGTAAACGCAATTGCTGCTGGACCATCCCATGGCTCCATCATCGCGGCATGATACTCATAAAACGCTCGGCGATTTTCATCCATTAATGTGTGCTGTTCCCACGCTTCTGGAATCATCATCATCATGGCATGGGCCATTGGATAACCGGCCATTACTAACAACTCTAAGCAATTATCAAAACTTGCTGTATCTGATTGTCCTGGATAAATTAACGGCCATAATTTTTGTAAATCATCACCTAGGACTGGAGAGCTGATGGCACCTGTTCTCGCGTTGATCCAGTTAACGTTACCTTTAACAGTATTGATTTCACCGTTGTGCGCAATCATGCGGTACGGGTGAGCTAACTCCCAAGCTGGGAAAGTATTTGTTGAAAAACGCTGGTGAACAAGTGCTAAGGCAGAAACGACTCGTGGATCTTTTAGGTCTTTATAGTAAGCACCAACTTGATTAGCCAACAATAAACCTTTGTAAACGATGGTTCTTGCTGACATTGAGGTCACAAAGTATTCCTTACCATGCTGCAATTGCAATGCTTGAATCGCATGACTTCCAGTCTTACGAATCACATACAACTTACGCTCTAGAGCGTCTGTCGTCATGATGTCACGACCACGACCAATAAAAATCTGGCGAATAATTGGCTCTGTCTTGCGTACTGTTGGAGACATTGGCATTTCAGCATCAACTGGAACATCTCTCCAACCCAAAACTACTTGACCTTCATTGCGTACTGTTCTTTCAAGCTCTTGTTCACAAGCTAATCTTGATGCACTCTCCTTTGGCAAGAAAACCATACCTACGCCATATTCACCGAATGGCGGCAAAGTAATATTTTGCTTAGCCATCTCTTCACGGTAAAACTGGTCGGGCACTTGAATCAAAATACCCGCGCCATCACCCATCAAAGGATCAGCACCAACTGCTCCACGGTGATCAATGTTCTCAAGAATCTTTAATCCCTGAGTAACTATCTCGTGGCTTTTCTTGCCCTTAATATGAGCAACAAAACCAACGCCACATGCGTCGTGTTCATTAACTGGGTCATAAAGACCTTGCGCTTCAGGGCGCAATGAAGATGAAGTGGTCACTGAATATTCCTTGGTAAGTAAATTCTGTCTTTTGATAAGACAGGAACACCCCAATAACGGGGTTTTAGGTAACTATAGGGGAATACCCCCGTGCTTGCAATAGAAAATAATTGGTGTCTGTCACCAATTAAATAGACTCTAATTTCTTAATTATATTTATTAGGGTCACAGTCGATATAAAAGGGCGACTTATTCATTCTTTTGGTGGCTTATCCCCTCAAACTATCTTAACTAACTTAGGCCGACCAGCTCTTCTAGGGGTAAGAGGTCTGTTTGTTTTAAAGGAGATTTGCTCAAGTCCAAAATTAGTGACCAACGGCCAACCATAATTTAAGTGATCACTCACTTTTAATAAATCATCATTTTTGATTGGCTCTATCATTATTTTTTGCCAAGCTAATTGGCGCTCAAACGGAGTGTTGCCTAAAGCCCAATATAAAGGGTGGTCTGAAATCCATGGAATAGTTTCAGCTCCAATATGATGGCGACAGCTAGACCAATCCCACTTTTCCGCTGCTGAAACTAAACCCACCCTCACAGGATTTTGCTCAATGTATTTTTGACAAAGTAATAAATAAGGTTCTGGTTCGATTAATGCAGATTTAAAACGCCCCTCCCAAACCGTTCCAGTTCGGTGATAACTTTGATTAAACATTTGGGCGTAACGCCTTCCAACTGATTGCATTACTCGAGATGCACTGAGAGGTGTTTTAGGGGTAGCCAGAATATGAACATGGCTTGGCATCAAGACAAATGCATGTATCGCCAACTCATACTCCCTAGCCGCATCTTTTAGCCACTCCATGTAAGATTTTCTCTCATCATCCGAAAAGAAAATCTCTTGAGAGTTATTACCTCTCACCATGATGTGCAAAGGGTAACCTGCCAAAATAACTCTAGGTAGTCTTGCCATAGAAGCTATGCAATCAATTTATGGAATTCTTTATTGGCATAACGATCTGTCATACCTGCAATATAGTGCGAAATCCTACGATAGGTTTCGTCATCAGGACGGAAGTCAAACGGTAAGTCAGTTGGATGCTTTTCATAATGCTGAAAAAGACTCCCAATCATTTCACCTGCATTTTTTGTCATGGCACTCACTTGAGGATGACGGTATAAATTTTTAAATAAAAACCTTTTCATCTCTGTTGCCTGCTCACGCATATTTTCAGAAAATGCTACCAGTGGTTTTGCATTTCTGACATCTTCAACAGATAAGGGATTTGATAGCTGAATACGTCTTTGAGTCTCTTTGACTAAATCATCAACCAGTATATGAATAATATGGCGGACTACCTCATAGACTAATCGGCGCCCATTTAAACCTGGGAATGTTTTATCAACTATATCTTTTTGATCACGCCATAAACTTACTTCACTCATTTGCTCAATCGTTAACAAGCCAGAGCGGATACCATCATCAATATCGTGGTTATTATAGGCGATCTCATCAGCCAGATTAGCCAGCTGAGCCTCCAAGCTGGGTTGCGTTCCCTGAATAAATCGTTGCCCTAACAAACCTAATCCTTGCGCATTTTTTTGTGAGCAATGTTTTAAGATGCCTTCACGTGTTTCAAACGATAAATTCAGACCATCCCAAAGTGCATAACGCTCTTCTAAAAAATCAACAACCCACAAACTCTGCAAGTTATGCTCAAAACCACCATAAGGTTTCATGCAGTCATTGAGCGCATCTTGTCCTGCGTGACCAAAAGGCGTATGACCTAAATCATGAGCTAAGGAGATTGCTTCAACCAAATCCTCATTGAGATTTAAACGTCTTGCAACTGCACGGCCAATTTGAGCAACCTCAAGACTGTGCGTCAAACGATTACGAAAATGGTCGCCTTCGTGATTTAAAAAAACTTGTGTTTTATATTCCAGCCGACGAAATGCTGTTGAATGAATAATGCGGTCACGATCTCTTTGAAAAGGACTACGGCCGGATTGAGTGGGCTCGACAGGCTCAAGATGTACTCGACCTAAAGATGCATTTTCTTGAACTGCATAACTGGCCAGCTTCATAAGAATTAAGCAGCGCCAGTGGCTTCAAGAGTTTGAATAACTAGAGATTCATCAACTGTTTTGATCGTAGAACGCCCGACACCATCTAATAAAATATAACGAACTTCACCACCCTCTGCTTTTTTATCAACGCTCATTAAATCTATATAACGAGATACACCTAACTTAGGTGGTATTGATGGTAGCTTTAAGGCTGTCACTAAATTTTTAATTCTTTGGAAGTCTTCTTTTGTGAGTCGGTCAGTTCGAACAGATAGGTCTGCAGCCAAAACCATGCCACACCCTACAGCTTCACCATGAAGCCATTCTCCATAACCCATTCCTGCTTCAATGGCATGCCCAAACGTATGACCAAAATTCAAGGTGGCACGAACGCCCCCCTCTTTTTCATCAAGAGCCACTATCTGAGATTTGATTTCGCAAGACCTCTGTACAGCATGCTCCATTGCTTTTGGTTCACAAGCGTTTAAAGGCTCAATATTTTTTTCAATCCATGAAAAGAAATCAGCATCTGCAATTGCGCCATGTTTAACTACCTCGGCCAAACCTGCTGCCAACTCTTTAGGCGGTAAAGTTTTTAATGTATCAAGATCTGCAATCACAGCTTGGGGCTGGTAAAAAGCGCCAATCATGTTTTTACCCAAAGGATGATTGATCCCAGTTTTGCCACCTACTGAGGAGTCTACTTGTGAGAGCAATGTTGTTGGCACCTGAATAAAGCGAATACCTCGCATATAGCTAGCCGCAGCAAAGCCCGTCATGTCGCCAATAACACCACCGCCCAGAGCAATTAATGTGCTTTTTCTATCAGCACCGCTTTCTAGTAATGCATCAAATATTTTTTGTAGGGTTTCCCAGGTTTTATAAACCTCCCCATCAGGTAGAACAACGAGACGAACTTTTTGACCCAAGCTCTCAAGTGTTTTCACAACTCTATCTGCATAGAGTGGAGCCACCGTTTGATTGGTAACAACTGCAGTGAAAGAACCTTTTAAATGTTTCTTATAAAGATCTGCCCGATCAATTAATTGAGATCCTATGTGGATAGGATAACTACGCTCACCAAGCTCAAGTTCAAGTGTTTTCATTTTGACAATTCAAATTGCATCATTAAAGTGTTAACCAGTTGTGAAACGCTGGGCTTACCAGTATCAATGGTGTGATGTGCAGCTTCCAAATACAGGGGGTCTCTTTCTGCATAAAGTTTTTCTAAGGTAATTCTTGCATCACCCTGATTCAGCAACGGGCGACCCTTATCATTTTTGGTACGTAGCCATAGCTCATGTGGATTAGCTCTTAAATAAAAGACCATTCCTCTATTATGCAGATTAGCCCTATTTTCAGGCAAAAGAACAGCACCACCACCTGTTGCCAAAACCAAATTCTTTTCTTGCGTTAACTCGTCGATGACTTGTGACTCGCGCTTTCTAAAACCTGCCTCACCTTCCATTTCAAAGATGGTAGGTATCTTAACTCCGCAACGAGATTCAATTTCATGATCTGTATCTATAAAGCGGCGCCCCAACCTTTTAGCTAATAAGCGGCCTACGGTGGTTTTACCCGCACCCATTAAACCAACTAAAAAGATATTTTCGACAATCTCATTCACAAGTGAGATTCTACTGAGGCTTTTGACTAGAAACCAATGTTGGCGTTAAAAATATTAATAGCTCTGTTTTATCCACAGTTTTGGATTCTTGCCTGAATAAGGCTCCCAGCAGCGGGATTGCACTTAAAAAAGGAGTACTGGCCTTATCTTTTCTCTCCATATCCTGAAAAATACCGCCCAAAATTACAGTTCCGCCACTCTCAACTAAAACTTGTGTTTTGACGTGCTTCGTATCGATTGCAAAGCCCTGCTCTGTTTTAAGGCCAACACTATCTTTATTAATATCAACGTCTAAGATGATCATCTGATTTTTTTGAATTCTGGGGCGTACCTCTAATCTCAAATTAGCTTTTCTAAACTGTACTTTTGTGGCTCCCTGTCCTGCAGATGACTGATAAGGAAGTTCAGTTCCTTGTTCAATCAAAGCCTGAGAATTTTCAGCAGCCAACACCCTTGGATTTGAAATAATATTTCCCATACCACTTGACTCCAAGGCAGATAATTCAATTTGTAGGGCCCGGCCGGCCTGCTTACCTAAAAGACTTATGGCAGCAACACCGGGCTCGAAGCCATGCAAACCTAATGCAGGCAAAAAATGGCCCCCTGACAAATGCCCCGACTGAGACTGATACGCTAACTTAGCGCCAAGATTTCTAGCAAATCTCCTTTCAGCCTCAACGATTCTTGCCTCAATCATGATTTGACGAAGCTCTGTATGTATCTGCTGATCCTTATTCTCCTGTTGAGTACGATCCAATTTCTTTTTTTCAAAAGAAGCAATCTCTTCAAATGGAGCTACCCATAAAATGTTTCCTTCGAATCTATGACCTAGAGACCTACTTGCAAGAATGGCATTAAATACAGCTTGCCATGATGCGTCTTTCATTTGAATACTCATCTTCCCAGTAACCCTCTCACTGAGTACCAGATTAATATCCTTGGCGTCTGCCAGCATTTGCAATAAATCGCGAACTTCAATCAAAGAGAAATTCAAGCTCAGCGCCTTATCAGAGTTTAAAGATGAACTAATTGCTTGAGACTCTGCCAAAACTGAGAATGGCATACCCATAAAAATTCCTCCAACTGAAAGATAAGTCAGAATTTTTCTTCTGTTGATCATGATGCTGGCTCCTCTCGATTGACTTGTATGGAAGTACCGGATTCAGATTCAATGATTAAGTATTCATCAAATAACTCTGCCAAACGCCAGCCTGACTCAAATAGATGGCCGAGAACAACTAATTGTCGATTTCCCTTGAACTCAACAAGTGCTTTTGTTTTTCCTTTAGCCTTAATACTTCCCCAGTAACTAATGATTGGATGGGGCGTCTCATCAATTTTCTCAACATGCGTCTTAGCAAGCATGAAGTCCTTAAGCTCTTTTTTTATTGAGTTAATTTCATTTTTTTGAGAATCTTGATCTTTTAAAATCGTTTTAATATCTTGTTTGTACTCAAAATACAGTACTCCTAAAAGTAGCAATAAGAGTAGAGATAAGCCACAAAAGGCCATCAACCCATAACGAAGAATGAGATCTTGGTTTTTTAGTAAATTGATTTTAGGTTGGGGGGTTATTTCTTTTTTATCGAAAGAAACAGCATCAAATGCGTCGGAAGTCAGGTTTCGTTTAAACATCCAGATATTCTGGGTTTTTTAGGGCTTAATAAAAATCAGCTATTTCTGATTTTTATGTAGGAAATGTCTGATTTCTGAGTAAAAATACCGGCATTCTTTTTTAGATGAATTAGCTCGGCTTTATCTATAATCAAACCATGAGTTCAACACGCACCCCAGTTCGTCCACCCTCAAAATTAGGTAACGGGAAAACACCGCGAAGTCCAAAGAAAAATTGGCGGCAGTTTCTGACTCGTTGGGTTATTTTCCTTGGAAGCTCTGGGCTTATCGTTATAGGACTAGTGATTGCCTACGCACTCATTATTGCAAAGCCAAATCTTCCCGATTTAGATACGATTACAGATTACAAACCTAAAGTACCTCTTCGTATTTATACCGCTGATAACGCCTTAATTGGAGAGTTTGGTGAAGAGCGTCGAAGTGTGATGTCAATTAACGAGATTCCAAGCTATTTAAAAAATGCGGTTGTTGCTATTGAAGATGAGCGTTTTTATGAGCACGGTGGAGTTGATTACTGGGGCGTTCTTAGAGCAACATTAGCAAATCTTCGTGGAAGTCTCTCGCAGGGTGCGTCAACCATCACAATGCAAGTAGCACGTAACTTCTTTCTGACTAATGAAAAATCATTTAGCAGGAAACTTTATGAAGTTTTGTTAGCCTGGAAAATTGAAGCCAATCTTTCAAAGGAAAAAATTCTTGAGCTATACATGAATCAAATTTTCCTTGGACAAAGGTCATATGGCTTCGCAAGTGCAGCTCAAATTTATTTTGGCAAAGATGTTCGTGAGATCTCAATTGCTGAAGCAGCCATGCTGGCGGGTTTACCCAAAGCACCCTCCGCATATAACCCAGTCGTCAATTATCGTCGCGCCAAGATAAGACAAGAATACATTCTTCAAAGAATGCGTGATCTTAAAATGATTACTGAAAGCCAATACCAGTCTGCTCTTATTGAAACACTTTATGTGCGAGGCGTTGGTAAAGAATTCGTAACAAAAGCTGATTATGTTGCAGAAATGGCTCGTCAACTTTTGATCAGTGAGTACGGGGATAGCATTTATACCCAGGGGATGACTGTTATCACCACGGTTCGAAGAGCTGAACAAGACGCTGCTTACTCTGCAGTTCGCAAAGGTATTTTGGATTATGAGCTTCGCCAGAAATATCGCGGTCCAGAGGGCTACATTAATCTACCGCAAGGGGTTGTAGCAAGACAAAGAGCTATTGATGATGCGCTAAGTGATCATCCAAGTAGTGATGATTTATTAGCTGGTGTTGTTACAGATGTGGCTGAAAAACAAATCAGTGTCGTGATTGCAACGGGTGACACTATCTTGATACAAGGTGACGATCTCAAGCTAGCATCTGTCGCTTTATCTGCAAAAGCACAACCGAAACAACAAATTAAACCTGGTGCCATTATTCGCGTATTGCCATCAGAGGGTCGCTGGATACTTGCACAAATGCCTAAAGTTGAAGCTGCTTTTGTGGCTATTGACACGCATGATGGCGCTATCCGTGCTTTTGTTGGTGGATTTGATCACAATAGAAATAAATTTAACCACGTTTCACAAGCTCAAAGACAGCCTGGATCGTCTTTTAAACCATTCGTGTACGCTGCCGCAATTGAAAAGGGCATCATGCCCAATACGATTGCAAATGACGCCCCTCTCTCTATTAGTAGCTTAGAAACTGGCGGTCCAATGTGGGAGCCAAAAAATTATGATGGTAAGTTTGAAGGCCGTATGACAGTCCGCACAGCAATGGCTAAATCTAAAAATTTAGTTTCAGTTCGTGTGATTAGAAAAATTGGTGCTCGGTATACCCAAGACTATATTCAACGTTTTGGCTTCGAACCAGAAAAACATCCCCCATACTTAACTATGTCTTTGGGTGCCGGGTCTGTCACACCACTTCAATTAGCTACTGGCTATGGTGTTTTTGCGAATGGTGGGTATCGAGTGGAGCCCTACCTTATTAGCAAAGTTTTAGATGCTAAGGGTAATGTACTTTTTAAAGCATCACCTCAGAAATCAGGCGAAAATCAAATTAGAGCGCTTGATGCCAGAACTGCATTTGTCATGGATAGCCTTCTTCAAGAGGTAACTAAGACTGGAACGGCTGCGAGCTCAAGACCTACTTTGGGAAGAAATGACATTGCGGGCAAAACAGGTACTACCAATGAATCCATGGATGCATGGTTTGCCGGTTATCACCCTAGCGTTGTTGCAGTAGCGTGGTTAGGCTTTGATAAACCAAAAAGTCTTGGCGATCGAGAAACTGGTGGTGGTTTAGCACTTCCAATTTGGACTCGCTATATGAAAACAGCTCTCAACGGAGTTCCTGAATCTACAAGAACACCACCACCACCAGGCGTCATTCAGCAAGATGGTGACTGGGTCATCCCTGAATTTTTACCATTCTTTGGCGGAACAACTGTTCTTGAATAAAGTGACAATCCAGGATTTCGAGTTAACTTAGAAACTTACTTTAAGCGTAGTTTTAGCTTGTTGACTGGCTAACCTGCTCAACTCAGAAAAGAGCTCAGCCCCAGTTTTAGTATCCAACCATA
Source organism: Polynucleobacter meluiroseus (assembly GCA_945881875.1). Lineage (GTDB taxonomy): Bacteria > Pseudomonadota > Gammaproteobacteria > Burkholderiales > Burkholderiaceae > Polynucleobacter > Polynucleobacter meluiroseus_A. The sequence continues at coordinate 147,673 of CAMCVH010000004.1, forward strand.
AAGGCGCAGTCATGGTCCCAGCCCATCGATAGTGAAAGCCACCCTCTTTTGCTGCAACCCAAATTTCTTGGAGTGGTGCCTGGGTGTTAACTACAATCACACTTCGATCTTCAAATTGGATATTGACTACATTACCGCCCTGACGGGAAATATCTAAATCTAAGTCAGTAGCCTGGAAAGCGTCCTCTAAGGACATTTCAATAGCTTTTAGGGTCTTCTCTGCAATTCCATAAAAAGAGGACTCAGTTAACGTTTCAACTACTGGTAAATTATTGTTCATATTTTCCGTATCGGCCATGCTATAGTCAGCAATCACTTTTTAATCTAAATGTATATGCTTTTGATTGTATCTAGGACTTGGCTTATTTGTGTAGCAATATCCCTCTTAGGATGCGGGATACGTGGCCCACTAACGTACCCTACTATCCCTAACCCGCCAAATCCACCAGAAAAACCTGAACCCACTGGAAAGCAATGGCCGCCAGTTAAGGATGCTCAATGAGTCTTTTTCCAAAGCTTAATGGATTTTTTATTAGGCATGATCTATGGCATGCCGAGGAAGTTTCACTAGCAACTATCGCAGAACAGTTCGGCACACCGACGTACGTTTACAGCAAAAAAGCGCTGACTGATGCATTTAATGCTTATGAAACTGCATGCATTCGGACCGATGGCAGCAGGCGCGCTCGTGTACATTACGCCATGAAAGCCAATAGCAATTTGGCTATTTTGAATGTTTTTGCAAAACTGGGGTCCGGTTTTGATATTGTAAGTGCCGGTGAATTAGCTCGTGTTTTAGCTGCTGGCGGATCGGCAGACAAGATTGTTTTTTCTGGAGTTGGCAAAAGTAAGGTTGAGATGATCGCAGCCTTACAGGCTGGTGTGAAATGTTTTAACTTAGAGTCAATTCCTGAGCTAACAAGGCTCAATGAAGTTGCTGGTAGTTTAGGCATCAAAGCTCGTATTTCAATTCGCGTCAATCCAGACGTTGACCCAAAGACACACCCATATATTTCAACAGGTTTAAAGGGTAATAAATTTGGTATTGCCTACGATGATGTTATTGCCACTTACCAAGCTGCATCAACGATGCCTTTTTGTGAAATTGTTGGTATCGACTGTCACATAGGATCCCAAATAACAGAAATTAGCCCTTACATGGATGCCCTGGATCGTGTGCTCCATCTGATATCAACTCTTGATGCTGCCGGTATCAAGATTAGGCATTTGGATATTGGTGGCGGCCTTGGTATTAGCTATACCAATGAGACACCTCCTGCCATTACTGAATTTGCCAATACCCTGCTCGATCATATTGAAGAAAAAGGATTTGGTCACTTAGAAGTTTTATTTGAGCCAGGCCGCTCATTGGTTGGTAATGCTGGTTTGCTTTTAACAACCATTGAATATCTAAAGCCCGGTGAAACTAAAAACTTCTGCATTGTTGATGCGGCGATGAATGATCTTATGCGGCCTGCTATGTACGAGGCTTATCACGCTATTGTTGCGGTCAAAAATAAGAGCTCTGTCCCTGAAGTTATGTATGACATTGTTGGGCCGATATGTGAATCAGGTGACTGGTTAGGTAGAGATCGCTCCCTTAAGGTTGAACCTGGCGAGCATCTAGCTATTCTTTCAGCAGGTGCCTATGGCTTCACAATGAGCTCAAACTACAACACAAGAGGCAGAGCTGCCGAAGTGATGGTAGATGGCTCAAAAGTTCATTTGATTCGTGAGCGTGAGACTATTCAGAGTCTTTTTGCAAATGAGAAAGTGCTGCCTGCCTAGCCCTTGTTAAGATGGTTAAGCAGGTGATATTTCGATCTTACAAACTTCCGTAGCTGTGAAGACCTGATAAGAACATGTTGACACCGATGAAGGCAAAGGTAGTCACAAATAAACCACCCAGTGCCCACCATGCTGCCACAATACCTCTCAAGCCCTTCATGAGGCGCATGTGTAACCAAGCCGCGTAATTTAACCAAACAATTAACGCCCACGTCTCTTTAGGGTCCCAACTCCAATAACCTCCCCAAGCCTCTGCTGCCCAAAGTGCGCCCAAGATCGTAGCAATGGTAAAGAATGCAAAACCCACAGCTATTGATTTGTACATAACATCGTCTAAAACTTCTAAGCTTGGCAAACGATCAACCAAATAGTTTTTAGCCTTCAATATGTATGCAATTGCAACCATTGCCGCTATTGCAAAAGTTCCATAACCAATAAAGTTTGCCGGTACGTGAATTTTCATCCACCAACTCTGTAATGCTGGAACAAGAGGTTGAATTTGATGTGCATCTCGAGTCACGCTATACCAAAATATAAATGCAACGGCTGCAAAAATAATCCATAGAACAAAAGCGCCTAATGCCATCGATTTATAGCGAGCTTCGTAATACAAGTGATACAGAGCTGTAACCAAGCAGAAAAGAATAAAAACTTCATAAAGATTTGAAATTGGAATATGCCCAATATCAGCTCCCATTAGATATGACTCGTACCAGCGCACAAGCATACCGCCCAATCCAAAATACACCGCAGCCCATGACAGCTTTGAGGCAGCAGGCCCCATGGTATTAGATCGAACTATTAATCCTAGCGTATAGAAGAAGGTGCTCAATGCAAAAAATACGCTCATCCACAAAATCGCGGATTGACTTGAAAGCATATATTTCAAAAAGAATGCTTGCTCTGCTCTTGCTAGTGAACCACCCTCAGGTGTTTGATAAAAATAAATAGCCATGAAAGTAAGGGCTGTCGAACCGATCATTAAATTTCTTAATGGCGCCCAAGCCCATCCGAGGAAAGCTAAAACTGGTACTGAACAAAATAGGATGATTTGTTCGTAGCTATCCATGAAGGCTGAAAATTTTATTTCAGCAAAAATGGCACCCGCAGCCAAAGCGAAAGTGAATAAGTAATCATCCCACTTCAATGACTTTAAGCCACCTGTAATGCTTTGAAATAAAGACTGAGCCCAACCGCCTTTAACTGAACTGACGTAATTAGTTTCCATGATTTAAATCTTCCTGATACTTGTTGAACTCTTTTTCAAAATCGAGTGTCTTGCGCGATGTAGACATCGCAAAAAGATTCTTACCGTTACCTAAACTTTTTACCCAAATACGACGCTCTGGCAAATAAAACATTGCAAAGATACCAAGAACTAATAATAAACTTCCAAGATAAACCATGCTCTTACCAGGGGATCTAGTCACCTGGAAGACGCTAGCCTTTACCTCTTCGAATGAGTCGAGTTGGAAAGTCAGGGGCGCAGGATAAAAATTAGCATCTGATAAAGCAGAGGTTGCAGCCTGAATAAACCTTTGGCTATTTTCATCTTGCTTAGCAGTTGGTAAGTTTAACTGGGCTCTAGCTTCTTGCCATAACTCCCAAATAACACCATTCAAAACTTTTAAGATCACTTCAGCAGCTTTTTCTCGCTCAGCTTCCGGAACAGCTCGGTCAATAAAGGATCCTAATGCAACAAAACCTCCAGGAGAGGTCCCTGACTCCTCGGCAAGCTTGATGGCAAAATCACTGGTCCCCGAAAATAGTTCAATGGACCTAATGGCACTCTCTTTTAATTGTGCGATAGCCTGAGGGGATGCTACAAACCCAGACTGCTGACTGAGTGATTGTGCAAAGCGTTGAACCGCTCTTTGTCTCGCTCCCTGATCTTGTAAAAGTGTCCTGAGGGTCAACCACTCATTCAAACTTAAATTATCATCCGCTGGAATACGAAGGTACTTAAATTCTTCTGCTGCACTTTCTCTAACACCTAATAAAAACTTAGGCATCCCGTCTAAGAAAAGTGGCTGCATATAGTTGCTGAACTCTCGAGCCTGACCAGATGCGTCACGTAACTTGTATTGCACAGAAGGGCCTACGTTTTTGAGATCAGCAGCTTTACTAGTTTTTGCACCAGAACCCAAACGATTATTAAATGCTTGAGCTAAGCCCGTATCTGCTTTTTGTATTGCAACACCCCTTACGTCAGTTTCTCCAGAGGCATTGGCTATGTTCTCAACGTTTGTTGGTCTAAAACCAACAAACTCTAGCGAATAACTCGTGCCATTACTAGACTTAAGTGCTGTACTTTGACCAACCTCACCATTGACTATAAAACTTGATTTAACAGAGTTAATGGATCCTTGTATTGGATATCCGCGTAACTTTAATTTGGAACCACCGTCTTCAAAGCTAGACTGATAAATGGCAACTCCACGATGAATAAGCGGCTCATTCACTTTAATTTGAGCTTCAACCTCTTTACCAGTATCTAAATCTTTAATGAGCACTTCACTCATAAAAAGCTTAGGCATGCCTGTACTGTAGTACTCAACATGAAACTTCTTAAGTGCCACAGAGAAAGGTAATTCTTGAATGATGCTACCGCTCGTTGCATTTAATAGAGCAGTTGCGCTAGTACCACCCTCTGGCACAAAAATATTAGCTCGATAACTTGGATTGTCTGCGCTTAATTTATGCTCACTTGGAATATCTGAAATAAGCATTCCTTGGGTACTTGCTGGCAAGATGCTTTTGCCACCAAACCAAATTTGCGCTCTTGTAAATAGATCGCCATCTAACAAGCCACCCAAACAAATAAAAACAATAGCACTGTGCGCAAAAATATAACCCCACTTACTAGCAGCACCTTTTTTTGCCATCACCTTCGAATGATCATCAGCAATTAAAGTTTTTACAGAGTACCCGTCTTTTACTAAGCGTTCAGCAATAGATGATGCAGAAGCAGCATGTTCAAGCTTTGTAGGGTATTCAAAATTATGATGAAGCGCTCTTAATCCGCCTTCATGAACATGCTCTTTCCATGAACGAACATCAGCTAACATTTTCGGAGCATTTCGAGTAACGCAGAATGAAACTGATAAAACTAAAAATGCCAAAATTAAAAGAAACCACCATGCTGTATAGACCGCAAATAAACCTAAACCATTAAATAACTCTGCCCAAAATGGCCCAAACTGATTAACGTAATTTGCGTAAGGCTCCCCTTGCTTAATGACTGTTCCAATCATGCTTGCAATAGAGATGATTGTTAACAGCGTGATCGCAAAACGCATAGAAGATAAAAGTTCAACACTACCGCGGTTGAACTTCTTAAAAATACCAGTGTCTACTGTAAAAGTACTCATACCCTCATCTAAAAAAATAAAGCCCACAAACTAAGTTCGTGGGCCCTTCTTTGGGGGAAAATTTAAAGAAGTTTTTTATTAACGCAAGCCAGCGATATAGTCTGCAACTGCTTTGATTTCAACATCAGACATTTTAGATGCAATCGCGCTCATCTGCACGCTGTTCTTCCGCTCGCCAGAACGATAGGCAATTAACTGTGCTTCTGTGTATTCTGCCCATTGGCCTGAGATACGAGGATATTGTGCTGGGATACCAACGCCATTAGGGCTATGGCAACCGGCACAGGCAGCAACAGATTTACCAGCAATACCACCACGGTAAATTTTCTGACCTAATTCGATTGTTGCCTTGTTCTTAGCCGTACCAAGACTTGGAGTTTGCTTCTCTAGATACAAGCCCACGTTAGCCATATCCTCATCCGTGAGAAGGGCTGAAAAAGCCCCCATGATGGCATTTGGACGATCCTTACCAGCCTTGTAATCTTTCAGTTGCTTAACTGTATAGCTAGCGTGCTGACCGGATAGCTTTGGATAAGCTGCGGCTCCGCTATTGCCATTGCTTCCATGACATCCTATACAAGCTACGATACCTCTTTTAGGATCGCCGTTACTGTAAAGGGCCTCACCTTTGGCCGCATCAGGGGCTGCTTTAGCGGTACCTTTTGCTGGTTCTGCTGCCAAGCTTAAGCCTGCAAGAGATAAACCTACTGTAATCAATAGAGTCTTTAAAGTGACTGAAATCGTTGGACGCATGAACATTTACCTTATGTATTTAATGCTTAAGATTCAAAGAATCTTTATTTTTAATTAAACAACTAATTATCTGCGGGAGATTTTACAATAGGTCTAACCTTTTAAGCACCTATGTCTACCTTACATCAAGCACAATTTCTGATTACGATTAACCATTTAGTTGATCTACCAACCTGGGATATCCCCGAAGTGGCCTTTGCTGGCCGTTCAAACGCCGGTAAATCAACGGCTATTAACGTACTTTGCCAACAAAATAGGCTAGCATTCGCAAGTAAAACCCCTGGAAGAACTCAACATATCAACTTTTTTGGCATTTTAACGAAAGATAAGACTAATTTAGCCAATTTGGTCGACTTACCAGGTTATGGTTATGCTCAGGTTGACCTCAAAACAAAAGCTCACTGGAATAACTTACTCTCAACATATTTACAAACTCGACCTAATTTAAAGGGTATGGTTTTAATCATGGACTCTAGAAGGGGTATGACAGATTTAGATCAACAAATGATCGAGTGGTTCACCCCTACGGGACGACCTATCCATGTCTTATTAACCAAATGTGACAAACTCAATCAATCTGTGGGTCGATTGGCACTTAAAGATCTTCAAAATAGGCTCAAAGAACTCAATCCCAATGGCCCATATACCGCTCAACTTTTTTCAAGCACAAAGCGTATTGGTTTAGTTGAGGCAGACTCAATCGTTGCCGGTTGGTTAGGCATTGAGGCTTCACTGGCTCACACCAGTAACGAAAATCGTATTTCTAAAAACCTAAAACCCCAACTATCCGAATAAGGTTTTATATGCAACTATTTCACCGCCCTCGCAGATTACGTAGAACCGATTGGTCACGCCGACTAGTTCAAGAAAACACTTTGAGTAGTAATGACTTTATTTATCCGGTTTTTTTACTGGAAGGTAAAGGTCGTGAAGAAGAAGTTAAATCAATGCCTGGCGTTAGTAGGGTTACATTAGATTTGTTATTACCTATTGCGCAAGAATGTGTGCAATTGGGTATTCCTGTCATGGCTTTATTTCCAGTCATTAGCAGTGCGCTTAAAACTACTGACGGTGAAGAAGCATTTAACCCTAATGGCTTAATTCCTCTAGCTGTTAAAGAGCTTAAGAAGCAATTTCCAAATTTAGGCATCATGACGGATATCGCACTAGATCCATATACCAATCATGGCCAGGATGGCATCATCGATGATGAAGGCTACGTAATCAATGATATTACTGTTGATGCACTGGTTAAACAGGCTTTGATTCATGCACAAGCTGGAGTAGATATAGTTGCCCCTTCAGACATGATGGATGGCAGAATTGCAGCCATTCGTGATGCTCTGGAAGCACATGGTTTTATACACACCCAGATCATGGCTTATTCTGCAAAATATGCTTCTGCTTTTTATGGTCCATTCAGAGACGCAGTAGGATCAGCTGGTAATCTCGGCAAAGGCAACAAAAAAACTTATCAAATGGATCCAGCCAACTCTGATGAAGCAATTCGTGAAGTGTCTTTAGATATTGAAGAAGGCGCAGATATGGTCATGGTTAAACCGGGTATGCCTTACCTTGATATTGTTAAACGCGTAAAGGATGAATTAGGCCACCCTACCTTTGCTTACCAAGTCAGTGGCGAGTACGCCATTATTAAAGCAGCAGCAAATAACGGTTGGATTGATGGCGATGCTGTCATGTTGGAATCTTTGTTAGCATTCAAGCGTGCTGGTGCAGATGGGATACTCACTTACTTTGCAAGAGATGCTGCACGCCTACTAAGCAAATAAGTTAGGCATCGGCATCTGTAAGAACTATTCAAGGCGCTCTAAAAATCGTTCCGGCTTCATAAAACCTATGACTCTATTTGTAACCTGCTCTTGACCTGATCGATCAAAAAATAAAATAGCCGGTGGACCAAACAAGCCATAGCGCTTAAGTATTGCTTGATGATCCACAGTATTTTTTGTGACATCTACCTGAATCAATTGATAGGCCGCCAATTTATTTGCAATATTTTTCTCGTTGAATGTTAGCACTTCCATTTCTTTGCAAGTAACACACCAATCTGCATAAAAATCTAAGAGCACTAATTGCTTATTGTCTTTTGCTAATCTCAAAGCAGCCTCTAATTGGCTGCTGGTTGTTACAACATTAAATACCAACCCCGAAGAAAGTTGATGCGTTGCTTCGCTTCTTTGAGCTGCGGTGCTCATAAATATTGGCGAAGCCACCCACGCAGCAAGTGCGACTAAAAGTACGCCAAATATCTTTTGTACTATCAACATCCATGAGCCAGCTCTTGGCAACAGACCTTTTGCACCAATTGCAAATAACATCAATGGCAACCCCATACCTATGGCCATAATAAATAATAAAAGGCCACCCAATGGTACAGAACCAGTATGCGCAATAAAAGCCAATACCCCAGCTAACGGCGCTGTTACACAGGGGCTTGCAATGAGCGTTGAAATTGCACCTAATAAAAATGACCCTATGAGACTGCCACCCTCCTGCCGTCCGGCCACCCTGTCAATCTTATTGTGTATTGATTGAGGTAAACGTAACTCATAAAAACCAAAGAGGCTGGCTGCTAGAGCTAACAACATTAAGCTAAAAAGGCTAAGCACCCATGGACTTTGTAAATATGCCTGAATATTAGCGCCCAAAGCTGCAGTTATCATTCCAGCAATGCTATACATAAGAGCCATACCAAGAACATATGTGATCGCTAGTATGGTTGCTCTAGTTTTTGAGATATTTTTATGTTGCTTAGTTTTTGACCCAAACACAACACTCGACATAATTGGCAGCATTGGTAATACACATGGGGTTAATGCCATCGCTAAACCAAGAATAAAAAATGCCCCAAGCAATATCCATGGTGAGACGTTGACTAATAGCTTGGATAGTTGGCCTGCATCGTCGCGCGCTGCCCATAAGGCGCTTAAACCACCTGAGTTAACAGAAGTTTCAGCCTCCTCCGGCATGATTCCGGCCACAACAACATTAGGAGCAGATAAAGTAAAGTTGAGCTGCATAGGTGGATAACAGATACCTTTATCCGCGCAACCTTGTAACTCCATTTGTAAAAAAAATCCTTGGCCTATTAATTCCTTATCAACAGGCAAAGTTATCTGAAATGATTTTGGATAAGTCTCTAATTCTTTACCAAAGTTTTCGTCAAATTTTATTTTTCCCTTTGGTAATACCGGTAAACCAATTAGCTCCTGCTTATCTGGGTTGAGTAATTTGAACTTGATTGACTCTTTGTAAACATAGTAACCATCTACTGGCTTTACTGTTATGTGTACATTGGCATCATCTTTTGTCTCTGCAATGACTTGAAATGCTCTCTCAGGTGACAGAAAATCTTCACCAACAGCATGGTTAGTAAAGGCCACCATATTTAATAGGCCCACAAACCATATGAAGAATATTTTTTTAATGCTCATCATGAATCTGTTTCGCATGTTTGAGTAGCAATCCATTCGGCATATGTTTCAGATACATCATTTAGTTTGATTGCCACGATCTCTGGTAACTCATATGAGTGGTTTTCTTGAATGAAAGTCTTCAATGATTCTTTTTTAGATTCAACAGTCTTAATATGTACAGGAAATTCAACTGATCTTTCGACAATGCCCTTCCACTCATAAATAGAAGTACAAGCCTCTTGAATTTGCACGCATCCAGCTAAGTGCTTTTCAATGATTTGATTAGCCAAGCTCACTGCCTCATCCCTAGTCGGGAAGGTGGTTATTACGAGATAAATTGACTCCATATCCGATTATCCACCAAACAAAAAAGCCTGGTTATAACCAGGCTTTTTCATAAGCTATTCTGAGATTACTCTACAGTTTGAACTTCAGTAACTTCTGGACGATCTAATAATTCAACTAAAGCCATAGGTGCATTGTCACCCACGCGGAAGCCGAACTTAAGAATACGTAGGTAACCGCCTGGGCGAGTTGCAAAACGAGGTCCTAATTCTGTAAATAATTTAGTTACCATTTCGCGATCGCGTAAACGATCAAATGCTAAACGGCGATTAGCCAAATTATCTTTTTTACCTAACGTAATGAGCGGCTCAACTACACGACGCAACTCTTTAGCCTTAGGCAAAGTTGTTTTAATAACCTCATGTTGCAACAATGAATTTGACATGTTGCGCAACATCGCTAAACGATGTGAGGATGTACGATTTAATTTACGAAGTCCGTTTCCGTGACGCATGGTGGCTCTTCCTTTCTATTATTTCTCAAGACCTGCAGAAGGCCAGTTATCTAGCTTCATGCCTAAGGTCAGACCACGAGCGGCCAAGACATCTTTAATTTCATTCAATGATTTACGGCCAAGATTTGGAGTCTTTAACAACTCGTTCTCTGTTCGTTGAATGAGATCGCCGATGTAGTAAATGTTTTCAGCTTTTAAGCAATTTGCTGAGCGGACTGTTAACTCTAAGTCATCAACTGGTCGCATTAACATTGGGTCAACTGCTGGTGAACGGCTTGGGGCAGCATCGCCAATAGCTTGCGTACCTTCAAGTTGCGCAAACACAACCAATTGATCAACCAAGATGCTTGCTGATTGACGAATAGCTTCTTCAGGAGTTAACACGCCATTAGTTTCAATCGTCATCACTAAACGGTCTAGGTCTGTACGTTGCTCAACACGAGCCGACTCTACCGCATAACTCACGCGGCTTACTGGACTGAAAGAAGCATCTAAAACAATGCTACCAATAGTCTTTGAAGACTCATCTTGATATTTGCGTACGTTACCTGGTACATATCCGCGACCTTTTTCAACTTTAATCTGGATATCTAATTTACCGTTTGCAGATAAATTAGCAATCACGTGATCAGGGTTGATAATTTCAACGTCATGTGACAATTCGATATCTTTTGCTGTTACAACGCCAGCACCTTCTTTACGTAATGTTAAAAGTACTTCATCACGTTGCTGTAGTTTGAAAACAATACCTTTGAGGTTCAAAAGTAGGTTAACAACATCTTCTTGGACGCCGTCAATTGTTGAATACTCATGAACAACGCCAGCAATGCTGACTTCTGTTGGAGCACAACCTACCATGGACGACAAAAGCACACGGCGCAAGGCATTACCCAAGGTATGGCCATATCCGCGTTCAAACGGCTCCATAACAACTTTTGCTTGGTTCTCCGCAAGAACTTCGACAGAAATAATTTTCGGCTTCAGTAGTGTGTTTTGCATATATTTATTCCTTAAGAGGGCGACACATTAACGTGAGTAAAGTTCGACGATCAAGCTTTCATTGATATCGCCACCAATATCATCACGATCGGGGGCTTGCTTGAATGTGCCTTCTAATTTAGTAGCGTCAACTGAAACCCAGTTAATATCACCAGACTGGGCAACGAGAACTAATGACTCTTGAATACGAGTTTGTTTTTTTGCTTTTTCACGAATCGCAATAACGTCGCCTGGGCGAACTTGCATTGAAGGAATGTTAGCAACATTACCGTTCAACAAAATTGCTTTGTGAGAAACCAATTGACGTGCTTCAGCGCGTGTTGAGCCAAAACCCATACGATATACAACGTTATCTAAACGAGACTCCAGCAAAGACAATAGGTTTTCACCTGTGTTGCCTTTACGACGCTCAGCTTCCGCAAAATAACGGCGGAATTGACGCTCTAGAACACCATAGATACGTTTAACTTTTTGCTTTTCACGCAATTGGTTACCGTAGTCAGATGTACGCGAACCTGATGTACGTCCGTGTTGACCCGGCTTAGTGTCAAGCTTGCATTTATCGGCTAAAGAGCGACGTGTGCTCTTTAAGAAAAGATCGGTACCTTCCCGACGAGATAGTTTGGCCTTAGGGCCTATGTAACGTGCCACGTTTGCTTCCTTTCTATTCCTTCAGTCCAAAAACTGATGGTGAGTCCATCCTAAAAAAGCGATGGACGGTGGTCTTGATTAAAAAATTAAATACGACGGCGTTTTGGAGGACGACAGCCGTTGTGCGGAACTGGTGTCACATCCTGAATTTCAGTGATTTTTATGCCTAAAGCATTTAAAGCACGAACTGCTGATTCACGACCAGGGCCTGGACCTTTGATCTCAACAGATAAATTCTTGATTCCACATTCAATCGCTGCACGGCCAGCAACTTCAGCTGCTACCTGTGCCGCAAATGGCGTAGATTTACGAGAACCTTTAAATCCTTGACCACCAGATGTCGCCCATGACAAAGCATTGCCTTGGCGATCAGTGATAGTCACGATCGTGTTGTTGAATGATGCGTGAACGTGTGCAATACCGTCAGCAATATTCTTTTTAACTTTTTTACGGGCGCGAGCCGCGTTGTTTTGTTGTGGTTTTGCCATTGTCAGCTCTTCCTAATTATTTCTTAAGTGCAATACCGGCCTTACGAGGGCCTTTGCGTGTGCGAGCATTAGTACGTGTGCGTTGTCCGCGCATTGGCAAGCCTTTGCGATGACGAAGACCACGGTAGCAACCTAAATCCATTAGGCGCTTGATGTTCATCGTCACTTCACGACGCAAATCACCTTCTACAGTGAATCTGCCAACTTCCTCACGAAGCTTCTCTAAATCTGCATCATTAAGATCTTTTACTTTCTTATCAATAGCAACACCAGAAGCATCGCAAATCTTGCGAGCCAATGAGTTACCAATGCCAAAAATAGCAGTTAGACCGATGACGGTGTGTTGGTGGTTGGGGATATTGACCCCGGCGATACGTGCCATGTAACTTTCCTCTTTTTTGAGACGGCTGCTTTATTAACCTTGACGCTGCTTGTGACGAGCATCTGAAGAACAGATAACTCTAACCACGCGCTTGCGCTTAATGATCTTACAGTTGCGGCAGATACACTTAACAGATGCCAAAACTTTCATAATTAACCTCTTCTATACAATTAGTTACTACTTTGCGCGGAAAACAATTCGCGCTTTTGACAAGTCGTATGGAGTAAGCTCCACCGTCACTTTGTCGCCAGGAAGAATACGTATATAGTGCATACGCATTTTTCCTGAAATATGTCCTAACACCACATGACCGTTTTCTAACTTCACACGGAACATGGCATTTGGTAAATTCTCTACAATCTCGCCAGCCATTTGAATGACATCATCTTTTGCCATACAGCTTACGAGGCACCCATTTTGAAGTTGGCTTTCTTCAATAGTGAATCATATTGTTGTTGCATCACATAAGACTGAACTTGAGCCATGAAGTCCATAGTTACCACCACAATAATTAATAGGGAAGTACCACCAAAGTAGAAAGGTACATTCCAACGCAAAACTAAAAACTCTGGGAGTAAACATACTAAAACCATGTATGCAGAACCCATTAAAGTTAAACGCGTCAAAATCTTATCAATATAGCGAGCTGTTTGATCACCTGGACGAATTCCAGGAACAAACGCACCGCTTTTCTTTAAGTTGTCTGCTGTTTCTCTGCTGTTAAAAACCATCGCAGTGTAAAAGAAACAGAAGAAAATAATAGCCAACATGTACATCAAGATATAGACAGGTTGACCTGGAGCCAAGGTCGCTGCCAAATCTTTGACGAACAATGTTACTGAATTAGTTGATTCACCAGCAGTGAACCATCCTGCAATCGTTGCAGGAAACAAAATAATTGATGATGCAAAAATTGGAGGGATTACACCTGCCATGTTTAACTTCAATGGTAAGTGTGACGATTGCCCACCGTAAACTTTATTACCAACTTGACGTTTTGCGTAATTAACTAAAACTCGACGCTGACCGCGCTCTACAAACACCACAAAATAAGTAACCGCCGCAACAATCACGACAATAAAGATTGCTGATAAGGTACTCATCGAGCCTGTACGAACCAACTCAAATAATCCACCTAATGCGCTTGGTAAACCGGCAGCAATGCCACCAAAGATAATGATTGAAATACCGTTACCCAAACCACGCTCTGTAATTTGCTCACCTAACCACATCAAGAACATTGTTCCAGTAACCAAAGTTACAACTGTATTTAATCTGAATAAAAAGCTAGGATCGATTACTAAACCTGGTTGAGCTTCTAAAGCTATGGCTATTCCAAATGCTTGGAACGTCGCTAATACTAATGTGCCATACCTTGTGTACTGTGTGATTTTTCTCTGACCTGCTTGACCATCTTTTTTAATTGCTTCCAGCGTAGGCACAACAATCGTCGTTAATTGCATGATGATTGATGCAGAGATATAAGGCATGATGCCCAAAGCAAATACTGAGAATCTTGATAATGCGCCACCTGAGAACAGGTTGAACATACCAAGAATACCGCCGCTCTGGCTATTAAATAATTCTGCTAATTGGTCAGGATCAATGCCTGGCACAGGAATATGTGTACCAATGCGATAAACAATCAAAGCCAAAACCAAGAAAATCAAGCGGCGACGTAAGTCACCGAACTTGCTTCCTGATTTCAGGCTTGAGATGTTTGTAGTTGCGTTGGCCATATTGACTAACTAAACCTTAAGCCGCTTCAACAATTTTGCCGCCAGCCGCTTCAATAGCTGCTTTTGCACCGGCAGTTGCCAAAAGACCACGAACAGTCACAGCCATTTTAAGCTCACCAGTTTTAATGATCTTGACGCATTTAATTAAACCGGAAATTAATCCGCTTTTCTTCAATGTCACCAAATCAACTTCTGCCAAACCTAGCTTTTGTAGATCAGTCAAAGTTACTTGACCATCAAATTGTTTGCTGAGTGACACAAAGCCGCGTTTTGGTAAACGACGATACAAAGGCATTTGACCGCCCTCGAAACCAACTTTATGAAAGCCACCAGAACGAGACTTTTGACCTTTGTGACCACGACCTGCAGTTTTTCCTAAACCTGAACCAATGCCGCGACCTACGCGACGCTTAGAATGTTTAGCGCCTTCTGCTGGTTTAATTTTATTGAGTTCCATAATCTATCCCTAAGTATTACTTGATGACTTTAACCAAGTAAGACACTTTGTTAATCATGCCGCGAACTGAAGGCGTGTCTTGCAATTCAGAAACAGAGTTCACGCGACGTAAACCTAAGCCGCGCACCGTTGCTCGATGATCTTCACGTGTAGCAATTAAGCTACGTACTAGTTGAATTTTTACTGTGCTCATATTTACTTTCCAGGTAATTAACCTAGGATCTCCTCTACAGACTTACCGCGTTTAGCAGCGATTTCTGATGGAGTGCTCATCTTACGTAAGCCATCCAAAGTTGCACGAACCATGTTGTAAGGGTTAGTAGAACCAAGTGATTTTGCAACCACATTAGTTATACCCATCACATCAAACACTGCACGCATTGGACCACCAGCAATAACACCAGTACCGTCTTTGGCCGGAGAAATCAAAACGCGTGACGCGCCATGTTGTCCAACAACTGTGTGCTGCAATGTGCCACTGCGCAAAGAAACTTTAAACATCTTGCGGCGCGCTTCGTCCATTGCTTTTTGTACGGCTACTGGTACTTCTTTTGACTTGCCCTTACCCATACCGATACCACCATCGCCATCACCAACTACTGTTAGTGCAGCAAAACCGAGAATGCGACCACCTTTAACAACTTTGGTCACTCGGTTAACAGCGATCATCTTTTCACGAAGACCGTCATCACGCTCTTCAGATTGAATTTTATTTTGCATTTTTGCCATAATATTTCCTTGAGCCTCTGCGATCAGAACTTAAGACCGGCTTCACGCGCAGCCTCTGCCAGCGCTTTCACGCGGCCATGGTATCGGAAACCAGCTCGGTCAAATGCTACTTCTGTAACACCTGCCTTGATGGCACGTTCAGCGATTGTTTTACCAATTTGTTGAGCTGCAGCACTGTTGCCACCATTACCATTCAATGCTTTTTTAATATCAGCTTCCATAGTGGATGCTGAAGCAAGAACTTTGGTGCCACAAGGACTATAAAGCTGAGCAAAAATATGCTGATTCGAGCGATAAATCGTCAAGCGATGAGCCAACTGTTCCGCAATTCTGATGCGGGTTTGGCGTGCGCGGCGAACTCGTGTTTCGTTTTTGTTCATATCTAACCCCGATTACTTCTTCTTGGTTTCTTTTATGCGGACCACTTCATCGACATAACGAACACCCTTGCCTTTGTATGGCTCTGGTGGACGGTACGCGCGAACTTCAGCGGCTACCTGGCCAACTTGCTGCTTGTTGGCACCCTTAATAATGATCTCAGTTTGTGATGGAGTTTCTGCCTTAACACCTGCTGGCAAGTCATGAATCACATCATGTGAGAAACCTAATTGCAATTTCAATGCGTTACCTTGCAAAGATGCACGGTAGCCAACGCCAACCAAGCTAAGCTTGCGCTCAAAGCCTAAAGTTACGCCTTTAACCATGTTACTTACCAATGCACGCGTTGTACCTGATAAGGCATTTGATTCAGCTGACTCGTCATTACAAACAACTTGCAAAACGCCGTCTTTTTGTTGCAATCCAACTAGTGGATGCAATGTGTGTGACAAGCTTCCCAGAGGACCTTTAACTGTCACTTGGTTAGCAGCAATTTGTACCTCTGCACCTTTTGGCAACTCAATAGGGCTTTTACCGACTCTGGACATATTCGTTCCCCCTATTAAGCTACGTAGCAGATGACTTCGCCACCCACGCCAATGGCGCGAGCTTTACGATCTGTCATCACGCCTTGTGGCGTTGAAATAATTGCAACACCTAGACCGTCCAATACCTTTGGAATGTCATGGCGGCCTTTGTAAATGCGCAGACCTGGTGTTGAAACGCGTTGAATACGCTCAATAACAGGACGGCCAGCATAATACTTAAGGCTAATGTTTAAAACAGGTTTTGCCGCTTCTCCAGCAATCTCAAAACTATCGATATAACCTTCGTCTTTTAGGACGTTAGCAATCGCTACCTTGAGCTTAGATGAAGGCATGACAACGTTTGTCTTCTGTACCGCTTGCGCGTTACGAATTCTCGTCAGCATGTCGGCGATTGGATCGCTGATACTCATGTGTTCTCCTAATCTTTCGCCGCTTACCAGCTGGCCTTGGTTACACCAGGGATCTCGCCACGGAAGGCGATTTCACGGATTTTGCTACGGGCCAAGCCGAACTTGCGGAATGTACCGCGTGGACGACCAGTTAATGCACAGCGATTACGCTGGCGTGTTGGACTTGCATTACGCGGAAGCTGCTGTAACTTTAAGCGAGCCTCATATCGTTCTTCATCGCTCTTAGAGACGTCATCAATAGTAGCCTTTAGTTCTGCGCGCTTTACAGCGTACTTTGCAACAGTCTTAGTGCGCTTCTTTTCGCGTTCAATCAATGATAATTTAGCCACGATGACCTCTTAATTACGGAATGGGAATTTAAACGCTGCTAACAAGGCTTTTGCTTCGTCATCAGTTTTAGCTGTAGTGGTAATGCTGATATTTAGTCCACGAAGAGAATCGATTTTGTCGTATTCAATTTCAGGGAAAATGATCTGCTCTTTAACGCCAATGTTGTAGTTTCCACGACCATCAAAAGCTTTACCAGAGATACCGCGGAAGTCGCGAACACGTGGCAATGCAACTGTAATAAAACGATCTAAGAATTCATACATAACTTGACCGCGTAAAGTTACCATTGCACCAATTGGGTAACCTTGACGGATCTTGAAACCCGCAATAGCTTTACGCGCTTTAGTAACAACAGGCTTTTGGCCGGCAATCTTTGTAAGATCACCAACTGCATGTTCAATTACTTTTTTATCATTAACTGCTTCGCCCAAACCCATATTCAATGTAATTTTGGTGATGCGAGGAACTTCCATAACAGACTTGTATCCAAACTGCTTCATTAAATCAGCTGATACTTTATCTTTATAGATGCTTTGTAAACGTGTTGGCATATTAATTTATCCTCGTATTAGGCAGCTACTACAGCGCCAGTTGTCTTGAGGTAGCGAACCTTCTTACCGTCAGCTTCTTTAACGCCAACACGAGAAGGTTTTCCGTTTGCGTCAACCAATGCAACATTAGATATAGCGATAGGCATTGTTTTATCAACAACACCGCCCGTTGTACCAGCGGTTGGATTAGGTTTAACGTTTTTTTTGTATACGTTGACGCCTTCGACGAGTAATTTGCCCTCGAGAATTTGTGTCACTGTACCTTTTTTACCTTTGTCACGACCAGTAGTTACTACCACTTGATCGCCTTTACGAATCTTGTTCATATCGACCCTTTAAATAACTTCTGGCGCGAGAGAAACGATTTTCATGAAGCGTTCAGTACGCAATTCGCGTGTTACTGGCCCGAAAATACGTGTGCCAATAGGCTCTAGTTTTGCATTAAGCAAAACGGCCGCATTGGAATCAAATTTAATGAGTGAGCCGTCAGGACGGCGAACACCTTTGGCAGTACGAACTACCACGGCGTTGTAAATATCACCTTTTTTAACACGTCCACGCGGAGCGGCATCTTTAACCGTTACCTTAATAATGTCACCAATGCTGGCATAACGGCGTTTTGAACCGCCGAGCACCTTGATGCACAATACTTCGCGGGCACCGGTGTTATCGGCAACCTCTAGTCTGCTTTCAGTTTGAATCATCTTTTTATCCCCAACTTGAGCGCCATAGGCAATCAGTCTTGGTTCCGTTGAGGGGCTTACATCTTGCGATTTAACCCCGGATTTATACTACTGAATCATTTCTTTCCACATGCGATCCTGGAAAGCCCTCTACTATAACAGGCTAACTTTATGTTTGCAAGCCTGTTTTGTTAGTTTTTTAAATGCCTTTTGAAGCTTCAACTAAACGTGTCACAACCCAAGACTTGCTGCGTGAAATTGGCTTTGATTCTGCAATTTCAACTGTATCGCCGTCTTTGAATTGGTTAGTTTCATCGTGTGCGTGATATTTCTTTGATTTCGCAACATATTTGCCATATAAAGGGTGTTTTACGCGACGCTCAACCAAAACAGTTACTGTTTTTTGCATTTTGTCGCTTACAACACGGCCAATTAGTGTACGGCGCAATGGTTTTTTTGTAGTTTCAGTCATCATTTTTAGCTCGCTTTCTGAGCAATAACAGTTTTCACACGAGCAATGTCGCGTTTTACTTTGCCAAGTTGGCTAGTATCTGAAAGTTGCTGTGTACCCTTTTGCATACGCAATTTAAATTGGGCTTTGAGCAATTCAGATAACTCGTTGTTTAAAGATTTAACGTCTTTAGCGTTTAAATCGGAAGCTTTCATTTTGTCCCGTCCAGATTAGGCGCCAATTTGGCGCACAACAAATGTAGTTTGAATAGGCAACTTAGCGGCAGCAAGTCTAAATGCCTCGCGCGCCAATACTTCGTCAACACCATCCATCTCATATAACACTTTACCTGGCTGGATCTCAGCTACGTAGTACTCTGGGTTACCTTTACCGTTACCCATACGAACTTCTGCAGGTTTCTGTGAAATTGGCTTATCTGGGAAGATACGTATCCAGATACGACCGCCACGTTTAATGTGACGTGTCATTGCACGACGAGCAGCTTCAATTTGACGAGCCGTTAAACGACCACGACCAACTGCTTTTAAACCAAAGTCACCAAAAGACACGCTGCTACCACGAGTTGCAACACCCGTGTTACGGCCTTTTTGTTCCTTACGGTACTTACGACGTTTTGGTTGCAACATAATTATTCTCCAGCCTTCTCAACAGGCTTTGTTACTTTGCGCACGCGTTTTACGGCTGGCTTAGCATCACCTGCTGGCTTATCTCCATCTTCCTTGGCTTTACGTGGTGCACGTGTGCCTGGACGACGAGCTTTTTTCTCTTGGTCTGCTTCTGGTGAAGCAGGTGCAATTGCATTGACATCAGTACGACCTAATGTGTCGCCTTTGTAAACCCAAACTTTGACGCCAATAATTCCGTAAGTTGTTTCAGCTTCTGAAGTTGCATAGTCAATATCAGCCTTCAACGTATGAAGAGGTACTCTACCTTCGCGATACCATTCAGTACGAGCAATTTCAGCGCCGTTCAAACGACCAGCACTCATGATTTTAATGCCTTGAGCACCTAAACGCATGGCACTTTGCATGGCACGCTTCATAGCGCGACGGAACATAATACGTTTTTCAAGCTGCTGAGTGATTGAATCAGCAATTAACTGAGCATCAACTTCTGGCTTACGAATTTCTTCGATATTCACATGAACTGGAACACCCATGCGCTTCTGTAACTCTTTGCGCAATACTTCGATGTCTTCGCCTTTTTTACCAATAACAACACCAGGACGTGAGCTATAAATAGTGAACTTTGCATTCTTTGCAGGACGCTCAATGATCACTTTGCTTACTGATGCATTTTTTAACTTCTTCTTTAGGTAGCTACGAACTTCTACGTCCTCTTGCAACATTCTTGCAAAGTCTGCGCTGTTGGCATACCAGCGTGAAGTCCAATTACGGCTTACCGAGAGACGAAATCCAGTTGGATGTATTTTCTGACCCATGTCTCTTCCTTAGTTGCTCAAAGTCACAGTGATGTGACAAGTTTGCTTTTCAATTTTATTGCCACGACCCTTAGCACGAGCTGTAAAACGCTTGAGCGAAGTAGCCTTATCAACTGTGACAACTTTTACCTTGAGCTCATCAATATCAGCACCTGAGTTGTGCTCCGCGTTAGCGATAGCTGACTCAACTACTTTCTTCATGATGAACGCAGCCTTTTTAGGGCTAAAAGTTAAGATGTTCAAAGCGCGTGCAATCGGCAAACCACGGATCTGGTCAGCAACCAATCGTGTCTTTTGTGCAGAAATGCGGGCGCTGCGGTGAATAGCTTTAGATTCCATATTGTCCTCTTACTTCTTAGCTTTTTTATCGGCCGCATGACCTTTAAAAGTACGCGTAAGCGCGAACTCACCAAGCTTATGTCCAACCATGTTTTCAGTGATGTACACAGGTACATGCTGACGACCATTGTGAACGGCGATTGTGAGACCAATGAAGTCAGGCAGAATGGTCGAACGGCGTGACCATGTCTTAATGGGCTTCTTATCTTTGATGGCTACTGCAGTTTCAACCTTTTTAACGAGGCTGACTTCGCAGAATGGACCTTTTTTAGCTGAGCGCGTCATGTCTATTTCCTTATTCTGTTAGCGCTTTTGACGACGTTGAGCAATCATGCTTGTCGTACGCTTATTGCGGCGTGTTCTGTAACCCTTAGTTGGCGTGCCCCATGGAGATACTGGAACGCGACCTTCACCTGTACGACCTTCACCACCACCATGTGGGTGATCGACTGGGTTCATTGCAACACCACGAACTGTTGGACGAATACCGCGCCAGCGATTTGCACCAGCTTTACCGATTTGACGTAGGCTGTGCTCTTCGTTACCTACTTCACCAATCGTTGCACGACATTCAATATGTACACGACGAACTTCACCTGAGCGTAAACGCACTTGACCGTATACACCTTCACGAGCTAAAAGCACCGCTGAACCGCCAGCAGTACGAACCAACTGAGCACCCTTACCTGGCATCATTTCCACACAATGGATCGTGCTACCAACAGGAATGTTTCTCAATGGTAAGTTGTTACCAACTTTAATTGGAGCCTCTGAACCACTGATGATTGCTTGCCCAACTACTGCGCCCTTAGGAGCAATAATATAGCGACGCTCACCGTCAACAAATAGCAAGAGTGCTAAGTTTGCAGTGCGGTTTGGATCGTATTCTAGACGTTCAATTTTTGCTGGAATACCATCCTTATCATTACGCTTAAAGTCAACAACGCGATAGTGATGCTTATGACCACCACCCTTATGGCGTGTGGTGATATGACCATTGTTATTACGGCCAGACTTTTGGTGTTGTGGCTCTAACAAACCAGCAAAAGGTTTACCCTTGTGCAGGTCTGGATTGACCACTTTCACCATTGAGCGACGTCCTGGTGACGTCGGCTTGGTTTTCATTAGCGGCATAATTAATTTGCCTCCGCTTCAAAGTTGATTTCTTGACCAGGCTTCAAACAAACGTAAGCCTTCTTAGTGTGGTTGCGACGACCCTCGAAACGGCCAAAGCGCTTCGCTTTACCCTTTTGATTGACAACCTGCACAGACTCAACATGCACCTTGAATAATAATTCAACAGCAGCTTTGATTTCTAATTTGTTAGCGTCGCGCATGACTTGGAAAACTACTTGCTCATTCTTTTCAGCAACCATTGTTGCTTTTTCAGAAATCACTGGGCCAACCAAAACCTGCATTAATCGATGGTCATTTTTACGTGTAGCGATCATTTGAGCATCTCCTCAATTTGAGCAACAGCTGACTTTAGGATCAATACTTTCTGGAAATGAATCAATGAAAGCGGATCTGCGTGCTGCGCTTCAACTACACCAACCTTATGCAAGTTACGTGAAGCTAAATATAGATTCTCGTCAACCTTATCAGCAATGATAAGAACTGACTCCAAGCCCATTGCTTTAACTTTTTCAGCTAAAAGCTTTGTCTTTGGAGCGTCAACTGTGAAACTCTCAACAATATTAAGGCGACCTTCGCGAGCCAACTGAGACAAGATGGAACGCATACCTGCGCGATACATCTTCTTGTTAACTTTTTGTGAAAAATTCTCTTCTGGTGAGTTAGGGAATATACGACCACCCCCGCGCCACAATGGTGAAGATGACATACCGGCACGAGCACGACCCGTACCTTTTTGACGCCAAGGTTTCTTGGTTGTATGTTTAACTTGTTCACGGTCTTTTTGAGCACGGTTTCCGCTACGAGCGTTGGCTTGATAAGCAACAACGATCTGGTGTACCAATGCTTCGTTATATTCACGCTCGAAAACTTCTGGAGAAGCAATAACGCCTGCACCCAGTTTTCCGTCAGCTTGTAGGAGCTTTAATTCCATGTGCGCGCTCCTTATTTAGCAGCAGCAGTTTTAACTGCTGGAGTGATGATGACTTTGCCGCCACGAGAACCTGGAATCGCGCCTTTAATCAAGAGCAATTTGCGTTCTGCGTCAATTCGAGCAACTTCAAGATTTTGAACAGTACGAGTCACATCACCTAAGTGACCTGTCATACGCTTACCCGGAAAAACACGACCTGGATCCTGAGCCATACCAATAGAGCCAGGAACATTATGTGAACGTGAGTTACCGTGGGATGCACGACCAGAAGCAAAATGGTGGCGCTTAATAGTGCCGGCGTAACCCTTACCGATCGTTGTACCTTGCACGTCAACTTTTTGACCAACTGCAAATGTATCAAGACCAATAATGTCGCCAACTTTTAGCTCACCAGCTTTTGCTGCGTCAATACGGAATTCGTTTAAGGCGTTACCTGCTAATACACCTGCTTTAGCAAAGTGACCAGCTTGTGGTTTAACAACGCGTGAAGCACGGCGAGTTCCAAAAGCCAACTGAACAGCTGTATAGCCATCAGTTTCCTTGGTTTTAACTTGCGCAATGCGGTTATCGCTTACGTCGATAACTGTGACCGGAACAGCATCACCCTCTTCTGTAAAGAGGCGGGTCATGCCGACCTTGCGGCCGATCAAGCCTAGGCTCATATTAATACTCCAATGCTGACTACGATTGGCCAGCGGAAATTTATAAATAGTACTTTTTAACTACTTTTTCCAGATATTTCTGGAAAGTCCGCTATTGTAGCGCCTTTTTTTAAGCCCTGCAATAGCAGTTTAAACAATTATTGAAGCTTAATTTCGACATCCACGCCAGCTGGAAGGTCTAATTTCATCAATGCATCAACTGTTTTTTCAGTTGGATCAACAATATCCATCAAACGCAGGTGGGTACGGATCTCTAGCTGATCACGAGAAGTCTTATTTACGTGCGGTGAACGAAGAATGTCAAAACGCTCGATACGAGTTGGCAAAGGTACTGGACCTTTAACAACTGCACCGGTACGTTTTGCAGTGTCTACAATTTCAGCAGCTGACTGATCAATCAAACGATAGTCAAAAGCTTTTAATCTAATACGAATTTTCTGATTTTGCATTTTTTATCCTAAAGAGCAGTGCGATGTTGTCACGAAAATAACTAAAGAGCGCGGTGGCACGCAACATTCGCGCCACCGTTATGTGCAAAACTTATTATTCTAAAACTTTAGCAACAACACCGGCACCAACAGTTCGACCGCCTTCACGGATCGCAAAACGGAGACCTTCTTCCATCGCAATCGGAGCAATCAACTTCACTGTAATCGTGACGTTATCACCAGGCATCACCATCTCTTTGTCT
>CAMCVH010000005.1 GCA_945881875.1 Polynucleobacter meluiroseus
ATTGGTGTGATGTTTGGATCTCCAGAAACAACTACTGGTGGTAATGCGTTGAAATTCTATGCTTCTATGCGTCTAGATATTCGCCGTATTGGTAGTATCAAAAAAGGTGACGATATCGTAGGTAATGAAACTCGTGTGAAGGTTGTGAAAAATAAAGTCTCGCCACCATTCAGAGAGGCTATCTTTGACATCATGTACGGCGAGGGTATTTCACGTCAGGGCGAGATTATTGACCTTGGTGTTGAATGTGACATCGTTGAAAAATCAGGTGCTTGGTACAGTTACAAAGGTGATCGTGTAGGCCAAGGTAAGGACAATGCGCGCGAATTCTTAAAAGAGAATCCAGAGATTGCTAAAGAAATTGAAGCAAGGGTTCGTGAGAAGTTAGGTGTTAAGGGCGGTGACCCTATAACAGCCAAAGAGCCAGCAGATGCCTAAGCAGTCCGCCCCAAGTTTGATGGGGCGTGCTCTTAGATTCTTATCAAGAAGAGAGCATAGTCTTCAAGAGCTTCGCAAGAAGCTCTTGCCTTTTGCAGAGTCCGAATCAGAGTTGGATGAGTTATTGCTTAAACTTCAAAAACAAGAGTGGTTATCAGATGAGCGATTTGCTGAAGGTCTTGTGAGACGAAAATCTGAGCGTTATGGAAGTCGAAGAATTGTTGATGAGTTAAAGCAAAATGGTATTGATCAAGAAACTGTCAGTCGTCTTAAAGATGATTTAAAAGAAAGTGATGCTCAGCGCGCCCACGATTTATGGCAGAAAAAATTTGATGGTCTCGTACCTATTGATCAGAAAGATAGAGCAAAACAAATGCGCTATTTAGTTTCTAAAGGATTCCCTTTAGATCAAGTTTCAAAAATTATTACTGGGCGTTACTTACCGCCAGATGATCTATTCGATTAGAAGTTCTTCATGATTTCTGAGGATTAAGTGGTGTAGACTTAAGTCATGTCAAATTCACCAACATCTGTGTCGCGCAACTTAATACACACAAGAAAAATTACCACCCAAGCATTTTTGCGTGAGGACGGACTGTGGGATCTTGAGGCGAATTTGTTGGATACTAAAAGTAAAGACTTTCACCTGTCTTCTGGTGTTCGCAAAAGTGGTGATGCCATTCATAACATGACACTTTGCATAACTATCGATGCCAGCTTTAATATTTTGGATGCTAAAGCCTTAACTCATGCTGCCCCATATGAGCAGTATTGCAACAAAATCGAACCAGAATATAAAAAGTTAGTTGGTCTTAACTTAGTTAAAGGCTTCCGTAACGCTGTAAAAGATCTTTTTTCAGGAGTATCTGGTTGCTCGCATATGACTGAGCTATGTTCTGTTCTTCCAACTGCGGCCATTCAGAGCTTTGCCGGTGAGGTAATAAAAGTAATTGATCAAGGGGATGGCAAGATGCCATTTCAGCTCAATGGCTGTCATGCCCTAAGAACAGATGGTGAGGCCGTTAACAAGTATTATCCAGCATGGTTTGGAACCCCTGTAATTGATAAAAATCCCAAAAAATAGTCCGAACACTTAGCGAAAAAGCGATAATAGGTGGCTTAGTTAATAAAAAGCCGTAATAGCTAGTGTTAAGTAAGTTACAAACATTAAAAATTTGCGACTATTAAAGAGGGAGTCTCAATGAAGATCCATGAGTATCAAGGTAAGGAAATCTTACGTCAGTTCAACGTACCAGTACCAAACGGTATTCCAGCACACAGTGTTGATGAGGCTGTAGAAGCAGCTAAAAAATTAGGCGGACCGGTCTGGGTCATTAAAGCTCAAATACATGCTGGCGGCCGTGGTAAGGGTGGCGGCGTTAAAGTAGCTAAGAGCCTTGATGAAGTAAAGACACATGCTTCACAAATCATGGGTATGCAGTTAAAGACTCACCAAACTGGCCCTGAAGGTCAAAAAGTTCGTCGTTTATTAGTTGAAGACGGCGCCGACATTAAAAAAGAATATTACGTTGGGCTTTTGACTGATCGTGCAACACAATCAGTGGTTGTGATGGCATCAAGCGAAGGTGGTATGGATATTGAAGAGGTTGCCGCTTCAACTCCAGAGAAAATTATCAAGGTATTTGTTAACCCATTAGTTGGTTTAACAGATGCAGATGCAGCTAAGTTAGCGCAAGGTATTTGTGTTCCTGAGGCTTCTCAAGCACAGGCTAAGGCAGTGCTGCAAAGCTTGTACAAAGTCTATATAGATACCGATGCGTCGTTGGTTGAAATCAATCCATTGATTCTTGAAGGTAATGGCGGTATCAAGGCTTTAGATGCTAAATTTAACTTTGACCCTAATGCATTATTCCGTCATCCAGAAATCGTTGCATATCGTGACTTAGATGAAGAAGATCCAGCGGAAATTGAAGCCTCTAAATTTGACTTAGCTTACATTTCTCTTGATGGCAATATTGGTTGTTTAGTCAACGGTGCAGGCTTGGCTATGGCTACCATGGACACTATTAAGTTGTTTGGTGGAGAGCCAGCAAACTTCTTGGATGTTGGTGGTGGTGCTTCAGCAGAAAAAGTAACTGAAGCTTTCAAAATCATGTTGAAGAACAAAGATGTTAAAGCAATTTTAGTTAACATTTTTGGTGGCATCATGAAGTGTGATGTGATTGCTGATGGTGTTATCACTGCCTGCAAAGCGGTGAACTTAAATGTACCTTTAGTTGTTCGTATGAAGGGTACTAACGAAGTTCTGGGTAAGAAAATGTTGGCTGAATCTGGCCTGCCGATTATTAGTGCAGACACGATGGCTGAAGCAGCGACTAAAGCTGTTGCAGCAGTTAAGTAAGCCTCAGGCCACGAAAGGAAATTAAATGTCTATCCTAATTAATAAAAACACACGAGTAATTACTCAAGGTATCACTGGTAAAACGGGTCAGTTCCATACTGAAAAGTGTCAAGAGTACGCAAACGGCAAAGAGTGCTTTGTTGCAGGCGTCAACCCTAAAAAAGCTGGCGAAAAAATCTTTAATATTCCTATCTATGCAACAGTAAAAGAAGCTGCTGCCGAGACAGGTGCAACGGTTTCAGTTATTTACGTACCACCAGCTGGTGCTGCTGCTGCGATTTGGGAAGCTGTGGAAGCCGATCTAGATTTAGCAATCTGTATTACAGAAGGTATCCCTGTCCGCGACATGTTAGAAGTTCGTAACAGAATGGCCGCTAAAGAAGCTAAAGGTGGCAAAAAGACTTTGTTGTTAGGCCCAAACTGTCCAGGTTTGATCACTCCTGATGAAATCAAGATCGGTATCATGCCAGGACATATTCACCGTAAAGGTCGTATTGGCGTAGTAAGCCGCTCTGGTACATTGACTTATGAAGCAGTTGCTCAGTTGACAGAAATCGGTCTTGGTCAATCTTCAGCAGTTGGTATTGGTGGAGATCCAATCAATGGCCTTAAGCATATTGACATCATGAGAGCCTTTAATGATGATCCAGATACAGATGCGGTGATTATGATTGGTGAAATCGGCGGACCGGATGAAGCTGATGCAGCTCGCTGGTGCAAGGCTAATATGAAAAAGCCAGTCGTAGGCTTTATCGCTGGTGTAACGGCCCCTGCAGGTAAGCGTATGGGTCACGCAGGTGCCTTGATCTCTGGTGGTGCTGATACAGCTGATGCAAAATTAGCTGTCATGGAAGAGTGTGGCTTTACTGTGACACGTAATCCATCAGAAATGGCTAAATTACTTAAAGCATTGTTGTAATATTTGCCCTAAGGCAAAAATAACGGGAGCCTAGCTCCCGTTATTGTTTCACTTATAAAATATTGAGGATGACATGGAATTTCTGGCAACCATTGATTGGACGGTAATCGCCCAAATCATCATGATTGACATTCTTTTGGGCGGTGATAACGCTGTCGTCATTGCATTAGCGTGTCGTAACCTTCACCCAAATCAACGTCGCAAGGGCATTATGTGGGGAACGGCAGGAGCAATTATTTTGCGCGTCGTTTTGGTCGCATTCGCTGTAACGCTACTTCAGATCCCATTCTTAAAATTCACAGGCGGTATTTTGTTATTGTGGATTGGTTACAAATTAATGGTCCAGTCTGAGGAAGATGGCGGTCATGAACTTGCAGCCTCAGATAAATTATCTGCTGCTATTAAAACAATCATCGTAGCTGACGTGGCAATGAGCGTGGATAACGTGATTGCGATTGCAGGAGCGGCTGGCCAAGTTGAGGCTGCTCATCATCAGTTTGGTTACATCGTATTTGGATTATTAGTATCTATTCCGTTAATCGTTGGCGGTAGCCGTATCGTTCTGTACCTCATCGATCGCTTCCCATGGATCGTGACATTAGGTGCTGGCCTTTTAGGTTGGATCGCCGGCGGTATGATTTTCTCAGACCCAGGTTTAATTAAGTACCTTGGCGCTGGTATCGAAAATTATGCGACGGTAGCTGGTATTGTTGCTGCCTTGGCAGTAATGGGTTACGGTGAAGTTATGAAAAGACAAATGAAGCAAAAGAAATAATTTCTTATTAGTCTGATTTAAAAATCAGACGTTTCATACAAAATAATCATCCCCTATGTAAGCCACCATCTGACATGATGGTGGCTTATTAACGAAAGGACTGAAAGATGGAAAAAACGAAGCAAGTTTTGAAAAATAAAAACGGTTTTACATTAATTGAAATCATGGTGGTGATTGCCATCATTGGCATTCTTGCAGCTTTGGCTGTGCCCAAGTATCAAGACTACATAGCAAAGACACGCATTGCAGAAGGTTTAAGTTTGGCCGCCGCGGCGAAGTTGGCTGTGACAGAGGTTTACTCGGGCAAAGGTGCTGCTGATATGAATGATGTTACTCAGGAAACTTTTAAGAGCACCTCGACCAATAGTGTTAAAGAGATAAAGATTGAGAAGACTGGTGCTATCACAGTCATTTATCAATCTAGTGTCGCTCCAGATGGTGCCAATGTATTGAACATCATTCCAGTTAATAGCTCGGCTTCCGATTCAGTTGTGGCAGTAGATTTAAGTAGCGCCCAATCACAGCCATGGGCTGGAATTTGGTCTTGCAAATCACCAGCTACAACTTTACCGAAAAAATTACTGCCAGCGGATTGCAGATAATTTAAGCCATTAAACAAAGATAAAACAAAAGATAAAAGGGTATGCAATGCATACCCTTTTTGTTTTAAGTAATAAGAATTAACTTACTTATGGATTTATTAAGCGTTTGCCATCCAAGTACCGGACTTGCCGCCACTCTTCTCAAGCAGCTTCACTTCTTTGATGACCATGCCGCGATCAACGGCTTTGCACATGTCATAAATAGTGAGTAAGCCTATTTGTACGCCTGTTAAAGCTTCTATTTCAACACCAGTCTGCCCTATAGTTTCTGTAGTAACAGTGCATTGGATGCTGGAGCTTTTTTCGTCTGTCTGAAAGTCAACTGCGACGCGTGTTAAAGCAATTGGGTGGCACAAAGGGATCAGATCAGGACTTCTTTTGGTGGCCTGTATCGCCGCAATTCTGGCAATACCAATCACATCCCCTTTTTTATGAGAACCAGAAACAACCATTTCAAATGTACTTTTTTGCATTTGAATCGTTCCGGTAGCAGTTGCGATACGGTGAGTGTGGGCTTTTTGCCCAACGTCAACCATGTGGGCTTGGCCACTTTCATCAAAATGAGTTAAGTTATTCATAATTGATTTGTACCATAATTGAGGTCATGAGTATGAAAAATCATTCTTTAGCGAAAAAAGTGATGGCGGCATCCCTGGCACTCCTATTTCAGCCGACCTTACTTTGGGCTCAAACGGATAACAGTCGAATTGCCCAAGATAATATCGATCGAGCTATGCGCTCTAGCCCTAATTCAGCGGGTATTCCTCAAGTTAATCGTCCCATTCAGCAAACTTTAGTTTTACCTGAGCTAGGAGACTCCTCTAGCATTTCATTATCTCCATCAGATGAGCGTCAACTTGGTGAGAGGATCATGCGTGAAGTTCGAAGAGATCCTGATTATTCAAATGATTTAGTTTTTTATGACTACCTGAATACCATTGGTCAAGCTTTAGTTCGTGCCGCTAGGAAAGATGGTGTACCTGGTATAGATGGTAGCGGTACTTTCGCGATTAACTTTGAGCTATTTGGCGTTCGTGACAGAACCATCAATGCGTTTGCATTGCCAGGCGGTTTTATTGGTGTTCACACAGGGTTGATCGTATCGGCTGAATCAGAGTCTGAGTTAGCTTCTGTTCTTGGTCATGAGATTGGTCACGTTACCCAAAAACATATTGCGCGCATGTATGGGCAGCAGGGTACCAACTCAATGATTGCCTTAGCATCACTTTTTTTAGCAGTGATTGCGGCAAGTAAAAATCCTAATGCAGCTCAAGGTATTGCTATGGGTGGTCAAGCTTTGGCTATTCAAAATCAATTGTCTTATTCAAGAGATGCCGAGCGAGAGGCAGATCGTGTGGGATTCCAAATACTGCAATCAGGTGGATTTGATGTTCAGGGAATGCCTGATTTCTTTCAAAGAATGCAAAGAGCTAACAGCATTATGGAGAGCGGTGTGCCAGGTTACGTTAGAAGTCATCCACTAACTACGGATCGTATTGCTGATATGCAAGATCGTGTGAGAGGCTTACCAAGTCAAAAAGTTTTTTCATCAATTGAGTTTTATTTATTAAAAGCTAGATCTCGTTTGATTCAAACAACTAGCTCCAGCAACTACCCGGAGCTTAAGCAATATTTTGAAAGCCTTGCTAGAAAGCCTGATTTAAGTAAACAGCTTGAGGGTCAATACGGCTTAACTTTATTAAGTATGAAGCAGGGGCGCCTCAGTGATGCTGAAGGTCAACTGCAAAAAACTAGGGCAACTTTGCAAAGTTTGGTTGCTCAAGGTTCACCGATTCAAAAATATAGCCTAGCTATTGAAAGTACTGGAATTGACCTGATGATGGCTAATGGTCAAACTGAAGCTGCTTTAAAGCAGTTAGCTCTGGTTAAATCTATTTATCCAAGGTCAAGATCTCTAAACGTTGCAACTATTAATGCTCAACTGAAAACTAAACAATACGAGCAAGCAATTACGTGGTTAAAAACTCAATCTAGATCACGCCCCGACGAAACTTTATGGTGGTCTTTACTAGCTCAGGCTTACTCCCAATCTGGCAAAAGAGCCTTGCAGCATTCAGCGCTGGCTGAGAAATATGTAACGGAGGGGGCTTGGGTAGGAGCAATTGAGCAAATGAAGCTTGCGAAGATTGCGGGCGATGCTGATTTTTATCAAATATCAGAAATAGATGCGCGGGCTCGTCAAATTCAAGAGGCTTATCGCCAAGAGCTTAAAAGTAATCGACAAAATCAATAACAGCTAAAAGCGGTTAATACTCTATCGATTTAATGGAAGCCGTGAATCGTGCTTGGTAGTTGAATATGTTCTTCTTGAGCAGGGCTGGTATGGATATGAGCGATTCGCCAACCCATAGGCCCTTGAACCAAAATATAAGTAAAGTTTAAAAAGAACTCTGGTTCGATTTGTTCTGGCTGAAGACGAACGGCTTCTGTTGAGTCAAAAAAAGCGGTACCAATAGCGGTGTGGCCAATCATCTGTATTGGGTCTAACCATAAAAGATGATCTGCTAATATTTTTTTCAAGCCTTCTCTTAGTTCAGCGTGTCCTGTTAGGCGTTTACCGCCTGGAAGAATGCAAGTAATTGAGTCTTCATCCATCCATAAATCTATCGAGCCATCTAAATCATTGCGATGCAACGATTCACGCCAAGCATCAATTACTTCATCGGGTAGTTGAAAGAGGCGGGCTTGACTTGGCATGATTTTCTATTGAATTGATTGATTAACTGAGTTTAGGACTTCTAATGGGGTAATGTCCACTAAACATTTTGAGTGACCTAATGGACAAACCCTTTTAAAACAGGGACTGCATTCCAGATGAAGCCAGTGAACCTTAGCTTTTGGAGACAAAGGAGGTGTATGTCTGGGGTCGCTAGATCCAAATATAGCCACCTGGGGGCGTTTAAATGCAGCAGCGATATGCATTAAACCTGAATCATTACTGACAACTGCTGTTGCTAGGCTAATACATGCAATGGCCTCGTCTAATGAGGTTTCACCACACCAGTTAATAACTTGATGGGGGTGATTACTTAATTTTGATATGGATTCACCTAAATCAAATTCTTTTTTGCTACCTAGGATAAGAATTAGGCTGTCATTATTGTTAACGGCCAGTTCTTGGGCCAATTTTGCAAAGTGCTCAGTCGGCCATTGTTTCGCTGGCCCAAATTCGGCACCGGGGCAGATAACAAAAAGCTGAGTGTATTTTTTTAATGCTTGGAGTTTTTCTTGCGCAGCAATTAAAACTTCAGGACGAACTGATAGGGATGGTTCAGGTGTTGTTTGGCATGCCACTTCTGATAGTGAAAAGTAGTGCGTTGACATAGGCGGGCGATTTAATCTCGATGGATTATCAAGAGCTTGATTTATTAAACCCCATCTAAATTCACCACGATAGCCAATTCGTAGAGGAATTTTTGCCATCCAAGGTATTAATGCTGATTTAAAACTATTTGGAAGAATGTAAGCGTGGCTGTAGCTTTTCTTTTCTAATCGTTTTGCAATAGCTTTCCGCTCTGACCATTGAATAGCACCATGCTTTAAATCAGCGGTTATAACTTCATTGAGAGCCGGTATAGCGCGCATGATAGATGCAACCCATGGGGTAGCTAAGACATCAATAGAACAATTAGGATGAATTTCTTTGAGCTTTGTAATCAGTGGCTCGGTCATCACCGCATCACCAATCCAATTGGGAGCAATGATGAGAATCTTAATCATTTCAATGACCGTGTGGCGCAGTGCCGGGTATGAGGTGGTATTGAGTGCCGCAGTACGGACACTTAGCATTGCCAGTGGAAGTTACATCTAAGAAAACACGAGGATGTAAATTCCAACTGGCAACCTTGCCGTTAGGGCAATGCAGAGGCAGATCTTTATGACCATCTACTTGAATAATGTTGTTGTCACTCACTCAATGGCTCCATGAAACTTAAACAACAGTTAACCATTGACGATATTTATCATTTTTTCCAGAAACGGCATCAAAGAATACTTGTTGAATCTTTGTCGTTATTGGGCCACGTGTACCGTCACCAATCATTCGATCATCAAGCTCTCTAATCGGAGTTACTTCTGCTGCTGTTCCTGTAAAGAATGCTTCATCACAGCAATACATTTCGTCACGAGTGATTCGTTTTTCACGAACTTCAATTCCAAGATCTTTGGCAATCATAAAAATTGCATCGCGTGTAATACCGTCTAGGCATGATGCTAGGTCAGGTGTGTAAACAATACCATTCTTAACAATAAATACGTTTTCACCAGATCCTTCAGAGACATAACCATCGGTGTCTAAAAGAAGTGCTTCATCGTAGCCCATAGCTGTTACTTCTTGATTAGCAAGAATTGAGTTAATGTAATAACCAGATGCTTTCGCACGCACTAATGAAACGTTGACATGGTGTCTTGTAAAAGAAGACACCTTGACGCGGATACCTTTATTTAAACCGTCTTCACCAAGGTAGGCACCCCACTCCCAAGCAGCAACCGCAATATGAGTGGAGTTACTTCTTGCTGAGATACCTAATTTCTCTGAACCGATCCATACGATTGGACGAATGTAGCAAGAAGCTAAATTATTTTCTTTAACTACTGACAAGGTAGCATCAATAACTTGTTGCTCTGTGTAGTTCATCTTCATTTGGAAGATTTTGGCTGAATTGAAAAGTCTATGAACGTGAGCATCAAGACGGAATATTGCAGGACCAGCATCTGTTTTGTAAGCTCTAATACCTTCAAATATGCCCATGCCATAGTGGAGGGTGTGTGTAAGAACGTGGATATTAGCGTCGCGCCACGGCACCATCTTCCCGTCCATCCAAATAAAGCCATCACGATTTGCCATTGACATGGTGTATTTCCTAAATTTTGAGAAAAGATTATTGATCCTTATTGTAAAACAGCCCAGCCTTCACCGCTATGGCAATGGGGTTATCACTACCTATAATGAAGAACTAATTGTCATTGATGTGAGGATTTGATTTGCGTTGGTCTTTACAACATAGAGCCGCTTTTTTTGAGGGCTCACACAAAATGTCCCGAGCGGGTTTTGCAATCTTTACCTGGGCTTTGGTAACCGGCGTTGCTATGGCTGAGTCTGGTATTGGTGTGGCTGAGTCTATTGGGATTTCCTTGCTAGTTTATGCAGGCTCAGCTCAGTTAGCCGCCTTACCTTTAATTCTTGGTAATTTCCCAATTTGGACGATATGGCTTACCGCTGTAGTTGTTAACTTACGGTTTGTAATTTCAAGCGCTGGTCTGCAGCCTCATTTCAAAGAAAAAACCCTTTGGCAGCGTTTTGTTATTGGGTATATGAATGGCGACTTGACGTTTGCCTTCTTTATTTCAAAATACCCTGTTGTCATTCAAGACAATAGCCGCCTACCTTTTTATTTAGGTATGGCCCTTACCAATTGGTTTATTTGGCAAACAGGATCAATGTTTGGCATCCTTCTTTCAGGATTTGTTCCTGAGACCTGGGGTCTTGGTTTTGCCGGTACATTGGCTTTAATTGGGATTGTTTTACCGATGATTGAATCAAGATCGGCCAGGTACGCTGCGGCAACAGCTGCAGTGGTGGCGGTTTTAGCGATTTCTTTACCTTACAAGTTAAACCTAATTTTGGCAATTTTAAGTGCAGTTGTGGTTGGAATAACAACAGATAGACTCTTAAAGACTAAAAAAGCTGGGGTATCTCTATGACGACTTTTGAGGTTTGGGTAGTGATTGTGGGTCTCATGTTAGTTACTTTTTTGACCAGAAGCTTCTTTTTGATCATGGGTCAGCGTTTTGAACTTCCTGAGAGTTTTCAGCCAGCGTTGCGCTATGCACCTGCGGCAGCACTGATAGCCATTATTGTTCCAGAGATGTTTGTAAGTCCTGAGCCCCAATATTTAGAGGGGTTTGATTGGGGTAACCCTCATTTTTGGGGAGGGGTTGCTGGAATATTTGGGTTTTTGATTTCAAAAAGCATGATTTTGACGATTGTTTTCGGGATGACGACCTTCACGTTATTGCGTATTTTTTAGGTCAAAAACATCTTGTAAGACCTGTAAAAAGGTAAAATTTGGAATTCAAGTCTTTTGGTCAAAACCCAACTCAACATGCCCGGCTTAACCCCACTCAAATTTAATCGTCTTTCAGAATTGGCTCAATCAGGGCAGCTGAAAGGTAAACGTGTTTTTATCCGTGCTGATCTCAACGTTCCTCAAGATGATGTTGGAAATATCACCGAAGATACTCGTATCAGAGCATCGATACCCGCTATTCAATTAGCACTTGAAGCTGGAGCTGCCGTGATGGTGACTTCTCACCTAGGTAGACCTACTGAAGGTCAGTTCAAGCCAGAAGACACATTAGCTCCGGTAGCGCACAGAATTGCAGAGTTATTGGGTAGAAAAGTACCATTAATTACAAACTGGGTTGATGGTGGTTTTGAAGTTCCCCCCGGCGACTTAGTTCTTTTAGAAAATTGTCGTTTAAATATTGGTGAAAAGAAAAATAATGATGAGCTTGCCAAGAAAATGGCTAAGCTCTGTGATGTTTATGTCAATGATGCATTTGGTTCTGCGCATCGAGCAGAGGCAACAACGTATGGCATGGCTAAGTACGCAGCAGTTGCTTGTGCCGGTCCTTTGATGGCGGCGGAGCTAGATGCATTAGGTAAAGCGCTTACTGACCCTAAGCGACCATTAGTTGCAATTGTTGCCGGATCAAAAGTTTCAACGAAATTAACCATCCTAAAATCCTTGGCAGAAAAGGTAGATCAACTTATTGTGGGTGGCGGTATTGCTAATACTTTTATGTTGGCCGCTGGTCTACCTATTGGACGTTCGCTAGCGGAGCCGGACTTGGTTGATGAAGCGAAAGCAATTATTGAAATCATGGCTAAGCGCGGTGCAAGCGTACCTATACCGGTTGATGTCGTAGTAGCTAATGAGCTTTCTCCTTTAGCGCGTGCTAACCGCGTCGCGTCAACAGATGTTCAGGCAGATGACATGATCTTGGATGTCGGACCTAAGACTTCTGCGGAATTAACTAACATTGTTGCTCATGCTGGAACGATTGTTTGGAATGGCCCTATCGGTGTTTTTGAAATTGACCAGTTTGGTGGCGGTACGAAGATGCTTGCTGCAGCAATTGCCCACTCTCCAGCTTTTTCGATTGCGGGTGGTGGTGACACATTAGCAGCGATTGCTAAATACGGTATTGAAAAGCAGGTTGACTATATCTCAACTGGCGGAGGTGCTTTCTTGGAATTCCTAGAAGGTAAAACTTTGCCAGCATTCGCAATTTTGGTTGAAAGGGCGGTTCAATAATGCGCGCAACAAAAATAGTTGCCACCTTAGGTCCTGCGTCAAGCAGTGCGGAAATTTTAAAACAGCTTTTTGACGCTGGAGTGGATGTTGTCCGTTTGAACTTTTCTCATGGCACAGCTGCGGATCACCAAGCAAGAGCTGCACTTGTTAGAAAGGTTTCTAAGGAGGCTGGTCGTGAAGTAGCCATCATGGCTGATCTTCAGGGGCCGAAAATACGCGTTGGAAAATTTGAAAATAATAAAATTATCTTGAAGGCCGGTGAAAAATTTACACTTGATGCTAATTGCACTTTAGGCAACCAAGAACGCGTTGGTCTAGACTATAAAAACCTTCCCAATGATGTGCGAGTGGGTGATAAGTTATTGCTCAATGATGGATTATTGGTTATTCGAGTTGAGGGTGTAGAAGGATGCTGTATTCATACAATTGTTGAATTGGGCGGTGAGTTATCTAATAACAAAGGTATTAATCGTGCAGGTGGTGGTTTGACTGCTCCAGCTTTAACTGAAAAAGATAAAGAAGATTTAAAGACCGCAGTTGGCTTGGGCGCTGACTATATTGCTATCAGTTTCCCAAAAAATGCTGATGATATGAAGATTGCTCGCGACTTAGCCGACAAAGCGAGTCAAGAGTTAGGTCATAAAACTAAGCTCATTGCCAAAATCGAGCGTGCTGAAGCTGTCCTACCAGGCACTCTTGAAGAAATTCTTCAGGTTAGCGACGGCATCATGGTAGCGCGTGGTGACTTGGCAGTTGAAGTCGGTAATGCGACTGTACCAGCCTTACAAAAGAAAATGATTCGCATGGCCCGTGAGGCCAATAAGGTTGTTATTACAGCTACTCAAATGATGGAGTCCATGATTGTTAATCCAGTTCCGACGCGTGCTGAAGTGAGCGATGTGGCTAATGCTGTTTTGGATGGTACGGATGCTGTGATGTTGTCAGCTGAAACTGCTTCAGGACAATATCCAGTTGAGACTGTGATGCAAATGGCTGCCATTTGTTTGGAAGCTGAAAAAACGGAAAATCATCACTTAGATGCTGATTTTTTTGATCAGAAATTCACACGAATTGACCAGTCAATTGCTTTTGGGGCATTATTTACAGCGTATCACTTGGGCGTCAAAGCAATTGCTGCTTTGACCGACTCAGGATCGACTGCGCTTTGGATGAGTCGTCACAAAATACAAGTACCTATCTTTGCGATGACAACGAAGTTGGCCAGTCAGAGATCTATGGCTTTATATAGGAACGTTCACCCCTTACACCTGGACACCAGTAACGATCGCGATACGGCGCTAGAACAGGCTGAAGCGCGTATCAAAAATTTAGGTGTTGTTAATACAGGTGACAAGATTGTTTTGACTGTTGGAGAGCCAATGGGTCAAGTTGGGGGCACTAACACGCTAAAAATTGTTGATGTGAAATAAATTTTTAATTTGAGGAAATAGTTATGGCACTCGTATCCTTACGCCAATTGTTAGATCATGCTGCAGAAAATACTTACGGCATACCAGCATTCAATGTGAATAATCTTGAACAAGTTCAAGCGATTATGGCTGCGGCTGATGAGTTGAATGCACCAGTCATCATGCAGGCCTCAGCGGGCGCCAGAAAATATGCGGGTGAGCCATTTTTGCGTCATTTAATTGATGCCGCTGTTGAATCTTATCCACACATACCAGTTGTGATGCACCAAGATCATGGGCAAAGTCCTGCTGTATGTATGGCTGCTATTCGTTCTGGCTTTACGTCAGTGATGATGGATGGTTCATTGATGGATGATGGTAAATCAGTTGCCTCATACGAATACAACGTCGCTGTATCGCAAGAAGTTGTTAAGTTTGCGCATTCTATTGGCGTGACTGTAGAAGCTGAATTAGGTGTTTTAGGCTCTTTAGAAACAATGACGGGTGATAAAGAGGATGGTCACGGTGCTGAAGGTGCTATGACCCGTGAGCAGTTATTAACTGATGTTGAGCAAGCGGCAGATTTTGTAAAGAGAACACAGTGTGATGCATTAGCCATTGCAATTGGCACAAGTCACGGTGCTTATAAATTTACAAAAAGGCCAACTGGTGACATTTTGGCGATTGATCGCATTATTGAAATTAATCAACGTATTCCTAATACTCACTTAGTGATGCATGGCTCATCTAGTGTTCCTCAAGAGTTATTGGCAATCATTCGCGAGTTTGGCGGTGATATGAAAGAAACTTATGGTGTACCTATTGAAGAGATTCAGCAAGGTATTAAGCACGGCGTGAGAAAAATTAATATTGATACAGATATTCGTTTAGCGATGACAGCTGCGATTCGTAAATACTTATTTGAGAACCCGAGTAAGTTTGACCCACGTGATTATTTAAAACCTGCTCGCGAGGCCGCTAAAGATATATGTAAAGCGCGTTTCACTGCCTTTGGTTGTGAGGGGCAGGCTGGAAAGATTAAAGCTGTACCACTAGAAAAAATGGCTGAACGATATAAGTCTGGTCAGTTGGCTCAATTAGTTAAGTAAGGCACCCATGCAAGCTCTTTACGAATCATCTATTAAATCTTTGCCTTTAATCTCAAAGGGTAAGGTCAGGGATATCTACGCAGTTGGTAGTGACCAGCTGTTGATGATTACAACAGACCGTTTGTCAGCTTTTGATGTTGTGATGGGTGAGCCTATACCTGGTAAAGGAGTTGTCCTCAACCAGATGGCTAATTTCTGGTTTGATAAGTTATCTCATGTGATTCCAAATCATTTAACTGGGATCGCTCCAGAGTCAGTAGTTTCTGAAAGTGAAGTTGATCAAGTTAAAGGTCGAGCGATTGTGACTAAGCGTTTGAAGCCAATCATGGTTGAAGCTGTAGTGAGGGGCTATTTGTCGGGTAGTGGCTGGAAAGACTATCAAGCAACAGGTTCTGTCTGTGGCATTCAATTACCAGCTGGATTGCAGAATGCTCAAAAATTACCAGAACCAATATTTACACCAGCAGCCAAAGCCGATGTTGGTGAGCATGATGAAAATATCTCTTACGCTGAAGTAGAGGAGCGCATCGGTAAAGAGTTGGCAGCAAAAATTAGAGATGTGAGTATTCGTCTTTATCAAGAAGCAGCTAAGTATGCTGCGACAAAAGGCATCATTATTGCCGACACTAAATTTGAATTTGGTTTGGATGAGGCTAATAACTTGGTATTAATGGATGAAGTATTAACTGCAGACTCTTCTCGCTTTTGGCCTGCTAATTCTTATCAAGTAGGATCTAATCCACCATCATTTGACAAGCAATTCGTTCGCGATTGGCTAGAGTCTGCATTAGTTAATGGCCAAGTATGGAATAAAGCAGCGCCTGCACCCAAGTTACCAAGTGATGTCATTGATAAAACAGCTGCTAAATATCGTGAAGCATTAGAAACGCTAACAGCCTAAAATTTGAAGTATTAAAACTATCAAAGTTATTAAAGGATTGATATGAGCCAAAAACCAATAGTCGGCATTGTGATGGGATCCAATTCAGATTGGGAAGCCATGCAACACGCAGCCACCATTTTTGAAGAATTTGGAGTTGCTTTTGAAGCACGTGTTGTTTCGGCTCATCGCATGCCTGACGATATGTTTACTTATGCCGAAACTGCCTCTGAACGCGGCCTAAAAGCCATCATTGCTGGTGCAGGCGGAGCAGCTCATCTGCCAGGCATGTTGGCGTCCAAAACAATCATTCCTATTTTTGGAGTTCCAGTTGCTTCAAAGTATTTGCGCGGCGAAGATTCACTTTATTCAATTGTTCAAATGCCCAGAGGTGTGCCTGTCGCAACCTTTGCTATTGGTGAAGCGGGTGCTGCTAATGCCGCTTTGCACGTTATAGCAAATCTTGCAATGAATGATGCAGACTTGGCTCAGAAATTAAAAGTATTCAGAGTTCAGCAAACTGAAAAAGCTCGCGCTATGAATTTACCAGGATATTCGTAATTTATGGCAGATCGTTTAGATCCAATTTTGCCTGGCTCCTATCTGGGTATCTTAGGTGGTGGTCAATTGGGTCGTATG
The DNA here is from genome assembly GCA_945881875.1 of Polynucleobacter meluiroseus. Taxonomy (GTDB): domain Bacteria; phylum Pseudomonadota; class Gammaproteobacteria; order Burkholderiales; family Burkholderiaceae; genus Polynucleobacter; species Polynucleobacter meluiroseus_A. Next base: position 16,474 of record CAMCVH010000005.1, read on the forward strand.
TTTACTCATGCAGCTCAAGCTATTGGTTACAAAGTGTGTGTTTTGGATCCATATATTAATAGTCCTGCGGGTGCAGTTGCTGAAAAGCATATTCAAGCTGACTACATCGATCCAGTTGCACTGAAAGAAATGGCTCAACTATGTGCAGCAGTAAGTACAGAGTTCGAGAACGTACCAGCGCAAGCACTTGATCAATTAGAAGCCTTGGGAGTGTATGTTGCCCCTAAAAGCGGTGGTGTATCCGTTGCACAGAACCGTATTACAGAAAAGAAATTTTTAGCGACTTGGCAAGTGGAGGCCGGCATTGGCCCAGCAAATCATCTTGTGATTGAACGTGATGCTGATCTAACGCAAGTCACCGAAGATTTATTGCCCGGAATTTTAAAGACGGCTCGGATGGGTTATGACGGTAAGGGCCAAGTGACAGTTCATACACGTGCCGAATTAGAAAATGCTTGGGTTACATTTGGCAAAATCGCATGTGTTTTAGAAAAGCGCATGGATTTAGATTTCGAGGTTTCAGCATTAGTAGCGCGTGGCCATGATGATGAGGTATTGGCTTATCCCGTTGCTCAAAATGTCCATAAGAATGGTATCTTGCACACCACGACTGTACCCGCTCCATCATTAAAACCTGAGCAAGAGATCAAAATTATCGAAGCTGCCAAAGCCATCATTCGACGATTAGATTATGTTGGTGTGCTATGTGTTGAATTTTTTGTTTTAAAGAGCGGTGATATTGTTGCTAACGAAATAGCACCAAGACCTCATAATTCAGGGCATTACACACAAAATGCTTGTGTGACTAGTCAGTTTGAACAACAAGTGCGGGCAATGGCTCGCGTACCTCTCGGAAGTACAGCACTTGTTCAGCCGAGCATCATGCTCAATATTCTAGGTGATGAATGGCTAAACACAGACTCTCAAATTGAACCAAGTTGGAATCTGGTTTTAGCCAATCCTTGCGCTAAGCTTCATTTGTACGGTAAAGCAGAACCACGAGTAGCAAGGAAGATGGGGCATATTAATTTTGTGGGGTCAACTGCTGCTGTTGCTGTTGCTTGTGATGAAGCCATCAAAGTTTTACGCATCAAGCGTTAATTAACCTTATGCTAGATTCAATTGACGAAGCAGTTAAAGCGTTACGTGATGGCCATTTGGTCGCCATACCTACTGAGACTGTTTATGGACTTGCTGCAGATGCTAACAATCGGAATGCAATTAATCAAATTTTTAGCACTAAAGGCCGACCTGCAGGACATCCCTTAATTGTCCATATTGCAAAGCCTGCTCAAGCGTTAGATAAGTCAAATAGTCAAAGTCTTGATGAGGCTTGGAGAGAAATATTATTACCTTGGGCTAGAGATGTATCGCCCGCAACGCTTGCATTAGCGCAGAGATTTTGGCCGGGCCCCTTAACATTAATACTGCCTAAAGCAAAAGGTGTGCTGACAGAGATGACTGGGGGGCAAGATACCGTCGGTATTCGTTGTCCAGATCACATCATTACTCAAACGCTGCTTCAAAAGTTTGATGGAGGCTTAGCAGCACCATCAGCCAATCGTTTTGGTAGGATTTCACCTACAACAGCCCAGCATGTTCGTGATGAGTTTTCAGACGATTCCTTACTTATTTTGGATGGCGGTCCTTGTGAAGTAGGTATTGAGTCAACAATCGTTGATTTAAGTCGCTGGGATACTCATGGTCCAGTGATCTTAAGGCCGGGTGCCATTAATCAAGCAATGATTCATCAAGCATTACAGAATCGAGACATTGATTTACCCGAAAGTGTTGAGAAGTTAACTATTCAAAATGCTCCAAGAGTATCTGGTAGTTTGAGTGCGCATTACGCCCCAAGAACTAAAATGATTTCATACGGCCAGGGTGAGCTTAATCAAAGTCTTGAAATTTTATATAGTCCTGTTGGCGAAATAAAAAATCTTGCATGGGTTCATTTTTCAGATAACTTAGTTGATATGCCAAGTTCAGAAAGATCAAAAATCACCGAAATTATCATTCCTAATAATCCAGAGACTTTTGCTAAACAGTTATATTCTTTATTGCGCAGTTTGGATCAATCTAATTACGATTTAATCGCCTTTCAAAAGCTTCCAGCTGATGAAGGTTGGGATGCGGTACGAGATAGATTGAGTAGGGCTGAAGTGGGCTCAGGCACCTAAATTAAGTAATGAAGTTAGAGCTGAAGTTCAATGTTTTGATGAGCTTGGACCATCATCAAGTAACCAACTCAAAATCGCATCGTGAATAACTCCACCATTTCGTGGGTTGGGATCATTAATAAAAGAAGTGACTGCATAAACATTACCAGAGCGACTCACAACATATCCCGCGATACTTCTTACATCAACTAATGATCCAGTCTTGATATAGGCGCCATATTTTTTTAAACCTACTGGAAAATCGATTGTATTTTTTTCAAGAGTCGCTATTTCTTTTCTATTAGGAACATATTTTCTAAGCTTATCTAAAAGACGATGTCTCATGGTTCCATCAAAACCAGCGATTGGAAGTGACTCTAGAAAATAATCTTTACTTGAAGAATTTAGGCCAAGAAGTAATACTTGATTAAGATTTTTGCTGCTAATTCTCTCAATGCGAGACAATCCAGAACCATTTTCTATAACAAGCTCAGGCATATTTAATTGATTGCTCTGTAACCAATCCTTAAGAACTTTCATGGAATTATTGGCATTACTAGGCTTACCTGTTTTTTCGAGTGCCATTGTTAGCATCACTTGCCTTGCCATGACATTATTTGAAAGTTTGTTGATGTCTTTAACGGATTCATAAAGTGGAACACCAAAGTGAGTAACAATCGGCTTAAATTCAGATTTGGGATCATAACTTTTTAGTGTTGGTTTCTTTACCCACGTTCCCCCAACATCTTCCCAGGCGGCGATAAAACTTTGAGTGAAAAAACTATCACTATCACTAGCAACGACATTCCAAGTAGCATTTTGACAGCCACTGGGATATGCCCCATTAAAAACTGCAGTCCAAGCCCCATTTTTAGAATTTGTTAAAGACATGCTGATATCTTTTTTCCAATCAGCACAAGCACCCTCAATAATTTTTAAATTGTTATCAATTTTAAAATTAGCCATACGTGGCGATTGTTTAATGAAAACTAAATTATTTTGACTGTTAGGGTAAAACTCAAAGCTAAAGCTATTAAAAGCAAATAACAAAGCATCTGGTGTTGCGTTGTATGCTCTAGTTGGATCGCTATCTATAAAAGAAGTATCTTTCACTGAATTCTCATAGGCACTTCGATCGATGATTAATTGCCCATCTATTTTTCTAACGCCTAAACCTTGAAGATTTAAGAGCATCTTATTGATTTCTTCAGGTATTAGTTTTGGATCGCCGCTACCTCTTATAAGGAGGTCACCTTTTAGCAAGCCATTCTGAATTTTTCCATTGGTCAGTAAGTCTGTTTTCCATCTGTATTGCGGACCCAAGACCTCCATCGCTGCCAAGCTAGTTAATAGCTTGATGGTTGATGCCGGATTCATTGGCAAGTTTTCTTGCCAATCGACCAAATTAGATGTTGAAAATGATTTTTCTGGCTGATTTTTATAAGAAATCTTATCTATAGATATAGATACTGACTGACTCGAGATGCCACTTTTTTTTATGGATTTGGCTATCGAGTCAGGTAAGTGGCTTATTTTTTCTGAATGGGGGGCTGTTTTACCGGCTGGTGGACTGGCCAAGCAGGTTGTGGTTCCGGCACCTAGAAGAGAAAATATTAAAAATGTATTTACTGCAATTAATTTCATAGCTAAATACTATAGCCTAAACCCAGTATTAGCCAAGAGCTAAAAAGTTTATAAATTCTCTAATATCTTTTTGAGTACTTTATTTGATTTTTTTATAGCAATGCAAAGGTCAGCCAAAGAACTCGGTGTTATGAAATTAGATTTTTTACTCAATCGTTCACAAATTTTAATAAGAATCTCATCATTAGTCAGTTTTGCACCGCCTAATATCTTATGAGCAATTGCTTGAATGTCTATTTCATTACTGTATGAATTACTTTGAGATAGGTGTGGAAGTAATTGTTCAATTGTTGAGCTTTGATGAACAAAAACTTCTTCAGCAATAATTTTATATATCTTTAGGTCGTTAGTGGTTAGTTTTTTTAGACTTTCAATATAAGTCTCTTTAAGATGAATTTCTCTTTGCCAATCCTTAATTGATACTGGTTTGATTAGGACATTATCAAAGTGACACTTTTCTTTTAGTAATTCTTTAGCGCCATCTGTATGAGCAGTAATACCGTAAATTTGAATATCTTTGCCATATTCAGAATTTCTAACTAATCGAGCAAATTCATATCCATTCATGCCAGGCATTGAAAAATCAGTGATGAGAATATCAAATTGATGATTAATCATCAGTTGGATGGCCTCAGAGGCGTTAGATAAGCTATGAACGCAATAGCCCATATCTTTGAATTGTGTTTCAGTGATTAATCTACTTGATGTGTGGTCATCAACCACTAAAACAGTTTGATTAGTAGGGCTTGGATCCATTGGACTTTCAAAAGAGTTTTTAATTACCCCATACCTGGGTTGATCAATGGATCTTTTGAGGGCTAACGAAAAACTTAAGCTACTGCCTAAGTTTGGTTCTGATTCGATGGTTAAAGAACTTCCCATGAGTATCAACAGATGCTCTGTGATCGGAAGACCAAGACCTGATCCCAATTGTGAAAACTGATTGATGTTTTGTAAATTTTGCTCATAAGGCTGCCGCAATCGATGGATATCGTCGGGCGTCATGCCTGAACCAGTATCTGAAAGCTCAAAATAAATCATTTGTCCATAATGATCATTAGCAAGGACTCGGGTTACCAATGTGATCTGACCCGTATCAGTCTGTTTAATGGCATTACTTAAGAGATTATGGATAACTTGACCTAACCTGGTGCTGTCGATCATCAAGCTCTCAGCAATTTCTGAGCAAATCGTTACTGAAAATAATAGATTTTTTGAATTAGCAGACTCTGAAAAAGTCCTCTCTATATGTTTAAGAAGATTTTTAAGATCACAAGGTTCTTCTTTTAATTGAAGCTTACCTTTTGCAATTTTTTCAGCATCTAATACCTGGTTGAGGATGTCTAGCATTGAGTAGGCCGAGGCATGGGCGCTTGCCAATATCCTTTCCTCATGCACAGGCAAACTTTTACTTCTCAGTATTTTTTCTTGAACCCCTAATATGGCGCTGATGGGAGTTCTTATCTCGTGACTAATATTAGAAAGAGCCTCTCCTTTGAATTGATTCATATTCTTGAGGTGAGCCGTTTGCACTTTAAGCTGATTGGTCAGTTTGAGTGCCTGACGATTTTTATAAAACAAATAAAGTCAGGCGATCATTAACAAGGCCGCGACTATTTCGGTTTGTGTAAACATATTAGATATCAACAACCTTATTGTTTCTACAAAAAGCTATTAATTCAGCAATATTATTTACTCCTAATTTTCGATACACTCGATTCTTATAGGTTGACACGGTTTTATTGCTAATGTGTAGGAATTCTGAGATATCGCAATTTCCATAACCATCTGCAAGATATTTGAGAACTTGAAACTCTCTTGGTGAAAATGATGAAATGATTTCTTCGTCCGTACTGAGGGCTTGCCCGCTTTGATTGGTATGGAAGAACGTATACCCCTGCGATACGGCAATACAAGCTGCCATGATGATGTCAGAGTTGGCTGTTTTATTGATAAAGCCATGTCCCCCTATAGTCCTAATTCTGCTTCCATAAATTTGTGGATCAAGACTTGAAACAACCAAGACTCTCGATTTTGGAGAAATAATTTTTAATCTCTTAATGACATCTAGACCATCTGACTTAGGCATATCAATATCTAAAATAATAAGATCAGCTTTTTCATTTCTTGAAAAATCAATGCATTCATCACCATTAGTAGCTTCTCCAATAATTTCAAAATGAACATTGTCAGACAGCATATTTTTTAAAGCCCACAGCATTGCAGGATGATCATCTACCAATAGGACTTTCTTTTTCATAAGACTTTCTTAATGTTTTTTTTGATCAGACTGTTAGCAATTGTTTTCTGTTGTGCCCTGTTGCCTAATTTGACAACTTGGTGCAAGGTCATAGGAGGCATGATGTTGGAGCCGTAATAACAATCAATTAGCTGTTTTTTAGCCACAGTTCTGTCGTGGATGATTCTGATTGAACCTGCTACTGATTGAGATCCATATTGATGAATAATTTGATTAAGGTGATTTAACTTCTTCTCACAAAGACTTCCCGGAATTGCCTGCCTGATCAGCGTTGGTTTTAAGTGAATGTTTGTAAATGAGTGATCGTGGATTAATTGACAATCATCCTCCGAACCCTCAAAGTTGAGAAGGTGTAGAAGGATTCCCATCCTTTGCAGCTTAATGAGAGCATCTTGTAAAACTAAGATTTGTTGTGTTTCAGATCTATCAGCTAAACCTATTTGGATAAGTCCAATTGGAGGATGGCAGTTAAATAGCGCATTTTGGATGCCCACCAGCACATGTGGGTTCATTAGCCACTCTGTTTTGAATGGCAGCATGATTGGGGTTGGCTTTGCAAAACTATGCCAATAAGCTGCGGCTTGAACCCCTTGATTGAATAATCTAATCACATCTTCTAATTGAGCATCCTGCATAGATTGCATGATGGCCATCTGAATACAGTCATCTTTTGTTGATAGCACAAGTTCAAATACCAGTTCTTGAGCTTCCGACCACTCAATGAGTTGTTCGCTTTCTGACGCTTCGGAAATCTTATAAGGTTGATGAAGGCTTGTATCCCTGACGGATTGCTGAGGCTTTTTGCTCCAATTTCTGACAAGAGAATACAAACGTGATTTTGGGGTCATATATAAATCCAATAAAAATCAATTAGTTACACTCAATTTGCAAATGTAATTGGGAGTCTTCAACCTTTTAATAGGTTTGGCTACTGCTAGCACCTAAATTTATTAATGAGGAAATAAGCTGCAACCCTTGAAAAGCCAAGGAGGCATCTCTATAATTAGCACTCAACCATATAGAGTGCTAATAATATTGGGACTACTTATGGAAATTATAATTAATTGTTTTTGCTAACTATATAGTTAGCGCTCACTAACCAAAAGAAGGAGTCAATATGAATCTACGCCCTTTGCATGATCGTGTGATCATCAAGCGTTTGGATAACGAAACCAAAACAGCATCAGGTCTTGTTATTCCTGAAACAGCTGCGGAAAAGCCTGATCAAGGTGAAATTCTTGCTGTTGGTACGGGCAAAAAAGACGAATCAGGCAAATCAATCCCATTAGACGTTAAGGTCGGTGATCGTGTTTTGTTTGGTAAGTATGCAGGTCAAACAGTCAAAGTTGATGGCAATGAGCTTCTAGTAATGCGTGAAGAAGACATCATGGCTGTTGTTCAGAAGTAATTTAATTAGAGACATCGAAAGGAATTATCATGGCAGCAAAAGATGTATTTTTTGGCGATAGCGCACGTACGCGCATGGTCGAGGGCGTTAACATTTTGGCTAACGCAGTTAAAGTAACTCTAGGACCTAAAGGTCGTAACGTTGTTCTAGAGCGTTCATTTGGTGGCCCAGTAGTAACAAAAGACGGCGTGTCTGTTGCTAAAGAGATTGAGCTTAAAGACAAGCTTCAAAACATGGGTGCGCAGATGGTTAAAGAAGTTGCATCTAAAACAGCTGATAACGCTGGTGACGGTACGACAACTGCAACAGTATTGGCTCAGTCAATCGTTCGTGAAGGTATGAAGTTTGTGGTTTCTGGCCACAACCCAATGGACCTCAAGCGCGGTATTGATAAAGCAGTATCTGCAGCTATCGAGCAAATTACAAAAATCAGTAAGCCTTGCACAACAACTAAAGAAATCGCTCAAGTAGGTTCAATCTCAGCAAATAGCGATTACAGCATTGGTGAGCGTATTGCTGAAGCGATGGAAAAAGTAGGTAAAGAAGGTGTGATTACTGTTGAAGATGGTAAATCATTGGCTGACGAGTTAGATGTTGTTGAAGGAATGCAGTTTGATCGTGGTTACTTATCACCATATTTCATTAGTAATCCTGAGAAACAAGTTGCTGTTTTAGAAAACCCATTCATTTTGTTGTTCGACAAAAAGATCAGCAACATTCGTGACTTGTTACCAGTATTGGAACAGGTAGCTAAATCAGGTCGTCCATTGTTAATCATCGCTGAAGATATCGAAGGCGAAGCATTAGCAACATTGGTAGTTAACAACATCCGAGGTATTTTGAAGACTTGTGCTGTTAAGGCACCAGGCTTTGGTGATCGTCGTAAAGCAATGCTTGAAGACATCGCAATCTTGACTGGTGGTCAAGTGATTGCTGAGGAAGTTGGTTTGACATTAGAAAAAGCAACTTTGGATGATCTAGGTCAAGCTAAGCGCGTTGAAATCAGCAAAGAAAACACAACGATTATTGACGGTGCTGGTGATGCAAAGAACATCGAATCACGCGTGAAGCAGATTCGTGCACAAATCGAAGAAGCTACAAGCGACTACGATCGTGAAAAACTACAAGAGCGTGTTGCTAAGTTAGCAGGCGGTGTTGCAGTTCTACGCGTTGGTGCTGCTACTGAAGTTGAAATGAAAGAAAAGAAAGCACGTGTTGACGACGCATTACATGCGACACGCGCAGCTGTTGAAGAAGGTATTGTTGCCGGTGGCGGTGTTGCTCTAGTTCGCGCTAAGCAAGCAATTATGAACCTTAAAGGTGATAACGCTGACCAAGACGCAGGTATCAGTATCGTGTTACGTGCTATGGAAGAGCCATTACGTATCATCGTTTCAAACGCAGGCGACGAGGCAAGTGTTGTTGTTAACAATGTAGCTGCTGGTAAAGGCAACTATGGTTACAACGCTGCTACTGGTGTTTACGGCGATATGGTTGAGATGGGTGTTATTGACCCAGCTAAGGTAACAAAAACTGCACTGATTAATGCAGCCTCTGTTGCTGGCTTGTTATTAACAACTGACTGTGCTGTTGTTGATTCACCAAAAGAAGACTCTGCTGGTGGTATGCCTGATATGGGCGGCATGGGTGGCGGTATGGGTGGTATGGGCGGCATGATGTAATTGAGTCCCAACTCATGAAAAAGGCACCGCATGCGGTGCCTTTTTTGTATCCTTAATTTGAGGAAATTAATTAACGTAATCTAAATTAATGTAAATCAATATGTTTGTGTTTTTGCTTTCGACTGACTAGCTTTCTCTTTTTACTCTTAACGACTTGCGTTAATTTCTTGGTGCCGTAGGAGCTTGGAGCTGTACCTGCATTCATTAAAGCCTGTCTTTTGATCTGTGCAAGAGATAAACGTTTTTTGATATTCATAAACATGATCATACTCAAAAAATACTATCAAAAAAATAGGCAATAAAAAACCGCCCTAAGGCGGTTTCTTTTAAAGATGAAAAATTTACTCTTTACCCAACAGCTTTGACCATATCTTCAATGACCTTCTTAGCATCACCGAAGACCATCATAGTCTTGTCCATATAGAACAATTCATTATCAAGACCGGCATAACCAGAAGCCATTGAGCGCTTATTAACGATGACTGTCTTAGCTTTGTAAGCTTCTAGGATTGGCATACCGAAGATTGGGCTACCTGGTGTTCTAGCAGCAGGGTTCACCACGTCGTTAGCACCTAAGATCAAAACAACATCAGCCTGACCGAATTCAGTGTTGATATCTTCCATTTCAAATACTTGGTCGTATGGAACTTCAGCTTCAGCTAAAAGAACGTTCATGTGACCAGGCATACGTCCAGCCACTGGGTGAATTGCATATTTCACCGTTACACCAGCATGCGTTAATTTCTCTGTTAGTTCCTTGAGAGCGTGCTGTGCGCGAGCAACTGCTAAACCATAACCCGGAACGATAATCACTGTTTCAGCATTGGTCATTAAGAACGCAGCATCATCAGCTGAGCCAGATTTAACATTTCGCTGTTCTTGTGAGCCAGCAGCAGCTGCACCGCTGGTGTCTCCGCCGAAGCCACCCAAGATCACGTTGAAGAAAGAGCGGTTCATCGCCTTACACATAATGTAGGACAAGATTGCGCCTGATGATCCAACTAAGGAGCCTGCAACGATCAACATTGAGTTATTCAATGAGAAGCCGATACCAGCTGCCGCCCAACCCGAGTAGGAGTTCAACATCGATACAACAACGGGCATATCAGCGCCACCGATTGGAATGATGATCAATACGCCAAGGATGAATGCAACGGCAACCATAACAATGAAGTAGTTCCAAGCAGGTTCTGCGCCGGGTGAAAGAGAAAATAATATGCCACTACCAACCATGACAATAGCTAGTGCTAAGTTCAACATATGTTGACCAGGGAAAGTAACTGGAGCACCTTGGAATAAACGGAATTTATATTTACCTGATAACTTACCAAAGGCGATCACGGAGCCTGAGAAAGTAATCGCACCAACAAAGGTACCGATAAAGAGTTCTAGACGATTGCCAAGAGGAATAGGCTCGCCAAGAGCCACAATACCGAAAGCATGTGGTTCTGCAACAGCGGCTACAGCAATACAAACAGCTGCAAGACCAATCATGCTGTGCATGAATGCAACCAGTTCAGGCATCTTAGTCATTTCTACGCGCTTGGCCATAATCGCACCAGCACCACCACCAATAACTAAACCACCTAAAACGTAAGCCATACCTGTAGCAGCTGAATGATCAGCAAGCATCATCACTAAGCCAATTGTGGTGACAATAGCAATACCCATACCGAGCATGCCAAAGAAGTTACCTTTGATGGAAGTGGTTGGGTGAGATAAGCCTTTAAGGGCTTGAATAAAGCAAATAGAGGCTACTAAATAGAGAAGCGTAACGAGATCGAGATTCAGACTCATGCTGTTTCTCCCTTAGCTTTTTTCTCTTTTTTCTTGAACATTTCAAGCATGCGTCTCGTGACTAAGAAACCGCCGAATACATTCACAGCTGCAAGTGCTACAGCAATAGTACCCATAGCTTTACCAAGGGCGCCTTCTGTTAAAGCGGCCGCCAACATAGCGCCAACGATAATGATGGCAGAAATAGCATTCGTCACAGCCATTAAAGGCGTGTGTAGAGCTGGGGTAACGTTCCAAACTACGTGATAACCGACGTAGATAGCCAGTACGAAAATAATTAGGTTATAAATTGTTGGGCTAATAGCGTCCATGATTTTCCTTTGAGACCTTAAGCGTTCTGACGAATAACTTGGCCGCTTTGACACATTAAGCAGGCCGTTACGATATCGTCATCAGTTGGGATGGCAAGTTTTGCTTCTGGATTAATGATCAGTTTCATAAAATCCATCAAGTTACGAGCATAAAGAGCTGAAGCATCTGCAGAGACCATGCTGGCTAAGTTGGTGTAACCAACTAATTTCACACCATGTTTGATGACAACTTTATCAGTCTCGGTCAGTGGGCAGTTGCCTGCACCATTCTCACCTTTACCAGCAGCTAAATCGATTACCACAGACCCTGGCTTCATTTGCTGAACTGTTTCAGCATGTAAAAGTGTTGGAGCTTTTCGGCCTGGAATAAGGGCTGTTGCAATCACGATATCTGCTTGCTTGGCACGTTCAGCTACCAATGTCGCCTGGCGTTGCATCCAAGATGCTGGCATTGGACGAGCATAACCACCAACACCTTTAGCAATTTCACGCTCTTCATCTGTTTCATAAGGAACATCAACAAACTTAGCGCCTAGTGATTCGATTTGTTCTTTAGCGGCAGGGCGGACATCAGAGGCTTCGATAACAGCACCTAAACGCTTTGCAGTAGCAATCGCTTGAAGACCGGCAACACCGGCACCTAAAATTAATATGCGGGCAGCCTTAACCGTACCTGCTGCAGTCATCAACATTGGCATAAAGCGTTGATATTCATTTGCTGCAACCATCACTGCTTTGTAACCAGCGATGTTAGCTTGTGAAGATAGTACATCAAGACTTTGTGCGCGTGTAGTGCGAGGAGCCGCTTCAAGAGCAAAGGCAGTGATGCCTTTTGCTGCCATAGCAGCATTATTTGCGTTATCAAATGGATCTAGCATTCCTAGCAAAACAGCATTGTTTTGCATTTGAGCTAATTCATTACTATTTGGAGCTCTCACTTTTAGAACTAATTCAGCACCCAGTGCGACACTTGCTGAACCAATCGTTGCACCAACTGCTTCGTAAGCTGAATCAGGTTGACTGCTAGCAGTTCCTGCACCACTTTGAATAACGACTGTATGACCACTACTAATGAATTTCTTCACCGTTTCTGGTGTGGCAGCAACGCGCGTTTCGTAAGCCTGAGTTTCTAATGGCACGCCAATGCGCATGGGATTCTCCCTGTTATTTTATAAAGGGTTAAGATTACTATAATTTGAATCTTTTTCTAACCCCATTTAACCCTTATTTTGAAAATATAGGCGTATTTAAGCTCCTACTTAAGGGCTTTTCTAAGATGGGTAGTTGATATTAAATACACTTATGACAATTCCGCTAATTGACCTCAGTTTTTTGCAATCTGCCCCTGTACTTCCCCCTGCCACAGTTGTCATTGGAATGTCCGGCGGTGTCGATTCATCTGTAGCTGCTTGGCTTCTGAAGCAACAGGGGTATAAGGTCATCGGTTTATTTATGAAAAATTGGGAGGATGACGACAATAGTGAGTATTGCTCATCCCGTCAGGACTGGTTAGACGTTGTTTCTGTGGCTGATTTAATTGGTATTGATGTCGAGGCAGTTAATTTTGCCAATGAATACAAGGATCGAGTTTTTGCTGAATTTCTAAGAGAATACTCAGCGGGTCGAACACCTAACCCTGATGTTTTATGTAATGCAGAAATTAAGTTCAAAGCATTCTTAGATTACGCCATGATTTTAGGTGCTGAGGCAATTGCCACAGGCCATTACGCACAAACAGCTCGTGTCAATGATGAGGTGCAACTTCTAAAAGCGATTGATAACACCAAAGATCAAAGTTATTTCCTTTATCGATTAAGCCAGCAACAGTTAAAACAGCTGATCTTCCCATTGGGTGGCATCAGAAAAACTCTTGTGAGAGAAATTGCGCAAAGTATTGGTTTGCCTAATGCTGCTAAAAAAGACTCAACTGGTATTTGTTTTATTGGTGAGAGACCCTTTAGAGATTTTTTAAATCGCTATTTACCTAATCAACCAGGCCCTATCAAAACTGAAGATGATGAGATAGTAGGTGAACACATCGGTTTGGCTTTTTACACCTTGGGTCAGCGCAAGGGTATTGGGATTGGTGGTAGCAAGGATGGCACTGGTGATCCTTGGTTTGTAGCCAAAAAAGATATGGCAACTAACACGCTCTACATTGTTCAAGGACATGAGCATCCTTGGTTATTAAAGCTGGCACTTAAGGCTTCTCAAATTAGTTGGACATCTAATACGCCTCCAACTTTAGGGACTTATACGGCTAAAACTAGATACAGACAAGCAGATGGCCCTTGTGTGCTCAGCAGTATCCACGCCGAAGAATTTTCTTTAAGCTTTGAAGAGGCTCAATGGGCGGTCACGCCAGGTCAATCTGCTGTTTTGTATGATGGCCAACGTTGCTTGGGTGGCGGTATCATCAGCAACTAAGTATTAAAAAATTTATAGCAAAAGATAAATTGATTAAATCTTCACAGATTAAAAGTTATTGAGCGGGCGGTGCAGTTTCAATGAAAGCAGGGCGACTCATCATTTTTAAGTGGAAGTGACTGAGATTTTCGTATTTCTGTTGCCATGCTAAATCTGGAAACCTAAAGACTAAATAGTCCAATGCGCAAGCTACAGAAATATCAGCTAGGCTTAGTTTGCTTGAGAAGCACCACGCATTGTCTCCAAGTTTTTTTGAGATCGCATCAAGGGCTGTATCAACTTTACCGATTTGGCGGTCATACCAAGCTTGCGACTGGTCTTGCTCGGGACGCCAAGTCTTTTCTAATCTAGCAAGAATGGCAGCATCTATGATGCCATCTGCCAATGCCTCCCAAGTTTTTACAACGGCACGCTCTTTTCCAGAGTCTGGGATAAGGCGGTTCACAGGGTTGAGGGTGTCTGCGTATTCAACGATCACTCTTGAGTCAAATATAGGCTCACCGTCATCCAATACCAGGCATGGAATCTTCCCCAATGGGTTACTGTGCATGATTTGAGTGTCTTGAGCCCAAACATTTTCAAGCGCAAGCGGGAGTTCAATCTTTTTTTCAGAAAAAACAATTCGTACCTTGCGGACGTAGGGACTAGTGAGGGAGCCGATAAGTTTCATAGATGTAATTATAGCTATTTCGTTTTAAGTCCACAGAAGTATTAAAATCATGTTTTAAGTAATTTTTAGGATTTGCTGTGACTACTCAACTCTCTACCTTAAGCGCGCTTTCCCCATTAGACGGGCGTTACGCCTCGAAAACTGATGCTTTGCGACCATGGTTATCAGAAGCCGCCTTCATGAAACAACGTGTTCGTGTAGAAGTTCATTGGTTAATTGCGCTGTCTCAGGCTAAATTGCCAGATTTTCCAAGTTTCAGCCAGTCAGCAGAAAAAGTACTTTTGGCGTTAGTTGAAAATTTCTCAGGCGCTGATGCAGAGCGCATTAAAGCGATTGAAGCAGTTACTAATCATGATGTAAAAGCTGTTGAGTATTGGATGAAAGAAAAGGTAGCTGGTCAAGCAGAGCTTGAGAAAGCCAGTGAATTTATTCATTTTGCATGCACATCAGAAGATATCAACAACACATCACATGGTTTGATGTTGACCGGGGCTCGCAAAGAAGTCATCGTGCCAAAATTAAAAGAGGTTCTTGCAGCTTTAACTGCAATAGCACTTTCAAATGCCTCCGTACCAATGCTGTCTCGTACGCATGGTCAGCCAGCATCTCCAACCACATTAGGTAAAGAGATGGCCAATATCTCTAAGAGACTTGAGCGTGCCATTATCAATATTGAAAAAGTATCATTCCTTGGAAAAATGAATGGCGCTGTGGGTAACTACAACGCTCATTTATCTGCATACCCAGACGTTGATTGGGAGTCTTTCTCTAAAGAGGTGATTGAAAAACGTTTAGGCTTGGAGTTCAATCCTTACACCATACAAATAGAGCCACATGACTATATGGCCGAACTATTTGATGCGATTGCTCGTGCCAACACTATTTTGTTAGATATGAACCGAGATATTTGGGGCTACATTTCTGTTGGTTACTTTAAGCAAAAAACTAAGGCTGGTGAGATTGGTTCCTCCACTATGCCTCACAAAGTTAATCCAATTGATTTTGAAAATTCAGAAGGTAACTTAGGCATTGCTAATGCCTTGTTAAAGCACTTATCTGAGAAGTTGCCCATATCACGTTGGCAGCGTGACCTGACTGACTCTACTGTCTTACGTAATTTAGGTACAGCTCTAGGTCATAGTTTGTTAGCTTACGATAGTGCTTTACGCGGTCTTGGAAAGTTAGAAACTAATCCATCTCGTTTGGCAGAAGATTTAGATAACTGTTGGGAAGTATTAGCGGAGCCCATTCAAACTGTGATGCGTCGTTTTGGGGTACCTAACCCTTATGAGCAATTAAAAGAATTAACTCGCGGTAAGGGCATTACACCTGAAGGTCTCAAGACATTTATTCAGGGTTTAGATATTCCGGCGAATGCAAAAAAATCTCTTTTAGAAATGACACCAGCTAGCTATGTAGGTATGGCAGTCGAATTGGCGGAACGTCTTAAGAAGTGAATTTAGAAAATCATAGAGCTTCATTGAGTTGGTCTTCTCAAGTCATCTTATGGCTCTATGAGTTTCTTTGGTACTTAGCTTTACCGGTTGCTTTACTGCGATTATTTTGGAAAAGTCGTCTTCAAAAAGAATATCGTCAAAACATATCTGAGCGTTTAGGCTTTTATAACAAAAAGCTGACAAACAACATTGTGTGGGTTCATGCAGTTTCTGTAGGTGAAACGCGTGCTGCAGCACCTTTGATCCATGCACTTATCGGTGATGGTTATCAAATACTTTTAACTCATATGACCCCCACGGGTCGTGAGACGGGATCTAATATTTTTTCAAAAGAGATTGACGCTGGGCAACTACAGCAAGTTTATCTTCCTTACGATATATCTTTTTTGGTTGCCCCATTCTTTAGGACGTTCTCACCTAAGCTGGGATTGATCATGGAGACAGAGGTTTGGCCGAATTTAGTTTTAAAGGCCCAGCGGTTAAATATTCCAACCTTGCTTGTCAACGCTAGACTCTCAAAGAGAAGTGCTCGCCGAGTAGCAACATTTGGCTCTACTGGTTCTGCTATTTATGGAGCATTTAGTCAGATTTTGGCTCAAACTGCTATAGATGCTAAACGTTACCAGTCCTTAGATTTATCTAATGTGACAGTTACCGGAAACGTGAAGTTTGATGTTGAAATGAATGCCTCTCAAATTGATCATGCTCTTCAAATAAGAAAGCTAATACCCAGCTCAATTCGCTTAATCTGTGCTGCCAGCACGAGAGAGGGTGAAGAAGAAATGATCATTCAGGCGTGGTTGTTATGTTTAAAGCAATCACCCACTATTCTGCCGTACGCCCGTCTACTGATTGTGCCAAGACATCCTCAACGATTTGAGCAAGTTTTTCAAGATATCTTGTCTAAAAATTTAGATGCCGTTAAAAGATCTAATTTGAATGATCAACAATTGGTTGAAGCGATCCAGGCAGGATCAATCGTTTTAGGTGACTCCATGGGCGAGATGAGCTTTTATTACGCTTTATCTGATGTAGTTGTGATGGGAGGAAGCCTCCAACCTTTAGGTGGCCAGAACTTTATAGAAGCCTGTAGTCTGGGCCGACCTATTATCTTAGGTGAACATACTTTTAATTTCCAACAGGCCAGTATGGATGCCATTGAGCAAGGTGCAGCTTTAAGAGTGGCGGGCACAGAAGAGCTTTCCCAGCAGATGAATAACTTGATTCAGAATGATGTTTTGCGTGAAAAAATGAGTGCTAATGCAATTGATTTTGCAAGTCAGCATACAGGCGCCACCAAGAAAATACTGGCAGTTATTCAAACCTATATAGCTATAAGATAAATTCAGCATATTTGAGACCTATATCAGTTTTGAATGAGTCAAGTAGAATATTGAGTAATTACTCCACACTAGGCATCAATGATGAAAACAATTCTTGTGATGAATGGCCCTAATCTAAATTTACTAGGTACCAGAGAACCAGAAAAGTACGGCGATAAAACTTTAGCCGACCTCGAGGCATTATGTTCTGAGACTGCTAAAAAACATCAGTATTCAGTTAATTTCTTTCAAAGCAATCATGAGGGTCAATTAATTGAGAAAATTCATGAGGCTGGAAAATTATTTAAAGCGGGTCAATTAAAGGGCGTTGTTTTTAATCCCGGTGCCTACACGCATACATCAATCGCTTTACATGACGCGATTGCGGGTGTGGGTGGTTTGCCAGTGATTGAAGTGCACATCTCCAATGTATATGCACGTGAAGCTTTCCGCCATCAGTCTTATGTATCACCTGTAGCTGTTGGTGTACTTGCTGGTTTTGGTGTTGCTGGTTACAGCATGGCAATTGAAGCTTTGGTTGCTAGACCTTGAAGCGTTGAGGATCTATTAAGAGCAATAAAAAAGGAGACCTAGGTCTCCTTTTTTATTAAACCTGAGCTCCAAAATTTGGATCATCAGGCTTTTGATTGTCATTTGTTGTTTTGCCATCCGTTTTGATTAAGTCTTCACGTTTAATGCCTAGCCACATTGCCAAAGCTGCAGCTACGAATACAGAAGAATAAATACCAAACAAGATGCCAATGGTGAGAGCTAATGCGAAATAATAAAGGGTAGGTCCACCAAATAGCAGCATCGCTAAGACCATCATTTGAGTACTGCCGTGAGTAATGATTGTTCTGCTTGTGGTACTTGTAATGGCATTATCAATGACAGCCGTCGTGCTCATTTTTCTATACTTACGGAAGTTCTCTCGAATACGGTCAAAAATAACAACAGATTCGTTGACTGAGTAACCTAAAACAGCCAGAACAGCCGCTAAAACAGAAAGTGAAAACTCCCATTGGAAGAATGCAAAGAAGCCTAGGATGATCACCACGTCATGTAAATTAGCAATGATGCCCGCAACCGCAAATTTCCATTCGAAGCGGATAGATAGGTAAATAACAATGCCTAAAACAACAAATAACAATGCTAGTAGACCATCGGTTGCTAATTCTTTACCAACCTGAGGCCCGATAAATTCAACTCGTTTTAACGTGACGTCAGCCTGTGAGGCTTTGAGAGTCTCTAAAACAATGCCACTTTGTTGTGATGAGGAAATAGTTTCTCCTGCTGCATTTTTTTGGAGCGGCAAACGGATCAGAACATCTTTAGAGCTGCCGAAGTTTTGTACTTGAACATCTTGGTAGCCTAATTTGACTAAATCACTTCTGATCGACTCTAAGGGAGCAGCTTGAGAGTAGCTGATCTCCATGACTGTGCCGCCGGTAAATTCAACTGATAAGTGGAGACCCTTGTATGCCAAGAAGAATACGGCAGCCACAAAAGTTAAGCCAGAAATTAAATTAAGCACCAAAGCATGGCGCATAAACGGGATATCACGACGGATGCGGAAAAATTCCATGATTTAAATTCCTTTTATTCAGTCGGGCGCCAAACTTGGCCAATTGATATTTTTTGTAATTTCTTTTGACGACCATACCAAAGATTGGCAATGCCTCTTGCAAAGAAAACCGCAGAGAACATGGAGGTCAGAATGCCTAAACTATGTACCACTGCAAATCCTCTGACTGGTCCTGAACCAAATGCTAGAAGGGCAACACCAGCGATCAATGTGGTGATGTTGGAGTCTAGAATGGTTCCCCACGCACGCTCAAAACCAGTTGCGATTGCGGCTTGTGGATTTGCACCAGCCCTTAACTCTTCGCGGATACGTTCATTAATCAAAACGTTGGAGTCAATTGCCATACCTAAAGCCAGAGCCATCGCTGCAATACCAGGTAGCGTTAAAGTTGCTTGGAGCATTGAAAGAATTGCAACCAATAAGAAAAGATTGACCGCTAATGCAATGACTGAAAATACGCCAAATAATAAGTAATAGCCAATCATAAAAATTGCGATGGCACAGAATCCATAGATGACTGAATTAAAACCTTTAGCAATATTGTCAGCTCCAAGGCTTGGTCCAATAGTGCGTTCTTCAATGATTTCCATTGGTGCTGCCAATGAGCCTGCTCTGAGAAGAAGGGCTAAGTCATTAGCGCTTTCAGTGCTGGGCTGTCCTGTGATTTGGAACTTTGAACCAAATTCACTTTGAATAGTTGCAACTGTTAAGACTTCACCGCGTCCTTTTTCGAAAAGAATCATACCCATTGGTTTGCCAATATTCTCGCGAGTGATTTCTTGCATGACTCGACCACCAGCAGAATCTAAAGTGATACTTACGGCTGGTCTTTGATTAGAGTCAAAGCCAGCGGAGGCGCTAGTAATACGATCACCACTAAAAATGACAGACCTTTTAAAAACAACTTGACGACCATCACCTGTTTTAAAAACATCTACTCCGGGAGGAGCTACTTCACCTGATAGTAAATAAGTTTTTACTGGATCAGCCAAGCGAGACTCTAAGGTTGCTGTACGACCAATAATATCTTTGGCACGTGCTGTATCTTGTACGCCTGGTAATTGAACAATAATACGATCCTGACCTTGTCGCTGAATCACTGGTTCTGCCACACCAAGCTCATTGACTCGTTTATTCAAAGTAACAATATTCTGTTTAACAGCATTTTCTTGAACTTCTTTAAGAGCGCTATCTCTGAACTTACCAATCAATCTAAATCCGTCAGCTGATTTTTCAACGTTGAAATCTAAGTCAGCCAAACCTTTAATAAGATGCAATCTTGCGGCATTCGCATCATCTTGATTCGGGAAGCGAACGATGATTTGATCATTCTGACGCTCTATGCCGTTGTGGCGAATAGACTTTTCACGCAATTGTGAGCGAGTGTCAGTCGTAAGGCTTTCAAGCTTTTTCTGAAGGGCCCCGCGCATGTCTACTTGTAATAAGAAGTGGACGCCACCACGAAGGTCAAGACCAAGATACATCGGCATAGCACCCATTGAGGTCAACCATGCTGGTGTATTAGAGATAAGATTGAGTGCAACGACATAAGTCGGGTCATTGCTATCAGGATTCAAAGATTTTTGTAAAACATCTTTGGCTTTTAGTTGGTTATCGGTGTTAGCCAAACGGATCTTGATAGTGCCGTTATTGCCAGCACGTTCAAATTGGGTACCTTTTGTTTCGATATTAGCTTGTGAGAGCAATTGAGTCACTCTCTCTTGTGTTGCTAAATCTATTTTGACCGTTGCTTTACCCGCTGAGATTTGTACAGCTGGAGCCTCCCCAAAAAAGTTAGGGATGGTGTAGGTGCCTCCAATCAGCAAGGCAACTACTATGACAATGTATTTCCACAGCGGGTAACGGTTCATGCTTAGCTTTCTTAGATAGCTTTAATGGTGCCTTTTGGCAATACAGCGGTCACTGAATTTTTCTGCATTTTTACTTCTGTGCCAGGGATCAATTCAACTGTAATGTAGTGATCTTTTTGTTGAGTTACCTTACCCATCAAACCGCCAACAGTAACTACTTCGTCACCAACAGCTAAAGCTTCGATCATCAATTTAACTTCTTTTTGACGCTTCATTTGTGGACGAATCATTACAAAGTACAAAACTACAAACATTAAAATTAAAGGCAAGAAACCCATAATGCCGCCAGATTCAGCACCGGCAGTTTGTGCATAAGCGTTACTAATAAACATTATTAATCCTCCAAGTAGAAAGGTGGATTTTACCCTGTTGCTTCAATCACGCCAATTTGTCGGGTTTGATGGAATTCCTTGATGAATTCAGGGAATTGATCTTGGTCTAATGCGGCTCTAATTTCAGACATTAAATTTAGATAGTAATGAATGTTATGAATCGTATTAAGCTGAGAACCCAGGATTTCATTAGCCTTTTGAAGGTGATGGAGATACGATCTAGAGAAATTTCGACATGTATAGCAAGTACAGCTAGGGTCTAGAGGGCGGGTATCTTCCTTAAAGGCGGCATTACGCAGCTTTAAGTCGCCAAAACGTGTAAACAACCAACCGTTACGGGCGTTGCGGGTTGGCATTACGCAGTCGAACATATCGATGCCTTGGCTTACGCCAAATACTAAATCTTCTGGTGTGCCAACGCCCATGAGGTAATGTGGCTTTTCAGGGGGCAATTGAGGGCCAATATGAGACAAGATTCGCTCAAACTCAGGCTTGGGTTCTCCAACAGATAATCCACCAATGGCAATACCATCAAAATCTTGCTCTTGAACCCCGGCTAGTGAAACATCTCTTAAATTTTCAAACATACCGCCTTGAATGATTCCAAATAAAGCGTTACCAGTTTCAAGCTCTCTAAATCTCTTAATTGATCGATCTCCCCAACGTAAAGACAGTTCAAGTGATTTTCGAACGGTGGCCTCATCAGTGCGAATACCATTGGTTTCATAGGGAGTGCACTCATCAAATTGCATGGCGATATCACTATTTAAAACAGCTTGTATCTCCATGGATACTTCAGGTGACATGAATAACTTATCACCATTAACAGGTGAGGCAAAAGTCACTCCCTCTTCAGTTATCTTCCTGAGGGCGCCTAAGCTCCAAACCTGAAAACCGCCAGAATCCGTCAGAAGAGGTTTTTTCCAACCCATAAAGTCATGTAGCCCTTTATGTTTCGAGATCACATCTAAGCCAGGCCTTAGCCAAAGGTGAAATGTATTACCTAAAATAATTTGAGCTTGAGCTTCCCCTAGGTCTCTAGGGGTCATTCCTTTGACAGTGCCGTAGGTGCCAACAGGCATAAAGATCGGGGTTTCTACGCTGCCATGAGGTAAGTTCACTCGTCCACGCCTGGCGTGGGTATGAGCATCTTTTTTAATGAGTTCGAAGCTAAGGGGTTTCATAGGCGGCTTAAAAACATAGCATCGCCATAACTAAAGAAGCGATATTGTTGTTGGATAGCATGATCATATGCTTTTTTAATGTTCTCATATCCAGCAAAAGCACTTACGAGCATGAGCAAAGTTGAGGATGGAAGATGAAAATTAGTGATTAAGCAATCAACAACCTTAAAGGTATATCCAGGTGTAATAAAAAGTTTAGTTTCGCCTTCAGTGATTCCTAAGGCTGCCGCTGATTCAAGTGCCCTTAGGCTGGTAGTACCTACGGCAACTATTCGACCACCTGCCGCTCGTGTTTTATTAATGAGATCTTGGGTTTCAACTGGGATGGAAAACCATTCGGTATGCATTTGATGTTGGGATAAGTCTTCCGTTCTAACAGGGCTAAAGGTGCCAGCACCCACATGAAGAGTAAGCGTGGTGTGACATACCCCTTTTTTAGTCAAATTATCTAAGATCTTTTGATCAAAATGAAGACCTGCCGTAGGTGCAGCAACCGCACCTGGATTTTTTGCAATGACTGTTTGATAGCGTTCTTGATCAATTTCATCTGGGGTATGAGTGATGTAAGGTGGCAATGGCAATTGACCATGCTTTTTTAAGATGGGAATACAAGGTCCTGAGAATCGGACTTCAAAAAATGGGTTTTGAGAGCCATTGTGACGACCAATCACTTCTATGGTGAACGGGTCATCAGAACTGCCCATCAGTAAAAGTGAACCTGGTTTAGGGGATTTTGAAGCTCGGATTTGGGTGATAGCAGTATCTGAGCTGGTTACTCTCTCAAGTAAGATCTCGACAATACCCCCACTTTCTTTTTTGCCAAAAAGGCGTGCTGGTATCACTTTGGTGTCGTTGAAAACTAATAAATCATTAGCTTGGATTAAATCGATAACATCAGTAAATTGTTGATTAATTAATTCAAGTTGCCCATGGGAATCGCTTCCAAGCACTAAGAGCCGACTTGCGGTCCTATCTGGAAGTGGATGCTGAGCAATCAGCCCAGATGGTAAGTTGTAATTGAAGTCAGAAAGTCGCATCGAGATATCGTAGGAACAGTAAGATTCTATACATGGTTAGTAAATCTAGTTCAAATCCTCTTGAAAAGTTGGGCCTGCATTCCTCATTGGATTGTGCTTTGCACTTGCCTATTCGTTATGAAGATGAAACTAAATTATCAACCATTGCTTCAGTTATTAATAGTTTTGGTGGTTCCTCAGCCCAAGTTCAAGGTCATGTGATTCGTCAAGAGGTCATGTATCGCCCTAGGAGACAGTTACTCATTGTTATTCGCGATGAAGAGGGTACTGAATTATTTTTGAGATGGTTAAATTTTTACCCAAGCCAACAAAAACAAATGGCAGTGGGTCAGCATTTGAGAGTTCGTGGAGATGTGCGAGATGGATATTACGGACCTGAAATGGTTCATCCAGTTGTAAAGGCAGTCTCTCCAGATACACCTTTACCTATTAATTTAACCCCCGTGTATTCAACTACTGCAGGGGTGAGTCAGTTAAGTATTCGTAAGGCGATTGATAAAGCATTCAAAGATGCTGATTTGGAGTCTTTATTTTCTGAGATATTTCCAAAAAACATCTTGAGCAACTGCTTCCCTGGCTTGAATTTACCAAGCTTATGGGAGGCCATTCAGACCTTGCATCATCCCAGTCGCCATGACGATATGGAGTCGATTCAGAATCGAACCCACCCCGCTTGGCGAAGAATTCAGATTGAAGAGTTATTAGCTCAACAGATTTCTTTGCAACAGGCTAGAGCAAAACGTTTGAGTCGTCGATCAGTACAAATGAACCTCAAACCAAAAAAAGATGGGATCTTAGAAAAGTTCCTACTGCAATTACCTTTCGAGTTAACGGGATCTCAAAAAAGAGTGTGGCAAGATTTAATTTCAGATCTGGCTCAACCTTACCCTATGAACAGATTGCTTCAAGGTGATGTGGGTAGCGGTAAAACTATCGTAGCTGCATTGGCAGCTATGCACTGTCTAGACCACGGTTATCAAGCTGCCATTATGGCGCCAACTGAGATATTGGCTGAGCAGCATTACAGAAAGTTATCTGTCTGGTTGGAGCCGATGGGTATTGAAATAGTTTGGTTAATTGGTTCACTGAAAGCTAAAGAAAAGAAAGCCGCACAAGCAACTATTGCTAGTGGCGACGGTCGTTTAGTGATTGGAACACATGCATTAATTCAAGAGGGTGTTGAATTTGCTAGATTGGGTTTGGCAGTCATTGATGAGCAACATCGTTTTGGTGTTAAACAGCGTTTGCAACTTCAGCAAAAGATTGATGATGTTGAAATTGATTGTCATCAGCTCATGATGTCAGCAACGCCCATACCAAGAACGCTTGCAATGACTTTTTATGCTGATCTTGAGGTTTCAGTGATTGATGAATTGCCTCCAGGAAGAACACCAGTGGTTACAAAGTTAATTAAGAGTGATAGACGCGATGAGGTAGTAGCAGGTCTATCAGAGCAATTAAAGTTGGGGCGCCAAATTTATTGGGTTTGCCCACTCATTGAAGAGTCGGAGGTTTTGCAATTACAAACTGCGGTTGATACATATGAGTCTTTGCAGCTAGCTTTACCGAATATCAAAGTGGGCCTCATTCATGGTCGCCTCAAAGCTGATGAAAAAAACGCCGTCATGCAAGCTTTCGTCTCAGGAGAAATTCAGATATTAGTAGCTACAACTGTGATTGAGGTTGGCGTTGATGTACCTAATGCAACTCTGATGGTGATTGAGCATGCTGAAAGGTTTGGTTATTCACAATTACATCAACTTCGCGGTCGTGTAGGTCGCGGCTCTGCCCAATCCATTTGTATTCTTTTATACAGCTCACAATTATCAATGGCAGCAAAAGAGCGCTTACAAACTCTAAGAGAAACTCAAGATGGATTCATTATTGCTGAGAAAGATTTAGCTTTAAGAGGCCCTGGAGAATTATTGGGTTCTAGACAGTCTGGAGATGGGATGCTGCGTTTTGTTGATTTACAAAATGAGCATGACTTAATTGAAAAAACAAAAGAGCTCTCAGTCCAATTACTCAATCAATATCCAGAGATGTGTCAAAAGCATTTGGAGCGTTGGTTAGGTCATCGTGCTGATTTCCTAAAAGCTTGATATCCTCTATCTATGACACTTACTGAATTTAGATATATCGTTGCGGTTGCAAGAGAGCGCCATTTCGGAAGGGCAGCTGAGGCTTGTTTTGTATCTCAGCCTACCCTTTCTGTTGCTATTAAAAAGCTTGAAGATGAGCTCAGTGTTCAAATTTTCGAGAGATCTGGGGCTGAGCTGACTATTACTGATCTGGGGCAAGAGATTGTGCACCAAGCTCAAAAAGTTTTAGAGGAGGCTCAGGTTATTAAGCATCTTGCCCAACATGGTCAAGACCCTCTTTCTGGGCCCGTGAGATTAGGTACGATCTACACCATTGCCCCTTATTTATTGCCTAAACTTATTTCAAGAAGCCGCCAAGTTCTGCCTAAAATGCCTCTGTATCTTCAGGAGAACTTTACGGTGCGCCTACTTGAGCTACTGAAGCAAGGTGACATTGATGCTGCCATCTTGGCCGAACCATTTTCAGAAAGTGGTTTAGAAGTCATTCCTTTGTATGACGAGAGTTTGGTGGTTGCTGTTCCTGCTGGCCATCCATGGGAGATGATGCCCGTTATTCAGCATGCTGATTTACAGTCTCAAGCAACACTGCTATTGGGCCAAGGCCATTGTTTCCGTGATCATGTTTTAGATATTTGCCCTGATATGCAGAGATCTCAACGTAATGAAGATCTGAGTGGATTTGAGGGTTCCTCGCTGGAGACAATTAGACAAATGGTGGCAGGTGGTATTAGCGTGAGTGTTTTTCCGGTGACTTCAATCAACGATCAAACTAATCCTAATAGCTTAATTAAATATGTGCCATTTGCTGAGCCTACACCTAAAAGAAGAGTTGTTTTGGTTTGGCGTAAAAGTTATGCAAGATCAGTTGCTATGCATGCTTTGGCTGATGCCATTAAGACTTCGGGTTTATTAGGGGTTGATTATTTATGAGGTCTGAGAAGTTGACAGACTATCTTGCGTTAATTAGATTTGATAAACCAATTGGTACTCTGTTGGTTTTATGGCCAACGCTTTGGGCCCTATGGTTAGCTACCAATGGACAGCCTAGCTTTACTTTACTTCTAATTTTCACATTAGGCACTTTTCTGATGCGAAGTGCTGGTTGTGCTATCAATGACTATGCAGATAGAAATTTTGATAAGCACGTTGAAAGAACTGAAAATCGACCATTAACTGCTGGAAGAATTAAATCTTGGGAAGCCTTAATGGTTGCTGGTTTATTAGCATTAGTAGCATTCTTACTGGTCCTGCCATTAAATACTTTCACAAAGATTTTATCGGTTCCTGCATTGTTAGTTGCAATGATTTATCCATTTACAAAAAGATTCTTTTCAATGCCTCAAGCAGTTTTAGGGATAGCTTTTTCGTTTGGTATTCCGATGTCATTTGCTGCAGCTCAAAATAATATACCTTTGTATGCGTGGGTGTTGGTGTTATCAAATATTGCTTGGGCAATTGCTTATGACACTGCTTATGCCATGGTTGATAAAAATGATGATTTGAAGCTAGGTATCAAAACTTCAGCAATTACCTTTGGTGCCTATGACGTGATGGCTATTTTGGCTTGCTATGGGGTATTTTTTGTAGGATTTGCCTACATTGCTATCGCCCAAAACTTCGCCAGTGTTTTTTGGATTTTTTGGTTATCTGGCTTGGGTTTAGTTTTTCACTATTACCAATTGATCAATACTCGTGACCGAGCAAAGTGTTTTCAGGCCTTTAAACAGAATAGTTGGCTTGGAGCATTATTCTTTATTGCGATCGCCTGCTCACAAAACTAAGATTTATTTTCCGAACTCTTGACCCATTTCAGCACCTCGTGCACTGGCTGCTGCAACTGCTTGAGAGATGATATCTGACCAACCCTTTTGCTCCAACACTTGTAATGCGGCGTATGTTGTGCCACCTTTTGATGTGACTCTTTCGCGAAGAGTCCCTGCGGATTCATTGGATTGAGCGGCTAAAGTGGCTGCACCTAAAACTGTTTGCGTCGCTAATAGATGAGCTTGCTCTTTGCTTAATCCTTGCGCTATGGCTGCTTGCTCAAGGGCCTCAATAAAAGCAAATACATAAGCTGGGCCGCTTCCTGAAACGGCTGTTATGTCATCAATTTGTTTTTCTTCAGTGACCCAGGTAAATTTTCCAACAGCATGGCAGATACTTTCTGCATTAGCTTGATCTTGTTTGGTTGCTTGATTACCTGCAAATAAACCAGTCATACCCTGACCAATCAGTGCCGGCGTGTTCGGCATTGCACGGATGAGACGATCATGTTTTAACCACTTGGCCATATCTTCGGTGCGGATGCCGGCAGCTACACTCAGACACAAGGGCTTGTTGGTGCTTTTTTCAAATACCAAAGCCAATTCTGAAGCCGCTTCTTTAAATTGTTGCGGTTTCATTGCCAAAACTAGTACGTCAGCTTTCTGAATTTTTTCAGAAAGACCCTGAATGTTTTCGTCAGTAGAAATTTTAAAGTTAGCTTCCAGAGCTTTTCTAGTCGGTTCAAAAGGATCCGCTACAGCGATATGGGATGCTTGAGCTCCCTTTTGGATCAGACCGCTAATCATGGCATTGGCCATATTGCCGCCACCAACAAATACAATTTTTAAGTTTGATAGAGATGTCATAAATAAGTTCTTTTGCCAAAAATAGCTGTGCCAACACGTACTATCGTACTACCTTCTGCAATAGCTGCAGTCATATCCGAGGACATACCCATTGATAGGGTATCGAAATATGAAGATAAGGATTGAAGTAAAAGATTTTTTTTAAGAGTCTTGAATAAATCGCAGAGTTGCTTGTGGTCAGCTCTTTGCTGAGCCACATCATCTGTTGGCTCTGGAATGCTCATTAAACCTCTTAGGCGAAGTTTTGGCATCGCCATGATAGCAACACATAGTTCACTTAGCTCAGAGGGCTCCACGCCACTTTTACTTGCTTCGCCACTGATGTTAACTTGGATACAGACATTCAAAGGTTGGAGATGGTCAGGCCTTTGGTCATTGAGTCGTTGTGCAATTTTTAAACGATCAATACTGTGAACCCAGTCAAAGTTTTCTGCTACATCTTTGGACTTATTACTTTGGAGTGGGCCAATAAAGTGCCACTCAATTTGATTTCTGATGTCACTTAATTCAGCAATTTTTGACACACCCTCTTGAACATAGTTTTCACCAAATGCTTTTTGACCAGCTTCAAAGGCTGATCTGACATCACTTGCTGGGAATGTTTTTGAAACGGCTAAGAGTTGGGTGTCTGATGGGGAGCGCCCAGAAGCATGAGCTGCTTCTGAAAGGCACTCTAAAACATGGGCTAAGTTAGCTTTTATGGAGGTCATATCCCCCATTTTGCTCCAATATCCCATCAATCAGTTCAATCCAGTGTTCGACAGATGTTTCTTGGTTCTGGAGATGGGTGATGCAACCAACGTTGGCAGATACTATTCCGTCAGCCTCATGCTTTTTAACAGCTTGTTGAAGATTTTCTAATTTTTGCTGTTTTAGCTGCTTGGAGAGGTCTGCTTGAAGAATAGAGTAAGTTCCTGCAGATCCACAGCATAGATGGCTGTCTTCACACAAATTTGTTTTGATACCTAGTTGGCCTAAGAAGCTTTCTAGTTGACCTTTGATTTTTTGACCATGTTGAAGAGTACATGGTGGATGGTAAACAACGCCTGCTTGTGCTTGAGAGCCAAGATATTTCTTAAGCGTGTCGCTATAGCTCGGAAGTATTTCAACTAGATCTTTGCATAGGCTTGAGACTGTTTTGGCTTTTTCAGCATAAGCTGGATCATCACGCAAAATATGGCCATACTCTTTAACCGTTACACCACAGCCTGAAGCATTCATGATCAAGGCACTTACTTTTTGACCTTGGCAGTCTGGAGTACTTCCTGTGATGTAAGGCCACCATGCATCAATATTCCGACGCATGTCATCTAAACCGGCCTCTTGCTCATTAAGGTGGTACTTCAATGCGCCACAGCAACCCGCTTTTGAAGCAGATAAGACTTCAACGCCCACTCGACTCAAGACGCGAACAGTTGCATTATTAATATTGGGAAGCATGCCAGGTTGAACACAACCTTCAAGCATCAACATTTTATGAGTATGAAGGCCAGGCGCAGGTCTTACTCCTGGCGCTTTACCTTGAGGTATCTTTTGTTGAATGGCGCTTGGCATAAGTGGTCTAAATAAACGACCTAAGCGCATGCTAGTGTTAAATAAGCTTTTGTTAGTTAAGCCATTAGCTAAAGTCTTACGCAATAACTTTTCAAGAAATGGTCTATCAGGCGTTTGTTCCTCTACCCATTTACGACCGATATCAATTAGGTGTCCATAGTCGACACCACTAGGGCAGGTAGTTTCACAATTTCTACAAGTTAGACAGCGATCTAAATGTTGTCTAGTTTTTTCAGTCGCAAGTTTTCCCTCAGCAATTTGCTTGATCAGGTAAATTCTTCCTCGTGGACCATCTAACTCATCACCAAGTAATTGATAAGTAGGGCAGGTGGCTGTACAAAAGCCACAATGCACACACTTGCTTAAAATATTTTGAGCCGTTTCTCCATCAGGAGTACCAATATATCGAGGGGCTAATTCGGTTTGCATATTAAATTAACCTTCCTGTAGCAAATACCCCTTTAGGGTCAAATGATTTTCTTAAGCGATCTTCTACACCTACTAATGCGGCAGTAAGAGGATGATCTTTAAGAGATCCTAACATTTGTTCAGTCTTCTCTTTAGCTCGAAAAACGCTGGCATGACCACCTAATGACTGGGCTAAGGCCTTGACCGCTTTGGGATCTAATGATCCTCTGTGCCATCTCTGACCGCCATGCCACTCTATGAGAGTTTCTCCGCCAAGGTCTAAAGCCTCCGTGGTAGATGGCAAAGCCAGACGCCACAGAGTTGTTTGCTCATCATTTTTAAACCAATCATGAGTTTGTTCACGAAGACTCATCCAAAAAGCTTTAGCTTCACCGTGATCCATCGTTTGCATACCGTAGGTTTTATAAAATGCACTGGTTGCAGATTGAACAGCGGCTTTAGCACCACTTAATCTTAGATAAAGAGTGCCAGCGTTTTCACTAACCCAAGCGCTTGCATTTAAGGGCCAAGGTTGGCTAGCAAGTAAGTTCATTAAGTGGATTGCTTTAGATTGCTCCATTGCAACGCTAACTGTTGCAGTTGCGGCAGCTTTAGGTAAAACCTTAATCGAAACATCTAAGAGTAAAGCTATTGTTCCCATTGAGCTTGGGAGAAGTCTGGAAACGTCATAGCCGGCTACGTTTTTCATGACGGTGCCACCAAAATTCATGATTTGTCCTTGGCCATTCATAATCTTTGCTCCAAGTACGAAGTCTCTTAAACCTCCAGCACTTACTCTTCCAGGGCCAGCTAAACCAGAAGCCACCATGCCACCAACGGTGGCACCGCAACCAAAATGTGGAGGTTCAAATGCAAATTGCTGATTTTTTCCAGCGAGAGCTTCTTCCACTTCTTTTAATGAAGTACCAGATTTAACAGTGATAACTAATTCATCAGGCTGATAACTCAATATGCCTGAATATTCTTTTGTTGATAAAACTTCACCTTGAAGCTTATTACCAAACCAGTCTTTTGTGCCAGAACCGGTGATTCTGATAACTTGACTTTGTTGATTAGCGTGAGCAACTTTCTCTTGAAGATGATTAAGAATTTGCTCGCTCATTAAAAGCGCTCCAACTCTGGATGTGGCAATACCCCGCCTTTAATTTTCATGCGCCCGTATTCTGCACAACGATTCAAAGTCGGAATCGCTTTATCTGGGTTCAATAGTTTTTTTGGATCAAATGCAGCTTTAATACCCCAAAATAACTCTCTTTCCAAATCACCAAATTGCACACACATAGAGTTGATCTTTTCAATACCAACACCATGCTCACCAGTAATCGTGCCGCCTAACTCAACACAAGTTTCTAGAATGTCACTACCAAATTCTTCAGCGCGGTGCCACTCATCTTCATCTGAGCCATTAAACAGAATTAGTGGATGCATATTGCCATCTCCGGCATGGAAAACATTCATACAGCGAAGTTGGTACTTAGCTTCCATTTCCTGAATGCGTTTTAAAAGCGTAGCGATATGCTGTCTTGGAATCGTGCCATCCATGCAATAGTAATCAGGTGAAATACGACCTGCAGCTGGGAAAGCATTTTTACGACCACTCCAAAACTTCAATCTCTCTGATTCGCTTTGCGAAACTTGTATTCGAATCGCGCCACATTGATTAAGAACTTGAGTCATACGTTCAATTTCTTCAGCGACTTCCTCTGGAGTTCCATCGGACTCGCACAACAGAATCGATTCGGCGTCCGTGTCATATCCAGCGTGAACAAATTCTTCAACAGCTCTTATTGCCGCTTTATCCATCATTTCTAAACCTGCTGGAATAATGCCTGCTGCGATGATGGCAGCAACAGCATTTCCACCCTTACTGACGTCATTAAAGCTAGCCATAATGACTTGGGCTAACTGTGGCTTTGGTACTAACTTAACTGTTACCTCTGTAATCACAGCCAACATGCCTTCGCTTCCGACCACAATAGGTAAAAGATCGAGGCCGGGCGCATCGGGTGCAAGGCTACCAAACTCAACTACTTCACCATTCATCAAAATAGCCCTTACTTTGAGAATATTATGAAGCGTTAAACCATACTTTAGGCAATGAACGCCCCCTGAGTTTTCACTGACGTTGCCGCCAATAGAGCAAGCGATTTGTGAGGATGGATCGGGTGCGTAATAAAGACCATGTTGAGCAACCGCTTCCGAAATAGCTAAATTACGAACGCCTGGTTGAACAACCGCAATTCTGGCAATAGGATCAACTTTGACGATTTTTTTAAATTTAGCCAGTGATAAAACCAAACCCTGAGCAATAGGTGTAGCACCACCTGACAAGCCAGTACCTGCGCCACGTGGAACAATCGGAATCTCAAGTCTTTGACATACTTTAATAACAGCAATAGCCTGCGCTTCTGTTTCAGGAAGAGCAACAGCTAAAGGCATCTGTCTATAAGCTGCTAAACCATCACATTCATAAGGGATGGTGTCTTCTGGTTCCCAGAGTAAAGCGTGCGCCGGAAGAAGTGGTTTAAGAGCTTTTACAAGCTCTTCCTGTCGAATCAATATGGCCTGTTCAGGCGAGTCTATGGTCGTAGTCATTTGTCTCAATTTCTTAGTGAATTAACTCTATTCTAGCCATTTCTATATAATGAGTCATATGGCTAATAGATTGACTCAAATTGCGACCCGAACGGGTGATGCTGGAACGACCGGTTTAGGGGATGGACAGCGGGTAGATAAGGACCATTTGCGTATTTGCGCTATGGGGGACGTTGATGAGCTCAATTCAGAAATCGGCGTTTTAATTACCGAGGGTTTACCCGAAAGCGTAGCTGAAGAGTTAAAAGAGCTTTTTTCGCAAGTTCAACATGACTTGTTTGATTTGGGTGGAGAGTTATGTATTCCCAACTACACGCTTCTTAAAGATGAACAAGTCCTACGCTTAGATACTTGGTTAGATAAGTACAACGTAACATTGCCTCGTTTGGCTGAGTTTATCCTTCCTGGTGGTACTCGAGCAGCAGCTCAAGCGCACGTTTGTAGAACTGTATGTCGTCGTGCCGAACGATCTATTGTTAAGTTAGGACGCCATGAAGCCATTCATGACACACCTAGACAGTACGTGAATCGCTTATCAGATTTACTATTTGTTTTAGCTAGAGTTCTCAATAAAGAGGCTGGCGGATCAGATACACTCTGGCGTCATGAAAAAGGCCCCAAGTAAGGGGTCTTTTTTTACATTCATTATTTTGGATAACAATCTTTAGCTTTTATTTTTTATTGCGGCGTTGCCTTACACCGTTGGCCAAAATTTCTAAGGTGTTCAATGAATCATCCCAGCCAATACACGCATCAGTAATACTTGTTGCATATTTCAGGGCTTTAGGATCATCCTTGCCTGGCGTGAACTTTTGCGCGCCGCCATTGATATGACTCTCAACCATCACGCCAAAAATTTGTTTTGAGCCCGCAGATAACTGACCAGCAATATCTTTTGCCACTTCAATTTGACGCTCATGTTGTTTGCTAGAGTTGGCATGGGAACAATCAACCATTAAAGAGCCGGGTAATTTAGATGCTTCTAACTCGGCACATGATTTTGCAACACTCTCTGCATCGTAATTGGTTGTTTTTCCGCCACGCAAAATAACGTGACAATCACTGTTACCCTTAGTTTCAACAATCGCCACTTGTCCATTTTTATGAACAGATAAGAAATGGTGAGGTCTACTTGCAGATTGAATAGCATCAGTAGCTATCTTAATGTTGCCATCTGTGCCATTTTTAAATCCGATTGGAGCAGAAATTCCTGATGCAAGTTCACGGTGAATTTGACTTTCTGTTGTTCTAGCACCAATTGCACCCCAAGAGATCAAATCGCCAATGTATTGAGGAGAGATGACATCTAAGAACTCACTACCAGCTGGCATACCCAAACGATTGATCTCTATTAAGAGTTGACGAGCCATACGCAGACCTTCATCAATACGGTAGCTTTCATCTAGGTAAGGGTCATTGATTAAACCTTTCCAGCCAACAGTTGTGCGAGGTTTTTCAAAATAGACTCGCATGACGATTTCAAGATCATCAGCATATTGAGCTCTTAGCGCTAATAATTTGTGAGCGTACTCAAGCGCAGCTTTAGGGTCATGAATTGAGCAAGGTCCAATAATGACCAAAAGACGATCATCCTTGCCATGCATGATGTCACGAATCTTTTTACGAGTATCGCCAATCAGCGTTTCAACAGCTGTACCTTGAATTGGAAAGAAGCGAATGAGATGCTCAGGCGGTGGCAATACCGTGATATTTTGAATACGCGCATCATCTGTTTCAGATGTCTTATCAATGCTGACGTACCAGTTGTCTCTGTTACTGAGTGCTTTATCAACCATTTCATTAACTCCTTATTACTAGATACCTAAATATGTAAAAAAAAACCGCCGTTTGTGTCGGCGGTTAATTTGAGTGCAGGAAACTTATGCTTGAATTTCTGCCTCTCGACCGCCTGGGGTTGAGAACCAAAAGTAAAAGAAATATGAGTTATTTGCAGACATGTGATTAATGTAGCACAGTTTTATGGTGATTGATCAAGCTGTGCCACCAACAGTCATATTATTAATTCTAAGTGTTGGTTGACCAACCCCTACAGGCACACTCTGACCATCCTTGCCGCAAACTCCAATGCCACTGTCTAGACTCATGTCGTTCCCTATCATGCTGATATCTTTAAGGGATTCTGGACCATTACCAATAATGGTTGCACCTTTAACGGGATATTGAATTTTTCCATTTTCAACCCAATACGCTTCGCTAGCTGAGAAAACAAATTTACCGCTGGTGATATCAACCTGACCACCACCAAAGTTAACTGCATAAAGACCTTTTTTAATACTGCTGATGATTTCTTGAGGATCATCTTTACCATTAAGCATATAAGTATTAGTCATTCTCGGCATTGGTAATGATGCATAGCTTTCACGTCTTGCATTGCCGGTAACTGGCATATTCATTAAGCGTGCATTCAAGCTATCTTGAATATAGCCTTTCAGAATGCCATCTTCAATCAAAGTGGTGCATTGCGTTGGATTACCTTCGTCATCAATGGACAGCGAACCTCTTCTACCTGCAATAGTGCCATCGTCAACAACTGTTACACCTTTAGCGGCAACTCTTTGACCAATTTTTCCTGTAAAGGCAGAGGAGCCCTTGCGGTTGAAGTCACCTTCCAGACCATGTCCAATTGCCTCATGTAAAAGTACTCCCGGCCAACCAGGACCCAAAACAACTGTCATCGAACCCGCGGGGGCTGGTCTTGAATCTAGATTTACTAAAGCTGATCGAACGGCCTCATCAATCCAGTGATCAATTTTCTCTTGAACAAAAAAGTGATAGTCAAAGCGACCACCGCCACCCGATGATCCAACTTCGCGTCGACTGTTTTGCTCTGCAATAACGGTAATTGAAACTCGAACTAAAGGTCTTATGTCAGCAGCCAATACGCCGTCAGCTCTGGCGACTAAGACAATATCGTGTTCTGCAGCGAGACCTGCCATGACCTGAACAATCCGTGGATCTTTAGCTTTAGCTTTTCTTTCAATATCCTCTAACAGAGCAATTTTTGCTTTTGCATTAAGGCTATCAAGCGGATTGGCTGATTGATAAAGAGCATGTGTTTTAGTAGTAGACCAAGCAGGGCTTATATAAGTTTTATTGTTACTTGCCCCAATTACGCGAGTGGCTTCAGCTGCTTTTTTTAGAGCTGCCGCACTGATCTCATCAGAATATGCAAAAGCAGTTTTGTCATGACTTACTGCTCGAACTCCAACACCTTGATCAATGCTGAAGGTGCCAGATTTAACAATACCCTCTTCTAAGCTCCAAGACTCGTTATAGGTTCTTTGAAAATATAAATCAGCATCATCTAAGTGATGCGTATGCATCAACGCTAAAGTACTTTGTAGATCATTTTCAGAAATGCCTGCTGGCGCCAGCAAGATATCTTTTGCGATTTTGAGAGTGTCAGCTCTACTTAGGTTGATTGAATTTTCTAAAGCTAAATGTGAATTCATAGGATTCTTATAAAGTGCGGTGTAAAAGAGCGGGTAATTGAGTTCTAACTTGCTGAGTGATGCTTTTGTCAAGAACCCCCATTACAACGCCTGGCCCTTGAGTTATTTGGGATTTAATTTCACCCCATGGATCTACAAGCATACTCTGTCCCCAAGTAGATCGACCGTTTTCATGTTGTCCACCTTGAGCGCTAGCTAAAACATAGCATTGATTTTCAATAGCTCGAGCTCTTAATAAGATTTCCCAGTGAGCTTCACCCGTTGTACGAGTAAAAGCTGCTGGAATAATATGGCAGTCCACTTCGCCCATAGCGCGATAGAGTTCAGGAAAACGAATGTCATAACAAACTGATAAACCAAATTTCCAACTGATGCCATTTTTATTGATAACAAATGATTGC
Organism: Polynucleobacter meluiroseus; assembly: GCA_945881875.1. Lineage (GTDB taxonomy): Bacteria > Pseudomonadota > Gammaproteobacteria > Burkholderiales > Burkholderiaceae > Polynucleobacter > Polynucleobacter meluiroseus_A. The sequence goes on from CAMCVH010000005.1 coordinate 52,804, forward strand.
GGAATATCGCCTGCTTCAATCGTTCTTGACTCCTGATATTCCTCCTCATCTTTTTTGAATCCAAATAGATGAATCTTGTCATATCTCGAAATAATTTCACCGCTGGGTGAAAAAACTAGGGTTGAGTTTTTAACTTTATTTTCGACAGTAGCTTTAAGTGGGATAGTTCCTGCTATCAAGTAAATAGCATGTGATTTTGCAATTGAACTCAAATAGCTCTGAATCGGTCCATGATTAAAATCCTCTTTGATTAAGTTTTTATCAGACTCATGGTGAGCCATTAAGCAAAAATACTCTGGTAATACGACTAATTCTGCTCCAAGTGCTTTAGCTTCTTGGATAAGTTGCTCTGCATTAGCTAAATTCTTATCAACAGATGGCGTTGAAACCATCTGAATGCTAGCAACTCTCAATTGATTAGGCGTCATGCCCTTATTCTATTTCTTATTCGGGTTTTGTTGTTGCCGCAGAAGTGACTTATCCCTAATATCTTTAAGTATATTTTCATCTAAAGGGCGACCCTTGATATCAAGCGCAATGACTTGAGGTGTTGCCCAGGTACCCTGAACTAGATAATCTAACTGAAATAGCTTGCTTACTTCATCAGCAATCAAGTATTGCCCAATCAATGTGCTCAATCCAATAATCGGATTAACAAATGTGTAAGCAACGGATGCTGATCCAGCGTTTAAATTAGGAACTACAGTAATTCGGATATCTTGAGTTTCATTAACTAAGTTAGCGTTGCCTGTTAAGCGGACATTCCCTTGTGGACCTCTAATACTTAAATTCTGGATATTAGCAATGCCATTTGTAACTTTACCTTGTGATGTGATTCTGTCAAAAGGAGTTCCTTGACTGACTATTGGTTTAAGAACTCCGCCAATATCAAGCGTTGCTAGGCGAGTCAAACCTTGATAGCTCAGCACCCCGAGAAGACGAGCCGCTCCAGGATCAACTTGCAAAATTGTGCCCTTGGCAAGATCTAGTGAAACATCTGACTGAAGAGATTTAACCTCGAATTGATGTGGCGCACCATTCCAATTGAGTGAACCAATTAACTTACCAGATCCGCCATCGATTGTTTTTGGGAAGCCTAACTTATCTAACAATTTGCCACCATCATCAATATCTAAATCAAAGTTGATAAAGGTATTGCCGAGATTATTTTTACCTACTTTGGGTAACTCCCAGCGACCGGAGGCAAGAACTGAAGCATTATCATTTTTTAGTGCTAACTTTTCGATTACCCAATCACTTATATTGTTTTTAGCAATCAGTTGCAATGATCCATAGTCATGATTGTTATAAGTTAGCTTGTCGGCTGTAATGTCGACAGTTGGAATTCTTTGGGCCTTGGTATTTGGAGTCTTAGGACTACCCCCTGTTTCTGGATATTTCTCCAGTGTTAACTGTTTTAGTCGAGCGGTTAACTTGCCATAAGGAGTATCAATTTGAGCAGGTTGCCAAGTAAGTTGCCCGCTGGCTAAAGGTGATTCAATTCTAGCAACCCAGAGACTATTGATGAAATTTGCCGAAAGATTAATGTTACTGAATTCTTTATCGGAAACTTTCACTTTCTTTATATCTGCTTTGAAAGCTGTCAATGCAGGAGTAACAGATTTAATTTTTTTATCTTTAGAATTATCTGGTAAAAATTTCTCAACCCATTTATCCCACTCAACAAGATCTAATTGATCAAGATTAATATTTGCAGAGATACCTTCATCAGGAACTTTGCCTGAGGTATTTATGCCAAGATTCGCTCGCAAATTATTGTTTGCATCTATTGCAAATGGAGCATTGATTAATTTAGCAATCTTAAGTGAGCCATTATGTTTGATATTGGTATCTTTATTGAAATTTGCTAAATTAAATTCCCCATTTAAAGGTACTCCATTTTTCTTGTTGAAAGGAGCCGGCAATAAAGAGCTTAACTGCTTGAGCTGAAGGCCTAAATTAATTTTGTAGCCATTCGCTGATATCAGCAGATCGCCATCGTAATCAATAGAGCCATTAACCTGACTGTAAATATCTTTAAGTGATTGATATGTACCTTGTGGCGCTAGCGCAGCTAGAAGTTGGCTGACTTGAAGATCTCCTTTAACTTTCATAGAAGGATTTGCCGACGAGAGTAGGTTGCTAGAATTATTAATGAGAAGATTGCCACCAAGAGCTTTAGCTTTTAAGTTACGCGCGCTAATATTTTCTTCTGAAAAAAGAATGCCTCCATTTATGTCAGTGATATCAATTTTCTTATCATAATTGGCGCTATTGTTTTGTAGAGTCAGCTCACCTTTGATAGCGGTCTTATTTGTATCAGCTAAAGGTAGCGCAATATCAATCTTTAAATCTGATTTACCTGAAATGACTATGTCATTAAAGGTGGCTTTTAAGTTTTGGCCTGAAGGGCTGAACAAATAGTAGTTAAGCAAATCCTGCGTAAGGCCCGTTGCATTTCCACTAATCTTTAAAACTGCTTGCTTGTTGGTTATATCAGTTACTTTGCCCTGAACATTGCTTAGCTGAACACTCTCAAACAAAGCATTTTTAAAATCGACGCTTAATTGTGGCCCTTCCAGCTTAATCGTACCGTTCACCTTTGAAAATGGTGACCATTGTCCTTTTCCGAAAATATTCGCAGAAGCAGGGTGGAATTCAATATCGCTTACTGGTAGATTTAAACTAAAAGTACCAGGATGTTTGGAGTTAAATGGAATGTGATCAGTATCGCCAGCAATAACAAGAGTTCCGTTCTTAACATATCCAGACTTGAGCGCGCCGCGTATGTAATTACGAGCATCTTTAGACATGACAGCGGGAAAGTAGCGCGTTATGTTTAATACTTTTGCACTATCAATTTTGGCTTTTACACTAATATTTTCTGAACGTTTAGCTGTCTTTGGTTTATATGTTGCATCGAACTGAAGAGATACGTCATCATTTTCGATGGCTATATTTTTGAGTTCATAGTCAAAAGCATCCCCATTCTTTACCCATTTAATTAAACCTTTCGCTTTATTAAACTCAAGTTGATCATTCTCAAGAATTTGAGGTAGAACAGCAGAACTTTTTTGATTGTTGAGGCTAACTTCGCCGCCAAGTTCTGTTGCGAATATTTTTCCTGAAAAGTTAGAGATTGATAAATTCTTATTTTCAATTGGTTTTAAAAATAAGTTGTCAAAATCAAATGAAACTTTGTAATTAGATTTACTAAACCCAGGGATAAAGATTCCGAATGGTAAGCGGCTCGCTTGTGCGTGCCAATTCGCGTCGAGATTTTCTAGGTTGCCTGAGGGTTGGTAATCAGTAATAAATTTTTGAATATCTTTTGGTAAAGGGAATTGCTTGGCCATTTGCTTTACTAGTTCGATATTGATGTGAGCAGCTTTAATGCCGGCATGTTCTACGGATTTAATACTTGGCGCAGATTTCCAGTAAAAGCTGAGACCATTCAATTCTTGCTTTGCTGATTTTGCGTCGATCTGCCAATTTAGCTCTGGTGCTGTCATGGAGATTTTTTTACCAGAGGTTTCTTGCACAATTTGTGCCTCTAGGCTCATTATTTTTAATGGTTGTCCAATACGCTCCCAGTCAAAATGTAAATTTTTAAACTGGAGTCGGGTTTCTCCGCCATTTAGCATCCCACTTTTAAGATAAGTATTTCCGGTGCTATTTAAAAAACCATCAACGATTTTTATATCACCACCAATAGCGCCGTTAATTTTTTTAAGATCTAGGTTAAATGCCTCCCAATTGATTGAGCCATTCCAATCTTTCCAGTTGCCAGCATCACCAAAGAAATTATGTCTAAATTGAGCATCTATCTTTGCAACGCCTTGGTTCCATGGGGTGCGAAGACTAAGGTTAATTTGATGCTTAAACCATGAGTTCTTTAGATTAAGGCTCTCTATTTGGATATGATGTTCAGTAGATTGATTTTTTTGATCTACCCAAATAATTTCTGCATTATTAGCCTGCATACTGTCTTGATCAAAGACCCAGTTGCCGATCGCAAATCCCGCAGAATCTTTTTGTAACTTAATCCCTGCTATATCCCAATCACCATGAACATCTCGTTTTGCGTGAATTTTGGCATTTTCAAACCTTACATCATGAAAATGAGGCTGCAGTTCCCATAATGTCTCCCAAGAAATATTGCCTGTAATCTCAGGAATACTTAGTAAAGGTCGTTCATTTAAGCCATTTAGGGGTTGAATTGTGATATTTTTAATTTTGAACGCAGGCCAGAGAAACTCCCAATCGGTCTTAATTTCTTCAATTCTTAGTTCCGCCCCAAGTCCTTGGCTTAGTATTTTTTCAAATTGGGATTTATTTTTTTCAACTAAAGGCCAAAAATAGAATCGAACAGCTAGATGGATGCAGATAACAGTAACACTTGCTATTGCCAATAACCAAAAGATTCTTTTTTTCCAAATAGCTTGTTTTTCCCCGCTTATTTTAAATTGGCGAAGCTTATCTAACGAAGTGGTGAGGAATAACCATGACATTTTGTAATTATGCTGTAGCCGAAGGGGTATTGATAGCGATAACATGATACCTATGAGCCTAAATAATAAAAAAATTTCAGTTCTTTTGGAGAATTCAGCCTACGCGGCACGCTGGCTCAATGCTCAGCCGCAATGGGTAGATTTGTTGACTGATTTAGAGGGGCAGCCGGTTGACGGTTCTGTTATTGATAGAGTTCTTAGTTCAAGCGCCCTTTTGATAAATGCCCCAGTTGTTGATTTGACGGTTTTGGGTGCGCAATTACGTTTAGCAAGGCAGCAACTCATGCTGTTACTTGCCCTAAAAGATCTAAATCATGAGGCACCTGTTGCTGAGGTAACTCAGGCTATGACTTTATTTGCTGAAAAAGTTATTGCAATTGGTCTTGAAGCTCTTCGAAAAGATATGAGAGAGTTGGTGGGCGAGCCCTTAGATGTCAGCGGTCAATATTTACCCCTTATGGTTGTTGGGATGGGTAAGCTGGGTGGACGTGAATTAAATGTCTCATCAGATATTGATCTAGTTTTTTTATATGAGGAAGATGGTGATACTCAGGGTGGTATTAAAAGTATTTCAAACCACGAGTGGTATGGAAGGATTGGTAAAAAATTAATAGCCCTTCTAAGTGAACTAAGACCTGAGGGGTTTGTATTCCGAGTGGATATGAGGCTCAGACCCAATGGCGATTCAGGCCCGCTAGTTTGTAGTTTGGCAATGTTGGAGGAATACTTTAGTGTTCAGGGGCGTGAGTGGGAGCGTTATGCTTGGATTAAAGGAAGAATGGTTTCGCCCATAGAGACCGACCCAATTTACGCAAGGTTCCAAAAAGGCTTGCAGGATTTAGTCAAGCCGTTTGTTTATCGAAGATATTTGGACTTTGGAGTTATAGCGGCAATTCGTCAGCTGCACGCCCAAATCCAGCAAGAGGCAGAAAAAAGAACCTTATCTCATCCAGAGAAGGCAGCCGATATAAAGTTAGGGCGAGGTGGCATTAGAGAAATTGAGTTCATGGCTCAAATGTTCCAGTTAGTTCGCGGCGGTCAGGATCCTGGTTTACGTATTAGGCCTACTTTAGAAGTACTTACGGCTGTTCATGACAGACAGTTGATCTCATCGGCTGACCTCAAATGTCTAACAGATGCTTATTTATATTTAAGAAAGCTTGAGCATCGTTTGCAGTACTGGGAAGACGCTCAAACACACCACCTACCTGTAGACGACCATTCTCAAGAGCGGATTGGAAAATCAATGGGGCATCAGAGCTTGGAGGATTTCAGGGCTACTTTAGCGAATCATCGAACTAACGTAGCCAATCTGTTTAGTAATGCTTTTGTTCTAAAAAAACACAGTGCTGAGACTGAGAGTGAAGATGAGCTAGTTGCTACTTGGTTACCGCCAGTAGATTTTCCTTTATTGAATGAAATGTGGGATACGTGGTGTGGCAGCGCTCGTCAAAGATCTCTGAGTGACACATCAAGGCGTAGATTTATCCAGTTAATGGCAAGCGCTGCAAGCCATGTCAAAGCGCGTCAATGGGAAATTGAAAAATCTGATTCAGTGATGGTCAGGATGATGAACCTGTTAGATTCAATTTCTAGGCGTTCATCCTATTTGGCTTTGTTATCAGAGTATCCACATATTTTGAACAACCTGATTGCACTAATATCAGCATCAAAATGGGGATCTGACTACTTAATTAAGCACCCTCGTTTACTAGATGACTTATTAACTGGGCCAGGACAATATTCCCCTGAAGATCATCCATCTATTTATTGGACAAAATTAAGAGTTGAGATAAATGTTTTATTAGATGATGCCGCAGAGCAGGGTGATCCATCTGAGTTATCAATGGATATATTACGGGAAGTTCACCATACAGAGACTTTCTTAACGTTGTTAGCAGAGTTAGGGATTGGGCGCGAGCAACCTTTATCTATTGAGAAAGTGAGCGACCGTCTATCGGCTCTAGCTGATTTAATTTTAAGTCTAACTATAGAGCGGGTTTGGCCAATCATTGCGAAAAAATTTGAAATAAATGCATTGGTACCCCCATCGTTTGCGATCATCGCCTATGGTAAGTTAGGTGGCAAAGAGCTTGGATATGCTTCGGATTTAGATATTGTTTTTCTGCACGATGCACCAGACTCGGACCAAAGTGCCACTGAGAGATATGCCATGTTTGCTAGGCGTTTAATTGCTTGGTTAACAACCGCTACATCGGCAGGTGTCTTATTTGAAATTGATACACGATTACGACCTAATGGCACTGCAGGATTATTGGTTACTAGTATCGACTCTTTTGAGCGTTATCAAATGCGTCAGGGCGATAATGTAGCTTGGTTATGGGAGCATCAAGCATTGACCAGAGCTCGTTTTTGCGCGGGTGATCCAAAAATTGGTCAACAATTTGAAGAAATAAGAGCGGCAGTTCTTACCCAAGAGCGTCATGAACAAGAGCTGAAGCAAGAAATTATTTCGATGAGAGCCAAGGTTAGCGAGGGTCATCCTAATGATTCTGGTCATTTCGATATTAAGCATGACACTGGAGGAATGGTTGATATTGAATTTATCGTTCAGTATTTAGTATTAAGATTTAGTTACCAACATAGAAATTTATTAGGTAACTTAGGCAATATTGCCCTGCTAGGGATTGCGGCTAATGCGGGCCTTATAGATCAAGACGAGGCAGATGAGGTAGCGCAAGCTTATCGGATTTATCGAGAGTATCAACACCGAATTAGATTAGATGGGGCAGATAAGACAAGGGTCAAACCTGAAGAGATGGATCTTGTTCTATTAGCTGCAAAGGATGCGGTTACTAAACTTTGGCAAAAAGTTTTATGTATCTAGTAATTCACGAGCATGACGGCGGGTGGTTTCAGTAATCTCAGCGCCACCTAACATGCGGGCTACTTCTTCAACTTTTTCTTGTCTATTAAGACTAGTAATTTGAGAGACAGTTTGATTAGAAGCGCTATGTTTAGAAACTTTCCAGTGTTGGTGACCTTGAGCAGCAACCTGAGCTAAATGAGTCACACATAAAACTTGGTGAGCTTGACCAAGCTCTTTCATACGCTTGCCAACTGTTTCTGCCACAGCACCACCAATTCCCGCATCTACTTCATCAAAAATTAAGGTTGGTATTTGACTTGCTTCCGAGGTAATCACACTTATGGCTAGGCTGATACGAGCTAATTCACCACCAGAGGCAACTTTTGATAAAGGTTTTGGGGTAACTCCAGGATGGCCAGCTACAAGAAATTCAATTTGCTCAAGACCGTACATACTGCCATCAGCTAAATCTTCAATTCGAATATTAAATAAACCACCTGCCATAGATAAGTCTTGCATGGCATCTGTAACGGATTTCTCAAGTACTTTTGCGGCTTTTGCTCGCGCTTGGCTAAGTAGCTTAGCTTCTTTACGATAACTGGTTTCTGCAAGTTTAAGATTTGCCTCAAGTGCGGCTAAGTCTTGTGAGTCTTTAATTGCAGTTACTTTCTCTTGAATTTCTTCCCAAACTTGAGGAAGGTTTTCAGGGAGACATTTAAACTTTTTAGAGGCACTGTGTAGATCTGTTAGGCGCTCTTCAATTTCTTTTAGGCGATCAGGATCAACATCGATTTTTTGGAGATAACGATTGAGGCTATGGCTGGCTTCTGCCAGTTGGATTTGCGCAGATTCAATAGCAACCTTGGCATCATCTAGATGAGCATCTAGCTTTGCTAAATCAGTTAATTCATTAAATGCTTTTGATAGCAACTCTTCGGCATGACCTTCTTGTTCTTGCAAAAGATTTAAAGCTTTCTGAGAGCCTTCTATTAAACGTGATGCGTTAGCTAGTCGTGAGTATTCAATTTCAACTTCGGCCCACTCGCCAACTTTAGGAGATAAATTATCAAGTTCTTCCAATTGCCAAGATAGGCGTTCATGTTCTTTTTGTAAATTTTCACCAGCATGAACTGCAAGCTCTAATTGCTTTTTAGTGCTCTGCCAGTTTTGATAAAGCTTTTTAACTTCAGCAACCAATGGTTGAAGTTTGGCTTGGTTATCAAGAAGGTCACGTTGTGCACCTGTTTTGAGAAGTAATTGATGTGCATGTTGACCATGTATATCAACTAATAAGCCACCTAATTCTTTTGCTTGATTAAGCGTAGCAGCACTTCCATTAATAAAAGCTCTACTTCTACCGGATGTTTCAATGATTCTTTTTAAAATGAGCGTGGCACCGTCATCCTCATTAGAGAAACCTTGTTCATCTAACCAATGATTAATGATGTTTTGTAAATTTCCGCTGAGAGAAAAAATAGCAGAAATTTCCGCTTTGGTTTTACCTTCTCTAATTTGGCTAGCATCGGCCCTTTCGCCTAAAACTAAAGCAAGAGCATCCAATAGAATGGACTTACCTGCACCAGTTTCACCAGTGAGAACGGTGAAGCCTTTTTCAAGATCAATGTCGAGAGTATCAACGATGACAAAGTCACGGATGTTTAGACTTCGCAGCATATTTAAAACGAAGAAGGATGTTCATTCCAATGAAGCTTTTGTCTTAGTGCCTTATATTCACTATGATCAATTGGATGAAGTAGGGTAATTGTTTTTTGTGAGCGAATGATCTTAACTTTATCGCCAATTTTTAAGTGAGTCAGAGATTGCATATCAAAATTAACACTGACATCTTTGCCACCGATTAATTCAATGAATATCGCACTGTCATTTGGCAATACGATAGGGCGATTTGAAAGAGAGTGTGGGGCGATTGGGGCCAATACGACGCCAGCAACTGATGGATGCAAAATAGGACCGCCTGCAGACATTGAGTAAGCAGTTGAACCTGTTGGCGTGGCTACGATCAAACCATCTGAGCGTTGGTCGTACATAAATTGATCATTAACATGTACGGTTAACTCAAGCATTCCAGAAAAGCCTGAACGATTAACAACGACATCATTTAAGGCTAAACCATTACCAATAACTTCTTTTCCTCTAATGACCTCGGCCTCAAGTAAATATCTGATGTCTTCAGTAAAGTGGCCGTTGAGCATTTCTTCCAAGACTGATTGCGCATCTTTTAATGGGATATCGGTCATATAACCCAAGGTACCCATATTGATACCTATGAGCGGAACTTCCTTACCAGCGATTTGCCGTGCCACCCCAAGCATGGTTCCGTCGCCACCTAATACAATAACTAAGTCAATTTGCCCCTGAAAATCAGAAGTTTTGATTATTGGAAGGCTCGTTATTACTGAATTTTCAGCTGTATCTGATTCTAAATAAACATCACAGCCTAATGCTTGAAGGGTCTTTGCAAGCTCGTTTAACATGAGCGCAAAGCCATCAGCTTGGTATTTTCCAACCAAGGCTATTTTCTTAAAATGGCAATTTGAGTGATTTGTCTTAAGATTTGACATGATGTTGATTAAACCATAGCCCTAATAGCCCTACAATTACTAAATCATGGATGAACGTTCAAAAAGCCTCTTAAAAACTCTGATTGAGCACTATATTGCTGACGGGCAGCCGGTCGGCTCGCGAGCTCTCTCTAAGTTCTCTGGCTTGGATTTATCCGCAGCTACTATTCGTAACGTCATGGCTGATCTTGAGGAAATGGGGTTTGTTGCCAGTCCTCACACATCCTCTGGCAGAGTCCCAACTCCCAAAGGTTATCGATTATTTGTCGACACCATGTTGACAGTAAGACCTATTGAAGAAATTATAGCCAATGAGGCGCAAGATGCGATTCAGGCAGATGCACCCCAGCGAGTCGTTGCTGCGGCTGCTCAGGTTTTATCAAACTTATCTAATTTTGCGGGTGTTGTATTAACCCCAAGACGCTCAGAATTGTTTAAGCAAATTGAATTTTTAAGACTTTCTGAAAAACGTATTTTGTTGATTTTGGTAACCCCCGACGGTGATGTTCAGAACCGAATCATTCTTACGGATCGTGATTACAGTTCTTCAGAGCTAGTAGAAGCATCTAACTATCTAAATAGCCAATTCGCTGGCCTTAGCTTCTTTGAGGTTAAGGAGCGACTTCGTCATGAGTTAGAGGGCTTACGCGCCGGTATTACTTCTTTGATGGAAGCTGCGCTGAAGGCTAGTGCTGATCATGCCGATGCTGATTCAGGAATGGTTATTTCTGGAGAGCGCCGTTTATTAAATGTAGGTGATCTTTCCTCTGACATGGTTAAGCTCAAACAGTTATTTGGTATGTTTGAGGAAAAAACAGGCTTACTCCAATTATTGGATGTGTCATCTAGAGCAGAGGGGATTCAGGTTTTTATTGGCGGCGAAAGCGCTTTGGTTCCAATGGAAGATATGGCTGTTATTACTGCACCCTATAACGTTGATGGTCGTATTGTTGGAACCTTGGGGGTGATTGGTCCTACGCGCATGGCTTACGAGCGAGTTATTCCTATCGTTGACATTACCGCTAAGCTACTTTCAGGTGCTCTTAGCAGTGGGATTTATAACAAATAACTTAATAGACAATTAGTAAACAACAAGTAAACAATCGATGCTATACGTAACAAGTATCATCAAATTAACCACAACATTTTAAAAATACTGAGAGACTTTTATGGCCCTTCAACGCCAAGCCCTACGAACAGCTATTTTAGTTGTTAACTTAGGTACGCCAGATGCCCCTACAGCAAAAGCTGTAAAGCCCTATCTAAAGCAATTTTTATCTGATCCTCGCGTTGTTGAAATACCGAAGATCATTTGGTGGTGCATTTTGAATCTGATTATTTTGCCGATTCGTTCGGGTGCTTCAGCTAAAAAATACTCCAGCATTTGGCTCAACGGACAGGACGGCCAACCATCGGGGTCTCCTTTATTGATCTATTCACAAAAGCAAGCTGTAGCCCTCAAGAAAACTCTAGAGGCGCAAGGTCATGAAGTGATGGTTGAAATGGCTATGCGCTATGGCAACCCCAGCTTAGAGTCTGTATTGGAGCGTATGCGTGATGCAGGTATGGAGCGTCTTCTCGTATTGCCTCTTTACCCACAATATTCTGCAACTACAACTGCATCGACCTTTGATGAAATTTTTAGAATATTAGGTTCATGGCGTAATCAGCCAGAGTTACGGATAGTGAAGCACTACCATGATCATCCGGCATACATTCAGGCACTCAAACAACAAGTTGAGTCATCATGGGTTGAGCGTGGACGCCCAGATTTTGCAGCAGGTGACAAGTTACTTTTTTCATTTCATGGAGTACCTAAAAGAACCCTTGATAAAGGTGATCCATACCATTGCGAGTGCCACAAGACCGGGCGCCTATTGCGTGAGGCGCTAGGACTAAGTAGCGAGGAAGCCATGGTCACTTTCCAGTCTCGTTTTGGAAAAGCTGAATGGCTAAAGCCATACACTGCGCCCACTGTAAAAATGTTGGGAGAGAAAAAGACTCGCCGTTTAGATATTTTTTGCCCTGGGTTCCCAGCAGATTGCTTGGAAACTTTAGAAGAAATTGCTATGGAAGTTCAAGAAGACTTCATCCACTCTGGTGGCCAAGAATATAACTACATAGCATGTCTCAATGATGCTCAGCCCTGGGTTAATGGTCTAACTCAAATCGCTATGGAGCATTTAGGCTCTTGGCCTCTCAGTGCTGAATCTGCTGAGAGTTTGGCACTTAGCCAAAAAAGAGCTGCCGATTTGAATGTTAAGTAAACCTCAATCAGGAGAGAAATATTTCCTATTGAGGACTTGAATAAATGCTTTTTATCCCAATATGCTTGTTTGTTGGAGGATTAAAAAGCAATGAGCCAAGATAAAAATCAAGAAAATCAACAAGATATCAATAAACCCACGGATTTACCAAGCGCTGAAGAAGCGGTGGTAGGCGACGATGCTTTAGCTGGGCATCCACCCCCAAGTCCTGAGGAAATGATTGCGTTACTGCAAGCTCAACTTCAGGAACATCAAGATCAATTTTTACGGGCTAAAGCGGAAGTCGAAAACGCACGTAGAAGATCTATCGAAGAAGTTGCTAAAGCCCATAAATTCGCAATTGAGGGATTTGCTGAGAGTTTATTACCAGTTCTCGATAGTTTGACTGCTGCGCTATCTGATAACGGCGAGGATTCTACAAAGATGAAAGAGGGTATTGAGCTAACACTCAAACAACTCATGTCTGCTCTAGAAAGAGGTCGCGTTCAAGAGATCAACCCAGTTGGTGAAAAGTTTGACCCACATCGTCATCAGGCAATTGCAATGGTGCCGCATGAGCAAGAAGCTAATACGGTTGTAACCGTATTGCAAAAAGGTTATTTAATTGCTGATCGAATTTTAAGGCCTGCGTTGGTGACAGTTAGTCAGCCCAAGTAACAGGTATTGAAATATCAGCATTTATCCCCATATTGAACATATAAACACTATTTAGGAGTTAAGCATGGCTAAGATTATCGGTATTGACTTAGGTACAACCAATTCGTGTGTATCTGTTTTAGAAGGCAATGTTCCCAAAGTGATTGAAAACGCAGAGGGTGCTCGTACAACACCTTCGATCATCGCTTACATGGAAGATGGCGAAATTTTGGTTGGTGCACCTGCTAAGCGCCAATCAGTGACTAACCCACACAATACTTTGTATGCGGTTAAGCGTTTGATTGGTCGTAAGTTCGACGAAAAAGAAGTGCAAAAAGATATTAATTTGATGCCCTATAAAATTGCAAAAGCTGATAACGGTGATGCATGGGTGGAGGTTCGCGGTAAGAAAATGGCCCCTCCGCAAATTTCAGCTGAAGTTCTTCGTAAGATGAAGAAAACTGCCGAAGACTACTTGGGTGAAGAAGTAACAGAGGCCGTAATTACTGTGCCAGCTTACTTTAACGATAGCCAACGTCAAGCAACTAAAGATGCGGGTCGCATTGCTGGTTTAGATGTGAAGCGTATTATTAACGAACCTACTGCAGCTGCTTTAGCCTTTGGCTTGGATAAACAAGAAAAGGGCGATCGTAAGATTGCTGTCTACGACTTGGGTGGCGGTACTTTTGACGTTTCAATTATTGAAATCGCTGATGTTGATAGTGAAAAACAATTTGAAGTACTCTCAACAAACGGTGACACATTCTTAGGTGGTGAAGATTTTGACCAGCGCATCATTGATTTCATCATCACTGAGTTCAAAAAAGATCAGGGTGTTGATTTATCTAAGGACGTATTAGCGCTACAACGTTTAAAAGAAGCTGCTGAGAAAGCTAAGATTGAATTGTCATCAGGTCAACAGACAGATATTAATTTGCCATACATCACAGCTGATGCCTCAGGTCCTAAGCACTTAAATATCAAAATGACGCGCTCTAAATTAGAGTCCCTTGTTGAGGATTTAATTGCTAGAACTATCGAGCCATGTCGCATCGCTATTAAAGATGCTGGTGTTGCAATTGGCGATATTCAAGACGTAATTTTGGTTGGCGGTATGACACGTATGCCAAAAGTGCAGGAGAAAGTTAAAGAGTTCTTTGGTCAGGAGCCACGTAAAGACGTTAACCCTGATGAGGCTGTTGCCGCTGGTGCTGCGATTCAAGGTGCAGTTCTTTCTGGTGATCGTACAGATGTCTTGTTGTTAGATGTAACGCCTCTCTCATTAGGTATTGAGACCTTGGGTGGCGTGATGACTAAGATGATCAAAAAGAATACAACTATCCCAACAAAGCATGCTCAAGTTTTCTCAACGGCAGAAGATAATCAACCTGCTGTAACTATTAAAGTGTTCCAAGGTGAGCGTGAGATGGCTGTAGCAAACAAAGTGTTGGGTGAGTTTAATCTTGAAGGTATTGCCCCAGCTTCACGTGGTGCGCCACAAATTGAAGTGTCGTTTGATATCGATGCCAACGGTATCTTGCACGTTGGTGCAAAAGATAAGGCAACTGGTAAAGAAAATAAAATCACCATTAAAGCTAACTCAGGTTTATCTGAAGAAGAAATTGCTAACATGGTTAAAGATGCCGAAATCAATGCTGAAGAAGATCGCAAGTTACGTGAATTGGTAGATGCGCGCAATACTGCTGAAGCGCTTGTTCACTCAACTAAAAAAGCACTTGAAGAACATGGAGCATCTTTAGAGGCCAGTGAAAAAGAAAAAATTGAAGTTGCATTAAAGGATTTGGAGGAGGTTGCTAAGGGCGCTGATAAGGAAGCCATTACTACTAAAACCGAAGAGTTAGGTAAAGCTAGTCAAAAATTAGGCGAAAAGGTTTATGCTGCTATGGCTGAAAAAGAGCAAGCTGCTCAGCCAAGTGGTGATAATGCTAAGCCTAAGGACGACAATGTCGTTGATGCCGAATTCAAGGAAGTAAACGATAAGAAGTAAGGAACAGTTTTGTCTACCAAGCGCGACTTTTATGAAATTCTGGGTGTAGCTCGGAGTGCTACTGACGATGAGATTAAAAAATCTTATCGAAAGATGGCTATGAAGCATCACCCAGACCGTAACCCAGATAACAAAGAGGCAGAGGCCAAGTTTAAAGAGGCCAAAGAGGCCTATGAGATGCTATCGGACCCTCAAAAGCGCGCTGCATACGACCAGTATGGTCATGCTGGAGTTGACCCTAATATGGGCGGCTTCGGCGGTGGTGGCGGTGGTGGTCAAGGTTTTGGTGGCTTCTCAGACGCTTTTGGAGATATCTTTGGGGATATCTTCGGGGGTGGCGCTCAAGGGCGTAGTGGTCCACAGGTTTATCGCGGTGCTGATTTGCGCTATAGCATGGAAATTAGCTTGGAAGAGGCTGCTAACGGCCACGATACTCAAATTCGAGTACCTAGCTGGTCTAATTGCGATCCATGTCATGGAAGTGGTGCAGAGCCTGGTTCAAAAGTTGAAACGTGTACCACCTGTAATGGTGTGGGACAGGTTCGGGTTGCTCAGGGATTTTTCTCAATGCAACAAACTTGCCCTCGATGCAGTGGATCAGGAAGTTACATACCAAAGCCGTGTAAAAAATGTCACGGTGCTGGCAAGACAAAATCCCAAAAGACCTTAGAAGTAAAAATTCCTGCTGGTATCGATGATGGTATACGCATCCGTTCAAGCGGTAATGGTGAGCCTGGCGTTAATGGTGGTCCTAGTGGAGACTTGTATGTTGAAGTTCACATCAAGCCGCATCCAGTCTTCGAAAGAGATGGTGAAGATTTGCATTGCAAGATGCCGATTTCATTCGTAGAAGCTATTTTGGGTGGTGAGATCGAGGTGCCCACTTTATCTGGCAAGGCTACTTTTGATGTCCCTGAGGGTACTCAAAGTGGGCGTACTTTTAGATTACGTTCAAAAGGTATTAAGAGTTTGCGCACGAGTTTGCCTGGTGATCTTTATATCCATGTTCAGGTCGAAACCCCTGTTAAATTAACTCAGGCACAAAAGGACTTACTCAAACAGTTTGACGACAGTCTTAAAGCTGGAGGAGCAAAACATAGTCCTCAGCAAAAAGGTTTTCTGGATCGAGTTAAAGATTTTTTTAATTAAGCCAGTTAAGCTTTAAAGCAGTGCTCAGGGCCCGGAAAAGTTCCGGCTTTGACCGCTGTAATATAGGCTACAACAGCAGCTTCAATTGAGGCTTGCCCCTCTAAAAAGTTTTTAACAAACTTTGGTGAGCGGCCTGGAAAAGCACCCAACATATCATGCATCACTAAAACTTGACCAGAGCATTCTGGCCCTGCACCGATGCCAATTGTTGGAATATTGATTGATTGCGTTACTCTTGCCCCAAGTTCAGATGGGATGGCTTCTAAAACAATCATTTGGGCGCCGGCAGATTCAAGTGCAATCGCATCAGCAACTAACTGTTGAGCTGATTCAGGAGATTTACCTTGAACTTTAAAGCCACCAAGAGCATGGATGGATTGGGGTAGTAAACCTAAATGGCCACAAACAGGAACACTTCTTTGCACTAAAAACTTAACAGTATCAGCTAACCATTCGCCACCTTCAAGCTTGACCATTTGTGCACCGGCACGCATCAAAAGAACAGCATTTTCCATGGCTTTTTCAGGGGTGGAGTAAGACCCAAAAGGCATGTCTGCAATAAGGAAAGCAGATTGATTACCTCTTGATACACATTGAGTGTGATAGACCATATCTGTCATGGTCACGGGAGTTGTTGTGCAGTGACCCTGAACAACATTACCTAATGAATCACCTATTAACATGGCATCAATGCCAGCATGATCGATTAAGGCAGAAAAACTTGATTCATAAGCAGTTAAAACAGCAATCTTTTCTCCAGATTGATGCATTGCGTGTAATTGAGTAATTGTTTTTGGTGAGCGATCGGCATTTTTTTCTTGTAAGTAAGCCATTTTTAAATCCTAGTGATGTTGGATGGGGCAACTTAAGCCCTTTATCTTTTCAATGCGTTGATGTGCAACATTATCGACGTATTGAGAAAGCTTTCCAAATCCAGGAAGCTCTAAATCGGGTGCAATTTCTAATAAGGGTAAAAGCACAAAGGCTCTTTCAACCATTCTTGGATGAGGAATAGTCAATTTTTCTTTTTGAACTGAAATTGCATCGTAAGCCAACACGTCTAAATCAAGAGTTCTTGGAGCGTTAATGTAAGGTCTTTCACGTCCAAATGAAAATTCAATATTTTGACAAATGTTTAACAAATCTTCAGGGGTAAGTGCTGTCTCAATGGATACAACCGCATTGATGAAGTCGTTACCAGTAGCATTGACGGGGGCGCTTTGATAGAGGCAACTGCGAGTTTTTACCTGTAGCTCAGGATTTAGAGCCAAACAAACGATTGCATCAGTAATGAACTGTCTTGTGTCACCAATATTGCCGCCAAGACCGATATAGGCTAACGCCATAAAACTTCCCCTTGTTAGTTACAGTACTTTATCTTTTTTTTAACTTGTTTGCTCAGGAGGCGTAGATTTTGCCGATCTGGACCTAGTTCTTCGTCTTTTTCTCTTGGGGGATGTGGTGTTTGGGTCTGGCGCAGTGTTTTTAACAAGGGCCATGAGATCTTGACGAATAGGATCATCACCTAGCCAAAAGTCAGTCCACCATTGCCCTATTTCGTTTGAGATTTCACCGGTTTCGCAGCGCAATAATAGGAAGTCATACCCAGCTTTAAATTTAGAGCTATCAATTAGGCGGAAAGGATATCGACCAACCCTTTTTTCTAATCTAGGTTGCATGGTCCAAATTTCACGCATATCTGCTTCATGACGGCGCTGCATCCCAAGAAAATTTTTCTGAGACTCAAATACTTCATCAATAGCTGCGTGTAATGCCGGGACACTTTGCATGCCATCATTTTCATAATGAGCCCAAGCATCTTGAACGTCATGCCAAAGTAGGCTGGCAAATAAAAATCCTGGTGAAACAGGCTTGCCTTCATGAACTCTTAAGTCCGTATTGTCTAAAGATTTTTTTACAAAAATTGAACGGTCTTCATTTTCTAAAATTGCATCAATCAAAGGCAATATCTTTTGATGTAGACCCACATCCTTTAAACCTTGTAGAGAAGCCCAGGCGTGTCCAGACATCAATAACTTTAGAATTTCATCAAATAAGCGTGAGCTTGGAACATCTTGTATAAGATCTCCAAGCTTTTCTAATGGAGCAAGAGTCTCAGTTTGAATCTGAAAGCCAGTTTTGGCTGCAAAACGTATGGCGCGTAACATGCGTACTGGATCTTCTCGGTAACGTTGGCTGGGTTCTCCAATCATCCTAAGCGTTCTTGCCTCAATATCTTGCATACCACCGTGGTAATCCAAAACAGTTTCAGTTTGAGGGTCGTAATACATGGCATTGATGGTGAAGTCACGGCGTGTGGCATCTTCTCCCTGACTACCCCACACATTGTCTCTAAGGATTCGACCATTAGCAGCCACGTGGGCATCCTCAGCTTGTACATGCGCCCTAAAAGTAGACACTTCAATTATTTCAGGTCTATCTTTGCCGTAGAAAGTAACGTGAACAATCTGGAAACGTCGACCAATAAGTCTGGATCTTCTAAAAAGCTTTTGCACTTGATCGGGAGTTGCGTTGGTAGCCACATCAAAATCCTTGGGGGCGATACCTAGGAGCAAATCTCTCACTGCTCCGCCAACTATATAGGCGTTAAAACCTGCATCTTGCAAAACATGAGTCACCTTTACCGCATTTTTAGAGAGCAATTCTGGGTTAATTTGGTGTGCACGCTTAAGAAATTTTTTGGGTACCAAACCATGGCCGTGTAACAGACTTTTTTGCTTATTAGGTTTACTAAGAATGCGATCAAAAAAACGGCGAATCATTTAAATAACTCCAAAACAGGCCAGTTATTCTCGGAAGCCTTTTTGCGTAAGCTCTCATCAGGATTGGTTGGTTTCGCAATGGATACTTTTTCCATCAAAGGTAAATCATTGATGGAGTCGGAGTAGAAGTAACTTTCAGTCAGTGCTGACCAACTCAATCCTTGTTGACTTAACCAATCATTAACACGGGTAACTTTACCTTCTCTAAAATTAGGAACTCCAACGACCTTACCGGAGAACCTCCCTGTAATTGGGTCGCCGATGACTTCTAATTCTGTTGCAATTAAATGATCAATACCAAAGGCTGAAACAATTGGCCTTGTGACAAAATTATTCGTTGCCGTCACGACGCAACATAAATCACCTTGATCTTGATGTTTTTTTACTAAGGCTAGTGCGCTGGGACGAATATTTGGACGAATGATCTCTTCCATGAAAGCCAAGTGCCAGTTATTTAATTGCTCTCTAGAGTGTTCTGCTAAAGGCTTTAATGCGAAAGCTAAAAAAGCAAATATATCTAAACATCCAGCTTTGTAATCACTGTAAAAGCGCTCATTTTCAGAGGCGTAGTAAGCGGGATCAACGACGCCAGTTTTAACTAAGAAGCGCCCCCACTCGTGGTCGCTGTCAATGGGAAGAAGTGTGTGATCTAAATCGAATAAGGCAAGTTGTGTCATTTATGCAATTATGCTCAATTTTTCAGAGCAAGTAGTTCTTTCACCAAAGGAAGCGTAACGGCGCGTTTAGTTTCAAGTGAATAGGTATCTAAAGCCTCTATTAAAGACATTAAGCTAGACATATCTCTATGGAAGTGACGTAACAACCATGGCGGTACATCATGAGATAGTTGTAAACCACGGGCTTGTGCTGCTTGTTCAAGAGCATTTAGTTTTTCATCATCAGAGAGTGCGTGCATCTTAAACACCAAACCCCAGGCAAGACGAGTTCTCAAATCATCTCTCAAATCTAAGTTGGTTGGCGGCACTTTACTACTTGTTAGTAAAACTTGTGATGATGATTCACGAATTAAATTATGAATCCTAAAAAGAGCACCTTGAGCAAATTCATCTAAAGAATCCACATCATCAACGCATAAGAGCGCAAAAGATTGAGGATTTTCTGAGATGACGAGCCCTGCTTCGCGCCAATCATCATCACTACTATCATGACCCAGCATCCAAGATGCTTGGTTTAAATCAGTAGCCAGCAATTTCATTGCCTCAAGAATATGTGATCGACCAGAGCCACTTTCACCCCATATGTGAATCATTCGCTGCTCAGCTTTAAGAGCAGTCTTAGGGGCGCCTGTTTGCAGAGATTGTGGCAAAGACTGTTTAATTTCAGTCAAGACTTCAAGTAAGTTCTCATTACCCGTAGCAATAAAATTACCTAAGCTAGCTTTCGGAGCGCACCCTAAATCTAATGCAATTTGGCGAGGGAGTTGATGGAATGATGAAGACAAAATAATTATTTTTTATACCAGTTACTATTTTTATAGTGCTGCATGGCGTGCCGACTAAAAACTAAGGCAATGGCGCTAAGAGGAAGAGCAAGTAATACCCCAAAAAATCCAAACCAGCCGCCAAACAAAATTAAAGCAAAAACGACTAGTACAGGATGCAAGCCGATTCGTTCGCCGACGAGTTTGGGGGTTAAGAAAAAACTCTCAATAGCTTGCCCTGCAACATAAAGAGCTAGGACAGCCAAAGTGCTAACACCAGTTTCCGCTTGCAGGAATGCTGAGAGAAGAGCAAGTACGAGTGCGACTCCATAACCAATATAGGGAATGAAGATGGCGATGCCTGTCAGTAAGCCAAGTGCTAGAGCGCCAGTAACGCCTAAGAAATAAAGTCCTGCGCAGTAATAGACTGACAAGATTGCAATAACTATTAATTGCCCTCTCAAGTATTGAGACAAAAGATCATCAATTTCTTTTACAAGGATAGTGACTTGTTTTAACCATCTTGGCGGAATAGCTGGAGTCAATTTTTTAAAAAACTCATCCCACTCGGTAAGGAGAAAAAAAACAATAAAAATAATAAGAACTAAACCAAAGATGCTCGCCATCAAACTTTGACCTGATTGCAAGACTGTCGATAAGCTTGCGTTAATTAACGTATCAGCGTTATCTGATAATTGTTTGGTGACGCGATCTTCGATGATGCTTTGAATTTTTTTAATATCAAAATTAATGAGTAATTTATCTAAAATTGGTTGAATGGCATTTTGAGTTTGAGATAGCCAAACTGGAAATTGCTTTTGCAATGCCGGCAATTCCTTTTGCAAAATGCTCAAAAACATAACAATTAGCCCAGATATGGCAAAAAATCCAATAAAAACCGACAAAATTGCAGAAAATATCTTGCCTAATCTCAGGCCTTGAAGGCGCAGAGATAGAGGTCTTAGGACATAAGCTAAGATAAATGCAGCTAAGAAAGTTGTTAATAAAGAGGCCATAGGTTATGCGTATCCACTAGAATTCATAGATTCTACTGATTCAAATACACTTATAGCCATGTCTGATCAAATTTCTTCCAAATCTCAGGGACTTTCTTACCGCGATGCCGGTGTTGACATGGAGGCAGGAGACGCCTTAGTCGAGCGCATCAAGCCTTTGGCTAAAAAAACCATGCGTGATGGCGTTTTAGCAGGCATAGGCGGTTTTGGGGCCCTTTTTGAGGTGCCTAAGCGCTACAAAGAGCCAGTTCTTGTTTCTGGGACTGACGGTGTAGGTACTAAGCTTAAATTAGCATTTGACTGGAATCGTCATGACACAGTTGGTCAAGATCTGGTAGCTATGAGCGTCAATGATATTTTGGTGCAAGGGGCTGAGCCTCTATTTTTCTTGGACTATTTTGCATGCGGCAAATTATCTGTTGATACAGCAGCCACCGTCATTGGCGGAGTTGCTCTAGGTTGTGAGCTGGCAGGCTGTGCATTAATAGGTGGTGAAACAGCTGAAATGCCTGGTATGTATCCAGAGGGTGAGTATGACTTAGCTGGATTTGCCGTTGGCGCAGTTGAAAAATCTACGATGATTACTGGTGCAACTATTCAATCAGGTGATGTCATTTTAGGTTTGGCTTCAAGCGGCGCTCATTCCAACGGATATTCTTTAATCAGAAAAATTATTGAGCGCGCTGGTGCTAAATCAACGGACGATTTTCATGGTCGTAGCCTGAGTGATGTGGTGATGGCCCCAACAAGAATTTATGTCAAATCTATGCTGGGTTTGATGTCTAAAATGAAAGTCAAAGGTATGGCGCATATCACGGGAGGGGGTCTAGTTGAGAACGTACCTCGAGTCCTCCCTGAAAATACTCAGGCTGTTTTGCATCGCGATGCGTGGCAGTTGCCACAGTTATTCCAGTGGCTACAAAAAGAGGGTGGCGTACAAGATGCAGAAATGCATCGCGTATTTAATTGTGGAATTGGTATGGTTGTGATCCTTGATGCCAAGGATGCTGATGCTGCGAAGAGGCAACTTGAATCTACTGGCGAAACTGTTTATCAGTTGGGTGAAGTTGTAACTAGACCAGCTGGAGCCCATCAAACAATTGTTGTTTAACTGGCATTTAAAAAAGACAGTTATTTAATTTGATAGTGAGCAAGGCATACTTGCTCACACCGATCCATGTCTGATTCTAGAAGAGGATCAAAAATTTCTCGATGACTCATGCCTCGTAACCATGTTAATTGGCGTTTAGCTAATTGGCGAGTGGCTGCAATTGATTGATCCTTCAATTCTTGTAAATTGATCGCGCCATCAAGATATTGCCAAGCCTGTCTATAGCCTACAGCTCTCATGGAAGGTAAGTCGGGGTGGAGTTTGACGTTATCTTTAAGTAAGCGCATTTCATTTAAAAAGCCTTGAGACATCATGAGGTCAAAACGTTGCGCGATTCTCTGGTGCAGGGCTGCACGATCAGAGGGCTCAATGGACAGGAGTCTTGAATTCAAGGGATGATCAACATCATCGGAATGATCCGAACTATCAGAATTACCCCGACCGGTTTCTTTAGGCTCCTCCTTTAACCATGTAGACATGGGTTTACCACTTTGTAAATAAATCTCAAGTGCTCTTTGCACTCTCTGAGAATCATTTTTTTCTAAACGAGAGGCTGTTTCAGGATCAACTTTAGCTAACTCATCATGAATGGCATGCCAACCCTCCTGACTTGCTTGTAGCTCTATTGCTGCACGTATCTCAGGAGAGGCTGTTGGCATATTTGAAAGCCCATGAGCTAATGCTCGCCAATACAACATCGTGCCGCCAACAATGATAGGGATATTGCCGCGCTCACGAATCTCCTGTATCCACTGTTTTGCATCTTTAGCGAATTTAGCAGCTGAGTAAGGCTCCTCGGGTTGAGCTATGTTAATTCCATGATGAAGCACTTCATCCATTTCTGAAGCGCTTGGCTTAGCTGTGCCAATGTCCATGCCTTGATAAACCAAAGCAGAATCCATACTGATGATTTCTACTGTGCGTTGGTATTTTTTTGCAGCTCTGGCAAAACGCATCGCCATGGCACTTTTACCACTAGCGGTAGGGCCAACGATTGCGATGACTGCTTGATTCGAACTCAAGACTATCGACCGCGTAAAAATAATTTATCTAAATCTTGGATGCTAAGTTGAACCCAAGTTGGGCGACCATGATTACATTGATCTGCGCGTTCAGTCTGCTCCATTTGCCTCAGTAGGGCATCCATTTCAGTGAGTGTCAGAGTGCGATGCGCTCTGACTGCTGCATGGCAGGCTTGCGTTGCAAGGCGCTCATGTTGTGCAGCATCAATGACTGCTTTAGAGCCAGTGAGATCTAATTCACTGAGTAAATTTATGAGTAAGCCGACTGGTTCTGCCCTTTGCAAAAGAGTTGGGATGGTTCTGATGGCTAATTGAGTGGGTGACAAGGTTGCTACATCAAAACCTAATGTTTCTAAAGTATGACGATGATCTTCAGCTTTGCTAACTTCTAACTCTGAGGCGTGCATCACAATCGGCACGAGAAGTTGCTGAACTTTAATACCGGTAGCTAGATCTTGTTTTAGCTTTTCATAAAGAACTCGCTCGTGTGCCGCATGCATATCTACAAGTACTAAACCATGTTGATTCTGCGCCAAGATGTAAATCCCATGTATTTGGGCCAGGGCATGTCCTAACGGTAGATCTGTTGTGTCGTTAGCGGTGCCGTAATAAGTCTCTGCATGTAATTTTTCAGAGTTGTTAATGTTTGAGAAAAAGCTGTCGATGCTACTTTTCTGATTTTGACTCAGTGGCAAATACTGATTGCTAGTTGGTGGCCGCCATGCCGGAGTGGAGGACAGTGTTGATTGACCTAAACCATTCGTAAAATTCTCTGGAGTTGCATCACTAGTACGATTAATTTGCCCTACCGATGTTCCTAGAGCATTTTGTATGGCTTTGTAAATGAATTGATGGACAGCGCCACCCTCTCTGAAGCGAACCTCAGTTTTAGCCGGATGAACATTGACATCAACTAAGTTTGGATCAATATCCAGCGCTAAAACAATCATTGGTTGTCTATCACCGTGTAAGACATCTTGGTAGGCGCTACGAATAGCATGCTGTACCACTTTGTCTCGTATAAACCGACCATTGACGTAACTAAACTGCTGATCCGCTCTTGCTCTACTAGCCGTTGGCTGACTGATAAATCCACGAAGGGTTAATGGACCTGAAATACTTTCCAAAGGGATTCTGGCTTCATGGAATTCTTTTCCAAGAATGGCATCAACTCGTTGTTCAATATTGCCATGAGCCCAACGCTCCAATACTTTACCGTTATGCCAAATAGCAAAAGCAATGTCTGGTCGAGATAAAGCTATGCGACGAATCACATCTAGGCAGTGGCCTAGTTCTGTTGAAGCACTTTTTAAAAATTTACGACGAGCGGGAGTGTTGAAGTAAAGATCTTGAACATCAATAGTAGTTCCCGTTGGACCAGATGAGGGGCTCACCTCACTCATGGTTTGACCACCATTCACATTGATTTGCCATGCGTGATCATCATCGCTAGTTCGCGTTGTAATGGAGAGTCTAGAAACCGATGCAATCGAGGCTAAGGCCTCGCCACGGAAACCTAGTGACCCGACTGATTCAAGATCACGAAGAGATCTAATTTTACTGGTGGCATGCCTTTGAACTGCTAAGTGAAGTTCTGAGTGGCGGATACCTTGACCATCATCTTGTATGGAGATTCTTTGACAACCACCTTCTTCTAGGCGAATGATGATGGCACTTGACCCAGCATCAATGGCGTTTTCTAGAACCTCTTTAACAACCGATGCAGGACGCTCAACAACTTCACCAGCCGCAATTTGGCTGATAAGGATATCTGGCAAAGCTGCTATTGCTTGTCTCATTAGTAATTCACAATTTCTAATGAAGGCGATGCTGTTGCTCTAGCTCGATGATTTGCTCTCTGATTTCATCAATATCACTCGCATCATTGCTTTCATCGATATATTTCTGCATATCTTCAATAGCTGGTCTGATATAGTCAAGTTGAGCTAAGGCTAGGCCTCGATCCCTAATTTCCTCTACAGCGTTTGGCAATAATATGACTAAGCGCTGTTGAATACCTAAAAGCCTTTCCCAACGTTCTTGTTGGGTATAGATAGCTTTTAAATTTCTTAAAAATCTAGAAAGAATTTCTCGAGAGCTTGACGATCTCAAAAATGCACTCAAAGGTAGTTGTAGTTCTCCACGATAGCCTTGAGCATCCAAATACGGGTCTAGCATTTCTTGTAATTCTTGCTTAGATAAAGATGTTCCAGTGAGCGGATCCATAATCACTTCACCCTGTGGCAAAGATATGCGCACCATAAAGTGATTAGGGAAAGAGACACCTTTGACGTTAAGACCCAGCTGTTGACCTAACTCCATAAAAATAAGAGCTAAAGAAATTGGGATACCTCTTCTAGTCTCAAAAACAGTGTGTAGGTAAGAATTATTTGGATCGTAATAATCATTACGATTAGGGCCGAATCCTAATTCTTGATAAAAATAATTTTTGAGAATTTGTAGCTTTTGGATAGCCTGCATTTCGGAAGTGGTCCGTTGCTTCACCTTTTCACTTAATAAATCAAACTCATCCATCACATTTTGAATGACTAGATCCGGGTAAGCATGCTGAGCGATTGCTATGGCAGCCTCAGTTAAAGGAAAGTGTTCATCATCTACAACTAATGAAGCAAAGTAATCTAATTGTTGTGTTGGCATATGCGTCAGCTTATTTTGCTTGGTATAAAAAATCTTTGGTTCTAAATCCGGTTATCCATAAGCTGCCAAAATAAACTACCGCAGCAAAGCCTAACCAAAGCATTAACCATCCTATTCTAACCATTGGAGAACTTCTTAATTCAATCCAGTCATGTTGCTGAGCGCCAAAGTAAAAAACAATGGTGACGCCAATAAGACCTAAGGCTAATTTAAAAAAGAACTTCAACCATCCAGCATTTTTTTGTAAAACACCTTTTTGATTCAAGCCTCTCCATAGCAAGGCCGCATTGAGTATTGCTCCCAAGCCAATAGATAGCGCTAGGCCGGCGTGATTTAACCAAGGCACCAAAACAATATTAGCTAATTGCGTTACGACCAGCACGAGTATTGCAATTTTTACAGGTGTTTTAATATCCTGTCTCGAGTAATAAGCGGGCGCTAAGATTTTGATTAGAATCAGGCCAACTAAGCCAACGCCATAAGCGCCCAGAGCCTGTCTGGTCATGTTGACATCAAGCGCTGTAAATTGACCGTAGTGATAGAGTACTGCTGCTAAGGGTTGACCAAATATTAAAAGTGCAATCGCAGCAGGTGCCGCTAGTATGAATGTCAGCTTCAAGCCCCAATCCATCAATTTTGCAATTTGAGCTTCGTCTTGAAGTGTGTTGGCACGACTCAAGCTGGGAAGTAAAACAGTTGCAATGGCGACACCTAAAAGAGCAGTTGGAAACTCCATCAATCTATCGGCATAAGATAACCACGAGACACTGCCAGCAGTTAAGTGTGAAGCAATATTGGTATTGATAATTAAAGAGAGTTGAGCGACAGAAACTGCAAATAGAGCAGGAATCATTAACTTCAAAACTTTTTTAGCGCCCGGGTGATTCCAGGCATTTTTAACATTGCTCCAACTCAAACCAATCTTTGGAACCAATCCAATTCTTTTAAGTGCAGGAATTTGGATGGCTAACTGAGTTAGTCCCCCCAAAATAACGCCAACGCCCAAGGCGTAAATGGGAGTCTCAAAATAGGGCGATAGCAACCATGATGAAAAAATCATCGATAAATTAAGTAAAACAGGGGTAAAGGCCGGTATGGCGAACTTTTTATAGGTATTTAAAATGCCGGCTGATAGCGATACCATTGAGATCAGGCCGATGTAAGGAAACATGATTCTTGTTAACACCACGCTGGCCTCTTGAGCACCACCGTTATTAAATCCAGATGCAACAACGTAAATGACCCATGGAGCACCTATCACTCCGGCTAAAACGACCAGTATGAGAGACCAAAAAAGGATGGTTGCAATGGCACTGACCATCAAAAAAGTACCTTCTTGACCCTCTTTTGTCGAAGTTTCTCCTAAAACGGGCACAAATGCCTGTGAAAAAGCCCCCTCAGCGAAGAGTCTTCGGAGTAAATTGGGGATTCTGAAGGCCACATTAAAGGCGTCAGTCCACTCTGAAGCCCCATAAGTACGGGCAATCAGAGTCTCTCTGAGTAAGCCTGTAATGCGAGAAAGCATCGTTAGGCTACTAATTTTGGCGGCTGATGACAATAAATTCACAGGCGTAGTTTTACAGATTTCTGTCGGGGGTGGTAGCCTTGCTCAGGATAAGTTATAATCTTTATCTTTCGGCAATACCCCTTAAGGTTACAAACATGGCAAATACCGCTCAAGCTCGTAAACGTGCCCGCCAGGCAGTTTCTCAAAATGAACACAATTCAAGCTTGCGTTCACGTCTTCGCACAGCCATTAAGACTGTACGCAAAGCCGTTGACTCAGGTGATAAAGACGCCGCAGCTAAGGTTTTTCAAGCTGCGCAGGCTACTATCGATAAAATTGCTGATAAAAAGGTAGTGCATAAAAACACTGCTGCGAGAACAAAATCTCGTTTATCTGCAGCTATCAAAGGTATGACGGCCTAATTGTTTTTGGTCAGTAATGAGCCCGTTCCCTAGTACGGAGCGGGTTTTTTGTTTTTAGTTAGGTGATTTTGTAGGTATTTCGCAAGCTTCAACAATAGGCAAGTTATTGTCT
Organism: Polynucleobacter meluiroseus; assembly: GCA_945881875.1. GTDB lineage: Bacteria > Pseudomonadota > Gammaproteobacteria > Burkholderiales > Burkholderiaceae > Polynucleobacter > Polynucleobacter meluiroseus_A. The sequence goes on from CAMCVH010000005.1 coordinate 80,859, forward strand.
TTGGCAAAGTTTTTAACGAAATCCATGGCTTTTGGCTCTATTTCTTTGAGCCTTTCATCAACGACAACGCATTTGGTGCCGGCAATATTGACCGGTTTTACGTAAGGTGAATAGGTGAAACGAGGGTCGCTGGTATCGCCATCTGGGCGAAACTGAGCCATAACACCGCAGAGTCTTTCAGCCCAGTCGCTAGGTCTGAATGGTTTGCCATCGTGAGTGAGACCTTGGATAAAGAATTGTTTAGCCGTCACGATGTCTTTGCAGTATAAATAGTTGAAATTGGGGAATACCCCTAGATTTTATCAGTCTGAACTCTTGTTGAATAGACATTTGAATTAATTAGGCGCTTATAGCTATGTTGTCGAACATTCCGGTAAGGCATTATCTGCAGTTTGCTGATTTCAGCGCTGATGATTACGCCTATTTACTCCAAAGAGCCGAATTTCTTAAAGCCAAATTCAAAAGATATGAAACTTGGCACCCATTGCATGACAGAACTCTTGCGATGATTTTTGAGAAAAATTCCACGCGCACTCGACTCTCTTTCGAGGCTGGCATTCATCAATTGGGTGGACACGCGGTATTTCTAAATACTAAAGACACTCAATTGGGTCGTGGTGAGCCAGTTGAAGATGCTGCTCAAGTGATCTCAAGAATGACCGACATCATCATGATTCGTACATTCGGCCAAGACATCATTGAGCGTTTTGCTGCCAACTCAAGGGTGCCTGTCATTAATGGTTTAACCAATGAATATCATCCTTGCCAAGTATTGGCAGATATCTTTACATTTGTTGAGCATCGCACAAATATCAAAGGTAAAACGATTTCTTGGATTGGTGACGCTAATAACATGGCCTATACCTGGATTCAGGCTGCAGAAATTTTGGATTTCAAAATCAATTTTTCTGCACCACCGGGTTATCAGTTGGATAATAAATTTTTAAGCAGCAACTCTAAAAAACACTTAACAATCTTCCAAAATCCATTAGATGCTTGCAAGGATGCAGATTTAGTGACTACTGATGTGTGGACCAGTATGGGTTACGAGGATGAGAACCAGACTCGTTTAAAAGCATTCAAAAATTGGATGGTAACTGATGAGTTGATGGCAGCAGCACATCCTGATGCTCTTTTTATGCATTGCTTGCCAGCTCATAGAGGCGAAGAGGTTTCTGCATCTGTGATTGATGGTGCGCAAAGCGTTGTTTGGGATGAAGCTGAAAATCGTCTTCATGTTCAAAAAGCACTGATGGAATTCTTGCTTTGTGGCAAGTTGTAATTTTTATTAAAAATTTAATTAAACGTAGATAAACATGTCAGATATTAAAAAAGTTGTTCTTGCCTATTCAGGCGGTTTGGATACCAGTGTGATCTTGAAGTGGCTTCAAGATACATATCAATGTGAGATTGTCACTTTCACAGCAGACTTGGGCCAAGGTGAAGAATTAGAACCAGCTCGTGCAAAAGCTATTAAGTTTGGCATCAAGCCTGAAAATATCTTCATTGATGACTTGCGTGAAGAATTTGTGAGAGATTTTGTATTCCCGATGTTCCGCGCCAATACGATTTATGAGGGTGAGTACTTGCTAGGTACATCTATTGCTCGCCCATTGATTGCTAAGCGTCAAATTGAAATTGCGTATCAAACGGGTGCTGACTCTGTATCTCATGGTGCAACCGGTAAAGGCAATGACCAAGTACGTTTTGAATTAGGTTACTACTCATTAGATCCATCCATTAAGGTCATCGCACCTTGGCGTGAATGGGATCTTTTATCTCGTGAAAAATTACTGGCCTACGCAGAAACTCATGGCATTCCTGTAGAAATGAAACACAAGCAAGGTGGCGCTCCTTATTCTATGGATGCCAACTTATTACATATTAGTTACGAGGGTCGCCATTTAGAAGATCCAAAGGCTGAAGCTGAAGAAGCTATGTGGCGTTGGACTGTTTCACCAGAGCAAGCCCCAGATATGCCTGAGTACTTGGATATTGAGTTTGAACGTGGGGATGCGGTTGCTATCAACGGTAAACGCTATAAAGCGCACGAAATGCTTGCAGAATTAAATAGGATCGGCGGCCAGCATGGTATTGGACGCTTGGATCTTGTTGAGAACCGTTATGTTGGTATGAAGAGCCGCGGGTGTTACGAAACACCTGGTGGCGCGATTCTTTTAAAAGCCCATCGTGGTATTGAAAGTATTACCTTAGATCGCGAAGTAGCTCATTTAAAAGATGACTTGATGCCTCGCTATGCCAGCATGATTTACAACGGTTATTGGTGGGCGCCTGAGCGCACCGCACTACAGACATTAATTGACCATACTCAACAAAGTGTCAGTGGTTTTGTACGAGTTAAGTTGTATAAAGGGTCCGTGACAGTTGTAGCGCGTGATTCAGTCAATACTTTATTCGACCAAAATATTGCAACTTTTGATGATGATGGCGGCGCTTATAACCAAGCAGATGCTGGTGGATTTATTAAGTTAAATGCATTGCGTATGCGTATTGCTGCCAATGCTCGTATTAAACGTGGCTCTTAATTTTTTAGGATTAGATATGCAATTCGATCAAGTTTCAGTTGGAAAAAAAGCAAACGTCTTTTTTGATGGTAAATGTGTTTCTCATACAGTGACCTTACCAAGCGGTGAGCGCAAATCAGTTGGCGTTATTTTGCCAAGTACATTACGTTTTGATTTAACAACCAAAGAAGTGATGGAAGTAGTTGATGGCACAGCTTATGTCAGTATTAATGGTGCCTCTGAGCAAACATTTACTGCTGGGCAATCATGGAACGTTGATGCTGGTGGCTACTTCGTTATTCGTGCTGAGCAAGCTGTCCACTACGTTTGTCACTTCGGCTAATTATTTAGCGCTTGGGTATACCTGAAACGGTATTCCCAGCAGAAATACCATTCTTAGCAAACCAAGCTTGGTTCATTTCTAAGGCAAATTTGATAGGTTGAGACGGGCAATGATTTGTTTCCGTCATCGCTTTCATCTCCTCGATGTTGGTGATGACTCCATCATTGCCTATAAACGCTATAGCTAGAGGTATTTTGGTGTTCCTCATCCAAAAACAGTGAGTAGCTGTCGTTTCAAAAATAAAAAGCATACCTTCATCAGCTGGTAAAAAATTTCTATACATCAGACCTTGCTGTCTATGCGCTTCTGTTGAAGCAATTTCGGCTGTTATTTTATGAAGACCTATTTGTAGCTCAGCCCGCGGGAGTGATTGAGCACTAACCAAACCTAATTGACTGATGTAAATAAATAAGACTGATACAAACAATCGGGCTAAGAAGAGCATAGGGGTTTGTGATTGAGTGAATGAAGTACTTCTACTTTATCAGATTAAATATCACCTCAATAGAAGCTGATTGACCCACGAATATCCCTAGTAATTAATCTCAATACTAAATGTCAAACTTGTGTTTAGAATAGGGAATATGATTCAAAAACCTAAAACCCCAAGCCGTATTGATTTTCCAGGATTTGAGGATGATCAGGCGACGGTGATTGATCGTCAAATCGAACGCGTACAACCACCTAAGATGTACAGAGTTGTTTTGTTAAATGACGACTTTACGCCGATGGAGTTTGTGGTGATGGTGATTCAGGAGTATTTTCACAAGGATCAAGAGAGTGCAACAAGAATCATGTTGCAAGTTCATCTTGAAGGTAAAGGTGTTTGTGGTGTTTACACTAAAGATGTTGCAGCAACAAAAGTAGAACAGATTGTTGATAGATCCCGTGAAGCCGGGCACCCTTTGCAATGTAGGATGGAGGAAGCATGATTGCTCAAGAATTAGAAGTAACACTACATATGGCATTTGTGGACGCGAGAGCATCCCGTCATGAGTTCATAACTGTTGAGCACTTACTCTGTGCGCTATTGGATAACGCAACAGCAGCAGATGTTTTAAAGGCTTGCGCTGTCAATATTGAAGATATTAAAAGTAATCTCAAAAATTTCATTAATGACAACACTCCTTTAGTTCCCGGATCTGCTGAAGTTGATACCCAGCCAACATTGGGCTTTCAGCGCGTCATCCAAAGATCGATCATGCACGTTCAGTCAACTTCTAATGGTAAGAAAGAAGTCACAGGCGCTAACGTTTTAGTGGCGATCTTTGGTGAAAAAGATTCCCATGCTGTTTACTATCTTCAGCAGCAAGGTGTCACCCGTTTAGATATTGTTAATTACATCAGTCATGGCATCCGTAAAGACCAAGCTGAAGCAACAAAGCCAAATGATTCAACTCCAGAGGGTGTTGAATCTAATTCCAGCGGCAAAGAAAGTGCACTTGACCAGTACACCCAGAACCTTAATGTATTGGCTAAACAAGGTCGCATTGATCCTCTCATTGGTCGTGATGCTGAAGTTGAGCGCGTTATTCAGATCTTATGTCGTCGCCGTAAAAATAATCCACTTTTAGTTGGAGAGGCTGGAGTTGGTAAAACAGCTATTGCTGAGGGTCTCGCTTGGAGAATTACCCAAAGTGACGTGCCAGAGGTTTTATCAAAGGCTACTGTTTACTCTTTAGATATGGGCGCCTTGTTAGCAGGCACTAAATATCGAGGTGATTTTGAGCAGCGCTTAAAAGATGTTCTAAAGAATCTCAAAGAAAATCCAGACGCAATTTTATTTATTGATGAAATCCATACCTTAATTGGTGCTGGTGCTGCATCTGGCGGTACGCTTGATGCAAGTAATTTGCTGAAGCCTGCATTGTCCAGTGGTCAAATGAAGTGTATTGGTGCAACAACATTTAGTGAGTATCGTGGAATTTTTGAAAAAGATGCAGCTCTTTCAAGACGTTTCCAAAAGGTGGATGTTGTAGAGCCTAGCGTTGATCAAACGGTTCAGATCCTACGTGGCTTGAAATCAAAATTTGAAGAGCATCATGGCGTTAAGTATGCCCAAGCAGCTTTGACTGCGGCAGCCGAGTTATCAGGTCGTTATATCAATGACCGCCACTTGCCTGACAAAGCAATTGACGTGATTGATGAGGCAGGTGCTGCTCAGCGTATTTTGCCAAAGTCAAAACAGAAGAAAACAATTGGTCGTCAAGAGATTGAGGATATTGTTGCCAAGATTGCTCGTATACCGCCCCAATCAGTCTCCGTGGATGATCGCAGCAAATTGCAAACACTAGATCGTGATTTGAAGAGCGTTGTTTTTGGTCAGGAGCCGGCCATTGAAGTCTTAGCATCTGCTATCAAAATGTCTCGTGCTGGTTTGGGCAAAGACGATAAGCCGATTGGATCATTCTTATTCTCAGGCCCAACAGGTGTGGGTAAAACTGAAGTGGCCAAACAGTTGGCTTTCATTATGGGTATCGAATTGGTTCGTTTTGATATGTCAGAGTATATGGAAAGACATGCTGTGAGCCGTTTAATTGGTGCGCCTCCTGGTTATGTTGGATTTGATCAGGGTGGCTTATTAACAGAGGCAGTCAATAAGAAGCCACACTGTGTTTTATTGTTGGATGAAATTGAAAAAGCACATCCAGATATTTTTAATATCTTGCTTCAGGTAATGGATCACGGTACTTTGACGGATAACAATGGTCGTAAAGCAGATTTTAGAAACGTCATCATCATCATGACAACTAACGCTGGTGCTGAGGCGATGCAAAAATCTGTTATTGGCTTTACCAATGCAAGACAGGTGGGCGATGAGATGGGCGATATTAAGCGCACCTTCACCCCTGAGTTCCGCAATCGCCTTGATGCCATTGTGAGCTTCAGAGCTCTTGATGAGAGCATCATCTTAAGAGTGGTAGATAAGTTCTTAATGCAGTTAGAAGAACAGTTGCACGAGAAGAAGGTTGATGCCAGCTTTACTGATAATCTTAGAACTTATTTAGCGAAACGTGGATTTGACCCATTAATGGGCGCAAGACCTATGCAACGCTTGATACAAGATTTAGTCAGAAAAGCTTTGGCGGACGAGTTGCTGTTCGGCAAGTTAGCCAACGGTGGCCATGTGGTTGTAGATATTGATGCTGAAGAAAAAGTTCTTTTAGATTTCGAAGCACCAGTAGTACGACCAGCTGTTAAGAAAGTTGCATCAGGCAAGACAGAAGCACAACAGATCTAATCTTAACTGCGACCAGTACTTCCAAATCCGCCAGCACCTCTTTCGCTGGCGGTAAATTCTGCTACCTCAGCCCACTCAACCTGAGCTACTGGCACGATCACCAGTTGAGCTAAACGCTCCATAGGCTCTAATTTAAAGGCTGTTTGACCGCGATTCCAGGTGCTCACCATCAATTGACCTTGGTAGTCTGAATCTATTAAGCCTACTAAGTTCCCAAGAACAATGCCGTGTTTATGGCCTAAGCCTGAACGCGGCAAAATTAAAGCAGCATATCCCGGGTCATCCAAATAAATCGATAAGCCAGTTGGCACTAATACAGTTTGACCTGGCTCAATGGTGATGGCTTCATCTAAGCATGCCTTTAAGTCTAAGCCTGCGCTGCCCGCAGTTGCATACTGAGGAAGATTGTTTTTCATTCTTGTATCAAGAATTTTTACTTGTAATTTTTTCATATTAAATTTTTGTAGAAATAAGACTAATTAATTGACGTGATAAATCTAATTTGTTTGATCTGGCAAATCGCTGATTGCCTTTTTCTTCAACAACAAGCAACTCATTTTCATCAAGTCCAAAAGTTTCTGGACCAATATTGGCTACAAGCATTGGAATATTTTTATTGAATCTTTTTTCAGCAGCATGACGCTCTAAGTCATTCGTCTCTGCAGCAAAGCCAACGCAGTAGGGTTTTTTATTGTTGACTGATAGCTTTGCAACAGATGCCAAGATGTCTGGGTTCAATTCAAACTCAAGTTTTGGCGGCAAATCAGAGTCACCAGCTACTTTTTTAATTTTTTGCGTACTAATATTTTTGATTCGCCAATCTGCAACAGCAGCAACTGATAAGAACACATCAAAATTTAGATCATTCATAACAGCACTGTGCATCTCTTCGGCGCTTGTGATATCAGTGCGACGGATCTTGCCAGTAAATTCAAGAGGAGTATCTAAATGACAGGGACCTACAATTAGATGCACTTCAGCACCTGCCTCTAATGCGGCTTGCGCTAAAGCAAAACCCATCTTGCCTGAGCTTTTATTAGTCATCCCTCTAACTGGATCGATTGCCTCATAAGTGGGGCCGGCAGTAATTAAAACCTTTTTACCTTTTAATACTTTGGCTTGAAAGAAAGAAATAACACCTTCGAGGATTTGGTGGGCTTCTAACATACGACCCATACCGTTTTCACCGCAGGCTTGTGATCCGCTGGTTGGGCCAAGTACTGTGACAGAATCTTTTTCTAGTTGGGCGATATTCCGTTGTGTTGCCGGGTGATCCCACATTTGTTTATTCATAGCGGGAACAACTATTAAAGGACACTCTTTAGCCAAACAAATAGTGCTGATCAGGTCATCAGCTAAACCTAAAGAAATTTTTGCCATAAGGTCAGCGCTAGCTGGAGCAATCAAAATGACATCGGCTTGTCGAGATAGTTCTATATGAGCCATATTATTCGGGATGCGTGCATCCCATTGGCTAACATAAACAGGTTTACCTGTGAGCGCTTGCATCGTCACCGGGGTCATAAATTGGGTTGCTGCCTCGCTCATTGCTACCTGAACTTCGGCACCTTCTTGAATCAAGGAGCGCGCTAATTCAGCTACTTTAAATGCGGCAATACCTCCAGACATCGCTAAGAGTATTTTTTTACCTTGTAGTGAATGCATGATCAAAAAACCTTCTTATTTATTAACGCGTTTAATTTCATCAACGATGAGAAGAATGACACCAATCGTAATAGCGCTGTCTGCAATATTAAAGGCAGGCCAGTGCCAACCCATATAGTGAACATCAACAAAATCTACAACAGCACCATAAATAATACGATCAATGACGTTTCCAATCGCCCCGCTTAAAACCAGGCTTAATGCTAATGAAAAGATTGTTTGATGAGTGTTTTTACGAATTAACCAAATCATGATGAGTGCAGCAATGATGCCCACACTGGTAAAAAACCAACGTTGCCAACCCCCAGCCTGGGCTAAAAATGAAAATGCAGCGCCAGAGTTATAGACCAAGGTCCAGTTTAGAAAACTGGTAACTGGTTGAGATACCCCTTCAAACAAACTATTTTTCGCAATAACCTTAGTTAGTTGATCAAGTATCAAAAGAAAGCTTGATAGACCAAGCCATAGCAAAAACGCTTGTCGGTTGTTTGATTTAGGTGAGGCCAAATATCTCTCCTGAGATTTTCTTATGCAATATGGCGAGTTTCGCCATGACCAAAAAGATTAGATGTGCAGCGACCACATAAACTTGGATGATCAGCATCATGACCAACATCATCTCTGTAGTGCCAGCAGCGACCACATTTTTGATGCTCAGATGAACGCACAATCACCTTTAACTCTGTAGCGTCTGGCTTAGATTCAACAGAAGCGCTTGATGTAATCGTGATAAATCGAAGATCTTCACCCAGTGAGTTGAGCAATTGAGCATCTGCACTTGGAGCAATGATGTGAATCTGAGCTTGTAATGAAGAGCCAACTTTTCCGGCTTCACGTTCAAATTCAATTGCTTTTGTGATGTCTGATCGCATTGCTCTAATTCGATCCCACTTAACTAAAAGTTCAGCTGCGTTGGTAATGCTTTGAAGCTGATGGAATTCTTCAGTGAAGATAGTTTCTTTACTGTTTGTTTGATGGTCAAAAATTTTCCACGCTTCTTCGGCCGTAAATGATAAAAATGGCGCCATTAATCTTAAGAAGGACTGAGTAATATGGAATAGGACATTTTGAGCAGAGCGCCTAGCTGAGGCATCTGCTGGAAGTGTGTAAAGGCGATCCTTAAGAATATCTAAATAAAAGCCGCCCATATCCTCCGAGCAGAAAGTCATGAGCCTAGACACTGCAGGGTGGAATTCATATTTATCGTAATGTGCCAATAAATCTTTTTGTACCGATGCTGTCAGTGCTTGCGCATATTGATCAATTTCTAACCAATCTTTACTATCCATATGATGCTTGTTGATATCAAAATCAGATAAGTTAGCTAATAAAAATCGTAGTGTATTTCTAATGCGGCGATAACTCTCAACAACTCGCTTAAGGATCTCATCGGAGATAGTCATTTCACCTGAGTAGTCGGTTGATGCTACCCATAAGCGAATAATCTCCGCTCCCATCTTGTCAGCCACTTCTTGAGGGGCGATGACGTTACCGATCGACTTACTCATCTTGCGACCTTGGCCATCCACGGTAAAGCCATGTGTGAGAAGCGCTTTGTATGGCGGTTTACCGTCTAACATAGCGCCAGTTAAAAGTGATGAGTGGAACCAACCACGATGTTGATCTGAACCTTCTAGATAAAGATCAGCCCAACGCCCATCGGGATTATCTCTAGAGGGGTCTGAGAGGGTTGAGGCATGAGAGCCACGAATAACGTGCCAGTGGGTTGTGCCTGAGTCAAACCAAACATCTAAGGTATCTTTATTTTTCTCATACATGGCTGCTTCATCGCCAAGTAATTCGTGAACATCAATTGCTTGCCAAGCTTCGATACCCTCTTTTTCTACTCGAACTGCAATTTTCTCAAGTAACTCTGGTGTACGAGGATGCGGTGCACCTGTTTCCTTATGAACAAGGAATGCCATTGGGACTCCCCATTGACGCTGTCTTGATAAAGTCCAGTCTGGGCGATTGGCAATCATGCTGCTTAAGCGTTGCTTACCCCAAGCAGGAAAGAACTCTGTTGTCTCGATGCCAGCTAAAGCTGTTTCACGAAGGCTTGATCCTTCATGTGGTTTTTTATCCATGCTAGCAAACCACTGCGCTGTTGCACGATACACAACGGGAGTTTTATGTCTCCAGCAGTGCATATATGGGTGGTTAAATTTCTCTGAATGAAGAAGAGATCCTGCTTGCTCAAGAGCCTCAACAATTTTGGGGTTAGCTTTCCAAATTGATAAACCAGCAAATAAAGGTAACCAAGATGCATACACGCCATCACCCATGACTGGATTCAGGATATCTTGATCTTTAAGCCCATTTGACTTACATGACTTAAAGTCTTCCTCGCCATATGCGGGAGCGCAATGTACTAAGCCAGTGCCACTATCGATAGTGACGTAGTCGGCTAGATAGATAGGCGATCTTCTGTCGTAACCTTTATCTACTTTTGCTAATGGATGATGGAACTCCAATCCAGCGAGCGCTTGACCAAGACAGGTAGCAATCACTTGACCTTCAAGGGCATATTCTTTTAAGCATGCTTCAATGCGATCTTTCGCAAGGATGAGCAATCCTTTTGAAGTATCAACTAATGCGTATTCAATTTCTGGGTGAGCATTTAAAGCTTGATTAGAAGGAATGGTCCAAGGTGTTGTTGTCCATATCACTGCCATACCTTCTTTTTTAGGTAAGGCATTCAAACCAAATGCTTTAGCAATCAGATCTAGTTGATCTGTGGGGAAAGCAAAGCCTACATCGACAGCAAGATCAACTTTGTCTTGATATTCAACTTCTGCTTCCGCTAGTGCAGAGCCACAATCAAAACACCAATTGACTGGTTTTAAACCTCTGTAAACATAACCTTTTTCAAAAATCTTACCTAAGGCACGAATCTCATCAGCTTCATTTTTGAAGTTCATTGTGAGGTATGGGTTTTGCCAGTCACCTAAAACACCTAAGCGCTCAAAATCTATTTTCTGTTTATCAACTTGAACTTGTGCATAAGCACGAGCTTTAGCTTGTACCTCTGCTGTAGGCAGGTGTTTTCCAAATTGTTTTTCAATTTGAATTTCAATCGGCATACCGTGGCAATCCCATCCTGGGACATACAGCGCATCATGACCAGAAAAGCCCTTGGCTTTAACAATCATATCTTTTAGGATTTTATTGACTGCGTGTCCGATATGAATGTCACCATTAGCGTAAGGAGGGCCATCATGAAGAATAAATTTCTTTTTGCCAGCCTTAGCTTCTCTAATTTTTTGGTAAATCTTTTTCTCTTGCCATTCTTTTACCCAAACTGGCTCACGCTTAGGAAGATCACCACGCATTGGAAATGCAGTATCGAGTAAGTTAACGGGGTAAGAATTTTTTTTATTGTCAGACATGGTCATTTATTTCAAAGTAATTTCTTGCTAAAGCAGCATCTTGATTGATAGCGTTTTGTAGTTTTTCTAAATCGTTATATTTTTCTTCGTCTCGTATTTTCTCAATCAATTCGATGCGTACTAATTTTCCATAAACAGATTGATTGAAATTAAAGACGTGAACTTCTAGTAAATATCTTCCTGAGTCATCAACGGTGGGTCTTTGGCCAAGACTTGCAACAGCTGGTAATGGATTGTCGCTTAAGCCGTGAACTTGTGCGATAAAAATTCCTTGGGCTGCAGGTTTTCTAAGGTGTAGTCTATTGGCTAAAGAAACATTCAGAGTTGGGAAGCCCAGGGTGCGACCTAATTTCTGACCATGTAAGACATGACCGCTCAGCATATAAGGCCTACCTAACAATTGGCGGGCAAGCGTCAGATCGCCTTGAGACAGTGCTTTTCTAATGGCGGAACTAGAAATACGTACTTGGTTTTCTTCAAATGTTGCCATGCTCTCAACACTAAATCCATATTTCAAACCAGCTTCAACTAGGTTCGAAAAATTACCTGCTCTTTTAGAGCCGTAGTGGAAATCATCGCCAATTAGAATAGATTGAACTTTTAAACCATCAACTAATATTTTTTTCACAAAATCATCAGGACTCAAATTTGCAAATAGTTGATTGAAATGTATAACCAAAACTTGATCTATACCCACTTCAGCAAGAGCCTCTAACTTATCTCTTAAATTTAAAATTCTTTCGGGCGCTTTTTCGGGGGCAAAGTATTCAACAGGGTGAGGTTCAAAAGTCATCACACAAGATGAAATATTTTTTTCTCTTGCGGTTTGAACCAATTTTTTTAGCAAAGCCTGATGCCCCCGATGCACACCATCAAAATTACCAATGGTTAGGGCGCAGGGGGTCCAATTTGCGACAGGAGGGATGCCTCTAATTACCTTCACGTTAGGGTATGAATTATATTGGTGGGCATGACTTCAATTGTTATTCTTATTTCTGGGCGTGGCTCCAATATGGAGGCCATCGTTCGTGCCGCTCAAAAAGAGGCCTGGCCAGCTCAAATTTCAGCGATTATTTCTAACCGCCCAGACGCTGGAGGCCTTGAATTTGCAAGGGTAAACAACATTCCTGCCAAATCTTTAGATCATCGTCAGTTTGATAGTCGAGAAGCTTTTGATGCTGAGCTGGGCAAGCTAATTGATACTTTTAAGCCTGATTTAGTGGTTTTAGCTGGATTTATGAGAGTCTTAACCGCTGAGTTTGTTCAGCACTATGAAGGTCGTTTACTGAATATTCATCCTTCTTTGTTGCCTCTCTTCCCAGGATTGGCGACTCATGAGCAGGCTTTAGAGGCTGGCGTTAAAGAACATGGTGCAACTGTGCACTTTGTCACTGAGGCATTAGATCATGGTCCTGTAGTCCTTCAGGCCTCTGTACCTGTGCTTTCAGGAGATACTCCAGATACTTTGGCGCAACGTGTTTTGAAGCAAGAGCACATCATTTATCCTCGCGCTGTCCGCTGGTTCATTGATAATCGTCTTTCTATTGATCAAAACCGCGTTTTGATTAGTCCACCAGAGTCTCAGTTACTCGTATCGCAGGATAAGTAAATTAATGGCTATTGATTCAAAAGCCGTGGCATCCAGAGCGAAAGCTCTGCCACAACACGTTGAGCATTTATCTGTTGTCATAGCAGAGCTCATGCGTTTCGCTCATCCAGCTGACATGGTTGTTAGCCGTTATTTCCGATCACAACCTCGCTTAGGCAATAGAGATAGAGCGCTTATCGCTGAGGCTTCATTTGCTTTTATTCGACGTAAAACAGAAATTTCTCAGTTTGCAGAGAGCGGTGCTGGCCCATTGGGTCGTCGTTTAGCTCTGTTAGCTTTATTCATAACTTTGATTGAGAGTGGTTTGGGGACAGGTAATCGTGCAGAAAGCGCTTTAGCTGACTTGGCATTCGTGGTTCAGCCGATTGAAATTGATTGGCTTAAGCGTTTTGGCTTGATTGAACGAGACACTTTGGCTGTTTTAACCCGAGTTAACCTTCCTGAATGGATTTGGTCGGCCTTTGGTTCATCTGTACCTAAAAACGAATGCTTGCCATTGGCTGAAGCCATGCTCAAGGCTGCACCCTTAGATTTACGCGTCAACACCATTAAAGCTCAGCGAGAAGAGCTTCTAGCACTCTTAAATGACCTTGGTGGACGTTATACCGCTGAGCCAACCCCTTATGCGCCTAATGGTGTTCGTTTAAAAGGAAAGCCAGCTCTTCAAACTCAAGAATTTTTCAAAAAAGGTTTGGTTGAAGTTCAGGATGAAGGAAGCCAGCTTTTAAGCATGCTACTTGAACCAAAGCGTGGTGAGATGGTGGTGGACTTTTGTGCTGGTGCCGGCGGTAAAACTTTATCACTAGGTGCCATGATGCGTTCAAGCGGTCGTCTGTACGCATTTGACGTATCAGAAAAGCGTTTAGCTAATTTAAAGCCTCGTTTAGCTAAAAGTGGCTTATCTAACGTTCATCCGGTTTGGATTGATAACGAAAATGACGCCAAGGTCAAACGCTTAGCGGGCAAGATTGACCGAGTGCTGGTTGATGCACCTTGCAGCGGCTTGGGTACTTTGCGCCGTAATCCAGACCTTAAATGGCGCCAATCCCCCCAAAGTGTTGCAGAGTTAACTCAAAAACAACTTTCGATTTTGACTTCTGCTGCTCGCTTGCTAAAGCCAGGAGGGCGCATCGTCTATGCCACTTGCAGTTTGATTCAGCAAGAAAACCAAGGGGTTATTGAGGCATTTTTAGCTAAAAATGAGAATTTTGAGCTAAAAGATCCTAAAGAAGTCCTAAAAGGAAGCTTTCCAATGATGGGCGATTTACCAATTGGAGCCAGTGAAGGATCGAGCTATTGGCAGCTTTTCCCGCACATTCACGGCACAGATGGCTTTTTTGGCGCCATCTTAGAGAGAAAAGCCTAATTTTAAGCAATTAACGCTAATTTTTATCAATTAGCGTTAATTTGTTTCTAAAAAACATGATCTTCAATAAGATTTTGGTTCGAGCATTAAAGAATTTCTAAATACTTGCTAAAATAGACCCTTAAGTTAATTAAGAGGATCTGCCTAATGGCTTGGTTAGAAAATACAAGAGATTTTGTTTTAAACGGTTTGGCTAATGGCTATTTAAATTGGTCATGGTGGCAAGTGTTATTGATCACTTTGTTGCTAACCCACATCACCATTGCCAGTGTGACGATCTTTTTACACCGTTGCCAAGCGCATCGAGCATTAGACTTGCACGCGATCCCATCCCATTTTTTCCGTTTTTGGTTGTGGTTAACAACAGGTATGGTCACTAAGCAGTGGGCAGCTATTCACCGCAAGCACCACGCTAAATGTGAAACAGTTGATGACCCACATAGTCCTCAAGTTCTCGGTATCGAAACCGTTTTGTCTCGTGGCGCTGAGTTATACCGAGCAGAAGCTAAAAATCAAGAGACGATTGATAAGTTCGGTCACGGTACTCCTGATGACTGGATTGAAAAGAATTTGTATTCAAGATTTCAATGGCAGGGTGTTGCCTTGATGCTCATTATTGATGTGATCTTATTTGGAGCATTGGGAGCGACTGTATGGGCTGTTCAAATGCTATGGATTCCAATAACTGCCGCTGGCGTCATTAACGGTATTGGTCACTATTGGGGTTACCGTAACTACGATTGTGTTGATGCCTCTAGGAACGTTTTTCCGTTCGGTATTTTGATTGGTGGGGAAGAGCTACATAACAACCACCATACCTATGCCACAAGCGCTAAGCTATCTAATAAATGGTATGAGATTGATATTGGTTGGGTTTATATCCGTATTCTTGAAATCATGAAATTAGCAACCGTTAAGAAATTACCTCCCAAGCCGATCTTGGCGCAGTTAACTGCAGCTTCAGAAACTACTTTGCAGGCCGTCATTGCCAATCGTTATGAAGTGATGGCGCGTTATTCAAAAACATTACGTAAAACCTTTGATGCTGAAGTCGTACACATGCGGGAGCTGGCTAGTCATTATAGCGATCAGCATCTTTGGTTATACAAAGATGAAGCTAAGCTGACAGTTAACGAGAAAGTTCGTCTTGAGGAACTTATTCTGACAAGCAAATCAGTGCGACTAATGGTAGAAATGCGTCGTGATTTATCTTCACTGTGGGAGCGCTCACACGTGACCAAGGAGCAGTTAACTGCTCAGTTACAAGATTGGTGCCATAGAGCTGAAACGAGTGGAATGGCAGGCTTGCAAGAGTTCTCCTTGCGTTTGCGTCGATACACGATATAAATCACCTTAGGTGAGAGCATGAAAAAATAAAGCCCGCTAAAAGCGGGCTTTATTTTTGAAGCAAAGTTTAATTACTTAATCTTTGTTTCTTTGTATGAAACGTGCTTGCGAACTTTTGGATCAAACTTCATGATTTCCATTTTTTCAGGCATGTTACGTTTGTTTTTTGTAGTCGTATAGAAGTGACCTGTACCAGCTGTCGACTCTAACTTGATTTTTTCGCGTCCACCTTTAGCCATTTTGCTGCTCCTTAGATTTCACCGCGAGCACGCAAATCAGCTAAAACAGCGTCAATGCCTACTTTATCGATCATGCGAAGACCCGCATTGGCGATGCGTAAGCTCACCCAACGGTTTTCTGATTCAACCCAAAAACGACGATTTTGCAAGTTTGGCAAAAAGCGACGTTTTGTCTTATTGTTTGCATGGGAAACATTGTTGCCGACCATCGGCTTCTTCCCTGTGACTTGGCAGATTCTTGCCATGACACGCTCCTTAAAGTGCGAAAAGAGAAGATTGTAGCAGGTGGTGAAAAAGTATTCCACTCCCGTGGATGTTTATTTACTAATAAATCAAAAAATAACTCAAATAAACATCCAATTAAGTTAGTGCTTACTATCAATAAGTTATTTATTTAGGCATTATTTTAAGGTCCGTTAAAGATATTGCCCCATGTCTAGCTACTATGCAGTGATCTAGCAGCTGAATATCAATTAATTTCAGGGCTTCATACAAAGACTTAGTAAGTTCCAAATCGGCTTCACTGGGCTCTAGGTAGCCACTTGGATGATTATGCGCAATGATCAGATAGCTAGCGTTTTTTAATAGACATTCCTTAGCTATTTCTCGGATATGGACAGTTGTTTGGGCAATCGAGCCTCTAAAAATCTCATGACAGTTGATTAATCGAAGGTGATGATCAAGATAAAGGCAAACAAATACCTCATGTTCCTTATGGCCAATGAGTGAAATAAGATAGTTTTTAACCAAACCTGTAGAGGACAAAACGTTCTCTTGTTTTAATTTCTCAAGGTAACTTCTTTGGACCAGCTCATAAATAACTTTGAGTTGAGACCACTTGGCAACTCCAATGCCCTTAAATTGAATCAAATCATCATGATTGGCATTCAAAATGGCGCTGATAGATCCGAATTGATCAAGTAAACGAACTGAAAGAGCCAATGAGTTTTCACCTTGACTGCCAGTTCTCAAGAGGATTGATAGGAGTTCAGCATCACTCATTTGGTCGGGACCTTTAGAGAGCAGCTTTTCTCTAGGTCGAAGATCGCCAGGAAAAACATTTTTAATTCTTTGAACAGATTTCTCAAGGGTAGTTAAAATGCCACTATGACGAATAAAAATGTGGCCAGCGGTCCCGTAGTTACCGCAACATCTTTCTTGACCCTTAACTACCGCATCATCCTTCCCGAGGGAGGGGATTTGGTCAATACTTTTGAGGATAAGCCCGCTACCTTGTTGATGGGTACTGGACAATTCTCTCCTAGCTTGGAAGAAGTCATGGTTGGTATGGTTAGTGGCGAAAGAAAAACATTCACGCTTGAGCCAGAAGTAGCTTTTGGCTTGAAGAACCCAGATTTGATTAGAGAGGTTTCTTTGTCGACCTTGAGAGAAAACAGTTCGCCAGAAGAAGAGTATCTGCCAGGCGATATGATCGAATTCAACGCTCCTAATGGTGCTAAGTATTCTGGCACCTTGGTTTCGATCAATGAAGACTCTGCTATGTTTGATTTCAACCATCCCTTGGCTGGAAAAACGGTTCAGTTTGAAGTTGAAATTATTGGCATCCTTTAATTGATGAATCAAACAGATCAACTTTTGCCCAAAGCTAGCAGCGATGGCGCCACTGGTGAAATTCTTTTGGCTCAACCAAGAGGCTTTTGTGCTGGGGTTGATCGAGCGATCACGATTGTTGAGCAAGCTCTCCAAAAGTTTGGAGCACCTATTTATGTTCGCCATGAAATTGTGCATAACGCGTATGTTGTTAATGATTTGCGCTCTAAGGGTGCGGTGTTCATAGATGATTTGAAGGATGTTCCTTTTGGTAACACAGTCATTTTTAGCGCTCACGGTGTTTCGCCAGCAATTAAGCAAGAAGCAGAAGAGCGCGGCTTGAAAATATTTGACGCTACTTGCCCTTTGGTCACTAAAGTACACGTTGAAGTTGGAAAAATGCGAAGAGATGGTTTGCATATCATCATGATTGGTCATCGAGGTCATCCTGAAGTTGAGGGCACCATGGGCCAGGCACCAGACGGCATCGAACTTGTAGAAAACATTCAAGATGTTGAATCATTATCTTTACCAGCCAATAGCAAAGTTGCGTACGTTACACAAACAACTTTATCGGTGGATGAGACTAAGGAAATTGTTGAAGCTTTAAAGAAAAAATTTCCAGAAATCGCCCAGCCTAAAAAGCAGGATATTTGTTACGCTACTCAAAATCGTCAAGACGCCGTTAAATTCATGGCCCCACAAGTTGATATAGTGATTGTGGTGGGTAGTCCTAATAGCTCGAACTCTAATCGTTTGAAAGAATTGTCTGAAAAATTAGGAGTTATTTCCTACATGGTTGATCACCCAAGTCAGCTTAATCCCGAATGGTTTTTGGGCAAAAAGCGAATTGGTCTCACGGCTGGTGCTTCGGCACCTGAAAGTCTGGCTCAGTCAATCATCGAGCGCATCAAAGAAATGGGGCCAAGAAGTGTTCGTGTTCTTGATGGCATTATTGAGAATACTGAATTCCCTCTACCCAAAGGCTTATCTCTAAAGTCTTAGACAATAAAAAACGCCTTTAAAAAGGCGTTTTTTATTAATTCTGTTTAAAAAATATTACTTAATTGATTGAAGAACTACTCTTAGCATATCTACCATTTGTTTAAGTTCTTCACGACTGATATTTAACGCCGGCATAAAGCGCAGTAAATTAGGGCGAGGCGAATTCAGTAGCAGCCCAACAGGCTCTAAGTTGCGAGCACGCTCAACAATCTCTGGCCCAATATCTCTATTTAGCTTAAATGCTCTCAGTAGGCCTTCACCGCGCTCTCCGTCATGACCCAGCTCGTCACTTAACTTTAGTAATAAACCACTTAAGTAAGCACCTTTTGATTGAACTTCTTCTAAAAAACCAGGAGCTAATAATTGTTTGATGACACTGCAACCAACTGCCGTCATCAATGGATTGCCGTTATAAGTGCCACCTTGATCACCAGGCTCAAAGCAAGCCACCTCATCGGTAGCTAACAAAGCTGCAAGGGGTACACCGCCACCAATACCTTTACCAAGGCTCATGATGTCAGGTTCGATGTCATATAACTGGTGTGCGAATAACTTACCTGTTCTTCCACAACCAGCTTGAACCTCATCAACGATTA
The DNA here is from genome assembly GCA_945881875.1 of Polynucleobacter meluiroseus. Lineage (GTDB taxonomy): Bacteria > Pseudomonadota > Gammaproteobacteria > Burkholderiales > Burkholderiaceae > Polynucleobacter > Polynucleobacter meluiroseus_A. The sequence goes on from CAMCVH010000005.1 coordinate 99,735, forward strand.
GTAAAATATTATTTTTCTTAGTGAGTGCACGAAGGTCGCGCATAAATTTATGATCAGCTGGAATAACGCCGCCTTCACCTTGAACAGGCTCAAGCATCACGGCCACAGTTTTATCTGTGATCAGTTTTTCAACTGATGCAAGATCATTCAACTCTGCTTTAGGGAAGCCGGCTACTTGAGGTGCAAACATTGTGCCCCAACCCTCCTTGCCTGAAGCACTCATGGTAGCTATTGTTCTGCCATGGAAGCTATGATTAAAAGTGATGATTTCAAAAGCGTGATTTTTATGTAGCTTGCCCCACTTACGTGCTAATTTAATGGCACCCTCGTTGGCCTCTGCACCACTGTTAGCAAAGAAAACTTTATCAAAGCAGCTATTGCTGGTTAATAAGTTAGACAACTCAATCATAGGTGGATTGTAAAAAGCAGGGCTAGGATTTATTACTTTTCTAGCCTGTGAGTCCAATGCAGCAATGATTCCTAGGTTAGAGTGCCCTAAACAATTAACAGCCCAACCTTGTAAAAAATCAAGATACTTTTTCCCATGATCATCTATCAACCATGATCCCTGACCTTCAACAAACATAATCTCTGGTCGCTTAGTGATGAACATCACTGAGTGAGTGTCAATTTTGTCTTGCAATGTTGTAGTGTTCATAGTTTTTTACAGAGCCCAAATTAGTTAAGAAGGGGTATTACTAAGAGCTGCTTTTTTTGCCAGATCAGCTGCAGATGTAAATGCATCTGAATAAAACTCATCGTCTGGTAAATGACATTTTGCTACAAAATCGTTTTTAGCTGATTCAACAACGATAGGGGCGCCACATGCATAAACCTGATAGCCTGACATATCAGGATTATCAACCATTGCAGCTTGATGAACAAAGCCAGTTCTTCCAGTCCAAGCATCTTCTGGTAAGTCATCCGACGTTACTGGGATATATTCAAATTCAGGCATCTCTTTAGCCCAAGATAGGCATAAATCATGGCGGTAAAGATCTTTTGGTCGACGGCCACCCCAGTAAAGTTTGATAGGGCGCTTGATACCCTCATGACGCATATGCTCAATGATTCCCCTGATTGGGGCAAAACCTGTGCCTGAGGCAATAAAGATAATCGGTTTTTCGGAGTCACGAAGAATAAAGCTGCCCATTGGACCCTCGAAGCGAAGGATATCTTTCTCTTTCATCATCGTGCCCGACTCTGTTGTTCCAAAAACAAAATCTGTAAATGAACCGCCTGGCATATGTCTGATGTGTAACTCAAGAGGACCTTCTTCATGTGGTGCACTTGCCAAAGAGTAAGCACGACGCTTATCTTTGAGTAAAAATTCGACATACTGACCTGCTAAAAATTGAAACTTTTCAGTTGCTGGTAGTTGTAGCTTCACAATCACAACGTCATCTGTGACGCGCTCTAGGCTACTAACTCGGCAAGGTATTTTTTTGATCGCAATGTCACCAGCACCCTCAACTTCTTTCACGTCAATAACGCAATCTGATTGAGCCTTGGCGCAGCAAAAAAGAGCAGCTCCATTGAATGCTTCCTCAGGAGGTAAAGCCTTTTCACTATGGTTGCCATGAGTTACCTGACCCGACTCAACTTTTCCTTTGCATGAGCCACAAGCACCATTTTTGCAACCATAGGGTAAATTAATGCCTTGTCTAAGTGCAGCCGCTAAAACTGTTTCGTCACTGTTAGCGGTAAATGTTTTTCCGCTATTTTTAATTGTAATTTGGTAGGACACTGACTTTCCTTTTTTAAAGCATTACGATTGAGCATATGCAACGTTTAGGTAAACCTAGAATATTGATCATTGGCTGCGGCGACGTGGGCCTGCGATTGTTATCTTTGTTAAAAAAGAAATATCGGGTATTTGCCCTTACTTCTTCTTTAGAAAGGTTTAACTCATTAAGAGAGGCCGGTGCAATTCCGATTTACGGAAATTTAGACCAACCTACAACCTTATGGCGTTTATCGCAGTTAGCCCAGCAAGTGATCCATTTGGCACCACCACCTATGGAAGGCCAAGAGGACACACGAACGCGCAACTTACTCAGGATTTTATCCCAGCACAGAGGATTTATCAGGCAATTGACTTATATAAGTACCACAGGCGTCTATGGGGACTGTGGAGGCTCAGTTATTAACGAAACTCACCCAACTAAGCCTAGAAGCGCTCGAGCAATTAGAAGGGTCTCTGCTGAGGCCCAAATCCGGGCTTGGGGACTAGCTGAGGGTGTTAAAACCAGTATTCTTCGCGTTCCTGGTATTTACGCTGGAGATCGTCTGCCTATCGAGCGTCTGAAAAAGCATTCCCCAGCTCTTTTGCCTGAAGAAGATGTTTATACCAACCATATCCATGCAGACGATTTGGCAAGATTGATTATCTATGCAATGAATAGGGCGCCCTCACAGCGCTTAATTAATGCCTGTGATGATAGTCAGATGAAAATGGGTGATTACTTTGACTTGATTGCTGATTCATTTGATCTACCCAAGCCACCGAGATTAAAAAAGGTAGATTTGGCGAAAATATTAGATCCAATGATGCTTTCTTTTATGAGTGAGTCAAGGCGCATTCAGAACCATCGATTAGATGAATTACGCTTTCGTCTGCAATACCCAACAGTAGAAAGCTTTTTAAGCCTTACTTCCAAGTATCCTTGAGTCCAACACAGAAATTGAACACAGGTGTCTGATCGCTGTGATCGATGCGATCCGCTACAAAGTAACCATGACGCTCAAACTGGAAGCGCTGCTCTTGAGGTATGTGACCTAACCCAGCCTCTAAATAAGCAGTGATCACTTGTTTAGAATTTGGATTAATGGCATCTAAGAAGTTTTTGTCGCCACTATCCGCATGAGGATCAGTAAACAGGCGGTCATAAATTCGGACTTCAGCTTTTAAGGCATTTTTAGCATTGACCCAGTGCAGATTACCTTTAACTTTGTAGTTATTGGATTCTGGCGTACCGCTCTTACTATCAGGGAAGTACTGTGCACGAATCGCAACCACCTTGCCGTTACTATCTTTATCGTAACCAGTGCATTCAACAACAAATCCATGACGCAGTCGAACACGACTTCCTAGTTGACCATCTAGTGGCGGATAAAGTCTGAAGAATCCTTTAACAGGCTTCAGCATGAAGTCATCTTCCTCAATCCATAACTCTTTACTCAGAGTAAATTCTCGACGACCCCAATCCTCATGAAGAGGGTGTTTGGGCGCCGAGCAGAGTTCTTCAGCTTGCTCATCAAAATTATCTAATATCAATTTGAGAGGCTTTAATACTGCAAAAGCTCTTTGAGCTTTAGTATCCAAATCATCGCGTAGCGCTTGCTCTAATACCGACATATCGATCCAGCTATCCGCTTTAGAAACGCCAATACGTTCGCAGAACAAACGAATGCTCTCTGGTGTAAAACCTCGACGACGAATACCGACAATCGTTGGCATTCTTGGGTCATCCCAGCCATCAACAAGTTTCTCTTCAACTAACTGGAGTAATTTACGTTTACTAGTAATTGCATAGGTGAGATTTAAGCGCGCAAATTCATACTGTTTCGGAAGTGGTTCTTTAAAGACTCCTGCTTCTCTTAACGCTTCCAAAACCCAGTCGTAAAGTGGGCGATTGTTTTCAAACTCAAGAGTACAAATAGAGTGGGTAATGTTTTCAATAGCATCTGAAATACAGTGCGTAAAGTCATAAAGTGGATAGATGCACCATTTATCACCAGTTCGGTGATGATGCGCGTGACGAATTCTATAAATAACGGGATCGCGCATCACAATATTGGGATGAGACATATCAATTTTTAGTCTTAAGACATGAGCACCATCAAGATATTTACCGGCTTTCATATCTCTGAAGAGCTCAAGATTTTCTGAAATGCTGCGGTTTCTGAAAGGGCTGTTAGTGCCTAATTGACCAAAATTACCGCGGTTTTTATGTATTTCATCAGCCGACTGACTATCAACAAAAGCCTTGCCCGCTTCAATGAGAGTTTCTGCAAAAGCATACAGCTGGTCAAAGTAATCGCTTGCATAGTGTTGGTGAGTCACACCATCTTGCACCCAATTAAAGCCTAACCAATTAACAGCATCAATGATGCTATCTACATATTCAGTTTCTTCTTTACTTGGATTGGTGTCATCAAATCGCATGTTGCAGCGAGCGCCATTAGGAGCTTGGGCGTAATCTCTTGCTAAGCCGAAATTCAAACAGATACTTTTGGCATGACCGATATGAAGGTAACCATTTGGCTCGGGCGGAAAGCGAGTGATAACGCTGGGTAATGCTTTGCCACTCTGATCTTGACGATTATTATGTTTACCGCTGGCTAAATCAGCATCAATGATTTGGCGCAAAAAATTCGAGACCTCTGGGGTCTCGAATTTTGAAGGAATTGGGTTCTTCTTTTCAGACATACCCGTATTGTAGATTTATTCTTCGACGAAAGCTTCTTCTCTAGTTTTCTTGACCGCCGGCAGCATCACAACAATAACCAATAATGCGGCTGCGATTAACAAGCCCAAAGATAATGGGCGAGTAAAGAAAACAGTGTAATCACCTCTAGCAAGAAGCATGGCGCGACGGAAATATTCTTCCATCATTGGGCCTAGAACAAAACCTAAGAGTAACGGTGCAGCTTCACAACGTAGCTTAGTAAACAAGTAACCAATAAGACCAAATGCAGCTGTTAGATAGATGTCAAAGGTAGTGTTGTTAACTGTATAAACACCAATACAACAGAACACTAGGATGGCTGGGTATAAATGTTTGTATGGAATTGTTAACAATTTGACCCAAACCCCAATGAGTGGCAAGTTCAAGATGATCAACATCAAGTTACCAATCCACATTGAGGCAATCAAACCCCAGAAAAGAGCTGGGTTTGAAGACATGACCTGTGGACCGGGTTGAATGTTATGAATGGTCATCGCACCCACCATCAAAGCCATTACAGCATTTGGTGGAATACCAAGAGTCAACAACGGAATGAATGAAGTTTGAGAGGCTGCATTATTAGCTGACTCAGGTCCAGCGACACCTTCAATAGCACCTTTGCCAAATTCAGCGCTGTGCTTAGAAGTTTTCTTTTCTAATGAATACGCTGAGAACGCTGCAAGTGGAGCACCGCCGCCTGGCAATACACCCAAGACTGACCCAATAGCTGTTCCGCGCAAAATCGAAGGCATCATGCGTTTAAAGTCGGCTTTTGAGGGCCACAGATTTGTTACTTTATCTAAAAATGTTTCGCGATTTTCTTTTTGCGCAAGGTTATTAATAATTTCAGCAAAACCAAACATTCCCATTGCAACTGCAACAAAGCCAATACCGTCTGTCATCTGAGGAATGTCAAATGAGTAACGTGCTGTGCCTGAGTTAACGTCAGTTCCAACTAGGCCTAGTAGGAGGCCCAAAACAATCATGGCAATCGCCTTAATAAGTGATCCTGATGCCAAAACAACTGCACCAATTAATCCCAAAACCATCAAGGAAAAATACTCTGCAGGACCAAATTTAAAAGCCAATTCTGAAAGAGGTACAGCGAAAGCAGCTAAAACTAATGTCGCTACACAGCCCGCAAAGAATGAGCCAAAACCTGCTGTAAATAGAGCAACACCAGCACGGCCACGACGTGCCATTTGATAACCGTCGATCGCGGTAACCACCGAGGATGATTCACCTGGTATGTTGACCAGGATAGCTGTCGTAGATCCGCCATATTGTGCGCCGTAGTAAATACCAGCCAACATAATTAGAGCCGCAATAGGTGGCAATGCGTATGTTGCAGGCAATAGCATGGCAATCGTTGCGATTGGACCAAGCCCGGGTAGCACACCGATCAGGGTTCCTAATACGCAGCCAATCAAACAGTAAAGTAGATTTTGATAGGTAAAAGCGGTACTGAAACCCAAGGCTAAGTTGTCAATTAATTCCATTTAAATGCTCCTGGGGTTTAAGCGGTAAAAAAGCTTGGCCAAACTTGAAACTGAAGTTTTAGACCCCAGACGAAAGCAACATAAGCAATAACATTAAGGATGATGGCGTTAACGACAGTACCCTTCCAATGAAATTCGTGGCTGGCTAGGGCTGAGATAAATACCAGTGCCAATATGGAGAGCATTAATCCGAGATGAGCCAAAACTAGACCAAAAAAGATAACTGAGCCAAGAACCCAAATAATTGATGGCCAATGCCATGGCTCAAGCTCATCAGTGCTTGTTTTTTTCGACATGGATGTCATTGTGATGATCGCGCCAAGTGTTGAAAGAAGAACGCCTAGCCAAAAAGGGAAAAATCCTGGCCCCATTTTTGCAGATGTACCCATGTTGTAACTTGTTGCGACGAAAGAAAAAGAAGCGCCAATGGCGACAAACAATAATCCTGCGGCAAAGTCTTTTTTGCTACGAATTTGCATACTAAAAACCTTTTATTCTTGTGTAGAAACGTCCAGGAGGTCGATTGTAAGCTTTCCAATGGCTGGCTGACATTTTATTAGATAAGGGTTTACTCTATGAAGTCATCTCTGAGTCATAATAATGGTCATGAAAGTTACTCAAATACGCGAAAATTTCTTAAAGTTCTTTGAATCCAAAGGGCATCAAGTTGTTTCATCTAGCCCTGTTGTTCCTGGTGATGATCCAACCCTGCTGTTCACTAATGCGGGCATGAACCAATTCAAGGATGTTTTTTTAGGCTTTGATAAGCGCCCGTACAAGAGAGCAACCACTGCTCAAAAATGTATTAGAGCGGGTGGCAAGCACAATGACCTCGATAACGTAGGCTATACGGCCCGTCACCACACATTCTTTGAGATGTTGGGTAATTTCTCTTTTGGCGATTACTTCAAGCGTGACGCCATTAGTTATGCCTGGGAACTGCTGACAACCGTTTATAAGCTACCACCTGAGAAATTATGGGTAACTGTTTACGCTGATGATGATGAAGCTTATGAAATTTGGAACAAGGAAGTTGGTGTTCCTGCTGAACGCATAGTTCGAATTGGAGATAACAAAGGCGGTCGTTATGCTTCTGATAATTTCTGGATGATGGGTGATACCGGCCCTTGCGGACCGTGTACTGAGATTTTCTTTGATCATGGTGAGCACGTTGCAGGCGGCCCTCCTGGTAGCCCCAATGAAGATGGTGATCGCTATATTGAAGTCTGGAATAACGTTTTCATGCAATTCAATCGTGATGAAAACGGCGTCATGCATCCTTTGCCAAAACCAAGTGTCGATACTGGTATGGGCTTGGAGCGGATTGCTGCAGTTTTACAGCACGTTCACTCTAATTATGAAATTGACCTTTTTGTTAACTTATTAAATGCTGCCAAAGCAGCAGTTGACGGTGCTGGGGTTGGTCAATGTGACGCCAATAGCCCATCACTTAAAGTCATTGCTGATCATATTCGCGCATGTACTTTTACTGTTGTTGATGGAGTGATTCCTGGTAACGCTGGGCGCGGGTATGTATTGCGCCGTATTACCCGACGTGCTATTCGCCATGGCTACAAGTTGGGTGCTCGAGCACCGTTCTTCCATAAAATCGTTAGCGCACTTGTTAAAGAAATGGGTGAAGCCTATCCTGAAGTACGAGCTAATGAAGCTCGCGTGACTGAGGTACTAAGGCAAGAGGAAGAGCGTTTCTTCCAAACCATTTCAAACGGTATGGAGATACTAGAAACAGCCCTTGCAACTGGCGTGAGAGTTATTGATGGTGAAACGGCGTTTAAATTACATGACACATTTGGATTTCCGCTCGATTTAACTGCAGACGTTTGTCGCGAGCGCGATGTTACTGTTGACGACGCTGGCTTTGAGGCGGCAATGAATTGCCAACGTGAACAAGCTAGAGCTGCTGGTAAGTTTAAGGTGGCGCAGGGACTTGAGTACGCTGGCGCACCTACAGATTTCCAGGGTTACGACAGCCTTAACCAAGAATCAGTCAAAGTATTGGCTTTGTACATCGATGGCACCCAGGTTCAAAGCGTTAAGTCTGGTGACAGTGCCGTGGTAGTTTTAGATAAGACACCGTTTTATGCAGAGTCTGGTGGCCAAGTTGGAGATGCAGGCGAGCTTCGCAACGCATCGAGTCTATTTGAAGTTGAAGACACTCTTAAAATTCAGGCGGATGTTTTTGGGCACCATGGTCAAGTTCTCGAGGGTGAGATTAAGGTTGGTGATCAACTGAGCGCTAAGGTCAACGCTGAGCGTCGCTCACGAACGATTCGCCATCACAGTGCCACTCATCTGATGCATAAAGCATTACGCGAAGTTTTAGGTACTCATGTGCAGCAAAAGGGATCCTTGGTAGATCCTGATAAAACTCGATTTGACTTTACTCATACCGCACCGATGACTGCTGATGAAATTAAGCAAGTTGAAGATTTAGTGAACGCTGAAATTTTGTCTAATGCTCAGGCATCAGCCAAAGTCATGAGTTTGGATGATGCGCAAAAGACTGGCGCCATGATGCTATTTGGTGAGAAGTACGGCGAGACAGTTCGTGTATTGGAAATTGGTTCATCAAAAGAACTTTGTGGCGGCACTCACGTGCAGCGAACAGGTGATATTGGCGTTTTCAAAATCTTGGCTGAGAGTGGTGTGGCTGCTGGTATCCGACGAGTGGAAGCGATTGCCGGTGATCGCGCCTTGGCTTACCTCCAAAAATTAGATACTCAAGTCAATCAACTCGCCGCTTCTCTCAAAACAAGTCCTACTGATTTACAGCAGCGTGTTACGCAATTACAAGATCACGCACGTTCTTTAGAAAAAGAGTTGGAGCGTTTAGGTTCTAAGTTGGCAGCTAGTCAAGGTGATGACTTGATGTCTCAAGCAATTGAGATAAAGGGTATTAAAGTACTCTCTGCTCAACTAGAGGGCGCCGATGCCAAAGTTCTTAGAGAAACTCTTGATCAGTTAAAAAATAAACTCAAGTCAGCAACGATTGTTTTGGCATCTGTTCAGGATGGCAAAGTGCAATTGGCTGCAGGTGTAACGGCTGATGTGATTTCTAAAGTAAAGGCGGGCGACCTAGTTAACTTTGTCGCACAACAGGTTGGGGGTAAGGGTGGTGGTAAGCCTGACTTAGCTATGGCTGGCGGTACCGATCCTAAAGGCCTTACGGTAGCATTACAAAGCGTCCAGGCTTGGGTAACGGAGCGTTTATGAGTACGCCAACACAAATTGATAAAGAAGTAGATGCAACAGGATTAACTTGTCCACTTCCAATTTTGAGAGCCAAGAAGGCACTTGCAGAAATGCAGAGCGGTGAAATTTTAAAAATTACTGCCACTGATATTGGATCTTGTGATGATTTTCCTGTTTTTGCGAAACATACAGGGAATGATTTAATAGCTCAAGAAAAAGTGGGTGATGCTTTTGTTTTCTATTTCAAACGTCGCTAAGCTCTTCATCAAGATTGTCAAAAATAAAAAAGCTCGATTAAATTAATCGAGCTTTTTGGTATTTAAAGGGTTGAACTATTTCAAGCTTTAAATTAGCTTCGTGTTTTTAAAAACTCCTTGAAACCATCTTTGACCTCTGGGTGACGCAGCGCAAAATCAACAGTTGCTTTTAGATAGCCTAATTTGCTACCGCAGTCATATCGAACACCTTCATACTCATAAGCCAATACTTGCTCTTGACTCAAAAGAGATTGAATAGCATCTGTTAACTGTATTTCACCACCAGCACCTGGCTTGATGTTTCTAATGTGATCAAAAATTCTTGAAGAAAGAATATATCGACCAACAACACCTAAGTTAGATGGTGCATTGGCAGGCTCTGGTTTTTCAACAATGCCATTAAGCTTATAAATACGATCTTCAAATACTTTGCCATCAATCACACCATAAGACTTACTTTGCTCTGGAGAGATCTTTTCAACGCCCAATATGGAGCTGCGATAGTGTTGGTATTGACCAACCATCTGTTTCATGACTGGTACTGGACTATCAAGTAAATCGTCAGCCAAAATAACTGCAAAGGCTTCATCTCTAATTAATTTTTCCGCACAAAGAACGGCGTGACCTAAACCAAGAGCCTCTGGTTGACGAACATACACACAATCAACATGGCTTGGCTTAATACTGCGTACTAATTGAAGCAACTCTTTTTTGTTTTTAGCTTCAAGTTCAGCTTCTAATTCATAAGCTTTATCAAAGTGATCTTCAATCGCACGCTTGCTGCGACCCGTTACAAAGATCATTTCGGTGATGCCTGCTGCCATTGCTTCTTCCACGGCATATTGAATAAGTGGCTTATCAACCACATTCAACATCTCTTTGGGACTGGCCTTGGTTGCAGGTAAAAAACGCGTACCTAAACCAGCAACAGGGAAAACGGCTTTGGTAATTAAATTAGTCATATCAGGATGGTAAACGATTTAATTGACTTTTTAGTTTTTCAATAAGAGATTCAAATTCTGCAAGACGTTGCTTTTCTTGAACGACGACCGTCTCTGGTGCGCGAGCAACAAAGCTTTCGTTATTCAGTTTGGCATTGGCTTTTGTAATTTCACCATTAATCCGATCAATTTCTTTCCCAAGGCGAAGTTTCTCAGATCCTGCATCAATCTCAACTTTTAGCAAAATTTTAGTATTGCCAACGATTGCTACTGGAGCGCCGGCACCATCGGCTTCGAGTTGAGCTTCACTCTCATATATCTTAACTTCTGAGAGTTTCGCTAATGCTTGAATATATGGCGCTGCGACTTTTAAGTATTCAGCGTCACCTAAAACATAAAGTGGTACACGCAGAGCTGGGGAGATTTGCATTTCTCCACGTAAATTGCGGCACGCATCTACCAAAGCTTTAATTTCAGTGACCCAAGCTTCACTTTTCCCGTCGATTTTTTGAGTTTGAGCAACTGGGTAAGCTTGAAGGGCGATAGATTGCTTTTCTTGAGACTCAATCGGTTTACCAGAAATTGGCGCAACAATTTGCCAAAGTTCCTCGGTGATAAATGGAATGACTGGGTGAGCTAAACGCAAGATAGTTTCAAGAACTCTTAAAAGAGTTCTGCGAGTAGCCCTTTGTTGTGCCGGCGTACCGTTTTGAAGCTGAACTTTTGCTAGCTCCAAGTACCAATCACAGTACTCATCCCAAACAAATTGATAGATAGATGTGGAGATATTATCAAAGCGATAATCTTTGAAACCTTTTTCAATATCTACTTCAACTCTTTGTAAGAGAGAAACGATCCAGCGATCAGCCGGTGAGAAATTGAGGTAGCCTTCTGGACCGCACTCACCAACACACTCTGCAATACCATTCTCTTGAGGTGTACCAGGACAGTTCATTAAAACGAATCTTGTGGCGTTCCATAGTTTGTTACAGAAGTTTCTGTAACCTTCACAGCGTTTTTGGTCGAAATTAATACTGCGACCAAGAGTGGCCATCGATGCGAATGTAAACCTCAATGCATCTGTACCAAATGCTGGAATACCATCTGGGTACTCTTTCTTAGTCTTCTTGGTAATGCTCTCGGCTTGCTTGGGATTCATTAAGCCTGTCGTACGCTTTGCCAGAAGGGTTTCAAGGTCAATGCCATCAATAAGATCAATTGGGTCCAAGGTATTGCCTTTGGACTTACTCATCTTTTGACCCTCAGCATCTCTGACTAAGCCGTGAACATAAACAGTCTCAAAAGGAATCTTGCCAGTGAAGTGGCAGGTCATCATGACCATGCGTGCCACCCAGAAGAAAATAATGTCAAACCCAGTAACTAGAGCTGATGAAGGTAAAAAGTGCGCTAATTCTGGCGTTTTGTTGGGCCACCCAAGTGAAGAAAATGGAACTAGAGCAGAGCTAAACCATGTATCCAAAACGTCATCATCACGACGTAATGAGCCCGTGTAGCCAGTAGCTTTTGCTTTAGCTTTCGCTTCATCTTCAGTTCTAGCAACAACAATCTTTCCATCTTCTTGATACCAAGCTGGAATCTGATGCCCCCACCATAATTGTCTTGAGATACACCAATCTTGGATACCCTCTAGCCACTGGTTATACGTCGTAGTCCAATTTTCTGGAACAAATTTCACATCGCCACATTTCACAGCATCGAGTGCAGCTTCGGCAATTGATTTACCTGGGCGGTATAAATTGTGTTCTGAGGGCTTAGACATTGCCACGAACCATTGATCGGTTAGCATTGGCTCAATCACTGATTTAGTTCTATCTCCTCTAGGCACCATTAGGGTGTGAGGCTGAACTTTTTCTAACAAGTTCAAAGACTCTAAATCTGTCACGATGAGTTTTCTTGCATCAAAACGATCAAGCCCTTGATACTTTTTAGGGGCTTGATGATTGATCTTGGCATCCAAGGTCAAGATATTGATCATTTCTAATTGGTGGCGTAAGCCAACCGCGTAGTCATTAAAGTCGTGAGCTGGAGTTACTTTTACAACACCAGTACCAAATGCAGGATCAACGTAATCATCAGCAATGATCGGAATCTTTCGATCAGAAAGAGGCAAATTAACTGTTTGACCAATCAAATGTTTATAACGCTCATCTTCTGGGTGAACCATCACAGCCACGTCACCCAACATTGTTTCTGGTCGTGTAGTGGCAACTGTCAAATGGCCTGAGCCATCTGTTAATGGGTAGCGTATGTGCCACATCGAACCTTGTTCTTCTTCGCTCTCAACTTCTAGGTCTGAGACAGCGGTACCAAGAATAGGATCCCAGTTCACCAAGCGCTTGCCTCTATAAATTAAACCTTGCTCATATAAAGTGACAAATACTTCAACAACAGCTTGTGACATTTTGTCATCCATCGTGAAATATTCACGGCTCCAATCAATGGAAGCCCCCAAGCGGCGGATTTGACGGGTGATGGTTGAGCCTGATTGTTCTTTCCATGCCCAGACCTTCTCGAGGAACTTTTCTCTTCCTAAATCGTGTCTAGACACCTTTTGAGCATCTAATTGTCTTTCAACTACGATCTGAGTAGCGATACCAGCATGGTCGGTACCTGGGACCCAGAGAGTATTCTTGCCGCTCATCCGAGCATGTCTAGCTAAGCCATCCATGATCGTTTGATTGAAGGCGTGACCCATATGAAGGGTGCCGGTGACGTTGGGCGGAGGCAGTTGGATGCAGAAACTAGCCTTTTGGTCGTCCAAAGTAGCGGTGGCAATACCCCTTTTTTCCCACTCGGGGCCCCATTGGGCCTCGATGTTGGAGGGTTCGAAAGATTTAGCGAGATCAGAAAGATTTTTAGACATAAGCAGCAATTATAATTTTTTGTTGAACCTAAAGGCACATGTGACGAATATTCTTAATAATCTCAATCCAGAACAGCACGAAGCAGTCACTTTACCGCCCGTCAATGAGGCCGGAAATGCACAGTCTGCAATGATCTTGGCTGGAGCTGGCAGTGGCAAGACCAAAGTACTAACAACTCGCATTGCATGGTTAATTCAGACATCTCAGGCGTCTCCTGCAGGTATTTTGGCTGTAACTTTCACTAATAAAGCTGCCAAAGAGATGATGACCCGTCTTTCAGCGATGATGCCCATCAATACTCGGGGTATGTGGGTAGGTACTTTCCACGGCCTTTGTAATCGATTATTGAGGGCGCACCATAAAGATGCTGGATTACCGTCAACTTTCCAGATTTTAGATACACAAGATCAGCTATCGGCGATCAAGAGACTTCTCAAGTCTTTAAAAATCGATGATGAAAAATATCCGCCGAAACAACTTCAATATTTCATTGCACATGCCAAAGAAAAAGGTATGCGTGCAAAAGATATGGATCGTGGTGATTCTTTTCAAAATACGATGGTGGAGCTCTATCAAGCTTATGAAGAGCAGTGCCAACGCGAGGGCGTCGTTGATTTTGCCGAACTTTTATTGAGAAGCTATGAGTTACTCAAACACCACCCGGCTATTCGCGAGCACTACCAAGAGCGTTTTCGCCACATTCTAGTGGATGAGTTTCAAGATACCAACGCTTTGCAATATGCGTGGTTAAAACTGATATCTGGTTATGGCTCATCCAAGCCAAGTTCTGTTTTCGCTGTAGGTGATGATGATCAAAGTATTTACGCGTTTCGAGGAGCTGACGTTGAGAACATGCGTTTATTTGAAAAACATTTCAAGCCACACTTAGTAAAGCTTGAACAAAATTACCGCTCTTTTGGGCATATTCTTGATGCGGCCAACCATCTCATTTCTAACAATACAGAGCGCTTAGGTAAGAATTTAAGAACTGATGCAGGACATGGTGAGCCAGTCAGAGTTTATGAGGCAGCAACGGATGGAACGGAAGCTGCTTGGATGGTAGATGAGATCAAAAGTTTGATTAATAGCGGCGGCACACGAAGCGAAACAGCAATTCTCTATAGAAGTAATGCGCAATCTCGAATTATTGAACATGGATTGTTTTCTGCAGGTATTCCTTATCGCGTTTATGGTGGCTTGCGATTCTTTGAGCGAGCTGAGATTAAGCATGCCTTGGCTTATTTACGATTATTAGAAAATCCTAATGACGACACATCGTTTTCTAGAGTCGTGAACTTTCCAACCAGAGGTATTGGCGCCAAGAGTATTGAAACCCTACAAGATAGCGCTAAGCTTAACAATAGTTCTTTTTACGCTGCAGCTCCTTACTTAGATGGTAAAGCAGGCACATCTATCTCTGCCTTCATTCGATTAATTGATCATATGAGAGATGCAACGCGCCATTACTCCTTACCTGAGACAGTCGATTACGTGATTCAGAATAGCGGACTCATACAACATTATTTGACTGAGCGCGAAGGTCAAGATCGCGTAGAAAACTTACAAGAATTAGTGAATGCGGCAACAGCATTTATTGCTGAGGAAGGGATACCTCAAGATACCGCAGCAGGCACTTCAGATACTGAAGTTGTAGTTGAAATGTCACCACTGGCTGGGTTCTTAGCTCATGCTTCGTTAGAAGCTGGCGATAACCAAGCTCAAGCTGGGCAGGATGCTGTTCAATTAATGACTGTCCATGCTGCTAAGGGCTTGGAATTTACCAATGTATTCATTACAGGACTTGAAGAGGGATTATTTCCTCATGAAAATAGTGTGAACGAAGCAGACGGCTTGGAAGAGGAGCGTCGTTTAATGTATGTAGCGATTACTCGAGCTAAAGAGAGATTATTTTTGTCTCATACTCAATCAAGACTTTTGCATGGGCAAGTTCGCTACAACCTACCTTCACGTTTTTTAGATGAGTTACCAGCAGAATCACTCAAGCATTTAACACCTAAGAATAAAGATGCACGTTGGGGTAGTACGACTACTACCAGAATGCCTTCTTGGTCAGAAGGTAGTGATTGGGGTGGACGATCAGCCACCATCCCGCGTTCAATGCCTAGCTCTATTACAAGCCCTATTAGCAGTCTGTCGTGTAAAGAAAATGGACATGGTTTTAGAGTGGGGCAAAGTGTTTTTCATACTAAGTTTGGCGAAGGTCGCATTTTGGCCATTGAAGGTAGTGGTGATGAAGCCAAAGCGCAAGTTAACTTCAATCGGCATGGACCTAAATGGTTGCAATTAGCCATTGCTAAATTAACAGCGATTGATTAGTCACTACTTAAGTTATTTAATTCAAAAAAACGATTGTTGATTGAACTAAGTGATTGATTACTCAGAACCCTCAGTAATTTCTTTATTGAAGCAAGCTTTCCAGGTGGCAAAGAAGGAACAGTACATCACTGTCAATGCTGCCATAGAGTAAGGTGGAATGATAAAAGGGATAGCTACTCTTAAACCAATACCATCAAGAAATGCTTCAATAAAAAAAGGTACGGCTACGATAAAAACTGACCATATCATTAGGTAGAAAATAAATGCTGCACGATTAGACCAACAAGCAATCCAGCTTGAAAATAATGCTTGGGCGACTGACATCTTTTCCCAAACAATCAATACGGGCGCAAACCACATCAGCATAGCTACTGGGATGTAGAGAAGCACTCCAACACCCAATCCAAAATAAAGCCCTTTAACTTCCCTGATCGTGAGTGGGTTGGGCTCCGTTAACAAAGGAATGAGTTGCTTAAAGTCAATGAAGGCGCTAGCAATCAAACTTAGGATCAATACCAGAAATGCATAGACAGTTCCTAGAGCCAACAAGTTTTTTCTGATAGCTGGACCATGGTCTTTAAGGCCCACTAAATAGACTGTTGGGACAACGCGTTCACCGCGAATAACTCTTTGACAAGCTGTCATAAAGCCAACTGTGATAGCTGGCGTTAATAGTAAAACTAGAAATACTCCAAATACTGGAATCAAAATCGCAAATTGTGCGAGAAAGATATATAGAAAAACCAACATCAAAAATGTTAAAGGATTTTTCTTAAACAGCCATAAGCCTTGTCTAATCCAAAGATAGCCATCTGCTGCTTTTGTTTTATTAAGTTGCATAAGAGTCGTTTAGGTTATTTCTTGTGAATATGAGCATTAATGACGGAAGGATACTCTCGGCGGAGTTTTAAAATTCTCTCAAAATGTGTAGGGTCATGTGGTGTGAGCATTTCTGCTTCACGGGGAAGGTAAAAATCCCATAAGCGTGAAATCCAAAACCTCAAAGCTGCCGCTCTGAGCATCATTGACCATGAATCTATCTCAACCTGTTTCAATGGGCGTACTGTCTGATATTGCTTTATTAGTCCTTGGGATCTAGCCATATCAAGTTCACCAGTCTTTAGGTTAATACACCAGTCATTCACTGTGACGGCTAAATCAAATAACCACTTGTCGTTACCGGCAAAATAAAAATCAAAAAATCCACCTAAATGATCTTTGCCATCAGAGTTATCAAATAAAACATTATCTCTAAATAAGTCACAATGACTTGGTCCTTCAGGCAGTTGATTGTATTGGGGGCTACTGAAAAAATTCATTTGTTCGTTTAACTCATCCATGATGAGAGTTTTTTGAGCATCATTCAGATGCATCAAGATCTTGGGTACCGTCTCTTGCCACCAAGCAAGGCTTCGTAAATTAGGTTGCGATAATTTAAAGTCTTGTCCCGCAAAGTGCATGCGTGCCAGCATGGCGCCAACTGCTTCGCAATGAGCAACATCGGGATTTAATCGAGAGGAGCCTGATAATTTCGACACTATCGCCGCAGGTTTACCGTTGAGGAAACCCAGGATACTTTTTTTGTTGTCCCTTACCGGTGCTGGCACTGAAATATCTTTGAGTGCTAAATGCTCCATGAGCTCTAGGTAGAAGGGGAGCTGTTCTTTAGTTAAGCGCTCGAATAGTGTGAGGACATATTCATCAGAGACACCATCTTTACTAGTGCTTAAAAAAAAGTTGGAGTTCTCAATACCTGAGCTGATGCCTTTGATATCTGTTGCGACGCCCAGTTGATAGTGTTGACTTAACCAAACGTTCACTTCATTAAGATTAACGGAGGTAAAGACAGCCATGATCGATTAGAAGGGCATTCGAATGGTAGGCACGCGAATCGTATCTTGCTCGCGTTTTGGGTTGCTTGAGTCGTTAGGGGCAGTCATTTCATAGGTACCAAAAGCACCTTCAACGACCACCTCAGTTGGTTTACCGCTCTCTTTGTATTCTTTGATACTCGTACCATCTGCCTCTTTGTGCTCAAAACTAGGCTTTTTAGGGTCAGCTTTACCAGTTTCAGCATTATTTTTAACTGCTTTACTGATGGGTTGCTCATTGATATTTTTGAGTTCATCGGCACTTAAGGCTTGTCCACCTTGAGCGCTAAGTCCATGAGAAATAACAATAAAAATAGAGAATATCGCTACCGAGATGACTCTGAAAGGTGATTTTTTTGGGCGCATAAATGAAGAAAATGTGTAAGTGATCATGCTTGATTGTACGATTGTGGGATGTCTACACATCGCCTTTTGCTAGTTGACGGTTCTAGCTACCTATACCGTGCCTTTCATGCCATGCCTGATTTACGTAATCCGCAAGGATTTCCAACTGGCGCTATTCAAGGAATGGTCAACATGATGAGGCGTGCTCGGACTGAATTAGACGCTGATCATATTGCTTGTATATTTGACGCTAAAGGTAAAACCTTCAGAGATGAAATGTACCCAGAGTACAAAGCGAATCGCTCATCAATGCCCGAAGATTTGGCTTTACAAATTGAAGCCATCCATAAAGTAGTCAAAGCCATGGGATGGCCAGTCTTATCCGTTTCAGGGATAGAGGCAGATGATGTTATTGGTACTCTAGCCAAACAAGCAAAAGCATCTAACTGGACTGTTCTGATTTCAACTGGTGATAAAGATTTAGCTCAACTTGTTGAGCCAGGTATTAGCCTCATCAATACGATGACTGAGGAGCGCTTAGATACTGAAGGAGTTCTTAATAAATTTGGTGTTTTGCCTGAGAGGATTGTTGACTATCTTTCGATCATGGGAGATACAGTCGATAACGTGCCGGGTGTTCCTAAGGCTGGTCCCAAAACAGCTGTGAAATGGTTGAATGAATTTGGAACTTTAGACGAACTGATGAAGCGCTCATCTGAAGTCAAAGGGGTTGTTGGCGAAAATCTCAGAGCTAGTCTTGACTGGCTGCCTAAAGCTCGCGAATTGGTAACAGTCAAAATCGATTGCGACCTTTCTGAGCATTTAATTGGGCTGCATGATTTGCATGCCAAAGATGAAGACAGAGATACCTTACGTGAACTATTTACAGAGTTTGGGTTTAAGTCACTTTTGCGAGAATTAGATCGGGCTAGCGGAAATAACTCTTCTAATTCAGGGTCTAACAGCGCAGATAAAAATCTCAGTAATGCCCAAGCTAAAACTGATACACCTTCAATTTCAACTACAAACTCTCAAGCTAATAATAGTGGTGATCAATTGGGCTTTGTCGCTGAGCATCCTCAGGAGGTGATGGCAAGAAATTACACTTGTGTCACCACAGAATCAGCGTTTCATGAGTGGCTCAAAAAAATACAAGACGCATCACTTACTTGTGTGGATACTGAAACTACTGGTTTAGATGCGCTGCGCGTCAGTTTGGTGGGTATCTCATTAGCAGTAACTCCAGGCGAGGCTTGTTACATTCCGCTTGCCCACACAACAAACGAAGATCAACTGGATAAAAAGTGGGTACTAAAACAATTGAGACCTTGGCTAGAGGGTGAGCAATATAAAAAATTAGGTCAGAATCTTAAATACGATATTCATATTTTTGCAAATGAAGGCATCACTCTTAAGGGAGTGGAGCATGACACTCTATTGCAGTCTTATGTGCTGGAGTCACATCGTAGCCATGACATGGATGGCTTGGCCCAGAGACATTTGGGTGAGAAGACTACGACTTATGAAGAAGTTTGCGGTAAGGGCGTTCATCAAATAACTTTTGATCAAGTTAATCTAGAAACCGCCTCTAAGTACGCTGCTGAAGATGCAGATATCACCTTACGATTACATCATGCGATGTATCCCGCTATTACCGCAGATGAAAAGCTTTTATTGATTTATCGTGATATCGAAATGCCGGCCATGCACGCTTTAGGTGTGATGGAGAGAAATGGTATTTTGATTGATGTGCCAAAGTTGGCGGCTCAAGCACAAGTGGTTGGGCAGAGATTGCTTGAGCTAGAAAAGCAAATCCATGATTTGGCTGGACAGCCTTTTAACATTCAATCGCCAAAACAAATTGCCGAAATACTTTTTGGTAAGTTAGAGTTGCCAGTCATAAAAAAGACTCCTCTTGGTGCACCTTCTACTGATGAGGAAGTGCTGCAAAAGTTAGCTGAGAACTATCCTCTTCCTGCAAAAATACTGGACTATAGAAGTTTGGCGAAGTTGCAATCAACTTATATTGAAAAATTACCAAGAATGGTAAATCCTAAAACTGGCAGAGTGCATACGAGCTATTCTCAAGCTGTTGCCGTTACTGGGCGTTTGGCTTCAAGTGATCCTAACTTACAAAACATCCCAGTAAGAACTGAAGAGGGTCGTAAGATCAGGGAAGCATTTATTGCTAAGCCTGGCACTGTGATGGTATCAGCGGATTACTCACAAATCGAATTAAGAATCATGGCCCATATTGCCGAAGACGAAAGTCTTCTTAAAGCATTTTCTGCAGGTGAAGATATTCATAAAGCAACTGCTGGTGAAATGTTCCATGTTGATGTCAAAGAGGTCACTTCTGAGCAACGTCGTTATGCCAAGGTCATTAACTTTGGTTTGATTTATGGCATGAGTGCATTTGGTTTGGCAGGCAATCTTGGTATTGAAAGATCGGCTGCTCAACAATATATCGATACCTACTTTGCCAGGTATCCAGGCGTTGCGGACTATATGGCAAAGACACGCATTTCTGCCAAAGAGCGAGGTTATGTTGAGACTGTATTCGGGCGCCGCTTATGGTTGCCCGAAATCAGAAGCGCTAATGGCATGAGACGCCAGGGTGCTGAGCGAGCTGCTATTAATGCTCCTATGCAAGGTACCGCGGCAGATTTGATTAAATTAGCCATGATTGCAGTTCAAGTTTGGATTGAGCAAGAAAAGCTCGATACAAGGATGCTTTTGCAAGTCCATGATGAATTGGTTTTAGAGGTTCCTCACGCTGAACTTGAATTAGTTAAGCAAAATTTACCTCGTTTAATGACTGAAGTGGCTCAGTTGAAGGTACCATTGCTAGTTGAAGTTGGAGTTGGTGCTAATTGGGAAGAAGCGCATTAATTTAAATTAAGAATAAGTAAGAAATAAAAAGTTAGCAGTAATGTCAATCAAACATGGAGACAAAAATGGATAACAACTTAATCAAAGAAGCACAATCTTTAATTAACCCTTCGCCAACAACTCGCCGCGATTTTTTAAAGTCTGCTGCTGTGACATCGATTGGCGTTGGGTACGTTACAGCTGCAGAGCCAGTGATAGCTCAGGCTATTAAAACGGACTTCGAGGGCATCAAGGGTGAAGAGATTACTTTTACCAGTCAAGGATTTTCAGTTCCAGCTTATGTAGCTAGACCAACAAAGACTCCTAAAAATGGTTTACCAGTTGTCATCGTTGCAAGCGAGATTTTTGGTGTTCATGAATATATTGCTGATGTGGCAAGACGCTTTGCTAAGCAAGGTTACTTAGCGATTGCGCCAGAGTTTTTTGTTCGTGCAGGAGATCCCAACACTTTAGGAACTGTGGCAGAAATCTTAAAAGAGATCGTGGGTAAAACGCCGGATGATCAGGTTATGGCTGATATTCAGGCTGCTATTGACTGGGCTGGTAAAAATGGTGGTGATGTGAAGCGTTTGGGCGTTACTGGTTTTTGTTGGGGTGGACGTATTACTTGGTTAGCCAGCGCAAAGATTCCTCAGGTAAAAGCCGGGGTAGCTTGGTATGGTCGTGTGGTGGGTGATAAAACAGCCTCGAATCCAAGTCATCCTGTTGATCATGCGGCTGAAATGAAAGCTCCGGTATTAGGTCTTTATGGTGCAGCAGATACAGGCATTTCATTAGAAAGCGTTGATCTGATGAAGCAAGCCTTGGCAGCAGCTAAAAATAATAAGGCTGCACAAGCTAGTAAGTTTGAAGTCTACCCAGAAGCCCCGCATGCGTTCCATGCTGACTACCGAGCCACTTACCGTGAAGGCCCTGCTAAAGATGGTTGGGTAAAGTGCTTGGCTTGGTTTAAGCAACAGGGAGTTGTATGACCTTAGTTTGGATTATCTTGGCCACTACGGTGGCTGGGGTATTGAGTATTGCTGCTGCAGCCAGTTTGTCTCTCACTATTTTGTCACGCATGGTCGACAAAATGGTGAGTTTGTCAGTTGGAGTTTTGCTGGCTACAGCGCTACTGCATTCGTTACCAGAAGCATTCACTTCTCATGATGTTGACATCCCATCTTTGTTTGTTGCGTTGATGGCCGGTTTATTAGGCTTTTTCATATTAGAAAAAGCAGCCCTGCTAAGACATAGTCATCACCATGAGCATGATGGCCACGGCCATCATCACGGTCACGATGCTGAATCTGCTGGCAAGAGTGGATTAGTAATTTTGATGGGCGATAGTTTGCACAACTTTGCTGACGGTATTTTGATTGCAGTAGCGTTTTTGATCGATCCTCAAATTGGCATTTTGACTGCTGTTGCGATTGCTCTTCATGAGATCCCGCAAGAGATTGGCGATTTTATTGTTTTGTTAAACGCAGGTTTCTCAAAAGCAAGAGCTTTAATTTATAACTTAATTTCGAGTTTGATGGCTGTGGTTGGTGGTGTTTTAGGATACTTTTTTCTTGATGCAGCCGAAGCATTAATCCCTTATGTCATTGTGTTTGCCTCGAGCAGTTTTATTTATATCGCTGTCAGTGATTTAATGCCACAAATGCATAAAAGACCCAAGCTTAAAGAATCTTTAGAGCAAATCGCTTTGATTCTTTTGGGTGTTTTATTGGTTGTTGCGATTTCAGAGCTAACGCAAATAGGACACGCTCACTAGAACGTGCTATTACTTCTCTACAGGTCTACTGGGGTCTGAACACCATTCACTCCAGCTTCCTGCATAAATGGATGAGCCTTTGAGGCCAACCAACTCCATCGCAAATAAATTGTGACATGCCGTGATACCAGAACCACATTGGTGAATTATTTTTTTGCTAGAGGTTTCGTTGAGTAGGGTGGCATATTCTTGTTTTAAAGCAGCGATGCTCTTGAACTCTCCATTCGCTTCTAAATTATCTTTAAAGAAGCGATTAATGGCACCAGGTATATGCCCGCCGACTGGATCAAGGGTCTCATTATTGCCATGGAAACGATCATTAGCGCGCGCATCCAAAATAGTGAATTGGGATGTTTTTATATTTTCTTCAACGGCATCAACTAAAACTAAATTCTGAAACTTTAGAAGTTTTGTTTCAGGGACGGCTACTCTTAACTGCTCATGCATTTCTGATTCATAGTTGGCGCGAACCCAAGCTGGGTAACCGCCATTTAATAAGTAGATATTTTGTTGTCCTACTGAGTAAAGCATCCACCAAAGTCTAGCCGCATAAATAGAGCCTTGATTGTCATAAATAACTATTTTTTTATTTGGCGTAATACCTAGCTCGGCATAAGTTTTTTGCCACTGCTTAATAGAAGGTAGAGGGTGTCTACCATTCTTACCGTTTTTTTCACCAGATAAATCTTTATCGGTATCAACGTAAACAGCACTTGGAATATGACCGTTTAAATAGGATTGATAACCAGCTTCTAAATTAGTTAGATCAAAGCGACAATCAAATAATAAAAAATCATCTTTGTTATCAAGCCATTGTTTTAGTTCGCTTGCTTCGATAAGAGACATTTCAATCCTTTATTTTGATTACTTGTAAGACATCGCTTTTCTGTACCACTCATGGAAATGTTGCATGCCATCTTCCATGGGGCTTTGATAAGGACCAATTTCATTCACGCCACGGTCAAGCAATGCTTTTCTACCAGCATCCATGCGCTCAGCAATCTCATCATCTTCAATACAAGTTTCCATGTAAGCGGCTCTCTCTGCTTCTATGAACTCGCGTTCAAACAATGCCAGCTCTTCTGGGTAGTAAAACTCAACAATATTTCGAGTTTTATTGGGGCCCATTGGTTGAAGAGTAGATACGCACAGAACTCCCGGATACCATTCAACCATGATATTGGGATAGTAAGTGAGCCATATAGCTCCATGCTTTGGAGTCTTGCCTTGATGATGTCTGAGCACTGCCTCATGCCAACGTTGGTAGGTTTCAGAACCTGCTTGTTCCAAGTTCTTATGGATACCAACAGTTTGTACGCTGTACCAGTCACTGAACTGCCACTCTAAATCTTCACAAGAAACAAACTTACCAAGACCTGGGTGGAATGGAACAACGTGGTAGTCCTCAAGGTAAACCTCAATAAAGGTTTTCCAGTTGTAATTGCACTCGTGAACTTCTACATGGTCTAAAACATAACCAGAAAAATCTAAATCCTTGGAGACGCCCATGCTTTGAAGATCTTTATAGACATCGCGGGGGCCTTCAAAAAGAAGACCTTGCCAATTTTGTAAAGGGGTCTTGCCAAGATTGAGACAAGGCTGCTCTTCAAAATGTGGAGCGCCTAATAAAGTGCCATCAGTTTTATAAGTCCATCTATGTAAAGGGCAAACAATATTTTCAACATGACCTTTGCCGTTCAACATAATCGCTTGTCGATGACGGCAGACATTTGACAAAAGTTCAACGCCTTCAGAATTCTTAACAAGCACACGACCTTCGTTTTCTGATCTGAGGGTTTGGTAGTCACCGATCTCGGGCACCATGAGTTCGTGGCCAATATAACCAGGACCCTGCTTGAAAAGGAGTTCAATTTCGCGTGCGTACAGCTCGGCATCAAAATAAGCCGATACTGGTAGTTGTAGTTTGGATGGCGCAAGATTCTGCGCGGCAGCCAGATTAGTCATTCTTCCCACCCCGAAAAAAGTCAGCCGAAGCTAAGCGGAATAACCAATCCAACCATCGACGTGTCGATATTGGAAAGGAAAAAACCATTATACCCATGCTTAAAGCCTTAAAATCTGACGATGTATTGTTTTCGATCAAATTAAGAGGGTTTTATGCCTAAAAAATTAGCTACTGAATCTTCAACCGTTGACCCGCAACTTCGTTATGAAGAGGCTGTTGCTGAGTTAGAGGAAATTATTGCCAAAATGGAATCTGGCAAGCTATCCTTAGAGGACACCTTGGGAGCATACAAGCGTGGTGCTGAGTTGCTAAAACATTGTCAGCAAGTGCTTGAACAGGTAGAGCAACAAGTAAAAACATTTCAAGGTTAATTTTGACAATTTTGCCCAATAACGCAGTTTGGTTAAAGCAGACCTCAGAGCGAGTAAATCATGCCATTGATAACTCTTTGAAAGGGCTCAATGTGCAGGCTGGCGACTTGAAAGAAGCTATGTATTACGCTGCGACTGGTGGTGGTAAAAGAATCAGACCTCTCTTGGTTTACGCGACAGCTAGCCTAGTGGGAAAGCCGCTTGATCAAATTCCAGGCATTGATCAGTGTGCAGTTGCTGTGGAGTTGTTTCATACATATTCACTAGTTCACGATGACATGCCTTGTATGGATGATGACGATTTACGTCGTGGGCGCGCAACAGTTCACAAAGTCTATGACGAATCTACAGCATTGCTTGTTGGTGATGCTCTACAAACTATGGCTTTTGGATTGATTGCTGATAGCGATCTAAGTGCCGATCAAAAAGTAAAAATCTTGTCCCTTTTGGCTAAAGCAGGTGGCCTCGAGGGGATGGCAGGTGGACAAGCGATTGATTTGGCGAGTGTTGGCAAACCTCTTGAGAGAGCTTCCCTTGAAACCATGCATCGTATGAAAACGGGTGCGTTGCTTCGAAGTGCTATACAGATGGGTGGCATTGCCGCAGATCTCAGCAATCAAGAGTTGGCCAAACTCGATCAGTTTGGAAGTACTCTAGGGCTATTATTTCAGGTAGTTGACGATATATTGGATGCTAGCTCTGATAGCCAAACCTTGGGTAAAACAGCTGGTAAGGATGCAGCAGCAAATAAACCGACATTTGTGTCATTGATGGGTTTAGCTTCGGCTAGAAGCCTTTCTGAGGCGTTGTACGAGGAGGCTATAGCGTGTCTGAGCATTTGGGGTGAAAATGCTCAATTACTAAAGTCAATTGCTGATAAGGTATTGCACAGAGATAGTTAATGACTGATTTACTAAAAACAATTAATTCGCCAAAAGATTTACGCCTTCTAAGTCGTGATCAATTACCAGATGTGGCTGAAGAGTTGCGTGAATTTTTACTTGAAACAGTTTCTCAAACAGGCGGCCACTTGTCCTCTAACTTGGGTACTGTGGAGTTGGCGGTTGCTCTTCATTACGTTTTACAGACACCCTATGACCGCTTAGTTTGGGATGTGGGTCATCAAAGCTACCCTCATAAAATTTTGACAGGTCGTCGTGATCGCATGGGAACGCTTCGCCAATATGGTGGCATTTCAGGTTTCCCGCGTCGCGATGAAAGTGAATACGACACATTTGGAACGGCACATTCATCCACCAGTATTTCTGCAGCTATAGGCATGGCCTTAGGCGCTAAAGCTCAAGGCGAAAAAAGAGTGGCTGTCGCGGTGATTGGTGATGGCGCTATGACAGCTGGTATGGCATTTGAAGCATTAAACAATGGCGGTATTCATAAAGATTTACCTTTAATCGTTGTTCTCAATGACAACGACATGTCTATCTCTCCAGCAGTTGGTGCTCTGAATCGTTATTTTGCTAGATTGATGAGTGGTCGCTTTTATGCAACAACTAAAAAAGGCTTGGATAGCGTTTTATCTCTAGCACCTCCTTTGCGTGAATTTGCCAAGCGCTTAGAAGAGCATGCAAAAGGCATGGTTGTGCCATGTACTATTTTTGAAGAATTTGGTTTTAATTACATCGGACCTATTGATGGCCATGATTTAGATTCATTGGTGCCTACCTTAGAAAACGTGCGACGTCTGGCGCTTAACGGAGAAGGCCCGCAGTTTTTGCATGTGGTGACTAAAAAAGGCCAAGGTTATAAGTTAGCGGAAGCTGATCCTATCCTGTATCACGGGCCGGGTAAGTTTGATCCAACCCAAGGCATTGCTAAAGCAGCGGCCACTAAAAAAACTTTTACTCAAGTTTTTGGTGATTGGTTATGTGACATGGCGGCTGTTGATAAGCGCTTGGTTGGCATTACGCCAGCGATGCGTGAAGGATCCGGCATGGTGGAATTCGAAAGTCGTTTTCCGGATCGTTATTTTGATGTAGGTATTGCTGAACAACACGCTGTTACGTTTGCAGGTGGTATGGCTTGCGAGGGTATGAAACCAGTTGTAGCTATTTACTCAACCTTTTTGCAGCGTGGCTATGATCAGCTGATCCATGATATTGCCTTGCAAGATTTACCAGTTGTATTTGCGCTGGATCGTTCTGGCTTAGTTGGAGCGGATGGTGCAACCCATGCAGGTGCCTATGACATTCCTTACATTCGTTGTATACCGAATATGTTATTGATGGCGCCAGCAGATGAAGCAGAGTGTCGTGATCTATTAACAACAGCATTTAAGCAAGATCACCCGGCAGCTGTTCGTTACCCAAGAGGTGCAGGTGTTGGTGCAGTAGTGAGTAAAGAATTAAAAACTCTGCCACTAGGTAAGGGTGAAATTCGTAGAAACACTCAAGGTCTAAAAAAGAAAAAAGTGGCAATATTGGCATTCGGTACTTTGTTTTATCCAGCATTGGAAGTTGCAGAGGAGTTTGATGCAACTGTTGCGAATATGAGGTTTATCAAACCATTAGATGCTGACTTGGTGTGTTCATTAGCCAAAGATCATGATCTGATCGTGACACTAGAAGAGGGGGCTATTGGCGGTGGTGCAGGAAGTGCTTGTTTAGAAGCTCTTGCACTGGCAGGAATACAAGTGCCATCGCTACTACTTGGCTTACCAGATCGCTTTGTAGATCATGGCGATCATGCGTCACTGATGAAAGAATGCGGCCTAGACGCAGCGGGTATTGCTCAGTCAATTAAGATAAAGCTTGAACAGTTAGATTAAAAAGTAATCAAACTGTCATCAATTAACCCTAAAAAATAAACGGCTTCAAATTGCAGGACAATCATCACATGAATATTACTATGACCTCCCCAGAAGTTTCAAACACCTGTGCCATGCCAGACGTGCAGTCATCTATCGATCATCGCAACATTGTGATTGATCGTGTAGGTATTCGTGGTGTGCGTCACCCAATTCAAGTAAAGACTGATGATGGTGTTATGCCTAGCGTTGCAGTCATTGATTTGGACGTATCACTTCCAGGTGATCAAAAGGGAACGCACATGTCGCGTTTTATCGCCCTATTGCAAGATCATAGCGACTGCTTGGATGCAGAAGCTATGAAGCTGATGACTGGAAAAATGCTACCGTTATTAGAAGCTGAAGCTGGTCAGATTTCTTTGAAGTACACCCACTTTATTAATAAGACTGCACCTGTGTCTGGAGTGAAGAGTCTATTGGACTACGACGTGACTTGGTTAGCGAACGCTAAAAAAGTTAAGAATGAAGTTCAGGTATCTCTTAGCCTTCAGGTAGTTGTTCCAGTTACTAGCTTGTGCCCATGCTCTAAGCAAATTTCTGAGTATGGTGCTCATAATCAGCGCTCTCATGTCACGATTACAGTTGAGTTGGACCAAAGTTCTGATTTGAGCATTGAGAGTTTAGTTAAGATCGCTGAAGCCGAAGCTTCATGTGAGTTGTGGGGTCTTCTCAAGCGCCCTGACGAGAAGTTCGTCACTGAGCGTGCTTATGACAATCCGAAGTTTGTTGAAGATTTAGTCAGAGATGTGGCTGGTCGCTTGAAGAGTGATTCAAGAATCAAATCATTTGTAGTTGAAGCTGAAAACTTTGAGTCAATTCACAATCACAGTGCTTACGCTTTGATTCGATCAGAGTAATTGATCTAACGGCCATCTTGGCCGAACATCAAATCCCCAGTCCTTGCTTGCAAGTTGGGGATTTTTCTTAAGCCTCATTGCTCCAGCAAATGCAATCATGGCACCGTTATCAGTACAAAGGTGAAGAGGCGGGTAATGAACTGTTACACCCTCTTTTTCACATGCATTGGCCAGTGCTTGGCGAAGTTGTTCATTAGCTCCCACACCACCTGCAACTACTAAAGTTTTCATACCTGTTTTTTTAAGAGCATTGATTGATTTACTCACTAAAACTTCAACGATGGCATCAACAAAACCCCTTGCGACATTTGCATTTTCTGATGCTGATGGTGTGCCATTAGTTTGTATTTTTTTAACTTGGGTCAGAACAGAAGTCTTAAGACCTGCAAATGAAAAATCTAAGTCGCCGGAGTGTTTCATAGGTCTTGGGAACTGATAACCATCTGCTTGTCCAAACTTCGCTAGTGCAGAAACTGCAGGGCCACCTGGATAACTTAAACCTAGTAATTTGGCAGTTTTATCAAAAGCCTCTCCGGCTGCATCATCTAAGGTTTCACCCAAGATGACATATTCACCAACGCCAGTGACTTCCATAAGTTGTGTGTGACCGCCAGAAACCAACAAAGCCACAAATGGAAATTGAATATTGGCATCATCAGCCAAGAGAGGTGAAAGTAAGTGCCCCTCAAGGTGATGGATACCTAAAACGGGTTTATTCAGGGCTAAAGCTAGCCCTTTAGCAACGGAGGCCCCGACTAAAAGGGCGCCTGCCAGACCTGGGCCTTGTGTGAAAGCAATGGCATCTATTTCGCTTAAACCACTATTAGATTCTTTAAGCGTTTGATTTATAAGAGGTATTACTCTTTTAATATGGTCTCTTGAGGCCAGTTCTGGGACAACACCGCCATAATCCACATGCATGGCGATCTGAGAATAGAGGGCTTGGCCTAATAAGCCCTTACCGGCAGGCTCCCCAGCCTCCCATGGAGCCGTATCAACGATGGCAACGCCAGTTTCGTCACAAGAAGTTTCTATACCAAGTACTCGCATGACTGTATTTTGCCGTGCTACAATCCCATTTTACAGTTTTTTCTGACTTATTTTTCAGAAACTTTATAGAGATCTACAGCATGACAACTATCCGCCTACGCGAAAACGAACCATTTGAAGTAGCACTTCGCCGTTTCAAGCGCACAATTGAAAAAAACGGTCTTTTGACTGATTTGCGCGCTCGTGAGTTCTACGAAAAGCCAACAGCTGAGCGTAAGCGCTTGAAAGCTGCTGCTGCAAAACGCCATTACAAGCGTATTCGTAGCCAGATGTTGCCTAAGAAAATGTACTAATTCTTTCTCAGGCTGGATTTCTAGCCTTGGGATACGATAAACCCACTGACGGTTATCCCGCAGTGGGTTTTTTTATTTGAGGAGTGGATATGAACTTAAAAGAACAAATTACTGAAGATATGAAAAACGCCATGCGTGCCAAAGATGCGGGGCGCCTTGGAACGATTCGTTTATTACTAGCAGCGATCAAGCAAAAAGAAGTCGATGAGCGCATTGAGTTAGATGATGCGATGGTGATTGCCATCACTGAAAAACTCATCAAACAACGCAAAGATTCTATTTCTCAATTTGAAGCAGCAAAACGTGATGACTTGGTAGCGATTGAGCAAGCTGAGTTAGTTATTTTGCAAGCTTATATGCCTGCTCAAATGTCAGAAGCTGAAGTAATCGCAGCTGTAGCAAAAGTTGTCCAAGAGTTGGGTGCAACTGGCCCTCAGGATATGGGTAAGGTCATGGGAGCTGTTAAAGCTTTATTAGCTGGTAAAGCTGATATGGGAATGGTATCTACACAAGTTAAAGCGGCTCTGACAAAATAAGAGCAACTAACTGAATACAAGATCCACCAGACAACAGCACTTATCATTTAAAGACCATGATCCCTCAGTCATTTATTGCTGATTTATTAAACCGCGTCGATATTGTCGAAGTGGTGGGGCGCCATGTCACACTTAAAAAAGCTGGTGCTAACTATCAAGGGCTTTGTCCTTTTCATAACGAAAAGTCACCATCCTTTAGCGTATCTCCTACTAAACAGTTTTATCACTGCTTTGGTTGTAGTGCTCATGGCTCTGCTATCAGTTTCATGATGGAGCATTCAGGTTTAACTTATGTTGATGCCATTGAAGAGTTAGCGCGCTCAGCAGGATTAACAGTACCGCGTGAAGAGCGCCGACCACAAGACTTAGAAAAACAAAAGCAAGCTCTTGCACTCAGCGAAGTGATGGGGCCCGCAGCTGACTGGTACAAGCAGCAACTTAAAGGTGCAACTAAAGCAGTCGACTATTTAAAACGTCGCGGCTTGAGTGGAGAAATTGCAAAGCGTTTTGGTATTGGTTATGCACCAGATTCTTGGCAAGGATTAGAAGCTGTCTTTGGTACCTATGGTGAAGATACTCTTGCCAATACATTGGTTGAAGCTGGTCTAGTGATTCAGTCGGAGTCTAAAAGATATGATCGCTTTCGTGATCGCATCATGTTTCCGATTCGTAATCCTAAAGGACAAGTCATAGCGTTTGGCGGCAGAATCTTAGATACAGGCGAACCTAAATATTTAAATTCTCCAGAAACACCATTATTTTCAAAAGGTAATACTCTCTATGGTTTGTTTGAGGCACGACAAGCTATCAGAGATAAAGGTTACGTCATCGTCTGTGAAGGTTACATGGATGTGGTGGCGCTAGCACAGCTAGGTTTCGCTAATGGCGTTGCCACTTTAGGAACAGCTTGTACTTCGAATCATGTGCGCTCTTTAATGCGCCAATCTGATCGAATCGTATTTTCATTTGACGGCGACGCTGCTGGACAGCGCGCCGCTAAGAGAGCCTTAGAAGCTTGCTTGCCGATGATGGCTGATGATAAAGAAGTTAAATTTTTATTTTTGCCAGAAGAGCATGATCCAGATAGTTTTGTTAGAGAAAAAGGTGCTGATGCATTTGAGCAGGCTATCAGCCAAGCCATGCCACTATCTTCTTTCTTTATCAATGTAGCTAACGAGGACCATGACTGGAACACACCTGAAGGACGCGCTCAGACTCAGCATGCAGCAAAGCCTATGTTGCTGGCTATGCCAGCGATTGCCTTGAGAGCACAGCTTGTGCGTGAGCTAGCTCAAAAAATTGGTATCACACCTGTTGAACTTGAAAGTTTCTGTGGGCTTAAATCAATCGTTGATAATCGCCCAGTACCGACTATGGTCAATCAGTCTTCTAATGGCTATATGCAATCAGCGACTAATTCCAACGGTAAAAAAACCTGGAATAAAAAAACAACAATACCTAAAGGCCCTCCACCAACAGCGCCAACTGACTTGGCTGAACAAATTCTCAGAATTCTTTTGCAATACCCTCTTTTAGCCAGAGAGTTGGACCCAGAGCACAAGCGCTTGATTTTGGCTTCAGCTAAAAAGCGCTCTGATAAGGCTATGCATTTAATGGATGATCTCATCCAACAATGTGAGGCGATGCCACCTATTGTTGGATTTGCAGTATTTCAGGAACAATTGGAGAAAACAGCCTTAGCTAAATCTTACGCAATCCTACGTGAAAGGATTATGAGCACTGAGTTGACAGAGGATGCTGCCAAAGAAGACTTTGAGGGAACCATTAAAAAGCTAGAGCAACTTGATCTAAAGGATCAAATGACAGAAATTGCAACGCGCATATCCAGTGGCCAGGCAGAAGATGAAGATAAAGCTTTATATCGTCAATTAATGGCAAAACTTAAATAATCTGGAAAAACCACAGTTCACCGACTATAATTGAAGGTTGTCGAATTTCCAATAGAATTCAATAAGTTAGCAGTTCTGTAACTTCTTAGCCCTTAAAGTGAGTGAGTACTAACATTATGCCATTAACCAAAACCAAAAAAACGATTTCTAAGGCAGTAGTCAAAAAGCCTGCCCCTAAGAAAGCGCCAGCTAAGCCAGTTAAGAAAGTTGCACCTGCTGCTAAAAAGGCTGTTGCAAAAAAGCCAGCGGTTAAAACACCTGCTAAGAAAGTTGCTAAGCCTGCAGCAAAGGCGGTTAAAAAACCAGCTCCAGTAACTAAAAAACCTGTGGCAAAGAAGCCGGTAGCTAAAGCGCCGGCTAAACCAGTAAAAAAACAAGCACCAGTGGCTAAGAAATTAGCGACCAAAGCCGTCAAGCTTCCTGTAAAACCAGTAAAACCAGTAAAAGCAGAAAAACCAGCAAAAAAAGTCAAGTTAACTGCTAAAGAGATTAAAGCAGCTAAAAAAGCGAAAGAAGCTGAAGAGCTCGCAGCTAATCCAACTGGAGAGCTTGCTGAGCAACCTAAAAAAACACGCGGTCGCAAACCAAAGCCAGTTGAACCAGTTGATCCAAACGTAGACAACCGCACTGATCGACAAAAAGCGCGTGATCGTAAAGCTAAAGAAAAAGCATTGTTGCAAGAGTTCAACGCACAAAAGCTTGGCAGTGAAGAGCAGCAAGAATTAAGACGTTCCCGCTTGAAGCATTTGATCAAGATGGGTAAGTCTCGTGGTTATCTAACTCATGGTGAAATCAATGACGTCATGTCAGATGAAATCTCTGATTCTGACTCATTAGATACATTGATTAGTTTATTAAGCGATATCAACATTACTGTTTACGAGCAAGCTCCTGACGCTGAAACATTATTGTTGAATGAGAATGCTCCTACAGCAACTACTGAAGAAGAGGCTGAAGAGGAAGCTGAAGCAGCTTTATCAACAGTTGATTCAGAGTTTGGCCGAACAACTGATCCAGTACGTATGTATATGCGCGAAATGGGTACGGTTGATTTGTTGACGCGTGAGGGTGAGATTGTTATTGCCAAGAAGATCGAAGCTGGTCTCAAAGAAATGGTGATGTCCTTATCAGCTTGCCCTGTAACAATTATTGAAATTCTTAGTATTGTTACAAAAATTGAAGAAGGAACTATGGAGATCGACGAGTTTGTCGATGGCTTGGTAGATCCTAATGCTGAAGATATCCCGATGACCGCTGTTGAGGAAGAAGAAATACTTGACGAAGAGGGCGGTGAAGAAGGTGAGGGTGAGGATGAGGGTAGTAGTGGTGGCGGTAATACCGCATCAGCCAAGCAGTTAGAAGAGCTGAAGCAGCTTTCTTTAGTCAAGTTTGCCATCATCCGTACACAGTTTGACAAGATGCGTAAAGCTCTCGAAAAAGAGGGCTATAACTCACCGGGCTACAAAAAAGCACAAGAAAATATTCGTAACGAATTAATGGGCTTCCGCCTAACTGCAAAATCTGTTGAAAAACTTTGTGACACCATG
The DNA here is from genome assembly GCA_945881875.1 of Polynucleobacter meluiroseus. Lineage (GTDB taxonomy): Bacteria > Pseudomonadota > Gammaproteobacteria > Burkholderiales > Burkholderiaceae > Polynucleobacter > Polynucleobacter meluiroseus_A. Next base: position 133,533 of record CAMCVH010000005.1, read on the forward strand.
CGTAAGCAGGTAGACCAGGTCTGGGCGTTAGAGCGTGGCTTAGTTCGTATTCTTGTAGATAAAGTAGGTGTACCTCGTGGAGAAGTTTTAGCGGCCTTACCTAAAAATGCTTTGAATTTAAAGTGGACAGCAGCACTCTTAAAAGATGGTAAATCTTACTCAGGTATCTTGGAGCGTAACGTTCCTGCTGTTCAAGAAATGCAGCAGAAATTAATTGATATTCAAACAAACGTTGTATTGCCACTTCCAGAATTAAAAGAAGTGAATAAGAAGATGAATGACGGCGAAAAGCGTGCTCGTGCTGCTAAACGCGAAATGACTGTCGCCAACTTACGTTTGGTTATTTCAATTGCTAAAAAATACACCAACCGCGGTTTGCAATTCTTGGATCTGATCCAAGAAGGCAATATTGGTTTGATGAAAGCTGTTGATAAGTTTGAATATCGTCGTGGTTACAAGTTCTCAACCTATGCAACATGGTGGATCCGCCAGGCTATTACGCGTTCAATCGCAGACCAGGCCCGTACGATCCGTATTCCAGTTCATATGATTGAAACAATTAATAAGATGAACCGTATCAGCCGTCAGATTTTGCAAGAAACTGGTTCTGAGCCAGATGCAGCAACTCTTGCAGCTAAGATGGAGATTCCTGAAGATAAGATTCGCAAGATCATGAAGATTGCTAAAGAGCCAATCTCTATGGAAACGCCGATTGGTGATGATGCGGACTCTAATTTGGGTGATTTCATTGAAGACACCAACACATTAGCTCCACAAGAAGCTGCTTTGCATGATTCGATGCGTGATGTTGTTAAAGACATTCTTGACTCATTAACACCACGTGAAGCTAAAGTGCTTCGCATGCGTTTTGGTATTGAAATGAGTACAGATCACACATTAGAAGAAGTGGGTAAGCAATTTGACGTCACGCGTGAGCGCATTCGTCAAATAGAAGCTAAAGCTTTGCGTAAAATGCGTCATCCAAGCAGAAGCGACAAATTAAAGAGCTTCTTAGAGGAAGATTAATCCTTAAGGGCCCTTAGCTCAGTTGGTTAGAGCAGAGGACTCATAATCCTTTGGTCGTTGGTTCAAGTCCAACAGGGCCCACCAATAAAATCAATGACTTAGCGTGGTTTAGCTAGGTCATTTTTCTTTTCTGTGTAGTCGGTGTGTAGTGAAATCTTTTACATAAGCAACTGCAAACCCAATAGATATGGATGTCTGCGTTGGAGCAATGAACTATGTTTATGGAGTTCAAGTCCGCGAGGGCCCACCAACATAACAATGACAGGAATTGATGCAAATAGGGTGGAAAGAAACATGTTTCCCATTGGGTCATAAACTTGTTACCAAATCATCTAATATTCCTTTTTAAATTTATAAATAATGTTTTGAAAGCCTAGAAAGTTCCTGGGTACAAAATATCTTTAGTCACATTCTGAATATCGCGATGACCTGTAAATGCCATGGTGATGTCCAGTTCATTGTGGATAATCTCTAGGCACCTGGTAACGCCAGCCTCGCCCATTGCGCCCAAGCCATATAAGAATGGGCGACCGATCATTGTGCCGCGGGCACCCAAGGCCCACGCTTTCAGGACATCTTGACCAGAGCGTATGCCGCCATCCATCCAGACTTCAATATCTTTGCCAACTGCATCAACAATTCCGGGTAATGCCTTGATACTAGAAATTGCGCCATCGAGTTGACGGCCACCATGGTTAGAAACAATCAATGCATCCGCCCCTGAGTTTGATGCTAAGCGTGCATCATCTTCATCAAGGATACCTTTGATGATGAGCTTTCCACCCCAGAGCTTTTTGATCCACTCTACGTCACCCCAGTTGAGCCCTGGGTCAAACTGTTCTGCAGTCCAAGAAGAGAGTGAAGACATGTTGCCAACGCCGGTGGCATGACCAACAATGTTGCGGAATGTTCTACGTGGCGTCATCGCCATACCCATGCACCAGCGTGGCTTCGTTGCCATATTGATCATATTGGCAATGGTGAGTTTGGGCGGAGCTGAGAGACCATTCTTTAAGTCTTTATGGCGTTGACCTAAGATTTGCAAATCCAAAGTCAGAACAAGAGCAGAACATTTTGCTGCCTTAGCGCGCTCAATGAGGCGTTCAATAAAGCCACGATCCTTCATGACATAGAGTTGAAACCAAAACGGCTTGGTAGTACGTTCTGCCACATCCTCAATTGAGCAGATGCTCATTGTGGACAGGCAAAATGGCACACCAAATTTTTCAGCGGCTTTTGCTGCCAAGATTTCACCATCGGCATGTTGCATGCCTGTTAATCCAGTTGGTGCTAATGCCACTGGCATTGCCACCTCTTGACCAACCATGGTTGTCTTTGTGGTGCGGTTGGTCATATCAACGGCTACACGTTGACGCAATTTGATTTTCTGAAAGTCAGATTCATTGGCGCGATAGGTGGACTCGGTCCAAGATCCAGAGTCTGCGTAGTCGTAGAACATCTTAGGGGTGCGTTTTTGGTGGAGAACCCGCAGGTCTTCAATATTGGTAATGATCGGCATAATATGTTTTAAAATTTTTAATGGTAAATTGGTAATACCAGATTTGTGTAATATATTAACAGAATATGACTAATAAACATTAGGTATATTCCCTTATAATGATGTATTGGGATTTAATTTTGATAGTATTTCAAATTATGAAATATAAATGTAAAGTGGTCTGACCAAATGAACCAACTATTTCGACACAAGGAGCGCATTTCTGATCGCGTCATTAGTGAGATTGAGGTGCAAATACTTGAAGGTTCTCTTAAGCCAGGTGATCAACTTCCCTCTGAGCGTGAGTTGGCGATGGAGATGGGTGTATCAAGGCCAACCATAAGGGAAGCAATTAATACGCTATGTACGAAAGGCTTGCTTCAGACGCGTCATGGTGGTGGTACGGTTGTCACAGACAAACTAGACTCATCATTTTCTGATTCATGGCAAGAAATGCTCTATAGGCATCCCAATATTCAATCTGACATATTAGATTTTCGAGATATGCTGGAAAGTCAAGCAGCTTGCCTTGCAGCAGAGCGAGCAACCGAAGCGGATTTAGAAAACTTAGAAAAAGCCTTCATCAAAGTGAGTAAAGCATATGCTGATGGGGAATTGCTAGAGATGGTTACTGCAGATGTGGGATTTCATCAGGCAATAGCTGAAGCGTCGCACAATGTATTGATTGGTCATTTGAGCGCAACTTTATTGAAGTTAATAAATAGTCACGTCACTAAAAATCTTAAGTATTTAAATAATAGACCCAAAGATAAGATGCGTTTAGAAGCACAGCATCTCGGTATTTGGAATGCCATTAAAAATCGCCAGCCCCAAAAAGCGCTTGAGATCTCCAGAGAGCATATTGAATATGTAAAAGTAAGTATGGCAGCAAGCGCAAAAGAGTTTGAGCGTATGCAAAGCGCAATACGTAGAAAGGGATAGCCAAAGTGAAAGACACCAAAAGGTCTGCATTAGATTTAGAAAAAGCTGAAACTCCTCTGGTTGACGACATCAGGTTACTGGGCCGTATTTTAGGAGATATTATTCGAGATAAAGAAGGTAAAGATGTATACGGCCTGGTAGAGCGAGTTCGTAAACTCTCAGTTTCGTTTCATAAAGATACGAATCAATCGGCTAATAATGATTTAGCTAAATTGCTCAAGGGGCTAACTAGCACAGATGCAATGAAGGTTCTTCGCGCTTTTACCTACTTTAGTCATTTGGCCAATCTGGCTGAAGATCGTCATCATGTTCGTAGACGCATCGCTTATGAACGACTTGGGAAATTTCAGGACGGCAGCATTCCAGTAGCTCTAAATAAACTTCAAAAGGCTGGCATTACAAACAAGATAATTACTAAAACATTAGAATCAAGTTTAATTTCACCAGTCCTTACGGCGCATCCTACAGAGGTGCAAAGAACTAGCATTTTGGAGGCAGAGCGTGACATTGCGGATCTTTTGGCTGCTCGAGACCAAATCAAAGAATCATCCAAAGCAAGCAATCCCACTAAGGATGTATTGCTTTTAAAAGAGTTAAAACTTAACGAGGATCAGATTAGTGCTCGGGTACTGCAAATTTGGCACACACGTCTACTGCGCTTTACTAAGCTGACAGTTGCTGACGAAATCGAAAATGCTCTAAGCTATTACGAAACTACTTTCTTGCGTGAAATCCCCAAGATATATGCTCGTATAGAGGATGAGCTTGGCACCAATTCGGTTGCTAGTTTTTTGCGAATGGGGCAGTGGATTGGTGGGGATCGGGATGGAAACCCCAATGTCAGTGCTGCAACCTTGGATTACGCGATTAAACGGCAGGCCGAGCTAGCTTTACGACACTATTTGACGGAAGTCCATCAATTAGGGCGTGAGTTATCAGTTTCAGCATTGCTATTAAAGTTTCCTAAGAGGATGCAAGAGCTTGCATCTTCATCCCCTGATTTAAATGAACACCGTCAAGACGAACCATATCGTAGAGCCTTAACGGGAATGTATAGTCGCTTGGCTGCAACGCTAAAGGAGTTGACGGGGGCAGATGCTGCACGTCATGCGCTTAAGCCTCAAAATCCATATAAGAGTTCACAGGAGTTTTTTGGGGATCTAAAAACAATTGAGGCCTCGTTGATTTCTCAGGGCGCAAAAGCATTATCGGATCGCCGATTGCGTGGCTTAATTAGGGCGGTAGAGGTTTTTGGCTTTCACTTGGCTACGATTGATTTGCGGCAAAGCTCTGATATGCACGAGTTAGTTTTATCTGAATTGCTGGCTACGGCGCAAGTTGAACAAGATTATTCCTCATTAAGTGAAGAGCAAAAGCAGTCATTACTACTTTCACTATTAAAAGACCCAAGACCATTGAGGGTAGTAGGTCATCAATACTCTGAGTTTGCTATTTCGGAAATTGCCATATTTGAGGCCGCTAAAAGGGTGCGCCAGTTATTTGGTAAAGACGCTATTCGTCATTACATCATTAGTCATGCTGAAACTGTGAGTGACCTATTGGAGGTTTTATTGCTCCAAAAGGAGGTCGGCTTGATGAATGGCAATCTGGGTAAGGACGCTACAGCCGACTTAATTGTTGTGCCTTTATTTGAGACCATTGAGGATTTGCGCAATGCAGCGCCTATCATGCATGATTTTTATGCGCTTCCAGGCATTTTGAATTTGATTAAAAAGTCAGGTGGCGAGCAAGACATCATGCTGGGTTACTCTGATTCTAATAAAGATGGCGGCATTGTCACTAGTAACTGGGAGTTGTACTGCGCAGAAAATGCTCTAGTAGGCATATTTGATCCCCTCGAGGAAAAGCACGGAATCAAATTACGTTTATTCCATGGTCGAGGCGGAACGGTTGGTCGTGGTGGTGGTCCAAGTTATGAGGCCATCTTGGCGCAGCCTCCAGGCACGGTTCGCGGGCAAATCCGCTTAACAGAACAAGGTGAAGTGATCAGTTCTAAATATGCCAACCCAGAAATTGGTAGGCGTAACCTGGAGACATTAGTTGCAGCCACCCTAGAGGCGACACTGCTTAAGCCAACCAAATCCGCTACTAAAGCATTTTTAGAGGCTGCCGCACAGATCTCTCAGTCAAGCATGAATGCTTATAGGGGTTTGGTATATGAAACACCTGGTTTTGCCGAATACTTTTTTGATGCAACCCCAATTCGCGAAATTGCTAAGCTGAATATCGGATCTCGTCCTGCCAGTCGCAAAGCCAATCAAAAAATTGAAGACTTGAGGGCTATTCCATGGGGATTTAGTTGGGGTCAGTGTCGCTTAACATTGCCGGGCTGGTATGGCTTTGGTTCTGCTGTGGAGGATTTTCTGAATAAAACCAAGGCTGCTGATAAAAAGGCTGCTTTAGCTTTGCTTCAAAAGATGTACAAGGAGTGGCCATTTTTTAGAACGCTTCTATCGAATATGGATATGGCCTTGGCAAAGAGTGATCTGGCATTGGCATCGAGATATAGCGATTTAGTTCCTGATGCAAAGCTTCGTAAAAGAATCTTCAGTGCCATTGAGGCAGAGTGGAGCAAAACAGTGGAAGCTCTGAATGTTATTTCCGGTGAAAAAGTTCGTTTGGCCAAGAACCCAGCATTGGCACGCTCTATACGTAATCGTTTTCCATACATTGATCCTCTTCATCATTTGCAGGTTGAACTAGTACGGCGCTACCGTGCTGGTAAACATGATGAGCGCGTACAAAGAGGCATACATATAGCAATTAATGGTATTGCTGCAGGATTGCGAAATACGGGATAAGCGTTACTTAAAGTAACGCTTATCAAATAAAAGCTAGGGCAGCAATCTAGCTTTGCAACCAGTTTCCCATTACTTAGAGAGTTGTTATGTCCAATCCAAACCATGCAAATGCATACGTTTTACCCTTTGAGGAGTTACGCATGTCTGACGTTGAGTCAGTCGGCGGTAAAAATGCCTCATTGGGTGAGATGATTTCACAGTTAAATGCTTCGGGTGTGCGTGTTCCTACTGGTTTCGCAACCACCGCATTAGCGTTCCGCGATTTCTTGTTGCACAACAAATTAACCGAGCGTATTAATGATCGTTTAGATAAGCTCAATGTTGATGACGTTAAAGCGTTGGCTGAGGCTGGCGCTGAGATCCGTCGTTGGGTTGAGGAGGCACCATTCCAAGAGCGTTTAGAAAAAGAAATTCGTGAAGCGTTCAAGGTATTAGATGCTGATGGCAAAGGCTCATTTGCAGTTCGTTCATCCGCTACTGCTGAAGATTTACCTGATGCGTCATTTGCTGGCCAGCAAGAATCATTTTTGAACGTTGTTGGTATTGATGACATCTTGCATCGTATTCGTGAGGTATTTGCCTCTTTATATAACGACCGTGCAATTTCATATCGCGTTCACAAAGGTTTTGCTCATGCAGAGGTAGCCCTGTCTGCCGGTATTCAGCGTATGGTCCGATCTGATAAAGCCGCCTCTGGTGTGATGTTCACACTTGATACTGAGTCAGGCTTTCAGGATGCAGTCTTTATTACATCAAGCTATGGCTTGGGTGAAACAGTGGTGCAAGGTGCGGTGAACCCTGATGAGTTCTACGTATTCAAACCAATCTTGGCAGCCGGTAAATATCCAATTATTCGCAGAAGTTTGGGTTCAAAGTTAATTCAGATGCAATTTACTGCACCTGGTGAGACTGGTCGCGTTAAAACGGTAGACGTTCCTTTGGAGCAACGCAATCGTTATTCCATTTCTGATGAAGACGTTTCAGAATTAGCTAGATATGCCATGATCATCGAGAAACACTATCAACGTCCGATGGATATTGAGTGGGGCAAAGATGGTATCGATGGCAAGATTTACATTCTTCAGGCTCGCCCTGAGACTGTGAAGAGTCAGGCGCATGGCAAGGTTGAAATGCGTTACAAGCTCAAAGGCAATTCAACAGTTTTAACAACTGGTCGTGCGATTGGTCAAAAGATTGGTACCGGAACAGTTCGTATAGTTAAAGATGCCAGTGAGATGGATCGTGTTCAGCCTGGTGATGTGTTGGTGGCAGATATGACTGACCCTAATTGGGAGCCAGTGATGAAGCGTGCTGCTGCGATTGTGACAAACCGTGGTGGACGAACTTGTCATGCGGCGATTATTGCTCGTGAGTTAGGCGTTCCTGCTGTGGTCGGTTGTGGTGATGCAACGCATGCACTCAAAGATGGTACGGTTGTCACAGTATCGTGTGCTGAAGGTGATGAGGGTCGTATTTATGACGGTCCTATTGAGACTGAGGTAACTGAGATTACTCGCGGTGTCTTGCCAGAGATACCAGTAAAGATCATGATGAACGTGGGTAATCCACAGTTGGCTTTTGATTTCTGCCAAATCCCTAACGGTGGCGTAGGTCTTGCTCGTTTGGAATTCATCATTAATAACAATATTGGTGTTCATCCAAAAGCAATTTTGGAATACCCAAACATTGATTTGGATTTAAAGAAGGCGGTTGAGAGTGTGGCTCGCGGTCATGCAAGTCCGAGAGCTTTCTATGTGGATAAATTGGCTGAAGGTATTGCCACAATTGCCGCAGCTTTCTATCCAAAGCCAGTGATTGTTCGTTTATCAGATTTCAAATCCAACGAATACAAGAAGCTAATTGGCGGTTCACGTTATGAGCCTGACGAAGAAAATCCAATGTTAGGTTTCCGTGGCGCATCTCGTTACATTTCCGATGATTTTGCTGAAGCATTTGCTATGGAATGTGAAGCAATGAAGCGTGTACGTAATGAGATGGGTTTGACCAACGTAGAAATCATGATCCCATTTGTAAGAACAGTGAGCCAAGCAGAAAGAGTGATTGGCTTATTGGGCAAACATGGCTTGAAGCGTGGCGAGAATGGTTTGCGCGTCATTATGATGTGCGAAATCCCATCCAATGCTATCTTGGCTGAGCAGTTCTTAGAACACTTTGATGGTTTCTCAATTGGTTCTAATGACTTAACTCAACTAACGCTTGGTTTGGATCGAGACTCCGGTATGGAGTTGCTAGCGATTGACTTTGATGAGCGTGATCCAGCCGTTGAGTTTTTGGTTGCTAGAGCCATTGAGACATGCCGAGCCAAAGGTAAGTACATTGGTATTTGCGGCCAAGGACCTTCAGATCATCCTGACTTTGCTAAATGGTTAATGGATAAAGGTATTACCTCTATTTCATTAAACCCAGATACCGTTGTGGATACTTGGACTTTATTGGCTAAGTAACAAAACAACAGCAATAAAAAAGCGGACTAAATTAGTCCGCTATCTTGGAGCCCGAACGCATAATTCGGGCTTTTTCTATTTGCCAGTCTCTATCTTTTGAGGCTTCGCGTTTATCGTGTTGCTTCTTACCGCGACCTAGCCCCATCTTTTCTTTAAATCGAATTTCATCGTACATTTCACTGGCAGACCGCTTAGCATATTCAAGATTGTTATGCCTTGTGGAATAGCAGTGCCACTTTCGGTCAAATAGCTTGAAGCGCACTTGCCAAACAGAGCTATCAGGTCTTTTATATAAAACCACTTCACCATCTCTTAAGTAAATAAGATCTGATGTTGATTCTTTGGCTTGTATATTTGGGATCGGAACAAAGATGGGCTTACTAACTTGTGAATAATTGAGATAATTGGATTGGTGTATGATTTTCATATAGTTAAAAAGCTTAATTTCACAACAAATGAAAATTTAGCCATATAAAAACACTACACATAACACTACACACCGATATTTGAAGCTTGTAGAGACCCTGTTTATGGAGTTCAAGTCCGGTATACTGTTCTCATAATCCTTTGGTCGTTGGTTCAAGTCCAACAGGGCCCACCAATAAAATCAATGACTTAGTGTGAAAACGCTAAGTCATTTTTCTTTTCTGTGTAGTCGGTGTGTAGTAAAAAAGTCACATAACCAACTGCAAACTCAATAGATATGGATGTCTGAGTTGGAGCAATAAACAATTAAATAATTTTTGAAGCATTCATAAAGTAAGTATTGATTCATTCGGAAGTAAATCATCACAATAGTTGAATTCCAAAGTTTTTCATCAATAAGGCAAAGAGTCCAAAACAGATAACAGTCACCGCAACACTTGCGCCAATCGTTAACCAAAAACCTAATTTAGGAAGCAGGTATGGAAATAGTAGAAACATTGGCAGAGTCGGAATCACATACCAAAATGTGTAATAAGCGTGGTTTGCTATTTTCTCTTCTGATTGATTCTCAATAAAAAGCCAAGTTAAGGTTAGTAACGTTATCAACGGTAGTGCCGCAATGAATCCGCCTAATTTGTCACTTCGTTTGGCTACTTCACTGACGAATACAACTATTCCGGCTGTTAATAGGTATTTTGTAATGATCCAAGTCATTCCTATCCTTAGTTAGGGTGCTTTTGCACCCTAACTGTTAAACGTTCAAATTAAATATCTACTGACCTGTATGATTTGTTGCAATGAAATTACCAGGTGGCGTAAAGAACATATAAAGATTTACCTTTGTTTTGTCTTGGAGGGCTGAGTTTTTATATACAACTTTCCATTCCTTACCTTTCTTGCCATCTACTAAATCAATAGAGCTATGCTTGATTGGCTCCCAAGATTTATCTAACTTACCGCTTTTAATCAGGCTTTGTTTACGAATATCAGCACACTTCGAAATAACTGATTCAGCTGCGGGTTTAGATCCATGAAAATGGCAGCTTTCTCCAGGGCCAGCAAATGAGGTATTTGCAAAAGTTAGTGATGCTAGTAAACCCATCATTGAAATATATTTTTTCATTTTTTACTCCTTAAATAATTAAAGTGAATTACGACTTGAATCGGTTGTATTTTTTATATCCATATCTTCATGAATATGACGATGCTCTTCTGTTGGGAATCTAAAGTTTTCACCATTAACATCATGCTGATAGCCATGAAGTTGGGCAAATAACAAATAAACACCTGCGAGAATTAAACCTAGGTTGGCGAAATAGCTAAACCTTGTGAATGACTCAGTTTTTCTCCAAATTGACAAGGCACCTACCATTACAACCAAGGCTGCAATCTGTCCAGCTTCAACACCTACGTTAAAGCTAAGGATGCGAAGTAACATTTGTAGTGAGTCATCACCTAATGGTAATTGCTGTAATCGAGTGGATAAGCCAAAGCCATGTAATAAGCCAAAGGCAAAAACAACTTTGATCAAATTAGGCGAAGCCATATTGAAGTGTTTTTGGAACCCGCCATTGTTGTCAAAACCCTTGTAGATAACGCTTACAGCAATGATTGCATCAACTAACCAGTAGTTCCATGTAATCTGGAAGAATGTTGCAAATACCAAGGTGATGCAGTGTCCAATGGTAAAGACTGTGACAAATTTCACTACATCTTTTAGTGTTGTCAAAAAGAAAACAACGCCAAATAAAAATAGCAAATGGTCGTAACCCGTCAGCATATGGCTTGCGCCAAGACCGATATATCTAATATATCCGCCATCAAGCATGCTCTGCTTGTCTGCCTCACTGATTCCATGAGCGATTGCTATTAGTGGAAAGCACGCAAGCAGAAACAACCCAATAAACTGGGTAAATCTATGTTTCATAAATACCTCAACAGTTAATTAAGAATAGCCCAAATATGAATGGGCAACTGAAGAATTTAGGTATTGTTGCGCGGAGGACGAAGAAGTTTCTTTAAAAAAACTTCAGGGGGTGCTCTGTCAGATAGAGCCCTAAGAACTAGAGGTTCGCCAAATATATGATCTTTATTACACGTAGCCAGAAGCCCAATGGTTTGAAAACTGTCGGTGATGTGTAAATGCGGCGTATCAATATCGTCGTGGTCTAAGTGTGAGAGATAAGGATCATGGTGATGATGATCAATACTCACAGAATGTTCTGTGAGCTCATGAACATTTTCAAAAATAGCAGCATGACTCATGGACAGATTTATAAAAAAAATCTGAATACACGTAAAAATAACGAAAAATGTGTTTTTAATTTTCGGCACCAGCCAATTCTAAGGCAAAAAAGCCGATTTAACCTAAGCTAACTATGGGCTGTTCCATGTTTTTCATTCCAATTAAACGTATTCTGTAAGGAATTAGTCCTTCGATTAGCAAGGATACCCAAATGCTGATAAAGTGAAACTATGTTGAGAAAGTTAATCCTCATCCTTTTGCTTATTGGTGCACCCTTGCAATCTTGGGCTGCATCGCAGATGCCTTTTCAACATTCTTCCTTGGCCCTCAGTGTTGAAGCAACTGATGCATCACAGCATAATTGTCATCAAAACACCTCAGATTCTTCTGCTGATGACAATCACTCATCGCCCCAAGCTAAAAGTTGTAACTCTTGCGCTTTGTGCATGGCTTTTGCCTTTTTTTATTCAAAGCCAGAAATAACTCCGACTTCATACTTTGTATCTTTTAAGTCTAGAGATGTGAGTTTCATTAGCCACGACCTAGCCGCACCAATCAAGCCACCCATTCTGTAACTCCCCTAGGATAAGTCCGCCCAAATTTTGGGTTTGATTGTTATTGGAGAGTTATATGAAGAAACTAATATTTACATTTGCTGGTTTTATGGCCTTGCATGCCCAAGCCAATTCTGTATGGGTTGAGCAAAATAAACTTGTTGGAGAAATTGGTGGTTGGAAGGTTTATGCTAAAGAGCAGCCTCCTGCAAAGGCGTCATCAAATCAGAATATCTTTACATTAAATCAAGCCGTTGAGCGCATGCTGAGTCATCAACTGGATTCGGTTAGCTATTTGCCAGGCTCTGAGTCAATGACTGATTACTATGTATTAAGTCCTGCTCAGCGCTCTGCGCTCCAACAGCGATATGCCATCATTTATGAAACATCAAAGTCATATTACGAATTGGTGGCTCAACGAGAAAAGCTTTCGCACATGGAAGATGTGCTTAACGCTGTAGAAGCTGCTTCAGAGCTAACCGATCGTATGTATAAGGTTGGTAATGTGAATGAGCTCAAGCTTCTCAACCAGAAGAAAGACTTGTACAAAAAAAGATTGGAATATAAAGCTCTTGAAGCTAAGCATGTAGAAGCAAAAGAGCGTTTCATTCAAAGACTTAACTTTGTTAACCGAGATGTAAACGTAGATGTCGAGCCTCGCTTACCTGAAATAACAAAAGATTCAAGGAGGCTGACTGACAAAGAACAAAAATCAATCAATCTCGGAACAATCAGTAATCCTGGGTCTGTTCAGATACGTTCTTTGGCTCGGATTTCCTACGAGAACTACTTGGAAAAATTCAACAAAGCCAGATCCTACAAGGAAGATATCTTGCCAACCCAAAAGAAGATTTCTGAAGAAAACTTACTCAGATATAACGGGATGCTGATTGATGTATTTCACCTACTAGAAGATGCAGAAAAACAAAGTAAAACGGTCATTGAGTATATCGATGCGAACTTAGCTTTATTAATCCAATCCGCCAAATTAGAAAAAGATCTAATCGATGCGCAGATGGATTTCTCAAATATCAATGTGAGGTAGTCAATGAACACACGCAGAAAATTTTTAACAGGAGCTGCGGTCACGATGGCTGCTGCTGGAGTAAGTAGACATGCTTTAGCAAGATTGCCTGAGCCTGTCATTCAAACGAGCCCTAATACACAAAAACCCCTATTTCCCAATAGTGGAAGAGAGTACAACCCAGTCGTGACTCTCAATGGCTGGACTTTGCCTTGGCGAATGAACAATGGCGTCAAAGAGTTTCATTTGGTGGCCGAGCCAGTTGTCCGTGAGATGGCGCCAGGATTTAAAGCGCACTTATGGGGTTACAACGGTCAATCTCCAGGACCCACGATTGAGGTGGTAGAGGGTGATAAGGTCAGAATTTTTGTGACGAATAAGCTACCCGAGCACACATCGATACACTGGCATGGTCAACGCCTACCGAATGGTATGGATGGAGTGGCTGGACTAAATCAGCCGGCAATACCATCAGGGAAGACATTTGTGTATGAATTCACAGCTCGTCGTCCTGGTACCTTCATGTACCACCCTCACGCTGATGAGATGACTCAAATGGCAATGGGAATGATGGGTTTTTGGGTCACTCACCCGAAAGAAAAGCACTCAGATATTGATGAGGTCAACCGTGATTTTTGTTTCCTTTTGAATTCATTTGATATTGATCCTGGTAGCTTTACTCCTAACCCAGCAACGATGTTGGAATTCAACATTTGGGCATGGAATAGCCGAGTCTTTCCTGGTATTGACACTCTGAATGTCCGCTTGAACGACAAAGTGCGTATCCGTGTGGGTAATTT
>CAMCVH010000006.1 GCA_945881875.1 Polynucleobacter meluiroseus
CACGATAAGGTACGTTCCGATATATTACTCACCCGTTCGCCACTCGCCACCAGGTGCAAGCACCCGTGCTGCCGTTCGACTTGCATGTGTAAGGCATGCCGCCAGCGTTCAATCTGAGCCAGGATCAAACTCTTCAGTTTAATCACTGTTGAGGCACTGCTGCCTCGTCGCTCACTCATTCAGAACTGACTCTAATCTTGCGATTAGAACCAAATTTACTGTTTTGTGAGTACTGCTTTTATATCTGTCCCGAAGGACTGGATGTCTTTTTCTCAGTACCCACATTTATCGGTTGACTACTTTTTAAAGAAGGCTGGAATTTGATTTAACTTTTCAATCGCATTCAGCAGAGAAACGAGACTTTGCCTGACTTCCACTGACATGTCAACACCTTTGTTAGAAATAATTCAAATCCACTACTAAGAAATCAAAATAACTAATTTTTGACATTCAAATTCTTATCTAAAACAATGTCTTAGCCATAGATTAGGGTTAACCCTAAATTTTGCTGTTTATTTTGTATTTTGCGAGCTAGAATTGATTGTGCACCGCAACAGTTAAAGGGTTCTAAATGTTTGAAATTTCAAGACCTCAGAATATGCCAAGAGTCCTCATACGAGAGCTTAATGCTGGTCATGCGGAAAAAATTCGTATGCACTTCAAAAACCTTGGCAGCGAAGACAGATTACTTAGATTTGGTATGTATACCAGCGATGAAATGTTAGACAAGTATGTCAATACTATTAACTTTCATAGAGACGCTATTTTTGGCGTGTTCGACAACAACTTAAATTTAATTGGTTGTGCTCATTTAGGTTATTCAGCTTCAAACTTAGTGATTAATAGTACGGCTGAATTTGGTGTATCCGTTAGTGCAGAAGGGCGCGGAAAAGGTGTAGGTTCTGCTTTATTTAAAAGAGCTGCGATACATGCGCGAAATACAAATATCAAAGTTCTTTACATGCACTATCTTTCACGTAATAAAGTAATGATGCACATTGCAAAAAAAGCGGGGATGTCAATCGAATTTTCTTTTGGGGAGGCAGATGCTTACTTGACGCTGCTACCATCAACTAACAACAGCATTGTCGCTGAAGCTGTTCAGGCTCAGGTTGCAGATATAGATTACGCATTCAAGAAAAATATTCGGCATTCAAAATCTTTTTTGTTAAACGCCTTCTCTTTTGCAAGTACCAAATAAAAAGAGTTCCCATGAACTCTTTTTATTTATTTTTGATTATCTAATCTTCGTTTATCAGATTCGGAAATAAGATCAAAGAGCTTTGTGACCTGTTTAACACCAGATACCGATCTAGCAATATCAACTGCACGATTTGCTTCGGCTTCTGTAACAATACCCATTAAATATACCTTACTTGCTTCGGTCACCACACGCATTGAATTTGACGGGACACCTTCAGTTGTAATAAATATTGTTTTGATCCGCGTCATTAAAAAACTGTCATTTGCTCTAGCTGTCAGTGAGCTTGTCGGTGCCGGTATTAATTCATTGAAGACTTCTGTCACATTTTTCATTGCTTTTATTTGCCGCGTCACGTCTGCCTTGAGTTCTTCGGTCCTTGTCTCGCCCGTTAAAAGGACTCTGCGATTAAATACAGTCACATTAATATGGACGTTGCTTCCATACTTTTTAATTATAAAACTCTCTGCCTCCAATTGAATACCAAGATCAATTGCTTGAGTGCCTGGGTTTCTTCTATCAGCAATAACCATGGCGCCACCAGCAACACCGCCGGCGATTAGCGGAAAACAGCCCGTTAAAGAAGTTGTAGCAATTGATACCAAAAATAAATTAAAAGTACGTCGCTTAAATTGTTTATTCATTTTCTTTCTCGCATCTCAATCTAAAATCAAATGATCAACGCCATCGCATAAACAATGCAATAACAATAAATGAGTTTCTTGTATCCGCGCAGTTCGATCTGCAGGAACACATAAATTAACATCATCAGCTTTTAAAAGTTGGCCGATTTTTCCGCCATCTTTACCGGTCAGTGCAATTATTAACATGCCCTTTTCGTGCGCGGCATTAATTGCTTCAATAATATTTCCAGAGTTACCTGAAGTTGAAATCCCCAACAGAATATCGCCAGGCTGACCCAGAGCCCTAACTTGTTTACTGAAAATAACATCGAAACTATAGTCGTTGCCAATTGCAGTGATGATGGATGTATCAGTTGTTAGTGCAATCGCCGGAAGCTCTTTTCGTTCCCGCTCAAATCTACCGACCAATTCCGCAGCAAAATGTTGCGCGTCTGCTGCAGACCCTCCGTTTCCACAAGCTAATATTTTCTTGCCCGCACAGAGGGCTTCGTACATCAAGCCAATTGCGTCAGCTATGCTCTGTGGCATGATTTCCAGGGCTTTACTCTTAACGGCAATGCTGTCTTTAAAGAGCCCCTCAATGCGTTGCTCTAATTTTCTTTTTAACTCTGTTTTCATATGTCGATTATGCTCCGAAGAGTATGTCATGAGGCTATATTACGATTATTGGATCGCCAACTAATGTGTGGGTATTTTGACCCAAATAAAGGTAGTTATGGATTTTTTTAAATTTGCCCAAGGGCAAAGCTTGCCCCCCGGATCTTTATTCTTAATTCCAACACCGATTGGGAACTTAGCCGACATCACTATTAGGGCGCTGTACATATTGCAACAAGTTGACGGGATTGCCTGTGAGGACAAGCGCCACAGCGGTAGCTTGTTAAGTAGTTATGGGATTTCAAAACCGCTTTTTGCAATACATGAACATAATGAAATTACAGCTAGCGCTCACGTCATTAAAAAGTTACAAAAGGGTGAACGGTGGGCCTATATTTCTGACGCTGGGACGCCCGGAATTTCTGATCCCGGAGCCATTCTTGCCAATGAAGTAAAAAAAGCAAACTTTCCAGTTATTCCTTTGCCTGGAGCAAATGCTATTACAACCACCATCTCTGGGGCAGGGGATTTTTTAAAATCTACTGCTGGCCAATTTCAATTTCTTGGGTTTTTGCCAAATAAAGCGACTCAAAGAGACGAAAGTATTAGACATGCACTTAGCTCTAATGTTGCTTCATTCTTTTATGAGGCGCCGCACCGCATCGAAGGCACAATAAAAGCAATTGCCAATTTGATCGCTGATGATCAGCGCGTGCTTGTCGCCAAAGAGTTAACTAAAATTTATGAAAGTATCACGATAATTAAGGGTTCAGAATTAGGCTCTTGGATCAACCAAGTCACAAGCTGGCAGGGTGAGTTCGTGATTGGAATCGAAGGGCGCCCAAAAAAAGAAAAGGCGTCTGAGCTAGATGAGCTTACTTTGAAATGGATATCTGAACTTGAGGACACTATTGGCCATAAAGATCTGTCGGAGATTATTTCAAGAGTTACCAGCATGCCTAAAAAAGATGCTTACAAAGCTTTACTTGAACTTAGAAAATAAAAAACCCCGCAACCTGCGGGGTTTAATAAGTTTAGAAGCTTATTTAGCTTCTGCTTTTTCTTCTGGAGCTTTTGGCTCAGGAAACTTACCACCTGCAGATCCTGCTAGGTAAACTACTGCCCGACCCAGCTCATAATTTGAAATATCTGAAGGGCTCGCTCCACCCCTTGCTGGCATTGCACCTTTACCTTTGATCAATGCTGTCAACAAGCCATCATAACCACGTCCCAACCTAGCGCTCCACCCACCAACATCCCCAAACTTAGGAGCTCCAGCAGCACCAGAGGTATGGCATGAGGCGCAAGCCTGCTTATAGACTTCCTCTCCTGTTTTGAAGACCTTTGGACCTGAGGCATCTTTGAAATCCAGCATTGCCACTGGTTTAATTAGTTTGTTTGCAGCATCAGCGTCAGCGCCTTTGGTTTTACCGTTTCCTACATAAACCATTAAAAGGGCAATAACTATCAAAGGTATAAAAAAGCTGGCAAAAACCACAATTGCCAATTGTTTTGGTGATTTGATCAAATTTCCGTGTTCTTCGCTCATGCCATATTCCCTGTTTTGATAGCTGGAAAGCATTATAACGATGATAATCGCCCTCGGCTTTACAATTTTTCTGTATTGCGACCGTAGTTCAATGGATAGAATTAGAGTTTCCGAAACTCTCGATACAGGTTCGATTCCTGTCGGTCGCACCATGATTAGGCGCCACTATTGAGGGCATCCCAAACTTTTTTTTTAAAACCCTTTAAAATACTGAATAATGTTAATTTGCCCAATTTAAAAGGTCACTATGTCGTCAAATGAAATCGATATTAACCAACCCATTCCATTGGGCGAACCTATACCTCACCGCAAGGTGATCCGTACTTGGTTAACTCCTCTTACGGAAAGAGTTGTTGTCAAAGCGATCCTTCTTCAAATATTAGACACGGTCATCTTGACTGCTGGAATTATTGGAACGGTTTACTTTGAGTCTATCTGGATCAAGTTATTACTAGCAATTTTTTCTGGATTTATGATCGGCAGGATCTTCATTCTTGGTCATGATGCCTGTCACCAAAGCTTCACGCCATATCGTTCATTGAACAAAATTTTGGGACGTTTAGCGTTTCTACCATCTCTTACACCATACAGTTTGTGGGAAGTTGGTCACAACGTAGTTCACCATGGCCAAACCAACTTAAAAGGCTTTGACTTTGTCTGGGCACCACTTTCATTAGAAGAATACCAAAGCCTATCAATGGGCAGAAAAGTGCTGGAGCATATTTACAGAAGCGGTTTTGGCCCATTTGTTTATTACATCGTAGAAATTTGGTGGAACAAGATGTTCTTCCCAAGTAAAAAAGCAATGCCTGCAACTCGTCCTGCTTTTTTATGGGACAACGTATTGGTATCAAGCTTTGCAGCAATTTGGGTCGCCGCTTTAACTTTTGGTGCAATGGCTACCAATCAATCTATTTTATTGACCGTTTTAATGGGTTTTGTTATTCCATTCGTTTTTTGGAATGGCATGATTGGCTTCGTTGTTTATGTGCATCACACACATCCAAGCGTATCTTGGTACTCAGATAAATCAGAGTGGCTAAGAGCCCAACCCTTCGTCTCAACAACAGTTCACTTAGTGTTTCCGTTTAAGTGGGGCGCCGCAATGCACCACATCATGGAGCATACGGCACACCACGTTGACATGGGTGTCCCACTATACAAACTAAAGCAAGCTCAAGCTAAGCTTGAAGAAATGCTGCCGGGAAGAATCATCATTCAAAAGTTCTCTTGGGCCTACTATTTCGACACTGCAAAGTTATGCAAACTTTATGACACCCAGAGAAAGTGCTGGTTAGATTTCAAGGGTAATAAAACTGCTGATTCTGTGAAAATTGTTCTCAGTTAATCCAAACAAAAGCGCCCGAAAGGGCGTTTTTCAAAAAGAAGTTAAAATAACAGGCTAATTTTTATAAAGATGTTCTTATGACAACGCCGCCAACCACCCTGGAAAGCAACACAAGAGTTATGAAATTCTGCTCTTCGTGTAGCAGAGAAAAGCCCCTTGAAGGTGGCACTTGGATTCCAACAAGCAATCGTAAACAGCGATGGATTTGTGCAAGCTGTTTATACAACAGAACCCACCGTACTGGCTCTGCTAAGGCTTAATTAGCACTATCTCCAACATAGGGATTAGTTAATCTTTCTTGTCCAAATGTTGAATTTGGA
The DNA here is from genome assembly GCA_945881875.1 of Polynucleobacter meluiroseus. Classification (GTDB taxonomy): domain Bacteria; phylum Pseudomonadota; class Gammaproteobacteria; order Burkholderiales; family Burkholderiaceae; genus Polynucleobacter; species Polynucleobacter meluiroseus_A. The sequence continues at coordinate 5,660 of CAMCVH010000006.1, forward strand.
CCGTGCCCCGGGATAAATGTAACTTCATCACCATGCGGGAAAAGTTTTTCTCTAATTGAACTTATTAAATCAGCGTGGTTACCTCTTGGAAAATCTGTTCTGCCAATAGAACCGGCAAATAGAACGTCGCCAACCACAGCCAATTTATCGTCTAGGCTATAAAAAATGACATGTCCAGGGGTGTGCCCAGGACAATGCCTTACAAGCATTTGGGTCGCTCCAACGGTAACAAAGTCACCATCCACCAACCATTGCTTAGGGGTAAAGGCTTCGGCAGCACCAAAACCAAAACGCTGACTTTGAAGGGGTAATTGATCTATCCAAAACGTTTCATCCTCATGTGGCCCAATAATGTCGACGCCTAACTGTTTAGCAAGGGTAACTGCACCGCCACAATGATCAAGGTGTCCGTGGGTCAATAGTATTTTTTCAGCCTGAGCGCCGGACTCTTCCAAAGCTTTTAGAATTTTAGGCAAATCGCCGCCAGGATCAACGATGGCAGCTTTATTAGTTTTTTGACAGATTAAGATTGAGCAGTTTTGCTCAAACGGGGTAACTGGAACTACGATCACTTTTAATGTCATAGCCCAGATTATCCTAAGAATTTAATAAATTACCAGCTTGATTCACGATCAGGCGTTGAGGTAATTTTATGAATCGTCAAATCAGCCCCATCAAACTCCTCTTCAGGACTTAAGCGTAAGCCCATAATCAGTTTCAAAAGCCCATAAACAATAATGCCTGCAATCAAGGCAATCAAAACTCCAGCAGAGGTGCCAATCAATTGAGCCACCAAGCTGACGCCGCCCAGCCCGCCAAGTGATTGCTGGCCAAAAATACCTGCGCAAATGCCTCCTAAGGCACCACAAAGTCCATGTAATGGCCAAACACCCAATACATCATCAATCTTCCAACGATTTTGAACAAGGGTGAACATCACTACAAAAAGGGCGCCCGCTAGACCGCCCACAACCAAGGCGCCAATGGGATGCATTAAATCAGACCCAGCACACACGGCCACCAATCCAGCTAAAGGGCCGTTGTAGCTGAAGCCAGGGTCATTCTTACCCAAAAACCAGGCAACAATTGTGCCTCCAACCATAGCCATCAGGGAGTTCATGGCAACTAAGCCGCTTAACTTATCAACTGTTTGAGCGCTCATGACATTAAAACCAAACCAACCAACCGCTAAAACCCATGCTCCCAGCGCTAAAAATGGAATATTAGATGGCGGGTGAGCAGAAATTCGGCCATCTTTTGTATAACGACCATGTCTTGCGCCCAATAAAATAATTGCTGGCAAGGCAAGCCATCCACCCACTGCATGAACGACTACGGATCCAGCAAAATCATGGAACTCAAAGCCAGTTAAGTCTTTAACCCAAGCTTGAAAACCAAGTTGCTGATTCCAAACCATCCCCTCAAAAAAAGGATATACAAAACCAACTAAAAGGAATGTTGCAATCAACTGGGGATTAAACTTTGCTCGCTCCGCTATTCCACCCGAAATAATGGCTGGAATGGCAGCTGCAAAGGTTAATAAAAAGAAAAACTTAACTAACTCAAAACCACTTTTCTGAGCCAAAACTTCTGCACTGGCAAAAAAGTTCACGCCATAAGCAATGCTGTAACCAATAAAGAAATAAGCTACCGTAGAAACGGCAAAATCTAGGAGAATTTTCACCAAAGCGTTTACTTGATTTTTTTTCCTAACTGTTCCTAGCTCCAAAAAAGCAAAGCCTGCGTGCATAGCAAGCACCATAATTGCCCCTGCCATGATGAATAGGGTGTCGACGCCTGATTTAAAATTGTCCATAAAGCATTTCCTTAAGAGGTTTTGGCAAAGATAACGAATTATCTACAGTTGCAACATCAACCTATAGTTGATTTGCACCATTTTTGTGCAAAATTAGATTTTGGAAATATCCTCTCTCTTAGGTACAATTAATCAACGATGGGAGAGTTTGGTTTAACCAACGCCGAAGGCGCAATGCCCATGAACGCTCAGGCAAATGGACCGTCGATACTTACACTCTGGAGAGCGGCATTAAATTGCACACCGAAGGGGCTAAAAGAATGCAAAAGGTTTGTATTCTTCAATCTCTCAGGTAACAGGACAGGGGGGCATCAATTCCTTTGAGGAGTTTGGATGTCTGCCGCCCCGCATCAATTAAAGCGCACGATACTATTTGAAACTCACCAATCGGCCGGCGCAAAGCTTGTTGATTTTGGTGGCTGGGAAATGCCTGTTAATTACGGCTCTCAGATTGAAGAGCATCTTGCCACCCGAGCACACTGCGGTATTTTTGACGTCAGTCATATGGCTGCAGTTGATATTATCGGAACAGATGCCAAAGCTTTTTTAGAAAAGGTTTTGGCAAATGATGTAGCCAAATTAAAAAATAATGGTCAAGCTCTGTATAGTTGTTTACTCAACAATACTGCTGGCGTTATCGATGATTTAATTGCTTACCGATTAGATCCAAATTACAGACTTGTTATTAATGCTGCAACGGCTCACACAGATTTAGAGTGGCTCAATCATGAAGCAAAGGCATTTTCACAACTAAAGATTGTTCCAAGAAGACCCGATCTTTTAAATTGCCAAAACCCTCAAGGCATGATTGCTGTTCAAGGCCCCAAAGCTCTTCAACTCATCGCAACAGCAATTCCTGCCCTGGCATTAGCGGCAAAAGAATTATTGGTTTTCCATGGACGTTGTGTAGATACTCCTTTTGGTGAAATCATGATTGCACGAACGGGCTATACCGGAGAGGATGGAGCGGAGCTACTGATTCCAATTGAACAAACAGCAAACATTTGGTCAATATTGGTTAAAGCCGGAGCTCAGCCAGTAGGTTTGGGGGCGCGAGATACGCTTCGTCTTGAGGCTGGTATGAATCTCTATGGTCAAGACATGACTGATCAATGCAATCCCTTAGATGTTGGTCTTGGTTGGACAATAGATCGCACAAGTAATCGTGAATTTAATGGTCGTAACGCCTTATCTCAAAAACAGCAGCAGTTTGTTTTTCTTGGATTAGTTCTACAAGATAAAGGTGTATTGAGAGCCCATCAAATTGTAAAAACTTCTGAAGGTAGCGGCGAGATTACTAGCGGCACATATAGCCCTTCATTACAAAAATCAATTGCACTTGCCAAGCTGCCGCTACCGACAAAGGTTGGTGACTTGGTGAAAGTTGTTATTCGTGACAAAGAATTAAACGCTCTTGTAGTAAAACCACCCTTCGTACGCCATGGCAAAGCCTTGGTTTAATTTTTTGGAGAAACTTATGAAAATGCCTCAAGACCTACGTTACACAGAATCACACGAATGGATACGCAAAGAAGCCGATGGCTCAGTCACCGTTGGTATTACAGATCACGCTCAAGAAGCGCTTGGCGATATCGTTTTTTTAGAGTTGCCTGAAGTTGGAAAAAATCTCAACGCCGGCGATGCTTGTGCAGTTGTTGAATCTGTAAAAGCAGCGAGTGATATTTATGCTCCAGTAAGTGGTGAGGTTATTGCAAACAATGATGCTGCAACTGGCGCCCCAGAAACGGTTAACTCTGATGCTTATGGTGCTTGGCTCTTTAAAATCAAACCTACAGATATTTCTAAGTTTGATACCTTACTAACTGCAGATGCTTACGCTAAAACAATTGGCGCTTAAACTATGAAAAGTTCTCTGACCTCCCTTGAAAACCATGATGCATTCTTAGCGCGTCATATTGGGCCTTCTGATGCTGATGAAATGTCCATGCTTCAGTATCTTGGCTTTAAGCAACGTGTTAACTTGATTGACGCTGTCGTTCCAAAAAATATCAGAAACAATGAGGCGCTCCCTCTTGGTGATTACTCTTTAGCTAAAGGTGAAAATGAAGCATTGGATTTACTAGCAAGCATTGCTAGTAAAAATAAAGTTTTCAAAACATTTATTGGTCAGGGATACTTTAATAACATCACCCCTGGTGTCATCCAACGAAATATCTTAGAAAACCCGGCTTGGTACACAGCTTACACACCCTATCAGCCAGAAATTTCTCAAGGACGCTTAGAGGCTATTGTTAACTTTCAACAAATGTTGATTGACTTAACAGGTATGGATATTGGTAATGCCTCTATGCTTGATGAGGGGACTGCAGCTGCAGAGGCAATGACTCTTGCATTACGCACCTGCGAGTCAAAATCTAATACATTCTTTGTGGCCGAAAATGTCTTGCCACAAACGATTGCCGTCATTAAGACACGTGCCAAGCCTCTGAATATTGAGATTCAAATTGGCTCAATAGCAGAGGCTGTTAAGGCAGATGCTTTTGGTGTACTTCTTCAATACCCTGGGGTAGACGGTGAAGTTGAAGAGCAATCTGTTTATGCGGCGATTGCTGAATCAGTTCATGCAAAAGGTGGCTTACTGATAGTTGCTGCTGATTTGTTAGCGCTGACACTTTTAACGCCTCCGGGTGAGTGGGGCGCTGATGTGGCAGTTGGAACTGCTCAACGATTTGGAGTGCCCGTTGGTTTCGGTGGTCCTTCGGCCGGCTATCTTGCAACGAAAGATGCTTACAAAAGGAGTATGCCTGGGCGTTTAGTTGGCGTCACAATTGATGCTCAGGGTCAGCCTGCCTACCGCCTCGCATTACAAACTCGAGAGCAACATATCCGCCGCGAAAAAGCGACCTCTAACATCTGTACGGCACAGGTCTTATTGGCAGTTATGGCTAGCATGTATGCGATCTATCATGGTCCAGAGGGTTTGAAGAAGATCGCACTTCGAACTCATCGTCAAACCAGTATCTTGGTATTAGCTTTAAAGAAATTAGGTCTTACTGTCGTTAATAAGCATTGGTTTGACACGATTACAGTAAGAGTGGCTGATGCCCAAAAGATTCATCAGCAAGCTCAGAATCACAACTGTAATTTTAGATTAGTGGATGATCATCATGTCGGTATTTCTCTAAATGAAACAACCAGTCGCGAAGATTTAAATTTAATTTGGTCAATTTTTGGTGGTCAAGCCATTCTTGATATTGATGCATTAGATAAAGAGGCAACACATGCAATTCCAAGTACGTTAATTAGACAAACAGCTTACTTAACTCATCCAACCTTTAACCGCTATCACTCTGAACATGAAATGCTTCGATATCTTCGCAGCTTATCTGATAAGGACTTAGCGCTTGATCGCACTATGATTCCATTGGGATCATGCACCATGAAATTAAATGCAACAAGCGAAATGATGCCAGTAACCTGGCCTAGTTTTTCTCAAATTCATCCATTCGCTCCCGAGGAGCAATGGGCTGGTTATGCGAAGCTCATCGAAGATACAGAGCGAATGATGTGCGCTGCCACTGGCTATTCAGCTGTCTCACTTCAGCCTAATGCCGGCTCCCAAGGTGAATATGCTGGTTTATTAGTTATCCGCGCCTATCATGAGTCTCGTGGTGAAGGTCATAGAAATATTTGCTTAATACCTTCATCTGCACACGGTACTAATCCAGCCTCAGCTCAAATGGCCGGACTTCAAGTTGTAGTTGTTAATTGTGATGCAAATGGCAACGTAGACCTGATTGATCTTAAATCGAAAGCTGAGCAACACTCTAGTCATCTTGCTGCCATCATGATCACCTACCCAAGTACTCATGGAGTATTTGAAGCAGGCGTTAAAGAGTTATGTGAAATTATTCATCATCATGGCGGTCAAGTTTATATTGATGGCGCCAACATGAACGCGCTTGTTGGCACGGCAGCACCAGGACATTTTGGTGGTGATGTTAGCCACCTTAACCTACATAAAACTTTCTGTATTCCTCATGGTGGCGGTGGTCCAGGTGTTGGTCCTGTTGCGGTTCGCTCTCATTTGGCGCCTTTCCTTCCTTGCTCATATACCGCTGGTACTGCTAATAGGTGGAATGATCTTGAGTGGATGCGTATTTGTGCAGCACCATTTGGCTCAGCCTCTATTTTGCCGATTTCTTGGATGTATGTAGCCATGATGGGATCTGAAGGTCTTACTAAAGCTACAGAGGTTGCAATCCTCTCAGCTAATTATGTTGCCCGAAAGTTGGGGTCTTACTATCCTGTTTTATACAAAGGTGCTCAAGATCTCATTGCTCATGAGTGCATCATTGACTTAAGACCTTTACAAAAAGAAACCGGTATTAGCAATGAGGATGTTGCTAAACGATTAATGGATTTTGGCTTTCATGCGCCAACCATGAGCTTTCCTGTTCCTGGAACACTCATGATTGAACCGACAGAAAGCGAGTCAAAATCTGAATTAGATCGTTTTATTGAAGCGATGATAGCTATTGCAGAAGAGATTAAGAAGGTTGCTGTCGGCACTTATGACAAACTTGATAACCCTCTTAAAAATGCCCCCCATACGGCTCAGCTTGTTTTAGCTAATACGTGGGATCATTCTTATACTCGAGAGGAAGCAGCATACCCAGTGGCAAGACTTCGTAAAAATAAATATTGGCCCCCTGTTGGACGGACAGATAACGTGTATGGCGATAGGAATTTATTTTGTACCTGTGTGCCTATTGCTGAATATGCCTAAGGCATAAAATTTTTATAGCATGATGGGGTCGCGTTCTATATACCAGCCGACCCCTTTTCTTTTGGTGTTCTGTGAAGTAATTGCTTCCTGAAAAATTTCCAGCGCCTTAAGAAGTGTTTGTCGGTTGGTGCACTCCAATAGTATTTGCGCGCGCTCCTGACCTGCCAATCTAACCATTGTTTTTGGAACAACATCACTCATTGATATTCCGCTGGGCCATTCACTTGATTTTTGTGACAATGTTGCAGCATTCTTAAGCATCTCAATTGCAGAACTTAAAGTTCTATGTTCTGCATGCAAAAGTGCTTGATAAGAAAAAGGCGGCAACCCAACCATTTTTCTTTCCGCACACAATTCTGATAAAAAGCCATTAACCTCATCCAGCTTTAGATATTTATAAGGTGCTGCTGTTGGATATCTTGTTTGAACAACCACTCGTGACGCTCCAGATTGATCGCTCCTACCCGCTCTACCGGTTACCTGCATTAGTTGCGCAAACAATCTTTCTGCAGCGCGATAGTCTTGTGAAAACAAACTAGCATCTGCATCAATGACGCCCACCAGTGATACAGATTGATAATCATGTCCCTTGGTAATCATTTGTGTTCCAACAATAATATCTGCCTGGCCGTCATGAACAGCTCCAAACAATTCTTCTGCACTTCCCTTTTTCCTAGTGGTATCTGCATCAATTCTTAATATTTTTGCATTTGGAAACTCCTGGGTAAGATACTCTTCAACCTTTTGAGTTCCCTTGCCAGACGGGATTAAATCTGCATTTCCGCAACTAGGACAAGCTTTTGGTATTTGCTTGAGTAATCCACAGTGGTGGCAACACAAAGTTGCTCTTTCATTATTTGGCCGATGCAAAACCATGTGTGCTGAGCATTTAATACAATCAGAAATCCACACACATGCCTCACAATTTAGAACTGGTGAATATCCCCGCCTATTAATAAAAATCAATGTTTGTTGTCGATTTTCTAAATTTTTAGTAATGCCATTTAAGAGATGCTGACTAAATCCGTGTGCATTTTTATTGCCGGCTTTTCTATCAAGATTTAGGTCGACAATATCTACCGTTGGTTTTACTGCATTTTTTGCGGCTCTTTGTTCAAGGCTTAATTTTTTATATTTTTTTTCTTCCGCATTGAACCAAGTTTCCAAACTAGGGGTTGCAGATACTAGAAGGATTGGCACTTCTAATTTTTTGGCCCGCCAAACTGCTAAATCTCTCGCAGAATATCTAACGCCTTCTTGTTGCTTATAAGATTGGTCATGCTCTTCATCCACAACTATGGCGCATAAATTTGGAATTGATGCCATCACAGCCATTCTTGTTCCAAGAATAATTCTTGCGTGTCCTTTACTTGCTTGAGCCCAGTTATCAGCTCTTGTTCTATCTGTTAGTCCACTATGCAGAACAATTAAGGGTAGCTCTGGGAAGGCTGATCTAATGCTTTCCTCTAATTGAGGCGTTAGATTAATTTCGGGAACCATGATCAAAACTTGAGTTTGATCGCCCTCTAAAACTTTTGATAGCCATCTTAGATAAGTTAACGTTTTTCCACTGCCGGTGACCCCCTGTAACAAATAACAGTTAAATTTTTTCTTTTTGGAAGACCTTTCTAATTCTTCTACAGCTGTTGTTTGCTCCTTATTGAGCTCTATCTCTTTTTGATATTCACTTTCTTTTATTACTTTAATTTTTGCTTTTTTATTTATTCTTTTTTCTTTGATTAACAGCTCCCACTTCTCTTTTTGTCTCCAGTGTTTTGGTATTGATGGGATCAGTATTTCACCAATTGATTTTAGATAATAGCTAGAAGCAAATTCAGCCATACTCATCAGATCTTCGGATAGAAGGGGAAGTGGCGCTAAATCAGTGACTCGTTTTATCTTATTGATATCAAAATTCGATTTTTCAATTTCATTAATGACAACGCCAATCATTTCCTTTTTTCCAAACTCAACAGAAATAATTTGTCCGCGCCTAGGCTCGCAGCCCAGGTGCTCGTGATTCCAGATGTAGTCAAATAGCCTATTGACCGGCGTATCGACGGCCACTTGAACAATAGTTTCTTTTAGTAAAGATTTAATGAAGCTCATGTTTTACTTTAAGTCTGCCTCGAAGAGTGCTGCTACTAAGTGTTTTTCTCATTTTGGCTATAAATGCTGTGGAAAACCTTGTGGATAAGTTATTACCTAGGCTTCAAAATTCTTTTTACTAATCTTAGCTATGTTTTTTACCGAACTAATAGGCAATATAATAAACTCAATAAAATCAATTGTTTACAAGAGATAGGCCAGTCTTTTGAGGTTTTTTAGCTCTTAAGTTCTCTTATTTCTATGTTTCATTGGGTCTGTGCATAAGTTACCACTAACTTATTCCAATTAACTATTTTCTGAGCTTTTCTGAATGCTCTAAAACCGTATGAACTAGGGTTGTGACATGTTCAGGGTTGGTAAATTGAGAAATGCCATGACCTAGATTAAATATATGGCCATCCAAAGGATGAAGGTCTTTTTCAAGGGCGGGAGCTACTGCAAGCTCATCTAGTATTCTTTTTGCCTCAGCACTGATTTGTTCGTGCGATGAAAATAGACCCAATGGATCAAAGTTACCTTGTAGGGCTAGCGGTGTTTTGTTCGTAAGTAGGCGCTTACGTGACTTAGCTACCGATGCAGTCCAATCCAAGCCAATAACATCTGCTCCGGATTGGGCAATATCCTCTAGCCATATACCGCCGCCTTTAGTAAAAACTAAAACGGGTATTTGTTTGCCATCTTTTTTTCTTGGCAAAAGATCAATTACCGCCTTCATGCTGGCTAATGATGTTTTTTGAAACCAACCGTCCGGGAGTAATCCGCCCCATGTATCAAAAATCATCAATGCTTGAGCACCAGCTTCAACTTGTGCTTTTAAATATTCAGCAACAGATTGAATATTTGCTTCTAATACCTTTTTCATCAAATCAGGTCTTTGATACAACATCTCTTTCGTATGCTTAAAATCTGATGAGCCTGAACCTTCAATCATGTAACAGGCGAGAGTCCATGGGCTTCCAGAAAAACCAATCAAAGGCACTCTTTGTTGACCATTCTGAACCAATGCTTTTCTAATTTCTGATACTGCATCAAAAACATATTTCAACTGATCAAGATCTGCAGGACGCAAATTATTAACTGCTGTCTCGTCTCTTAAGGGACGACTAAAACGTGGGCCTTCACCCGCCTCAAAACTTAAGCCTAATCCCATGGCATCAGGAATAGTCAAAATATCTGAAAATAGAATAGCCGCATCCAAGGGATAGCGATCCAATGGCTGCAAAGTGACTTCAGTTGCTAATTGAGGATTTTTGGCAAGAGCTAAAAAGCTACCAGCCTTGGCTCTTGTTGCATTGTATTCAGGTAAATAACGCCCTGCTTGGCGCATCAACCAAATAGGGGTTCTATCAGTTGGTTGCTTAAAGCATGCGCGCAGGAATCGATCGTTTAGTAAAGACAATTATCTCTTTTGACGGAATCTAGCAATTGCTGCTAATTGTGCAGCTGCCATAGCAAATTCAGATTGAGCATACGCAAAATCAATTTCCGTACTGCGGTTTTGCATGGCCTCTTCAGCTGCTTTTTTAGCTTCGAGTGCTTTTGCTTCATCAAGATCATGACCACGAATAGCGGTATCAGCAAGAACCGTTACTTTATTAGGTTGAATCTCAAGGATGCCACCAGCAACGAAAACAAACTCTTCGTCACCGTCAATTTTTTCAATACGAACTGCGCCTGGACGAATTTTGGTAATGAGCGGAGTATGCCCTGGAAGGATACCCAACTCACCACCTTCACCAGGCAAAGCAATGAACTTTGCCTCACCGGAAAAAATAGACTGCTCAGCGCTTACTACATCAACGTAGATGCTTGACATGTTTGTTCCTTGGTTTACTACAGCTTCTTAGCTTTTTCGATCGCCTCATCGATGCCACCAACCATATAGAATGCCTGTTCAGGCAAATGGTCGAGCTCACCATCAACAATCATCTTAAAGCCACGGATTGTTTCTTTCAAAGGAACATACTTACCCGGAGAACCAGTAAATACTTCCGCAACGTGGAACGGTTGTGACAAGAAACGTTGAATCTTACGAGCACGAGCAACAGCTTGCTTGTCTTCTGGTGACAGTTCGTCCATACCCAAAATAGCAATAATGTCGCGCAACTCTTTATAACGTTGCAATGTTGTTTGTACACCGCGAGCAACTGCATAGTGCTCTTCACCAACAACTTGTGGATCTAATTGACGGCTTGTTGAGTCAAGTGGATCAACCGCTGGATAAATACCTAAAGCAGCAATGTCACGTGACAAAACAACTGTTGAGTCTAAGTGCAAGAATGTTGTTGCAGGTGATGGGTCTGTTAAGTCATCGGCAGGAACGTAAACGGCCTGGATAGATGTAATAGAACCTGTCTTTGTTGAGGTAATACGCTCTTGTAAACGGCCCATTTCTTCAGCCAACGTAGGTTGATAACCCACAGCTGATGGCATACGGCCTAACAAAGCAGATACTTCTGTACCTGCCAATGTATAACGATAAATGTTATCAACGAAAAACAAGATGTCACGGCCTTCATCACGGAAACGCTCAGCCATTGTCAAACCTGTTAAAGCAACACGTAAACGGTTACCTGGTGGCTCATTCATCTGACCGAAAACCATGGCTACTTTATCAAGAACGTTTGAGTCCTTCATCTCGTGATAGAAGTCGTTACCCTCACGAGTTCGCTCACCAACACCAGCAAACACTGATAAACCTGAGTGTTGCTTAGCGATGTTGTTGATCAACTCCATCATGTTAACTGTTTTGCCCACACCGGCACCACCGAAAAGGCCGACCTTACCACCCTTAGCAAACGGACAAACTAAGTCAATAACCTTAATGCCGGTTTCTAATAAATCAACTGATGGTGATAGTTCTTCAAATTTTGGTGCTGATTGGTGAATCGCACGACGTTCGTCTGTTCCGATAGGACCAGCTTGGTCAATGGGACGACCCAACACGTCCATAATACGGCCCAAAGTTGCTGGACCAACTGGTACTGAAATGCCCTTACCAGTATTGGCAACACTCATGCCGCGACGCAAGCCATCACTTGAGCCCATGGCAATAGTACGAACTACGCCATCACCTAACTGTTGTTGTACCTCAAAGGTTAAACCCTTTTCAGCAAATGACGCCTCATTACTCTCTTCCAAGATTAATGCGTCATAAATTTTTGGCATGTTGTCGCGAGGAAACTGAATGTCTACCACCGCACCAATACACTGAACAATATTTCCGTTACTCATCGTAGCTCTCCGATCACTAATTTTTTACAATACATTCGTTATCAAACCGCCGCAGCGCCGCCGACAATCTCGGACAACTCTTTGGTAATCGCTGCTTGACGTGTTTTGTTGTATACCAACTGCAACTCACCAATAACATTTTTAGCATTATCAGATGCAGCTTTCATGGCAACCATACGAGCAGACTGCTCAGATGCCATGTTTTCTGCAACTGCTTGGTATATCAATGCTTCAACATAACGCTTCAACAAGTCATCAACCACTGACTGTGGATCAGGCTCATATAAATAATCCCAGCCATACTCTTTTGAATCAGCAGCTGTTTGCTCTAGATGTTCACTAGATAAAGGCAATAATTTTTCAATGACCGGCTCTTGCTTCATAGTGTTGATGAATTTTGTATATGCCAAATAAACAGCATCTATTTCACCATTTTCATAAGCGTCCAACTGAACCTTAATTGCACCAATTAGCTTTTCTAAGTGAGGGGTGTCACCCATTTGCGTTACATGAGAAACGATCTTCGCCTTAATTCTGTTTAAGAACTGGAAACCTTTCATGCCTATTGGGGTGCACGACAGCTGAACACCTTTAGCATCTAGTTCTTTCATTGTGTTCGTTAAAGCTCTTAAAACGTTGGTATTCATACCACCGCAAAGACCTTTATCAGTAGTTACAACAATGACGCCAGCTTTTTTAATTTCACGCTCTATCAAATATGCAGGGCGATACTCCGGGTTAGCCTTACCCAAGTTAGCTGCAATATTCCTTACTTTTTCAGAATAAGGACGTGCATTGCGCATGCGCTCTTGAGCACGCCGCATCTTAGATGCGGCGACCATTTCCATCGCCTTGGTGATCTTGCGCGTATTTTGTACGCTCTTGATCTTTGTCCGTATCTCTTTAGTTCCGGCCATTGCGGCTCTCCTCGCCTCTTATATTAAAAAGAAGCTGAACGTTTAAAGTCCTCGATTGCGGCACGCAAAGCGGCCTCATCTTCTTTCGAGAGATCTTTAGTATCTTCAATGCGGCCAATTAAATCGGCGAACTTGCTCTTTAAGTGATCGTGTAAACCTTTTTCGAAAGGCAATACAAATTTCACATCAAGATCATCCAAGAAACCATTATTTGCTGCATACAGAGATGCGGCTAATTGCCAAACTTGTTGAGGTTGATATTGAGCTTGTTTTAATAACTCTGTAACACGACGACCGCGCTCTAATTGCTTACGTGTTGCTTCGTCCAAGTCAGACGCAAACTGAGCAAAGGCAGCTAGCTCACGATATTGCGCTAAGTCTGTACGAATACCGCCTGATAACTTTTTGATAACCTTAGTTTGAGCCGCACCACCAACTCGTGAAACAGAAATACCCGCGTTAATCGCCGGACGAACGCCTGCGTTAAACAAATCTGTTTCTAAGAAGATCTGGCCGTCAGTAATAGAAATTACGTTTGTTGGAACGAAAGCAGAAACGTCACCCGCTTGAGTTTCAATAATCGGCAACGAAGTCAATGAGCCTGTTTTACCTTTAACAGCACCCTTAGTAAATTTTTCAACATAATCTTCGTTGACACGAGCTGCGCGCTCAAGCAAACGTGAGTGCAAATAAAATACATCGCCAGGATAAGCTTCGCGTCCTGGTGGGCGACGCAACAATAGCGACACTTGACGATAAGCAACCGCTTGCTTTGTTAGGTCATCATAAACAATCAAGGCATCTTCACCGCGATCGCGGAAATATTCACCCATTGTGCAACCAGCATAGGCTGACAAATATTGCATCGCTGCAGAGTCAGAGGCTGTTGCTGCAACAATGACTGTGTATTCAATTGCGCCGTGCTCTTCTAACTTACGTAGTACGTTTGCAATAGTAGATGCTTTTTGACCAATCGCTACATAGACGCAACGAATACCCTTACCTTTTTGGTTGATGATCGCATCAACAGCAACTGCTGTTTTACCAGTTTGACGGTCGCCAATGATTAACTCACGCTGACCTCGTCCAATAGGTACCATCGCATCAATTGACTTCAAACCTGTTTGAAGAGGTTGGCTAACTGACTGACGATCAATAACACCTGGAGCTACTTTTTCAATAAAGTCTGTCATCTTTGCATTGATTGGACCCTTGCCATCAATCGGCTGACCCAAAGCATTAACAACACGACCCAATAATTCTGGTCCTACTGGTACTTCAAGAATTCGACCTGTACATTTAACCGGGTCGCCTTCACTGATGTGCTCGTATTCACCCAAAATAACAGCACCAACTGAATCGCGCTCTAAGTTAAGAGCAAGACCTAATGTGTTGTTTGGGAACTCAAGCATTTCGCCTTGCATAACGCCTGAAAGGCCATGCACGCGGCAAATGCCGTCTGTTACGGAAATAACGGTGCCTTGATTGCGGACTTCGGCGCCAACGCCTACACCACTAATTCGGCTTTTGATCAGTTCACTGATCTCTGATGGGTTGAGTTGCATTTGCTTGCTCCTGGGATCTTATTCGGTTATGCGCTAAGAGCGGCTTGCATGGAAACTAAGCGGGCTTTAACTGAGGTATCTAAAACCTCATCACCAACTTGCACACGCACACCACCAATCAATTCTGGGTCTACATTAACTGTAGGACGAAGCTCTTTTCCGCCAAAGCGCTTCTTGAGAGTTGATAACAAACTATTCAATTCTTCACCTTGCAGTGAGAACGCACTTGTAATCAAAACTTCAGCAGCACCTTCTTGAGCATTTTTTAACGCTGTAAATTGAGTAGCGATTTCTGGCATGGCCAATAAACGGTTGTTATGTATCAAAACTTCAACGAAGTTTTTCACAATATCCGCTGGCTTTGTTTTCATGCCGCTCAATAAAATTTGCAACAAATCAGCATCGGCTAATTTAGGGCTATTAGCTACTGCCAGTAGATCTGGGTTGCTGGCAACTTGGGCTAACTCTTCTAGTTGCTCAGCTATTGCAGTTAAATCTGCAGGCTTTGCACTTCTAAAAAGAGCCTCAGCGTAGGGGCGGGCAATAGTAGCTAAATCTGCCATATTAAAGCTCTGCCTTTAGCTGATTTAACAATCCTGCATGTACTTTAGCGTCAACTTCACGACGTAAAATTTGCTCTGCGCCTTTCACTGCCAAGGCAGCCACTTCTCCACGCAATGCATCTCTTGCACGTGAAACTTGTTGTTCAGCTTCTGCTTTAGCTTGAGCAATGATACGAGCTGCTTCAGCCTGAGCATTTGACTTGATTTCATCAGCCGACAATTGAGCACGCTTCTCAGCATCAGCAATACGCTGAGTACCTTCGTTGCGAGCCTCAGACAATGCTTGTTCAGCTCGTTTTTTTGCAGACTCAAGATCAGCCTTGCCGCGCTCTGCAGCAGCTAAACCATCTGCCACTTTTGTGGCGCGCTCGTCCAAAGCCTTTACTAATGGTGGCCAAACAAATTTGGCAACTACCCACCACAAAATAAAGAAGACGACCATCTGCGCGAATAGCGTCGCGTTTAGGTTCACGGTTTATTCCTTTCGGTCAAGATGACTAATACTCACGAGCGCTCAATTGCGCCCGTCAATAACTTCTTTTTACTTGATAACTGCGAGTAGCGGGTTTGCGAATGCAAATAACATTGCAACGCCCACACCGATCAAGAAAGCGGCGTCGATCAAGCCAGCCAACAAAAACATCTTAGTTTGTAATGGCTCCATTAATTCTGGTTGACGAGCGCATGCTTCAATATACTTGCCGCCCATTAATGCAATACCCAAACAGGCGCCGATAGCACCCAAACCAATAATGATGCCAATACCGATCGCTGTCAGACCTTGAATTTGTGCTAGATAAGCTTGCATGTTGACTCCTGAATAAAAAAATTAATAAAAAATTAGTGGTGGCTATGTGCTTGGCCTATGTAGACCAAAGTCAACATCATAAAGATGAAGGCCTGCAACAAAATCACCAAGATATGGAAAATCGCCCAAGCCGAGCCGGCAATCACATGCCCAACAAAGCCTAGGACCGATAAGTCGACACCAAAATGCCAGATGCCGCCTAACAGAGCGATTAGCAAGAACACTAGCTCGCCTGCATACATGTTGCCAAAAAGTCGCATACCTAAAGATACGGCTTTAGCAATAAATTCAATAATATTTAATACCAGATTGAAAGGCGCCAAATACCACTTAGCGCCAAACGGGGCTGACAACAGTTCGTGAATAAAACCACCAGCACCCTTGGCTTTGAAGCTATAGAAAATCATCAGAACTAAAACGGACATGGATAAACCAAGCGTGCCGTTTAAATCAGTTGTTGGAACTAGCTTGTGATGCGGCACGTGAACACTACCAAAAACACCAAGCAAACCATTAACACCATGAACCCAGTCAACTGGAACCAAATCAAGCGTGTTTAATAAAATGATCCAGCAAAATACAAATAGCGCTAACGGAGCGATATAAGAACGATCGCCGTGAACAATGCTTTTTGATTGGTTTTCAGCCATTTCAACCAACATCTCAACCAAGGCTTGAAATCTTCCTGGTACGCCAGCAGTTGCACGACGAGCAGCAAGTAATAAGAATCCTACAACAATCAAGCCCATCATCAATGACCAAAATACTGTGTCAAGATTGATAACAGAAAAGTCAACAATCGCTTCTTGTTTAGCATGCAAAGTATTAAGGTTTTGCAAATGCTCTGCGATGTATTCAGTAGGCGTCAACGCGTTTACCGTTCCTTCTGCTGCCATTTGTTAAATTCCTCTATCCATTTAAAGCTGCCGTTCACTTAAACAACAATGCCAACAAATAACATTTCAGCGTAATTACATAAGTTAACAACAGTGGTAACCATTCCAAATTCGGATAAAACACAATCACCAAAACAAAAATTGCAACCGTTGCAATTATTTTTAGCAACTCACCTGTCACTAGCGCAAATACTGTTGATCCTATTGCACCAGATCGTCCGACTAAAAACCTTGCTCTAATTGCAAAAAGAGCTGAGGGCACTAATGCTGCTAAACCACCAAATATGGCAGACACGACAGCAGGGTCTAAGTTTAACGACTTGCCTGTTGCCGACCATGCCGCAGCGGAAACCATCATTACCATGCCTTGGAGCATGAGCAAGCGTTTGACGGTTACTAGACTTGGCTTCAATAAAGCACCTCCTAAGAGTGCTTCCATCTCCGCTTTCGTCAAGGACTTAACAGAATCCTCAGCGCCTGCTAAATCATTATCCCAATCGTCTTTTTTTACGACTCTTGGAGCCTGAACATCCTCACCACTAAAGCCACGTGATTTTACAGAATCCTTGGGCATTGGGTCAATGTAATTCACCAAAATAAATTAATCTAACGCTAAACGCTTAAACAGGGCATCAAGCTCATCAAACTGGCTAAATTTAATTTTAATTTCGCCACCTTGTCGTTTTTGCTTTATCTCAACATTTAGATTGAACTCATCAGCCATCCGATCCTGAATTCTTTTTATGTCTGGGTCTGTATTCACAATACTTTTTTGCTTACCCGAAGCTGGTTTTTTACTTAAGCTCAACTTTGTTGCCATACTTTCTGCTTCTCGAACAGACAGCCTTTGAATGGCAATTTTTTGAGCTAGGCTGACTTGCAAGGCATTGTCCAAAGGGAGCAGGGCGCGTGCATGACCCATATCAATTTCTCCCTTTATCAACATCGCTTGAACGGGTTTGGCTAGCTGCATTAAACGCAATAAGTTACTCACAGCGCTACGAGATTTTCCAACAGCCTGGGCAGCTTTGTCATGGGTATACCCAAATTCCTCAATCAGCCTAGATAAACCTGTAGCCTCCTCAAGCGCATTGAGATCTTCTCGTTGCATATTTTCAATCAAAGCCATGGCAGCTGTTGATTGATCATCGGCTTGCTTAATAAGCACTGGCACCTCTTTAAGGCCCGCTATGCTTGCAGCACGATATCGACGCTCACCGGCGATGATCTCAAATTTTCCATTGGCGATAGGTCGAACCAGCAAGGGCTGCATGATGCCCTGTTCTTTAATGCTCTCGGCAAGTTCTTGCAAAGACGCATCAATCATATTTTTCCGCGGTTGATATTTACCCGCCTGCAGCTGATTTAACATCAGCGTTGCCACACCTTCGGTGTTTATTGTGCTGACATCCTTAGCGCCCAAGAGCGCCTCCAAACCACGGCCTAAGCCTTTATTCTTTAATGTTGCATTCATTTTTTACCCATTACATTGTTTTAATACGCTCAATCATTTCCGTGCCAAACTCCATATAAGCCTGAGCACCTCTTGAGCTCTTGTCAAAATTAACTCCTGGCATGCCATAGGAAGGCGCTTCAGCTAATCGAACGTTTCTTGGAATAATTGTTTTAAAAACCTTATCGCCAAAATGCTCTATCAACTGATCTGAAACCTGTTGCTGCAGCGTGGTGCGAGGGTCAAACATGACGCGCAACAATCCAATAATCAACAAGTTAGGGTTGAAGTTGGCATGAACCTGTTTAATTGTGTTGACAAGATCAGAGAGCCCTTCAAGCGCAAAATATTCACACTGCATGGGAACAATCACTCCGTTTGCTGCACAAAACCCATTAAGAGTTAACAGAGATAATGCAGGCGGGCAGTCAATTAAGATAAAGTCATAGTCGGCGAGCACAGGCGACAAAGCCTCTTTTAAGCGCTCTTCGCGCCGCTCAATTTCAACCAGGTCAACCTCTGCTCCGGCCAAATCGCGGTTGGCTGGCAGCACATCATACCCCCCCGTTTCGGAAGCGAGTTTGACTGCTTTAATATCTGCCAAACCAATCAAAACGTGATAAACCGTTTGGCTTAAGCCCATTTTCTCAATACCTGAACCCATGCTGGCATTGCCCTGTGGGTCTAGGTCTACAACTAGTACTCGCTGTTTCTGAGACGCTAAGCTAGCCGCCAAGTTGACTGTGGTTGTAGTTTTACCAACACCACCTTTTTGGTTTGCAATGCAGAAAATTTTAGCCATGAAACACTTTTTTCAATAAACGGATTAAGCCTACAATTCTCTCACGGGTGCCAACTCAAAAAGCCGTCTTTCAGCTTCTAGTCCCGGAACCTGCAAAAGATAATTCTTTGTAACTTGCCAATTTGATGGGATGGTTTTTAAATCATCTTCCAAAAGCTTGGCTTTCATTGCCCAAACGAGCCCGCCTTCATGCAACATTGGCTTCGATAAGGCAATGAACTTACCAAAATCAGAAAAAGCTCTTGAAATACATATGCTTACAGATTTTTCAAGTGCCTTAGAGCTGTCTTCGATACGAGCAGGGTGAACTTTAACATTTTCCAAATGAAACTTTGAAACTGAATGTTGCAAAAAGACCGTCTTTTTTTGAACAGCTTCCATTAAGTGAATTTTCCACTCTGGGCGACAAATTGCCAAAGGTATTCCTGGTAAACCGCCACCCGTTCCAAGATCAGCCAATGAAAAAGTTTTCGCTGAGTCATGTCGCTTTGCAACGTAATCATCTAAATAGGGTAAAACGCTCAAAGAATCCAATAAATGTAGGGTGACAGATTCTTTTATCTCTCTGATAGCCGATAAATTATGTGTTTTATTCCATCTTTGAAATTCTATTAAATAACTAATTAAATCCTCTGCTTGTTGCTCCGATATTTTGAGCTCTAAAGCTTTTAATCCTTTATTTAACTCAGCCAATAAGTCTTTACTACTTATTTCATACTGCATTAGCTCACCATTGGGCGTCTGCCCAAACCTTTTTTTAGATGAATGAGCAGTATCGAAATGGTTGCCGGCGTTACTCCTGCAATTCGCGCGGCCTGACCTAAGGTAGCTGGTTTATGCAAGTTTAACTTTTGCTGCGCTTCCATCGACAAGCCGTGAACATTTGCATAGTCAATATCACCAGACAATGCCGTCTCCTCGTGATAAAAGTGTCTTGCTATTTCAACTGCTTGGCGATCTATGTATCCCTGATACTTAATGCCTATCTCAACTTGCTCTGCAATTTGATCGTTTAAGACAACATCGTCAGCCAAAACTCCTGACGCCCAGCGTCCATTCATGGCCCTTGTAAGCTTGCTGTAAGTCACCTCTGGACGGCGCAACAACTCTGCCAAGTTGTACTCATGAGTAATTACCTGCCCCAATAATTCCTCAGACTCTGTTGAAGATAATATCTTTGGGCTAACCCAAGTAGTTCGTAAGCGCTCTGTTTCACGTGAAACAGCATCTTGCTTCCTACAGAAAAAATCCCAGCGGCGATCATCAACCAAGCCCAACTCTCGACCAATCTTGGTCAGACGATCATCAGCGTTATCCTCCCTGAGGCTGAGACGATATTCAGCCCTACTAGTAAACATTCTGTAAGGCTCTAAAACACCCTTGGTAATAAGATCATCAACTAACACACCCAAATAGGCTTGATCTCGCTTGGGGTACCAAAATGGCTTTGCTTGAGCCCTCAAAGAGGCGTTGGCTCCGGCCAAAAAACCCTGCGCTGCAGCCTCCTCATAACCTGTTGTACCGTTAATCTGTCCTGCAAAAAATAATCCCTTAATGTTTTTAGACTCTAAACTAGGGCTCAAGCTTCTAGGATCAAAATAATCATATTCAATTGCGTAGCCAGGCCTCACGATCATGGCATTTTCTAAGCCACGAATACTTCGAACCAAGCTCCACTGAACATCAAATGGCAGGCTCGTAGAAATTCCGTTAGGGTAAAACTCATTAGTTGTTAAACCCTCTGGCTCTAAGAAAATCTGATGGCTGTCCTTGGAGGCAAAGCGATGGATCTTATCTTCAATAGAAGGGCAATACCTCGGACCAACTCCTTCAATCACGCCGGTATACATGGGCGAACGATCTAATCCCGCCCTAATAAAATCATGTGTTTTGCTGTTTGTGTGCGTAATCCAACACGATAACTGCTTCGGATGAAACTCTGGTCTACCTAAATATGAAAAAACTGGCAACGGATCAAGATCCCCTGGCTGCTCTTGCATAAGAGAAAAATTAATAGTTCGCCCATCAATTCGGGGTGGAGTGCCGGTCTTTAATCTACCTTGGGGTAACTTTAACTCTTTTAATCTATCAGACAGCCTTATTGCCGCAGGATCGCCAGCGCGTCCACCTGAGTGATTATCTAAACCTACGTGGATTTTTCCGTTTAAGAAAGTACCGGCAGTCAAAACTACCTGTGGGGCATAAAAGCTCAACCCCAATTGGGTAGTGGCTCCACGCACCTCATCACCGCTGACGATAAGATCATCAACTGCCGCCTGAAATATGGTTAAGTTCTCTTGGTTTTCAAGTTTTGCGCGCATAGCTGACTTGTATAGCGCCCGGTCAGCTTGAGCTCTGGTCGCTCGAACAGCGGGGCCCTTACTAGAATTTAAAATTCTAAATTGGATGCCCGCCAGATCAGTTACTTCTGCCATAGACCCACCAAGCGCATCTATTTCTTTTACAAGGTGACCCTTACCAATTCCGCCAATGGATGGATTACAGCTCATAGAGCCAAGAGTTTCTATGCTGTGCGTTAAAAGTAGGGTGCGCGAACCCATTCGAGCAGAAGCTAAAGCAGCTTCGGAGCCCGCGTGTCCGCCACCAATAACAATCACATCAAAGTTTATTGAAAATTCCATAAATCACCTAGCTAGGGCGGCGATGATATCACCTGAGGCGAAAGGTCTCAAGAGCTCAACTCGCTCGCTTGTTTCACGTGAAACGGTCGTGTCAGTAAAGCACATTAGATAAACCAGCCAAAATATCTTAAAGCATCAAAGCCCGTTTTAAAAATCAAGACGGACTCCACGGCTATAAATATCTTTCTAACAAACCCATTGCCATAACGCATAGCATAGCCAGAACCAATCACGCTTCCAACAATATTCATCATCATCATGGCGACTCCAAGCGCCCAATGAATATGTCCAAATGAGGCAAACAAGAGAATGGCGGCCAAATTAGTAGCAGCATTAACCAACTTTGTTGCCGCCGAGGCATGTAAAAAATCAAAGCCAAAAATACGAACGAAACCGATTAATAAAAAACTTCCCGTTCCTGGCCCAAAAAATCCATCGTAAAAACCAATCACCCCACCTAAAAGGGTAGCCTGTAATACCCTCCATTTGCCTGAGCTTGGTGGTAAATGGGTGGATCCCAATGCAGGCTGTTTAATTGTATAAATTAATAGCACAAACAATATAATGGGTAACAGTATCCGAAAAACATCTAGAGACACCGTTCTGACAACTGCCGCACCCGCAAAAGAGCCCATGAAAGCAAACAATATCGCCGGTATTACAATGAAATAAGGTAATTTAACTGTTTTTAAGTATCTTTTAGCAGCAATTAACGTTCCGCCAAAGGAGGCCACTTTATTTGTTCCCAACAGAGTGGCGGGGGCAGCAGAAGGGTAAACAGAGAATAAGGCAGGAACCTGAATAAGCCCGCCTCCACCAGCTACTGAGTCAACAAAGCCGGCGGCGGCGGCGGCCAAAAGAAGTAGCCAGACAGACCAGTGGGAAAAATCAACCTCAATCAAGAAGCTGCACTCAAAATTTGCCGTGCAATCTTTTCAGCAATCATCATTGTTGGTGCGGCAGTATTACCAGAGGTAATTGTTGGCATGACGCTAGCATCAACCACCCTAAGACCGCTAATACCTAATACCCGTAAATCAGAGTCAACGACTGCATTGGGATCATCTGCTTTACCCATCTTGCATGTACCAACCGGATGAAAAATAGTTGTCCCAATTTCAGCTACTTGGGATAAGAGCTCTTCATCATTAACAAATTGTTCGCCGGGTTTATGCTCTACAA
This sequence comes from Polynucleobacter meluiroseus, assembly GCA_945881875.1. Taxonomy (GTDB): domain Bacteria; phylum Pseudomonadota; class Gammaproteobacteria; order Burkholderiales; family Burkholderiaceae; genus Polynucleobacter; species Polynucleobacter meluiroseus_A. The sequence goes on from CAMCVH010000006.1 coordinate 28,397, forward strand.
CTCCCGCTGAATTAAAAACAGGTTGATTGACAATGGCTCGAGTAATGCCAACAGACTCAATTGCAACTTGACGATCCTCTTCCGAAGACAAGTAGTTGGGATTAATTAAGGGCAAAGAGTCAACGCTTGATGATGTAATGTGCACAGAACCTCGTGAGCTAGGCCTTAAGTTACAAACGCTCGCCGTAAATGCATTGAAAGTATGTAATGGCTCACCAAATCTTTCTAAGGAAAGAGGTTGAACATGATATTGAATGTTGGGTCTGTCGTGAGACTCTGATGAAAAAGTGAAGGCTCCAAGTTGCGATGGCGCCATTGACATTGGACCGCTTCGAGTCAGAATATATTGCAAACCGATTGCGAGCTTACCCCACCAATGAGCGGTAATTTTATTAAGCGTTCTAAAGCCATCAATCCTATAAACCATTCTAATTTGAAGATGATCTTGCAGGTTCTCACCAACTCCTGGCAAATGCTTTTTACACTCAATGCCAAACCCATTGAGCAAGTCCTTATTACCAATACCCGATCTTTCCAACACCTGAACGCTACCAATAGCTCCGGCAGATAGTAAAACTTCCTTGCGGGCTTTTGCATGATTCAGCTGACCATTACACCAAAAACTAAGACCCCGACATTCAAGTCCATCAATAGTTAAATGGTCGACGGTTGCACTAGTAATAATTGTTAAATTATCTCTTTGCGCAGCTGGCTTAAGAAAAGCTTTTGAAGAATTTAAACGCCAACCTCTTTTTTGAGTCACATCAAAATAAGAAACGCCGCGATTACATCCACGATTAAAGTCTTCAACAGTTGGAATACCAAATTGATTAGCGGCAGTTTTGAAAGCCTCCAAAATCTTCCAGCTTAATCTTTGCTTTTCAACGCGCCACTCACCCCCAGCACCATGAAACGCATTGGCACCGCCATGATAGTCTTCGATGCTTTTAAAATAATCTAAAACAGCGCTCCATGACCAAGAATTATCACCCGTTAAAGAAGCCCACTGATCGTAATCCTGGGATTGGCCGCGCATATAAATCATCCCGTTGATAGATGAAGAGCCCCCTAAAACTTTTCCTCTTGGGTAAATGAGTTGCCTGCCCTTGAGGCCTGGCTGAGTAGATGTTTTAAACATCCAATCTGTTTTAGGGTTATTGATGCAATATAGATAGCCAACCGGTATGTGTATCCACAAATAGTCATCTTTGCCACCAGCGTCTAAAAGTAATACTTTATTTGCAGGGTTTTCGCTTAATCGATTCGCCAATACACATCCGGCACTACCAGCGCCGACAATGATGTAATCAAATGCACCATGATTAAAAGTATTGCTGGCTTCTGCCATGCTAAGCCTTTTTTTGTAGATAAGCCTGCAAAGCTAATTGCTCTTTTTCATTCAAACCAGCTAAGGGTATCTGTTGAGATGCTTGGATAATCATCAGCGCGTATGGTTTTGCCAAACAAGAGGCTTCCGCACATAGTTCTAAAGATTCCCCGGCAGACGGCGATTTATCACGCCAATAATTAATTGCCGATTCAATCTCTTGTATAGAAATGAATGACATAAACTAATTAGCCAGCCAACATGGTGCCACGACACTTGTTATTGCCACAGCGACATTCATAATCTTTTTTAACAGCTTTTGTAATCTTTCCCTCTAACTGAAGACCGTAGTCATAAAAAAGCTCTTCACCAGCTTTGATATTTTTTTTAGCATACAAAAATACTTTTGTTTTTTTTCCCGCATCTTCTTCAAGAGATTGACAGTTTGGCTTGCAAGAGTGATTAATCCACATGGCTTCATTACCGCCAAACTTTGCATCAATGGTAGAGCCATCCTCTAATCCAAAGTAAAAGGTATGGTTAGGTTGACTTGGGTCGTGTGGATGACGTTCAACGGCAACCTTCCAGGAAATACGCTCCCCGGTATATTCAATAATTTTTTTACCTTTAGAAATGTCTTTCACGGCAAAAACTCCTTTACCGTGAATATTTGACTCTTTGACCGTAACCAAATTACTTCTATTAATTTTTTTAGACATCAATATTTCGAGCTATGAGGGCGTTGCTTTCAATAAATGCGCGACGAGGTTCAACCTCATCACCCATTAGGGTTGTAAATACTTGGTCAGCAGCAATGGCGTCTTCAATTTGAACTCTTAATAAAGTTCGTGTATTGGTATCCATAGTTGTTTCCCATAATTGTTCTGGGTTCATTTCACCAAGACCTTTATAGCGTTGACGGCTAACACCACGCTCCGCTTCAGCAAGAAGCCATTCCATGGCTTCACGAAAATCCTTAACAATTGATTCTTTAACTGTTTTATCTGGATCGCCACGCTTAACTGTAGCGCCCGAACCTAAAACGTTTGTCAATGCAGTTGATGCTTTTTCAAGCGTCTCATAATCAGCGCCATGAACAAAGTCAGAGTCAATAATTGATAGCTTTGTGTTGCCATGCACTCTACGGGAGATTAATAGGCGATAGCGTTCTGTTCTCTCATCTTTTTGAACAATAATTTGTGGCTTTACCAATTTATCAACTTGCTGAGCAAAATAACCGCTTAACTCAGCCGCTGATTTGCCGGCTGAATCTTCTGAATCAAGGTTAAGGCGTACACCGTTGGCAATGGCGCGCAACGACCCCTCATCCATGGTTCTTGATAAGCGATCAACAATATTTTGGATGGATTGATAGTCGTTCGATAGAGTTGTTAAGCGCTCGTTATCAATCACTTTACCGTCAGATAGGACGACGGTAGCATTCTCAAGCGCTAGATTCAATAAGTAAGCATTTAATGCATTGTCATCTTTAATATATTGCTCATTCTTGCCTTGCTTAACTTTGTACAAGGGCGGTTGCGCAATATAAATGTGGCCACGCTGAACAAGTTCAGGCATTTGACGATAAAAGAACGTCAAAAGTAAAGTTCTAATGTGACTACCGTCAACGTCAGCGTCGGTCATGATGATGATGCGGTGATAGCGTAACTTATCTGCGTTGTATTCTTCTTTTCCAATACCCGTTCCAAGTGCGGTAATTAAAGTAACCACCTCTTGGCTATTTAGCATTTTATCGAATCGTGCTTTTTCTACGTTTAGTATCTTTCCCTTTAATGGCAAGATTGCTTGAAACTTTCTATCGCGGCCCTGTTTTGCAGACCCACCCGCTGAATCTCCCTCGACAATAAATAACTCTGACTTAGCCGGGTCTTTTTCTTGGCAATCTGCTAACTTACCTGGCAAACCCAAGCCATCCAACAAGCCTTTACGACGAGTCATGTCACGCGCTTTTCGAGCAGCTTCCCTTGCTCTGGCAGCCTCAATGATCTTGGCACAAATAATTTTGGCGTCTTGAGGGTTTTCTTGGAGGTAATCCGTTAACAAAGAGCTTACAATTTCTTCAATTGGTCCACGAACCTCACTGGAAACTAATTTATCTTTTGTTTGGCTTGAAAATTTCGGTTCTGGCACTTTAACTGACAGAATGCAAGTTAAGCCTTCCCTCATGTCGTCACCCGTAATTTCAACCTTAGCTTTTTTAGCTAATTCATGCTCATCAATATATTTGTTAATAACGCGCGTCATTGCTGCGCGCAATCCGGTTAAGTGTGTTCCACCATCCCTTTGTGGAATGTTGTTGGTAAAACAGAGTACCTGTTCATTAAAGCCGTCATTCCACTGCATGGCTACTTCAGAAGTAATGGTGCCACCTAAATCTGACGGCCTCTCTCCCTCTGCATAAAAAATGTTTGTATGAAGTACGGTTTTACTTTTATTAATATATTCGACGAACCCCTTAACGCCGCCGGAGAAAGCAAAGCTCTCCTCTTTGCCTGAGCGTTGATCTAATAAGCGTATATGAACGCCGTTATTAAGGAACGAGAGCTCTCGAATACGCTTTGAGAGGATTTCATAGTGATACTCTATGTTGCCAAAAATTTCCACGTCCGCCAAGAAGTGCACTTCGGTGCCGCGTTTATCTGACTCACCAATAACCTTGATGGGTGAAGTCATGTTGCCGGCTTCTTCAATCAGCTCACGCTGCTGAACAACGCCTCGGGCAAATTCCATAAAATGTACTTTCCCGTCGCGCTTAATTGTTAAGCGTAACCATTTTGAAAGTGCATTTACGCAACTAACTCCAACTCCATGCAATCCACCTGAAACCTTGTAGCTATTTTGATCAAACTTTCCGCCAGCATGCAGCTCCGTCATGACAATTTCAGCGGCGCTTCTCTTTGGATCATGTTTATCATCATATTTAATGCCCGTAGGCACTCCACGACCGTTATCGATAATTGAAATTGAATTATCTGTGTGGATTGTTACGGTTATCTCCGAGCAATGTCCCGCTAAAGCCTCGTCGATTGAATTATCTAAGACCTCAAAAACTAAGTGATGTAAACCTGTTCCATCAGAGGTATCTCCGATGTACATACCTGGTCTTTTGCGAACAGCTTCAAGACCTTCTAATATTTGTATAGAGGAGGCGCCGTATTGCTCTTTTACTTCAACAGTCATTGATTATTCTTTTCTTATAAAACTATTAAATGCGCATTGGCATTACTACATACTTAAAACCCTCTTGTTCAGGAAGTGTAATAACAGCACTGCTATTTGAGTCCCCCAAACTGATTTGAATTGAATCATTTTTTAAGTTTGCAAGAACATCTAGCAGGTATGAAACATTAAAACCAATATCAATTTTATCTCCATCGTATTCAGTTTCAATATCTTCTTGGGCCTCTTCTTGCTCTGCGTTCGTTGATTGAATTGTTAGACAGTTATCTGACAGCATACAGCGAACTCCTTTAAATTTATCAGTCGTCAGAATCGCCGCTCTTTGCAAAGAAGATTGAAGTACTTCTCTATTAACAACCAAGCTATTGTTTTGACCTTTTGGAATAACTCTTTGAAAATCTGGAAACTTTCCCTCGACCAATTTGGACAAAAGTTCGACGCTTCCAAAATTAAACTTCACTTGATTGTTTGCTAAGGACACAACGACAGGCTCATCAGAATCTTCTAATAGGTGTTGTAGCTCTAAGATAGTTTTTCTAGGAATAATAATTTCTTGCTTTTGACCATTGCCTGTTGGGCTTTTCTCTAAATCAACGTGACTGTAGGCCAGGCGGTGTCCATCTGTTGCAACAGCAATAATGCGCTGTCCTTCTAAAACAAATAACATGCCATTTAAGTAATAACGAATATCTTGCTGTGCCATTGCAAAATGAACTTGACTGATCAATTGCTTTAAAGCTTTTTGAGACATCTCCCAACTCGCAGAAACATCCGTTGACTCTGACATGATTGGAAATTCATTAGCTGCAAGTGTTTGTAGAGTAAAACGACTCTTACCGCTTTGAACAACCATTTTGTTATCTTTTAAAGAAAGACTTAATGGACCCTCTGGTAAAGCTCTCAAAATATCTACAAGCTTTCTTGCACCAACAGTAGTGCTTAAGTTTTCAGATCCAACACCAAAGTCTGCATGGGTTGTAATTTGAATTTCAATATCTGTTGACACCAGAGAAACTGCATTTCCGTTTTTCTTGAATAATAAATTTGCCAAGATTGGAAGCGTGTGTCGACGTTCGACAATACCACTAACTAATTGAAGTGGTTTTAATAACTTATCTCTTGTTGTGTTGACCAGTTCCATGGTTCTTATTCCCGTATTAATTTATTTATATATATATATCTATAGTAGTAGTTAATAAAGCAGCTAAATTCTGTGGATAACTTAAAAAACATCTATTAATCATCATTTTACATTCATTGAAACCTTGTGGATATCTTTTGGAAATCCTTTGGATAAAGTTTAATAACTTTTATCGACTCTTCCCAATTACAACTTTATTCACAATCTATACACATCATATTAAAGTACTTTTACCAGGGTTATACATAACCTATCCACAAGCTTTTCCACAGAGCTATTAGTTCTTTAAGGACTGTTCTAAAACATGAAGTTCATGGTTAAGTTGATTGTCTCGAGAGCGCTCCTCTGTAATTTTGCGAACAGCATGCAAAACCGTGGTGTGATCTCTTCCCCCAAATAACTCACCAATTTCTGGCAAGCTTTTTTGTGTTAACTCTTTAGCAATATACATCGCTATTTGCCTAGGTCTTGCTATATTCGCAGGGCGCTTTTTCGAGTACATATCAGCAATTTTTATATTGTAAAAATCAGCGACAGTTTTTTGTATATTTTCTACAGAGATCTGCCTATTTTGAACCGATAGCAAGTCTTTAAGTGCCTCCCGGGCAACTTCAATTGTTATTTCTTTACCATGGAATCTCACATAGGCCAGAATTTTACGTAAAGCACCTTCGAGCTCACGGACGTTAGACCTCAGATGTTTAGCAACAAAAAACGCCACATCTTCGGTAAGGGGTAAACCTTCGGAAAGTGCTTTTTTCATCAGAATAGCAACCCGCATCTCTAATTCAGGCGGCTCAATAGCAACGGTTAAGCCAGAATCAAATCTAGAAATTAAGCGATCATCAATACCCGATATCTCTTTTGGATAAGTATCGCTTGTCATGATGACTTGGGATTTGTTGGCTGTTAAAGCCTCAAAGGCATAGAAAAATTCTTCTTGAGAGCGCGGTTTCCCAGCAAAAAACTGTATATCGTCAATTAAGAGCAGGTCAAGGGAATGGTAATACTGCTTAAATTTATCAAAAGATTTTTGTTGATAAGCCTTAACCACGTCCGATACATATTGCTCGGCATGAATGTAACGAATTTTAGCTTTTGGTTTTTCTTGTAACAAATGATTGCCAATAGCATGTAACAAGTGCGTTTTACCTAGACCAACACCGCCATATAAATACATCGGGTTATAAGAAGAACCGGGGTTGTTAGCTACCTGAATAGCTGCTGCACGAGCTAACTGGTTGGCTTTACCCGTTACAAAACTATCAAAAGTTAGACTAGGATTAAGCCGCGAGCGTCCATCAATACCAATGCTGGGGACTTCGGCAACCATGTCGCTAAAATCATTATTGTGAGATTGGGGGGTGTTTTCAAACGATTCAATTAAAAATTCAGATTGCTTATCCGCTGTATTAACCAGCTTAACTTTAGGATCCAAGACCCACTCTACTGTCACAGGGCGGCCATAAAAGTTTTGCGATAGTTCAACAAACCTTTGATTAAATTGGTTTTTTGCCCAATCAAGTTTAAATCTATTAGGAGCCGCTAAAGACAAAACATTATCTGTATCATTGAAGCCTAAGGCAAACAATGGCTTGATCCATGTTTTAAATTGTTGTGGCGACAGCTCCTTAGAGAAGGAAGTTGTCACAAACGCCCAAAATGTCTCAAGGTTGTTATTTGCCGTTAAAGCGGAATTTGTCAAAGTATTCATATTCAGAACGCAATTGTAGTTGCGGATAAAAGTTATCCACAAAGGATAAGTCGGTGGATAAGCTGTGGATAACATGTTTACAAGTCAGAAAATTTATAAAAAACAACAAGATGCTTATGTGAATAAAAATTTTTTCTGTAAATATCTATTGACGCCCCTTTTTTATAAAGCGAAAATACAGGGTTAGTTAGGAAACAATTATGAAACGTACATATCAACCATCAGTAACCCGTCGTAAACGTACCCATGGCTTTCGTGTTCGCATGAAAACAAAGGGTGGACGTCACGTTTTAAATGCGCGCCGTGGAAAAGGGCGTAAGCGCCTCGCTGTTTAAAAAACAGCAAGATCAGATAAGCTTTAGAGCGAGCATGAGTTTGCCTCGCTCTTTAAGTCTTTCTGACCCAGAAGCCATTCGGAAGATATTGGCTCAAAAACCTAAAACAAGTAAATATATAGCAGCCCATCATTTAATCGATGAGGGCTCAGGCTTTGCGTTAACTGTGCCAAAAAAACTCGCAAAACGAGCTATTGATAGAAATAGAATTAAACGTCTAATGCGTGAAATTTACAGAACGGCACCTATTTCACCGGAACCACAGCTGCTCGTACTTCGGCTAAGGAAAAAGATTGGCGATAAGACAAAACATAGGCTTAGAGAGCAAGAAAGAAATGAAATACGCTCAGAGTTAATAGGACTTGCCTTGCAAAAATGATCTCTAAAGCATTACAGGCACTAATACGGCTTTATCAGATAACCCTAAGTCCCTTTTGGGGAGCGCAATGCCGATTTTATCCAACTTGTTCATGTTACGCTGTTGAGGCACTTAAACAGCATGGAGCGTTGAAGGGTAGTTATTTGGCGCTCTATAGAATTTGTCGTTGCAACCCTTGGGCTCGGGGCGGTATAGATCTGGTTCCCGAAAAGGTCATCAAGAAATAATCTTCTCACACTACAATTGGCGATTAGCTAATTAATACAGAAAAAAACAATGGATATTAGAAAAACGCTTCTTTGGGCAATCTTTACAATTTCAGCTATTTTGCTGTTTGATAACTGGCAAACGCATAATGGTCAATCATCCATGTTTGGATCAAGCAAAAAGGCTGAGACAACTCAGGAGCCTAATAAACCTAAACAAGATTTACCAAAACCAATTGTTTCTACTTCAACTGTTAGCCCAGTTGCGCCAGCAAACCAAGTTTCTGCTGCAAAGGCGGGAGAAATTATTTCTCTGAAGAACGATGTTATAGAGTTGGATATCGATACATTGGGCGGTGCAATTGTTAAGGCAAAACTACTCAAACACCTAGAGGAAGATAAAATACCGGTTTCATTATTCGACAAGAGTAGTGAGCGCCAGTACTTTGCGCGAAGTGGTTTGGTTTCCGCATCAGGAGTTGAGTTACCAAATCATACCCAGGTATTTTCTGTATCCAAAAAAACAACCAATGATTCAGTCACGTTAACGGCAGAAAAAAATGGCGTTCGTTTAGAAAAAATATACGCGTTAACAGAGGGCTCTTATTTAATAGATGCCAAGCATGTCGTTAAAAATATAAGCGCACAAAATCTAGATGCAACAATTTATGCAGAGATAGTAAGAGATGGTGGTAAGCCTTCTTACAAGGGAAAAGTTGAAGATAGTTCTTTCTACAATACATTTACTGGGCCAGCAATTTATACAGACGCTGAGAAATTTTTAAAGCTTGAGTTTTCAGATATAGAAAAAGGTAAGGCAAAAACTCCCGGAACTCAAATGGCCGGACAGCCAACTTGGGTTGCAATGATCCAACATTACTTTACTTCCGCTTGGATTCCATCCACTGCTTATCAAAAAGATTTGTATGTTGAGATGTTAGAAAAGAATCAATACCGCGTTGGGGTTAAGTCTAAATTAGAGCCAATTGGTATCGGTCAAGAAATAACAGAAAGCCTAAAGCTTTTTGTTGGTCCGCAACAAGAAAGTGTTTTAGAAAGTATTGCACCAGGACTTGAATTGGTAAAAGATTATGGCTGGTTAACTATTCTTGCTAAGCCCATTTTTTGGTTATTAGAAAAAATACACGGCATTGTTAATAACTGGGGTTGGTCGATTATTTTATTGACTGTTCTCATTAAGCTTTTATTCTTCCCCTTATCTGCAGCTAGCTACAAATCAATGGCGAAAATGAAATTGGTTCAACCAAGGCTCATGGAAATGAAAGAGCGCTTTAAGGGTGAGCCACAAAAATTAAATCAAGGCATGATGGAGATGTATCGAAAAGAGAAGATCAACCCTTTAGGCGGTTGTCTTCCCGTAGTTGTTCAGATTCCGGTATTCATTGCTTTATATTGGGTTCTATTGGCCTCAGTTGAAATGCGCGGAGCTCCTTGGCTTGGCTGGATTCAGGATTTATCACAGCCAGATACTTTGTTTGGAGTTTGGTTTGGGGCACCGATTGGCTTGTTACCAATCATCATGGCAGTTTCGATGTTTATTCAAGTGAAATTAAACCCAACGCCACCTGATCCACTTCAGGCAAAGTTAATGATGTATATGCCGTTGATATTTTCAGTCATGTTCTTTTTCTTCCCGTCAGGATTGGTTCTTTACTGGGTTGTCAATAACATCTTATCAATTGCACAGCAGTGGCAAATTAATAGAGTTTATGGTGACGGTAATAAAAAGCCAGCTTAAGTATGACAATGCAGCGCGATCCAATCATTGCTATTGCAACAGCCAAGGGTCGCGCTAGCGTAGGTATCATCAGGTTGTCGGGTCAGGGGGTCTTACCTTTAAGTAAGGCCCTTTGTCATTCTGAGTTGGTTCCACGCCACGCAAGCTTAATTAAATTCAATGATGAAAAGCAGGAACCAATTGATGAGGGTTTAGCTATTTTCTTTCAAGCTCCCAACTCTTATACGGGCGAAGATGTATTAGAGCTTCAGTGTCATGGAAGCTCAGCGGCTCTGGGGGTTTTGTTGGATCATTGTTTAAAGCTTGGATTACCTTACGGTCTTCGTTTAGCTCAGCCAGGTGAATTTACAGAGCGAGCTTTTTTAAATGGCAAGATTGATTTGGCACAGGCAGAAGCAATTGCAGACTTAATAGATGCGAGCAGTAGCTTGGCTGCAAAAAGTGCAGCTAAGTCGCTTAAGGGTGAGTTCTCAAAGAAGATCGATATTTTTCTAAAGTCTTTGATTGAGCTTAGAGCTTTAACCGAGGCCACCTTAGATTTTCCCGAAGAGGAAATCGACTTTATTAAACAACATGACGTAATTAATAGGCTCAATAATATTTTGAGTAGCATCAGAGACGTTAAAAAAGCAGCCCAACAGGGCGCCATCATTAGAGATGGTTTAACGATTGTTTTAGTGGGCCAGCCCAATGTGGGGAAAAGTTCTTTAATGAATGCATTGGCGGGCGAGGAGGTTGCTATTGTGACTGATGTTGCCGGTACAACTCGTGATCGATTAAAAGAAACTGTTCAAATTGATGGCATACCCCTTCATATTGTTGATACCGCAGGGCTCAGAGAAACTAGCGATAGCGTCGAACAAATTGGTATCGAGAGAACTTGGAAATCAATTGAAGAAGCTGATTTAGTTTTACATTTAATGGATGCAACTCATGGCGCCCATGTTTCAGAAACCGACAAATTACTCATTCATAGAATTCAACAGGTTTGCTCAAAGCAAGTTCCCGTTAAGATGGTTTGGAACAAAATTGACCAGTTGCCGACTTTGAAAAAAGCTATTGATGAAGAAATTTATGTTTCTGCTAAAACAGGCCAGGGCTTGGATGATCTGAAAAAAGAACTACTACAAATAGCAGGGTGGCAACCTGAAGCCGAGGGCGGCATTTTGGCAAGAAAGCGCCACATTGAGGCATTGCTAGAAGCAGAGTCCCACATAACAGAGGCACTAAAGTTGCTTCTTAAAGAAGCTCAATTTATTGACCTTGCAGCAGAGGAAATGCGCTTGGCTCAAGAGTCATTAGCTAGGATAACAGGACAGTTTTTACCAGACGATTTACTGGGCGAGATTTTTAGTACCTTTTGCATTGGTAAATAATTAAAAATGCAATTTGATCAAATTGTTATGGCTGGTGGGGGTAACCGTTGTTGGTGGCAGGCCGGATTTTGGCATCTTTTAAATGAAACCTATCCGCAAAAGCCAAGCAGAATAGTTGCAATTAGCGCAGGAGCAGCCACCGCATGCTTGCTGTATGTAAGACCCGGTCAAGAAGGCGCTCAATGGGGTCTTAATTATTATGCGAAAGCTTTAGCCAATGTCACAAATAATGTTAATTGGCTTAATTTGTTCAGTTCTAAACCATTATTTCCCCACGATCAGCTATACAGAGCAGCGCTTAAAAATATCATCGGCGATGGATTTGCGCAATTAAAAACAGCTCCTCAAATCATGATCGGTCTTGCGCAGGTGCCAAGTTGGTTAGGCCCTAGAACAGCAGTTGCAGTTGGCTTGTCAATTTATAACTTAGAAAAATATTTAAAAAAAAGCCTCCATCCTGTTTTAGGAAAAAAGCTGGGCTTTGAAAGAGTTTTTATATCTGCACAATCTTGTGAGAAGTTAGAAGAGTTGGTGGAATTAATACTCCAGTCTTCTTGTACTCCACCCTTTACGCCTGTGATGTACAGGGAGGGGGCAGCGGTTTTGGATGGTGGGCTTGTTGACAATGTACCGATTGATGGATTGTTACCGGCGCTACCAGGGGACAGACCTCAGGAGGCCCTCGTTCTTTTAACTAGACGCTATCCTTATCCGGATTGCTTCGTTAAAGAGCTTCCAGGCCTTCGTTTAACTTATGTTCAACCACAAACACCTATACTCATTTCAAGCTGGGATTATTCAAAACACCAGTTGATGCCTTTAGCTTATGAACAAGGGCGTAAAGATGCGAAAAATATCATTTTTTCTAAAGCATTTGATGGGTAAGTAGCGAGTTCTTTAGATGGGAAAACAGCCCTCCAGTTACAAGGTCTTGAGAGCTCCAAAGTGGTATCCTTACGGTATTCCAATTAATAAAAACTAACCATGAACGAACCTATCATGAAGGGTGTGGCCCCTATTAATGCGCCATCTTATGTTAAACATCAGAAACTAATAGACTGGGTAACTGAAATCTGTGCCTTGACCCAGCCTGATAGCGTGTATTGGTGTGACGGATCCGAGGAGGAGTACGATCATTTGTGCGCCAAAATGGTCGAATCTGGAACACTTAAGAAGTTAAATCCAGCAAAAAGAAAAAATTCGTATTTAGCCTGTTCTGACCCGAGTGACGTAGCCCGGGTTGAAGACCGCACATATATCTGCTCTGCAAATAAAGAGGATGCTGGTCCAACTAATAATTGGATGAATCCTACTGAGATGAGATCGACCTTACAGCCACTATTTGCTGGCAGTATGAAGGGCAGAACCCTTTATGTAGTGCCTTTTTCAATGGGCCCATTAGGCTCACCAATTGCTCATATTGGTGTTGAGCTGTCCGATAGCCCTTATGTTGTTATTAATATGCGCGTTATGACTCGTATGGGTAAGGGAGTGTTTGAAGTTTTAGGTAGCGACGGCCCATTTGTACCTTGTGTACATACGGTCGGCAAGCCTTTGGCAGCTGGAGAAAAAGACGTTGCTTGGCCTTGTAACGCAACTAAGTACATTGTTCACTACCCAGAAACGCGTGAAATTTGGTCTTATGGATCGGGTTACGGTGGAAATGCTTTGCTGGGTAAGAAGTGTTTTGCTTTAAGAATTGCCTCGACTATGGGTCGTGACCAAGGCTGGTTGGCCGAGCACATGTTAATTTTGGGCGTTACTTCACCTGAGGGCAAAAAGTACCATGTTGCCGCAGCTTTTCCATCGGCATGTGGCAAAACAAATTTTGCGATGTTAATTCCTCCTCAAGGTTTTGAGGGTTGGAAAGTAACAACAATTGGTGATGACATTGCTTGGATCAAGCCACGTAATGATAAGACAGGCCAAAAAAGACTATTCGCAATTAATCCAGAAGCAGGTTACTTTGGTGTCGCACCAGGCACAAATACCCTAACTAATGCTAATTGCATGGCCTCTTTAAACGAGAACGTTATCTTTACTAACGTTGCCTTAACCGATGATGGTGATGTTTGGTGGGAGGGAATGACCGATAAAGCCCCTGATCACTTAATTGATTGGCAAGGTAAGGATTGGTCGCCAGCTGATGGCATCAATGGTCGAAAAGCTTCTCACCCAAATGCACGCTTTACTGTTGCCGCAACCAACAACCCGGTCATTGATCCAGAATGGAATAATCCGGATGGTGTAGCTATTGATGCGTTTATTTTTGGCGGTCGTCGTTCAACTACAGTTCCACTAGTTACGGAAGCTCGTAACTGGATAGAGGGTGTTTACATGGCAGCGACCATGGGTTCAGAAACAACTGCTGCAGCAGCTGGTCAGCAGGGTATTGTTAGACGTGACCCATTTGCAATGTTGCCGTTTGCTGGTTACAACATGAGCGACTATTTCCAACATTGGTTAGATATGGGTAAAAAGCTCTCTGCAGAGGGCGCCAATTTGCCAAGCATTTTTTGCGTTAATTGGTTCCGTAAAGACGATGGCGGTAAATTTGTTTGGCCAGGTTACGGAGAAAACATGCGCGTCTTAGCTTGGATGTTGGAGCGCCTTGAAGGTAAATCCAAAGGTCAAGAAAATATCTTTGGTACTACGCCATCTCACGCAGACCTTAACTGGTCGGGTCTTGATTTCACAGCAGAGCAATTTAACAAAGTAACTTCAATTGACAAATCAGCATGGCAAGATGAAATGAAGTTGCATGATCAGCTTTTTGAGCAACTTTCTTATCATTTACCAAAAGAGTTGGTTGATACGAAAAAAGCACTTGAGGCTCGTTTAGTTGGTTAACTAACCAGTTCTAGCACCAAAAAAGTGTTTAAAGAAAAAGCCCCTTCAGAAGGGGCTTTTTAACAATGTTTGGTATTACTAGATAGGCTAATGTTCTTTCGGGATCATACTAGCTGGATTGATGTGAGCGCCCGCTCTTATTACTTCATAGTGCAGGTGTGGCCCCGAAGATCTTCCGGTGTTACCAACCTTGGCTATAACATCTCCACGCTTAACCGTTTGGCCAGTTCTCACTAAAAGCTGGCTGGCGTGAGCATAACGCGTTACGAACCCCTCGGCATGCTTAATTTCAACCATGTTGCCATAATATGCTTCGTAACCAGCCCTACTTACAACCCCACCAGCTGATGCAATAATTGGTGTACCCACAGGTGCAGAAAAATCAAGCCCTTCGTGTCTTGCCATCATTTGAGTAAATGGATCAATCCGCAATCCGTAACCACTGCTCAAACTGTAGCTACCTTTTACTGGGAGCCCTGTAGGAAGGGTTCCCAACCAAGCCAGTTGCTTTGACCAGAGCTGATTAACCTCTTGGATATTCTTTTTAAAAACGGTGACGCTTTGTAGAGATTCATCAAGGGATTCAATTAAGTCAGAACCATTCGATGATTTAAGATTTGCGGGCTTTAGTGGGCCGCCTTTTGAATTACCGCCTGGGATCTGGGATTTAACTGCGCTCGGAGTAGCCATTTCCATGAAGCGGTCTTTCATTTTTTGAATTTGGAGAAGCTCTTCACTAGTTGTTTGCAGGTTCTCTTGAATAAGCTGCAATTTTTCTTGATACGCTTTTTCTATCTTATCTTGTTCTGCTTGAGTTAAGACGCCGCCCATGGCGCGTGCGATGTCAGGACGTGCTTCAATGGCAATACGTAAACCAACAAAATGTAAGATGCCCCCAACGGCAATTAAAATCGCTGCAAGAATAGCAAGACCCATTGAGACTGTCCTCAAGGTAATTGATATTTTTCTAACGCGGCCCGTTGGACCAGAAACCCACATTAATTGCATGAATTAAGTTCAAATATAACAATCCTTCATTATAAAGCTAGACGACAAGATGCCAAGCCCTAAACATATCTTTGATGCCGTTGTTGTTGGAGCAGGTATCGCGGGGGCATCCATCGTTAAGTCATTGAAAAATAACGATATAAATAATTTATTAGTGATTGATAAGGGCTTAAGCGGGGCAACTCAAACAAGCGCACATTCAGAAGCGCTATGCCATCCCTATATCGGTCGCGGCCCATCCAGGCTACAAAGACTCACATTTTTAGCATTTAATGAAGCGAGACAGGTTTGGGCAACAAGCTGGCGCGGCAATGGGGTTTTTCACTTACCTCGTAGCCAAGAGGGATTCAGTAAAGAGATTATGGGTGAGCGTTTACTTGAACAAGGATTCACCCCAGAAAAAGCCGTACCCTTAAGCAAGAAGGATGCGCTTGCCAAAATTAACGTTAACGCAGGAGGGACATACTTTCCTGAAGGCGGTTGGGTCAACATTCAGGGCGCATGTCACGACGTTTTTGAAGCCCTGCTGCCATCTCAAGCAAGATGGTCAACAGAAGTTGATGTAATAAATTTTGAAAACGGCTGTTGGTATTTGCAAGACTCTAGTCACGAACTTATTGCAGTGACTAAGCGCTTGTTTTTAGCCAATGGCTTAGGTGCCCAAAGACTATGCGAGAGCATAAAGATTGATTTACCTCTAAAACCAGTAAGAGGGCAATTATCAAGATTTAGATTTAATCATGATTCATCATGGGTTGAGCATATGCCAAAAGTTGCTTTATCAGGAAAGGCTTATTGTTTGCCACCAGTCTTGGTTGAAAAGGATGCATATGAGTGGGTAATTGGCTCAACTTACGATGAAGGTGTGGATGACATAGATGAGTGGGATGAAAGCCATTTAGAAAATAGTGCATTAATGAGGGAGATGCTGGGGCTTGAGTTGTTATCGGAAGAGTTAAAAGCGCACAGTGCATTTGTGGGGGTACGGTGCGTTGCCAATGATCGACTACCCATTATTGGACCAGTAAAAGGGTACCAAGGGCTTTATACATTAACCTCTTTGGGTTCCAGGGGAGTGATGTGGTCTGCTTTAGCAAGCCAGATGTTCACCGAACATCTGGCACATGAGATCACTCACTCAGCTTTTTTAGATGCCCGTTTTTTTGCTGGAGCTCGTTTGGCGGCAGCTGGTTTAACATCTGATTTAGCAGGCGCCTTAGGGGCAGCTCGTTTTTTGGCGGGCGCCTCAAACTCAAAACTAATCTTGCCATCTGGCTGACGCGCTAAGTAAGCTTTAAATCCACGTCCTGTTCTATTAGATTTGAAGTTAGTTAGTAAGTCTGTTTTACCTTCACTTAATAACTTAGATACCTGTTCTTTAGAAATCTCCTGTTGGAGAACAACCTTTCCAGTTGAAAAGTCACATGATTTACTTGGTCCAACGCTGCGCTCACACAAATACTTCATGCCATGTTCATAAACAGCGCTGGAGCATTTAGGACAGGCACCCAATGACGCTTGACCAGAGAAGTCAACCTCTTCCAAGTCATCCTCTTGGCTGTTACCAAAATCGAACTCTAATTTGAATCCAGCGTTTGGATAATCTTTATCGTCTTCTGGAATGGCAACCAACTTAATAATTGCTGCGAATGGCCTACCCATTTTGCTTCTAAAGCCCTGAAGAGGCCCAATCTCTTTGTTGGCAATGAAAGCTTCTGCCTCATCGTATTCAAATGCTCTGCCCCCTGGAATTTTGCTAATAGAGAAGCCACATTTTTCGCAAGCAAAACGACGATAGTTTTCTTTAACTAGTCCGCCACAATGAGGGCATGGTGTTTTGAGATCAGCATAATCTCCCGGAATAGTGTCACTGTCATATTCTTTTGCACGCTTAACAATACGTTGAGTAATTTGAGCGATTTCTTGCATGAAGGTATTTCGGTCTATTAAACCTTTTTCCATCAATGACAACTTATGCTCCCAGTTACCCGTAAGTGCCGGTTGCGTTAACTCTTCCACGCCAAGACCTCTTAACAAGGTCATTAATTGAAATGCTTTTGCAGTTGGTATGATTTCGCGGGCTTCGCGCACCATGTATTTTTCAGCAAGTAAGCCTTCAATAATCGCAGCCCGAGTGGCAGGAGTTCCTAAGCCTTTATCAGACATGGCTTCGCGCATGTCGTCATCATCAACAAGCTTTCCAGCGCCTTCCATGGCAGACAATAATGTTGCCTCGGTATATCTGGCTGGTGGCTTTGTTTTAAGAGGAACGGGGCTGACGGATTCAGTCTTAACTTTTTCGTTTTCTGCAACTGCAACTAGCTCTTTGTCATCTTGTATTGATTTGCCGTAAACAGTTAGCCAGCCTGGACTTGTTAGGATCTTTCCATCAGTCTTGAATAGGTGCCCACTTACTTCAGTAATGCGAGTTGTAAGTTTGAACTCTGCAGATGGAAAAAATACAGCCATAAAGCGGCGCACAACTAAATCGTATAGCTTTTGTTCTGGCTCCGACAAATTCTTTGGAGCTTGAAGGGTTGGGATAATCGCAAAGTGATCAGAAATCTTACTGTTATCAAAAATCTTTTTATTGGGCTTTACCCAAGAACTATTCAAGATTTGTGATGCAAACGGGTAGTAATTATCAGAGCTTTCAGCCAGCATTTCTAAAGTGCTAGTAACCGTTGGTAAGTAATCTTCTGGCAGTGCTCGAGAGTCAGTTCTTGGATAAGTTAACACTTTATGTCTCTCATAAAGTGCTTGAGCAAGACCTAGAGTGTTCTTAGCGGAGAAGCCAAAGCGCGCGTTGGCCTCTCGTTGAAGGCTGGTTAAGTCAAAAAGCTGAGGAGCAGCTTGAGAACTTGGTTTAGATTCTTCAGTTACCTTTCCTGGCTTTTCACGACAGGCAGCAACGATGCTGGCAGCAGCAGCCTCACTCCAAAGTCGGCTTTCCTTTTTCTCAGGGTCAACGACAACATCTTTAGATTCTTTTTTAAATTTCGGGTCAAACCATCTACCTTGGTAAATGCCGGCAGCACAAATAAACTCAGCACTAACTTCCCAATAGTCTCGTGATATGAATTTACGAATTAACTCTTCTCTTTCAACAACAATTGAAAGTGTTGGTGTTTGAACACGACCAACCGTTGTTAAAAAGAAACCGCCACTCTTACTATTAAAAGCAGTCATAGCACGCGTGCCGTTGATGCCTACCAGCCAGTCAGATTCAGAGCGGCAACGGGCAGCATTGGCAAGATTGTGAAGATCATCATCGCTACGAAGTTTGGTAAAGCCGTCACGGATAGCTTGGGGTGTCATGGACTGCAACCAAAGACGCTGAATTTTTTGAGTTGCTTTTGTATGCTGTGCAATGAGCCTAAAAATTAACTCGCCCTCTCTGCCGGCGTCACAGGCATTAATAAGCAGGTTGATGTCTTTTCTTTTTATCAGCTTTTGAAGAACCTTAAGGCGTGCCTCTGTTTTCGCAATGGGCCTTAAATCAAAATGGGGCGGTATGACGGGTAGATTAGCAAACGACCACTTACCTCGTTTGACCTCATAAGCATCAGGAGCTGCTATTTCTAATAAATGTCCTACGGCTGATGAAACAACAAAGTCATCACTTTCAAAGTAATCTTCATGTTTTGTAAAGCCGCCAATAGCGCGCGCAATATCAGCCGCAACTGAGGGTTTTTCAGCAATAATAAGGCTCTTATATTGGCCTGGTTCAGCAGTAGTTTTTGCCACAGTGCAGCTTTCCCAAAGGGTCTAATTAAATTAATTTCCTTTTTTCATTATTAACCGATAAATGAAAAAGTTGGAAAAAATTAAAAAAACATACTTTTTTAGAGCATTAGTATCAATGGCTAATTACAAACCTCATAGCTTTAAAATAAGCTCTTCGGTGATATCGGCGGGCCTCTCAGTTAGCTTGGCTCCGTTTTTAATTAGTTGATGGCAACCAGAGCCGCAGACCTTTCCGATGACATTTGGAATAGCAAAAACCTCTCTACCAAGATCATTAGCAAATTGTGCGGTTATTAAAGAGCCCGATTTTTGATTGGCCTCAACAACAAGAGTGCCAAGAGACAGGGCAGCAATTAGTCGGTTTCTTTGGGGGAAGTGATAAGGTTTAGTTATCGTGCCAATTGGATACTCAGATAATAAGCCTTTTTCAGCTATTGACTGGCATAGCGCTCTGTTTTTTATGGGATAACAACGATCAAGGCTTGTTCCGCATACCGCGATAGTGGGGCGTTTAAGCTCGGAGCCAAGGGCTCCCGAGTGAGCGGCGGAATCAATTCCTTCGGCTAGACCTGAAATAATACAAATACCCACGTTAGCAAGGGATTTTGCAAAGTCATAAGCATGTCTTAAGCCTTGTTGGCTAGCTTTTCTTGAGCCAACTATTGCTAAACTCGGTAATTGAAGGGCTTCAAGGTGGCCCTTGCAATAAATTTCTACAGGTGGGTCCTGCAAATCAAGCAATCTCCTCGGATAATAGGGGCTTGATTGATTGATTGAGATAATAGATGTCATTAATTGATTGTCTATGTCTTATAAGTCCTCAACAATCAGCTTTTATTGAACCTTTTGTAAGAAACTTCTGAAATGGCTGCATTACTTATCCTTAACTATCCTGATCCGCGTTTACACGCGGTGGCCCAACCTGTTCTAGAAGTAAATGACAAGGTTCGAGCATTGGTCAAAGATATGGCTCAAACAATGTATGAGGCACCAGGGATAGGGTTGGCTGCAACACAGGTTAATGTTCACAAGCAAATTATTGTGATTGATTTGTCAGATGAGAGAAATCAATTACATGTTTTCATCAATCCTGAGCTAGTTTGGAAAAGTGAAGAGACAAAAGTTTGGCAAGAGGGCTGCCTGTCAGTACCAGATTTTTATGACGAAGTATCACGGCCCTCCGAAGTAAAGGTGCGTGCATTGGGGGTTGATGGAAAACCTTTTGAGATCCATGCCGATGGCTTAATGGCTGTTTGTATTCAGCATGAAATGGACCACCTAAAAGGAAAAGTATTTGTTGAATATTTATCTCCCTTAAAGCGTATGAGGATTGCAGGTAAATTAAAGAAAAAAACAAAAGCAGGCGTTCTTTAATGTTGAAAGTTGTGTTTGCGGGAACGCCTGAGTTTGCAAAGACTGCTTTGAATTCAATAGAGAGCGCCGGCCATCAAATTATTTTGGTGATGACGCAGCCCGATCGCCCTGCTGGCAGGGGCATGAGTTTGCATGCTAGTCCCGTTAAACAATTTGCACTTGATAAAAACATTCCCGTTTTACAGCCAAACTCTCTCAAAATAGATGGTAGGTATGCTGCCGAAGCTAAGGCCGCTCTGCACTATTTAGAGGGCATTGATTTTGATGTCATGGTGGTTGCTGCCTATGGCTTAATATTGCCAAAAGAGGTTTTTGATATTGCTGAGCGCCAAGGGCGAGCAGGTTGTATCAATATTCATGCATCACTTTTGCCACGTTGGCGTGGGGCAGCACCAATCCATAGAGCGATTGAAGCCGGAGATTCAGTTACGGGTATTTCAATTATGCAAATGGATTTGGGCCTTGATACTGGTCCGGTAATCGCGATGAAAGAAATTGCAATACAAGAACAAGAAACAACAGCTTCTTTGCATGATGATTTAGCTTTGTTGGGCGGTCAGATGATTGTTGAAGCGCTTGCTCAATTTGAAAAAAACAAGACTTTGCACAACGTGCCTCAAGATCTTGTTGGAGTGACTTATGCTAATAAAATATTAAAAGATGAGGCTCGAATTAATTGGACAGAAAGCGCAGAAAAGCTAGATTGCAAAATTAGAGCATTTAATCCTTTTCCGGGCACCAACTTTGAAAAAGATGGTCAGGTAATTAAAGTATGGGGCGCAAAAAAAACGCAACTGCCTGCTAACGCCGGAACTCCAGGCGAAATAATTTCAATTGAAAATGATGGCATAAATGTTGTCACAGGATTTGGAGTTTTGTTGTTAACAGAGTTACAAAAACCGGGAGGCAAAAGACTGCCAGCCGGTCAGCTGGCTAAAACTTTAGCGTGGACGCCAGGTCAGTGTTTATTCAACTAGCACTTAGTCATTGCAACCATTTGAAAGTATCAACAATTACCCGCATTTCATGTGAATGAAATTATAAAAAACTAGAATTGAGAAAAGTAACTTTTCTAAGGAATAAAGACTATGTTTAATTGGTTTAAAACTGGAATATTAATGGCAGGTATCACCGCTTTATTTGTGGTGGTGGGTGGGATGTTAGGTGGAGAGCAGGGCATGTTGTTGGCCTTGTTGTTCGCTTTTGGCATGAACTTTTTTAGCTATTGGTTCTCGGACAAGATGGTTTTGAAAATGATGAATGCAAGGGAAGTGGATGAAGTGACTGCCCCTCATTTTTATCGCATGGTGCAGGAGCTATCTCAGCGTGCTAATTTACCAATGCCAAAAGTTTATTTAATAGATGAAGCAGCACCCAATGCTTTTGCAACTGGTCGAAATCCACAGCATGCCGCTGTGGCAGCAACAACTGGTATTTTAAGAATTCTTTCTGAGAGAGAAATTCGCGGTGTTATGGCTCATGAGCTAGCTCACGTAAAAAATAGAGATATTCTTATTTCAACCATTTCAGCAACTATGGCCGGAGCGTTATCAGCTCTCGCGAATTTTGCAATGTTCTTTGGCGGCAGAGATTCAGAGGGTCGACCAAGCAATCCGGTTGCAACTATTCTAGTTGCGATTCTTGCACCATTAGCAGCCAGTTTGATTCAGATGGCTATTTCAAGAGCAAGAGAGTACGAAGCAGATCGGGGTGGCGCAGAAATCTGTGGCGATCCAGAAGCATTGGCTAGTGCGCTTGATAAAATTCAACGTTTTGCAGCAGGACAACATTTTGATGCTGTAGAGCATCATCCAGAAACTGCTCAGATGATGATTATGAATCCTCTTTCTGGCGGTGGCATTCGTGGATTATTCTCAACCCACCCGCCAACCGAAGAGCGTGTATCTCGATTAATGGAAATGGCAAGAACTGGATCCTACCCTGTCTGATATCAAACAACAGGGTGCGAGCCTTTCAAAATCGCTCCTTGCAACAGCTAAAGTGTTGGAGCAAGTTCAAGAAGGGGCTTCACTAACTGCAGCCATGCAATCGGTTGCCCCGGCATTAAGGCCAGCCGTTCAAAGCATTACTTTTCAGGCGCTAAGACGAGGTTACTGGGTTCAAGAAGTTCTAAATCAGTACGTACAAAAATCTCCGCCAGGATTAACGCTTTACCTTTTATGGGCGGCTATATCTTTGGTACCTGGAAAAAATCGTGAGTCAATGTATCCAACCCACACTTTGGTGAATGAGGCTGTTAATGCCACCAACCTAGATGCCGATTTGGGTTATGCCAAGGGTTTAATTAATGCTGTGCTTAGGCGTGTTTTAAGAAATGACAAGATCTATCAAGAGATTTCAGAGGACGACAATCCATCCTATCCTGATTGGTGGTTAAGAAAACTTAAGTTTGCTTACCCCAAAGAGGCAAACTCAGTCATTGCTTGCTCGAAAGAAAAGCCACCTTTAACGCTTCGTCTTAATCACAGACAAATGCCTACAGAGGATGCTAAGAAGTCATATTTATCTGAACTGACGGTTGCAGGGTTAGAGTTCAAAGTAGTTAATCCAATTGCTAAAAAAAATATATCTATGGGTCTTGAGCTAACTAGTGCGGTACCCGTTACGCAGATCCCTGATTTTTTTAATGGCGCTTGTTCAGTTCAGGATGCAGGCGCTCAAATTGCGGCGCAACTTCTATGCCCTGCCAAGGGCTCAAGGGTTTTAGATGCTTGCGCTGCACCGGGTGGTAAAGCAGCTCAACTATTAGAGCAATTTGATATTGAATTAGATGCGCTAGAAATAGACCCCGACCGCGCAAAAAGAATAGAAGAAAATTTTGCGCGTCTCAAGTTAAGCGGTGGACATGTATTGGTAGGCGATGCATCTCTCCCAAAAACATGGTTTAAAGGCGAGCTGTATGACGCGATCCTTGCTGACGTACCCTGCTCTGCCTCAGGAATTGTGAGGCGTCACCCTGATATCCCTTATTTAAGGCAAGAAGGTGATATTAAAAACCTTCAGGTTGCCCAGAGAAAAATACTAACTGCTTTATGGGAAGTACTTAAGCCGGGTGGCAAGTTACTATATGTTACTTGCTCTATATTTCCGGATGAGGGTGAGCTGCAGGCCAAATGGTGGTTATCGGCTATGCCAAATGCGGTACGATTAGAGGCGCCAGGGCAATTGTTACCAACCAAGCATCATGATGGTTTCTTTTACGCCCTTTTTGAGAAAAAGAAAGATAAAGTGTAAAAAATAGTATGCGTCAAATACTTAGATGGATTGTGATAGCTATATCCACGGCAACTTTTGGAGTTGGGGTAGCGCATGCTAACGAGATAGAGTTTAAAAAGATAAGCCTTCGCCCAGTTGAACAGACATGGGTTTTAGACGCAGATTTATCTCTTACACTAAGTCCAGCTCTTGAGCAGCTAGTTAATAAAGGCGTAGTTTTACACTTTGTCACTGAGTTCCAATTAACTCAAAGTCGCTGGTATTGGTTTGATGCAAAAACAATTGAAGTGCAGCGGGTTTCTAAGATCTCATATCAAGCGCTTACTAATCAATATCGTGTAACTTTAGGAAGTTTTAGTTTGTCCGCGACGAATTTAAAGCAAGCTCTTGCGGCGGTTCGCACGATTGAAGACTGGACAGTCATTGATGCATCAGCCATCAATATTAACCAAAGTTATCAAGCCGCAGTTCGGATACGCTTAGATAGCAATCAATTAGCGAAACCGTTTCAGGTAAATGCGATTAATTCCAAATCTTGGAATCTACAAAGTGAATGGCAACGATTTGAATTTAATCCAAAGCAATTAATCAATGGGGTGAACCCATGATGAAGCTTTTAGCAAAACCATTTTTGGTAGGATTAATTATTTTGTTGGCGCTGACCTTGTTAGTCTTGTTGGCAGTTGCTTCTGCAAATACATCTTTTTTTGATAAATACTTTGCCTGGCTCTTTGCCGCCAATATCTTGGTTGGACTGCTATTTGCAATAGTCATCATCATTCTTGTGATCACAATTTCTATTCGGTGGCGGCAGAAATATTTCGGCGCGCGCTTAATAGCCAAGCTGGCCATGTTTTTTGCATTAGTTGGCGTCCTTCCGGGGGCAATCTTGTATGGTGTTTCATTACAGTTTGTGTCAAGAAGTATTGAATCTTGGTTTGATGTAAAGGTGGAAGGAGCATTAGAGGCGGGCTTAAATCTTGGGCGCACGACTATTGATATTTCAAAAGCGGATTTACTAAGCAAAGGTCGTGAGCTTGTAAGCACCATTCAGGCTGACTCAAGAAAATCTGGTGAGGGCGGTTTGACTTTATTGCTCTCTAGACAGCTTCAACAAATGGATCTGAAAGAGTTGGCAGTATTTGCATCAGGCCCTAAAACTATTGCCAGCGCTAGTTTAGATTTAAGTTCGTTTGTCATTCAAATGGCAGCTAGTGAAAAATTAGCTCAAGCTCGATCACTGGGGCAGTTGGTGGAGATTGATGAGCCTAGCCGAGAAATTGAAAAATCAACATATAGAATTAAATTGATTCTTCCCCTTCAACAATCTTCGTTAAATACAGACATTGGTTTTAATTTTAAAAACCAATCAGAGGATCGTTATCTATTATTAGTAAAAGATATGCCAGAAAGTTTAAGTAATAACGCGCTATCAGTTCAAGAGGCTTATATTGAATAC
Source organism: Polynucleobacter meluiroseus (assembly GCA_945881875.1). Classification (GTDB taxonomy): domain Bacteria; phylum Pseudomonadota; class Gammaproteobacteria; order Burkholderiales; family Burkholderiaceae; genus Polynucleobacter; species Polynucleobacter meluiroseus_A. The sequence goes on from CAMCVH010000006.1 coordinate 53,510, forward strand.
CAAGAAAAAGCACTTGGTAGGTCGGGATTACGAAAAATGTATATCGGAACTTTAACGATTGCATTATTTTTGGCATTGTTTATTGCAATGACTTTAGCCTTATTGCTGGGTAGACAATTAGCCTATCCACTTATCATGCTCCTCAATGGCACGAAAGCCGTTGCAGATGGAGATCTTTCGCCTAGACCTGAAATAAACACGGGTGATGAGCTGGGTTTATTGACGCGCCAATTTAATGTAATGACTAAGCAATTACTTGATGCCAGAAATTCTTTAGAAGATTCAAAAGCATTTTCAGAAAGCATTCTTTCAAACTTAACTGCTGGTGTATACGTATTGGATGCCAACCACCACTTGATGCTTTCAAATGCGGGTGCAGAGCGTATTTTTGAGATGTCTCTTAGCCAGAAGGTTGGCCAAACCTTGGAGAGCATACCGAAGCTTATGGCATTTGATAAAGCTGTTAAAGAGGCTTTTCGTGAGCATGAGATATCTAGTGACGATCCTTCTGGACATTGGCAAAAACAAATTATCTTAGGAGAGGAGTCAAAAGATCATCAACATGAGCACGGCATTACCTTATTGGTTCGTGGTACGAAACTACCTAATAATTTACTAATTGTTGTTTTTGACGATATTTCTGAAGTAATTACAGCGCAGCGTTCAATTGCTTGGGGTGAGGTTGCACGCAGATTAGCACATGAGATTAAAAACCCATTAACGCCTATTCAGTTATCTGCCGAAAGAATTCAACAAAAGTTAAATAGTCAGCTAGATCCAAGCCAGCAGGAATTTTTAACTAGAAGTACTGCCAATATCATCACTCAAGTGGAAGCCATGAAACAGATGGTGAATGACTTTAGAGATTTTGCTAAAACTCCAGAAGCAAACCTACAAAACTTATCAATCAATAATTTAGTCATTGATGTGCTGGGTCTTTATGAGGGTAGCCCAGTAAAAGCAGATCTTGATAAAGCGTGCCCAGATATTTCTGCAGATCCAACACAAATGAGACAGGTGATTCACAACTTAGTTCAAAATGCTTTGGATGCAAGTTTGGAAGCACACAAAAATAGTGACTTTTCTGTTTTAATAAAAACAGAATTTCTGCCATCACCCACAAATAGTTCATCTGAGCCAGGCATTGTGAAATTGAGCATTCTCGATTCGGGCACTGGATTTGCAAGCAGAATATTAAGTAGAGCTTTTGAGCCCTATGTAACAACAAAAGTTAAAGGTACCGGCTTAGGGTTGGCAACAGTTAAAAAAATTGTTGATGAGCATGGCGCCAGAATTGAACTACGTAACCGAATGGATCAAAATCATGTGATAGGTGCTGAGGTATCTATCTATTTCAATCAATTAGTAAGGCAAGGTTAGTTATGGCAAGTATTCTTGTAGTGGATGATGAAATGGGTATTCGGGAGTTGCTCAATGAAATATTGACCGATGAGGGGCACACTGTTGTTGCTGCTCAAAATGCCCATGAAGCCAGAAATGCCAGAAATGCTTTAGAGCCAGATTTGGTGCTATTAGATATTTGGATGCCAGAGACAGATGGCGTAACACTTTTAAAAGAGTGGTCCAGTAATGGGCAGTTAACTATGCCTGTGGTGATGATGTCAGGTCACGCTACGATTGATACTGCTGTTGAAGCAACCAGAATTGGCGCTGTTAATTTTTTAGAAAAGCCCATCGCATTACAAAAACTTCTTAAGACGGTTGAGCATGCTTTAATAAATGCGCCGCCGAAGGAAAGCTTTCAAGTAGAGAAGAGAGTTGAAATAACAACAGTGACCGATACTGTCATCCAATTAGATGGCGATCAGTTAACTCAATCAGTTATTGACTCAACAAGGTTTAATTTCTCGTATATTGAATTGCCACTTCGTGAAGCAAGAGATCTTTTTGAAAAAGCGTATTTTGAATTTCACTTAGAGCAAAATGGTGGCAGTATGACAAGAGTTTCTGAAAAAACAGGTCTTGAGAGAACGCATCTTTATCGGAAATTAAAAGCCTTAGGGATTGACGTCGGATCTTACAAAGGCGATTGAGGAGGGCTTTTTCTTAAACCGTAGTATCTCTTTAAGTAACAACTGAAAATAACGTGAGTTTCATCGCTTTAGCTCTAACCTGCAGAAGTGCTTGATATTCCGGACTATTGGCCCATCGATCAGCGGCACCCTCACTCTGAAATTCAATTTCAACAAAACCATTAAACTCTTCACAGTTGAGTTGATTCCAATAGGTTTCAGATCTAATCCCTCTAGTGAGCACTTTCCCATCATAAAGTTCAATGGTTTGAGAAACCTGGCCGCGATACTCTTCAAAAGCTAGCTCATCTTGAACTTTAATTAACCCAATTACCTTGATTGACATGAGTGCCTCCCATTTGCGTCATAAGCCTATTAGCCCAGTCTATAAGCCTTTGTTTGGTCTAACAAGGTCTTTGTAGCAATTATTTAGAAGTTTGAACATTACTTTGCCGACCCTTGAAGTTAAGCTATAATCACCTTCTTATTTGGCCTGGTAGCTCAGTCGGTAGAGCAGAGGATTGAAAACATCCTGTGCGACGGCGTAAACCCAATGTTTATATAGCTTTGCGGGCGATTGCCAAAACGGTATGTGACACACTGTGTTACACAGTAATCAAAAAAATATTCAACAGCAAAAAACTTTTTAATAAACGTGGAAGACAGCGCGGAGAAATTTATTTCGTGTGGTGTGTTTGTAAAGTGTAAAAAGTATTTCAACTATGCCGACAAGTTATTTCAAAACTTATTTTTAATTTCCACTAATTCGGCATAGACCATACGATTTTGAATCAAAAGACGAGTTTTTGATTGTCGTTTAAAACGACTTCACGTTGTGGGGTCAAAAATCAAGTGGGGTTGGGAAAAAGTAGTTAAGCGTGAATTTTTTGTGCGCTTAGTTTTTGCAGTTGCTGAGTAAGTTTAATGAAGTAAAATATGAACTTACGTAGTTAATTAAAAGTTCTTAATGAATATCAAAGCAATTTTCTGTAAAAATTTAATCAAAGCATTAATTGCCACATTAATGCTCAGCACTTCAACCATAGCTTTATCGGCAAACTATGGCAATCTCAAATTAAGATCAGATGTTGCATTAATTGTTAATTCAGATACGGGCGAGGTTCTTTATCAGAAAAATAGTGAGCGTCAAGCTTCCATTGCTTCAATTACAAAATTAATGTCTGCATTAGTAGTCTTAGATTCAGAACAAAATTTAGAAGAAAAGATAACAATACAAAAAGAAGATATTGCTTATCAATCAACAGCAAGAAAAAAGTTAAGAGTCGGAACACAAATAACACGTGAAGAAGCACTCTTACTTGGTTTGATGGCATCAGAAAACAGAGTTATGAATTCACTTGCAAGAACATATCCCGGCGGTAAGTCAGCATTCGTCTCAGCTATGAATAAAAAAGCAAAATCTTTGGGTATGGAAGACACTCATTACAAAGACCCAACGGGCTTATCATATGAAAACAAGTCTTCAGCGAAAGACTTAGTAATTTTAATGAATGAAGCTTCTAAAAATGATTTGATTAGAGAATTTTCCACAACAAAATCATATAAAATTGATACTGCTAAGAAAAAGATTTTCAGACAATCTTTTGTTAATACCAATCCAATTGTTCGTGCAAGCCGAATGCAAGTATTGCTTCAGAAAACAGGTTTTATAAGGGCTGCAGGTAGATGCTTGGTATTGCAAGCAAGAATTAGCGGAAAGAATATTTCAATGGTATTTTTAAATGCTAAAGGCAAGAATGGAAGATTCTTAGATGCACTAACAGCGAATAAGTTTGTTAAAAAAATATTAAGCTCAAATAAAAAGCCACCCGTAGGTGGCATTCATTAATTAGCGATAGACAATATCTGCTCTTCTATTCTCTTTCCAAGCTTCCTCGTTGCTACCTTTTGCTTTTGGCTTTTCTTTACCAAAGCTAATAGCTTCAAGTTGATTATCTTTAACACCTAAAATGCTAAGCGCTTTTCTAACTGCTTCGGATCTTTTTTGACCTAAGGCTAAGTTATATTCAGTTGTGCCACGCTCATCTGTATTACCTTGTATAGAAACTCGTGCTTTTTTATCTTGATTATCGCGTAAATATTTTGCGTGAGCTTCAATTAAAGATTGAAATTCTGGTTTGATTTTATAGCTATCAAAATCAAAATAGATACTGCGCTTTCCATAAACAATAGTTTTTGGATCATTAATAGGGTCGTAGCTCATACCTTGTGATGTAACATCAACTGAAGCAACCTTATTAGAGTCAGAAGTAGTGCTACACGCACCAATTACTGCCGCAAAAGACATTACAAAAAGAAATTTAAGATACTTGGACATATTTGGCTTTCTAAATTAAGTGGTTAATAAATTATTTTTCGCAAGTATAAGACTTATTGAGAAAAAAAATCAAAATGCATAAAGTTTTAGAAAGTCATAATTTAATCTTTAACCACTAATCTTTTGCAGTTGCTGATTAGCTCGCTGCTTCTTTTGATTATCACGTTCTCGCTTAAGTGCCATACGAGCATTATCTGCATTACGCTTAAGCGCAGCGATACGAGATTGTTCGGGTGTTAAGGGTTTAAGTGGTTTAAATTCAAAAAAGCGCATACAGCTATTTAAGCCATATGCGCAGAGTGTTACTTAAGTAATGATTCACTTACCAAATGCTTTGCGTGTAGCAGAGCTTACTTCTGTAATAGCTTCGTCTAATTCGCCATCCATTACAGCGAGCTTAAGTGACTTAAGCGTATTAACAAGCTCGTCACCATTAGTGCATTCAATTGCATTTGCACCTTTTTTATTAAGTGGCAATGTCTTTGCACCATAACGCACACTCAAATTGATTTTGCCGTTATCGCCAATCCAAAACCATTCTTTAACTCGCTTAACTGCTTCAACAGTCATACGCTCGCCCGTTTGCTTGTTTGTATAAGTCTTCAAACGTTTAGGCGTATACGTCTGTCCATTACGCTGAGCTTCGCACAACTCAATTTGCTCGTGTAGCTTAGCAATCAGCTTATTGCGTCTATGTACGATTGGGGATGCTGTTAAGTGTTTCTTTGCAGTTACAAGCTTTAATCCATTTAATGTCATTTCAAACTCCGTTGTTGTTAGTGGAGTTAATACATTATTGTCAGAACAAGCTAATTCCTACCGATATTTGCCACACACAACCTATTCAAATATATGGATAGATAAGAAATTTATTGGTTTTATTTGATTTCGCTAAATACTTTTATGAAAGTAAGCGCAGAAACAATTAGAAACTTCTTAAACCAACAGCAAAAACACGTCACACACTACATAGTGGCACACAGCTATTACTTTGCATATCACAAGCAAGCAAAAGATATTGAGGCAATGACTTTTAATTTACGAAAAGATTTAAGGCACGCACGCAACTGTTTTAACAAAGAGCTTTATGGAAATGGCGCAAAAAGAAAACCTCTATTACTACAACCATTGTTAATACCGACACTTGAAGGCACTAAAGAAATTGCAAACCCTAAAATTTCAATTCACTACAACATCTATTTAGGCAATCTACCAAAATCACTCACTACAGAAGATATAAAAACACTTTGGACTTACTGTTGGCATACAAAAGCAAATCAATCAAACAACATCTACATCACAGAACCGTTAGTTAACACTCAATCATATCTAATCAATTACGGCACAAAAGAAGCACAGTTTGGCAATACAGATTGTTGGGATTTTGAAAACACTCAAATTCCATACAGCGCACTAAACATTGACTGAAGTTATGTTTGGTTTATTAGCTAAGCATCAGACGCGGTGCTTAGTTATATGACTACGCTTAAAAATTATGAAAGCAGTACTTCAACAACACTTCAAATCATTCTTATAAGCACGTAAAGAACTAAGCTGAATATCAACACAGCTAAAACATCAAAAAACAGCGTGTAGGGCTTATACGCAAGTCTTTGCAAAACAGTGGCACTTAAGCTACAGATTACTTAAATACAAATATAAGCTTTTCTGCAAATCCTTACATATTGGAAGTGTTCGCACGTAACCAATTGATTTATGGAAAGAAAAAGTATTACTTAAGTAGCACTTAAAAGAGGTAGGAATTTTGAAAATAAGAAAACATACTAATGACATAGAAAACATTACATATGAGGTAGAAGCTATGTCAAAACAAGCAAAAACATTAACAGCGGAAGAGTTACGCAGAGTTTTAGATTACACAGCTACACGCAAGCACAGCGTGCGTAATCGCGCATTAGTGCTTACAAGTTTTTATAGTGGATGCAGAGTAGGTGAAATCAGCAGTTTGCTTTACGCAGACGTTGTAGACGCAGAGGGCAATGTGCGCAGCGAAGTGGTACTACGTGCAGAAAATACAAAAACTAAAGAGGCTCGTACTGTATTTGTTAATGCAAAGCTAAAGAAAGAGCTACAAAGCTATATCAGCGGTTACAGGCCGACTAATCCAAATGCTAAATTGTTTTACAGTCAAAAATCAAACAGTAATGGCTATAACGCTAATACGCTCACACAGTTCTTCCACTATCTATATAAACGTGCAGGCATATATGGTGCAAGCTCACACAGTGGACGTCGTACATTCATTACAAACTTAGCTAATAAGGGAATCAGTGTGAGATTGTTAGCAAGCTTAGCGGGACATAGAAATATCAGCACCACACAATGCTACATAGATGTTAACGACGATATGAAGCGTAAAGCAGTTGAATTAGCTTAAAGAGAAAGATTGGCAACAATTTGTCCGCTGTAATTCTTTTTAAATTGGCATTTAGATAAATCAACCAAAATCTTAATGCCTCTTGTTTTAAGTCTTCTATCAAACCATCTGCAAAATACTTCAACTCGCACAAAGCCACTTTTTGGAAAATCTACAGCTTCTGAATCGGCAAGTAGAAATGCGCCACTAAATTCAGCACTTCTGTACATTGCATTCTTTACTACGATACAAGCTTTATTTTCAACAGTTTTATAAACGGTTGGTTTGGCTAATTGACTTGTATTTGGGGTTAGCTCTTTATCAAATATTTCGGCGTCGTAGTAATACTTCATAAGTTCTCCATAATTGTTATAGATATCGTAACAAAAAAGCCCACATAGTGTGGGCTTTGTAATCTAAGTCTTTTAAAACGACTAAGCAACTTTGCGCTGATTCTTAACAATCAATCGCTTAAGTGAACTCATTATTTTTCTTATGTCACCATTGCACAAATCAACAATCTCAACTAAGTCACTGTTAGCTACATTAGTAACACCAAAGTCTGACAGTATTGACTGACACCTTACCAACCATCTTACAGCCTCTGCTTTATTAAACTCTAAACAAATACTTCTACTTAAAACTCCTCTATCTAATGCAGATAGATTGTTTGTAGTCATAATGAAGATACAGTTATTTGTGTTTACATTCATTGCGTTTTTTAAAGATAGCATTGTCTCTTTACGCAAATTATCAACCTCGTCTAATACGAAGTAGTGATAACGATATGGAATACACATTAATGAAGCTTGCGTTTTAATTGATTCAATAACGCTTGCGCCATTGTCGCCACCAACTGAAATATTAAAGAAGCGAGCATTAGCTGATTCCCCACCTCTGCTTTGTTCAATTAAGTTTGGCAGTATTTTTGATAACGCTGATTTGCCTGTTCCATTTATGCCATAAAGCACAATGCCATTAATCCCACTACTCGGAAATCCAATTGCACTACTAACGCAATCTTCTATTTGCTCTTTAATAGAGTCGTTTAAAAAGACAATGTCAGCTAATGATTTGGGTGTGTACTTAGTATCAAAATCTTCAAACATAACTAATCTCCATAAAAATAGGGCAAAGCCTAAACATAGACTTTGCCCATTCCGTTTAAAAAATTAAGCCGCTGCTTTATCAATTGCTTGTGTAAGACTTGCGTCGTTACTTGCTAACTTACGTTCTGCTACCACTTTATTGATTGTGTCTTTATTAGCACTGTAATAAGCAGCCATTGCAGTGTTGACAGCACCTTCAGTGTTAACAGCACCGTTGATAACAAACTTGCCATTCGCTAATTGTTTGGCAATAAAGATAACTCGTTGCCCAATTTTGCTTGCGTCTAATTTGACAGCAACAGATTTATTTTCAATTTCAGCAATAACTTCTGTATCTAATGAAGTTACAGCTACTTGTGCTTTAGCTTTTACGCTAAGCGCATTAGATTTAGCTAATTTGATTTCTTGTACACCGCCATATTGCTTAATGAAGTCAACTAATTGGGCACTGTCAATTTGTTGACTAAAAGCACTGCGCAAAACAATGCCGTATGTACTAATACGACGCTTATCAGCTTCACCAAATACACAGCGAACAATACGAACTAAAGTGTGCGTACTCTTTTTAAACGTAAGCCTATTTTTCTCAATATAGTCATTTAAATCTTTACGTAGTTGTTTAGCCCTATCGTTATCTAAACACATTGTTGTATACATACTGAAGCACTCAGCTAATAGCGCATATAGCTGTTCGTTGCTCTTTCTGTATGCATTGTTTTCCCAATTAATGCGACTTTTTACTAACTTACTAACGTAATTAGTTGTGTCATTAGTCGTATTAACTTTGTCGTTTAAAGCGACTTTTTCGTTGCTGTTTGATACTGTGTCAGTTTGTAAAAATAACATTTGCTACCTCCGTTTGTTGTTAATAAAATAATGATTTAAATAGCTTTTTAAGTATCTAAATCATAGTTAAATTATAGTGATTTGTTATACTTCCCAATATATGAAACCAATTTAACGCAATTTGATTGTTAACAAATATGACAAGTTTTTTAGCTCCTTATCCAACATTCGGCACCAAAAACAAAAGACTTCCACCGTCTCAATACGAGCGTAGTCCGTACTATTGGTGGTTTGAATATTTGCGACGCAATGCTGATTACATTAAGTGCTGTGAAGTAAGTGGAAAAAGTAAGCTATCAAAGTTATATGCAGATTTTGGGGATGTGAGAGATATTGAGTTTCGTGTGTGGTGGAATAAAGAGAGCAGAGGTACTCAGCTATTTGGAGAAAAGAAATTTGATATTAAGTTTGAAGAGCTAACAGATAAATCTAAGTGGAATGAAGAATGGAGAACTGAAGATGTAATGATTGTTTCTGTTCCACTTGAACATTCAAAGCGAACATTACAAAAATGGTTCGCTGCTTTACTAAAGCGTAGACACTCAGCTAAAAGAGGTCGCACAGCTAAGAAGTGGTCTAAAAGTACAGCGAAGTATCCAATCAATAGAAATTACACAATTGCAAGCTTACGTACAGCGTTAGAAGTGTATGACGAATATGTAGCTAACTTAAGTAGAGGTGAAGATAAGCTTAAGGTTTGGCAGATAGGTGTAAAGCTTAAATTGGTACAAACTGCAATGCCAAAATCAACTGACACAAAAGAAGATAGACTGATTAAACGCAATGTTATGGCTGCTACTGTAGTTAGATACTACAAACAAGCCAAAAAAATAATTGAGGGAACTTCAAAAGGATTGTTTCCCAATTAGTTGTTAGAGGTTTAAGCTCTAACAACTAATAGATTAAAAAACTTATTTTTTGATAGCGATTAAGTCTTTGAATTTCGGTGACTTAACAATTTTTCCGATTAAATTTTGAACTGTTGGCATAAAACCGTCAGCTGTGTTTTTGCAAGCAGAAAAACCATCAAAGCCTGAATCAAACTCGTAATACTCACTTGCTGTTAGTGATTGTCCATTTGATGACTCTAAAGTAATGTCAATATCCCAATAGCCACGCAGTAAACCTTTGCTACTTGACATATCCAGTCTATTGATACGACCACTTAAAGTGACTTTTGGTGATTGATACGCATAAGCACCGCCGACTTTGAGTTCATCTTCTAATGCTTTTTTAATGTACGATTGAAAAGTTAGATTATTAGGTAATGTGATTGGTCCAACAGCTCGGCAATTTGTATCTAACGGTCTGCTAAGTGAGAATTCGCCAACACTAATTGCCTCATTAACTTTTAAAGACTTAATTGCATAATTTGTATCTGGTGATACACCATACATTTGTGCATTGTAAGTTTGACATCCAGTCAATGCTATTGCAGTTATTGCAACTAAAATTAATTTTTTCATTTTTTCTTTTCTGTTTGATTAGTTAATGCAGAGTCACTAATTAACTTTGTCAATTCAACATTCATTGTCGGAGGATATGAGAAACCTGCACCACTACTTGCATCTACAGCATAGCCAATTAAACCTCCGGCTAATACGTTGCCCCAAACAGCTCCTTCATTTGCTGATTTGAATACATTAGCTCCGCTGTATTGATCATCTTTTTTACAAGTAATGGACATATCACCATAAGCCTTTTGAATAACAACTGAGCCAGGTGTTGTTGAATGCCAACTTCCCTTATCGTTAACCAAATTGCAATAAGCACCGGTAATTGGTTTACCTTCGTGCGTTGTTGTAATTGATACAGGTTGATTTCTCGTCCCTGTAATTGATGCACATCCTGTAAAAAATGAACTAATGAGAATAATTAAATAAGTTCTTTTCATATTTTCCTCAAATAAAAAAGCCCACCTAAGTGGGCTATTGTTTTCTTAGAACTTTTTAGATATTCCTAACGTAATAACATTAACGTTAATCTCACCAGCAACTTTGTTCATATGCGTAACTGCAGTATGCCAATATAGGTCATTGCTTAACTTTGCGTCATATCCAATTCCAACTAAAACGCCAGCACCTGATTCGCTACCAGATGCCGCAGCTGAATAACTACCGATAGTTACATTAGCATTGCCATCAATCTTAGACTGATGAACACCTGCTTTGAAAAATACACCAGTCGGTTCAGGTCTATAAACAGCTGAAAGATCTACACCGTACGCACTATATTTCTCGTTTGCAGTACCTAAGCTATTTGAATAAGAAGCTTTAAGGTCACCAGTCATAAAGTAACCAATTTCTAAATCAATATTTTTTGCAACATTTGTACCGTAATAAATTCTTGCTACGCCAGTGCCTTTGTCGTATGTGTAGCTGGTTGTACGACCAGATGCATTTGCTAAGTATTGAGCAGTTTCATCAGCCTTAATGTCTGCAAAGGCTGCGCCACCTTCAATACCGAAATATGAAGACTGTGCATTTGCAGTCGCTGCAAAAACAAAAAGCGCAGAAGCAATAATTGATTTTTTCATTGTTAAATCCTTAATAGATATATTGGATTTAGTATTTTTGTTGTTTAAGAGTGCTTATTCAATCTATTAAATGTACGAACTTAGTATCTATATTTCGTAGGAAAAATTAGTTATTGAATCTATAGTGTTTTCAATTTAAACAAACACTTATTAATTGGATTTAAAACAACACAACTCTGTAATAAATGCTTTAGTAGAAGTGCGTAAGCAGACAACAGTGTTATTACCAATAGGCCATTCATTCATACCGTTTGATATTCTATTAACGGTAGTAAGAGGTAACGCTGAAGGTGAGGACCTAACTGTTAAAGCACTTTTTACTGCATTACCGTATAGCGATATGGGCATTCGCTATCACTTTCGCACACTCATAAAAAATGGTTGGATTGAGTTACATAATGGCGATAAAGACACTCGCATTCGTCGTGTAAAGCCAACTGAAAAATTAATAAAGAGATTTGCTCTTTTATCGCAGCAATTAAAACCTCTTTTTGACAAATAAATTAAGCTAACTTATCAGCTGCCATTGTTGCAGTGAGTTTGCTGTAGTGCTTTTCTATCATTCCAATACTTGTCCCCATTTGCTTAGCTAACGTGTGTACATCTGTCTTATTCTCAATAAGTTCTAATGTGGCATAAGTGTGGCGAAGTGAATATAGCGTTCTATTCTGCGCAGTTGCAGAGTCTTTAAGCAATCCAATTGCCTTCATTAACCAATTGAACGTTGTATGAAAGCTTTTAGGACGCCTGCCATCTTTGAATTTAAATAGATACACGTCGTGTTTGTCGTTTAAAACGACATCTAATGACAGTCCATTAAATTGTTCTTCTCTACTAATCAAACGTTCTAATGCTTCTCTAACATTGTGTTTGGCAATTAAGTGACGTGCTCCCGTTTTGCCACTAACCCATATTCTTAAATATCTCTTATTAGTGTGTACGTCTGTGTACCAATTAATATGCTTCCACTTAATGTTTAGACTTTCAGTGCCGCAACGCATTCCCGTACCAATTAGCAATTCTATGTAATCTCTACAAAGCAAACGCATTTCTTTTGCAATACTGCTATGCCCACCTTCACTGTATGTTTTAAGAAACTCTAATAGCTGATTAATTTCTTCACGTGTAAATGCGGGACGAGCTTTTCCTTTTTGACCTCTTCTGCTCATTTGCGCAATCGGTATGTGTTCATTCAACCAACCGCGTTGTATTGCTGTATCAATTACACGTCTATATGCACTCGCGTGATTTGCTAACGTGCTCGTAAGTGGAACTTTACCCATTAGTTCATTTCGCCACAACTCATACTTGCGCATAACTTCAGCGTCAATGTTCTCTAATAGATAGTTGCCGAAAAATGGAATTAGATATTTGTTAATTGCTCGCACGTAATCTTTATTAGTTAATGGTTTGATGCCAGCATTAATTTCCATTTCTAAATCTTGTAAGCAGACTTTGGCGATTACATTGAATTTTTTAGTGCTGTGTGTAAGTCCTAATCGTTCTCTAAAACGAGCTTCGTCGTATATATCGCCAGCAACTTTTATCGCATAGTCCAAATTTCGGTGCTTTGTGCTGACTCTGCGCCATATCTTGTCGTATAGCTTGTAACGCACTTGCCACACGCTACTGCGTTCTCGTTTGTATAAAACAACGTCACCGTCACGCAGATAAATTAAATTTTCAGTGCGTAAGAACGTTGCGTTGTCGTTTTGTTGCGCTTGTAGAAGTTGTACATAATTGCGTTGCATTTACGTAGCGTAATTTCAGAAAACGGTTAGGACAACCGAATTTTGGTGTGCTAAAACTGCTAACGCAAAATGTGTGGGAAGCTTATGCAGATTGGCTTAGCGGTTAATGGCACTGTGAAAAACAACAGTTAAAGCAAATGAGATGCGCAGTCAGACACATTCAGATTGCGTATCTAAGTACAGTTTGCGTATAATAGACATTCTTATTTGGCCTGGTAGCTCAGTCGGTAGAGCAGAGGATTGAAAATCCTTGTGTCGGTGGTTCGATTCCGCCCCGGGCCACCA
>CAMCVH010000007.1 GCA_945881875.1 Polynucleobacter meluiroseus
ATTCTGAGAGAAGAACTGTAATGAGTGGTGTGCTCACCTTGTTTTTGCTCATGCAACACAAAACCACGATCAGTTTGAACAGGGCCACCAAAGTAAACAGGCTCAATAGCTTTAGGTTGGATTTCTAACTTAAGGTCAACCTTATCAAAGACAGTGGCAAGATCCACATCAGTCGGTCGATTAATGACGAGACCCATAGCACCGTTGGGGGTGTGATCGCATAGATAGATAACAGATCCAGCGAAGTTCTCATCTACCATACCAGGCATGGCAATTAAGAATTGATTAGCAAGATGCTGGACATCCACTGTTTTTAGGGTCATAAAGTGATTTTTACACAAGTCAAATGGACCAATACATTTTTTTCTAAAGGCCGATATCATTAAGTTTCTTAGTAAAAATCAAATATTACGTATTTATAGACCATGAAACCTAACTCTGGACTTGTCTGGCTCCGCCGTGATTTACGCCTCCATGACCACCATGCTATGCGTGCGGCTCTTCAGTCATGCCAGCAAGTGTGGGTCGCTTTTGTTTTTGATACTGACATTCTGTCCTACTTATTAGACAGAGGTCTTCAAAAAGATAGGCGCATTGACTTTATTTGGCAATCTTTACAAGAAATCGATGCTGAGCTGCGCAGTAAAGGTGGTGGACTCATTGTTCGCCATGGCAAAGCTACAGAGATCATTCCTGAGTTAGCCTCTCAATTGGGTGTTAGTGCTGTTTTTACTAACAAGGATTACGAACCGGCTGCCATTGAACGAGACCGAATTATTTCTCTTTCTTTAGAAGAAAATGATGTGGCTTTCCATGGTTACAAAGATCATGTGATTTTTGAAAATAAAGAAGTGCTCACTGGTCAAGGTGGCGTGTTTTCTGTATTTACACCTTTTAAAAATGCTTGGCTCAAAAAGTTACAAGCAACTGATTTAGATGCGCATGCAGTTGATTTAGATAGTGGCAAGTTTGCTGCTATTCCAAAAAAATTAGATTTGCCATTTCCATCACTTAAATCGATGGGCTTTGAAGCGACCGGGATTGAGTCTTACTTACCAGTTGGCATGACGGGCGCTTCAGAGTTATTTGAACAGTTCATTGAGCGTATGGATCAATATCACGCCACCCGTGACTTTCCAGCGGTTAAGGGCCCAAGCTATTTATCTGTTCACTCACGCTTTGGCACCATCTCCATTAGAGCGTTAGTTCGAGAAGCACATCGACGAATGTTAGCTGGCAGCATGGGAGCCACCATTTGGTTATCAGAACTGATCTGGCGTGATTTCTATTTCATGATTCTGAGCAATCACCCAAGATTGGCTCCAGCTTTGGGTAAAAAATCACTGATTCACGGCACTGCTGGCCATGAATCGTTCAAACCTGACTATGACAAAATAGTTTGGGAGAGTGGCGCTAAAGCTCAAAAACTCTTTAAAGCTTGGTGTGAGGGTAAGACAGGTTACCCATTGGTTGATGCAGCCATGCATCAACTCAATCAAAGCGGTTATATGCATAACCGCTTACGGATGGTAGTGGCTTGCTTCTTGATCAAAGATTTGGGCATTGACTGGCGTTGGGGTGAACAATACTTTGCAGATCACCTCAATGACTTTGACTTTGCCGCCAACAATGGTGGATGGCAATGGGCCTCCTCCAGCGGTTGTGATGCACAACCCTACTTCCGCATCTTTAATCCCATCACCCAATCTGAAAAATTTGATGCAGAAGGTAAATTCATCAAAAAGTATTTACCGCAATTATCCAAACTATCCAAAAAAGCGATTCATGCCCCTTGGTTAGCCGGTGACATTGAATTGGATCTTGCAGGGGTTCGTTTGGGTCGAGATTATCCGCCACCAATCGTGCAGCATGACGAGGCCAGAAAAAATACTCTGATACGATACTCCATACTTATATCAACCAAAGAGTAGCTATGTCTAAAACCCTGGACTTAGGTTGCGGCCTTCAAGCCAATAATCCTTTTAATGCTGATGAACTATTTGGTGTGGATCTGGCCACCCCTACCGAACAGATCACATTCCAATTCACACGAGTCAATATCGCCACAGAAAAGCTGCCGTATCCAGATAGCTATTTTGATTACGTCTCAGCTTTTGATGTGATTGAACACATTCCAAGGCATGCCATTGACTTCAGGGATAACAGCATCAAGACCCCTTTCATTACTCTCATGAATGAAATTCACCGGGTGCTTAAACCTGATGGCATTTTTTATGCACTGACCCCATGTTATCCAGCCGGACAAACTTTTCAAGATCCTACCCACGTTAACTTCATCACCAAGGATACTCATGTTTACTTTTGTGGAGAAGATTGTTACGCCAAGCGTTATGGATTCAGGGGTAATTTTGAAGCTATAGAAATTCGATGGATGTACTCGAAATACGGTAAATCTGCTGAGCGATCTACCTTGATTACTCTCAAAAATTGGCACAAGAAATATTTTAAAGGTGGCTTAACTCATCTTGTCTGGCAACTGAAAGCTGTGAAATAAATTGAACAAAATAGAGCAGATTCAAGGTCTCAGAGCGCTGGCTGTTTTAGCCGTCTTTATTTTTCACCTAAGCCCGTTCCAGTCTCAAAAAATACCTTACAGTTTGCGGTTTTTAACTCATATTTTCGCAAGGTGCCCATATCTTTTACTCCGCCTTAAATCACTGATTATTGGTTAATAGGTTAAATCTACAACTACATGCCTATTGGCTTTTTTAAACCCTGTACTTGAATAAACTGCAGCCTTTTACCCAAGGACATGGCCGTCAATTGACCACCCCAAACACAACCGGTGTCTAAGCCAACCACATTTTTTTTCTTGAGCAGTCCCAAAGTAGACCAATGGCCAAAAACAATTTTGGCATCTTGAGTTTTTCTGTTCGGAACCTCAAACCAAGGCATATAACCCTTGGGTGCATCACCAGCACCTTCTTTACTCTCAAACTCCATCACACCTCTGGCAGTACAAAAGCGTAGGCGTGTGAATGAATTAATAATGACTCTTAAGCGCTCTGCGCCTTTGAGTTTGTCATTCCATTGATTCGGCGAATTTCCATACATTTCAATCAAGGATTTGGCGTAATTTTTATGTCGCAAGACTTTTTCCAACTCATGGGCCAATTCAAGAGTTTTAGTGACACTCCACTGCGGCAAGATGCCTGCGTGCACAAAAAGAGTATTTAAGTTTTCTTTGCCGCTGTACAAAGCCATCGGACGATATCTTAACCAATCAATCAATTCTTTTCGATCAGGTGCTTTGAGTATGTCATCCAAGGTATCCAATGATTTAGGACCGCGTATGCCAGCATCTCTGGCCAATAGATGTAGATCATGATTACCTAGAATACATTCGGCTTTTCCAGCCTCTTGTAAAGACTTGAGTGTTCTTAATACCTCTAACGAATCAGGGCCACGGTTGACCAAATCACCAACACAAATAATCTTGGAGTCTTTGGGTAATTTTTTGATGAGTTGTTTGAGTTGCTGATTGCAGCCTTGCACGTCACCGATGGCATAAATATTATTCATCAACTATTTCTGTGCCATTGCGGCAAATGAAATTTCAGCAGCTTTGAACATTTTTGCGAGAACTGTATCGTCATGAGCAATTGATAAGAAACCTGCTTCATAGGCGGATGGTGCTAAATAAACACCGTTATCCAACATCAGATGGAAGAACTTTTTGAAGGCTTCAATATCACTGGCTGTTACTTCAGCATAAGAAGTTGGTACTTTTTCTGAGAAATACAAACCAAACATTCCGCCTACGCTATCTACAGAAAATAGCACCCCTGCTTGCTTCGCTCTTAAAGCCATACCATCGACAAACTTTTTAGTTTGCATGGATAGGCAGTCAAAAAAGCCAGGTCTCGTAATAATGTCTAAATTGGCTAAACCAGCAGCAACCGCCAAAGGATTGCCTGACAAAGTACCAGCTTGATACACATTCCCTAATGGGGCTAATTTATTCATGATGTCAGCACGACCACCAAAGGCTGCCATAGGCATACCACCACCCATGACCTTACCCAAACAAGTCAAATCAGGTTTTATGCCATGAAGACTCTGTGCACCACCAAGTGCGACTCTAAAACCAGTCATCACCTCGTCATAAATAAGAACTGCGCCTTCTTTAGTCGTGAGATCACGCATCGCTTTAACAAAGGCAGAGCTTGGCTGAATCAAGTTCATATTGCCCGCGATTGGTTCAACAATCAGTGCTGCAATCTTGCCAGCATTTTGTTTGAATGCAACCTCAAGCGCTTCCACATCATTGAATGGCAATACCAATGTGTGTTTCACTAGATCTTGTGGAACACCACCTGATGATGGTGCATTTTGCGTGCTATCGGCGAAGGTCAACATACCTGAACCAGCTTTGACCAATAAGCTATCAGCATGGCCGTGGTAGCAACCTTCAAATTTAATGATCAAATCGCGACCAGTAAAGCCACGCGCCAAACGCAAAGCGCTCATCGTGGCCTCGGTACCACTAGAAACTAGTCGAACTCTCTCAATACTTGGCACTAGTTGGCAGATCCGCTCTGCCATCACTATCTCGCCTTCAGTAGGAGCACCATAACTAAAGCTATTAACAGCTGCATCCTGAAGAGCTTTAACTACTTCTGGGTTGGCATGACCAACAATCATCGGACCCCATGAGCCAATGCAGTCAACATATTGCTTGTCATCAGCATCCCAAAAATAAGCACCTTTGGCACGTTTTACAAAACGCGGTACTCCCCCAACTTGACGAAATGCTCTCACTGGAGAATTAACGCCACCTGGGGTTGTTTTCTGGGCTCTTAGGAATAGTTCTTCGTTTTTGCTCATATCCATACTTTAAATACTATAAACAACAAAAATATTGCATTTAAAACTTCAAAGCCACCCGAAGGTGGCTTTATGAATTAGGCCGATTTAAATGACCGTCATCTCAAAATCTTCTTTGCGTGCTCCGCATTCTGGACAAGTCCAGTTCATAGGAACGTCTTTCCATAATGTTCCAGGTAAAATACCTTCATCAGGCAGACCGGCCTCTTCATCGTAGACCCAGCCACAAATTAAACACATATAAGTTTTAAATTCCATAATCTCTTTTCCTATTTTTGTGTATTTTACTAGGACTAACTTAATTTATGCAGAAAGAACGTTTATCTTTCTACCCTAAATAAGATCTTTTTAACTATTCTGACACCTTCATGTCAAACCTAAACAAACGGCACTCTAACGGGCCATTGAATAAAGGTGTACGTTTTGATTCCTTCATGCGCACTTGACCTGGTAAACCCATGTCAGCCGTCAACACATCAACCTGCCAACCCTGGAAGTTATCTTTGAGGTGTTTACCAAACTGATTTAAGAACTCCATGAACTCTTCGGAGTTATTGTTTTTTGGTAATGCATCTCTAGCGCCACGACCTTTGACGCGCTCACTACCATCACGACCACCTTGAATCTCCAAACGCTCACCATAGGGTGGGTTAAATAACATCACACCTGGATCAGCAAAAGGTGACTTTGCTACCAAAGCATCAATCTGTCTAACATTCGATAAAACACCCGATTGAGCTGGCAAGCCCGCACGCTTCCAATTGTTTTTAACGATTGTGATCATGTTTTCATTAATGTCACATGCAGCCATCTTGAGCTTGTTAGCATTAGCTAAACCTACTTCAATATTCTTCTTGGCTACTTCACACAAACCATCCCACTGCTTTTTGAGATCTGGGGTGTTGAATGGCTTTAACCTCTGAAAACCAAAACCTTGATCAGCCCCTACCAAATCAACACGGGTGGGACGATATCTTGTGAATTTATTTTGTGTATCTACTTTGTCTTGTGATTTCACTGATTGATTATGGTCTTGAGCAGATTGCTCTTCTGCCTGCTTAGGATTTAATAATCCTGCACGGATTGAGCCTGATGGAATCCCTAAACCCCGATAAGCTGCTTCAATTAAAAAAGTACCACTACCGCACATCGGATCAAAAAAAGGTTGCTCAGGCTTCCAGCCCGTTAAAGCCAAAATACCAGCCGCTAAGTTTTCTTTTAAGGGTGCAACACCCTTGTCATCCCGCCAGCCACGCTTAAACAATGACTGACCACTGGTATCTAAATAAATGCTGGCATATGTTGCAGTCAAGTGAGCTTGTACTCGAATATCAGGTAACTCTGTATCGATATTTGGTCTAGCGCCCTTCACCTCTCTTAGGCGATCACAAACCGCATCTTTAATTCTGAGAGTAACGAAATTCAAACTCGTTAGCGGTGAACGGTGGGCCGTTAAATCTACTCTCATGGTTTGATCAGGCGTTAACCAATCTTCCCAAGACAAAGATCTCACAGCTTTATAAATATCATCTTCTTTACGGTAAGCCACATGGGTCATTTGTAACAAACAACGACTGGCGATACGAGAATGCAAATTAATAGCCAAGGCTACTGACATCGAACCAGCAACACCTAGACCTCCAGTGTTATTCAGAGGCGGGGGATCAATCACCCATGCGCCTAGAGCTTTCACTTCTGAACGCTCAGAGATTTCCTTTAGCTCTTCTGCTAAAGGAATCTCTAGCCCACGTGGGCAAACGATAAAAAACTTCATGGCAAAACCTTCTTTATTTTATTTTTGTTCTTGTTTTTTTACTTCTATTATTTTTGTTCTTGTTTTAAGTTTATTTACTTGAACAAATTAAAAAGGTTTTACAACAACCAAAATACTGATGATCAAAAAGATCACAACTGGTACTTCATTGAACCAACGGTACCAAACATGTGAACGTTGATTGTTACCTGCTTTGAATTTCTTATAAAG